>NZ_QZWD01000009.1 GCF_003602005.1 Salinisphaera sp. Q1T1-3 | reverse complement strand
TCGACCGGTCTCAGGCCCTGTTCGATCACTCGACGCACCAGCACCTGTCGACTGTGAACGGTGAGTCGCGCATTCTTATGCGTGTTCATCCGGGTCGCTCCTTAGGTCTGACGGATTTCTGCACCCATCAGCTTCAAGGACTGCGGCTCGGATGAACAATCTACTGAGAGGTCACACCTAAGGACCGAATAACAGCAGCAGGCCCGATAACAGAATGGTGAACAGCGCCGCGCCGGCCAGCGCCGGATGCCAGAACGCCCGATAGGCATGCACCCGCAGCAGCACCCAGCGCAGCGCCAGATAAAGCAGACCGGTCGCTACGAGGAACCCCAGGAATATCGGTAGATAGATACCACCGATGGCAATCGTCTCAGGTAGCACAATCGGCCTCCCCCAGCGTGATTTTGTTCTCGTCGCTATTTTCGCGTGCCAGCGCGTAATCGGCCAGTGCGGCCGCGACGAGTTCGCCCGACACCGCGGCGCGGATCGCGTAACGACGTCGCTTGCTGGCCTTGAATGCCACGGCCTCGCCGAGCAGGTCGCCTGCCAACCGGTTGATTCGGCTCTGGGCGCGGAGCACGTCGGAGATCGCCGGATAACCATGCTCGAACAACGATTCGATGCCAAGCAGGTTCTCCCGGATCGCAGCGCGCCGATCGCGGCTGAAACCGGCCCGGTCAGCGAGCACGATCAGGGAGCGGGCCTCGACGCCCATGTTGACGGCCGCGAACGCCGCCTGGCGCGCCGACACGTGAAACTCGCCCTTGTCGGCAGCCACCGGCAGTTTGAGCAGGCGGCTGTAGATGCGGGTTTCGAAACGCTCTCGTGGCTCGGCAAACCCGCGCGACAACTCGCCGAAGATTGCGGCCAGGCGATCCTTGAGCAGCCGCCGGTTGTCCACCGGCAGTACCAGCGCAAATGCCAGCAGCGCCAAGATGACGGCCAGTTCGGCCCCGAGGAAACTCTGCAGGAAGGCGACGAAATCCTGGCGTGAACCGTTGGCCGGGTGCACGAATAACGCGAACTGGACGAGCCCCACCCGGCCCATGAGAGCAGTCGACGGATTGATCATGGCCAGTCCGGCCACGAACACGCACGGCGAAAGCACCAGCATCAGCATCGCGAAGCTGTCGGCGTGCGGCAGGAACACGAAATTGACGAAGAATGCCGCCACACCAGCCAGCAGACCGCCGATGCCGAAGCCGACCGCGCCCTGCGTGGGGTTGTCCATCAAGGCGAACAGCGTGGTCAGCACCGACAGCAACACCATCGTGCCCGATAGCGCCTGCTGATCGTGTGTCGCCCATAGAATCGCACCGGCGCTCATCGCGGCCGTGGCTCGTATGGTCACCTTGAACGATTCGCCCAGCGTTCGCGCGGTAGAGAATTCGCTGCGACGCGAAGGCCGCGGGCCACCGCCCTGCTCGGCGAGCAGCAGACCGTGCTTGGTCACCGCTGCGCGCAATCGGTTGGCCAGATCCAGAGCCCGGCTGATGACGACCCATTCGGTGATGGAGCGCTTGCGGTCGGCCTCTTCAGCGCCGGCGCCGATCTCGGCGAGCACGTCATCGTAGGCCGTATCGAACGCGGCCGTGATTTCCTCGGTGCGCGAGGGATCGCTTTCCAACAGTGCCGCGGCCTTGTCCAGACGCTTGAGCGGCGCGCGATCGGCCCGGGTTCCCAGGCGCGCCAGATAAACCTGCAACGAAGCCATTGCCGAGACGATCGAGAGCAGCTCGTAGTCCAGTCGCCGAGCCAGCCGATCATAGGCCCCGAATTCCGGCGCATCGAACCGCGCGTATTGACGCGTCTGCTCCAGCGACAACGTCTTCTCGACGAGCGCATGAAGCTGAGGATGCGGTGTATTCGGGTTGCCGTCTTCGTCCTTGAGCTCCTCGGCGGAGCGATCGAGTACCCGATACTGCCCGCCGATCGCCTTCAGCGCGGCGATACGGGCCTGCAGGTACTTCCTGGCCGTCACGCTCGGGGCCAGCAGGACCGAGACAAAGGCCGCGACCACGGCGGCGAGCCCGGTTTCCAGCGCCCGGGCCACGGCGACGGAGAACACCTCGCCGGGATCGCCCGACATCACGCGCACCCCGATGATCACGGTGACATAGCCGGCCAGTACGAACCCGTAGGACAGGTTGTTCTGGAACAGGCTGGCACAGAACACCATCGCCGCCACCCAGGCGATCATGGCGATCGAGAACAGCGTAAACGTCTGCGCGAATAGAGCGACCAGCAGAATCGCGACACAGGCCGCCACGAACGTACCGAGCAATCGAGCGAAACCGCGCACGACGAGAAAACCCGGCAACGGCTGGATGAGAATCGCGACGTTGATGAAGGCCCAATAGGCGTTGTCCAGCTCCAGCCAGAAAGCCAGCCAGAGCGACAGCCCCACCGATATGACACAACGAATCGCGAAAGAGATCGCCTCTCCGTTGGGTGCGAATAGCCAGGCCAGGCGCGACATGCCCGTATTATCGCCAAAGCGCCTGGCGTGAGCCAGCCAGGCACCGTGCCACACGCCGAGATAACCACCGATGTCGCGCATGGACAGGGGCAGCAACGCATCCGGGCCGAGCGGCATTCAATAACGGCGCGAACCGCGCGACGACGGGCATTGCGAGGGACAAGCACATCTCAAAAACATGCATCATGAAGACATGTCCGGCGCGGCGCGACTCGCCGCGTCCGGGGCCAACAAAAATCCGGCGATCCCGGCCGCACAGCGGCCTGGCGCGCAAATGCGCCGGCCGGCCCCGATCGATCCGCCGATCGCCACCCGCGATTCCCATGGATTTGCAACGCCCACACCGGCGCGGCCGCCCGGCCGATCTACTGGCGGCCGAGCCCTATCTGGGGCGTGTCGTCACGAGATAGGTCGCCGCATTGCCCCTGCCGGTCGCATCGAGCAAGGCGCGGGCCGCCGAGCGTGGCCGGCGCCGCAATCAAGGTGCGGCGTGGCACGGCCGGCAGGGGCAACAGCCGTCCGGGCCGGCTGCCGGCAACACACGGATTGACCGATTTCGAGGGCGGGGAATCACCCCCGACGCGCGGCCCTGTCGACAAAACGAGTCTGACGGCATCGGCCCAAAAAAATCCGGCCGGCAGGAACTGCCGGCCGGAAGCCGCGATTGCACGATGATCGGTGGGAAGAACTAGCGCTGGACGTATCGGAGGAGAACAATACCGCGCAAATCATCGTGCGCTATTTCATGAAGCAATAAGAGTGCCAAGACTGGCCGTCGCAGCCGGACTGGCCTCGCTCATGCCATGCGAAGCACTTGTAGGCCCTAGGCCGAAATTCGCTCGACGGCCAGCGCTAGCCCCTGGCCGCCGCCGACACACAGCGTCGCCAGTCCGCGCTCGGCCTCGCGACGGTGCATTTCATGGATCAGACTGACCAGAATGCGCGCACCCGACGCACCGATCGGGTGCCCGAGCGCAATCGCGCCGCCGTTGACGTTGACGCCGGTCTCGTCCCAGCCCATCTGGCGATTGACCGCCACCGCCTGTGCCGCAAAGGCCTCGTTGAGTTCCACGAGGTCGAGATCCCGGACCGACCAGTCCGCGTGTGCCAGACAACGCGCCGATGCCGCGACCGGACCGATCCCCATCAGTGACGGTTTGACGCCGACCGTGGCGTGGGCAGCCACCCGGACCAGCGGCAAGAGCCCCAGCGATTCGGCCTTGTCACGCGTGGTCACCACGGTCATCGCGGCGCCGTCGTTGAGGCCGGCGGCATTGCCGGCCGTCACGGTGCCATCCGGCTTGAACGCTGGGGCGAGCTCGGCCAACCGCTCCGGCGTCACGCCGGGGCGAGGATACTCGTCGCGCGCAAAAGCGATCGCATCACCGCTTTTCTGCGGCACCGACAGCGGCACAATCTCGGACTCGAACCGCCCGTGCTTGCCGGCTTCCTCGGCCCGTTGCTGCGAACCGGCCGCGAAACGGTCCTGTTCTTCGCGCGAGACCCGGAACTTGGTCGCGACATTCTCGGCGGTGATGCCCATGTGGTAATCGTTGAAGGCATCCCACAGTCCGTCGTGAATCATCGAATCGACCAGCGTCCAGTCGCCGCTACGTTGACCGACGCGCGAATGCGGCAGGACGTGCGGCGCGCGACTCATCGACTCCTGACCACCGGCAATCACCAGGGCGGACTCACCGAGTGCGACGGCCCGCACGGCCTGTATCACGGCGGCCATCCCGCTGCCGCAGACCTGATTGACCGTCAGCGCCGGCACGTGATCGGGCACGGCGGCCCGGATCGCGCTCTGACGTGCCGGGTTCTGCCCGGCCCCCGCCGTCAGCGCCTGGCCTAGGATCACATCGTCGATGGCCTCGGGCGCCAGCTGCAATCGCTCGCACATGCCGCGCATCAGCGCTGCCCCGAGCCCGGTTGCGGGAAATTGCGACAACGTCCCGGAAAGACGCCCTATCGCGGTGCGTGCCGCGCCGGCGATGACCACCTCGTTCGACATGTCGGCCCTCGTGAATCGCGCCGCGCCGGCGCTCTGACAAAACGAACCGGCAAGGCTAGCAAACCGGCTGCCTTCGGCGCGCCACGAAACACGACGTCACCGGCCACAATGAAACGTCGAATTCGACGACGCGCTGCCAGGGCCCGAGCCGCGCCGGGATCACGCCGCCGGGCAATCTCGAGCGCGGATCGCGCCCATAAAAAAGACCGGCACCGATGGGCGCATTGCGCCTCGACCGGGCCGGCCACCCCCTAACCTGGCTGTCCTATCAGGATCCGCGCGCCTGGAGCTGCTCCAGAATCTGCGGGTTCTCCAACGTCGAGACATCCTGTGTGATCTCGTCGCCCCGGGCGACCGTGCGCAACAGACGGCGCATGATCTTGCCCGATCGGGTCTTCGGCAGGCCATCGGCGAATCGCACCTCTTCCGGCTTGGCAATCGCACCGAGCTGCTCTGCCACCCAATCACGCAAGTCCGATGCCAACCTGTCGTCGCCCTCGCCGTCCTTGAGGATGACAAAGGCGATGATGGCCTCCCCCTTGACCTCGTGCGGCCGGCTGACGACCGCCGCCTCGGCCACGGCCTCGTGAGCCACGAGCGCGGATTCGACCTCCATCGTGCCCAGACGATGGCCGGAGATGTTCACGACATCGTCAATGCGGCCGAGGATACGGAAATCGCCGTCTTCGTCACGCTGGGCCGAATCGCCGGCGACATAAGTGTGGGCATCGTACATGCCGAAATACGTCCCCCGGTAACGATCGGGATCGCCCCAGATGGTGCGCAGCATGTAGGGCCAGGGCTTCTTGATGACCAGCACGCCACCGGCGCCGGCGTTCGTCACACGCTCGCCGGATTCGTCGAGGATATCGGCATCGATGCCCGGCAGTGCCTGCGTGACGCTGCCGGGCTTCGTCGGCGTGTACGAGGCGATCGGCGTGATCATGTGGCCGCCCGTTTCGGTCTGCCACCACGTATCGACGATCGGGCAACGGCTCTTGCCGATCAACTCGCGGTACCACATCCACGCCTCGGGATTGATCGGCTCGCCGACCGTACCGAGCACGCGCAGACTGTCGAGCGCATGACGCTGCGGGTATTCGTCCCCGTGCTTCATGAGTGCCCGGATCGCGGTCGGCGCCGTATAGAAGATCGTGACCTGGTGCGTATCCACCATCTTCCAGAAACGATCGGGCTCCGGATAAGTCGGCACCCCCTCGAACATGACCTGGGTCGCCCCGCAGGCAGTCGGCCCGTAGGCAATGTAGGTATGCCCGGTGATCCAGCCGACATCGGCCGTGCACCAGAACACGTCTTCATCACCGAGGTCGAAGACCCAGCGGCACGTGCAGATGGCGCCGAGCAGATAACCGGCCGAAGCATGCTGAATACCCTTGGGCTTGCCGGTGGAACCGGAGGTATAAAGGATGAACAGCGGATGTTCGGCCTCCACCCAGGTCGGCTCGCATTCACTCGGCTGATCCGCCACGAAGTCGTGCCACCACACGTCGCGCCCATCAGCCATGGCGATGTCGGCGCCGGCGCGTTTGAGCACCACGACGGTCTCGATCGTCGCCCCGCCCTCGGCCAGCGCCTTGTCGGCCGTCTCCTTGAGCGGGATCAGCTTGCCGCCGCGATAATTGCCGTCGGCAGTGATCAGCATCTTCGCTTCGGCGTCATCAATCCGATCGCGCAGAGAAGGCGCAGAGAAACCACCGAAGACCACGGAATGAATCGCTCCGATGCGGGCACAGGCCAGCATGGCGACGGCGGCTTCCGGCACGTTGGGCAGATAGATCACGGCCCGATCGCCCTTGGCCAACCCCGCCGCCTTCAAGGCATTGGCGAAACGACAGACGCGGGTGTACAGATCGCGATAGCTGATGTGTTCGACTTCGCCGTCATCGCCTTCGAAAATGATCGCGGTCTTGTCACCACGATCGGCCAGATGACGGTCCAGACAGTTATACGAGACGTTGATCTGACCGTCGGCAAACCATTCGAAGAACGGCGCCTTGCTCGCATCCAGCGTCTGCGTGAACGGCTTGTGCCAGTCGAGATACTGGCGGGCCTGATCCGCCCAGAAGGCTTCGTGATCGGCCTCGGCGGCGGCGTACAGCGCCTTGATGTCGGCCGGCTTGAGGACAGCATCTTCGACGAACTGACGCGGCGGCTCGAATACCCGGTCTTCCTTGAGAACGGATTCGATCTGGTTATCAGCGGCCATCAATCACAGCGGTTGGTAGGCTTTGAATCAAGGATACGCAACGCACTCAACGACCTGCATCCGACCATAGGCGCACGGCACGACCGCGTCAGACCGCCTCAACGTCGCTGATCGGCGGCGACAATCGGCGCGAGGTTGTGCTTGATCTGGCTGGCGTCGTAGACGTTGGGCCCGTCGTCCGGCACATCCGGGCCGATCTGGATCATCAACACCGTTTCATAGCGCGTCTCGCTGCGCCCACCCGTGCTGTAGCCGATCCCCGTGCCCCAGTAAGGTGCACCGAAGCCGTAGCCGTAGCCCACGTTGGCCGAGGGGCCGAAGTCATTGTAGGCCGTGATCGGTGACGTATCGCGCGACACCACACGGAAACGCTCCGCTCCCTGGGACAGGGCAACATCGGCCGCGCGGAACAGGGCGAAGTTCTCGACCGTCTCTCGCGCTGTGCCATCCGAACCGGAAAAGCTGACCCGGAATTGCTCGGAGGTGAGCATCGTGTCGCGATAACCATAATCACCCGGTTGCGGCGCCGGCCGATAAGCCGGACCACTGGCACAGGCCGACAACAGAAGACCGAGCAGAGAAACTGCGACGAGACGAATTTTCATGACGAGCCGTGGATCCTCGCGATATACCCTGTTCCAGGCTATCGCGCCGATATCGTGTGAGACGCTTTCAAGCAGGAGAGCATAAAAGCATGGACGTTCGCTTAACGTATCAAATTGCGCGCAACCGGAGTCCGTGACAATGTCCGGATTCCATTTCATGCAACAGGTGATCCGATGTCGCTAGACAAGGTTCTGTATACCGCCGAAGCCACGGCCACCGGTGGCCGCGACGGTCGCGCCACGACCGAGGACAATACGCTGGATCTGAAGCTGTCCACGCCGAAGGCCCTTGGCGGCGCCGGCGGCGACGGCACGAATCCGGAACAGCTGTTCGCGGCCGGTTACTCGGCGTGTTTCATCGGCGCCATGAAAGTCGTTGCCGCTCGCGAGAAGATCGACCTACCGGCCGATCATCAGGTGACCGGCCAGGTCGGCATCGGGCCGCAGGGCGAGGCTTTCGGTATTCAGGTCGCCCTCAACGTGCACCTGCCCGGGCTGGACAAGGCAGAAGCCGAATCGCTGGTGGAAAAGGCCCACCAGGTCTGCCCCTATTCCAACGCCACGCGCGGCAATATCGACGTCTCGCTCAACGTCAGCGTCTGATTTTGCCTGGACTGCGCCCGGCGCCGCACGGTCGCCGGGCGTTGCGGCTCAGTCGGCCGACGGCGCCGACCGGCCGAGTTCCCACATCACCGCGATCAGAAGTACCAGCGGCATGACGGCGGTCAGCACGATCACGCTCGCGCCCCAGTTCCCCGCCAGCAGCGCCCTGCCCACGCCAGCGGCGGCGGCCAGCATGCCCAGCCCTGCCATCCCGATCATGATGTAACGCGCGACCGATAGCCGCGCCGCCACGCCCAGACCGGCGAGCAGGGTCACGACACCACCGATCATCAGCGCCAGCAGCCCCCAGGCAGGCAATGCCTGGTCGGGCGGATCGAACCAGAACATGGCACCGGTAATGGCTACCACCAACCCCGTGGAGCCACCGATAAAACCAAACAGGCGATGGAGAAGGACGGGGCTCATCGATCAGTTCCGCAGTCGGCCCTGCTGACGCCAGATCATCAATACGATGAAACCGAACAACATACCGCCGAGATGGGCGAAATGCGCGATGCCGGCTTCCGTACCGGTCACGCCGAAGAAAAGCTCCAGAACCCCGTAACCGAGCACGAAATACTTCGCTTTCATCGGAATCGGCGGGATGATCAGCATCACTCGCGCATCGGGGAACATCAGACCGAAGGCGAGCAGAATCCCGAACACGCCGCCCGAAGCACCGATCGTCGGCACGACGGGGCCGCCGGTCACGAAGGACACGACGATGAATTGCGTCACGCCGGCGCCCACGATGCATATCGCGTAGTACAGCAGAAACCGCGCGTCGCCCCAGACCTGTTCCAGCACTCGGCCGAACATCCACAGCGCGAACATGTTGAAGAACAGATGAGCGATGTCGGCGTGCAGGAAGGCATAGGAAACCAGCTGCCAGGGCGCAAAGCCCACGCTGGCATCGGTGCCGGGCACGGAATAACTGCCCAGCGGCCAGAGCGCGAAGTTGAAGATCACCAGCGCCGGTGCATAGATTTTGGCCAGAAAACCGATGCCGTTGGCGATCAACAGCCATTTGATCATCGGCGGCACGGCGGACAGAGCCAGCGGATTGCGTTGCATCGGCCTCGGGCAACAGCGAACGTCAGTGGGCAGGATAACCGATCCCGCCTTCGCGCCGGGCGATGAAAACCACGCAGTAGCCAGCGTCGCGACCATCGGCAATAAAAAAAAGCCCGACACCGTCACCGGTGCCGGGCTCGTCCTGGCGATCCGAGCGCGATCAGCGCATCAGATGCAGGAAGTGCAGATGCTTCTCGTACTGGTCGAGAATATCGCCAATGAGCTGTGCCTTGGTGTAACCCACGACGTTGTACTGCTGTCCGCCTTCGCGCAGATAAACCTCGGCGCGATAGTGCGAACGATCCCGCTTCGTCTTGCCGCTTTCCTCGATGTTGCCACCGCGCGGTTTGCGCTCACGCAGCGCGCCCATGGCAAACGACGGCGCCGCGAAGCGACGCGCACGCACCCCGTAGACGAAGTCGATCTCGGCCCCGTGATTGACGTCGATATAGCATCGATCGTCCTGCAGCTCGACCGAGACTTCCAGGTTCGATTCCTCCTGGAACTTGGCCGCGACCTCGTCCATGGCCGGCTTGACGGTATCGCGCAGGAAGCGCTCGACCTGGCCGCGCCGCGGCGAGGACATGAGCGTTTCGAGTCGACGTTCCCAGTTGCCTCCGCCGCTGGCCGCGACGTTCGACGGCGTATTCATCATGTGGCGCATCGAGTCCTGCTTGATCGCCTCGACAGACAGCGATTTGTACAGGCCGGCCGCCATCAGAAGAATGATGATCGTGAAGGGCAGCGCCGAGGCCAGCGAGGCGGCCTGAAGCGCACCGATACCGCCGGCGAGCAACAGCACAATCGCGACCGCACCTTCCGAGACAGCCCAGAAGATACGCTGCCAGACCGGGGCTTCCTCGCCGTCCTTCGCGGTCAGAATATCGATGACCATGGAGCCCGAATCCGAGGAGGTCACGAAGAACGTCACCACCAGAATCGTGCCGAGGACCGATGTGACCCAGGTCAGCGGGAACTGTTCGAGGAACACGAACAGCGCCGTCGAAACGTTGGCATCGACAGCGTCGAGCATGTCGGTTGCCCCGTTGACCAGCACCATGTGCAGAGCGCTGTCGCCGAATGCCGTCATCCACAGGAAGGTGGCACCGACCGGCACCAGCAGCACGCCGCCGACGAATTCGCGAATCGTGCGACCGCGCGAGACACGCGCGACGAACATACCGACGAACGGCGACCAGGAAATCCACCAGGACCAGTAGAACAGTGTCCAGGAGCTCATGAAGCTCTGGGTGTCCTCGTTGCCGGTGTAGACGTAGGAATTGAACGTCATGCTGACGAGCGACGACACATAGTTGCCGATGTTCTGGGTCAGCGACTGGAAGATATAGAGCGTCGGCCCCAGCACGATCACGAAGGCCAGCAGAGCCGCGGCGAGCCAGAGGTTGAATTCGGAGACACGACGGATACCGCCGTCCAGGCCGAACACGACCGAGGTCGTGGCCATGCCGGTGATGATGCAGATCAGCACGATCTGGGTGCCGATGTTATCGGGCACGCTGAACAGGAAGTTCAGGCCCGATGCCACCTGCTGGGCCCCGAGACCGAGCGAGGTCGCCACACCGAACAGGGTGCCGAACACGGCCATCACATCGACGAGGTTGCCGATCGGGCCGGAAATGCGCTTGCCGATGAACGGATACAGCGCCGAGCTGATGCGCAGCGGCAGATCACGACGAAAATGGAAGTAGGCCAGCGCCAGGCCGACCACGGCGTAGATCGCCCAGGCGTGCACGCCCCAATGGAAGAACGTGATACGCATCGCGTCCTTGGCGGCCATCGGCGTGTTGGCGTCGCCGGTGGGCGGGTTCGCGTAATGCATGACGGGCTCGGCGACCCCGTAGAACATCAGCCCGATGCCCATGCCGGCCGAGAACAGCATCGCGAACCAGGAGATATAGGAAAAATCCGGTTCACTGTGGTCGGGACCCAGCTTGAACGAGCCGTAGCGCGATAGCGCCAGCACGATGCAGAAGATCAGATACACACCGACGGCGGCCAGATAGAGCCAGCCGAATGTATCGATAAGCCAGGATTGAACCGCGGAAAAGACCTTGTTGGCGAAATCCGGCATCGAGGCCGCGAAAATCACCAGCAATCCAACCACGATTACCGAAGGAAAGAACACAGGCGGATTGATGCCCGCCCGACTATTTTCAGTATCGCTCATACACCCGTCAGGAATAAAAGTCCGACCGCTTTTATATCACGCGTGTCTAACTTTGCCTGCTGTGACACAGGCATCCTTTTTGCGTACGGTAATCTGAAATAGACGACGAGGAAGGGGCGGACTCGACGGCGAAGGGAGCGCGGTCGGTGTCCATTCAATGTTACCGGGGGACTGCTCCGTCGCGCATGGTTGCTGCCTTGCGGCGGATATAAAACGGCATTTTCGTGCCGACCGATCGATCCGTTCCATGCCGGTAGCCACCACATAGGAAGGATCGCTCATGTCTACGATCAAGAATTATCTGAAGACACATACCAACCCACCGGTTTTTCTGGTATCCGGCGGCATGCTGATCGCAATGGTCGTGCTGGCCAGTGTGTTTCCCAAGGGCTTCTCGACAGTCGCCAGCGCCGTGCAGAGCTTCATCGGCACGTACTTCGGCTGGTTCTACATCATCAGCACCACCGTATTTCTGGTCTTCGTTCTGTTCATCGCGGTATCCAAATTCGGGAGTCTGCGACTGGGTAGCGACGACGCCAAGCCAGAGTTCGATGTCTGGTCCTGGATCTCGATGATGTTCACCGCCGGCATGGGCATCGGGCTCGTGTACTACGGGGTGTCCGAACCGTTGCTGCATTTCAAGAATCCACCGTTGGCCGATCCGCAGACCCAGGCGGCTGCCGAATCGGCGATGAACTACACGTTCTTTCACTGGGGTCTGCACCCTTGGGCGATCTATATCGTGCTCGGCCTGTCCCTGGGTTACTTCGCTTATCGGCGCAACCTGCCCTTGAAACCGGCCTCGGCCTTCTATCCTTTCATCGGTGATCGGATCTACGGCCCGATCGGTCATCTGATCGATATCCTGGCCGTGTTCGGTACCCTGTTCGGGCTTGCCACCTCGATCGGCCTCGGTGCCAGCCAGATCGCTGCCGGTCTCGGCCAACTGTTCGATTTCTCGGACGGGCTCACCACACAGCTGCTGGTCATTCTGGCGGTGGAGATCGTCGCGATCACGAGTGTGATGCTGGGCGTCGACGCCGGTATCCGGCGACTGTCGGTCATCAACATGTGGCTGGCCATCGGGCTCGCGATCTTTGTCTTCGTCGTCGGGCCGACGCTTTATATGCTGAGCTATCTGGCCACGGACACCGGCTACTATCTGCAGAACCTGGTCAAGACCAGTCTGACGATCTTCACCAGTGACGACGGCGAGAAGTTCCAGAAGGCGTGGACGCTTTTCTACTGGGGCTGGTGGATCTCATGGTCGCCGTTCGTGGGCATGTTCATCGCCCGCATTTCCTACGGCTACACCATCCGCCAGTTCATTCTGGGCACCCTGCTCGTGCCCACCGGCGCCTCGATCGTGTGGTTCGTGATCTTCGGGCGCACCGCCCTGGACTACGTGATGAACGGTATCGGTGCACAGCAGCTGCTCGATGCGAACTCGGCCAACGCCATCTTCGTGTTGCTGAATCAGCTGCCGGTCTTCAACTGGCTCACCATCATCGCCTCAGCGCTGGCGATCATCGTGGTCACGCTGTTCTTCGCCACCTCATCGGATTCGGGCTCGCTGGTGGTCGATATCCTGACCAACGGCGGCGATCCGAACCCCATCTGGCAGCAACGACTGTTCTGGGCAATCATGGAAGGCGCCGTCGCAGCGGTGCTGCTCGTGGCCGGCACGCTCGGCGGTGGCGATCCGCTCTCGGCGCTGCAAACCGCCGCCGTGACCTCCGGGCTGCCGTTCTGTCTGGTTCTGCTGCTGATGTGTGCCGCCCTGTATAAATCGCTCAATGAAGAATTCGTCGGCGAGGCCGAACGCAAACGTGTGCCCACGACAGGGCACGGTCGCTAGCAACACGCTGTAGGCGATTCGAATTGACACGCAGAGCCCGCCCACACGTCGGGCGGCCTGCCGACCGGAGACCTGATCATGGCCAAGAAGACCGGCAATATACCCAAAGCCAGCCAGAACCCGTTCCGTGGTTTTCTCGATGTGATGAGCGAGATGAACCGAGCCCAGGAAGCCTGGTTCAATCGATCGACGACAGGTGTCGGCGGCGAGAGCCGCTCGCATGCCGAAGCCTATGTGCCGCCCGCTGATATCTTTGCCATCGGCAACGATCTGTTCGTACGCTGTGAATTACCCGGCGTGCGCAGCGAGGATGTCTCGGTGACCGTGGTGAGCAACGTGCTCACCATCTCCGGGCGACGTCACAGCGAGCTCGACGATACTGAAGTCCTGTACTACACCCGCGAGCGCGTCTATGGCGAATTCCGTCGCGCGATGATCCTGCCGGACGGGGTGGACGATTCAGCCATTACGGCCGCGGTGCGTAACGGCTTGATGGAAATCCGGGTTCGCGGCGGTGCCGCGGCCCAGCCGCGCACCATTTCGGTTCAGGACGAAAACGACGACGCGGATTGATCCGCCCGGGATAGGGCGATGGAAAAGCCCGGCGCCGTCAATCGGAGCCGGGCTTTCGGTCATTGATGATCGGCCCCACCACCGCACGGGTCCAACATCACGCGACGTGCTCAGCGCTGCAAGCACCGTGTTGCATTCAACGATCGCGACAGAGCGCCACTCGGTGATCCAGCGGCCGCAAGACCCTCTCTATCGGCGACTCGCATCCTTCAGGCCGGGCTACGGACGGCAACGAATCGCTCGAACGCTCTCCTATGGCGTGTTGAGGTTTCGTTCGAGCGCCGCGTTGGCGCCACAAATCGTGTCCGGCAAGGCTCGCAACGCCGCAGGGCGCGATTTGTGGCCCAACCCTTCGGGACAAGTGCCCCCAAAATCAAAAACACGAGGGCAATCCAGCGTTCTAGCACGCTGGCGCAGAATGACACGCTATGCGTGCTATGCCTCGTCTTGCCGCCCATCGTCAATTTCAGGGCGCACTTGGCGCGGACTCGCACGAAACATCAACAGGCCCGAAGGCGCGTCGTCACGAGATAGATATCGCACCCGCGGCCGAGCGGCGGTAAGACAAGGCATCGTGAGCCTGGCGTGGCTCAGCCACGCGAGCGCGCGATAACGCCGGATGGTCGTCGCTTGGCCGCTGGCCTTGCCGGTTTGTCCTGTCTATCTCGTGACGACACACCCTAGAAACGGGCGCTGGTGCCGAAACGCGTGCCGAAGACGAACTCGGGCAGCGGCTTGCGGGTTCGTGTCGTGTTATCGCGCTCGGCGTATTTCGCCTCGCCCGCACCGCTCTTGTCAGCATGGCCGATCGCCATGGCGGTCAGCACGTGGGCACTATCGGGCACACCGAACTCGGTCTTTGCCGCATCGGCATCGACACCGATCATCTGATGCACGGACAGGCCGCGCACCGTGGCCTCGACCAGCAGATTACCGACGGCCAGCCCCAGATCGTGTTCGGCGGCCTTGTTGGGCGTACCGCTCGGAACGAACTGATCCACAACCACACCAAGCACGAGGACCGGCGCCCGCCCGGCCCAGACACGATTCGGCTCGGCCAGGCAATCCAGAATGCGCTGATGATCGTCGCCCTGACCGGCCACACCGACGATGAAACGCCACGGCTGTTCGTTGTAGCTCGACGGCGCCCATCGCGCAGCCTCGAACAGCGCCTGCAGATCGTTCACATCGACGGGCGTTTCGGCGAAGAGATACGGGCTCCAGCGGGTCGCCAGCGTGTTGTGAATCTTGTGATCGGTATCAGCCGTCTTGGTCATCGATTGCTCCTGAAATGGTCGATGCGCCCGGCCGATGCCGGGCGTCGATCTTCAGTCGGCCAGACGTGTGACCAGTCGCGCAACTTTTTCGCCCTGATACCGCGCAATCGACAGTTCCTTGTCGGTCGGCTCACGGGAGCCGTCGCCCCCGGCGATCGTCGAGGCTCCATAAGGCGAACCACCGCGCAGTTCCGAGATATCGAACAGCGCCTGGGCACCCGCGTAATCGACCGGCACGATCAGCATGCCGTGGTGGGCCAGCGTATTCCAGAACGATGTAATCGTCGTCTCGTTGCCACCGCCGGTGCCGGTCGATGTGAATACGCTGGCGAACTTGTTCACGAGCGCGCCATTGGCCCACAGGCCACCGGTCTGATCCAGGAAAGTACGCATCTGGCCGGCCATGTTGCCGAAACGCGTCGGCGTGCCGAAGATGACAGCGTCGTAGTCGGCAAGCTCGCCGGGCGTGGCCGCTTCGCCGGTCAGCGACTGCTTGGCGCCAGCGCTTTCGAGAGCTTCGGCACTCATCGTTTCCGGCACGTGCTTGAGCACGACCTCCACGCCGTCCACCGACTTCGCGCCGTCGACCACAGCTCGCGCCAGCGTCTCGATGTGGCCATACATCGAATAATAAAGCACCAGAATCCGTTTCATGTTCGTTCTCCGAAAGGGTCGATCGACAATGACAAATGCCACGAGCAAGCGGGCGTGTCGTCAAGGCATAGACAGTAACGGGCCGGCACGGCCCGCGATAGCGAAGCCTTCTGGCATAGTCGATCAAATAATTTGAACGAAACTGAAGACTGTCCGTGCCCACCGATCCCTCGATTCGCCTCGACGCGCTGGAAACACTGGATGCCATTGACCGCCATGGCAGCTTCGCGGCAGCGGCGGCAGCGCTTTATCGCGTCCCGTCAGCCGTGTCCTACACCATCAGTCAGCTTGAATCGGAGCTTGGGGTCGCGGTCTTCGATCGCAGCGGCCATCGGGCCGTACTCACACCGGCCGGGCGCCTGCTCCTCGACGAAGGCCGGCGGATTCTGACGGCGACTCAGGAACTCGGTTCAGCCGTGCGCCGGCTCGCCGATCGTTGGGAACCCCAGCTCCGTGTGGCCATCGATGCGACCATGCCGCCGTCGGCCTTCTGGCCGCTGGTCGCCTCCTTCACGGCACGCCATCCGCGTATCGATCTGGTGCTGCGCGAGGAAGTGCTGGCCGGCAGCTGGGAAGCCCTGATCGAGGACCGGGTGGAACTGGCCGTCGGCGTCACGGAGCCGCCCGCGCATGAAGGCATCCGGCGGGCGCCGCTCGGGACGTTGTCATTCGTGTTCTGCTGCGCGCCGGGCCATCCGCTGGCCGCTGCCCAGACACCGATCGATGACGAGACGATCCGAGCCCATCGCGCACTCGTGGTCGCCGACAGCGCACGCCACTTCAACGAGCGTAGCGGCAATCTGCTCGACGGCCAGCCCCGACTGACCGTCAGCGGGATGCGCACCAAGATCGAGGCTATCGAACGCGGTCTCGGCGTCGGGTACTGTCCTGCCGGATGGGTCGCCGAGGCCGTCGCCGCCGGACGCCTCGTCGAGCTCGAGACGGTGCGCACGCCCGAGCCGCGGCCAACCTGGGTGCTATGGCGCCGTGGCGATCGCGGCCGCGCCCTGATATGGCTCATCGACGCCCTCACCGAGAGCGCTAGAGCCAATTGAGGTTACGTGCGAGTCCGCGCCAGGTGCGCCCTGAAATTGACGATGGGCGGCCAGACGAGGCGTCGTGCGCGCCGTGCAGCTCTGCTGCACCAGCGGGCTACAACGCTGGATTGCCGTCGTATTCTTGATTTCGGGGCGCTTGTCCCTTCGGGTTGGGCCGCCCATGAAAAATCGACGATGGGCGCCCGGCGGCGTTGCCAGCCTTGATCGTGGCACGCCACGACACGGCGACTCGCGTCTTGCCGGACACACGGCGGCCTCTCGACGAAAAGGCGCTCGAACGAAACACTAGTTCATGTCGCGCGCTTCACGAATACGCTCGTAGGCCGCCCCGATCTCGCGGGTCTTCTGTTCGGCCATCTCGCGCATGCTGTCCGGCATACCCTTGGAGGCGAGCTTGTCCGGATGATTCTGGCTCATCTGGCGCCGATAAGCCTTCTTCACGTCGGCATCGGTGGCATCGGCCGACACGCCGAGGACTTCGTAGGCCTGCTTGAGCTGGTCCTCGCGCGAAACCCCGGCACGCGAGCCCATGCCATCGCCCGATGTCTGGCCGCCGCCCCCGGCGCCGCCGCGCATGCCCAGCATCGCCTCGAGCTGGCGGATTTCCATTTCCGAGAGCCCAAGTCCGCGGGCGACGCGCATGAGCGCTTCATGTTCGGGCGCGCTGACCTTGCCATCGGCCGCAATAGCCGCGATCTGCACCTGCAGGAACATCTGATGCAGCGCACGCTGCCCGCGGGCCGTCTGCCGAAAGCGTTCGACTTCGGCATCCAGATCGAAATCCGGCTGCTTGCCGCGATTGAACGCTTCGCGCGCCTGACTCTTCTGCGCATCCGACATGCGCAGCCGCGTGAACAATTCCTCGGCCACACGGATCTCGTCGTCCGTGATTCGGCCGTCGGCCTTGCACAAGGCGCCCATCACGGCAAACGTCGAATCCAGAAACTGGTTCTGTATCGTGCCCAGATTGCCGCGCCGCGTCCCCATGGCCAGCAGCTGGTAGATCCAGAAACCGGCCACGGCGCCGAGCACGCCGCCGGAAAAACCCATGAACGAGGCGCCAAGAAACGCCCCGGCTATGATTGCGATCAACATGCGCGCGATTCTACCGGTGCACTCCCCTGCAGGGCGAGCCATCCGGACGACACGTCATCCGAGCGGCACTGCGATCACCTCGCCGTCAACGGCGACAAAGACCTGATCGGCCGGCTTCGGAGAGACCCGCCCACCACCGGCGAAACTGCAGAAGGCCGGCAGCATCAACCCGTCGTCGTGTCGCCAGAACACCGGCAGGCGCGCCCGCTCGGTGCCCGCACCCAGCCGCACGACCGGATGCACGTGTCCGGCCAGCACCGGGCCACGCGCATCCGCGCCCGGCTCGTGCTGACAGACGAATGGCCCGATACAACGCGCGCCCGGCTGCCAGTCAATATCGCAGTCCACCGGCAGGCGGTGTATCCGGTCATGGTTGCCACGCGTGACAATGATCTCCACCGACGCATGACGTGCCCGCCAATCCGCAAAGCGTGCCAACCACGGCGCGTCGGCGGCCGGCGGCGCATGCACGAAATCGCCCAGCACCACGAGTCGGCGTGCCCCCGTTTCGGCCAGCGCAGCCTCCAGACGTGCCAGATCGGCCTCGGTCGTACCGGACGGCACGTTCACCCCCTGCTGGCGAAATACACCCGACTTGCCGAAATGCGTGTCCGCGACAA
The DNA here is from genome assembly GCF_003602005.1 of Salinisphaera sp. Q1T1-3. Lineage (GTDB taxonomy): Bacteria > Pseudomonadota > Gammaproteobacteria > Nevskiales > Salinisphaeraceae > Salinisphaera. The sequence goes on along the minus strand of NZ_QZWD01000009.1, from coordinate 138,115 downwards.
ACAGCGTCTGCGCTTTCGACCAGTACACACTGTGATCAGCGCGCAGCACGAGACGTTCGCCGGCCAGGCACAACTCGGCATTCGCAGTCTCGACCATCGGTTCAGCAGGCGCGGGCATGGGATGACGATCCGGCGGGTCAGGCGACAGCTTACGACAGACGGCAAGTTCCGGATCCGGCCGGCGGACACCGCGCCACGAGATCGTATCTACGAGCGCCCCGCCGATGCCTGCGCTACTGACCTCTTTGGATGCGCCCTCGCCGCCACTGCGACAGACAGACGATACCGCACCGGCCACGTCAGACTCGCTGTCCGATCGCCGACTTGTTCGGATTCGTATAGCCAACCATCGAGTGAATATCAGGATGCCGGTGCAGCCTCGTGCTGCTGCGCTTGGCGGGTGTTTGAATCGGTGTCGGTTTGTTGGAGCCCCACCGGAACCGCTCGCAAAGAACCAGCCCCACTAACGAGAGGACTTGCGATCTGCTGCCTTTTCCAGCTGGACCGTCATCCGCGCGACCCGATCCTTCCAGGACTCGTTGCTGACCTGGCTGGCCACGCGCTCGACCCACAGCGGGAAACCGAGCGGCGTCAGGCGAGGCGGCTCGGCCAGGCGAATCGATTGCTCGCCGACACGTGCCAGGGCCGAGCGTAGACGGCCGATCTCGAGCTCACGTTCCAATACCTCGTCCCGGGCCTGCGTGAGCAGGCGATTGTCGGCGTCGTAGCGTGCCAGCACATCGTAGACAAGACCGCTCGAAGCCTGGACCTGCCGCGCGCTCTTGGTCTGGCCCGGATAGCCCGAGAACACCAGCCCGGCGATTCGCGCGATATCCCGGAACGCGTGCTTGGCCAGTTCGCTGGCGTTGAGACAGGTCAACAGGTCGTCGACGAGATGATCCGGGGAGAAGGCGGCACGCAGCTCGTCGACAGCGAAATCCACTTTGGATCGCGTGACCAGCTCGAAGCCGTAATCGTTGACCGAGAAACGGAACGTGGCCTGGTGCATGCGCGCCAATCGCCAGGCCACCAGAGCCGATAGTCCTTCGTGCGCGAGCCGGCCGGCAAAGGGGTAGAAGAACCAGTGCCGGCCCTCGCGCGAGGTGACGTGCTCGACCAGCAGTTCGTCGGCCGCCGGCAGCGCGGACCAGCCTTTCTGGAGCTCCAGCAGGTCGCGGATGGCGATCAGTTCCGGCTCGCCGTAGTGGCCATCGCGCGCGGCTTCGAGCAGCTCGCGGATGGCATCGGCCAGCGTGCCGGAAATCGCCATACGCCCGCCGGCCCAACGCGGCACCTGTCGATTCTTGCGTGTCGCGGTCTTCACGTAGGCCGTGAGCTCGCGTACGCGCACCAGTTCGAGCAGACGCCCGGAAAACAGGAAGACGTCGCCCGGCTTGAGCTGGGCGATGAAGCGCTCCTCGACAGTGCCGAGCCGGCCGCCCTTGGTCCACTGCACCCGCATCGCCGCATCCGAGGTGATCGTGCCCATGGTCATGCGATGCCGGCGGGCGATGCGTTTGTCGCCGACCGTCAGCCGGCCCTGGGCGTCGGTATCGACACGGCGGAACTCGGGATAGGCCGACAGGGCCGCCCCGCCGCGGGTCACGAAATCCAGCGTCCATTGCCAGGCCTCGTCGCTCAGATGGCGATAGGCATGTGTGGTGGCGATTTCGGCACGCAGGGCGGCCGGCGTCAGCCCCCCGCTCGCCGTGCTGCCGAGAGCGCGCGTCACCACATGCTGGGCCAGCACATCGAGGGCGCCGGTCAGAGGTCGCCGCGCCTCCAGCTCTCCGGCCAGTGCCTTCTTGCGCGCCGCGGCGATCTCGACCAGCTCGAAGGCATGGGTCGGCACGCACAAAATGCGACTGGGCACACCGGGCCGATGCCCGGAGCGCCCGGCGCGTTGCAGCAGACGCGCCACGCCCTTGGGGCTGCCGACCTGGATGACCTGGTCCACCGGTGAGAAATCCACGCCGAGATCGAGGCTGGAGGTGGCGACCACACAGGCCAGCCGCCCGTCGGCGATCATCGCTTCGACCGTATCGCGCAGTTCGCGATCGAGCGAGCCGTGATGCAAGGCGATCTGCGTCAGCCAGTCGGGGCGCGCGCGAATCAGGGCCTGATGCCAGAGTTCGGCCTGGCTGCGCGTATTGGTGAACAGCAGCGTGGTCCGGGCGGCCTCGATCGTCGCGATGACAGGCGCGACCATCTGGGTGCCCATATGTCCGGCCCAGGGAAACCGGTCCACGGTTTCCGGCAACAGGGCCGTGATCTCGGTCGTCGCCGGGACCACACCGCGGATGTAGGCGATATCGGCACCGCCGGTCAGCGCTGCCCCGGCCTGCTCGAGATTGGCCAGGGTTGCCGACAGGCCCCAGGTGGCCAACCGCGGATTGATCGCTCGCAGCCGAGCCAGTGCCAGCTCCAGCGCCACTCCGCGCTTGGTCGACAATAGTTCGTGCCATTCGTCGACGACCACGGTCTGCAGACCGGCGAACATGGCTTCGTGATCCGCGTAGGACAGCAGCAGATTGAGCGACTCGGGCGTCGTCACCAGTGCACTCGGCAGCTTCTTGCGCTGGCGGGCCTTGACGTGCGATTTGGTATCGCCCGTACGCCGTTCGATAGTCCACGACAGACCAAGCTCTTCGGCCGAGCGCACCAGATGCTGGGTGGTATCGGCGGCCAGGGCTCGCAGTGGCGTGATCCACAGCACGGTCAGACCGGGCGTTGTCGTCTCGTCGACTGCACTCATCCACCAGGCGTTGATCGCGCCGAACCAGGCGGCCAGCGTCTTGCCGGTACCGGTCGGCGCATGGATCAGGCCCGAGTGTCCACCGGCCCGGGCGGCCCAGGCCTCGCGCTGGAAGTCGAAGACATGCCAGTCGCGCGCTGCGAACCAGGCCGTGATACGGGAATCGATCGCAGTCTCGGCATGCGCATCCGCGGTCTCAGTCATCGGCCGGTCGGCCCTTGCGCCAACGCGCGGCAATACCACGGGCCTTCTCGGTCACCCAGGGGAAGCGCTGTTCCAGTCGCATCAGCTGTTTCTGGACCCAGAGCGAATACGGCGCCAGCAGGATGGCCGAGACGATCAAGAACAACACGCCCTGGAGAATCGGCAGAACGAGCCCGGCCAATCCGAGCACGAAAAAGAACAGGCCGGCGCCGATGCGCAGATAATCACGCCATGTCATGTCGGCCCAGCGGATCCGGCGGGGCCCGGTTTCCGGTTGTTGATTCATGAGGCAATTCCGATTGAAGAGGCCATCACACCGGCCAGAACCCGCGCGGCGTCGATACGGGCATCCATAGCACCGAACCGACGACCCCGCATATGCGATGGTCGGCGCCGAGATCGCGCACTGTTCATCACGACAGCGCGGCCTGCTCGTTGGGCGGCAGAAGCGCTTTCACATTGTCGAGCGTATCGGCTTGTGCGAACGGTTTGTCGGTCCGCCAGCGGGCGATCCGCGGGAACCGGACCGCGATGCCCGATTTATGGCGATTGGACGCCTGGATGCCCTCGAAATGCAGCTCGAAGACCTGATGCGGCGTCACCGATCGCACCGGCCCGAAGCGCTCCTTCGTGTTCTTGCGGATCCAGGAGTCGACCTGACGTATCTCCTGGTCGGTCAACCCGGAATAGGCCTTGGCGAACGGCACCAGCGCATCGCCGTCCCAGACCGCAAACGTGTAATCGGTCAACAGATTGGAGCGACGCCCCGAACCCGGCTGGGCATAGAGCAGCACGGCATCGATGGCAAAGGGATCGACCTTCCATTTCCACCAGTCGCCGCGGACCCGGCCGACCCGATACGGCGAGTCGGCTCGCTTGAGCACGAATCCCTCGGTCGCGTATTCGCGGGACTGCTGTCGCAGCGCGGCCAGGTCCGCCCAGGAATCGGCCGTTACCGGCTCGGAAAGTGCGATCCGTTCATCGACATCGGCCAGCAGGTGTATCAGGTGATCGCGGCGCTGGCTCAACGGCGCCGTACGTACGTCTGCACCGCCATATTCCATGCAGTCATAGGCGAAGAAACGCACCGGATGTTTTTTCTGCATCGCGGCCGAGGGCTTCAAACGGCCGATGCGGCGCTGAAGCCGTGCGAACGGCAGAGGCAACGGCGCGCCCGGCTCCCAGGCCAGGATCTCGCCGTCGATGACCGAGCCCTCGGGCAGATCGGCCGCGGCAGCCTCCAGCTCGGGGAAACGGCCGGCCATCAGGTCCTCACCACGCGACCAGATATGACATTCACCGGCCCGACGAATGATCTGGGCCCGAATACCGTCCCATTTCCATTCGGCGTGCCACTGGTCGCGCTCGCCCAGATCGGCGATCGTCTCGATGGGCGCATTCTCGATCGGCGAGGCCAGAAAGAACGGATATGGCTGGGCGGCATCCTCACCGCGGTCCGCCGGATCGATCAGGCGTTCGAAGAATGCCGGCGTGGGCTGCCAGCGGCCCATCAGTCGATGGGCGATGCGGGCCGCCTCGACGCCGGCGTATTCCGCCAGCGCCCGCGTGACCAGACGCCGCGACACGCCGACCCGGAACGCGCCGGTCAGCAGCTTGTTGAGCGTGAAACGCGCTTCGGTGGGCAGCTCGCGCCACCAGGCGACCAGACGCGCCTTCTGTTCGGCCTCGTCGCACTGCTTCAGTGGCAGGATGCGCGACTCGACCCAGGTATGCAGCGGCACATCAAGCCCACTTTCGCCGGCGGCGATCTCATCGAGCAGAAGCGTCATGGTCTCGGCGGAATCGCCCACCGCCGAATAGCTTTCTTCCAGCAGCCACATCGGCATATCGATCGTCTCGGCGACCCATTCGCGCAGCTTCGGACCGGGAATCAGACGCTTGAGACGACGCCCGCACAGAAACGACACCGCCCAGGCAGCATCAGCGGCCGGCGCGGACGCGAAATAGTCCCGCATGGCGGCCACTTTCGGGTTGGTCGCCGTCGTGGCATCGAGACGCATGTATAACGCAGTGAATCGTCGCATCGTGCGGACCTTTTGCGCGGATTGCCCCACAAAGGCGTAATCGGCCGCGACCGGCAATGGCCGAGTCGGACCACCGCCCAAACGTTGAGGATACTGCCTTAGAGCGCTATCGGATGCAGGCTTGCGAACCGCTGAATCGCGTCAGCGCGTTGCAGCTGGACCGCGGGCTGCCTACGGTTGGGCGGACCCATTTGAACAGTCCGCGGTCGGCAATCGAGCCCTGGGGAAGCCGCGGCACAAGGATTGCGTATGAGTAGTAGTGAGACCACCGTCGACCCGATGTTTCAACGCGAGCAGGATTTCGGCGATGCACCGACCGAGATCCGCAAAACCGACCATTATCAGCACGAATACGTACACGACTTTGTCGAACGATGGGATGACCTGATCGACTGGGACGGCCGTGCCGCCAGCGAAGGCAACTTCTTCATCGATGTCCTGAAAAAACATGGCTGCCACACCGTCATCGATGCAGCCTGCGGCACCGGCTTTCATTCCGTTCAGCTCCTGCGCGCCGGCTTCGAGGTCGCCAGCGTCGACGGCAGCCCGCAGATGCTCTCCAAGGCATTCGACAACGCCCGAACCCGGGGCTATATCCTCAAGACCGTGCACACCGACTGGCGCTGGATGAGCCGCGACATGGTCGGGCGCTACGACGCCGTCATCTGTCTCGGCAACTCCTTTACCCATATCTTCAACGAGCACGACCGGCGTCGCACGCTGGCCGAGTTCTATGCGCTGCTCAAGCACGACGGCATCCTCGTGCTCGACCAGCGCAACTACGATGCGCTGCTCGACGGCAAATCGTCGCCAAGCAAGAAATACTATTACTGCGGCGAGGGCGTGTCCGCGACGCCCGAACACGTCGACGACGGGCTGGCGCGATTCCAGTACGAGTTTTCCGACGACGGCTCCGTCTATCACCTGAACATGTTCCCGCTGCGCAAGGCCTATGTGCACGACCTCATGCATCAGGTCGGCTTTCAGAACGTGACCACCTACGGCGATTTCCAGTCGAGCTATCGCGAGGAGGATCCCGATTTCTTCGTCCATGTGGCCGAAAAGAAATACGTCGCCGATTCGCACGACACCCAGGCCGCCAAGCGCACGAACACGCGCGGGCGCAGCTACAGCGCCGCCGTCAAGACCGCGCAGCAGTATTACAACAGCAACGACGCCGACAATTTCTACTCCCAGCTCTGGGGCGGCGAAGACATCCACATCGGGCTCTATGACACCGATGCCGACGACGTCGTCACGGCCAGCCACCGCACGGTCGAGCGCATGTGCGCGCTGATCGAGGACAAGCTCGGCCCGGATACCCAGATGCTGGATATCGGCGGCGGCTACGGCGGCTCGGCGCGATATGTCGCCGACAAGTACGGCGCCTCGACCGTCTCGCTGAACCTGTCGGAGGTCCAGAACGAACGCGGCCGGCGACAGAATCGTATCCGCGGCTTGTCGGAACGCGTGACCATTGTCGACGGCGACTTCGAGGACATCCCCTACGAGGAAGACAGCTTCGACGTCGTATGGTCGCAGGATGCGATGCTCCACTCCGGCAATCGCAGTCGTGTGATCGAGGAAGCTGTCCGGGTACTCAAGCCCGGCGGCGTGCTGGTCTTTACCGACCCGATGATGGCCGACGACTGCCCGGACGGCGTACTGGCGCCGGTACTCGCACGCATCCAGCTCGAAACCATGGGCTCACCGGCGTTCTACGAGCGCGAGCTCACGCGTCGCGGTCTGACGCTGCGTGTGTTCGAAAACCATACCGATCAGGTCGCACGCCATTACGGCGGCATCCGGAAAACGCTCGAATCGCGCGAGCACGAACTCGCCGGCACCAGCATCTCGGATGACTACATCGCCCACATGAAGAAAGGGCTGCAGCACTGGGTCGATGCCGGTAACGCCGGGCATCTGGCCTGGGGCATCATGGTCTTCGATAACTAAGGCCCGCGCCGACGGCACGTGCTCGACCGTGTCGTCGGATATCAAAAGAGCGCCGCTCGGCTCTGCCGACGGCGCTCTTTTTCTAGCATCTGCCGAGGGGCGCTCCGCGCGCCCCGTTGGCGTGCGTCCGTCCGGCGAGGCCAGGCGCGCAACGGGGATCAGACGTTTTGACGCCCAATCCTGGCGCGCAGGCGTATCGATCCACGACACGTCCCATCAGACAACAACCGCCAGACAACCGTCATCGACGGCCACTGGCCTTGCCTTCGACGTCTTGTCGACCGGGCCGCTATCTATGGAACCTCTGATTTATTCATCCACGGTCGCGTTTGAGTCCCAAAAGGCCACGATACAAGGCGCATGGCGCCGCGTCATAGCCACTCTATGATCCAGCCATGCAACGCCGTAGCGCGGCCTTTTGGGACAAACCGCTTAGCGGCCGGGCTTTGCGCGCGCCTGAGCGGCGTTGCCGCTCGCTCATTTGCATTCAGCAAACGGCGCTCGCGGCGTCTTGTCAGACGCGCGCAAAAGACACCGGCGCGACCGTAGATGAATAGATCAGAGGTTCCCTATCAACCGCGCCGGCCCGACACCATGGGTGTGACCGGAATCGGCAGGGCCCGGGCTTCAGTCGAACAGCCGGAAAAGCTGGGTCGCCCCGCCATCGATGACCATCTCGGCGCCATTGATGCTTCGGGCATCGTGCGAGAGCAGGAAACACACCAGCGCGCCCACCTCGTCCGGCTCGATGATCGCCTGTGTCGGCACGCGTCGCGCCACCTGATCCCGAACCTTCTGGATGACCATGGGTGTATCGACCACGCCCGGACACACCGCATTCACCGTGATGCCCGTACCACGGAAATCCTCGAGCAGAGACCGCGTCAGATTCGCCAGACCGGCCTTGGACGCCGCATAGCTGGGATAGATATAGCCGGTGATGGCGGCGATCGAGGCGATATTCACGATACGTCCCCAGCCAGCTTCTTTCATGGCCGGCGAAAACGCGCGGATCATGTTGAACGGGCCGACCAGATTGACATCCAGCGCCCCGCGAAACGATTCGGCGGTACTGTCGTCCATGTACTTGCGGTCAAGCACACCGGCGGCATTGACCAGAGCGTGGATCGGGCCGACATCCCGCGTGACGTCGTCATGCAGTTTCTCGACGACGGCCTCGTCGGTGATGTCGGCCGCAAATGCCGTGGCCTGGCCACCCGAGCGGGTGATGGCATCGGCCGCGCGCTCGCTGCGCTCGGTATCGAGATCAACGCAGACGACAGTATGCCCGGCCGCGGCCAGACGCGCGTTGATGCCCTCGCACATGCCGCCGCCGGCGCCGGTGACCAGGACATTGAGTGACGATTTATCCATGGGTATGCATCACAGTCCGTTGTGAAATGAACCGGTGAAAGTGTCGCGACCCGGCAGGGGTGGCGATGTATTCACTCGGCCCGGCGATAGCCTTCAAGGCTCGCATCGTCCACCTCGTCCAGATTCACCACGATATTCTCGGGCGTGCGACAGGTCATCCAGACCAGATCTTCCGTGATCGACATATTGGCCTCGACGTGCGGCATGTACGGCGGCACGAAGACCCAGTCGCCTGCTTTCATATCCACGTACTCGGCGTAGTTCTCGCCGAAATAGATTCGACCATGGCCCTTGATGACCCGGCCCCCGGTCTCGGCTTCGCCGTGGTGATGCGGCGGCGAGCGAAAGCCCGGCTTGTTGGACACTTCGCCGAACCAGATTCGGGTGGCCGGCGTGTGCTGCATCGATACGCCCGAGACCCGGACGCAATCGCCCGATTGGGCGGTCCCGGTATTCTCCTCGCCGCTGCGGGTGACGACGGGCACAACGCGAGCGCTCTCGTCCGTCGGTTTGTCGTGCTTCATCTCGTCGGTCGACATGCGCCTCTCCTTCAGTTTCTTCGGATGAATCTGTCTGTCTGCCGATCACGGGCCGGCAATCGGTACGGCTGGCGGCAATCTGTGCGAAGCGAAACCATTTGATTTACCGCAGGTGTCCGCATGCCACGCGAATCCTGATACCGACTCATGATCCCTCGGCGGTCACTGCCCAAACCGACGCGTTTGTCTTGCGCGGGACTTGACAACGACCGACCAATACACTGTACATAAAAAAACGAACGTTTGTATAATCGAGCGGACGCACTCTTTTCACGCTGTCGTCCCGGAGGCCATCGATGAGCGACCGAACCGATTCCGAAGTCGAAAACCCGTCAGTCGACGAGGCCGCCGCAGACGCGGCGAACGTGCATGAGCGCCTGTCGCACAAGCTGGCCGATGCCCGCCTCGGCGGCTCGGAAAAACGCCGCGAGAAGATCCAGGCATCGGGCAAACTGCTCGTTCGTCAACGCCTTGAGCTGCTTTTCGACGACACCGACTACGTCGAGGACGGGCTGCTGGCACGCTATGAGGAAGGCCTGCCGGGCGATGCCGTCGTGGTGGCCTACGGCCGTATCGACGGGCGCAAGGCCTGTGTCATCGCCAACGATTACTCGGTCAAGGCCGGCACCTGGGGCAAGCGCACCTTCGAAAAGATCACTCAGGCCCAGAAGAACGCCGACGACGCGGGCATCCCGATCGTCTACCTGTTCGACTCGGCCGGCGCCCGGATCGACGAACAGTTCGACAGCTTCGCGGGCCGCCATGCCTGGGGCAACATCTTCTACAACCAGGTCCAGATCTCCGGACGGGTGCCCCAGGTCTGTGCCCTGTTCGGGCCGTCACCGGCCGGCTCGGCCTATGTGCCGGCGCTGTGCGACATGACGATCATGGTCCGCGAGCACGCTACCGCGTATCTGGGCTCACCGCGTCTGGCCGAGATGGTCACCGGCGAACAGGTGACGCTTGAGGAAATGGGCGGCGCCGACATGCACTGCACCGTCTCCGGCCTGGGCGATGTGCTCGTCGAGGACGATGCCGAAGGGCTGAACGCGATCCGTGTGTGGTTGTCCTTCCTGCCGGCCAACTGGGAAACGCCACCGCCGATGGCCGCGCCGCTGGCGCCCAGGTCGGGCCGGACGCTCGAAGATATCGTTCCGCTCAAGGAATCCGAAGTCTTCGACATGGAAGAGTTCATCGAATCGCTGGTCGATGAAGGCTCGTGGTTTCCGTACAAGGAGCTCTTCGCGCCGGAAATGCTCACCGGCTTCGCCCGCATCGAAGGTCGTGCCGTCGGGCTGGTGGGCAACCAGCCCCAGCACATGGGCGGCACCATCTTCCCGAATTCCTCGGACAAGGCCGCGCGCTTCATCTGGATCTGCAACGCCTACAACATTCCGATCGTCTTCCTGGCCGATATCGCCGGTTACATGATCGGCACGCAGGTCGAGCGCGAGGGCATCATTCGCCACGGCGCCAAGATGGTCTCGGCGGTTTCCGACTGTCGCGTCCCGCGTATCACGGTGCTGGTGCGCAAGGCCTATGGCGGTGGATATCTGGCCATGTCGGGCGCGCCGATGAACCCGGATGCGGTGATCTCGCTACCGACGGCCCGACCGGCGCTCATGGGCCCGGATGCCGCGGTCAACGGCATCTATTACAACCAGATCCAGGCAATCGAGGATCCCGACGAGCGCCAGGCGTTCATCACGAAGAAACGCGACGAATACGCCGAGGACATCGATGTCTTCAAGATTGCCAACGAAAACGCGGTCGAGGCCGTCGTGCCATCGAATGACCTGCGCGCCGAGCTGGTCCGGCGTCTGGATCTTTATTCCCGCCGCAAGATGACCCGCGTCGAGCGCCGCCAGGCCGTCACCCCCGTATAGACCGCGTTCACCGACACCGACAAGACGCCGCCCCGACCCCTCGTCTGCCCGATCGCCGCGATCGCCTGGTGTCGGGGCGCGGCACGTCGATCATTCAGCTGCCCGGAACACAACTTATGCCAACAGAAACCGCTGCCCGACCGGACACCCCGACGATCAAGGGCCGTCCCGACCGCTACTGGGAAGACCTCGTCGCGGGCGACATCATCCAGACGGCCGGCATGACGATCACCGATGCCCATCTCGTCAACTGGGCTGGCCTGACAGGGGATCTCGTCTCGCTGCATCTGGACGAAACCTATGCCGCGCAGACCCAGTTCGGCCAACGTATCGCCCACGGCCCGTTGACGCTGTCGCTCGGCCTCGGCCTCATGAGCCAGACCGGGTATTTCAGTAACGTGGTCGCCTGGCTCGGGCTCGACGCCGTGCGCGCCAGCGCGCCGGTGTTCATCGGCGACACCATCCATGCGGCCGGCCATCTGGTGGAAGCCCGCCGGTCGAGCAAGCCGGGCATGGGCATCTGGGCGATCGACTACGAGATCTTCAAGCAGGACGAAACGCGTGTGATGACCTTCCGCAGCAGTTTCATGATCCAGACCCGAGAGACAGACTGACCGCCCCGGGCTCGGCCAGCCGCGGGGCGCGACCGGTCATCGCCCCGGCGACACGCGGCCGCGGCGGGCGTCGAGCTCTCGCGGGCCGGCAACGATCATTGTCCATCGACCGCTGGCCGCGACAGGCAGTGATGAGTACGGGGTAACTGCCCCGTCCCTGTCTGTGTCCCGCCGCCCGCCCGCCTCGTGAAATCGATGACAAGCTGCGGCTAGCGCCTTGCTCCAGACGACAGGCATCGCGCCCCGGTTCACGCGCGGCCGGCGTCACCGACGCCGCAGTCGCAGTCGCAGATGACAGGCCAAACACGCCAGTGTCGGCGCCCACCGCATCCAATGACCGCCGAACAACACCGTGCTTGCTCACCCAGCCGATCCGGCGTGGTCTTTTTGGAAACGCCGAACGGTGATCGAAACAGCTGATGTTGTGCGCATGTCGGCGCCGGCTGTCTTCAGGCAGGTCATGCGGGCAATAGGCCAGCCGGCTGGCCCGGTCTTACGGCCTGTTAACACTTCCCGCGTGCGCCGCGCCGGGGCTCATTTTTATGCAAGACAAGGCATCGGACGCGTACGACCGTCATTCTGCTGTAGCGAACGACAACGCCGGATTGCGGAAAAATGACCGCCGTCCCGTTGGGTTGCGCTCAAAGACCGACCCCGCGGTCACGTGCGACGTGTTATTAATCCGGCACCCAAACAGCTGACGACGTCAGCTGTTTTCAACGCCATCGAAAGAAACGCCGGCCCTTGTCCGTCTTTTTATTTTCAATGGCTTCACGGCCGTTGGCCGTGGCGCGCGTGCTGTCGCACACGCGCGTTATCAACCCGAAAAATCATCTATTTTTAGGCCGGGTTAATAACAGACCCTAGAAGATCCATCGCAGGCAACCGCCGCACATCACCCGCGCATCGCGCGCCACATATCGGGGAGATAGCGCGCGGTCACGGCCACGACGATCGCAATGGCCTGAACCAGGAGCTGGACCGAGGTTTCGGCGCCCAGTGCCAGCACCATCTGGCCGAGCAACGACATGAACAAGGCCGCCACGCCGCTCGCGATCACGCTGCCGCGCCCACCGCTGAACGGCGTACCGCCGACGACGACAGCCGCGATGGCCGGTAACAGATAATCGTTACCCGCGGTCTGCGAGGCCGAGCCGATGAAACCGGTGAACAGCATGCCAGCCACGGCGAAGCACAGCGCGGCCACGGCATAGGTCCCGACCTGGTACCGCAGAATCGGGATGCCCGCGGCTGCCGCGGCCGCCGGGTTCTGTCCGACCGCGACAAACCGTCGCCCGGCGATCGATCGTTTCGTGACGATGCTGATGAAAACGATGAACAGAAGCGCCAGGAGCAGCGTCATCGGTATCCCGAGCACCGTGCTGTGAGAGAACGCTGCCAACGTCGATGGCGCCGACATCGGGCTGCCGCCCGAAACCGTGCGGACCGCACCCAGAAGAATCGCGTTGGTCGCCAGGGTGGTGACGATCGGCGCAATATTCACCCGGGCCACCAGCAGGCCGTTCACGGTGCCGATGAACAGCGCGATCATCAGCGTGAGCGGCACGGCCAGCAGCGTCGAACCGGTTAAAAAGCCGATCTTGGCGAAGAGCAGGCCGGCAAGCGTCATCGTGCCCGGCAGGGACATATCGAGCCCGCGCTGCTGGATCACGACCGTCATGCCGACCGCCGCGATCGCGAGAATCGCGGCGAACGGCAACAGAGAGCCGAGCGCGGCCGGACGCACGACACCCGGCGTGACGACGCTGCAGACCCCGAAAAGCACGATCAGCGCGGCCCAGATCCACGAGAACTCGTTGAACAGGCCTGCTGACAGACGGGACAGGCCGCCACCATGGGACGTGGGCGCGGTTTCGTGCACGGCTGTCGTCATACCGGTACCACCTTCTGACGGCTTTTGGAGTACAACGCGACGGACGCGATGATGAGCAAGCCCAGGAGATACTGCTTCCACTCCTGGCTCAGTCCGATGAATACGGTCACGGAATTCACCTGCACGATAAAGAGGGCGCCCAGCAGCGCGCCGATGAAAGACCCGCGCCCGCCGAACAGACTGGCGCCACCGATCACGACCGCCGCGATCGAACTCAGGGTGTAGGTCAGACCGGCGTTGGGATCACCGATGCCGACCTGGGCGATCATGGTGACCGCGGCCAGGCCAGCGAATACCGAGCACCCCACATACGCCAGAAGCCGCACATGCTTCGGCCGGATACCCGCGGTCCGCGCTGCCTCCTGGCGCGAGCCGAGCCCGCGCATGGACACGCCCAGCCCGGATCGATACAGGCCGAACTCCATGACCAGGGCCAGGATGACTGCGCCGATGAATGTCCAGGGCACGACACCGATCGTGGCGCCGAGCGCGATCATCACGTCGCCGTCGATCATCCCGTCGGCCACCGGCCGCAGAATGAGCGAAACCGCCTGGACCGCCATGTAGGTCGCCAGGGTCGCGACCATCGGATGCATGCGCAGGCCCTCGACCAGGCACCAGTTGACAACCCCGACCGCGATGGCGGCCAGCAGCAACAATATCCAGCCCAGAAAGTGAGCCCCGAGGCCGAGTTCCTGCAGGACGAAGAACGACGCCACGATCTGACACAGGCCCATCAACGGGCCGACAGCCAGATCGATGCCGCTGACCATCATCAAAAGCTGTTGCCCGTAACCGACCAGGGCAAGCGTGGCGGCCAGCGTCAGCATGCTGTTGAGATTGCCGCCCGACAGATAATACGGATTCGACAGCCCGGCGACCGCGCCGAGCAGCACGGTCGCCAGACCGACCATCGCCAGTGGCGCACTGTTGCCGGCGGCCCATTTCCAGAACCGGCCAACGGTCTTGTAATCCTTGTCGCGCTGTTCGGTCGACTTCAGCACCGATGCCGTGATGCGATCCTCGCTGACGCGTTCGCCGGACAGCGTCTCGACCACTCGGCCACGCGAGAAGATCGCGACCTGATCGCTCAGCCCCGCCACTTCCTGGGCATCCGAGGAGACCACAATGACGGCCACGCCGCTGTCGGCGGTTTCACGGATGATCCGGTAAATCTCGGCACGGGCGCCCACGTCGACGCCCTGGGTCGGCTCGTCGATCAGCAAGACCTGCGGCCGGGCGGCCAGGACACTCGAGAGCACGACCTTCTGTTGGTTGCCCCCGGACAACGACTGGATCGGCGTCTCTGCATGCGGCGTCTTGACCGCGAACTGGCGGATCGCCTGCGTCGCGCGGCGATGCTCGCAACGCCCGTTGACGAGGCCGGCCGTTGCGTCGCGGCCGAGACTGCGAATCGAAAAATTCTCGCGGACCGGCAGCTCGGCAAAGATACCCTCGCGATGGCGGTCGCCCGGCAGATAACTGATGCCATGCGAGCGGGCCTGGCGGGCCGAGCGAATACCGATCGGCTTGCCCTGCAGGCGTACATCGCCGGTGCCGCGATGAATGCCGGCCAGGGCGCGCATGAATTCACGCTGGCCGTTGGCATCGATCCCGGCCAACCCGAGGATCTCGCCGGCGCGCACGTCCAGATCGACATGCGAGAAACCCGGGCCCGAGAAGTCGCGCGTGGACAGCACGGTCGCGCGGTCGCCGTCGACGGCCTTGGCCGGAAAGGTCCGATCCAGTTCGCCGCCCACGATCAACGACACGATCCGATCCTCCGAGAGCCCGCGGGCCTCGAACGTGCCCTGCCCTTCGCCGTCACGCAGGACCGTCAAGCGATCGGATATTTTCTGAACCTCGCGGATGCGATGCGAAATATAGATCACCGCCGTACCGCGTGCCGTGACATCACGGACCCGCGCGAACAGCCGCTCGACGTCTTCGGCGGCCAGATGTTCGGTCGGCTCGTCGAGTACCAGCACTTTCGGCTCGCAGGCCAGCGCCTTGACGATCTCGACGATGAAACGCTGCTCCGGGTTCAACGTCACGACCTGATCCCGAGGCGTGATGGCGACGTCGTCACTCCAGTGTTTCAGCAGGTCCCGGGCCCAGTCGTTCAGGCCGGACAGGGACGGACGACGCGCGCGTGGCATGCCCAAGTACAGATTCTCGGCCACCGACAGATCAGGCATCAACGCCGGTTCCTGACGCACGATGGCCAGGCCCAGCTCTCGTGCCCGATCCGGCTGGCCCGACACCGGCTGGCCATCGATTTGCACCTGGCCGGCGGTGGCAACGAGCGCGCCGGAGGCCACGCCCATCAACGTCGATTTGCCGGCGCCGTTCTCGCCCACGAGCCCGTGCACCTCCCCCGCGCGGACATCGAAGGTGATGTCGTGGAGAGCCCGGACGCCCGGGAACTGTTTCGAAACGCCTTGCATTTCGAGAAGCCGGTGGTCTGTCGTCATGGATACCTCGTCATCCCGCCCGCCGGACCGGCCCGCCTTCGACGGATGCCCCGAGGCCGATGACATGGCGTGGTCGGGGCTTGTCATGCCGCAGCACGATGCTGGCGATCGCTGACGCGCGACGTCTGGGCATCGCCGACATTGCCGGACCGTGTCACGATGTTCTGCGTGTTGTCTTGCATGTGCCTCCCCCTTGCAAGGCCGCTGACGAGCGCGTGGCTCTGCCGTCGGTCTCGAAAGCAGCACCCGGTCATTCACCGGACGCCTGTTGTTCGCTGTCGATCAGTCCGGCCCACGCGGCGCGGGCCGGATGGCAAGGCGTCTCGTGCGAGACGCCTTGCCTTGCGAAAGCTCAATCGAGCTTCATTGCGACCGTTTTCGTCTCGGTGTAGACATCGAGCGCTGCCTCACCCATCTCGCGGCCCCAGCCGGACTGCTTGAAACCGCCCCAGGGCATCGCCGGATCGATCATGTTGTGGGCATTGATCCAGACCGTGCCGGCACGGATCCGGGCGGCCAGCCGATGGGCCACGGTCAGATCCTTGGTCCAGATACTCGCGGCCAGGCCGTACGGCGTGTTGTTGGCCTCGCGCGCCAGCTCGTCGAGATGCTCGGTGGTCATCTTCATGGCGCTGATCACCGGGCCGAAGATCTCTTCCTTGTAGACCCGCATATCCGGCGTCACGTCGGCCAGCAGGGTCGGGCGCACGAAATAGCCGTCCATGCCGGGATCGCCACCGGCCACGACCTGTGCCCCTTCGGCAATGCCCGACTGGAGCAGTTCGTTGACATGGTCGAACTGTTTCTGCGAGACGATCGGCCCCAGATTGGTCTCCGGATCCAGGCCGTGGCCCAGCTTGAGCCCCTTGGAATATTCGGCCACGCCTTCGATCACGCGGTCGTAGACATCCTCATGGATGTACAGCCGCGTACCCGCGCTACAGGCCTGGCCGCTGTTGAGATAAACCGCCTCGGCGACCTGCGGAATCGCGGCGTCGATATCGGCATCGGGGAAGACGAACACCGGGCTCTTGCCGCCGAGTTCCAGGGTCACCCGCTTCAGATTGTCGGCCGAGGCCCGCACGATGGCCTTGCCGGTCGCGGTCGAGCCGGTGAAACCGACCTTGTCCACGTCGCCATGCTCGACCAGGGCCGCCCCGGCCTTGCCGTCACCGGTCACGATATTGATCACGCCATCCGGCACGCCGGCCTCGCGCGCGATATCGGCGAACAGCAAGGCCGATAGCGGCGTATCCTCGGCCGGCTTGACGACAACCGTATTGCCCGCTGCCAGCGCCGGCGCGAGCTTCCATGCCATCATCAGAAACGGCACGTTCCACGGCAGAATCTGCCCCACGACGCCGACAGGCTCGCGGGTGGTATAGGTATGCCACTCACCGGGTAGGCCAACCGGCATCGTGTCGCCGCCGATCTTGCTGGCCCAGCCCGAGAAATAACGGAAATGCTCGGCCGCGGCCGCGATATAGCCGCCCTTGACCACGCCATAGGGCGATCCCTCGTCCAGCGTGTCGAGTTCGGCGAGCTGCACGGCGTGCTCGTCGATCAGCTCGGCGATACGCCACAGCAGCCGCGACCGGGCCGCCGCCTTGGTCTGAGGCCAGCTGCTCTCGTCGAACGTCTTGCGCGCCGCCGCCACGGCCGCCTCGATGTCGCGAGCGCTGCCATCGGCCACGTTGGCAATCACCTGACGGCTGCCCGGGTCGTACACATCGCGACGGCCACCGTCGATCGGATCGTGCCATGCGCCGCCGATGAGCAGCTGATGCGATTTCCCGAGAAACTGACGGGTCGCATCACTGACATGTTCGAGCGGCTTGTCGAAGTTGAAATGATTACGCATAGGTCTTCAGTCTGCTTTGGGGGATCGAATGAATTACTGCGAGAACAGCGCTTCGAGCTTGTTCTCGGGCAGTAGCGAAGAGAGATCGGCATCGGGCGGTGCGCTCTTCGAGCACGCCGGCATCGTATTCGTCGTGCTATCGGCGTAGACGTAGGGCACCACCCCGAGCGGTTCGTCGATGTCGACGTGGTTGTGGGCCGCCAGAGCCTGGCGAAGCGCGAACCGGATATCGGCAGTGGTCCCGTCGAGCGCGAGATACTTCCAGCCGTTGCCGTTCTTGACGGATTGCCGATACAGGCAGTTGAGCTCGTTGTTACTCGCCACTGTCGCCAGCGCGGGCATCCGCGTGCCCGATTGCTGGAATGCCTTGGCCGTGGCCAACGCCGTCACCCCGAAATCCGAGGCGATACCGTCGATCCGGTCGCCGTACTTCGCGATGAGGCCGGCGGCAGCTTTCTGCGCGTCGGCCGGGTTCCAGTTCGTCGCGATGAAGTTCTGGTCCAGCAACTTGAGGCCGGGATGTGCTGCCAGCCCTTTCTTGAATCCCTTGAGGAAAATCGATGACGAGGTTGCGCCGGCCGGGCCACCGAGCATGAGCACGTTGCCCTGGCCATCCAGCGCCTTGGCCATCCATTGCGCGTAGGTCTGACCAATCGCGTAGGAATCCTGATACGGGTTGACCGCGTAATCGAAGCCCGGACGACCGGACAACTGATTGAAGTACGGCACCATCGTCGTACCGTTGCCGTTGGCACGCCGATACGCCGGAATCGCGGCTTCTCCGAAGTCCGTGAAGGCCAGAATGATCTCGTAGCCCTGGGCGGCATAGCCGTTGATTGCCGCGTTATAGGCCTGGCGATTGCCACCGGCGTCGGTATAGCCCGCGATCGTGAGGTTGTCGCATGCCGACGCCTCGTCCTTGAGTTCGGCTACCGTTGTCTTGCGCCAGGTATCACCGCCGTATCCGTCCACGAGCGCCACTCGGATCGGCTGACTGCCACACAAGGGCTTGATATCGATCCCTTGATCGACCTTGGCCGGCTCTTGAGCCACGGCAGTCAGACTGGCCATGGTCAGGACACAGCTGGTGGCCAGCTGCAAGACAAGACAGCGCACGTTGAATCGGCTCATATTCTCCTCCTTGATCATTCTTGTATTGCGCGCCCCGCCTGGGCAGGCCGTCGCTTGTGTTTCCTTGCTGCAGACCACCGCATCGCATCTCCTCGGCGGTACTCGTTTTTTCTTCTGCCGGCGACGTCTATATCCGGCCGCGTGTGATCTCGAAAGAGAACCGCTCTTACAGCCGGCGCGGCATGTCGCACCGCCGGACACGCCAGAAGCCCGATGATTTCGGGACCCGCGATCCGATGTCCGGCTTCACGGATTCACGGATTCACGGATTCACGAATTCACGAATTACTGATTTTTTCTCGCACGGCGGAGACCACGAAACGCGATGTCGCAGGGCGAACAATCCAGAGTCCAGCAATGGGAATCGGCTTCTCAGTTTTACGAACTGACGTTCGTTTTGTTTTAGCGTGGCAGTTCGAAAACTGTCAAACAGACAAAGGTCGTATATTCGGTCACATCGGATGCCGATCGATGCGACGGCCGCATCGCCGCAGGCGCGGTGAAGTGCTCATAGAAACGCGCCGCTCGGCGAGCACATCATCTCGAATGCCGCCGTATTTTTATTTTTACGGCATTATCGATGCATTTACAGGGATTATTGACCCAATGTTAGAACAGATAAGATTTCAGGCTAATGACGCGAGGATACGAAGGCATGCATGTCGCGGCCAAGGACATCTGAAATTTAAATTTCGAGACCCCAGGCGTCGGTGTCCATTGTCGACGGCGCTGAAACAGCCGACGGCTTCGTCGGCTTTGGCTCGGTATTGATGGACATCAAATACTGCGTCCATTGCCCAATACATAACCACTCGAAAAGATGCCCGATCGGCAGCAAAGCCCCCTGGAATCAGACCGAAAAGATGACTTTCAGGGCTTTCTCTTTGAAAGCGTAAAAAATCGCCATTGCGCGCTTACCTGGCGATACCGAAACCACGGCGTTTTTAATTTCGCGAAACGGCGCGACGCAATCTGGACGACATTCAATCGATAAGCGCCAGGGTCTGTTGATGTTTCGTTCGAGCGCCTTTTCGTCGAGAGACCGCCGTGTGTCCGGCAAGGCGCGAGTCGCCGATCGTGGCGTGCCACGATCCAGACTCGCAACGCCGCAGGGCGGGATTTGTGGCCCAACCCTTAGGGACAAACGCTTTTTTGCGGCAATCCAGCGTTGTAGCCCGCTAGTGCAGAATGACAGCACGGCGCGCACTACGCCTCGTCTTGCCGCAAAACAGCACTTGGCGCGGACTCGCACGAAACATCAACAGGCCCTAGAATAATTCATGTTTCTTTCATCAGCGATTTCACTCATGACAGGCGCAACCGCACATTGCGTCCGATAAGACGCCTGGAAAACCGCGATCAAGGCCTTCTACCGGGATATGCATCGGCGATGCGCACGAAGCGGGCAAACCATACATCCGAGTCGGGACACACGTGATTTCAAATAAAAGACGGGAGAGCGCCAAGCGCATCCGGCAGGCTGCCAAAAAGCTTTTCTTCACCCAGGGCTACGATGCCACGACGCTGCGTCAGATTGCCTTCGAGGCGGGTTTCAAGGTGGGCAGCCTCTACAACCACATCGATAGCAAGGAAGATTTGCTGTTACAGATCATGGGCAGCGTCATTGATGATCTCAATGAGCGTGTTCGTGAAGCAGTCGCGGCAGCCGAGGGGGATACAATCGAAAGACTGCGTGCCGGCCTGGCGGCTCATCTGGCGTTCCACGCCGAGCGTGCACAGGAGGTCTTCATCGGCAATACCGAGCTCAAATCGTTATCCGAAGAAGCCCGTTCGTCGATCACGCAGAAACGGCTCGAATATGAATCCTATCTCGGCGATCTCATCGAAACCGCCGATGCGGCAGGCCTGGCCGATACGATCGACACCAAGCTGCACGTCTACAGTTTCATCGCCCAGGCCACGCATATCGCCAGCTGGTATCGCCCCGACGGGCGCCTGTCACTCGAGGAGATCGTCGAAATCTATACTCGATTCGCGTTGCGCGAAATCGGTGTGTTCTCCGACAACTGACCGTTTCTCCCCAACGGAGAGTGCGACCGGCTGGATCGAGCCGGTCGCGTTTGCCGACCCTGTCGCGGTCGGTCGACGATTGCGGTTCCAGCAAGCCAGACCGCTCAGGCCGCCAGACGCGAAAACACTCTCTTGCCTATCGTGACGGCATCGGCCCCGCCGTCGCCGAATGTCGTTTACGTACGAACTGTACGAGGTCGACAGCCTCATGGTGCCGCTCGCGGGGACACCCCGAACCGGCCCAGCGCCCGGACGGGGCCACCCCGTTATCGCGTGCTCACGTAGCCCGGCGGCGCCGCACTCGCGATGCGTTGGCTTGGCATCGCCTGGCCGCTAGCGCCGCTGCCTATCTTGTGACGACATCAACTAGTCCCAGCGGAAGATGATTTTGCCGCACTCGCCCTTGTCGGCTTTCTCGATCTTTTCGGGGAACTGGCTGATCGGCACGACTTCCTCGACACAGGACATGAGATCAATCTCGTGCTGGCGAACGAATTCCAGCATCGGCCACCAGTCCGCGATGTCATAGATCCACGAGCCGTGAATCGTGACCTGTCGCAGGATGATCGCGGGCACCGGACCAACCGATGTCTCGTGTCCCATGCCGACCAGCACGATGTGCCCGCCCAGTCGGGTGGCCTCGACCAGACGCTCGTGCACGGGACCCGCGCCCGTCGTATCGATCACCGTGTCGGCGCCCTCGCCCCCGGTCAGTGATAACAACTTTTCGACTGCGTCGGTCTGGCTGCCGTCGATGACCTCGTCGGCACCTGCCTCGCGGGCGAAGTCACATCGCGCGGATGATAGATCGATGCCGATGACCCGCATGCCGAGCTTCTTCGCGATCAGGACGATATTCAGTCCCACCGGGCCAAGCCCCCAGAGCGCAATCGTCCCGCCGGGGAAACAGCTGCCGGTCTTGATCGCCGACCACGCGGTGCCGAAATTGCAGGAGAGCACCGAGCCATCCTCGTAGCTGAAATCGTCCGGCAGGGGCAACAGTTGACCGCTTTTCGCGACGAAATGATCCGCGTTGGAACCGTCCCGGTTTTCCATCATCGCGACGCGTTCGGGGTCATCCGGCGGTGCGATGAAGTTATGCGGACATTTCTTGAATTCCCGCGTCTGACAATATCGGCACTCGCCACAACCCAGCGCGTGATAGCCGACGACCCGATCGCCCACCTTCGGCCATTGCACACCTTCGCCCACCGCGATGACCTCGCCGACCGGCTCGTGCCCGGTGTAGGTATGGGTACAACTCGAACGATACGCCTTGGGCGCGCGATAGACATGCAGATCCGACCCACAAAGCGCCGAGGTCTTTTCCTTGATCAGCGCCTCGCCCGGACCCGGTGTGGGCGTCGGTTTTTCAACGAAGTCGATTTCCTTGTCACCCAGAAAGACATAACCTTTCATTTTCTCTCCTCCTTTTCTTTTCTCTCGTATCGTTTCGAGAGTATTCGACTGACGTTCGGCCAACGTTTTCAACCAACACGACACCGCCCGTATCGGGGCGAGCCATCGATGTCATCGTCGAGGCGCGGCCCGCAAGCTTTACGGTCGGCGTTTCATGAGCGCGGTCCGGCGCACGACACAGACCAGATCGTCGTTCTGGTTGAAGCCGCGATGCTCGATACCGACGATGCCCCGGTCCGGTTTGGATTTGGATTCGCGCTTGTCCAGGGCCATGGTCTCCACGCGCAGCGTGTCACCGACGTACACCGGGTTCGGGAACTCGATATTCCGGAACTCGAGATTGCCCAGCGTCGTGCCCAGCGTGGTGTCCTGGACGGGAATCCCCGTCACCAGACCCAGCGTGAAAATGCTGTTGACGATACGCTTTCCGAAGGGGCTGTCCTTGGCGAATTCCTCGTCGAGATGCAACGGCTGGACATTCATCGTCAGCGTCGTCACGAGCAGATTGTCGGTTTCGGTCACCGTTCGGGTGACTTCGTGCTTGATGACGTCGTCGATGACAAAATCTTCGTAATACAAGCCGCTCATGGCGTACCTCGTTGTTCGGAATCGAGCGCGGCGGCGTCCTGGCCGAGAAGATCGCGCGCGTGGTTGGCATGGGCCAGATCGATGTGCTCGCCGCGATAGATCACCGCGCCGTGGCCGGCCGCGCGACCCTGCTCGAACGCCTCGACCAGCCCTTCGTAGTATTCGCGGGCACTGTCATCGAGCCCGTAGGCGTCGTTGGCGATCGGCGCGTGCGACGGGTGAATGAGCACCTGGCCGGTATAACCCAGCCCGCAGTTGTCCTCGGCGAAACGCCGCATGCCGTCGAGATCCTTCACGTCCTGCCAGAGCCCCAACAGGATGTTGGACAGACCGGCCGCCCGGGCCGCGAGCACGACTCGACTGCGCAGATACAAGGTTTCTGTGCCCTCGGCGGTCCAGCGAAAACCGACAGCGCGCGAGATATCCGCGTTCTTCGCGGCGGCGGCCATCACACCGGCGACCCGCGGCGCGGCCAGCAGGCTGTCGATATCGCGCAACGAGGCCGCAGTTTCCAGAGACGGTACGAGCGAGACACGGCCTCGCTCGATGTCCGCCTCGATCTCGGCAGCCGTGATCAACCCGTCGAAGCGCACGATGTCATCGGCGCCAAACAGTTTCGGCAAGAGAAACGCCGACAGATTGGCGTGTGTAACGGCTGCCACATCCCGGCCGAAGAACGGCGTATCGAGCGCGTTCGGGCGCACCAGAATACCCGTGCGACCCTCATATGCATCCAGCGCCTGGCGCGCGTTGATCCGGGCCGTGTCCTTGGCATCCTCGGGGACCGCGTCCTCGAGATCGATGATGATGGCATCGGCCTCGCCGGCCAGTGCCTTGTCGATCCAGTCGCGCTTGTGACCGGGGACGAACAGCAGAGAGCGATAAGGGGTCACGCGCTGCCCTCCTCGGTAATCGTCGTGAGCAGGGTGCCGGCAGCGATCGACTGGCCGACCTCGACATCGATCGCACCGACCACGCCGGCAACCGGCGCAGCCAGCGAGTTCTCCATCTTCATCGCCTCCAGGACGAACAGGATCTCGCCCTTGTCGACCTGCTGGCCGGCGGCCACGTTGATTTCGGTGATGCTGCCCTGCATCGGGGCCTTGACCGTGCCGTCACTGACCGCTTCTTTCTTCGAGCGCCCCCGACCGGTCCGCCCGGCCAGGCTCTGTGGCTCCTGGCTCGATCCGGCCGCGGCCGCCGGCATCCGGTAGCCGCCACCTTCGACGTAGTCGGCGAACACCGGCACGATATAGAAACGCCCGCCCACCTCGACGACCGAACGATCTTCACTGTCCGCCAGGATCTCGTCGACGGCGGACTCGAGCCAGAGCGTACTGAAGTGCAGCTCACGGAAATCCTTGTGAGCAATGATCTTTTCGATGGCCGGGATGGTCGTCGGCACACCTTCGATCTTCAGCCGGCCCAGGCCGTCGAGCAACCGATCGATCGCCGTGTCCCGATCGGGCCCGTAGGCGATGAGCTTGCCGATGAGGCTGTCGTAGAACGGCTGGATGGTGTCACCGGCAACATAGCCCGTGTCATAACGCAGCCCTTCGCCCTCCGGCGCCTCGAGCGAGTCGACGGGCCCGGGCGCCGGGATGAACTGGCCGTCCGAGACGTCTTCGGCATTGATGCGTGCCTCGATCGCCGCGCCTTTGGGCGCGAGGTTGTCACCGATGGACAAGGGCTCGCCGGCCGCCACCCGGATCTGTTCCGCGACGAGATCAACCCCGTGCACCAGCTCCGTGACGGGATGCTCGACCTGGATACGGGTATTCATTTCCAGGAAATAGAACGCATCGCCTTCCTGCAGGAATTCGACAGTCCCGGCCCCGACATAGCCGACTTCTTCGGCCAGCCGCACGGCCGCCTCGCCCATCGCCCGGCGCAAATCATCGGACAGTCCCGGCGCGGGTGATTCCTCGACGAGCTTCTGATGGCGACGTTGTACCGAACAGTCGCGATCGCCGATGTAGACAGTGCGGCCGTGGGTATCGGCGAACACCTGCACTTCCACGTGGCGCGCGTGTGTCAGGTATCGCTCGAGATAGACTTCACCGTTGCTGAACGCCGATTTCGCTTCCTGAACCGCCGACCGGAACGCCTCCGCGGCCTCTGCGGCATCGTTGACCCGTCGCATGCCGCGGCCGCCGCCGCCGGCCGATGCCTTGATCAGCAAGGGATAGCCGTGTGCCGCGCCAAAGGCCTCGACTTCTTCGGCGCCGGCGACCGCGCCGTCGGAGCCCGGGGCGAGTGGCACATCGGCGGCGATTGCCCGCTCACGCGCGGCGACCTTGCCGCCCATCTGCGTGATCGCATAGGCCGAAGGCCCGATGAACGTCAGCCCGGCCTCGGCAATCGCCGAGGCGAAGTCCGGATTTTCGGACAGAAAACCGTAGCCCGGATGGATCGCTTCGGCGCCGACTTCCTTCGCCGCCGCCACGATCTTTTCGATATTCAGATAGTTTTCGCTCGCCGGCCCGTCACCGAGATCGATGGCGGTATCGGCTTCGCGAACATGGAGCGACGACGCATCGACCGCCGAATGCACCGCCACGGATTCGATCCCCAGCGACCGACAGCTGCGAATGATGCGGACGGCAATCTCACCCCGGTTAGCGACAAGAATCTTGGAAAACATGGGTCCTCTTATCTCTTGTGCGTCGCCGTTTTAGCGCGCGGAACAAAGGTTGTGACAGGCGCCGATGCCGGCGATGCGCGTGGTGACCGTGCGACCCTCGGACAAAAATTCCTGGGGATCGCGCCCGGCGCCGACGCCCCCCGGCGTGCCGGTGAGAATGACGTCCCCCGGGCGCAGCGTGGTGATCGCCGAGATGTAGCGCACGAGCGCGGTGGGCGGAAACACCAGGTCGTTGGTGCGGGCCTGCTGCTTGAGCACGTCATCGACCCGGCATTCCAGAGACAGATCCGGATCCAGCCCGGTCTCATCGACGGTCACAAGGGTCGGCCCGAGCGGCGTGGTCTGGTCAAAGGTCTTGCCCTGCAACCATTGCAGCGTGTACTTCTGGAAATCGCGCGCGGAAATATCGTTGGCCACGGTAAAACCGGCGATCGCCTCGCCGGCCTGTTGTTCAGTGGCACGCGAGACGGTCTCGCCGATGACCAGCGCCAGCTCGGCTTCCCAGTCCACCGCCGATGAGCCGGGGGGCAACACGATGTCGTCGTTGGCGCCGATCAGCGCATCGGCGAATTTCGCGAACAACGTGGGATGCGTGGGCAGCTCGCGATTCATCTCGCGAATATGGGTCCGATAATTGAGCCCGACACAGATGATCTTGCCGGGCGCGGTCACCAGCGGTGCGAAATCGGCCTCGTCGACCGGGATGCCGTCGGCGGCCATCTGTTTTTCGATCTTGGCCGGCCCGGTCCGCAGCAGGGCGCCGACATCGTCGAAGGGCAGGGTTCGGAAAGTCCCGTCCCGCTCGACGGCGGCCGTCGTGCCCTGCCCGGTACGCAACGTCGCGAGTTTCATCCGTTCCACCCCATATCAGTCTTGAGCTGAGACTTGACCAGCTTGCCTGCGGCCGAGCGCGGCAACTGGTCGGCTTCGACGAACACGATCTTTTTCGGAATCTTGTATCCAGCCAGATGCTCGCGCAGGAACGTCGACAGATCCGAGACCTCACAGTGCATGTCGCGGCGCAGCACGACAGCCGCTCGGACTTCCTCGTCCCAGACCGGGTCGGGCGCCCCCACCACGGCGGCTTCGAGCACGGCCGGATGCAGATGCAGGGCCTGTTCGACTTCGACGGAATACACGTTTTCGCCGCCGGTCTTGATCATTTCCTTGAGCCGGTCGCGGAAATAATAGAAACCGCGTTCGTCCACGGTCGCCAGGTCCCCGGTGTGCAGCCAGCCGCCGCGAAACGCCTCGGCCGTCGCCTCCGGGTTCTTGTAATAGCCGTCCATGAGCGACGGCCCGCGAACACAGATCTCGCCGGACTCGCCCGGACCCATCACGTTGCCGTCGGCATCCTGGAGCTGCACCTCGGCCAGCAGATATTCGGACCCGATCGAGCCGTCGGCCTCGGGATCCAGCATGTATTGCGGTTGCAGGCGCGTGACCATCGGCCCGGCCTCGGTCAGGCCATACCGAAAATAAAGCTCGGTCTCGGGCAACAACGCGGTGAAGCGTTCCTTGTCGGGCATGCGCAATAGACCAGCGCCGGTATGCACGGCCTTGAGATGGCGCTGCACCGCGGGATCGGCGAAGACGCCGTTCTGCATGAGCCGGCGCATCATGTTCGGGATCAGGAAGGTATTGGTGATCCGCTCGCGCGCGACCCAGTCCAGCACCGTCTCGTCGTTGAACTTGTCGGCAATGACGCTCGTGGCACCGGCGATGAAATGCGGAACCAACCAGCACAGCAGCGCGGCCGAGTGAAAGAGCGGCGTGAGGATCAGGCCGCGCTCGTCGGGCCGCCGACCGAACCCGCAGTCATACATCTCGTTGAACGCGTTGGCCGCAGCCGCACGATGCGAGATCATCACACCCTTGGGCGTGCCCGTACTGCCGCCGGTATAGATGATGCACAGCGGACTGTCCGGCGTCGCGATATCCTCGAGAACGCCGCTGCCGGTACGCAGTCTGTCCACCACTGTGCCTTCGACGATCAGCGTGGGCTGCTTGTCGCCACTGGCCTCGAGGATCGCCAGCGCCTGCTCGGCGTTGTCGAGCATCCGCTCTTCCAGCAGGATCACATCGACCTCGGCGGTCTTGATCCCGACCGCCAGCTCCTGGGCCGACCAGCGCCAATTGAAGGCGACATAGGTGCCGCCGGCCGCGGCAATCCCGAACAGGCATTCGGCATTGAAGACGGTGTTCCCGGCCAGCACGCCGACATTGTCGTGCGTGGCCACGCCGGCCGTCCGTAGACCGCGGGCGAGCTGCCAGGCGCGCTCGGCCGTTTCGGCGAACGTCAGTCGGCATCGCGCATCGACCAGCGCTTCGCGTGCCGGATACCGACGATGATTCAGACGCAACCATTCGTTGATTGTTCGCAACGTTTTCTCCTCCTTCGCGGCGCCTGACGTGACATCGGCAGAATGCGATTACCGATTAACGAACAAGCGCTAGTTTTAAAGCTAGCACGACGCTATTCGCGTGTCGAGACATGCGCACGACGGTGCGCGAGCCGGCCGATGATGGCGCAAAAAAAACCCGTCCGGGCAAGCCCTGGACGGGTCGATTTAAAGCCGCGGTGTGCGGCGGATCAGGCGGTTTCCTCGAGCCCGGCGTTGTTCTGGTCGAACACGCGATCGGCGCGATACGAACTGCGCACCAGCGGGCCGGAGACGACCTCGAGGAAGCCGCGCGCCAGACCCCACTGGCGGTATTTCTTGAAGTCGTCCGGCGGCACGTAGCGATCGATCGGCAAGTGATTGACGGTCGGGCGCAGGTACTGGCCAAAGGTCACGATATCCACGCCGGCGGCCTTGAGGTCGTCCAAGGTAGCGGCAATCTCGTCTTCGGTCTCGCCCAGCCCCAGCATGACCGAGGTCTTGGTCAGCACCTCAGGATTATGCTTTTTCGAGTGCGCCAGAACGTCCAGCGTCTGCCGGTAACCGGCGCGCGCGTCGCGCACCACATGCGTCAGGCGCTCGACGGTCTCGACGTTCTGGGCGAAGACCTCCAAGCCGGAGTCGACCACGGTCTCGACGTGGCGCATGTCGCCGGAGAAATCCGGCGCCAGCGCTTCCACACGGACCTGTGGCGTGCGGCGCTTGATCGCGGCCACGCAGTCGGCATAGTGCTGCGCTCCGCCGTCGGACAGATCATCCCGGTCGACCGAGGTCAGCACGATGTAGTTCAGCCCCATGATCTCGACGGAGTCCGCGCAATGCTCGGGCTCATCGGCATCCAGCCAGCCGTGCGGATTACCGGTATCGACCGCACAGAAGCGACAGGCCCGCGTGCAGGTATCGCCCATGATCATGATGGTCGCCGTGCCATGGCTCCAGCACTCGCCGATGTTCGGACACATCGACTCCTCGCACACCGTGGCGAGCTTGTGCTCGCGCACATTGGCCTTGACTTCGCCATAGACGCCGCCCGAGGGCAGCTTCGCACGCAGCCAGTCCGGCTTGCGGCCGATCGGTACAGCCGCTGCCTTCTTGGAGGCTTTCATGCCGTTCTTGATAGCCCGCGTGCCGTTGGGCTTTTGCACCTTCGTCCCGGTGATGACCGGAATACCCTTGAATTCGCTCATGGATGGCCTCGATCCGTCGGACGGTGAGAATGACCGAACATGCTAACACCGCCACGTGTTCTATCCTACGTGAGGGCGTCGCAGGCCGGTTGCAAACGCGTTACTGAATCAGGCGGCAGTCAGCCTGGTGATTGCTATGATCGCGCCTCCCCACGCCGGATCGGAGACTGCGTGTCCAGACAAGCCGATATCGATGCGGCCCCGACCCCGGGCGGCCGGACCGAGCGTCTGATCGCTTATTGCACCAACAGCCGCCTCGGCCGGGTCGCGCTGCGTTATCGCCGTCTGCTGCCGGTCTTTTCGTTCGTACTCGGTGTAGGCAGCTATTTCCTCGTCCAGCGCCAGAATGTCCTCGCCCAGTGGCTGACCGTGCTGATGCTCGTCGGCTGGCTGGCACTTCTGTTCGAAGGGCTGCTGCATCGTTGCCTGGCCCGGATCATGGGCCAGCGCCTGCCACAGATCGTGGTGCGCTATGCAGCACAGGCGCTACATCAGGAAACCCTGTTCTTCGTGCTGCCTTTCTTCCTGGCCAGCACCACCTGGGCCTCACCGCAGTGCGTGTTCACGCTGTTACTCATCGGCGCGGCCACGGCCTCGGCGATCGATCCACTCTATTACGACGTGATCGCCGAACGCCGTTGGCTGTTTCTGGGGTATCACGCCTTCACGCTGTTCGCGGCCCTGCTCGCTGCCGGGCCGATCATCGGTTCGATGAACACCGGCACCTCGATCGCCCTGGCGTCCATCGTGATGGCGATCTGTGCCCTACCGAGCTTCAACGATGTGGTGCGCACACGACACTGGTGGCGCTGGTTCGTCCTCGGGGCGTTGTCGCTGGCGCTCGGCGCGAGTGCCTGGGGCGCGCGTTTCTGGATCCCGCCGGCCACGCTCAGCGCCAAGCAGATGGCGATCACCACCCAACTGGATGTGGACAACCGCGTGCCCGGCGCCGATCGCAATCATTTCTCGCTGGCGGAGCTGCAGAACAACGGGCTGTACGCGTTCTCGGCCATCAAGGCGCCGCGCGGACTTCACCAGGGGGTCTTTCATGTCTGGTCCCACGATGGCCGCGTGGTCAGCCGGATCGCTTTGCAGATCAACGGCCAGGACCAGGATCAGGGCTTTCGCACCTGGAGCCACAAACTCACGTTCGGCCCCGAGCCGAGTGGGCACTGGCGTGTCGCCGTGATCACCGATGACGGCCAGCTCATCGGCGCCGAGAGTTTCACGATCGGCCAGCCGAGTTCACGTCTGTGGGATAGTTTCGTCGATCGTATTTCGAGCCTGCTCGACCACTAGGGCGTGTTAACACTTCGCGCGTGACCGCGTTGCCGCCCATAAACCGGCCAGGCAAGGCGCATGGCGCCGACTTTAGCCATTCTAAGGTCAAGCCGTGCAACGCCGCATGGCCGTTTTTTGGACGCACGCGCGAAGTGTTATTAACCCGGCATAAAAATAGATGATTTTTCGGGTTGATGACGCGCATGTGCGACAGCACGCGCGCCACGGCCAACGGCCGTGAAGCCAGTGAAAATAAAAAGACGGACAAGGGCCGGCGTTTCTTTCGATGGCGTTGAAAACAGCTGACGTCGTCAGCTGTTTTGGTGCCGGATTAATAACAGGCCCCGAGACGTCGTCGAAACACGTGCTACCGAACCGGCATACGCCGCAGTGGCCGCATCATCGACGCACCACATCAGCCATGTGAGTGCCGCGATGACGCGCGGGTGCCGGCGTCGTCTGTCTCAGGGTTTATCGATTCCGTGGCGTCGCAGGGCCGCCGAGACAAGCCTTGCATACAGCTGCTCTCGCCAGCCTTTGGGCTCGGCCAGCCCCATGCGTTCGAGATACGGCATCAGCTCGGTGTCGGGCGCTCGCCCGTGGCGCGCCAATGCACCGACGGCTGCCAGACGCGACTCGCCGGCCAGGTTTTTCAGAGCGCCGGCGAGCGTATCCTCGACGGCCGTAAGATCGCTGCCGTAGGGATAGCGCGGGAAGGCCGCCGCGGGCGGCCCGGCAAAAACACGCTTGATGCGGTCCGGCGTATTGTCACGCGCCGCTGCCGGAATCCGGTAGTCGGTCGGCAGCTTGCCGGCGGCGACCGCTGTCGCCCGCAGTTCGTCCTGGAAACGGGCATCGGCGATTTCGATGAGGGCCGCAGCAATCTCGGCATCGGTCGCACCACGCAGATCCGCCACGCCGTATTCAGTGACCACGATATCGCGTAGATGACGCGGGATCGTGTTGTAGCCGTAGGCGGCCACGATATTGGACTCCGGCCCGTCGCTGCCCTGCCGGGTCGCTCGGACACAGATGATCGCGCGGGCATCGGCGAGTTCATGGGCCTGGGCGACGAAGTTGTACTGACCGCCCACACCCGACAGCACGCGCCCGTTTTCCAGGCCGTCAGCAGCCACGGCGCCATCGAGACTGACCTTGATGGCCGTGTTGACGAAGCGCGCCCGGCGCCGCTGGGCACGCTTGGCCGCCTCGTCGCCGTACAGATGATTGATCTGGCCGACGCTGGTCATGTGAAAGAGTTCGCGTTCGGCCGGATCGAGATCGCGCAGGCGCTGATAGAACGCGTTCGGGCCGAGGAAGAAACCGCCGTGTACCAGCGTCGGCCCGGCCAGCGTCTGGCCGAGACATCGCTTGGCCATGGCCCGGGCCGTGGCACTGCGGGTCGGGTCATCGCCCAGCACGGCCCCACCGTCGCCGGGGTCGATGCCGCCGTCGCGATACGTCACTGCCGATCGAAAGACCCCGATACGCTTGAGATACTCGACATCGACGGCCTGCAGCGGTGTACGCACCGCGCCGATACGTATCAGCGCCTGGAGTGTCTCGGGCGTGACCTCGGCCTGGATCGCCGCCTCGTTGATCAGGCGCTGCACGCTGGCATCGTCGTAGACGCGTCGGGTGATCACGCCGTCGCGATAGAGATGGATATAGGCATCCACCAGCATCTCGGTACAGCCGTAGAGCCCCTCGGCGAACGTCGAACGGCCGTCGTAGCGCGCGATCAATGCCCGCTCTGTGTCGCCGGGCTTCAGCGCATCGAGCAACGCACCGAACACGGCGTTGCGTTTCTGGCGCAGACCACAGCACCAGGCGATCGCATCCGACAGGCTGCCGATACCGATCTGCAGCGTGCCGCCGTCGGCGATCAGGCCGGTCACGCGGGCCGCGATCGCGTAATCAACGCGCGAGACCGCCTCGGCCGGTGCGCCGAACGGCTTGAAGTCGGCGGCTTCCCCGGCGAACAGGGCATCGGCCTCGGCCGCCGGTACGAGTGCGCTGCGCGTCATCGTCGGCAGCCGACGATTGAGCTGGCCGACGATCAAGGGCGCCTGGCCACGCTCGCGCATGGCCCGCACGACCGGTATCAGATCGAGCGTGACGTCCGTGTTGCAGGACAGGCTCAGCTCGTCGTCATGCGTGCCCGGTGCGACCATCTGCATGAGCACGTTGACCCCGGCATCGAGCAGATCCCGCGCCGCATGGGTGTAGTTCACCGAGCGATAGTGCTGCTGGGCGTAGTCATTCGACAGCATCGCCCCCGGCTGGAAGAAGAATTCCGAGACCGTGACGTTGGCCGGCAGCTGGCCCTGCCGGACGTCGCGCAGATAATCCAGTCCCGGGTAGTCCTCGAACACCCGCTCGATGATCGGGTTCATCAGCCGGGCCTCGAGATCCGAACGGGCCGCGGGCACGTTGAGCGACAGCGCGGTGATGATCGTCAGCTCGATCGTCGGATCGGCCTTGGCCCGCGCATAGAGTGCGTTCATCAGGGTCGCGGGCTTGCCAAGGCCGAGCGGCGCGCCGACGCGGATCCGTCGTCCCACGCGAGCGATCAGCCAATCGATGCAGGCCTCGGCCGCCTCGAAACGCCTGGGCCGCGGCGCGCCATTCATTCGACGCGGTCCCCGACAGACATCGGCCGGATACGTTCGGACCGGCCATAGGTATCGACATAGGATTGCGGCACCTTGACCGTGAGCGCCCGGGGCAGCACACGGAACGAGGCCGGTGTCTCGGTCAGGATCTCGCCGTCGGTATTGATCGCCATGGGTCGGTCGGTCTCGATATCGAAAGCCTGGCCTTCGAACAGCTGGACACCCTGGACTGACTTGTCCGGCCCGCGTATGAACGCCGGCATCATGCGGATCAGCGAGCCGGCCCGCTGGGGCTTGAGACTGTAGAGATCCAGCGTGCCGTCATCGAGGGCGGCATCGCTGGCCACCGCGAGGCCGCCGCCGAAATAGCGCCCGTTGCCGATGGCGATCTGTATGGAGTGCAGCCGGTGGGTCTGACCATCGAAATGCACCTGCGCCCCGAACGGCTTGGTGTCGCGAAACGCCGAATACACGTTGGCCGCGTAGCCAAGCGAGCCAAGCCAGCGTTTGGCGGCACTCGAGCGATATTCACAGGCACGCACGGCCAGGCCGATGCTGGCCACGTTGACGAAATGGATATCGTTGCACTGCCCGAGATCCACGCCGTAATTCACGCCCTGGACGACGTTGCGACAGGCCGTGGCCAGATCCTGTGGAATCATGAGCGTGCGCGCGAAGTCGTTGGCTGTGCCCAACGGCAGGACCGCCATCGGCACGTCGACCTCGCGCATCGCACCGGCGGCGAGATTGAGCGTCCCGTCGCCGCCGCCCAGAACCACCACATCAAAACCGCGGGCCCGGCGCCGGATCTCGGTGACCAGCCCGTCCGGCTCGTCGAAATCGCCCCGGGTGACTTCCACCCCAAGCGCTTCGAGATGCGCGACGGCGCTGTCCGCGTTGGCCTCGCCCTGACGAGAATGCTGATTGACTAGCAGTAACGCGCGCAGCGTTGTCACCGGAATGCGGATATCAATGATGCAAGCCTAAGTCGCGACGCGCAGCGGCGCAATGCACGAAAACCCGGCGGGGCCCCGGTGGCCGCGAGCGCCCGATTGCGTCATTCTGGGGCCAAAGCATCGACAATATCCGAATCTCATGAATCGTTTCGTCAATCGCATGATCGGGGCTGCTCGTCTCGATGTTTCCGTCTACGAAGAGGTCGAACACGATCGCAGCGCGACCGCCCAGGCGGCCGGTGTGGTGGTACTGGCCTCGCTGGCGGCCGGCATCGGCGTGCTCGGCCATGCCGGCATCGGCGGGCTGTTCGCCGTGACACTGGCCGCACTGGTGAGCTGGGTGATTTCGGCGGCCATCATCTGGTTCGTCGGCACCAAGCTCCTGGCACAGGCCCAGACCGAGGCCGATATCGGCCAGCTGCTGCGCACCATGGGTTTCGCCATGGCCCCGGGGCTGTTGCGCATCTTCGAGATCATTCCGGTGCTCGGCGCCATCGTGGCCTTCGTGGTCTGGATCTGGCTGCTCGTCACGCTCGTGGTGGCCGTGCGTCAGGCCCTGGATTTCAATAACACGCCACGCGCCATCGCGGTCTGTGTGATCGGCTGGATCATCCAGCTGGTGCTGAGCGGCCTGCTCGGCGGCCTGCTGCTCAGCGGCAGCACCCCGGCACCGGCCGGCGGCGCGATCTGATCGGAGGCACGAACCGGGCCGGCCACCAACGGCCGGCCCGGCCTCCTGCCCGCCTATTCCAGCGGCTCGTCCTCGTAGCGGGCATCCAGCATCACGGTGCCAGCCACGGCGATCAGGATGATCATCACCGTGCCGAGCACCCAGGCCAGATACCAGGCGCCCCGTTCGCCCAGCACGATCGCCAGAAACAGCGCGACGAAGGCGACGAAGATCCAGAAGATGAATTGCAGAAATGCTTTCATCGATGACAGCTCCTAGTAGGCGTGATCGTCGTTGGCGATCGATTCCGGCGTGACCTTGCCGCGCATCACATGGAAGGCCCAACTCGTGTAGATCAGGATGATCGGCACGAAGATCACGGCAAAGACCAGCATCCAGCCGAGTGTGCCGGCACTGGACGAGGCATCCCAGACCGTCAGGCTCTGGCTCGGCGCGCTCGACGAGGGCATGAGGAACGGGAACATCGCCGCTCCGACCGTGCCGATGGTCGCCGCCCAGGCGAGCGCTCCCGCCCACCAGGCCACGATGCCCATTCCGCGACGCGCGACGAGCACGCCGCCGATCAACGTCAGATAGACCATCGCCGGTATCGCCCACAGCCACGGCACGGCGCGATAATTGGCCAGCCATGCACCACCTTCGCGGACCACAGTCTTGTTCAGCGGCAACGCCGGCCCGGCCGGATCGAGCCCGCCGGTCACGACATAGCCGTGCATCTGACTCACCCAGATTCCGCCGATCGAGAACAGCACCAGGGCCGCTGCCCCGCTGACCGTGGCCAGACGTATGGCGCGCGCCCGGATCACCCCGGTGCCGCGGCCCATGATCATCGTGGCGCCCTGATACAGCGCGAGCGCCAGCGACATCAGGCCGCAGAGCACGGCAAACGGATTGAACAGTGTGATGAAGCTGCCCGTGTAGTACGAGACCATGTCCCACGAGTAATGGAACGGCACGCCTTCGAGCATGTTGCCCATGGCCGCACCGAACACGATCATCGGGACCGCCCCGGAGACGAACAGCATCCAGTCCCAGGCATTACGCCAGAACGTACCCGGCATCTTGCTGCGATACTCGAAACCGAGCGGGCGCACGATCATGGCCCAGAGCAGCAACAGCATCACCACGTACAGCCCGGAAAACGCCGTGGCATAGATCGTGGGCCAGGCCGCGAAGATCGCCCCGCCCCCGAGAATGAACCAGACCTGGTTGCCGTCCCAGTGCGGCGCGATCATGTTGATCGCGGCGCGTCGCTCGCCATCGTTGCGTCCAAGATAGCGCAGTGCGGCACCGACGCCCATGTCCATGCCCACCATCACGGCCAGGCCGATCAGCAGCACCCCGAGCAGGGCCCACCAGATCAGTTTGAGTCCAACGTAGAGTTCCATCTTATGCCTCGCTCCACTGCGATACGCGATTGCCCTGGCCTGCCGGTGTGCCCTGTCCATGGCCCGGGTGCGGGTCATCCGGACCCAGCCGGATGTACTTCACCATCAAGAACATCTCGATCACGATGAAGATCGTGTAGAGCAGCACGAAGCCGGTCAGCGAAAAGATCATGTAGCCCACTGAATGGGTCGAGGCCGAGACCCAGGTCGGCAGCTGGTCGTAGACCGTCCAGGGCTGGCGGCCCAGTTCAGCCACCACCCAGCCGGCCTCGTTGGCGATGAACGGTACCGGGATCATCCAGGGCGCCACTTTCAAGAACCAGCGCTTGTCGGTGATCGTGCCGCGTAGCGAATAGGTGACCGCCAGGATCAAAAAGGCCAGCATCACGAAGGCCGCCCCGACCATGACCCGGAAGCTCCAGAACACGGGGAAGACCGGCGGAATCGTATCGGCCGCTGCCTTGGCGATCTGCGCATCGGTGGCCTGCGTGACGTCCGGCGCATAGCGCTGAACCAGCCGCGCATAGCCGATATCGGCCTTGTGCGCTTCATATTGCGCCCGGGCGGCGGCATCGTTCGGATGCTCGCGCAGGTGCTGCAGGGCGGCCAGACCGGGAATACCGCTGCGGATGCGTTGTGCCGCCGTCTTTTCCAGATCGTCGACGCCCGGGATCGGCGTGTCGAAGCTATGGGTGACCAGCGGTGTGAGCAGATAGGGAATCTGCAGCTCGAAGTCGTTTTTCTGCTCGTCCTGGTTCGGCCAGGCGATGACGTTGAAGCCGGCCGGCGGTTCGGCAGTTTCCCAGAGCCCTTCCATCGCAGCCAGTTTGGTCGGCTGATCCTCGCCGTTGATGAAACCCAGCGCATCCCCGAGACAGATCACCGCAATGCTCGCGAAGATGCCGAACAGCGCGGCCACGCGAAACGAGCGTTTGGCCAGCTCCACGTGGCGCTGGCGCAGCATGTAGAAGGCACTGATGCCGATCACGAACATCGCGGCCGTCAGATAACCCGCGATGCTGGTATGCACGAACTTGGCCTGGGCTTCGGGGTTGAAGATCAGATCCGTGAAGCTGGTCAGCTCGACGCGCATCGTCTCTGGATTGAAGACCGAGCCCACCGGTGCCTGCATGTAACCGTTGGCGATCAGAATCCACAACGCCGACAGGTTCGAGCCGAGCGCGACCATGTAGGTCACCAGCAGATGCTTGCCCCGCGAGAGCTTGTCCCAGCCGAACAGCATCAGCCCGACCATGGTCGATTCGAGGAAAAAGGCCATCAGGCCCTCGATGGCCAGGGGCGCGCCGAAGATATCCCCGACGAAGTGCGAGTAGGTCGACCAGTTGGTGCCGAACTCGAACTCCATCGTCAGTCCGGTGGCCACGCCGAGCGCGAAGTTGATCGCGAACAGCTTGCCCCAGAACTGGGTCATCTGGCGGTAGATCGCGCGGCCGGTGATGACGTAGATGGTTTCCATCGCCGCCAGCAGCATGGTCAGCCCGAGCGTGAGCGGCACGAACAGAAAATGGTAGAGCGCGGTCGCGGCGAACTGCGCCCGCGAAAGCTCGACGACGGTATCCAGGGCATGCATCGGTACGTTCTCCGATCGAAAAATCTCGGCCAGCCGGGGCGGCCGGTCAGGACAAGGTTAGACAGGCTGCCCGGGCGGGCTTTTGATCTGGATCAAGTCGCCCGCCGGGCCGGGTCAGACGACGATATTCAGCACAGGTCTCGGCCAGCGTTTCCGGCGGGCCGTCGCCGACCACGCGCCCGCGATCGAGCACGATCACGCGCTCGCAGTGGGCTACCCATTCCGGCTGATGCGAGACGACCAGCAACGTACGGCCGGCCAGATACGAGCCGGCCGCCTGCCAGAAGCGCTCGGCCGTTGCCCGGTCAAGCCCTTCGCCCGGCTCGTCCATGACGACGATCGGGGCGCGGCGCAGCAGGGCACGGGCAATGCCGATACGCCGGATCTGGCCGCCGGACAACCGCATGCCCTGCTCGCCGACCAGCGTGTCGTAGCCCTCGGGCAAGGCCATGATGTCGTCGTGGATGGCGGCCGCCCGGGCCGCTGCCACGAGTGCGCCCTCGTCGGCCGCCGGGTCGCCGACTGCGATGTTGTCGGCGACCGAGGCATGGAACAGATGGATATGTTGCGGCACGACGGCGAGGGCAGCGCGCAAATCGTGGCTGTCGTAGGCCGCCACCGGCGCCCCGCCCCAGCGCACCATGCCGCGTTCGGCCAGAGTCATGCGCGTCAGCAGATGCACCAACGTGCTCTTGCCGGCGCCGCTGGCCCCGATGATCGCCACGTGTTCACCGGGCGCGATCGAGAACGTCGCCTCGGCCAGCGCCCAGGGCGCATCGGGCGTATGCCGGGCGCATACCCGATCGAAGACCAGCGTGTGACGACGCGGCGCCGGCAGCGGCGTCTCCGGCTCGATGATCGCCGGGCGCAATGCCTCGAAGGCCCGCAACCGCCGTGTGGCTGCCCGAAACTGGCCCAGCGCCTGCCATGCCGTCGGCATCTGGGCCACCGCCTCGGCGCTGGCCAGCACCAGCAGCGTGACGACGGCGAAGTCCACCGGCGCGATAGCACCGGCACGAATCACCGGCACGATCAGTAGCACCGTAGCCACGAGCGCGGCATTGACCGCGACCAGCACGCCGGCCTGACCGAGCCCGGTCAGGCGCGACAGGCGGGCCTGATGATCCAGATGGGCCTCGGTCAGAGCCGCGACTTCATCTGCCCGGCGCTCGAAGGCACCGAAAATCTGCAGCTCGCCCAGTCCGGCCACCAGATCCACGGTTTCGCTCTTGAGGCGGGCCGCGACGGCCACCGCGGCCTGTCCGGGCGCCTCGCCCGCGCGCGCCACGGCCCAGGGCAGCACGCCACCGGCTACCACCAGGCAGGCCAGATTCACGACAGCGACCGCGCCGCTGTAGCAGGCCCAGACCGCAGTGGCGCCGAGAATACAGAGCCCCCCGGCGATCGCCGGCACCACGAGCTGTAGATAGACGCCGCTCAGGGTATCGATGTCCGAGCGCACCCGCGCCAGCAGATCACCGCCGCGCAGACGTGACCATTGATGCGCCGACAGCGGTTCGATCTGGTTATAGAACCAGACACGCAGGCCGGTCAGCACTTTCAGCGTGGCATCGTGATTGACCAGCCGCTCGAAGTAGCGTCCGACCGTCCGCGTAATCGCCAAGCCCCGGATGGCGGCTGCCGGCGTGAAGTAGTTCATGTCGAGGCCGGCCAGCCCGGCGGCCGCCATTGCGGCGATGAAACCGCCGGACACCGCCAGCAGTGCCATATTCGAGGCCATCGTCACGATCGACAGCACAAGCCCCAGCGCGAAAGCGCCGCGATACGGTCGCGCCCGCTGCCACCACCAGCGCAGATCGCTCATCGGGGGGCCTCGCCGAGCATGGCGGCATAGGGCCCGCCGGCCGCGCGCAGGCGGTTGTGGGTTCCGATCTCGACGATGCGTCCGGCATCGAGCACCACGATCCGGTCGGCCCGTCGGATCGTGGCCAGGCGATGCGCGATGACCACGAGGCTGCGCCCCGCGCCGAGCTCGGCCAGGGCCGCGGTCAGGGCCACCTCGTTCGGCCGATCGAGATGGGCGCTGGCTTCGTCGACGACGACGAAGGGCGCCTGCGAGACGAGCGCCCGGGCTATCGCCAGGCGCTGGATCTCGCCGCCCGACAACGACAGGCCGCGTTCGCCGATCGCGGTGTCCAGACCGTCGGCAAGCGCGGCCACGAAGTCGCGCGCCTGGGCCCGTTCGAGTGCGTGCCAGAGTGTCGCGTCGTCGGCGGCCGGATCGGCCAGCGCCAGATTGTCGCGCACCGTGCCGTGGAACAGCCGCGGCTGCTGCGGCACCCAGGCACAAAACCGGTGCCAGTATCCTGCATCCAGCTGCGACCGATCGATCCCGTCGACCCACACCTGCCCGGTACTCGGCGCCAGCAGCCCGAGCAGCACGCCGGCAAGCGTGCTCTTGCCGGCCCCCGAGGCCCCCACGATAGCCACCGTTTCGCCCGGCGTGATCGCGAGATCGATCGCACGCAGCGCTGGCGTGCCGTCCGGATAGCACAGCCCGACATCGCGCAGCTCGATATAAGGCGCACGACCGGCGGCGAGCCCGATCTGCTCTGTGCCGGGCATCGCCGTCGCCGGCCCGCTTTCGGCCTCGTCGAGCAGGACCACGATGCCCTCGGCCGCGCCGATCGCCTCCATGCGGGCGTGATACACGCTGCCCATGTTGCGCAGCGGCAGATAGAACTCCGGTGCCAGCAGGAGCACGACGAAGCCGGCGGCGAAACCGAGATCTCCCCAGAGCAGTCGGAACCCGATCAGCACTGCGACCATCGCGATGCTCACCGTGGCCAGAAACTCCAGTACCAACGACGAAACGAACGCCAGGCGCAGCACGCGCAGCGTAGCCAGCCGGTATTCCTCGGAAAAGCGCGCGATCAGACGCGCTTCGCGCCGGCCGAGATTGAAGATCCGCAGCGTACTCAGGCCGGACAGCGCATCGAGGAAATGCCCCGACAACTGTCCCATGCGACGCCACTGGCGCTGATTGAGTTTTTCCGCGCCGCGTCCGATGAAGACCATGAACACCGGAATCAGCGGCGCGGTGATCACCAGAATGAGCGCGGAGAGCCAGTCGATCGGCACGACCACGACCAGAATCGACAACGGGATCAGGGCCGCCAGCGCGCTCTGTGGCAGATAGCGCGCGTAATAGGCCTCCAATGCCTCGACGCCATCGGTCAGCGTGTTGACCACATCCCCGGTCGGCGTGGCCCGCTGCCAGACGATGCCGAGCGTGCCGAGGCGGGCGATCAGACGAGCCCGGATCGCCGTCTTGATACGACGGCCGGCAACGAAGGCGCTCTGCTGGGCGGCATAGACCAGCCCCGCCCTGACCAGCACCAGGGCCGCGATACCGATCAGCCAGGGCGCGATACGCGCCAGACCCGCGTTGTCGAAGATCACGGCATTGGCCAGCAACGCGAACAGGCTGGCCTGGACGATCAACAGCAGACCACCGGCCAGCCCCAGACCGATGGTCGTGGCCACCGGCCCGGACACACGGCTTTTTTGTGAAGCGAGCCAGCCGGGGGCATCGGCCGCGGTCGTGGCACTCATGGGGGAGCGTGCGCGGAAAACCAGTGCAGTCAGCCTAGTGCGAGGCACGCGCGGACTTCTTGATCCAGATCAAATCATGCCCACAAGCAAGCGTTGCGCGATTTCATCGTGCCCGACTCATGAATTTTCAAACCAGCGTAAGCTACGGTGTACCCGTCATTTTTCGACCGGACGCACAAGAACCGGTCGCCGATGTCTCGGATTCAACGATAAGCGCTGTGTCATGCCCGCCACGTCTCGTCGTCTCGAACAAGTCAATCAGGCCTGCGGTCAGTGCTCGCTGGCCCATCTGTGCCTGCCGTACGGCCTGGATACCGATGATGTCGCCCAGCTGGAAACGGAAGTCGAAGTGGCCGTCCCGCTGCCGCGCGGCAAGACACTGTTTCGGCAGGGCGAACCGCTGGCCGCGATCTATGCCGTCAGTGCCGGCGCCCTGAAAACCGCCATGCTCGATGCCGACGGGCTGGAACAGATCATGGGTTTCTATTATCCCGGTGATCTGCTCGGCCTCGACGGCTTCGGCGCCCAGACGCATCAGTGCACTGCCACTGCGCTTGAGGACAGTCGGATCTGTCGAATCGAATTCGAGCGTCTGGACGATCTGATCGACGACATACCGAGCCTGCGACGCCAGATGATGCGTCTGATGGGCCAGGCACTATCCGACGACGAATCGCTGTTGCTGACGCTGGGACGCAAGAACAGCGAAGGGCGTATCGCCACCCTGCTGCTCTGTCTGTCGCGCCGGCGCCAGCAGCGCGGCCTCCCTGCCTCGCCGATCCGGCTGTCCATGAAGCGCGCCGAGCTGGCCAATTTCCTCGGCATGCGCATCGAGACCGTCAGCCGCGTGCTCAGCCGCATGCAGCACAACGGCATCATCACACTCGCCCGCGCCGAAGTCGCGATATGCGATTTCGACGCGCTCGAGACCTGGGCCGGGCACGGTGCCTGGGCCGCGGACCAGTGACCGGCCGACCACCGCATCAGAAA
Source organism: Salinisphaera sp. Q1T1-3 (assembly GCF_003602005.1). Lineage (GTDB taxonomy): Bacteria > Pseudomonadota > Gammaproteobacteria > Nevskiales > Salinisphaeraceae > Salinisphaera. The sequence goes on along the minus strand of NZ_QZWD01000009.1, from coordinate 96,023 downwards.
CGATAGCCGATGGCGGCGGTATAGACCCACGGGTCGATGTCCAGATCGACATCGGTACGGCCGCCGCCGGCCGTCGCGACCCGCGCATTGGTATCGATCTGCAGATAACGCACGTTGGCATTGACCAACCAGTGATCACCCAGCATGTAGTCGACACCGACCTGGGCCGCCGGCCCGAACGAATTCGACAGATCGAGACCCGTCACGCCAGCGGCGGCCGCGGCATCGTCGACCTGCTCGTCAAAGAACATCGTGTAGTTCACGCCGACGCCGACATAAGGCGTGACCGGCGTCCCGGTATCGAAGTGATAATCCACGCTGAGCGTCGGCGGCAGATGCTTGATCGACCCCAGGCGCGTCCCCGCCAGCGCCCCGCCGCGTAGTGTGGCCTCGTGCTTGAACGGCCAGGCGCCGAGCAGTTCGACGTCGATATGGTCGGTCAGCATGTAGGCGAGCGTGATGCCCGGCTTGACGTCGTTATCGACGGCGACATGCGTGCCGGCCAGCGCCGGCGCAAGCGCGCCGCCAACCTGATGCGTGTCCTCGTCCGGCAGCACGCCGGTCGCCCCGGCGCGCAGAATGACCTGGCCTGCGCTCAACGGGCCGGCCGCGGCGGCCGCGCCCCCGGTGAATAACAGGCCGAGACCGATCACGCCGGCGACCGCTCGTCGAATGTTCATGCCGTTGTCTCCCTTGCGGTGTATCGAGCCGCGGCGTCTTTCCGGCACGCCGCTGGAAGACACTCTGACGCCATCACGCCATTGGGTTATTGATCCAGATCAACCACATGAGAGACGTCGCCCGTCGAGCCAGGCGTAATTGGCCAGGCCCGCTCGTCGACACAGGTTTTCGAACAGACGCCGGGCGAAGTCGGCCGCGACATCGCAGTCGCGACAACAGGCCGGCGGTGCATCGTCTTGGTGGCGACGCCCCGGCTCGTAGCGTCCGATCAGCCGCGCTCCGTGGCGCGCTGCGGCCTCGCTCAGGGCCATGAGCATGATCCGGTCACGACCGATATGGCCGATCGCCACGCTGATTCGGGGGGTGGATACAGACATCGCGGACTCCGCCGTTGCTGACAAAGCCCCGAGCCTGGGCCGGAATACGACCCGGCTCGATGATCCAGATCAAATATCGGCCGCCTGTCTGTCGACGACATTCCCGAGCGCATCGAACAGACGCGCCAGCCGATGACACTGACGTGGCCCACTATCGGCCTGCATCAGATCGAGATACCAGGTCGGATGCAGCGGGTGGCGGTCGGCCAGCCAGCCGATGTGCTTGCGTGCCACACGCACGCCCTGAGCCTCGCCATAGAAATCGTGGATCTGCTCGATCAGCCCGAGCATCAGCTCCCGCTCGTCGGCCAGACTCGGCGCCATCGGTGTCGCGCCTCCGGCCAGACGCTGCCCGATCAGGCCGAACAACCACGGCCGTCGACAGGCCGCCCGCCCGATCATCAGACCATCGGCACCCGTGGCCGCCAGCACCTCGACAGCCTTGTCCGTCGAGTCGACATCGCCATTGGCCCAGACCGGGATCGAGACGGCCGCTTTGACGGCAGCGATCGTCGCGTACTCCGCGATTCCGTTGTAGTGCTGGTCGCGCGTGCGGCCGTGCACGGCCACGGCCGCGATGCCCGCGGCCTCGGCCAGACGCGCGATCGCCACCGCATTGATGCGATCGGCCGAGACACCGGTCCGCATCTTGAGCGTCACCGGCACCGGACTGGCCGCGACCACGGCATCCAGAATGCGCTCCACCTGATCGATATCGGCCATCAGCGCCGAACCTGCCGCCTTGCGATAGACCTTTTTGGCCGGACACCCCATGTTGATATCGATGATGTCGGCACCGGCCTCGGCGTTACAGCGTGCCGCCGCGGCAAGATCGGCGGCATCCCCGCCGGCGATCTGGACGATATGAGGTCGCGGCTCGCCGCTGAAATCCAGACGTTGGCGCGATTTGCGTGTCGTGCGCAGCTCGGCCCGCGCCGACACCATCTCGCCGGTTGTCACCGTCGCGCCCTGGCTGCGACACAGGCTGCGAAAGACACGATCGGTCACGCCCGCCATTGGCGCGAGCGCGAGATTGCCAGCCAACTGGAAGTCGCCGATCCACATGGCGCGCGATTGTACGCCAGCCGTCATCGGGCAGCTCGGGCGTCCCGAGCCTGCCGGATGCAAGAGGATTCGTCGCGGCTCGTCCGGCGTTCATCCTGGATCTGGTAATTTCCTACGCCTGACGCGTGTAACAAGGACAAAAACCATGCATTGCCGTTTCCGAACGACGTTCGCCGCCGGCCTGTTCGCTGCGACGCTCGCGACCGGCTGTTCCCAGTCGCCGCAGGACCAGTACGACGATGCCGTGAATTCGCTCAACGATTCCAAGCAGGAGCTCAACGACGCTCAGAAACGCGTCGAGAACGCGCGTCAGCAGATGCGACAGGCTCAGCAGAGCTTCCAGCAGGCACAACAGGACCTGGACTCGACGCGCCAGGATATGGAGCAGGCTCGCCAGAAGGTTCAGAAGAGTGCGACCGATCAGATCCTGTTCCGTGTACTGCAAAAGGACGTGCTCAACAAGAGTCGCTTCTCGGATGCCGCCATATCGGTCGGCGTCGAGCAGAGCGTGGTGACCCTGACCGGCGCCGTTCCCGACAAGAAGACACGTGACAAGGCCGTCGAACTGGTCAAGAACCAGCCCGGCGTCGCCCATGTCGTCGACAGACTCCAGATCAGCAAATCCGGGGACAGCGCCCCCGACTCGGCCGGCCAGAACAACAAGGGAACGAACCAGAATCAGTAACGTTCGAGACGGCCGGACGGTGTCGGAGGGCATCGTCTGGCCGCCACCTGGATTTTAAGCACGTATTCAGCGCGGGCAGCCTAGTGTCGAATCCAACGAGGTGTTCGATATGTCGTTGTCACACAATACGTCTTGGTGTCCGCTCGACAACGGCCCGGAAACCGACACCGGACGGTTGTCCATGGCATGCGTTCCCCGAGCGGCGCGCCCGATGCAAGCCGCATCCGCCCCGGCACGCAGCCCCAGTCCGGGCGACGCCGATCGGTCCGAGCAAGACGATTCATCCGGAATCGCGCATTCCCTCGTTTCGACTTTCCTGTCGCCGCCGGCGGCACGACCATTCATCGTTGCACCGACGTGCCCGATCCCCCATTGGCGCATCGCGGCTGTCCCGTTTCGGACTGAATCTTCCCATGCGCGCCCCTAGAACAGCGGATCTTGCCAGTCTTCATTCATGGGACGGTCGTCACGCCGCCCAGCTTGCCGTCGGTGGGCTGCTGTTCCTGTTGTCTTCGGCGATCGCCGAAGCCAGTCCGGGTTTCGTGGGGCTCGATCCACGCACCATGCAACAGGTCCAGCACGCCGAACACGACCGGAGCCGCGCGTCGGCCCAGCCGCTGTCTCTTTCGGACACTAAACAGCATGATCAAAACCAGCAGAAGCCGGAGGCGAAAGCGAACACCGGAGCGGCTGTCGGCATCTCCTCGGCCGATGCGGCGCGCATCGCCCGTCAGCGTGCCGGCGGGCGCGTCCTCAACGTCGTACTGGAAGACGGGCCCGGCGGCCCTTACTATCTGGTCAAGATACTCGAACAGGGTCGGGTTCGCGTGGTGCATGTCGATGCGCGGCCCTAGGCAGCCCGGTCCAAAGGAACGAGCGCGATGCGTGCATTGGTCATTGAAGACGACGTCGAACTTCGCGAGCAGGTCTGCGAACGCCTGAGAAGCGAAGGCTATGCCGTGGATGCGACCGGCGAAGGCGATGAGGGATTGTTCTATGCCAAGGAGTATCCGGTCGATGTCGCCATCATCGATCTGGGACTGCCCGGCCCGACCGGTCTGGACATCATCTCGGAGGTGCGTGATGCCGGGCTCGACTATCCGATCCTGATTCTCACCGCCCGCAGCCGCTGGCAGGACAAGGTCGAAGGACTCGAGGCCGGCGCCGACGACTATGTCGTCAAACCCTTCCAACCCGAGGAACTGTCCGCCCGCATCCAGGCGCTGGTGCGCCGCTCGCGTGGCTGGGCCCAGCCACGCCTGGAATCCGGCGATATCGTGCTCGACACATCACGCCAGGAAGTCTTCGTGGGTGAGGAATCGATCGATCTCACCGCGTATGAATACCGTGTCCTGGAATACCTCATGCTCCACGCTGGCGAGGTCATCTCCAAGACCGCACTGACCGAGCACATCTACGAGGAGAACGCCGAGCGCGACTCCAACGTGATCGAGGTCTTCGTGCGCCGTCTGCGGGCCAAGCTCGATCCCGACGGCACCCGCAAGCCGATCGAGACCCTGCGCGGCCGGGGTTATCGGCTGGCCCGCGACGACCGGCCCCGCAGCGCGGCCGCCACCGACTCGTGATCAACTCGCTGCGGGCGCGGCTGCTGGCCGCGACCGCGGTACTCCTGCTGGCCTTCATCGTGCTGACCGGCCTCGCCCTGCAGACCGCAGTGCGCGAGCGCGCCGAACAGGCCGAGCACGACCGCCTTCAGGGCCTGTCCTATGCACTGCTGGGCAGCGCCGACATCACCGACGACGGCAGCTTCAAGCTCGCCCCGCGCGTGCTGCCGGAGTCCGATCTGTCGCGCCCCGATTCCGGGCTCTATGCGATGGTGATCGACGACGATGGAAAGGTGATATGGCATTCGCCGTCCCTGCTCGGCACGATCCAGATGCCCTCGGTGCCGGCCGTCGGACAATGGCAGGAATTGCGCGTGGCCGGGCCCAACGACGCTGACCTGCTGACGCTGTCGTTCGGTTTCCGATGGGTGACGGACAACGGCAACGATTTCCGCTACACGCTGATTGTCGCCGAGAACGCCACGACCTTCGTCAAGCAGATGACGCGTTTTCGCGGCGTACTCTGGACGTTGCTGTCCGCTTCCGCCCTCATATTGCTGGTCGTCGAACTACTGATTCTGCGCTGGGGCCTGGCGCCCCTGCGCCGACTGGCACGCAATCTGGCCAGCCTCGAGTCCGACGGCGACCGCCGACTCGAGGGGGATTATCCCGACGAGATCCAGCCGCTGGTCTCGAATCTGAATACCATGCTGGCCAACGATCAGGCCCGGCTGACCCGCTATCGCAATGCGCTGGGTGATCTCGCGCACAGTCTCAAGACCCCGATGGCCATTCTGCGCGGCCTGGCCGAGGACGATACGCTGCCCGGCAAGCAACGCGGCCCGTTGCGCGCCCAGCTGGCCCGCATGAACGACATCCTGGACTATCAGCTGCAAAAGGCCGCCGCCGCGGGCAAGCGAACGCTGGCCCGCCCGCTGCCCATCGCCCCACCGGCCGAACGGCTGGCCAGAGCGTTGACCAAGGTCTATGCCGGCAACGGGACGCGTTTCGATATCCGAATCGACGACCATCTGCGAGCGCCGATCGATGCCGGCGATCTCACCGAAATGCTCGGCACGCTGATGGACAACGCGGCCAAGTACGGCAAGAACCTCGTGATCGTGGATGCGCGCCGCGAGGACGGCGACCTCGTACTCTGGGTCGACGACAACGGCCCGGGCTTTGCCGACAGCGCGCCACAGCGCCTGCTCGAGCGCGGCGTCCGAGCCGACAGCACTCGCGAGGGTCAGGGTCTTGGTCTGGCCGTCGCGGCCGAGATCGTGCGTTCCTACAACGGCAAGATCGAACTGAGCGCCACCCCGGACGGCGGCGCGCGCGTCATCGTTCGTATTCCCGAAAGCTAGCGCCTGTTAACACTTCCCGCGTGCGCCGCGCCGGTGATCATTCTTTGCAAGACAAGGCATCGTGAGCCTGGCGTGGCCCAGCCGCGTGCGCGCGATAACGCCGGATGGTCGTCGCTTGGCCGCTAGCTCTTCGCGTGGCCCCTGCCGACCGCGCCACGCCGCGTTGCGTGTCCTGCTTGCAGCGCGCCACAATGCCGCCATGCGCGCCTTGGCTGGCCCGATTCGCGCTCGCCAATGTTGGCACGCGTGCCGATTCTCAACAGGCCCTGGCCCACCATCATGACCCAAGGTTCCGATACCCGCCCCGAGGGCGAAACGATCGACCCCAACGCCCTGCCGCCACATGCCTATCACCGGACGGTCGGGCCCGCGTTGCAGGTAGCCGCCGATGTGGCGGCCCGGCGCGGCCACAAGCATCTTTTCGACGACATGCCGGCCATGCTCGGATTGGTCGATCTCGTCACGCGGCTGGCTGACCTGTACATCGCGTACTATCCGGACACCCCGGCCGACCATCGGCTGCTGCTCGATAATGCCGCCACGGCGGCCTGTGTCATGGTCTTCCAGGAAGCACGACTCGATGCCGACACGATCGACCACCTGCTGCGCGCTCTCGAAGCCGCCTATGCCCAGGCACAGACCCAGGCCGTGCTTGAGGGCAGCGAACGCTATGTCGCAATGGCCTTCTCCCATCTCGACGAGATGGATCGCGACCCCGGGCGTCACTGTCTCAAGCAGGCCTGCGAACACGTGGTGGCCGCGATCGAAGTCTGGCGCGGCGAGACCCAATGATGCACTGGCGCACGGCCATGACGGGCGGCCGCTGGCTACTGGCCCTGACGCTCGCGCTGTCGCTAGCCGGCTGTATCACCGTCAACACGCCGCTGTCCGGCGGTGGCGACGATAGCCTGCATGAATCCGTGATTCGCGGCACCGGCGCCGCCAAAATCGTCTGGCTGCCGATCGACGGGTTCATCTCTTCGCATCCGTCATCCCAGGCCTTGGGCCTGGTACAGCGCGAGTCCACGCTCACGCGCATCGAGCGGGCCCTGAACAAGGCCGGCGACGACCCCGACGTCAAGGCCGTCGTGCTGGCCATCGACAGCCCGGGCGGCACTGTGGCCGCCAGCGATGCAATCTATCATCGCATCAAGACCTTCGAGGCCGAGACCGGAATCCCCGTCATCGCCCATCTGGACGGGGTCGCCGCCTCTGGCGGCTATTACGTGGCAATGAGCGCGAATCGCCTGATCGCCGCACCGACCACGATCACCGGCTCCATCGGCGTCATCATCGCCAACGTCAATGCGGCCGGCCTGATGGACAAGATCGGCCTGACCGACACCAGCGTTACCTCCGGAGCCCACAAGGCCATTCTCTCGCCGCTTCGACCACCCGCGCCCGATGACAGGGCCATCGTCCAGCAGGTCGTCGACGGCCTGTACCAGCGCTTCGTTGCCGTCGTGCAGGCCAATCGCCCCAACCTGGATCAAGACCGGCTCGCCACGATCACCGACGGGCGAATATTCACGGCCCGTGCCGCCCAACAGCTCGGCCTCGTCGATACCATCGGCTATCGCGACGATGCAATCGATGCCGCCCGCGCTGCCGCGCAGCTGCCCTCGGCCCGGGTGGTGCGTTATTACCAGGGCGCTACCCCACCGCGCACGCTGTCGGCCCATGCCGGGGCGGCCGGCCTCGGCGGGGCTTCGGCGAGCAGCACGCCTGGCGTCGATGCGCTGAGCGCGCTCCTGGCTGCTCGATCCGGCATGGACGGCACGACGCCGCTCTATCTCTGGCGCGGCGCCGCCCGCTATTGATCGACTCGATCCGCGCGGGCGCCGCAGCGGATCGCCGCCTTAGGGCCTGTCAACATGTCCCGCGTGCGCCGCGCCGGCGCTCATTTTTCTACAAGACAAGGCATCGGGCGCGTACGGCCGTCATTCTGGCGTCGCGAACGACAACGCCGGATTGCGCAAAAAATGACCGGCTTCCCGTCGGATTGCGTCCAAAAACCGGCCATGCGGTGTTGCACGGCTTGACCTTGGACATGACCTAGGCCCACCGGTTTTTGGGCGGCAACGCGGCCACGTGCGAAGTGTTAACAGGCCCTAGCTGCGTCGAACGCGACGTGCGCTCAGCACGGCCGTGGTGATGGCCGAGACGAAGACCACGATCGCCCCGATGAAGGTCAACGCGTGCGAGGCATTCAGATCGACAAGAAAACCGATCGCCATGAGTGTGAACCCGACACCGGTGGCCAGACGCGGCCATTTGAGGGCGTCACCGCGTCGATGGCAGATAAGAGCCGCGCCGAAGTAGAAAACGGCAGCGGCGACAAACAGCAGCGTGAAGATCAGATGCGACACGGCGTGACAGCCCTCGTACAGATATGGGGCCAAACCATGTCACAGCCGGCGCCGGGCGTCGATCTCGTCGTACCGCGCCCGTCTTCGCTCAACCCAAGGTCTCGCCTGGCTCGGCATCGTCCAGACGCGGCATGGAGGTCAGATGCGCGATGGTCTGGCGGATATCCGAACCCAGCAGGCGCAGTGCGTGATCGGCCAGGTGTCGTAGCCCGTCGTCGATGTGGAGCTTGTTGCCTTCCCGTCGGAGCAGCCCGACCCGTACCAGGGTTTCCACGTGATTGCGGAACAGGCGCGCATCGAAGAATTCCGGGCTGTTGCGCCCGGTCAACAGGGCCATCCGCTCGGCCATGAGCTGACACTGGCGTTCGAAGCGACCTCGCTCGACCACTCCACTCTCCCGATTGTGCGACAGGAGCGTAGCGGTCATCGCATAGCGTTCCAGCGATTCGCGCATGATGCGCGCCAGGCTCATCAGGGCCGCGAACTCCTGACTGCCGGCCTGCGGCCGCCGCAGCGCGCCCTTGTCCGTGCGCGACAACAGGCCGCATTCGATCAGGCCGTTGACCGAATCGACGAGTGCCTCGCGACAGTCCTCGATGGACCAGCGCAGGAACAGCTCCGAGGCCAGCAGCGGGTACAACTCGACGGCATCGCCCAACAGGGCCTTTTCGTTGCGCTGCTCGAAGTGCGCAAAGAAATTGGCGATCAGCGACGGCAACGCGAACAGATGCATCACGTTGTTGCGGGTGTAGGTCAGCAGCACCGCCTGACGCGAATCCACCGTCAGGATATCGCCCCAGGCATGCGGCGCCCGGATCAATCGCATGGTCGGCTCGGCTTCGGCCAGCAACGCAGTGCCGTCGGGCTCCGGCGCACTGGCATCCGGCGAATACGGACAGGCATGGGCCACTCGGGCCAGCGTGGCCAGGGTGTGGACCATTTCGTCTTCGGCCACCGATTTCTGCGGCGCGCCCAGCAGGACCAGCGAGGCCAGCCCGGTCGCATTCAGGGTCGCGGTCGCGTTGATGCCGCGCATGACCGACGTGGCCAGATCGTCGGTGAACGTCTGCAGCCATTTCGGTCGGGCATCGAGCGAGAGCTCGCTCATGCGGTCACGCCAGTCCGGCAGATGCGTATCGGCAAACGTCTGCAGCTCGATCGGCTCGCCGAAGGACACGAACACCCGGCCGTACTTGCGTGAGAGCACCTTGGTCGAGCCACGCACGAGATCACCCATCGTCTCGCCTTTCTTGACGCGCGTGCCACGCAGCTCGTCGAAGTAGCCCTTGACCTCCATCACGCGGTCGTAGCCGATATAGACCGGCACGATCGAGACGGGCGCATCCTGGCTCGTGGCCAGCGCACTGGCGATGGTCATCTGCAACATCCCGGTCTTGGGGGCGAGCAGCCGGCCGGTCCGGCTCCGCCCGCCCTCCGGGTAGAATTTCATCGGCTGTCCGCGGGCGACCAGCGTTTCCACGTAGGCACGAAACACCGCCGTATAGAGTCGATCGCCCTTGAAACTGCGGCGCAGATAGAAGGCGCCGCACCGGCGCAGCAGCCCACCGACCGGCCAGAAGTTGAGATTTACGCCCGCGGCGATCTGCGGCAGCGCCAGGCCCTCCTCGTAAAGGATGTAGGACAGCAGCAGATAATCCATATGCGAGCGATGGCTCGGCAGATAGATGATCTCGCGGTTGTCGTGCGCGGCCTCGCGCAGGCGTGGCAGGTGCCGCACATCGATGCCGTCGTAGATGCGGTTCCACAGCCAGGTCAGCACGCGCAGCATGAAACCGATAGCGATATTGGAGTGATCGGCCGCGATTTCGTCGGCATATTCACGAGCACGCGTGCGCAGGACGGCCACGTTCTTGTTCTCGCGCCGGGCGCCCTCGGAAATCGCCCGGATGACTTCCGGGTCGGAAACGAGCGTGTCGATGAGCTGGCTGCGCCGCGACACGCCGGGGCCGAGCGTGGCGGCCCGCTGGCGACGGAAATGCACCCGCAGCACGCGTACGAGCTTGCGTACGAGCACACCGGGCGTCGCGTTCTGCGCGACCACACCGCGATAATCGACCGGGCGGCCGAAATGCACGAGCGTGTTCCGGCCGTTGACCAGCACGATCAGAACCTTGCGTAGCCGACTCGATCGTTCGGAGTCGGCGAACAGGATCCGCGTGATCGAGGTCTCCTGCACCGGGTTTCGGCCCCAGAAGACCGAGACCGGCACCATCTGCACGTCAAAGGTGTGGTCGTGCAGCGTACGGGTGACGATACGCTGCAGCTCGGAACGATGACGCGACCGGCCGATCGGCACGGCGAGCACCACGGCCCGCTTGACCGTCGGTGGCCGATTGCCTGCCAGATGCGGACGCGGCAGACCGCGGGCCGCACACACCGCTTCCAGTGCCAGCCAGTCGAATATGCTGGCCACCGGCAACACGTAGCAGACGGGCTTGTCGAGATCGAGACCGAGTTCATCCAGATCGGTCGGCGTGACCCGCGTCCGGATCCAGGCCCGGAGCGGCCAGCGCACCAGCGGCATGAACACGAGCAGCAGTCGCAGCAGCACACGAATCATCGGCGGGCCTGGTCAGTCGCGCGAGGCGAATTGTCGAGTGAGGCGACGAACGGTCTCCCCGATCGTTCGCGCCAGACGTTCAAGCGGGCCACGTCGGGCCAGACGGGCCCGGTCGGCGGCCGTGGCCAGATGCGGGGCATGCTTGACGCGCAGTTTGGCCAGCGCGCTGTCGTCAGCACCGACGAACTGCGCGAACAACCAGTTCCAGCCGATGTTCCAGGTCCGCCCACGGCGTACCCGAGCAACGAAATCGACAACGTACGGCTGGCCCGAATCGTCGACGAGGAAATTGCCACCGCCGCGCAGATCGCCGTGGGCGATGCCGCGTGCGTGAATCTCGGCGACGAGCGCGCTCAGCCGCGCATAGGCGGCATCGGCCGGTCGCGCCTGGCCCCATGGCACGGCCGGACAGTACTCGATGAGCACACCCCGGGCGTCTACGCGTCGGATCAGGCGCGGCACGCCGGGCAACGAGGCGAGCGCTTCGAGCGCGCTCGCCTCGCGCCAGATCAGCACCGGTGCGACGAGCCGGGCGAACCAGCCCTGCCCGCGCCCGTAATCCTTGAACACGACCCGATGACCGTCGCGCTCGACGAGCGCGACTTCCGGCTCCGTCGGCCCGGCGGTCTTGAAGTACCGGATCGCGGTCGCGTGGAGCTGATCACGCGTCATCGTCATCAGCACCGATGCGGTGCCATCGTCGGGCATGGCGACGCCGACCTAGTTGGCGCCGTCATCCGCCGCCGCTGCGGATGGAAAGTCCGGATCCGCGCTATCGTCCGACGAGTTCAGATCGGCCGGGACGTTCCCGTCGTAGACCTTTTTCTGGCGGTCCTCGAGATAATAGCTGCGCACGAAGGCATAAGGATCGAACTGTTGCTGCAGCGTCTGGTCGAACCCGAGCAGGCTGGCGCGCAGATTGATGCCCTCGATCGCCCGCAGCGCATACGGCACCCACGGATAATCGTCATCGATCACGTCGAACTGATCGACGTAGTTGATCGGGTTGGCGAACTGATCACCCAGACCACCGAGGAAATCACGACCATCGGAGGGCCCCAGCAGCGGCAGATAGAGATAGAAGCCCGGTCCAACCCCCCAGAAGCCGAGCGTCTGCCCCAGATCTTCGTCGGGATGCGGCACGTCCAGGCGCGTGGCGATATCGAAGATACCGCCGACACCGGCCGTCGTGTTGATCATGAAACGGCCGAGCGACTGGTTGAACTTGCCCCATTTGAGCTGGAGCAGGCTGTTGGCCATGGTCACCGGCTGGCTCGCGTTATCGAAGAAATTCGCGATGCCTGCCTGCACCCGATCCGGCACGACCTTGTCATAGCCCTTCGACGCCGGCCGCACCACGTACTTGTCAGCCTTGTCGTTGACCTTGTAATTGAAGCGGTTGACCGGCTCCAGCGGATCCCACGGATCCGAGGGCGGGCTGTGCGCACAGCCCGCCAGCATGAGAAGTGCCAGCAGATTGAGCAGGCCGATTTGAAGACGTGAGGGGCTAGACATGAAAACGAACCTCGGGGACAAGGCGACGATGCGTTATTTTTTGGCGCGGTAATGCGCGAACAATTCGCTCAATGAATGTTCGGGCGCGAAATCGAAGGTACGAGCGAACAGGCTGCCATCGATAATGACCGAATACTTGAAGAAATCGATCAGGTAGGCCGGCGGCGCAAGCCGTCCGAGCGCGCGCACGGCCCGACGCGCCAGCCGCGGCGGCACCGATGGCAGAAACAGCCGTCGACAGCCTGCCATCTGGAGCGCGTCCTGATAGGTCACATAATCATTCGGTGCAACATTATATACGCCCGGATGGTTTTGCTCGAATGCCATCAGCACCGCGCGCGACATGTCGGCCACGTGGATGAACTGCATCAACGGCGAAAAACCGACCAGACACGGCGCCACGGACTGGCCGAGCATACGGCTGATCTCGTTATTGATGCCGGGGCCGGCGATATTGCACGGCCGCAGAATGACGATGTTCAGCTCCGGATCCTTGTACAGATGGATGTTGAACAGATTCTCCAGTTCCACGGCGTCGACGATCTCCGGCATGAGATTCGCCGCGCGCATGGGATGCTCTTCGTCGATCAGGCTCGGATTGCGGGCATCCGCGCCGTAAACGTGATACGTCGACAGCGCGAGCACCTTCGTCACGCCGTATTTCTTTGCCAATCCCAGCAGGCGAGATGTCCCCACGACATTCGCCGAATAGCGCCGGCCGCGCGTGGATTGCGTGAACCGGATCCGGCCCAGATGCACCACGCCGACGAAATCGTGCTCGCGAAAGACATCCTCGAACGGCCGCTGATTGAAGTCGACGACATAATCGACGGTGTCCGGATATTCGTGCTGGACGCCGCGGAATTCCACGCCCACGACGTCATAGTCATGCTCGATCAGCTCGGCGATGACGTGCTGGGCCAACGCGCCGGCCGCCCCGGTCACCATCACCTTGCCGCGATGGCCATGACCAATGCCCTGCACGTCATCAGTCGCCGTCGCGGCCTTGCGGCCGTCGGCGCGATCACGACGGGCCGGCGTCTTGCGCCGCGCCGCGGTCTGGCGTCGGGTCTCTTGTCGGGTGCGCTCGGCCATTGTCAGAACAGATGCTGTCGCTGGGCGACGCCGGCATCGATCAGATCACGAATGGCATCCTTGACCTGCTCCACCCGACGCGCGACGTCCGCCTCCCCCCGGACATCGTTGGCGAAATGCATGGGCTTACCGAAGTTCAGCACCACCCGCGCCGGCAAGGGCACCAGCGGCGACAACGGGAAGTAAGGCATGCCCAGCATGCGGGCGACCGGTTTGATGTTGGCAAGCGATGGCATGGTTTCCTCGCAGCCCACGACGCCGACCGGCACGATCGGCGCGTCGTGCTCCATGGCCAGATGCATGAAGCCGTGGCCGAATCGCTGGAGCTGATAGCGCAGATGATACGGCTTGCCCGAGCCGCGAATGCCTTCGGGAAAGACCACGATGGCCTCATCGCGCTCGAGCATCTTGGCGCAGTTCTTCGGATCGCCGATAACGCCGCCGACCGAATTCATCCAGTTGCCGAGAAACGGCACCGAAGGGAACCAGCGTTCGATCATCGAGCGCGGCAGACGCGCCCCGTCGTTGCGACTCGCCACGGCATAAGACACGAGAACACCGTCGACCGGCAGCTGGCCGCCGTGATTGCCGACGAGCAGCAGCCGACCTTCCGGGGCCACGTTCTCCAGGCCGTTGGCGACCACACGGAAATAATGGTCGTAGAGCCAGCGCACCAGCGTGAAGGTGATCTTGGCCGTGTCCGGGTTGAGCCCCCACGGGTCATAGCCGGCGCTGCCGATGTTGCCCATCGGCAGATTATCGACGATGGCCTCCACGTCGCGCGGGACCAGTCGCGGTTTGAGGAACTGACGCGTGCGCATGACAACTTATCCCTGACTAAGTCGGTCGCACGGGCCGATTTACCTTTACACTCGTGCAGCCTGCACCGAGCTTAGCACGCGAATACCCGATGTCCCGGTCCGATCATGCGCCCGCGAAATCCGATACTGCCGGCAGCGGCGCGGCCTCGTCCGTGGTCCACCTGCCGATCGAGATCATCCAGCGCGATCGAGCGCAGGCCCGCACGCACTTTGACGAGGCCGGGCTCGACGAGCTGGCCGAGTCGATCACCCAATCCGGCGTCATCCAGCCGATCGTGGTGCACGGCGATGCCGAGCACGGCTATCGCCTGATCGCCGGCGAACGACGCTGGCGCGCGGCCCAGCGCGCCGGCCTGGCCGAGATGCCCGCCATCGTGCGCAACGATCTGTCGGCCGATGAAGCCGCGGTTCTGGGCCTGATCGAGAACCTGCAGCGCGAGTCGCTCGGCGTCATGGACACCGCGCACGGCCTCGCCCGGCTGGGCGACACGCACGGCCTGACGCACGAGGCGATTGCCCATCGAATCGGGAAATCACGTGTTTACGTCACCAATTTCCTGCGGCTGCGCCAGCTCGCACCAACCGTCCAGACTCTGCTCGACGAGGGCCGGTTGAGCCTCGGCCACGGCAAGGTGCTGGCCGGCCTGCCGGCCAGCACCCAGGCCGAACTGGCCCGGCGCGCGATCGCGCGTCATGCCTCGGTACGCCAGCTTGAGCGCTGGGCGCGAGAAGCCGGCCCGGAAAATCAGGGGCCGCCGCCACCGGACGCTGATTCCGGCGCCGACCTCGGGGCCATGGAACGCGGCCTGTCCGAGCACCTGGGCAATACCGTGGCCATTCGCTACGAGCCGAACCGTCGACGCGGCGAGCTGCGCATCGCGTTCCACGATCTCGACGAATTCGAAGGCCTCCTCGCCCGGCTCGGCTACCGGACGAACTGACGCGGCCGTCCGATCGAGGCTAGGCGCTGTATTGCCGCAAAACAGCGCTTGTCCCGAAGGGTTGGGCCGCCCATGAAAAATCGACGATGGGCGCCCGGCGGCGTTGCGAGTCTGGATCGTGGCACGCCACGATCGGCGACTCGCGCCTTGCCGGACACACTGCGGCCTCTCGACGAAAAGGCGCTCGCACGAAACATCGACAGACCCTAGCGCTGGTTGTCCGGGCCCCTGGCATTGTTCGGGTTGTCGCGCCCGATGCCGGCTTTCTTGGCTGCGCCCATCAATCCGAAGCCGAGTAGCACAGCGACCCCGATGCCGATCCATAACGGCGCCACCCCCAGCGCATAGGCGCCGTAGCCGAGTGCGGCGACGACGATGAGCACGCCGATCATGTAAATCGCGAAGTTCGTCATCGTATTCCTCCCTGTTGAAATGTTCTTGCTCTTGTTGAACCGGTGCCGGTCTAGGGCCGCTGGCGGCGCAGTGGCCCACGCTGGCGATGATAATACGCGGCGAGCGCCGCGATTTCGGCATCGCTCAATCCGCGGACCTGACCGGCCATGATGGCATTGTCTCGCCCGCCGTCACGATAAGCTCTGAGCGTGTGCACGAGATAACTCTCCGGCTGCCCGGCGATGGTCGGAAACGTGGGCGTGGTGGCGACGCCGTGCTTGCCGTGGCAGGCCGCACAGGCGTCCGTTCGCTGTGCCAGCCAGTCCGATGTGACGTGCCCGTCGTCGGCCCGGGCAACGGTCATGGCCCACAGCGCGATCAACCCGCCCCACGCCAGCGCCTTGAAGCCGGGCACAAGACGACCCCGTCTCACTGGCGCCCCCGACCGGCGAGATAGGCTGCGATATCCTGGATATCCTGATCGCTCAGACTCGCTGCCTGGGCCTGCATGGTCGGATGATCGCGCCGGCCGGCACGATAGGCCTTCAACGCCGCAACCAGATAATCGGGCTGCTGGCCGAACAGCCGCGGTACGCCGTAGTCCGGATATGCATTGCGATAGCCGGCGATGGCATGACAGCCACGACAGCTTTCGAACTTGAGACGCCCCGCGGCCGCGTCTCCTGCGGCCGCGGCCGTCGTGCTCACCGGGCCAATCAGAATCAGACACAGCGCCCCGAGTACGGCGCGATTCAAGAGGCGTCGTCGTCGCTGTCGGCGGTCGCCGGCTCGATCAGCTCGCCGATGGTCAGGTTCAGACTGAAACGCTCGCCCGGCGCGCGGCGCGCCGTGGGATCGAGATCCCCGTCGTCGAACTGCACCATGGCCAGGCGCGCCATACCGCCGAGCGGCCCGCCGGCCGGCCCGGCCCAGACGCCGACACGCGGGGCGCCGACCACGCTCTGCGGCAATTCATCGCCGTAGCGGGCGCGCAATGCGGCCGGCATTAACGCCGCAGCGCCCGCATCCAGCGGTGCCGTACTGATCTGCATGTCCAGCCAGCCCCGTCGTCGCTGCTCGGACAGGCGCTGCAGCAGCCCCGCCGGCACGTATTCGACAACCCGCCGGGTCGCGCCGGCCGCCAGCTCGCGTCCGTAACGTGTCAGCCCGGCTCGCAACCCGGAATCGGCCGCTTCATGGCCCAGCGCGGCTCGATCGCCGGGCGTGGCAGGCGCATGAAAACAGCTGTCCACATGGGCCCGGATCCGGACTGTTTCGCCGCGCGCCGCCGGCGCGCTCGACAGCGCCAGCGTGGCCGTCACCCAGGGTTTGCCGCCGTAGGGGTTGGGAAGTCGAAGCTCAAGACTCGCGCGACGCGGGCGCCGGGAGGACAGGCCCGAATCCGGGTCATCGCCGATGAGACGTCGCTTGACTGTCTGCCACATGCCGCACCTTTCGAGCATGTACAATTGCGAGTCAAGCAGTATACGCGGTGCGCCAGGCCATGTCCGAGACCCGTTATTTTCGCGTCAGCGGTACCGTCCAGGGCGTCGGCTTTCGCGTCGCCACGCAGCAGACGGCCCGTCGACTGTCGCTGGCCGGCTGGGTACGCAATCGTGCCGACGGCGATGTGGAATTGGTCGCGGCCGGCAAACCCCGCGCGCTGGACGAACTGACGGACTGGTTGCACGCGGGCCCGGCGGCTGCCCGGGTCACACACGTGGCCGTCGAGACCGGCGCACCGGCGTCATCACCGGACTTGGCTGACCCGTTCGCGGTTATCTGAACGCATCGATCCGGCCACCGGGAACGCGATTTCGATAGGCAGATAAAAAGAGGCCCGGATCGGGAGGGCATCCGATCCGGGCCAGCTTATCCGTACCGTCAGGGGGCGGACGGTACAGTTGAAACACAGCCACTCGACTCGGGTAGGTGTGGCTGTGTCGGCAGAGTCGGTGAAGGGGGAGACACCGGTTCTGCGAAGCAGCGGGATTGCCCCGTTGCCATCGAGTGAGACTATAGTCGGATACCTGACTTCCGACCAATTGTTTTTCTTTCGACGAAATATAGCGTTGCACTATACAACTATTATTTCGAGTCGACTCAGATACATACGATCGCGCGGTCGTAAAACGGAGCTTTGAGATGAATCAGACCGCGGCAATTGCCGACGAGGCGACCGCGCAGGAAGCCGATCTGCGACGCACGTTCGCCATCATTTCGCACCCCGATGCGGGCAAGACGACACTGACCGAAAAACTGCTGCTGTTCGGCGGCGCGATTCAGCTCGCCGGCACGGTCAAGGGCCGCAAGGCCTCGCGTCATGCGACTTCCGACTGGATGGCCATGGAGCAGTCACGCGGGATTTCGGTGACCACCTCGGTGATGCAGTTCCCCTACAACGATCGCATCGTCAATCTGCTGGATACGCCGGGCCATGAGGATTTCTCCGAGGACACCTATCGCACGCTGACGGCGGTGGATTCAGCCCTGATGGTGATCGACATCGCCCGCGGCGTGGAGCCGCGCACGATCAAGCTGATGGAGGTCTGTCGGCTGCGCACCACGCCGATCTTCACGTTCATCAACAAGATGGACCGCGACGGCCGGCCGCCGCTCGAAGTGCTCGACGAGATCGAAGACATTCTGAAGATCGAATGCGCGCCCATTACCTGGCCGATCGGCATGGGCCGGGCCTTCAAGGGCGTCTATCATCTGCTCGAGGACAAGGTGCATCTGTACGAGGGCAGCGACAATGAGGCCGGCGGCCGCACGATCACGCTCGACGGGCTGGAGGACGATCGCCTGAAGGAAATCGCCGGCGACTACTACGACGACCTGCTCGAGGAGATCGAACTGGTCCGCGAAGCCGGGGCCGGTTTCGATCTCGAGCGCTATCGTCGCGGCGAGGTCACCCCGGTTTTCTTCGGCTCCGCGGTCAATAACTTCGGCATCCGCCCGCTGCTCGATGCCTTCGTCGAATGGGCACCGGCGCCGCAGCCACGCGAGACGACGTCGCGCTCGGTCACCCCCACCGAGAAACCCCTGTCCGGCTTCGTGTTCAAGATTCAGGCGAACATGGACCCACAGCATCGAGACCGCATCGCCTTCATGCGCATCTGTTCCGGCCATTACCAGAAAGGCATGAAGATGCGGCACCTGCGGGCAGGCAAGGACATCCGCGTCGGCGATGCGATCACCTTCATGGCCAATCGCCGAGAGGCGGCCGAGACAGCGTGGCCCGGCGACATCATCGGCATCCACAACCACGGCACGATCGCCATCGGCGATTGCTTCTCTCAAGGTGAGGAGCTGGCCTTCACCGGCATCCCGAACTTCGCGCCCGAGCTGTTCCAGCGCGTGGTCCTGCGGGATCCACTCAAGGCCAAGGCCCTGCACAAGGGGCTGGATCAGCTGTGCGAGGAAGGCGCGACCCAGGTCTTTCGCCCGCTGCACAACAACGACGTGATCCTTGGCGCGGTCGGCACGCTGCAGTTCGATGTCGTCGCCGAGCGCCTGCGTACCGAGTACAACGTCAACGCCGGCTTCGAGAGCATCGAAGTCCATACGGCGCGCTGGATCTACGGAGAGCCACGCGAGCTGGAGCGGTTCCGCGATCGCATGGACACCGGGGTGGCCGAGGATCATTCCGGCGCACTCGTCTACCTGGCCCCGTCACGCGTCAAACTGCAATTGACCGAGGAACGCTGGCCGGATATCACCTTCGCATCCGTGCGCGAGTTCAATACAGGCGGCTGAGGCCGCCCTCACCGGCTCGGCTTCAGGGATCGATCGGCAGCGCGTCACCGGCCTCGACAACCAGGGTGTAACCGGCCTTGGCCAGGCGGCCGGCCTCGACATCGAGGTCGGCCCGCGTCAACGGCCGCTCGGCCAGCCAGTCCGCATCCAGTGTCAGGATGACGTGTTTCTTGTCGATCGACAGGCGCGCCGGCGGGCGCGCGGCCGGGTTACGCGCGCGATGCAGCAGAACGGCCAGCCGCAGCGTCACCGATGCCCGCAGGATCCAGGGCTGCCAGGCAGCGGGCAACGCGTCCACGATCTCGGCACGCAACCGACCGCGGTGAAGCCGAACGAGCGTAGCCAGCCGATGCTGATCGGCCTGGGAGAAGCCGCGCAGATCGGCGTTTTCGAGCAGATACTGGCCGTGCTTGTGATAGGCCCGATGCGCGATCGCCAGGCCGATCTCATGCAATATGGCGGCCCAGCGCAGGGTCTGGCGCGTATCGGATTCGATACGCGACGGCTCGTCGGCTGCGGCGGCCGCCGCGACCGCATGCGAACGCCATAACGAAACGGCCGTCGCCGCGACCCGCCGCCCGTGCCCGTCGTCCACGCCGAACCGGGCCACGGCTTCGGCCACGCCATCATCGCGTGCATCGTGTGCGGCCAGTCGATCCAGCAGATCGGTGATCACGCCTTCACGCAGGGCCTTGTCCGATACGGCCATACGCTGCACCGACAGGCTCTCGAATATACCGGTCAATACCGCCAGACCGCCGGCGAAGATCGCCTGTCGCTCGGCCGACAGCCCCGGTAGCGACAGCTTGTCCAGGTTGCCGGTGCGGCGGACCTGGCGGCCCAGCTTGTCGAGCGCGTCCGGCGTGATCACGCCCGCCGGATCCTCGATGCCGCTGGCCCGCAGGATGGATTTGACGCTGCCAGAGGCACCGATGGCTCGGCTCCAGCCGGTCTGGCGATAGGTATAGGCCAGCCGCTCCAGCGCGACACGCGCAGCCGTGACCGCAGCCCGCCAGCGTGTCTTGTCGACCTTGCCGTCGGGGAAGAATTCCCGTGTGAAACTCACCGCCCCCAGCGACACGCTCTCGGCGTGCAGGACACGCGGGCCGCAGCCGATCACCAGTTCCGTGGAGCCACCGCCGATGTCCACGACGAGTCGCTGCTCGTCCTCGGCAGCCAGATCCTCGCAGACCCCGGCATAGATCAGCCGTGCCTCTTCGACGCCGTAGATGATCTCGATGGGATGCCCGAGCACCGCCTCGGCCTCGGCCAGGAAACCCTCGGCATGACGCGCCTGGCGCAGCGTATTCGTGCCCACGACCCGGACCTGGGCACTGGGCAGCTGGGACAGCCGCTGGCCGAAACGCGACAGGCAGGCCAGCGCGGCTTCTCGGGTGGGCGCATCCAGCGTACCGTCGGCATCGAGACCGCCGGCCAGCCGCACCGACTCCTTGAGCCGATCCACGACACGCCGCTGCGAGCCCTCGATCTGCACCACGATCATGTGGAAACTGTTCGAGCCGAGATCGACGGCGGCTACCGTCAGCGGCCCCTGCGATAACTCAGGGCTTTTCAAAGGCATGGACATGGCACTATCTTAAGCGGGCAACCGGGTAGTTGCGAGGGGTGCATTTTGACGACGACAACCGTCGATCGGCGTATCGTGCCGATCCGTCGACTCTTTTCCCATTTCCGGCCAGCGCTCGCGCGGCGTCGGCTTTACGAGCATCGCATGCTCCTGCTTGCCGGCCTGGTCGTCTTGGCAACCAGCGGCTGTGCCAGCAACGGCATGACCCGCTCCGGCGCGGCCGGGCCCGGCAACGGTCCCCATCGCCAGACCGCGACCGCGGCCGACGACGATGACGGCTGGCTTCAGGCCGGCGCCGACGGGCTGGCCCTGGCCCAGCGCAAGCTGCGCAACGCGTTGCACAGCGTGTATCAGACCTGGGCCGGCACACCGTATCGCTACGGCGGCCAGAGCAAGCACGGCGTGGACTGCTCGAGTTTCGTGCAGCAGACCATGGATCGTGTCGAATCCTACGAGCTGCCACGCACGACCGTGCAGCAGGCCCGCGTCGGGATGTCGATTCCCCGCTCGGCGCTCCAGACGGGCGATCTCGTCTTCTTCAAGACCGGCTCGTTGTCGCATCATGTCGGAATCTATCTGGGCGATGGGCGTTTCATGCACGCCTCGACCAGCGAAGGCGTGACCATCTCGCGACTCGACAACGTGTACTGGCGCAATCATTACTGGCAATCGCGCCGCCTGGTCGCCGACAACGGCGACACCCTGCAGGCCTCGCGCATGTAACACGCCCCGTTCATCACTTGCTCGCCTCGACAGACACGAACCACGCGGGCCGGCCTGTTAAGCTGCGCGGCACATGAGCGAGCTCGACGACCATCACACGACGCTGCGCGAGCGGCTGCGCACGATCATCTTCGGCACGAGCACGCGCGCAGGCTGGCTTTTCGACGTCGTGCTCCTCCTGGTCATCGTGGCGAGCGTGGCCAATCTGATGCTGATCTCGGTGGCCGGCATCCGGGCCCGGATCGGCGATTGGCTGGACACGGCCGAATGGGTCTTCACGGTCGTGTTCACCATCGAGTACCTGACCCGGATCGCGGTCGCGCGTCGCCCGATGGCCTATATCCGCAGCTTTTACGGGCTGGTGGATCTGGTCTCGATCCTGCCGATGTACGTGGCGATCTTCATCCCGGCATCGCATTTCTTCATCGCCATACGCGTGCTGCGCGTGGCGCGCATGTTCCGGGTGCTCAAGCTCGGCCACTACGACTCTGATCTGCAGATGCTGCGGCGATCGCTCATGGAGGCCCAGCGCAAGCTGCAGATCTTCATGGGCATGCTCGCCCTGTTCGTGACCGTGCTCGGCGCCATCATGTACGTCGTCGAGGGGCCGGAACACGGGTTTACCAGCATCCCGCGGGCGATCTACTGGGGTGTGGTCACGATCACCACCGTCGGTTACGGCGACATATCGCCGGCCACGCCGCTCGGCCAGGCCATCGCTGGCGTGGCCATTCTCATCGGCTATGCCGTCTTGGCAGTGACGACCGGCATCATCACCGCCACCCTCACCAATGAGCTGCGCAACGATCGCCAGGGCATCTTCTGCCCGCACTGCGAACGCAGCGGACATGAGAAGGACGCCAGCTACTGTCGCTTCTGTGGCGGCGATCTGGACGAGGATCCCGAGGACGAAGAGGTCGAGAACGAGGAACAGGCCGAAGCGCGCGAGAAGCTGGACTGAGGCGCCTCAACGCTGTCGCCATGGCACGTGCGTCATGCCAAC
This sequence comes from Salinisphaera sp. Q1T1-3, assembly GCF_003602005.1. Taxonomy (GTDB): domain Bacteria; phylum Pseudomonadota; class Gammaproteobacteria; order Nevskiales; family Salinisphaeraceae; genus Salinisphaera. Next base: position 73,498 of record NZ_QZWD01000009.1, on the reverse strand, counting down.
GAGGGCTGGCGCTGCTGCTGTCGAACACGCCCAGCGCAGAGATCGCCGGCACAGCGCCTCGCCGGTGCCACCGTCTTCCATGGCATCGGTACAGCATGATTCATGCGCAATACACTGCCAGCGTTATCGACAACCCGACGCCCGAGTAGCCATAACCTGTTATGCCATATGCTCACTGTCGCGACCGCGCCGTTCGCCTGACGACGGGGCTGCGAGATCGCCTCGATCGGCTGGCTTGCCGGGCTGATCGGTCGCGACAAAGTGCTGTTCAGTACGGCGAGATGAACAGGTGAACAGGTGAACAGGCACGACATGCCCGCATAAAAAGACCCGCGATCCGAAGATCGCGGGTCTTGGCCGTTTCAAACGGTCGGTCGGGCTTTAAGCGTGTTGCTGACGCTCTTCCCGAGCCTGCTCGATCAGACGGTGCGAGACCGAACGCCGCAGCATGTCGTGTGCGCGCTCGATCGCGCGATCCAGTCCTTCATGCTGGATCTTGAACTGCTTCTGGGCGCGCGCCTTGAGCTCGTCTGCGCTTGGCAGATCGGGCAGTTCGATCTCGGCCAGATAGGCCTCGGCGGCGCTCCACTTGGTCCGCGCATGGCCGCGCAGATCTTCCATGATGTGGCTGCCTTCCCAGCGGGCCCGCAGATTGGCCGTGATGCGATCAGCCGAGAAACCATCGGCGATGTAGGTCGCGCACTTGTCGATGATCTTCTGCGTTGGCGGCTTTTCGTTGGCCAGAATCGACTTCGGCGGCTGCCGGAGGTTCCAGACCAGACCGATCTTCTCGAGCCCCAAGAGCATGTAGTACGTCGGGTCGAACTCCCACCAGAAAAAGCCGTTGCGCGCGGTGGCCGGATAATAGTGGTGGTTGTTGTGCCAGCCCTCACCCATCGAAAGGATAGCCATGAGCCAGTTGTTACGCGAGTCGTCACCGGTCAGGTAGCGCTGGCGACCGAACATGTGGTCCAGCGAGTTGATGGTGAACGTGGCGTGATAGACCAGGATGGTCGACAAAAGCCAGCCGACCAGCAGGCCGGACCAGCCGCCGATCAGGAAACACAGTACGGCCACGGAAAGACCCGGCAAGTACTGATGCCGCTCGATCCAGCGAATCTCGGGATACTTCGAGAAGTCCTTGACCAGATCCATGTCCGGGCTGGAACGGGCTTCACGATAGACCCAACCGACGTGCGCATCCAGGAAACCGTAGTGGCGCGGCGAATGCGCGTCTTCCGGTTCGTCCGTATCGCGATGATGCTCACGGTGCTTGGCAGCCCACCACAGCGGGCCCTTCTGCAAGGCGGTCGCGCCCAGGAAAGCGAGAACGAACTGGAAGGTGCGGCTGGTCTTGTAGCCGCGGTGCGAGAAATAACGGTGATAGCCGGCCGTGATCCCGAATACGCGGGCGACATACAGGAAGACGCACATGGCCACGGCTGTCCAGGTGAAACCGGTCCACCAGATGCCGATCAGTGCGACATGCATGAGCCCCATCGGCATGAAGTTCCACCAGTTGAAGTGGTCATCCATGTGCTGATTCTGGGGGAAACGGAACCGCTTGGTCTTTTCGCTCATTGCTTGGCGAACCTCGTCGGACACAAAATCATTGTAGTGCACAACCGTGCACAGACAGCCAGAGTATGCGTCGGATGAGAATCGTTTTCAAGAAATCCGCGCTGCATCATCCGTTTAATTCCGGATGATGCTCGGCTGCCCGACCGCGGTATCGCGCTCCGGGCCGTCGATCGTGCCGGACTCATCAGCCTCGACATCCAGCCCCTGGAAGTCGAACAGCGTCCGGTCGGCCATCTGCGACGGCGCGATCCGGGTCATCGACCGGAAGATGCGCTCACTGCGCCCCGGATCGGCGGCCTCCCATTCGGCCAGCATGGCCTTGACGTTCTGGCGCGCCAGATTCTCCTGCGAACCGCAGAGATTGCAGGGGATGATCGGGTGCTGCGACAGCCGCGAGAATTTCTCGATGTCCTTTTCCGGACAATAGGCCAGCGGCCGGATGACCACGTTATCGCCATCGTCGGACAAAAGCTTCGGCGGCATCGCCGACATGCGCCCACCATGAAACATGTTCAAAAACAGGGTCTCGACGATATCGTCGCGATGATGACCGAGGGCGATGCGATTGAACCCCTGCTCGCGCGCATAGCGATACAGGATGCCGCGACGCAGGCGTGAACACAGACCGCACATCGTCGCCCCCGGCTCGATCTTCTCGGTCACCACGGAATAGGTGTCGCGTTCGATGATTTCGTAGTCGACCCCGAGCTCATGCAGATAGCCGGGCAGAACGTGCTCGGGGAAACCCGGCTGCTTCTGATCGAGATTGACCGCACGGATCGTGAAATCGATCGGTGCGACCCGCTGCAGGTAGAGCAACGTATCGAGCAGCGTATAGCTGTCCTTGCCACCCGACAGACAGACCATCACGCGATCCCCGTCATCGATCATGCCGTAGTCGACGATCGCCTGGCCTGCCAGCCGTCGAATGCGCTTGGTCAGTTTCTTGGCGGCGACCGAGCCGGGCTGCAACCCGGCCGGCGGGCGCGTATCCAGTACGGGAATCTCGCTCATGACAACACCTGGCCTGGGACAATGACGGGCGCGGCGCATTGTGACAGCCGCGACACCGGCCCGACATTGTAGGGGCAGATATCAATGTCTGCCGCGACGCCCCCGGCAAGTCGGGCGACCAGCCGGTGGCGGGCAAGGGGCCTGCTGGGCGTCCGGTCGCTGCCTGGCACCGATTCAGACGCGCGCGAGCAACTCCCGCACGACACGCTGGGCCTGGCCAGCATAGCCACCCCCGAACAGACGCGCGTGATTGAGCAGATGATGAAGCTGGTAGAGCGGACGCCGTATCTCACGATAGCCGGGACGCATCGGCCAGGCGCCCCAATAGGCTTCATAGAATTCGGGCGTGAAACCGCCGAACAGTTCGGTCATGGCCAGATCGGTTTCGCGATCACCGTAATAGACCGCCGGGTCGAAGATCACGGGTCGGCCCTGGTCGTCCATACCGGCATTGCCGCCCCACAGGTCGCCGTGCAGCAACGAGGCCTCCGGCGTATGGCCGGCCAGCAGATCCGGCAGCGCCGCCAGCAGCCGGTCACCGTCGCGCGCCAGACCGGGGTGCGCCGGCGCGAGCGCGTCGAGCATCACGGCCAGCCGGTTCTCGCGCCAGAACTCCACCCAATCGGCGTGCGACGTGTTGTGCTGGGCCGTCTCGCCGAGCGTGTTATCCCGATCCCAGCCGTGGCGTGTCGCCACGATGCCGTGCAGCTCGGCCAGTCCCTCGCCCAGCTGCGTCATCGCCAGACGCGTGGGCCGCGACAGCGTGACGTGCTCGAGCACGATGAATGCCGTGTCGTCGCATGTCGTCACGGCGATCGGACGCGGCACGCGCAGCAGCGTGGCCTGAGCGAGTTCTTCGAGACCGGCAGCCTCGGCCTCGAACATGGCAAGGCGTGCCGCAGCGTTGCATTTGACGAAATACTGGCGCCCGTCTGCGCCAGTCAGGGCATAGGCCGCATTGATATCGCCACCGGAAAGTCGCTGGACGGTCGCGTGGCCAAACGCACGACCGGTCTCGCGACCGATGGCTGCCGCCACGGCATCGACAAGCGCGCGCGAGGCGTCACTCATGTCTGGCCCCCCTGCCCGCGTCGCGCAGGCGGGCTCTCAGGTTACGACCGACGCCGAGCCGCGTGCACAGCGCCTCGATCGCCTCGGAATCGACTTCACGCCGCCTGATGTCGCGTTGCGCAGGCGACAGGTCGATATCGCACACGATGGTCGCCAGCCGTCTGGACAGCCGCGCCTGATCAGCGCCGGCTGCCAGCTTATCGGCCAGCCCCGCGGCACCGCGCAGGTCGGACGCGCCGACGCTTGCCGTATCGTCCAGCATGGCTTCCAGTGTATCGAAACGAGACAACAGACGGGCCGCTGTCTTGGCCCCGATGCCGGCCACGCCGGGGATGTTGTCGACCGTGTCGCCGACCAGGGCCAGATAATCCGGAATCTGATCCGGCGCCACGCCGAAACGCGTCGTGATGCCCTGGCGGTCGTACCGTGTCTCGCGGGCATAGTCCCAGAGCACGTCGTGATCTCGCAGCACCTGCGCCAGATCCTTGTCCGATGTCACGATCGTGGCCGGCTCATCGCTCGCCTGTACCAGGGTGCCGATGAGATCGTCGGCTTCGTAGGTCGGACTCGACAGCGTCGCGATGCCCAGCGCCTCGGTCAGCTCGCGACAGCCGGCGATCTGATCGGTCAGCTCGACGGGCGGCAGTTCGCGATTGGCCTTGTAATCGGCATAGAACGTGTTGCGGAACGAGCTGGTCAGCGATTCGTCGAAAGCCGCAGCCACACGCGACTCGTCGGTCGCGTCCAGCAGGCCGAGCAGAAAACCGGCATAGCCATGGAAGGCGTTCAGCGGCCGACCGTCGGCTCCGGCGATACTCGCGGGCAGCGCGTGAAACGCCCGGAAGATATAGACACTGGCATCGATGAGCAGCATGCCGATAGTGTACTGACCGCCCCCAGGCCGGCGCGAGTCGTCGGCGCCCATTTCGGAGAAAACAGTTATGTTGTCCCAGCTGCTGCGCCGCGGCGCACCGTTCGTTCTGATGATCATGACCGGCACCGGCCTGGCCGGCGTCGCTCAAGCCGACACCACGCTGACGTATGCCGGCCAATCCGGCCAGTACGTCGTCTCGATTTCGCCGAAGGCCGTACGCATCGACGGCGATGGCGCGGAATGGCAACTCTATCGACAGGACGATCCGGCGATTCTGTCCGTCGAACCCGGCGAACAGACCTTCACGCGCCTGGATCAGGATACGGCCGGCCGCATCCGCAACCAGATGAACGACCTCCGGGCACGCATCAACCAACGCTTGTCCCAGTTGCCCGAGGGCAAGCGGGTCGCGGCACGCATGGCCATGGCCGAAAAGATTCCGGGGCTGAACGCCGGCGGCAAGATCGGTCTCGACAAGACCGGTGCCGATGATCGCGTGGCCAACGTGCCGTGTGTGGTCTACCAGATCATCCGCGACGGTCAGCCGGCCGACACGATGTGCGTGGCCTCGGCCGATGCACTCGGCATTTCCAAGGATGGCTTCGGCACGGTCCGTTCGATGTTCAGTCTTCTTCAGAACATGCTCAAGGGGACTGGCCTGGAAGGCATCGGCCTGCCTTATCAGAGTCTTTCCGGCATGCCGGTACGTTTTGTCGACGGTATATCCGGGGAACAGCGCGCTCTGGTATCGGTTTCACATCAAGATATCCCCAACAGCCGCTTCCAAGTCCCGCAATCGTATGTCGAGCAACAGCCGCAGGCCCCGCGCGCCGGTGGCTGAGCCACGGTGATTTGACTCCGGCGCGCGGGCCCGCCCGGGAGGCGGACCGCTCGCCAATTGCCACAGGTTTTGGTTAGACTCGGCCGAGCTGCCCGTCACGGCATGGTCATCGCGCGGATCCTTACCGGGCGCGCCGATCACCCTGCCGGTTGGCGCTCTTTTGTGATTCATGAGCCGAGACAATCCATGACCGTAACGATCTCCGTGGTTCGGGAGACCGCGCCCGACGAGAAGCGCGTGGCGATGGTGCCCAAGGTGGCGGCCAAGCTCATCAAGCGCGACGTCACTCTGCGTATTGCCCGGGGCGCCGGCGAGGCCAGTCGGATTCCCGACGACGCGTTCGACGAGGCGATCGAGCTGACCGAGGACGCCGATGCGGTGTTCGGCGCCGACATCGTACTGGCCGTCAACGCCCCGGAGGCCGAACAGATCGGCCGGATGCGTCGGGGGGCGGTGCTGGTGAGCTTCGTCCAGGCCCACAATCATCCCGACATCGTCGACGCCTTGCAGCGCCAGGGCGTGACCTGTTTTGCCATGGAACGGATCCCGCGGATCACCCGGGCCCAGTCCATGGACGCGCTCTCCTCGCAGGCCAACGCGGCCGGCTACAAGGCTGCACTGATTGCCGCCAACGCCCTCGAACGTTTCCTCCCCATGCTCACCACGGCCGCCGGCACCATCCGGCCGGCCAAGGTCGTGGTCATCGGCGCTGGCGTGGCCGGCCTGCAGGCCATCGCCACGGCCGGCCGGCTGGGCGCCAAGGTCTATGCCTACGACGTGCGCACCGACACCAAGGAACAGGTCGAATCGCTGGGCGCGGAATTTCTCGTTGCCGAGGGCGTCAAGGCCGAAGCCGAGGGCGGCTACGCCCGCGAGCTGACCGACGAGGAGAAACAGAAACAACAGGCCATGCTCGCCGAGCGCATTGCCGATGCCGATGCCGTGATCACCACCGCCGCCGTGCCCGGCAAGCCCGCGCCGAAGATCGTGACACAGGCGATGGTCGACGGCATGAAGCCGGGCTCGGTGATCGTCGATCTCGGCGCGGCCGGCGGTGGCAACTGTGTGCTGACCGAACCGGGCGAGACCGTCACCCACGGCGCGGTGACCATCCACGGCCCGACCAACGTCCCGGCGCTGCTGGCCGAACACGCCAGCGAGATGTACGCCCAGAACCTGTTCAACTTCCTCCAGCTGTTCGTGGTGGCCGAACCCGGCCAGGACGACGTCAAGCCGGCCGAGCAGACCGATCACATTGCCTTCGACTGGGATGACGACATCCTGGCGCAATCGGTGCTGACCCGCGACGGCACGCTCATCGACGACGACGCACGCGCGGCGCTCGGCAGCGCCGACGAGACGGCCGACGACGCGCACACCACCGCCAGCTGAATCGGCCACAGGTCGCCGCCAGCCAGGGAGAACCCCATGATCACCGGCTTTGTCGCCCTCTACATCTTCATGCTCGCGGCCTTCACCGGCTACGAGATCATCGGTCGCGTGCCGACCATCCTGCATACGCCGCTGATGTCCGGCTCGAACTTCGTGCACGGCATCGTGCTCGTTGGCGCGATGGTCGCGCTGGGCAACGCCGAGGGGTTCTGGGAAACCCTGATCGGCTTCGTCGGCACCGTACTGGCCGCCGGCAATGCGGTCGGCGGCTACGTCGTGACCAAGCGCATGCTCGAAATGTTCAAGTCCTCCCGGGACTGAGCGCCGCCACCATCATCCGAGGGTTTCCCGCATGAGTTTCTGGGACTTCATCGTCAACGCGAGCTACTTCATCGCGGCCGTCCTGTTCATCTACGGCCTCAAGCAGATGGGCTCGCCCCGTACCGCCAGCAAGGGCATCCGGCTCGCGGGTATCGGCATGCTCGTGGCTGTCGTGTTCACACTCTGCCACCCGGCCATCCACGGCGGTTTCGGCCACTACCTGCTGATGCTGATCGCGATCGCCATCGGCGGTGGCGCGGCCTGGAAATCCGGCCAGACCGTCCAGATGACGGCCATGCCGCAGATGGTCGCGCTCTACAACGGCATGGGCGGCGGCGCGGCCGCGGCCATCGCGCTGATCGAGATGTACTCGCATGCCGCCTTTCAGCACGGCTTCGCGCTCATTCTGATGGCCGTGATCGGCGCGCTGATCGGCGGCGTCTCGTTTGCCGGCTCGCTGATCGCCTGGGCCAAGCTGGAAGGCAAGCTCGACAAGACCCTGCGTGTGCCGGGCCAGCAACTCATCAACGGCGCCCTGGCGGTTGTCATCGTCATTCTCGGCTGGGCGATCGTGGTCGCCGACGACGGCGCTTCGGTCCTGGTCACGCTGTTCTTCCTGGCCAGCCTGGCCTTTGGCGTCCTGTTGACGATCCCGATCGGCGGTGCCGACATGCCGGTCGTCATCTCCATGTACAACGCCTTCACCGGCCTGGCCGTGGCCTTCGAAGGCTACGTCATCGACAACCCGGCCATGATCATCGCCGGCATGGTGGTCGGGGCTGCCGGCTCGCTTTTGACCTGGCTGATGGCGGTCGGGATGAACCGCTCGCTGACCAACGTCTTGTTCGCCGGCTTCGGCGCGGACGACGACAGCCAGGCCGAGGGCCCCGAAGGCGAAATGAAGTCGGTCGAAGGCTTCGACGCCGCGGCCTCGATGGCCTATGCCGACAGCCTGATCATCGTGCCCGGCTACGGCCTGGCCGTGGCCCAGGCCCAGCACAAGCTCTGGGAGTTCGTGCAGGCCCTACAGACCGAGCACGGGGTGGACGTGAAGTTCGCCATCCACCCGGTGGCCGGGCGCATGCCGGGGCACATGAACGTGCTGCTGGCCGAGGCCGGCGTGCCCTACGACCTGATCTACGATCTCGAAGAGATCAATCCGGAGTTCCCGAACGCGGATGCCGCACTGGTCATCGGCGCCAATGATGTGGTCAACCCGGCAGCCAAGGCCGACGAGGGCAGCCCGATCTACGGCATGCCGATTCTCAATGTCGATGCCGCCCACGAGGTCTATGTCGTCAAACGCGGCAAGGGCACCGGCTTTTCCGGCGTCCAGAACCATCTGTTCTTCGGCGACAACACCCGCATGGTCTTCGGCGATGCCAAGCAGGTCTGTGCCGACCTCACCGCCGGGCTCAAGCAGATCTAGACGGAGACACCATCCGGTACGGGGCGGGCCGCCTGCGGGCGGCCCGCCCGTACCGGAAAGACGTACCGATACCGCAAGGCCGGCCGCCGGCAATGCTGCCGCAGCGGCCCATCACACGACAGTATCGACCCACCGACAGCGGCACACCGGCCATGGCCACCGATACCGCCCGTGCCACGGGGTAAACTGGGCCGATGCACGAACTCGAGCCCATCGCCGCGGCCCTGGCCGATCACCGGCCGCATCGCATGCCCCTGCGCCGTCGACTCAAACGCGCCGCCATTGCAGCCATCCTGCGCGAATCGCGCCAGGGCACGGAACTCCTGGTCATCGAGCGTGCGCGCCGTCATGGTGACCCCTGGTCAGGCCATCTCGGCCTGCCCGGCGGACGGCTGGCAGCCGGGGACGACCGAAGCGGCTCGCTGGCCGCCATACGCGAAACACGAGAGGAGATCGGCGTTCAGCTCGACCCGAGTCTGGGCATGGGGCGGCTGTCGGACATCGTGACACTCGATCACGCACGCCGGGCACCACTGGCGCTGTCGCCTTTCGTCTATCGCTGGCCGACAGACAATCCCCGTATCGTCTGCAATCATGAAATCGCCGACTGGCGCTGGCTGCCGCTGGCCTGGCTGGACGAACCGATCAACCGGGGCACCGTGATCTGGCGCCGGTTCGGATTCGGACTGCGATTGCCGAGCTATGATTGTGGCGACGACCGCCAACTGTGGGGGCTCACGCTGCGAGTGGTCGATGAATTGCTGGCTATCGCGAGACGGGCCACGTCGCGTTGATGACGGTGGGCGCGCCGGGAACTTTTCGCCGCGTATCAACATGATGCGACAGAACTTTCCACATCATTCAAGCCGGCCGATACCGGACCCGAGCCTATTTTTCTTGCAAGCCGAAAGACTTCAAGCGATTGAATTATTTGATTATTTTTACAACCAAACCGATATGGGGCAACGCCGGGCGGATTCCGTGAGGCGCTCGTCCATAAATACTCCACCGACTTGTCCACAGGCCATGGCTTAATGGCGGCGGAGACGACACGAGTCATTCGCGTGGCCGTTCCGGTCCCGCTGCACGGCATGTTCGACTATCTCGTGCCGTCGAACGTGGCGATCGCGGTCGGCATGCGCGTGCTGCTGCGCTTCGGACGACGCCATCTCGTGGGCATCGTCATGGCCTGCGATGTGACGCCTTCGGTCGCGCTCGACAAGCTGCGCCCAGTCGAACGCTGTCTGGATGAATCGCCGCTGCTCGATACGGCGCTGCTCAAGCTGCTGCGCTGGACGGCGCGCTATTACCATCATCCGCTCGGCGAAACCGTGGCGACCGCACTGCCCGCCGCGCTGCGCCGCGTCGATGCCGCAGCCGATGCCAGCCGCAACCGCGGCTGGCAGGCCGTATCGGAGCCGGCCGTCGATGCCGAGACCGCGCTGACCCGGGCGCCGCGCCAGCGCGAAATTCTGGCCACATTGCGAACGGCCGGCCAGGCCATCGCCCAGGCAACCCTGGTTGCCCGGTTTCCGACCGCCGCCCGGCCGCTGGCCCAGCTGGCGGCGCGCGGGCTGGTCGAGGCGGTCACACTCCCCGGCGGGCTGGAGCGTGGCCATGAAGGCCCGGCCCCGGCCCTGACGGCCGATCAGAGCGACGCCCTGACCCGCCTGCGCGATGTCGAGGGTTTCGCCCCGGCGCTCATCGACGGCGTGACGGGCTCCGGGAAGACCGAGCTGTATTTCCGGCGCATGGCCGATGTCTTGGCCAGCGGTGGCCAGTGTCTGTTCCTGGCGCCGGAGATCGGGCTCACGCCGCAGCTCATCGAGCGTGTCCGGGCCCGCTTTGACGCCGCGATCGGCGTGCTCCACTCGGCCCGCTCGGACGGCGAACGCGCCGATGTATGGCGGGCCGCGGCCGTGGGGGATGCCGATATCGTGATCGGTACCCGCTCGGCGGTCTTCACCCCCATGCCGCGGCTCGGGCTGATCGTGGTCGACGAGGAACACGACGGCTCCTACAAGCAGGGCGACGGGCTGCGATATCATGCGCGCGATGTAGCGGCCAAGCGTGCCCAGGATGCGGGCATTCCTTTATTACTCGGCAGCGCGACCCCGGCACTGGAAACCCTGCACAACGCCCAGTCGCATCGTTTCGCGCACCTGCGCCTGACGCGCCGCGCCACCGGCGCGGCGATGCCGGCCATCCGTGTGATCGATATCCGCTCGCGACCGCTCGACGGCGGCCTGTCGGATCCGCTGATCGCCGCGCTGACACCACACATCGAGGCCGGCAATCAGGTGATGATCTTCATCAACCGGCGCGGCTTCGCACCGGCCCTGGCCTGCCATGACTGTGGCTGGATCGCACCGTGCGAGCGCTGCGATGCCCCGATGACCGCCCACGCCGGCGGCCGGCGTCTGATCTGTCACCACTGCGGCGAACAGGCCGCCGCGCCGCAGGCCTGTACCGCCTGCGGCAGCACCCAACTGCTGGCACTCGGGGCCGGCACACAGCGCGTGGCCGGGGCCCTGCGCAGCCGGTTCCCGCACGTGACCATCGCGCGTTTCGATCGGGACGCCACGGCCCGCAAGGGCCGCCTAGAAGCCCAGCTGGCCGATGTCGCCAACGGCACCACACAGCTGATGGTCGGCACCCAGATGCTGGCCAAGGGACACGATTTCGCGCGTCTGACGTGCGTTGGCGTGCTGGATGTCGACGGCGGCCTGTTCTCGGCCGATTTCCGAGCCACCGAACATATGTCCCAGGTGGTCACCCAGGTCGCCGGGCGCGCCGGCCGGGCCGACCGGCCGGGTGAAGTCTGGTTGCAGACACGTAATCCCGATCATCCGCTGCTGCATCGCCTGCTCGCCGGCGGCTATGCCGGGTTTGCCCGCGCCGCGCTCGCCGAGCGAGAGGCCACCGCCCTCCCGCCCTTCGGTTATCTGGCCCTGTTGCGCGCCGAAGCCCACGACAGCCAGCAACCCCACGATTTTCTCGCCGAAGCGGCCGCGCATGTCCCGGCCGGCGGCGAGCTGGCCTGCTGGGGGCCGGTGCCGGCGCCGATGGCACGCCGGGCCGGTCGCTATCGCGCGCAGCTGCTGCTGCACGCTGGCACACGCGCCCAGCTCCATCCGATCCTCGATGCCTGGCAGGCCGTCTTGCCGAAGCTGCCGCTGGCACGCCGGGTGCGCTGGTCCATCGATGTCGATCCACAGGATCTGCTGTAGACAGCGCGATCGGACACGACCCATACCGGCCCGCCGAATGACCTCGGAGCAACGCGACCCCGGCCTGACAACACCGACATATAGCCGGGCCGCGACGTGAGCGTTAGACTTTGGGCGCTCAACCCCGATGCGATCGCGATCTGCCTTGAAAGCCCTCGTTCAAGACCTGCTGGCCGATGCCGCCACCCGTGCCTGGCCGGACCTGGATATTCCCCATCCGCCGCACGTCGAGCGCACGCGCGATGCCGCGCACGGCGATTTCGCATCCAACATCGCGATGCAGCTGACCAAGGCCGCGCGGCGCAACCCGCGCGAGATCGCCCAGGCGATCGTCGATGCGATGGGCGACGACGCGCGCATCGACCGGGTCGAGATCGCCGGGCCGGGTTTTCTGAATTTCTTTCTGGCGCCGGGCGCGTTCCGCGCAACCATAGATCAGGCGATCGACGCCGGCGCGGCCTATGGGCGCAGCGATACCGGCGCTGGCGAGAAAGTCCTCGTCGAATTCGTTTCCGCCAATCCGACCGGGCCACTGCACGTCGGCCACGGACGGGGGGCCGCGGTCGGCGATACGCTCGCCCGGCTGTACGAGGCCGCGGGCTGGGATGTCACCCGAGAGTTCTATTACAACGATGCCGGCAACCAGATCGAGATGCTGGCCCGCTCGGTCTCGGCCCGCTGCAACGGCCTGACACCGGACGATGCCGACTGGCCGGAGGGCGGCTATCGCGGCGACTACCTGGCCGATCTGGCCGCTGCCTATCTGCGCGGCGATACCGTGACCGCGGACGACCGGGAAGTCACCGGTGCGGCGGATCCGGATGACAAGGCCGCGATACGCGAATTCGCGGTCGCCTATCTGCGTCGCGAGCAGGACGCCGATCTGCGAGCCTTCGGCGTCGTGTTCGACAACTACGCGCTGGAATCGGCGTTGTATGCCGAGGGTCGTGTCGAGGCCACGGTCGAGGCCCTGATCGCTGCCGGACACACCTACGAGAACGACGGCGCGCTGTGGCTTGCGACCACCGACTACGGCGACGACAAGGACCGCGTGATGCGCAAGGCCGAGGGCGGCTACACGTATTTCGTGCCCGATGTCGCCTATCATCGGGCCAAGTGGGAACGCGGCTTCACTCGCGCGATCAACGAGCAGGGCGCCGATCACCACGGCACGATCGCGCGCGTTCGGGCCGGTCTCCAAGCGCTGGACATCGGTATCCCAGAAGGCTGGCCGGATTACATCCTCCACCAGATGGTCACGGTCATGCGCGGCGGCGAAGAGGTCAAACTCTCCAAGCGCGCCGGCTCGTACGTGACCCTGCGCGACCTCATCGACGAAGTCGGCCGAGATGCCACGCGTTACTTCCTGGTCGCCCGCAAGCCGGATTCCCAACAGACCTTCGATATCGATCTGGCCCGCAGCCAGTCCGAAGACAATCCGGTCTACTACATCCAGTACGCGCATGCCCGGATCCATGCCGTGTTCCGCCAGCTCGACGAACAGGGTATGGCCTGGGATCGCGAGGCCGCCGATCTGTCTCAGCTGACCTCCGAATACGAACAGCGCGTGATCACGCTGATCTCGCGTTTTCCCGAAGTAGTGGCCGGCGCGGCTGCGGATTCGTCAGTCCAGGCCATTCCGCATTATCTTCGGGACATGGCCGACGCATTCCACAGCTACTACAACGCGCAGAAATTCCTCGACGCCGACCCGGGGCTACGCAACGCCCGGCTGTCGCTGATCGCGACCGCGCGCCAGGTGATCGCCAACGGACTCGAACTGCTCGGCGTTTCGGCCCCGGAGCGCATGTAGTGTCCATCACGCACGGGCGCCGCTAAGACCATGGCACGCGATTACTCCTCGCGCCACGACCGCGACAGCCGCAACGGCAATCGCAACCAGCGGCCGGCCAAGCGCAACAAGCCGGCCGCCACGCCGAATCGGCCGAAGAAACCCGCGCCCAAGCCCCGCGCGAAAAAAACCAGCACACCGTCCCGCGGCACTCCGGCCGCCGGGACACCGGCCTGGGTGTGGGGGCTGTGCGGTTTCTTCCTGGCGATCGTGCTCGCCTCCGGTTATTACATCTTCGCCCGACCGGCCGCGACACCGAGCCATACCGAGCAACGCGATATCGCCCTGCCGGCCGAGGCGTCGGATACGAACGAATCGGGCGACGACAAGCCGTCGGCCGACACGCCGGCATCCGGCGACGACGACGGCGCCACAGCCCAGAGCAAGAACGCGCCCGAGGAAAAGCCCCGTTTTTCCTTCTACAAGATGCTCCCCAATTATCATGTGGATGTATCGGGCAGCGATGACCGGGCCAGTGCGCGTGAAGCCGCCTCCGCCGAGCACACCCCGCACGAGGCGGACACGCCCGACAATGCGCCACAGGCCGAGCCGGATGCCGCGTCCGCGCCCAGCCCGACGCCGCCGAAACGCAGCAATAGTCAGAGCGCCAGCGGCGTACGCTACGTCATCCAGGCCGGTGCGTTCTCGACCGAAGCCGATGCCGATCGGCGCAAGGCACAGCTGGCGCTGCTCGGCGTGAGCGCGGAAATCGTCGACATCAACACCGCGTCCGGCAAGACCGTCTATCGTGTCCAGTCGGATCCGGTCGGTTCACCGGGCCAGGCCCAGTCACTGGCACAACGACTGAAGTCTCACGGTATCGAAACCATGGTTCGACAGGCCAACTGAGCGGCCCGGAGGAAAGCCGGGCACCGAGCCACACGAGCGAACGATAACGCCAGATTGGCGCCGCCCGCCCGCTGGCCCCTTCGGGGTTATCCCGCCGGCGGCGCCATGCGGCGTCGCGAGCCTTGTGCGGGACACGCCACGCTCGCCACGATCAAGGCTCGCAACGCCGCCGGGCGCCCATCGTCGATTTTTCTTTCATGGGCGGCCCAACCCGAAGGGACAAGCGCCCCAAAATCAAGAACACGACGGCAATCCAGCGTTGTCGCCTGCGGGTGCAGCATGCCTGCACGGCGCGCACGACGCCTCCTCTTGCCGCCCATCGTCAATTTCAGGGCGCGCTTGGCGCGGACTCGCACGAAACCTCAACACGCGCTAAGGCCTGCCCAGAAAACGCAGCGTCAGCCGGTTCCAGTCGCTGCTGTCCAGCTCGGCCAGAATCGCGCGGTTGATCGGTTCGCGCAGCGGGCTGCCCTGCGCCAGCGCGAAGGCGTAGTCCTGTCGATCGAACGTGCCATCGACCATCATCAGATCGCGCGCGTTGTCTTCGCTGACGCGATAGCGCAACAACGGTGCATCGTAGACCGCGGCATCGGCATCCCCTTCGGCCACGGCATCCAGTGCTTCGGCCAGACTGGCCCGCGTGCTGGACCGGATGCCGCGATTGCGAAGCGCTTCGACCGCGGCCGAATCGGCGACCGTGACGACGCGGACATGCGCCAGATCGCTGACCCCGTGAATGCCGCTGGCAAGCGAGCCGACCGTCAGCGAAGTCGCGATGGCGGCGGTGAAGCTGGAAATGATGATGATCGCGGCGAACATCCAGACCAGACCGATCAATCGCCCGAGCGGCGTGCGCGGCGATTTGTCGCCGTAGCCGACGGTCGTCATCGTGACGGCTGCCCACCAGAACCCGGACCCGAGGCCTTCGAGCGCCCGGCCGCCGAATTCTTCCGCGTTGCGGCCCCGTTCGGCCAGCCAGATCAACACCCCCACGATCAGAAGCACCGCCGTCAGGGCCGCGAGTGCCGTGAAGAACGGCCACGAGAAGAACCGTTTGACCGTCAGCCAGATCGGGCTGCCGCCATGACGCGGTACGGCGATGGCCAGACCGGTGGTATAGAAGGGAAAACTGAAATCGATCCGTGCCTCGCGCGATTCCGTCACGGTCAGTGCGGCAACGGAGACATCCAGCGAGCCGTCCGCCAGTCCGCTCACCAGCGCCGGCAGCGGCCGCTCGACGTAGTGCGTGCCGAGATCGAGCCTCTCGGCGACCCGTTGCCACAGGGCGATCGAAAGCCCCGTGAGCGCACCGTCAGGCCCGCGCTCGACGAACGGCGGCGCGACCTTGGTGCCGACTTCGAGCGTGCGGCCGGCCATGCCGGCCGGCAGTGCCGCTGTCGCACTCTCGGTTTCGGTCTCGGGCGCTGCCGCAGCCGGTGACGCGACTGCAAGCAGCGAGCACAACAACATCAAGCCCGGCAGACCGAGCGCTTGCCAACGAATCCCCATGGCTCCCCCTTTCGACGCGATGGACGCCTCGGGCGAGCATAGCAGCGCGGGGCTGGCTGTCAGATCGGATCGAGCTTGGCGTAGCCGGCGATCAGCCACTTCGAGCCGACATCGTCGAAGTTGACCTGGATCCGTGCCCGGGCCCCGTCGCCTTCGAAGGCCAGCACCGTGCCTTCGCCGAATTTCTTGTGGACCACCCGCATGCCAAGTGCCAGGCCACCTGATTTCTCCTCGTTCTTGCCGATTGGACCGGGCCGGAAGACTGGCTGGCTGATGCCCGCCTGCGGCCGGGTTTCACGCAGGAACTCGCCCGGCACCTCGCGCAGGAAACGCGACGGCGCACAGAGATTCTCACTGCCGTGGATACGCCGGACCTCGGCATGCGAGAGATAGAGTTTCTCCATGGCCCGCGTCATGCCGACATAGGCCAGACGGCGCTCTTCCTCGAGCCCGTTCTCGTCCTCGGCCGAGCGCTGATGCGGGAACAGACCTTCCTCCATGCCGACCATGAAGACCAGCAGAAACTCCAGGCCCTTGGCCGAGTGCAGCGTCATGAGCTGCACCGAGTCGTCCCATTCCCCGGCCTGGGCCTCGCCGGCCTCCAGCGAGGCATAGGCCAGAAACTGGGTGATCTCGTCCATCGTTTCGTCATCGTCCGGGGTATAGGCCCGGGCGGCGGAAACCAGCTCGTCGAGGTTGTCCTTGCGGGATTCGGCCTTCTCGTCGCCGCCCTTGCCGTGATGGGCCTTCAGGTCGGTGGCGCGGATCACGGTTTCGGCCGCTTCGTGCAGGGCCATGCCCTCAATGGTGTTGTCGAGCTCGTCGATGAGCGCGATGAAGGCATTGACGGACTTGGCCGCCCGGGCTGACAGGCTGTTGGCAGCCAGATCGGCGGCAGCCTGCCAGAGATTCATCATCTGATCGCGGGCATGGGCACGGATCTTGTCGACCGTGGTGTTACCGATGCCGCGCGTGGGCGTGTTCACGATGCGCTCGAAAGCCGCATCGTCGGAGCGAGACTGGGTCAGGCGCAGATAGGCCAACGCGTCCTTGATCTCGGCGCGCTCGAAGAACTTCTGGCCGCCATAGATGCGATACGGAATTTCGGCCGCGATCAGGCGTTCTTCCAGCACCCGCGACTGGGCGTTGGAGCGATACAGGATCGCGGCATCCGAGCGCGTGCCCCCCTTGCCGATCCAGTTCGAGATCTGGGTGACGACGTGCTGGGCCTCGTCGTATTCGTTGTAAGCCGCGTACACATCGATCGGCTCGCCCTCCGCGCCGGCCGTCCATAGCTCCTTGCCCAGCCGGGTCAGATTATGGCCGATCAGGCCGTTGGCCGCGCCCAGGATGGTACCGGTCGAGCGATAGTTCTGCTCCAGGCGTACGGTCCGGGTATCCGGATAATCCGATTCGAAGGACAGAATGTTGTCGACGCGGGCACCGCGCCAGGAATAGATCGACTGGTCGTCGTCGCCGACGATGAAGACCTTGCCCGTATCCCCGGCCAGCAGCTTGACCCAGGCATATTGCAGGGCGTTGGTGTCCTGGAACTCGTCGACCATGATGTGCGAAAACCGGCGTCGGTAATGCGCCAGCAGGTCGGCGTTGTCACGACAGATTTCGTAGGCCTTGAGCAACAGCTCGGGGAAATCGACCAGCCCGGCCGATTCGCGCGCCGTCTCGTAGGCGGTGTAGACCGCGATCATCTGGCTGCGGGCATAGTCACCGCCCGCGGCGAGATCGCCCGGGCGTTCGGCCGCTTCCTTGCAGCTGTTGATAAAGCCGGCCATCTGCTTGGGCGGCCAGCGCTGCTCGTCCATGCCCATGCCACGCATGGCCCGCTTGACCAGCCGCAGCTGATCATCGGCATCCAGGATCTGGAAGGCCTGGGGCAGCCCGGCCTCCTTGTAATGCATGCGCAGTAGGCGATGGGCGATGCCGTGGAAGGTACCCACCCACAGCGACCGAGCCGGGATGCGCAGCATCGGTTCCAGCCGCCCGCGCATCTCGCCGGCTGCCTTGTTGGTGAACGTCACCGCCAGGATCGACTGGGGCGATACGCCTTCGACGCCGATCAGCCAGGCAATGCGATGAATCAATACACGGGTCTTGCCCGAACCGGCACCGGCCAGCACGCGCATATGCGACGGCGGCGCCCCCACCGCCTCGCGCTGGGCATCGTTCAGGCCGTCGAGAATCTGAGATACATCATCCATGGCCGGCATTGTAACCAATGGGGCACGGCCGGCGTTCAGCGATCCCTGATAGCCTCGCCTGCATACGCGATCGGTCTTGCGATGTGGCGCTGCCGGCCGGTGCGCCGCCATCCGACAAGCCGCGTGATGCGAACAAGCGTGATGACAGTCACCTCTGGGGACCATTGATGAAAAAGATCCTTCTGTGCGCCGTGCTGACGATCGGTCTGGTCGGCTGCGCGACCTCGCCCACCGGACGCAACCAGCTCATGTTCTTCGGCCAGCAGAAAATGGCGGCCATGGGCGACGAGAGCTTCGCCGAACTCAAGCAGAAGACGCCGACCGATACCAACAGCGCCGACAATCGTTTCGTCGAATGCGTGGCCCGCGCCATCGTCAGCGTGCCGAGCGTCAACGAAGCCGCCAAGGTCGATTCCTGGGACATCCAGGTCTTCAAGTCCGACCAGATCAACGCCTTTGCCCTGCCCGGCGGCAACATCGGTGTCTACTCGGGGCTGTTGCCGGTGGCCAAGAACGGCGCCCAGCTCGCCGCCGTGATCGGCCACGAAGTGGGCCACGTGATCGCCCAGCATCCGAACGAGCGCATGTCGGACCAGTACGCCACGCAGGGCGGCCTGACGGCACTCTCGGCATTCCTGGGCGGCGGCGCCGGCGGTGGATCGAGCCAGGCGATCATGTCGGCGCTGGGTGTCGGAGCCCAGGTGGGCATTCTGTTGCCATTCTCGCGCGCTCAGGAAAGCGAGGCCGATCTGATCGGGCTCGAGCTCATGGCCCGGGCCGGTTTCGATCCGCGCGAATCGGTCAAGCTCTGGCAGAACATGAGTGCGGCATCCGACGGCCAGAAACCCAATCCGTTCCTGTCGACGCACCCCTCCAACGACAACCGCATCCAGGCCCTGCAGTCGCACATGGAACAGGCTCTGTCGTTGTATTACGCCGCCGACAATCATCCGAACTGTGTCCATCCGTAAGCCGTGAAACGCCTCTCATGAGCACGCTCGGCCAGGGCTCTGCACCGACCTTTTTTCACAAAAATGCAATTCGCCACCGGGACATCCATAACCGGCCGGGTGCGTTCATCTGTGCCGGTGGCAGCTCGTCGCAGTGGTGCTGACAACGACAGGCCACAGCGCATTGCCAAAACCGCTCGTCGGTTGGCATGAAACCAGACGAAAAACCCGCTTGCGGGCGGGTTCAACTCAGGTAGACTTCAATTAAAGCGGCTTGAGAGCCGTTGTCCGTTGGTCTTGGTTTTGGTGTCATTGACGGGTCCGGACGGTTTTTTGGTAATGACACGTCTTTTTATGAGCTGAGATCAGTCGTGACGAATATTTACGTTGGCAACCTTTCGTGGAGCTCCGCGGACGACGACCTGCGCGCCGCGTTCGAGGCGTTCGGCGAGGTCACCTCCGCGAAGGTGATCATGGATCGCGAGACCGGCCGCTCCCGCGGTTTCGGTTTCGTCGAAATGCCGAACGAGAACGAGGCCCGCGAGGCCATCGAAGGCATGAATCAGAAGGACCTTCAGGGTCGAACCCTGCGCGTGAACGAAGCCCGTCCGCGCGAAGAGCGTCCTCGCGGCCCGCGTCGCTTCTAACAAGCCGCGCATTGCTGCAGCGGCCCGCCTCAGGTGGACCGCAAGAGTCGGTCGTGTCTGCGCACGGCCGGCTTTTTTGTGCGCGACAACATCCGCGATGACCCAGCACCGCCCTACCGGCCCGGCTAGGCACGCTGGATATCAGGCGCAGTCCAGGCGCCCCGCACGACGACTCGGTGAATCGGCCGCCCGATGCCGGGCGGCCGTCGCCTGTCAGGCTGCCGCCGCGGACTCGGCCATGACGCGCTCGGCGTGGTGACAGGCGACCTGCCCGCCGGCCAGCGTGCGCAGAGCCGGTATCCGTTGCGAACAGACGTCCGTGGCCCAGGGGCAACGCGTACGGAAAACACAGCCGGACGGCGGATTGGCCGGCGACGGCAGATCACCGGGCAACTGAATCCGCTGGCGCGCCCGCTCGGCGGCCAGATCGGGCCGGGGCACCGCCGACAACAACGCCCGGGTATAGGGATGACGCGGCTGATCGAACAGGGCAGCGGCGCCGGCCTGCTCCATGACGTTGCCGAGATACATGACGCGGACCTCGTCGCTGATCTGGCGAACCACGGCCAGATCGTGGGCGATGAACAACATCGCCACCTGTGTTTCGCGCTGCAGTTCCATGAGCAGATCCACGATCCGCGCCTGGATGGAGACATCGAGTGCGGAGACCGGTTCATCGCAGACCAGCACGCGCGGTTCCACCACGAGCGCCCGAGCAATGCCGATGCGCTGGCACTGACCGCCCGAGAATTCGTGCGGATAACGCCCCATCTGCGATTTCGACAGCCCGACCCGCTCGACCATGTCGGCCACGCGCCGCCGCCGCTCGGCGCGCGACAGGTCGCGGCGCAGATTGGCCAGCGGCTCGGCGATGATCTGGGCCACCGTCATGCGCGGATCCAGACTCGCCAACGGGTCCTGGAAGATCATCTGCACATCGCGTCGCAGGGCCTGCCAGTCGCGCGCCCCGCCCCGCGTGATATCACGACCGTCGAGATGTAGCCGGCCGGCCGTGATGGGCGCAAGGCCCGTCAACGCACGCGCCAGCGTGGATTTGCCACACCCGGATTCACCCACGAGCCCGAGTGTGCGTCCGGCCGTCAAGGACAGGGTCGCCCCGTCGACCGCGCGCAGCATCGGCGCACTCTGCCAGGGCCAGTCGGTGGTCAGCGGGAAATGAACCTTGATGTCTTCGGCAGCGAGGACAGCGGAATCGGACATGGAAAAAGGCGCTCATGGGTTGGGCCAGCCATGATGGTACGCTGACTGCATGCCTACGGACCATCGCCCGAGAGTCGGACAGACGGGCGTATGTCACGTTATCCAAGAATTGCGCCAGCCGCGATCGAGACGGCCGGACGAACGAGGATCCGCATGAGCCGCCCGGGCCTGCCCAACGAATTATCGATCCTGAGTTTCAATATGCAGGTCGGGATCGGCACGCGCCGTTATCGCGAATACGTGACCCGCGGCTGGCGACATCTGTTGCCCAGCCAGGCCGTGACCGACAACCTGGAACGGATCGCCGAGCTCGTCGCCGGCCACGATATCGTCGGGCTGCAGGAGATCGATGCCGGCAGCCGCCGGTCGCGCTATCGCAACCAGATCGAGGCGATTGCCCGACAGGCCGGCTATGCGTACTGGGAGGTTCAGGTCAACCGCGATCTGGGACGCGTCGCCCAGCACGGGCTCGGCCTGATCAGCCGGTATGCGCCCTATGATGTCAGCGAGCACAAACTGCCCGGCCGGGTGCCCGGCCGCGGCGCGCTCATCGCCCGATTCGGCACCCCGGCCGCGCCGCTGACCGTGGTAGTCACGCATCTGTCGCTCGGCGCGCGCAGCCGAGCCCAGCAGCTCGAGGCGATCTGCGAGCTCGTGGCCGACGAGCCCAACGTCGTGCTGATGGGCGATACGAACTGCAACAGTGCGGAGCTGATCGCCGACAGTGCACTGGCGGCCAGCGCGCTGCGCGTCTACGACCGGGCGTTGCCGACGTTCCCGAGCTGGCGGCCGCGCCGCGGCATCGATCATATCCTGACCTCGGCCAGCCTCGAGGTCCGCCAGGCCCGTGTGGTCGATGCCGTGCTCTCGGATCATCGGCCCGTGGCAATGCGCGTCGGCATTCCCGATAACCTGGCCCGCGGCCTGGCCGGCCGCACGTCGGCCGATGCGGCTTCACTGCCTCAGAAGTAGGGCGAGAACAGCCAGAAGAACGAGTCCCGAAGCCGGGCCGGCCAACGCCGGGCCGCCAGTGCCTGCTGCGTGTATTCCGTGCTGCGACCGACCACGTCGCCCACGTGGGCGAGCAGCGCGCCGACCGTGGGCTCGTCATAGATTTCAACAGCCAGTTCGAAATTCAGTCGCAGGCTGCGCGGATCGATGTTCGGCGAGCCGATCAGCGCGTAATCGTCGTCGACGATGAACAGCTTGCTGTGGGCGAACGGCGGCGGCTGAAAATAGACACGCGCGCCCGCACCGAGCAGCTCGCCCAGACCGTGGCGCGCGGCCCAGGCCACGAACGGCAGATTGTTGCGCTCGGGCATCACGATGGTCACCGCCAGCCCCCGCAGCGCCGCCGCCTGTAGCGCCCCGACCAGCGCCTGGCCCGGCAGAAAATACGGCGTGACGATCGTGATGCGCTCATGCGCGCTGGAAACCGCGGTCAACAGCAGGGTCGAAAGGGTCTCGTAATCCCGCGTGGGCCCGTTTTCGACCGTGCGACACGCCGCATTGCCGAGCTCCGGCAGACCGCGCCCGGAGACACGGCTCTGCTCCCCTGTCGCGAACGCCCAGTCCGACAGGAATACCGCCTCGATCTGACGCACGACCGGCCCGGCCAGACGGAAGTGCATGTCGGCAACGCCGCGGGCACCGGTCACGAAATGCCGATCGCCGATGTTCATGCCACCGGTGAACGCCACGCCGCCATCGGTGACCAATATCTTGCGGTGATTGCGCAGATTGAGCCGCAGGGCCGGCGGCCACCACCGCGGCGGGAGAAAACGCGCCGTGCTCACCCCATGATCGATGAGCAGCTTGACCGGTCGCTCGCCCGGCAGGGCATACCATTCGCCCACCCCGTCGATGAGCACACGCACGTCGACACCGCGCTGGACGGCCCGCGCCAGTGCATCGATGAAGCGCTGGCCGATCCGGTTGGTCTCGAAGATGTAAGTGGTCAGATAGACGAACGAATCCGCATTGTCGATCGCCTCGATCATCGGCGGATAGGCTTTCTCGCCGTTGTTGAGGATATCGACGCGATTGCCGGGCACCACCGGCCAGGCCGACAACCGGTCGCCGGCACCGGCCAGACCACGCCGGCGCGCATCCATGAAGCCGCGATAGTCACGGAGTGCGGCCGACGGGCCCGGCCGGTGCGCGCCCAGGCCGTGTCGCGAGGCGCGATCCAGACGTCGCGCCCGGATCCGCACACGATTGACGCCGAACATGTAATACAACAGCGGGCCGACCGGCGGAAACAGCAGGCACACGCCGATCCAGCCGAACGCGCTGGCCGGCGTCTCGCGACTGAGCAATGCGTGCACCGTGGCCGCCAGGGCACTACCGGCCACCAGCAACACCGGCCCCCAGAACATCAGCGCATCGAGAATGCCGTCGAAGTCTATCGACATGGCTCGCGGCGTTCCCGCAGGCAGGATCCGGAGCTGTAACGAGACCCGCGCGACATGGGCTTTGCCCTGCGATGACATGGCTGATGACGGCAGGCGCCGTCCGGATTCAATGATAACAGCGCCGCCGATACGGGCCGTCGCATCGAACGGAAAATCCGCCCCGCAACACGCCGCAGCCTATCGATCCCCGAACGGGCTTGATTCCGGCCGGCACCAAGCCCTTGTTCGCCACCTCACGGCCGACGGGCAACCGCGCGATGTTGAACGGATCAGCCTTCCAGACGCGGAATCGCGGCCAGTAGATTGCGGGTATAGTCGGCGCGCGGCGATTCGAAGACCTGTTCGATCGCCCCCTGCTCGACGAGATCGCCGCCGCGCATCACGATCGCGCGGCTGCAGTTGCCGGCAACAACGCCGAGATCGTGGGTGATCAGCAACAAAGCCGTATTCGTACGCTCGCGCAGATCGCCGATCACATCGAGAATCTCGTCCTGCACGGTCACATCGAGTGCCGTAGTCGGCTCGTCGGCGATCAGCAGTTCCGGCTCGCAGGACAACGCCATGGCGATCATCACACGCTGGCGCATGCCGCCGGAGAACTGGTGCGGATAATACTTCACCCGGCGTGCGGCTTCGGGGATCCGTACCGCCTCCATCATCTCGACCGCATAATCCATGGCCTGACGCCGCTTCATCCCGCGATGGGCGGCCAGCAGTTCGGTCATCTGGGTCGAGATCCGTAGATGCGGATTCAGGGCGGTCATCGGGTCCTGGAAGATCATCGCGATCCGGGCGCCGCGCACGGCCCGCAGCACACGCGAGCGCGCATTCAACAGCTCGATCGACGGCGTTTCATCATGCTCGCCCGCCAGCTTCGCCGAGCCGGAGACCCGGGCGTTGTCGGCCAGCAGCCCCATGAGCGCCAGCACGGTCTGGCTCTTGCCGGAGCCGGACTCGCCGACGATGCCCACGGATTCACCGCGCTCGATGGCAAAGGACAGGCCATTGACGGCCGGCACACTGCCTGTGTGCGTGGCAAAGGCAATCTTCAGATCATTGACGTCGAGCAGCATGTCAGCGGTCCTTCGGATCGAGCGCGTCGCGAAGCCCGTCGCCGATGAAATTGAAGCAGAACAGGGTCACGGCCAGAAAGATCGACGGGATGATCAACAGCCACGGCGCCACGCTCATCTCGCTCGTGCCGTCGTTGATGAGCGCCCCCCAGGAGGTCGCCGGCGGCTGCACGCCGAGCCCGAGATAGCTCAGAAACGATTCGAACAGAATCACCTGCGGGATCGTGAGCGTGACATAGACGACCACGATGCCGAGCAGATTGGGCACGATGTGCCGGGCGATGATCTTCGCGGTACCGGAACCGGCCATGCGCGCCGCCTCGATATAGGGCTGCGACTTGATCGTGAGCGTCTGACCGCGAACGATGCGCGCCATGTCCAGCCAGCTCACCGCCCCGATCGCGGCGAATAACAGGAACAGATTCCGGCCGAAGAAGACCACCAGCAGGATCACGAAAAACATGAAGGGCAGCGAATACAGAATATCCACCGCACGCATCATGATTGAATCGGTCCGCCCGCCGAGATAGCCGGCCAGCGCGCCGTAGGTCACCCCGATGATCAGGCTCACGAAGGTGGTCACGATGCCGACCATCAACGAAATGCGCCCGCCTGTCATGGTCCGCACGAACAGATCCCGGCCGACCTGATCGGTGCCGAAGAAATGCCCGCTCGCCAGACTCGGCGCGTCCCAGATAGCGTTGTAGTCCTGCGAGAAATAGTTGTAGGGCGACAGCCAGGGCCCTACCAGGACCATCAGGCCGACCAGGGCCAGCAGCACCAGCGAAGCCATGGCTGCCTTGTTGGCCTTGAGACGTCGCCAGGCATCCCGGCCGAGACTGTTGCCCCCTTCGGCCGCCGCCGCCATTGCGCGCGTCTTGCGGCTTTTGGATTTCGTTGCGACAGCCATCAGTAGGTCACTCGCGGGTCGAGCCAGCCGTAGAGGATATCCACGACGAGGTTGAAGCCGATGATGATGATCCCGTAGAACAGCGTGATACCGAGCACGAGCGTGTAGTCACGGTTGAGCGCGGCCGTGACGAAGAACCGTCCGAGCCCCGGGATGCCGAAGATCTGCTCGACGACGACCGAGCCGGTCAGGATCGCCGCCGCCCCCGGGCCCAGAAACGAGATCACCGGCAGGATTGCCGCCGGCAACACGTGCACGAAGAACACCCGGGCCTCGGACAGCCCCTTGGCACGGGCGGTACGTATGAACGGCGAGCGCAGGACCTCGATGGTCGAGGCCCGCATCAGACGCGTGACATAGGCCATGTACATCACGCTGAGGGCGATGACCGGCATGACATAGTTCTGCCATCCACCGAGCCCGCCGGCCGGCAACCAATTGTTGTAGACGGCAAGGACCAGGATCATCAGCGGGCCGAGCACGAAATTGGGAACCGAGATACCGACCAGCGAACCACTCATCGCGGCATAGTCGGCGAACCGGTTCTGGCGCACGGCCGCCAGCATGCCCAGCGGGATGCCGAACACCAGCGCGAGCAGCAGCGCGAAGCCACCGACCGCCAGCGAGACCGGGAAACCGGTCGCGATCAGATCGTTGACCGAGGTGTCCTTATACTGGAAGGACGCCCCGAAATCGAACTGCGCCACATTGAGCAGATAATGGCCGTACTGCTCGTAGAGCGGCTCGTCGAGATGATACTTGGCCTCCAGGTTCGCCCGGATCTGCGCCGGCATCGGCCGGTCGGAATCCAGCGGGCTGCCGGGCGCCAGATGCACGAGCAGGAAGGTCAGCGTCAGCAGGATGAAGACCGTCGGAATCGCCCCGAGCAGGCGCTTGATGGTGTACGAGAGCATCAGCTGCGCCTCCGGCTCGGGCCCGCGACACGATTAAGGCGCATGCGAGGCTCCCTTGTTGTCTGACGCCGCACGTCGATCACTGGAGCCGGCGGGCACGATATCGAAATTCTTGGTGTAATAGTTGTCCAGCGCGTTGCCGGTGAACCCCTTCACGTACGGCTTGACCAGATGATGGTTGGTCCAGAACCAGACCGGAATGATCGGCGCGTCATGCAGCAGCGTGCCTTCGGCCTTGTGCAGCAACGCGGTGCGCTTCGGCCCGTTCGGCGTATGGCTCGAGGCCTCCTGCGCGGCATCGTAGACGGCACTGTCGTAGCCCGGATAATCCAGGGCGGCCTTCGAGTTGAAGATCGACAGGAATGTATTCGGATCCTCGTAATCGCCGATCCAGCCGCCCCAGAAGATCTGGGTTTCATAGCCTTCGCGGGTGGTCTGTAGAAACACCTTCCATTCCTGGTTGACCGGCGTGATGTCGGCCCCCAGGACCTTGCGCCACATCGCCGCCGCCACGATGCCGATGACCTTGCCCTGACCGCCCGACGGATACAGATACTCGGCCTTGAGCGGGTGCGCGTCGGAATAGCCGGCCTCGTGATAGAGCTTGCGGGCCATGGCCTCGCGCTTGGCATCCGACCAGTTTTTCCACTGATACTCGACCGGGTCGTAGTCGTTCATCGCCGGCGGTATCAGACTATAGGCCGGCGCTTCGCCACCGCGCAGGATCTTTTCGGTGATCACCCGGCGATTGAGCGCCATCGACAGTGCCATGCGCAGTTTCGGGCTGTTCTTGAACGGCGCCCGGCGCACGTTGAGCCCCAGATAGGCGATGCCCAGCGTCGGCACCGCATGATATTGCCCCGGAATCGTTTTCTTGATGCGGCCGATCTCGGACGGCGGCATCGTGTAGGTCCAGTCCAGACCGCCGGCCTGATAGCGAGACAGTTCGGATTTCGGATCGTCGATCGGGAAATACTCGACCTGGTCGATCCGGGTATGGGCGTTATCCCAGTAATACGGATTGCGTTTGAGCGTGATGCGTTCGTTGACGCGCCACGTCTTCATCTCATAGGCGCCGTTGGTCACGGCATGACCAGGCTGGGTGAACGAATCCCCCCATTTCTTGACGGCCGGTTTATAGACCGGATCACTGCTCGTATGCGCCAGCGTCTTGAGGAAGAACGGCGTCGGCTCCTTGAGCCGGATCTGCAGCGTATGCGGATCCAGTGCCTTCACCCCCAGCGTGTCCGGGTCCTTCTTGCCCGCGATGATGGGCTCGGCATTCACGATCGGAGAATGGATATCGGCATACGGCGAGGCGACCTTCGGATCCACGCTGCGACGCAGGCTGTAGACGAAATCCTGGGCAGTCACCGGCGCGCCATTCGACCATTTCGCGTCATCGCGCAGATGAAAGGTATAGGTCAGCCTGTCGTCGCTGATCTCCCAGGATTTGGCCACACCGGGCACGATCTGGGCATGATCGCCCGTGATGACCAGCCCTTCATAGAGATCGTGCAGCACGTTGGAGGCCGGCACCCCGGAGGCCTTGTGCGGATCCAACGACCCCGGCTCCGAGCCGTTGCCATAGCGCATGGTCTTCGGGCCGCCGTTCGCACCGCTGGCCGGAGACAGCCGATTCGCGAAACCGTCGTCCTCCTGGCCGCCGCAGCCCGCCACAATGACGGCACTGCACAACATCAGTGCCGCTGTCTTCCAAAGTCGTCTGGCCAAGAAATCCCCCTGTTACACGACCGACCCATCTGTCGCTCGATGCGCCGGCCTGACGCAGCCGGCCGATCACTGCCCCGATCGGGGCGCTAAAGTGCCACGATCAGGCGCGGCGGTCAGTCACACCGTCGGCGACAGTGCGGCCCGAACCGAGCCGGTTCACGCCGACTTAGCAAGTTTCACGCCGGTTTTCTTGAGATGCACCAGCAGCAGCGACACGGCCGCCGGCGTCATGCCGGGCAGCCGGGCAGCCTGGCCGATGGTCTCCGGGCGTGCTTCGGCGAGCTTGGCCGTGAGTTCATTCGACAGGCCGGTCACTGCCGTGTAGTCGAGATCACGCGGCAACATCGTGGCTTCGTGTTCGCGTGCCCGGGCGATCTCGTCGCCCTGACGCGCGATATAGCCGGCATACTTGGCCTGGATCTCGACCTGCTCGCCGACCGCATCCGCGGCCTCGGCCGACAGGCCGTCGACGCTGGCCGGGCCGACCACAGCCAGCGCGGCCAGATCGGCATGGCCGATCTTGGGGCGCTTGAGCAGATCAGCGGCCGCCGTCGCTTCCTTGAGCGGCGTGCCGAGCAGACCAGCCCCGTGATCGGCGCCCAGATCGGCGGGCTTGAGTACGTGTTTCGACAACCGCGACTGCTCGGTCGTCACGGCATCCCGCTTGGCCGTGAACGCTGCCCAGCGGGCATCGTCGACGAGCCCGAGTTCGCGCCCGATGGGCGTCAGCCGCACGTCGGCGTTGTCCTCGCGCAGCAGCAGACGATGCTCGGCCCGGGAGGTGAACATCCGATACGGCTCCTGCGCCCCGCGTGTGATCAGATCATCGACCAGCACGCCAAGATAGGCTTCGTCGCGCCGCGGCGACCAGGCCGGCTCGCCAGCCGCGCCGCGCGCTGCGTTGATGCCAGCCAGAAGCCCCTGCGCGGCGGCCTCCTCGTAGCCGGTCGTGCCGTTGATCTGGCCGGCGAAATACAACCCCGGGATGGCTTTTGTCTCGAGACTCGCCGAAAGCGCCCTCGGATCGAAATAATCGTATTCGATCGCATAGCCCGGCCGCGTGATGTGTGCGTTCGTAAAGCCCTCGATGGAGCGCACGAGCGCGAGCTGGGTCTCGAACGACAGACTGGTCGAGATGCCGTTGGGATAGACCTCGCTCGCCGCCAGCCCCTCGGGTTCGATGAAGATCTGATGCGCATCCTTGTCGGCAAAACGCACGATCTTGTCCTCGATCGACGGGCAGTAGCGCGGCCCGGCCGAATCGATTGCCCCGGAATAGATGGCCGATTCGTGCAGTCGCTCGTGGATGATGTCGTGCGTGCGCGTGTTCGTATAGGTGATGTGGCAGGGCACCTGCCGCGGATGCTCGGCCCGCGTGCCCATGAACGAGAACACCGGCGCCGGATCGTCGCCGGGCTGCACCGCCAGCCGGGAATAATCGATGGATTTGGCATCGATGCGCGGCGGTGTCCCCGTCTTGAGCCGGCCCACCGGCAGATCCAGCGCCCGAAGGCGCTCGGCCAGCGCATTCGAGGGCGCATCGCCCGCGCGCCCCCCGCCGAAGCGCTTGTCGCCGATATGGATCGTCCCGCCCAGGAACGTGCCCACCGTCAGCACCACCGCCGGGGCAGCGAAGGTCAGCCCCATCGCGGTGGTCACACCGGCAACCCGGCCATTCTCGACGACCAGATCGGCAACCGACTGCTGGAACAGCGACAGATTCGGCTGGGCCTCGACCATGTCGCGCACCGCGGCCTTGTAGAGCGCGCGGTCGGCCTGGGCACGCGTGGCCCGCACAGCCGGGCCCTTGCGGGCATTGAGGCGGCGAAACTGGATACCGCCCCGATCGGCGGCCCGTGCCATGATGCCGCCCAGCGCATCGATCTCGCGCACCAGATGTCCCTTGCCGATACCTCCGATCGCCGGATTGCAGGACATCTGGCCGATGGTCTCGATATTGTCGGTGAGCAGCAGCGTGCGGGCACCGGCACGGGCCGCGGCCGTGGCACTCTCCGTACCGGCATGGCCGCCGCCGACCACGATGACGTCGAATTCAAGCCGCGTCGAGGACATATCGCACTCCGTCGCGCGCCATACGCGCGAATGACAGCCAGACCGCGGCCCGCGCCTGTCGTTACCGACAGCGCGATCACCGCGTCAAATCGCCATGATAACGCCTGGTGCCATCGGTTCGAAAATCAGGGCATCCGTCAACACGGCGGACCGGCCGCGTTCGCATACCCGTTCATCATACGATGGTCGAACACTGGTATGACTCTTGTTTCAATCAGTCGGGACAGACGACGACCGAAGTTGCGCACCAGTTCGGTGCAAAAGACTCGCCAGTTCAAACGCGGAGCCAGATCAGCGCATGAGTGAAGCCATCGCCAGTTCTTCTTCCCACGATGCCGTCCGACAATCGCTGGTCGAATGGCTGGTGCCGCTCTACGGGGACGCACCGGCCCGGGAATGCATCGATGCGACCATCGATGCTGCCCAGCGACACGGCCTGCCGCGCGAGATCGATCTGGCCGTGGATCAGTCGCTCAACGTGATGATCACATATCCGGACATCGTGCAGCGCCCCGGCGAGCCGCCGCTGGCGACGCTGCGTGATTTCATTGCACAGAATCTGGGCGAAGCGATCACCGCGGTGCATATCCTGCCCTTCTATCCGGCGAGCTCGGACGGCGGTTTCTCGGTCATGGACTACCGGGCCGTGAACGGCGATTACGGCGACTGGGACGATATCGCGGCCCTGGCAAACGACAAGCCGCTGATGTTCGACCTGATCCTCAACCATGCCTCACGCAAGGGAATCTGGTTCGCTCACTATCTGGCCGATGCCGATCCCGGTCGCGATTACTTCATCGAAGTCGATCCCAAGACCGACCTGCGTTCGGTGGTCCGCCCCCGCCCGACGCCGCTGCTCGCTGAAGTGCCCACGGCGCGGGGCACGAAATATCTCTGGGCGACCTTCTCCGAGGACCAGATCGACCTGGATTTCGCCAATCCCAAGGTGATGGCGGAGTTCATCGACATCATCTTCGAATACGTGGCTCGCGGGGCCCGCCTGATCCGTCTGGATGCCGTGGGATTTCTCTGGAAGGAGATCGGCACTTCCTGCATGCATCTGTGGCAGACCCATCACGTGATCAAGTTCTTCCGGGCCCTGCTCGGTCACTATGCCCCGGGCGTGCAGTTGATCACCGAGACCAACGTGCCGCACGCCGAAAACATCTCGTATCTGACCGATGGCGACGAGGCCCATGTGGCCTATCAGTTCGTGCTGCCACCGCTGGTGGCCCACACGCTGCTGACCGGTGACGGCTCCCGGCTGACCGAATGGGCGGCCAGCCTGCCGCCGCTGCCGGCAGGCTGTCATTTCCTGAACTTCACCGCCAGCCATGACGGCATCGGCGTACGCTCGGTCGAATCGATTCTCGACGAGGCCGAGCTGGCCGGGCTCGTGGCAACCACGCGCGAGCGCGGCGGTTTCGTCTCCACTCGGGCGATGGGCGATGGCTCGACGCGGCCGTACGAGCTCAACATCACCTATTACGATCTGCTGGCCGCCCCGGACGAACGCGATAGCGGCACGCACATCGACCGGTTCGTGCTCAGTCAGGCCATCGCGATGGCCCTGGCCGGGATCCCGGCGCTCTATTTCCACAGCCTGGTGGCCACGCACAACGACCACGACGGCGTCGAGGCGACCGGGGCCAGCCGCTCGATCAACCGTCGACGCTATGATGCCGGTGAACTCAACTATCAGCTGTCGCAGGAATCGGCAGCGGCCGAGGTGCTGCGCCGACTCAAGCGACTGCTCGTGGTCCGCGCGCGCCAGCCGGCCTTCCATCCCGACGCACCGCAGTCGATCGTGGATCTCGGGCCGTCGCTGTTCGCAGTCCAGCGCCACTGCGACGGCCAGACCCTGCTGGCCCTGCACAATCTGACCGACCGCCCGGTCAAGGTGCCGGGCCACGTCCTGCCGGAGGCTCGCGTGCGCAAGAACGTGGCTGCGGCCACCGAAATCAGCGGCGCGCAGCGCTCGATCTCGCTGGCGCCCTACGAGGTCGCCTGGATCAGTGACTGATCGCGTTGATCAACGGAACAGATAGGCCCCGATGAAACGCCGCTGATCGGCGCTGGGCGCGCCGAGCCAGGTGATCTCGGACTGGCCGGGCCCGCTGCCGTCGTCGCCGTGATTGACCACCAAGGCCCCGGCGGCCTTCGATGCCCCGGGCTGCATGAGCGCCACCACGTTTTCGCTGGCGCAGTCGTGGGGCTTGCAGGAGGCCAGTACGGCGTAATCCGTGCCGGCGATCGTGACATGCGAGACCGGCGTCTCGGTGCCCTGGCCGGCCGCGACCCAGCCGTGCGCGGGCTGTACCGGTTTGACGAGCGCTGCGTACTGCTTGGCAAGCGCCGGCTTGCTGTCGAGCAGCTGGCTCGGGTAGACCGTGTCGCCGTCGGCGGCCTGCGCGGTCACGGCCGTGGCAGCGAGCAGTACCGCACACAGCCACATGGAACGTCGAGTCATGACATGTCCTTGAAAATGATGCCGAACCCCCATCATGCCATGCCCTGACCGCTGCCCACGTCACGGGCATCGGCCTCGACGGCATCGTAGAAGTCGTCGAGCAGATCCGGACAGGCCGAGCGCACCCGATTCCAGGTCGGCATAAACGGGACTTCCATCGGATTGGCGATATATTCCTCGCCGGCCTTGATGACCGACTCGACGAACACTTCGACGGTCTTCTCCTCCTTGTGCCGGTCGAGCGTCAGGCCGTTGATCTGGGCATCGAAATAGAATCGCTCGACGGCATCCAGCGCATTGCGCAGATACACCGCCTTGATGGTGCGAATGGTCTCGGGCGTCATCGTCACGCCGTAGGTCGCAAGCTTGCGATACAGCGCCTTGGCGATGTCCGCGCTCATCTTGGCCAACCCGGTGTTGGCCTCATGGTCGGCGACATCCTGGTGCTTGTGATCATAGTGATCGGCGATGTCGACCTGGCAGATCGCGTTGCCCCCGTAGTTGCGGTGCACCTCGGCCAGGATCCCGACTTCCAGCCCCCAGTCGCTCGGGATGCGGATCGACTCGGCCACCGAGTCGGTCATGGCGCATTCGCCGGACAGCGGGTAACGGAAACTGTCCATGAAATCGAGGTAATCGATCGGCCCGACCACCGTGTCCAGCGCCCGGATGATCGGTGTCATGAAAAGACGCACGACGCGGCCGTTGATGGAGCCGTCGGCAACCCGCGCATAAAACCCCTTGGAGAACCGGAACGCGAAGTTCGGATGCACCATGGGGTAGTACAGCCGCGCGAGCATGTCCCGGCTGTAGGTCAGGATGTCGCAGTCGTGCATGGCCAGTACGCGACCGCGCCCGCTGGCCAGGAAATAGCCCATGCAGTTCCAGACATTGGCGCCCTTGCCCGGGCGGGCCGGTGCCAGGCCCTCGGCCTCGAGCCGATCGAACAACGCCTGTATCCGCGGCCCGTCGTTCCAGATCAGGCGATGGCGCGGCGCCAGCGGCGCGAAGAACTCGTGGGCGTGGGCGTACTGTTTCTCGTTCGCCGCATCCAGCCCGATGATGATCTCGGAGAGATAGTCGACCTGCGACAGGGCCGCCACGATCCGGGGCAGGGCCTCGCCTTCCAGCTCGGAATAGAGACAGGGCAGGATCAGCGACATCGGACGGCGCCGCGAATAACGGGCAAGCTCGGCCTCGAGCGCTTCGATGGGTCGGTCCGCCAGACGATGCAGCGTCGTGATGGTGCCGTTCTGATGAAAATCGGCCATGTCGTCTCCCCCGCGCACGCCGCCCGCTCGGGCATGCCGCGTGTTGTCAGATTTCTCCGGCCTCGATCATGGCATGAATCGCGGCCGACCAGCCGACTGGACCGATACCTTCGGCATGCCGGATGTGACCGCCGGCCGGCGCTTCGTAGTCGCCATCGGGACGCGCCACCCACCAGCCGATATCCGCGGCAGCCAGCATGTCGGCATCGTTGGCCGAGTCTCCCAGGGCCACAGCAAGAATCGGGCCGTGGACCGCCTCGAAACGCGTCCGCAGCCAGTCGAGCGCATCCCCCTTGTCGGCGAGGCCCAGCACGTGGACGAAACGTCCGCCGCGTCGCGTGGTCGCCCCGGCTTCGGCCACGGCCTGGGCGAAAGCGGTCTCGGCGGCGGCGCTGTCCTGCCAGAGCAACGGCTCGGACGCATCGCGCTGCCGGGCCGCCGCTGCGGCCTCCCGATCCAGCCCGGTCGCAGCCATGACATCGGCCACGCTCATATCGCCGAAACCGGTGTAGTCGAAGCCGTGGCGCGCCCGCAGATCCACGACCAGCCGGCGCAATCGATCATACGGCGCGCCCAGGGTCGTGCAGGTCAGGGTTTCCTCCGCCTCGCTGTCGTTCGCGAATTCGCCCTCGAAATAGCCGTCCGGTACCGCGACGATGCTGCCGTTCTCGGTAGCAAACGGGGCCCGGTTGCCCAAGGCCCGACGCAGAGCACGCACTTCGGCCACGGTCTTGCTCGTACACAGACAGACCGGCACGCCGCGGCTCTTCAGGGCCTCGAGCGCGTCTTGCGCCGCGGACCAGTCGTAGCTGTCGTGATCGAGCAGCGTTGCATCGAGATCGGTGAACACCACCGCGCGGACCGCGCGCTTGGTCGACATGGCAGGCTCCTGCGCCCAGAGGTTCCATCGCAGTCTACGATGTTCATCGGATACTGTCGGGCTGCCCCGCTCAGGCCCCATGCCCGGCCGTGCCGGCAAGTGATCATGCCGCGCATCGGCCCGGCCATTACTTCGCCGTTAAGAACTCGTTTAGACTGAGCGCCCACGCGTCGGCGGATAGTTGCGACATGCGCATTCTGGTCATTGAAGACAATGAAGATCTGGCTGCCAATATCATCGAGTACCTCTCGGCACGCGGCCATGTCCTTGACAACGCCACCGACGGCGTGACCGGTCTGCATCTGGCGGTCGTCCACAATTTCGATGCCATCGTGCTCGATCTGATGCTGCCGGGCATCGACGGACTGGCGCTGTGTGAGCGCCTGCGTGCCGAGGCGGACTCCCAGACCCCGATCCTCATGCTGACCGCGCGCGACACGATCGACGACAAACTCGCCGGTTTCGCCTCCGGCGCCGACGATTATCTGATCAAGCCGTTCTCGCTGCTGGAGCTCGAAGCCCGGCTGTCCGCACTCGGCAATCGCGGGCCGCGGCGCAGCGTGCACCAGCTCAAGGCCGGGGATCTGTCGCTGGATCTCGACACCTGGCAGGCCGAGCGCCAGAACGTGAAGCTCACACTCACGCCGACCGCGCTGCGTCTGCTCGAAGTCCTGCTGCGGGCCTCGCCGCGCCTGGTACGCCGCGCCGAGCTGGAAACCGCGATCTGGGGCGATCATCCGCCGGATTCCGAAGCGCTGCGCACACACATTCATGCCCTGCGCGCGGCCATCGACAAGCCGTTCGCCACGGCCATGCTGCAGACCGTACCGACCATGGGCTATCGCCTGATCGATCCGGATGCCGGCTGAGCCGGCCTGCGCCCCCCGACGCCGCGACGGCCGGCCGTGATGCCGCGCGATTTCCTGCGCCGCGTGCTCACCGGCCCGCGCGACAGTCTCCAGTATCGAGTGGCGACCGCCCTGGCGCTGTTCGTGGCGATCGTGGTGAGCGCCGTGCTCGCCGCGTTGTTCACCATCAACGATCATCTCAAGACCGAGCTGCTCAACGGCATCGTCAGTCACGAGATGTCGGAACTGATCGAGGACTATCCCACCGAAGGCGACGGCGCAATTCCGCACTCGGCGAACCTGATCGGTTACGTGGTCGGCCCGAACCAGCACGATCAGCTGCCCGAGGCGCTGCGCGGCCTGGGGCCGGATGTCAGCGGCGTGACACTCGATGTGGGCGACCGGACCTATCGCGTGGGCACCCACGCGATAGGCAATAAACAGGCTTATCTGGCCTACGACATCACCGCCATCGAGGATCGCGAGACGCTGTTCAAGGCCGTGGCCATCACCGCCGCGCTGCTCGTGCTGGCACTGGCGATTCCGCTCGGCTCGGCGATCGCCCGCATCAGCCTCAAGCCGATCAATGCGCTGGCCGATCACGTCGGGCGTCTGCATCCCGACGAGCGCACCACGCAGCTGGCCGAACAGTTCGAGCATTACGAAGTCGGGGTGATCGCACGGGCCTTCGACCGCTTCATGGGCCGGCTCGATGAGTTCGTCGAGCGCGAGCGCAGTTTCACCGCCGATGCCAGCCACGAGCTGCGCACACCGCTGGCTGTGATCCAGGGCGCCGTCGAAGTCCTGCAACAGGATACGCGCCTGTCGGGCAGTGGCCCGATCACGCGGATCGACCGGGCTGCCGGCCAGATGGCCGAACTGATCGAGGCCCTGCTGTTTCTGGCCCGTGACGAACAGCACGAAGCCGATGGTGCAGCCCCGATCTGTCGCGCCGACGAGGTCGTGCGCGAAGTCGTGGACGCCTATCGACCGATCATGGCCGGCAAACAGGTCGAGCTCGGCGTTCTGGACCCGGTGGAGGTGGATGCGCCACGCATCGCGCTGGTCATCGCCTTCGGCAATCTGTTACGCAACGCACTGCGCCACGGCGGCGACGAGATCCGCGTCACCCTGGCCGATCAGCGTCTGACGGTGGCCGACAACGGTCACGGCATGAACAGCGAGCAGATGCAGCGTGTCTTCGATCGTGGCTTCCGCTGCGGCCCCGGCGCGGGGCTGGGCCTCGGCCTGTATCTGGTCAAGCGGGTCGCGGACCGCTACGGCTGGCGGATTCGACTGGCCAGCCGGCCGGAGGAAGGCACACAGATCGAGATGCGCCTGGCCTGACAGCCGTACGCCCGGTCTGGCGAGGCGCCGCCGGGGCCAAGATTCACGTTTTTTTAACGCGAAGCTGACGCCCCGGCCAAGCCCAGGGGTGCAGCCTGTCCGGGTATTTCCGATACACGAGTCCGCTGTGTCCAAGGGTGCTGCACAGACCGCCACGTGGGGGAATTGGGCCCGACAGTGGCGTCGCAATAATCGTCGACGCTTGAATCAGCTCCTCGCCCGACTGCTCGGCACGCCGGGCGCCCGGCGACGGCCGTTGGCCGCCGATACGCGGCGTATTCTCGTCGTGCGTCTGAACAAGCGTCTCGGCAATGTTCTGTTTCTGACCCCGATGCTGCGCAGCCTGGCAGCCAGCCTGCCCGAGGCCCGGATCGATATCGTCATCCAGAGCCCGGCCCAGGTCGATCTGCTGCAGAGCCTGCCGGGCGTCGGGCGGGTCTGGGTGCAGAAGAACCGTGTGTTCGGCCTGTTCGGCTTGCTGCGAGCCATCCGGCGCGAGCGCTACGATCTGGCCATCGATCCGACCGGTAATTCGGCCAGCAACCGGATCGGCATGGCACTGTCCGGCGCACGCCAGCGGCTGGGTTTCGCCAACGCCGATCAGTGGCTGCCGTTGACCCATGCCGCCGGCCGGTCGATCAGCCGTCATCAGGCACTACAGGCGGTCGAGTTGCTGACCGGGGGCATCTCCGACCCGCCGATCGAGCGTTTCGACACCCTCGCCGTGTTCCCCGAGGCCTGCGATCGCCAGGCCGCGGAGACGCTCTGGCACGACACACTCGGCGTCATGGCCCCCCGCACGCCGGTGATCGGTTTCTTCTCGCGCGCCACCGGCGACAAGCAGCTCGCCCGGCCCTGGTGGGAAGCGTTTCTGGCCGCCGTCAGCCAAGCCGGGCCGAATGCCGTGCTCGTCGAGATCCTGCCGGGACCGGACGCGGATCCGATCGATCCGGCCCGGCCGCATGTCGCGATCGCATCACTCACTCAGCTGGCCGCCTTCATGGCGCGCTGTGATCAGTTCGTGGCCGCGGACTCGGGGCCGATGCACCTGGCGGCGGCAGCCGGCGTACCGGTCGTCGGCCTGTTTCAGGCTACGGCACCGAGCCATTACGCGCCGCTGGGCCAGGCCTGCATCAGCCTGGAAGGCGAGCGTCTGACGCCGTCACACACCGCACGCGTCGTCGTCGACCGGCTCGCCACGGGCACCGACTGACACGCCCCCCCTCGGCGCCGAAGCCTCCGCGCGGTATCGTGGCATGGCTCCACACAACACAGGGTAGTCCATGACCGTCGTCAAGCCGGACCGTGGCATCGACTGGGCCCCGCTCGACGACGTCGTGGTCGACCGTCCCGAGCTGGCCCATGTGGCCTTCAACGGCACCGATCTACCGCTGCCCCGCCTGGGCGGGGCCCTGGCGGGCGAGCGCTGGCTCACCGATGGCCACACGACCGCCCGACAGATCGCGGGCTGGCATGTGCGTGCCAACGATCGAATCGGCTGGGCGAGTCGTCGACTGGATGCGCCCGACACGGACGAACAACTCGTCGAGATCGCGCGTCGGGCCTATCACGATCTGTTTGCAGTCCAGCAGGCGACCGGCTTGCCGCACCCTCAGCGGGTCTGGCACGTGCTCTCCGACGTGGTCGGCGGCGTCGGCGAGGCCCAGCGGTATCGTCAATTCTGTCGCGGCCGGGCCGAGGCGCTGGCCGAAGCCGATAGCGATCCCGAACTGGACTGGTCTGCGTTGCCACCGGCCACGCTCGTCGGCAGCGATGCACACGGGCTGTGGATGCACGCCCTGCTCGGCCGGCAGCCGATCATACCGGTCGAGAATCCACGTCAGGTCAGCGCGTATGCCTACCCGTTGCAGTATGCGGCCCGGCCGCCGGCCTTCGCCCGGGCCGGCGTGATGACCGTCGGCCACGCCCGATACCTGCTCGTTTCCGGCACCGCCGCCATCGTCGGCCACGAGAGCCGTCATGTCGGCGATGCACCGGCTCAGCTCGACGAGGCTCTGGCGAACGTCGCCGCGGTGATCGCCGCGGCGACACCGCACATCGGGCACCACCGACTCGCCGATCTGGCCTGTCTGAAACTCTATGTCCGTCGCCCGGCAGACGCCCCCGCACTGCTCGCCCGGGCAGCCGCACATCTGCCGGACGTGCCGCTCGGCGCGCTGGCGGCCACCGTCTGTCGTGACGAACTGCTCGTGGAAGTCGAGGCCCACCTCAGAGCCGCCTAGGGCGTGTTGAGGTTTCGTGCGAATCCGCGCCAAGCGCGCCCTGAAATTGACGATGGGCGGCAAGACGAGGCGTCGTGCGCGCCGTGCCGCCATGCTGCACCCGCGAGCGACAACGCTGGATTGCCGTCGTGTTCTTGATTCTGGGGCGCTTGTCCCTTCGGGGTGGGC
This sequence comes from Salinisphaera sp. Q1T1-3, assembly GCF_003602005.1. Classification (GTDB taxonomy): domain Bacteria; phylum Pseudomonadota; class Gammaproteobacteria; order Nevskiales; family Salinisphaeraceae; genus Salinisphaera. Next base: position 34,153 of record NZ_QZWD01000009.1, on the reverse strand, counting down.
CGCCCATGAAAAATCGACGATGGGCGCCCGGCGGCGTTGCCAGCCTTGATCGTGGCACGCCACGATACGGCGACTCGCGTCTTGCCGGACACACTACGGCCTCTCGACGAAAAGGCGCTCGAACGAAACCTCAACCGGCCGTAGGGCAGGTCGTCATGAAGTCGTCCCCTTGCCCGGCATGCGTCGGACACGGCGCGGTCCGTCCAGCCGAGCAACGACTCGTCTGGTGACTCAAGGCCGCGTCATCAGGGACCTCGCGCCCGCTCAGTCCAGCCGGTTGATCGGAATCTCGGCCAGGATCTCGCGGTTGCGCGCCGTACGCTCGGCGTCGGGATCGGTGACCGTGCTCACCCGATCCAGCCCGGCGATCCAGTCCTGGGGGAGCGCGTGTTCGCGGGCCCCCGCCAGGACGAAATCGCGATACCAGGCATAAGGGACACGTGCATCGTCGAGCCAGTCGGCGCGACCGCGATAGATCGCCGCAGTCAATGTCTTACCGGCATGGACGACCGGCAGCTCGAGGAAATCGTAGGCCGGACCCTCTGCTGCGTGCAGGGCTTCGAGACGATCCGCCTCGAGCTCGAAGACCACACCGTGCACGACATCGCCCGGCTCGCCGGTGGCCACGACGTTGCACTTGCCCGATGCATCACTGCCGATCAGATGCCAGGCCAGACGATGCCCGGCGAGCGAGGCGGCGCCCAGCGGCCGCACGCTGGGCACACGTCGCGCCAGCCGCGCGGTACACATATTCGAGCCATAGGCGAAGTAATACATTCGAAACGCTTGTCGTAGGCCGCAGGGCGACCATTCTAGGGCCTGTTAACACGTCGCACCTGACCTGACCGCGTTGCCGCCCGAAAACCGGCCAGGCAAGGCACAGGGCGCCGACCCTGGTCATTCATGCCAAGGTCAAGCCGTGCAACGCCGCATGGCCGGTTTTTGCGCGCAACCCGACGGGACGGCGGTCATTTTTCTGCCATCCGGCGTTGTCGTTCGCGACGCCAGAATGACGGCCGTACGCGCCCGATGCCTTGTCTTGCAAAAAATGAGCGCCGGCGCGGCGCACGCGGGACGTGTTATTAATCCGGCACGAAAAATAAACGCCGGCGCTTGTCCGTCTTTTCATCTTCAATGGCTTCACGGCCGTAGGGCGTCCCGCCGGGAGCGCGACACGACACGCACGATCCGGCCCGTCCTTTGCGTACCATGAAGACAGGTCCATCGATGCAGGCGCTTGCTCATGTCCGATCTTCATGTCGTCATCGCCCCCGACAGTTTCAAAGGCAGCCTGTCGGCGCGACAGGTCGCCGATGCCATCGCCGTCGGACTGGCACAGTTGCCCGAGCCGCCGCGCGTCACGCTCGCCCCCATGGCCGACGGCGGCGAGGGCCTGCTCGATGCCATCGCCGCCCGCTGTGCCGGGCACTCGCAGGAGATACGCGTGATCGGCGTGCATCGCCAGTCGCTGACGGCGCGCTGGTATGCCATGACCGACGGGACCGCCGTGATCGAATCCGCCGAAGTACTTGGCCTGCCGCTGATCGAGGCCACGCGCGATGCCCCGGCCCTGTCCGATCGATCGAGCTACGGCCTTGGCACCCTCATTGCCGACGCGCTGGATTCCGGCGCACGCGATATCGCCGTCGGGCTCGGCGGCAGCGCCACCAACGATGCCGGCCTCGGGATGCTGCTGGCCCTCGGCGCACGTGCGCGCGACGCCGACGATGCACCGATCGCGCCGACCATGGCCGGCTTGCTGCGGCTGGCGCGCCTGGACCTGTCGGGGCTGGACGCCCGGCTGGCCGAAACCCGTCTGCGCGCGTTCTGTGATGTCGACAACCCGTTGCTCGGGCCGGAGGGCGCCAGCCGTGTCTACGGACCGCAGAAAGGGCTGACCGATACCGATATCGCCGACGTGGAAGCGGCCTTCGAACAGCTGGCCGAGCAGTCGCGCCAGCCGGCACGGGCCGAGTGGCCCGGCAGCGGCGCGGCCGGCGGGCTGGGTTTTGCCCTGGCACTGCTGGACGCACGCCTGGAATCCGGCGCCGACGCCGTGATCGGCCTGACCGGCCTGGCTGCGCATATCAAGGACGCCGATGCGGTGATCACGGGCGAAGGCCGCTCCGATCGACAGACGCTGTCGGGCAAGTTGCCCATGGCCGTGGCCAAAACGGCCGGCCGGACGCCGACCCATCTGGTCGCGGGCGCGATCAGCGACGATGCGCGCGACGAACTGGCACAGCATTTCGCCAGCCTGAGCACGCTTGTCGAGACGGCCGGCAGTCAGGATGCGGCGTTGGCCGAACCGGCGCGCTGGCTGGGCGAAATCGCCCGCGCGCTCGCCCCGCGCCTGCGTACCGGGGCAGGACACTGATCCGGCGCTCCCCTATCATGATGCAGCCGACCCGCAATCCGAGATCGCCATGCTCCGCACCTTCGCCATCGACCAGGGCCGCATCGTCGAGGATCGCACGGCCGAGGAGCCGCGCGAGGCGCGCCTGGGCCGCGCGCACTGGATCGATGCCCTGGAGGCCGATGAGGACGAACGCGCCGCCCTGAACCGGTTCCTGACGGACGAGCTGCCGGAGGACGAGGACGTCGAGGAGATCGAGTCCTCGGCGCGCTATTTCGTCGACATCGACGGCATCCACGTGCATTCGCTGTTTCTTGCGCAAAGCGAGGGCCGACACGAAACGGAGACGGTGGCCTTCATCCTTCAGCCCGCGCGATTGATCACGCTGCGCGACGAGGATCTGGCGGATTTCCGTCTCCTGCGCATGCGCGCGCGGGCTGGTCAGGTCGAGGCCGATACGCCGGAATCGCTTCTGGTGACCATGTTCGACCAGAAGGTCGAGAATCTGGCCGACACGGTCGAGGATCTGCATCTCAAGCTCGAGCAGGTCAGCCACACCGTGCTGGAGGACGAGGAGGCCGATTACGAGGCGGCCATCGACAATCTGGCCAAGCTCGAGGATTCGGCCGGCAAGATCCGGCTGTGTCTGATGGACACCCAGCGCTCCATCTCGTTCGTGCTGCGCCACCTGCCGGCGCGCTCGCCCAGCCGCGAGACCGCCCGCGAGATCCTGCGCGACGTGGACACGCTGATGAGCCACATCGCTTTTCTGTTCGACAAGATCAACTTCCTGATGGACTCGACGGTCTCGTTCATCAACATCGAACAGAACCAGATCATCAAGATCTTCTCGATCGCGGCCGTGGTGTTTCTGCCGCCGACGCTGGTCGCCAGTATCTACGGGATGAATTTCCAGTACATGCCGGAGCTGTCGTGGAAGTACGGTTATCCGATGGCGATCTGTCTGATGATCGCCGCCGGCATCGCCCCGTATCTGTATTTCAAGCACAAGAACTGGCTCTGAGCCGAACCGAACGAACGACCTCGCCGGCGCGAGGGCGTGTCGTCACGAGATAGGCAGCCCACTGCCCCTGCCAGGCGTGTCACGCAGTACGCACAACACGGCATGGCGGGGCCGGCAGGAGCAACCCGAAGAGCCAGCGGCCTATCTCGTGACGACGCGCCCTGGTCATCATGCCCCGCGCGATGCCGGCCCCGTCGCGGTGCATCTCGCCCCAGGTGCGGTGCGCCGTCGGGCCGGTTACTGATTGACCTGTAGCGCCCGGTAGTTCAGATAGACCATGCGTACCAGCAGATACTCGAACGGCGAGCCGGTCTGGTAGTACCGGAAATTGGTCTGTTCACGCTTGTTGAGTGCATAGAAGCCGTTGTAGGCCGCACTCGCCGGGAAGTTGCCGTTGATCTGCAGCGGATCGATCACGTAGAACAGCCCCTGATCCGCTGCCAGCCCGATGGCATCGCGCATGTCGGATGGCCCGAAGAACGGCAGCACCAGATACGGTCCGGTGCCCACGCCGTAATGGCCGAGCGTCTGGCCGAAATCCTCGTCTCGCTTCTGCAGCCCGAAATGCGTGGCCGGATCGAAAAACCCTGCGAGGCCGAGCGTCGAGTTGATCACGAACCGGGACGCGGTGACCGCGCTCGCACGCGGCTTGAGCTGCAGCACGCTGTTGGCGAACGTATTGATCTCGTCGAGATTCGAGAAGAAATTGCCGATGCCGTCCCGCACGGGCGATGGCGCCACCGTGTCGTAGACATGCACCGCCGGCAGCAGCAGATAGTGATCGGTGAGCGCGTTGAAGCGATAGACACGCCGGTTGAACGGGCCGAGCGGGTCGTCGATCGCCAACGGGTTGGCCGTGGTCTGGGCGACCGGCACATCGTCGGGCGTGCGCGGGTCCACGCTGGTCGGCGGCGGCGTCGAGGCACAGGCGCTCAGGAACAGAACGCCTGCCAGCGCATACAGACTGCGCAGACGCCGAAGACTCAGGGAATACGACGCTTTCATGGCGAGAAGAAATCCTGCAGCGCTCGAATCGTCTTGTCGTAGCTCAGGTTGCCCATGTGACCGCCGTGCGGCCGGATGCGGGCACGCGCTCCGAACGTTCGAGAAAGAAAGGCCACCTCGTCGTCCGACAGGATCGGATCGTCGGCGTTGGTGAAGACGGCGATGTTGTCGCTATTGGCCAGAAAACCGGCGATCTGGTGCAGATCGGCCTCGCGGATCAGCGTCGACTTGGGCACGTGGCGTCCATCGCTGTTCCAGTACGGCACCAACAGCTCGTTAATGTAGTCGTTGAACGACATATCGAACGCGCGCCGGAAATAAGGCCGCATATCACTGTATGGGCCGGGCGTGACGTTCTTCGGCACGATCACGTCCGAACGTGTGATCACGTCCGCGGCATAAGCCATGTTGGCCAGCGACAGCCTGAAGGCCAGACCGACGAGGGCCCCGATATCGTTCTGATCGGCCGCACCGGACTGATAGGCCTGATAGAGGAAATCCTCGTTGAAGCGCAGGGCCTTGTTCTTGGCGTAGACATCCTTGAGACCACCCAGGCCCTTGGCCAGGAACGACGGCACCTGATCGATGCCGCCGGGCAGCGTCCGATCCAGCAATGCATCCATGCGCGCGACGGAATCCCACACACTGACCGCCGGGTTGAGCAACAGCACATGCTGGAAATCGAACTGTCCGGCGCTGGCATCCTTGTGTGCGACGAAGGCCGCCTCGGTGGCGCCGAGGCTCCAGCCGGTCAAGGCATAGCCGGTGATGTCGATCTGATCCGACAGATCGTCACGCACAGCCCCCATCATCCGATACAGATCGTCCACGTCTGTCTTCATCCGGCCCGGCACCGGATATTCGGCGGCCCCCAGCATGAAGGTGACACTGGTCGGCGACGGCAGACAGGCCACGCTATAGCCGTCCGCATACAGCGCACGGGACAGCAGCACACATTTACTCGACAGGGCCGATGCGCCGGTACCGGCGATCACGAACGCCAGTGGCGCCGGCCCGTCCTGCGGCGTGAACATGTACTGCAACGGTCGCGCATAGCGCAACGTATCCGGCGTGTCGCGCTGAACCAGCGGGTCGAGCGTGCGCAGCGTGATCGGGGCGTCGTCGGGCAGCGGGGCCTTGAGCTTGGCAGGCGTGCCGAGGACGGTCGCGAGCAGCGGATTATCGATCGGATACGGCGCAACGGCGGCGCGATCATCATCGGACTCGCGGCTGTCAGCGGCCGTGGCGCTCGTCTTGCCCGGTGTCGCCGTGAGATCATTGGCGCCGGCGGCATCGCGCGCGCCGCCCTGGGTGGCACAACCCGCGCAGGCCAACAGGACAAGAAATACGACGCCGAGGCGACGACTAACGAATCTGGGCACAAGCCTTCCCTGATCGACTCGACATATTTGTTTCATCATACCGCGTTGCATGCAATCGGACAGCGGTACAGGACATCCGGATATGAACGACATCCTGATCATTGGCGCCGGCGTGGCCGGCATGGCGGCCGCCGAATATCTGACGGCCGCCGGCTGCCGGATCCAGATGGTCGACAAGGCCGGCCGCCCCGGCGGCCGTTGTGCCACGCGCCGCGTGACGCCGGACACGGCGGCAGACTGGTTCGATTACGGGGCGCAATACTTCACCGCACGATCGCAGACCTTTCGGATCAGCGTCGACCGCGATCTCGAGGCCGGCCGCCTCGTACACTGGCAGCCCCGGATCAACACCGCCGAGCCCCTGGGCGGCACCTGGCTGTTCTCGCCCTCACCGGATGATCGGGAACGCCTGATCGGGCCGCGGGGCATGAACCACTGGGTGCGCGACCGACTGGCGCAATCGGGATTGCATGTCGCCTGCGAACGCCGCGCCAACGCCCTGCGACGCGGCTCGGACGGCCAGTGGACTGCTCGTTTCGACAGCGGGGCGCCGATCAGTGCCTCGCATGTCCTGTTGACGCCGCCCGCGAGCCAGACACGGGCGTTGCTGGCCGGCGATGCGAAGGGCATCGACGTGCTCGACGCCGCGCCGCGGGCCATGGCGGCCTGTCATTCGCTGGTCGTCGCCGCGCCGCCGATCGACGGCGTCGATGCCATCTTCTTCAAGAGCGGCAAACTGTCGTGGGCAGCTGACAACACCACCAAGGCCGGCGTGACGCGCGATCGGCATCTCTGGACGCTGCATGCCAGCACGGCCTTCAGCACCGATCACGAGGATCGCATGGCCGAGGACCTCGCGGCGGCGATGCTGGCGGAGTTCGCCGCCGCCACCGCCCTGTCGGTCACCGATATGGAAGTCGTTCGCGCCCGGCGTTGGCGCTTTGCCCGGCCCGGCAGCGGCGCGCCGGACGAAGATCAACGTTTCTGGGTGGATCCGCGGTGCCGGCTGGCGATCGCCGGCGACTGGCTGGCCGGCGGTCGGGTCGAAGGGGCCTGGCTATCCGGCCGCGGGGCCGCGGCCCGCCTGATCGGCGACGTCTAGCCCGGCCGGGGCAGACAACGCCGTACGGAGAGCCTTGGCCCCACGCGACTCAGTCCGGCGGCGGCAAGACAAGGCATCGCGCGCGTACGGCCGTCATTCTGGCGTCGCGAACGACAACGCCGGATGGCGGAAAATGACCGCCGTCCCGTCGGGTTGCGCGCGCAGTGTTATTAATCCGGCACCAAAACAGCTGACGACGTCAGCTGTTTTCAACGCCATCGAAAAATAAAAGCCGGCACTGGTCCGTCTTTTTATTTTCAATGGCTTCACGGCCTTTGGCCGTGGCGCGCGTGCTTTCGCACACGCGCGTTATCAACCCGAAAAATCATCTATTTTTATGCCGGGTTAATAACACGCCCTAGTGCAGTTTCAGGCGCGGCCGCAACACGTTGTTGATACCGTCCACCACGGCCTTGAGCGCGGTCTTGAAAGCACCGTGAATCGCGCGCTGGTGCATCCGATAGAGCGAGACATAGAACAGCTTGGCCAGCTTGCCCTCGACCAGCAGACTGCGGCCCGCCGCGCCTCGCATGAGGTTACCGACCGCATCGAAATGCGCCAACGAGATCAACGAGCCGAAGTCGCGATACTTGAACGGCTTGAGCGCCCGCCCATCCATCGAGGCACGCAGATTCTTGTAGACGGTCGAGGCCATCTGATGCGCGGACTGGGCCCGCGGCGGCACCCACTTGTCCTCGCCCATCGGGCACGCGGCACAGTCGCCGATCGCGAAGATGCGCTCGTCATCCACGCTGACCAGCGTCTCGTTCACCCGGATCTGATTGTTGGGCCGCGTCGTCAGCCCCAGCTCGGACAGGATATCGGCGCCGCGCACACCGGCCGCCCAGACGGTCAGATCGGCATCGATCCGCTCGCCGGCCTTGGTGAGAAACCCGTTCTCGTCGGCCGAGGTGATCATGGTCTCCCGATGGATCGTCACGCCCAGATTTTCCAGCTCGCGCGCGACCGAGGTGCCGATGCGTTCGGGCAACGCCGGCAGAACACGGGGTGCCGCCTCGATGAGATGCACATCGAGCTGTTGCCTATCGATCTTCGAATAGCCATAGCTCGAAAGCATCTCGGTCGCCGAAAGCAGCTCGGCTGACAGTTCGACGCCTGTGGCGCCGCCGCCGACGATCGCGATCGACAGCTTGCCGGCATGGCCGGGCCCGCCGTCGGAATGCCGTAAAAAGGTGTTGAGCAGCGCACGGCGGAACGTCTCGGCCTGTGTGGTGCTGTCCAGGAAATAGCAGTGTTCGGCGACGCCCGGCGTCCCGAAATCGTTGGAGACACTGCCCAGCGCCAGGACGAGATAATCGTAGGACAACTCGCGCTCGGCCAGGATCTGCGTGCCCTGTTCGTCGTGGATCGGGGCGAGCCGGATCTTGCGGGCCTCGCGGTCAAGCCCGGTGAGCGCGCCCAGCTGATAACGATAGCCATGGGTACGGGCATGTGCCGGATAGGAGACCTCGTCCAGGCTCTGGTCGAGCGCGCCGGTGGCCACCTCGTGCAACAACGGTTTCCAGATGTGCGTCGGCTTGGCATCGACCAGCACCACATCGGTCTTGCCCTTACCGCCGAGCTTGCGGCCCAGCTTGGTGACCAGTTCCAGCCCGCCGGCGCCACCGCCGACGACCACGATACGTGTTTGCTCCGCCATTGCCCGATCCTTGGTTGTGCCGCGCGCTTGGGGGTGAGCTCGTCGCCTCTGACCCCGAAGCGACGATGCGATATTCTTGCGAATTATACTTTAGTACTACATACAAGACGATTCGGATGCATCCAAATCGCCGGTCGAGCCTGTCGTATGCGCCCCCGCAGCACAACATCCGGCGGCGCATGGCGCCTCGCAACGCTGGCGTCCGACCGCCTGAGCGTGCTTAATCTGGGGATCGGAGAATCCCGATTATCAAGGACGCATCATGTCGCTTCGTCAATGTCTCTTCACAGCCGGACTCGTGGCCGGGCTTTCGTCGGTCGGCGCGGCTCAGGCCGCCGATGGCGCGAGTCAAGAAGACCAGGCCCAGGCCGGCATCGCCGTGCTCTCCGGCACCGAGGGCAACGCCGACGTGCACGCCACGATACGCTTTATGCCCACCGACGACGGGCTGGCCTATACCACCGTCGCCCACGGCCTGAAACCGGGCAAGCACGGCTATCATATCCACATCTATGGGGACTGCTCGGGCGCGGACGGCAAGTCGGCTGGCACGCACTACAACCTGCAGGGCAGTTCGCTCAACCCGCCGAAGGATATCGATCGCATCACCGGGGATCTCGGCAACCTGGTCGCCGACGCCAACGGCGACGCCCATGACACCGGCGTGCTTGAAAATGGGGCGTTGACTGGACCGAAATCGATCATCGGCCGCGCGGTCATCATCCATGCCAAGGCCAACGACCCGAGCCAGCCGCCGATCGGTGCCGCCGGCGCGCGTCAGGCCTGTGGCGTGATCGGCATCGCTGATCCGGCCAAGGCCGATCAGGACACGGCCAAGGACGACACCTGAGGGCAGCGGTGGTGTCGCTCGAGCCCGGCTCGGACCTGTCGTTACAGAACGCGCATCACGGCACCATCGCCGCACTCGATCGAAAACACACCGCCCGCATCGCGACCGCCGCGTCCAACGCGACGGTCGCGATGCTGTTCACTGACCGGCCTCAGTCGTTCACGGCCTGCATGGTCTGGCGATACAGCAGCGCGGTCAGGACGAAGAACACGACCACACCCAGACCGAGGGCGACCGGTGCAAAGCCGAGCCCGAACAGGGCCAGTGGGCTGCTCTGGCCGGTGCCGGCCACGATCCCGGCGAACAGCACCCCGAACAACGATTCGCCGACGATCATGCCCGTGGCCGTGAGCACGCCCAGACGACGCGCCAGATCGGCGTTGTGCTGCTTGTCGGCCCAGGCGTTATAGAGCCGTCCGACCACCGCGCCGAGCACCACCGGCAGCGTCACGACCATCGGCAGATAGACCCCGATGCCGATCGCCAGCGGCGGCAACCGTAGCCGGCCGGCCCGTGCCAGACTTTCGTCGAGCCCGATCGCCGCCACCCCGATCAAGGCCCCGATGCCGATCATCGACCAGTTCAGATCACCGCCCAGCACGCCCTTGGCCAGGGACGAGATCAACGCGGCCTGCGGGGCCGGCAGCGCATCCGGCCCCGCGCCGGGTGTGCCGGCAAAACCGAAGGCATTATTGAGCAACGACATGACCGGCGGGATGACCAGCGAGCCGAACGCCACCCCGAAGACCAGCGCGACCTGCTGTTTCCAGGGCGTTGCGCCGACCAGCTGCCCGGTCTTCAAGTCCTGCAGGTTGTCGTTGGAAATGGTCGCCACGCCGAAGACCACGCCGGTCACGATCAACGCATAGGCCACGAGCGCCGCGGTCGTATCGGCATCGTGATCGCGCCCGAACAGCGCCACGAGCAGCAGCGAGGCGGCCACGATCGCCAGGATGCCGATACCGGAAATCGGGCTGTTCGACGAACCGATCAGGCCGGCCATGTAGCCCGAGATCGCCGCGATCATGAGCCCGGCAATCACCACGAAGACCAGCGATCCGGCGATCAGTGGCACGGCCGAGCCGGCCAGCGGCCCGTCGGCGATCAATGCGTCGAACAACCATGCGATCGGCGCCAGTGTGGCCAACGCTACCGCAGCGACCACACCGATCGGCAGATCCCGCTCGGCCACCGGACGCGCGTCGGCGCCCCGGGTCCGGGCGGCGGCCAGGGCCGAGCGAATGCCCGCGATCACCGGTCCCATGATGCGCACCAGCGTCCACACCGCGGCGGCTCCGATCACGCCGGCACCGAGAAACCGCACGTCGTTCGAGAACACCGTGGTCGCGATCTGCTCGGCGCTACCGGTCTGGCCAGACAATGCGGTCAACACCGGCAGCGCGATCCACCAGCCGATGGCCAGTCCGACGAGCATCGCCAGCCCGACCGACAGCCCGACCAGATGGCCGGCGCCGAGCAGCGCGAACGACAGACTGCCCCACAGCGCGGTCGCACCGCTACCGACCTTGAACCAGACGGCCGCCTCGCTGGCCACGAGCTTGAGCTGGGCCCCCAGGGCAAAGCCGGCCGAGGCCACGGCATTGACAACGATCACGCGCAGCCCGCGGGCGGACTCGGCAGCCCCCTCGCGCGAGCCGGCCCCGACCTTGAGCACCTCGGCGGCAGCCCGACCCTCCGGATACGGCAGATCGGCATCGACGACGAGCGCGCGACGCAGCGGCACCGAAAACATCACCCCGAGCAGACCGCCGGTGGCACAGATCGCGGCCGTCGTGAAGAAATCGAAGCCCTGCCACCAACCGACCATCACCAGCCCGGGCAGTACGAAGATGATCGCCGAGAGCGTGCCGGCCGCCGAGGCCACGGTCTGGACGATGTTGTTCTCCACGATCGTGGCATCGGCGAAGCCGCGCAGGACGGCCATCGAGATCACCGCTGCCGGAATCGATGTCGCGAACGTGAGCCCGACCTTGAGGCCGAGATACACGTTGGCCGCGGTGAAGAACACCGTGATCAGTCCGCCGAGGATCACCCCGCGCAGACTCAGTTCGCGCATCCCCCGATGCGTCTTGCTGCTTGCAGCCAAGATCCTCTCCCTGAATGTTTTTCCGATCGCGGCCGACGCACGGCGTCGCCGCCCCCGGCACGGGCACGCCGGCCGGAACCCGGATTATCATGCATCGATCGCGCCGCCGCCCGACAGCCCCGCGCCAAGCGCCGGCATGCCGCCAGAGCTGAACACGCGCGCTCGGTGTGCTTCAATACACGCCTTGAGCCGATCCGTCCGGTCGCCCAACCGTCCGCAAGAGGACCCGTCGAGAATGCGCATTCTTGCCCGCCTGCTGTTCGCGGCCACCGCGATGCTCGCTGCATCGAGCGCCGTCGCCAAGACCTATGTCGCCGGCATCGAGCCCTCGTTTCCGCCGTGGGCCTCGGTCGAGCGCGGCCAGTTCGTGGGCATCGGTCCGGACGCGGTCCGGGCGATCGCCAAGCAGCAGGGCTTCGACGTGACGTTCCGCTCGATGTCGTTCTCGTCGCTGATTCCGGCGCTCAAGGCGGGCAAGATCGACATGGTCGTCACCGGGCTGACGGTCACGCCGGAACGGGCGAAGCAGATCGACTTCACGCTGCCGTGGTGGCAGATCAAGCTGGATGTCCTGGTCCCGCCGAACTCGGACCTGACCGCCGACAGCGCGCTCGGCAACGGCCACACGGTGGGCGTGCAGACGGGAACGACGAACTACGACTATCTCAAGCAGCTGGTCGCCCAGGGCAAGGACATCGATATCAAGACCTATGAACAGGGCACCACCGCCCTGCAGGATCTTGGCATCGGCCGGATCGATGCCCAGTTTCTGGATGACGACACGGCGCAACAGTTCCTGGCCGACAATCCCGGCCGGATGAAGATCGCCGGTCAGATCACCCCGCAACCGCCGCAGGTTTACGCGCTCGGCGTGGCCAAGGGCAACACGGCCCTGTTGAAGCAGCTCAACGCTGGCGAGGTCGCCATCTCGAAATCGGGACAGTGGGCAAAGATCGTCCACAAGTACATGCCCGATGCGCAGATCGCCCCGATCCCGGTGGCGCTGCCTCAGGGGATCGATACCTACCAAAAGCCGATCCCCGGGCTGTCGCCGTAATTCCGACCGCCTGGATGCCGGCGTGGGCGATGTCCGCGTCGGCGCCTGTCATTAAGCGCCGTCGCCCGGCCCGAGTCTCGATCGCACGATGATCTACGCCGTCATCTGGGACAACCTGCCCTATCTCGCCGAGGGCGCAGCCATCACGGTCGCGCTCGCGCTGACGCTGCTCGTCATCGGCCTCGTAGTCGGCACGGGCCTGGGCCTGATTCAGGCATATGCCGGCTGGCCCCTGCGGCTGGCCGCCACTCTCATCGAGCGTTTCTTTCGCGCGATTCCGGCCATCGTGCTGCTGTTTCTGTTCTATTACGGCATCTCGGTCTTCTATAACATCAGCGCATTCCCCGCGGCAGCGCTGGCGCTCGGACTGCGTTCGGCGGCCTATCAATCGCAGATCATCCGGGGGGCCATTGCGGCCGTCCCCGCCGGTCAGCTCGCCGCAGCCCGGGCCATTGGCATGACACGCGCGGCCGGCATTCGCCATGTCGTTTTACCGCAGGCACTGCGTCAGGCGATCGGCCCCTGGACCAACGAAGCACTGTCCGAACTCAAGGATACGTCGCTGGCCTACACGATCGGTGTGGTCGAGCTCATGCGCCAGGCCGACTACATCGTTTCCGCGACCTACGGCCACCAGCTTGCTGTCTATTCCGCGGCGGCGGTCGTCTATCTCGCGCTCTCTCTGGCTGCCAACTGGGCGCTCACGCGGGCCGATCGCCGGCTCGCCGTGCCCGGCCTGTCTCACTAGTCTTACGCCTGTCGCCATGACCGATGCTACGCGCCTGCGCGCCGAACACCTGACGAAATCCTTCGCCGGCCGGCGTGTGCTCGACGATGTCTCGCTCTCGGTCGCCAAGGGCGAGGTCAAGGGCATCATCGGCCCGTCCGGTGCCGGCAAGTCGACGCTCATCCGTTGTCTGAACGGGCTGGAACCGCTCGATACGGGCCGGGTCTGGCTCGGTGCCGACGAGCTGACTGCCCGCAAGGCCGATATCGATGCCCTGCGCGCCCGGATCGGCTTCGTGTTTCAGGATTTCAACCTGTTCACCCATCTGCGGGTCGCCGACAATCTCATGCTCGGCCTGCGGCGGGTCCGCAAGATGGACGCGGTTGAGGCCGAACGCTGTGCCCGCGCCGAGCTGGACCGGGTGGGCCTGGCCGACAAGTGGCAGGCCTGGCCAGCCGAGCTGTCCGGCGGCCAGGCCCAGCGCGTCTCGATCGCGCGGGCCCTGGCCATGGCCCCCGAGGTCATGCTCTTCGACGAGCCGACCTCGGCGCTCGATCCCCAGTCAGTGGGCAGCGTGCTGCGCGTGATGCGCGAACTGGTGGCCGGCGGCATGACCATGATCATCGTCTCCCACGAAATGGCCTTCATCGAGGCCGTGGCCGATGACGTGGTCTTCATGGCCGACGGGGCGATCGTCGAGGAAGGCCCGGCCGGGCAACTCTTCAACACACCGCACGCCGCGGCCACGCGCGCCTTCATCGACGGCATCGCGGCCGCCCATCGCGGCGAAGCGACGACGCCATGAGCCAATGGCTGGCGTTTGCCGGGTCGCACCTGCCCACGCTGCTGGCCGGCACCGGCTACACGCTGACCATCTGGGCGGTAGCGATGATCGCGGGCTTCGTCGCCGGCTGGGTGCTCGCCGTTGCCCGGGTCTATGGTGGTTCGATCTCGCGCCGACTGGCGGTCGGCTACATCGAACTGATTCGCGGTACACCGCTGCTGGTGCAGATGTTCATCGTCTATCTCGGCCTGCCCCAGATCGGCATCGTGTTCGCACCGCTGACCGCGGCGATCGTGGCGATCGGCATCAACACGGCCGCTTATCAGGCCGAGTATTTCCGGGCCGGTATCCGGGCCGTGCGGCCGGGTCAGATCGCCGCGGCTCGCGCGCTCGGCCTCTCACGCGGTCAGGCCATTCGTCACGTGGTACTGCCGCAAGGCTTTCGCATCGCCCTGCCGCAATGGGCCAACGAGGTCGTCATCGAGCTCAAGTACACCTCGGTGGCTTATGCCATCAGTGTTCCGGAGCTCATGGGGCGTGCGAAGGAGATCGGGGCCGCGAGCTTTCGCTATTTCGCCATCTTCTGCGTGGTGGCCGTGATCTATCTGGTGCTGGTCACCGTGGTGACCCTCGTGCTCGACCAGGTCGAGCGCCGCTACGGCCTGCGCCACTGACACCGTAATCGACCGGCCAGGCCGGTCGATTACGGTGTCATGCGCTCGTCGTCACGCGGCGCCGGACAAGACGGCCGTCGCGCTCAGTCGGCCTTCAGCCAGGACTGCACCAGATCCGGGTGCTGGGCAACGAAACGCTTGGCCGCCGCGTCGTATGATGTCTTGTTGGCATCGGCGAGCATCGCGTTCGTTGCCGGAAGCGGGACCTGCATGCGGCTGAAGAACGCGGCGATGGCCGGGTGATCGGTCTTGATCGACGGATTGGCGATGATGTCGACATGCTCCTTGCCGCCGAGCACGTGTTTCGGGTCCGCCAGATAGCGCAGGTCGAAACGCTCCCACATCCAGTGCGGGCTCCATCCGGTGACGACGATCCACTCGTGACGATCGATCGCGCGCTTGAGCGCGGCGGTCATGGCCGGTCCGCTGGCGGTCACCAGACGCAGATGATGCTTCAATCCATAGGCCGTCATCGCCTGATGCGACAGCTGCATCTCCCCGGCCCCGGCCGAGATGCCCTGGATGCGCCCGTCCAGTTTCTTCGCGATGGCCTCTTTTTTCAGATCGGCGATGCTCGAAAGCGCGGCTTTCGGGACATAGGAGGGCACGACCCAGCCGATGCGGGCGCCGTTGTACAGGGTGCCGAGCGTATCGACCCGGTCCTTCACCCGTTTCATGTAATCGGCGTGTGTCTTGGGCAACCAGGCCGCGAGAAACAACGTGTTGTCGTTGCGCGCCGTGCCCATGAAGGCCACCCCGACAGAGACCTGCTTGAGCGTGACGCTGACGTCATAGTGTGTTTCCAGCAGATCACGCGCGACCCGACTGAGCGCCTCGTCGGCGGCGTAGTTGTCGGTGTAGATCGTGATCTCGGTCTTGGCCGCCTGTGCCGAGGCCGCGCCCAGAAGCAGTAGTGCCAGCAGACACCCCCGCAGAATGCAACGCCATGACTTGCTCATGCACTTCTCCCTGATGAATGTATCGATTCGTCGCTCGCGCCCATCCCCCGGGCGCCGGACCCATTGGTTAACCCGGCATGAAAATAGATGATTTTTCAGGTTGATGGCGTGCGTGTCCGAAAGCACGCGCGCCACGGCCAACGGCCGTTACGCCATTGAAAATAAAAGACGGACAGGTGCCAGCTTTTGTTTTTCGATGGCGTTGGAAACAGATGACGTCGTCAGCTGCTTGGGTGCCGGATCAATCTTCGCCGTAATCGCGCACGCCGTGCAGAATCCAGGCGCCGTCGGTGAGCGCATGGTGTTCACCGTGCAACACGTTGATCGTGCCGGTGCCTTCCATGATCACGGCCCGTACGGCCCTCGGATCGGATACGTTGGCTGCACGCAGATGGGTGCGCAAATCATCCTCGGTCACCCGCGCGACACGCAGTCCGCCGTGGCGGATCATACCACCCTCGCCCATCAGCAAGATCGGCCGGTTATCGATGACTTTCTCCGCCGTACGGCGGATGCTGCGGACATGCGAGATGGCCAGCTGCAACGCATAGAGCGTGATCACGGCGGCCGCGCCCTGGAGCAGGGGCGGATTCTTCGATACCACCACGCTGGCGACCATCGAGCCGATCGCGACGCTGACCACGATGTCGAACGTCGACATTTCCGCAAAACTGCGAACCCCGGAAAACCGGGCGCAGAGGATGATCAGAATATACATTCCGATCGTGGAGACCACGATCCAGAGGAGGGCCTGGGGCCCGGCGAGAAACCATTCACTCATGCGACCCGGCCCCCGGGCCGGCTTTTGCTGCGTACGACGCGGTGACGATACGCGTTAAGATGGACAAGTCGAAATGAAATGCTGTATCGGGAAACAAAAATGTTGAAAGTCGGATTCGTGGGCTGGCGCGGGATGGTCGGCTCGGTGCTCATGGAACGCATGCTCGCCGACAACGACTACGAGGGCCTGGAACCGGTCTTCTTCTCCACCTCCCAGGCCGGCCAGCCCGGCCCGGACATCGGTCGTGAGGTTTCGCCGCTCCAGGACGCCAAGGACCTGGACGCCCTGGCAGCCATGGACGTCATTGTGACCTGTCAGGGAGGCGACTACACGGGCGCGGTCTACCAGCCGTTGCGGGACGCCGGCTGGGACGGCTACTGGATCGATGCCGCCAGCAAACTGCGCATGAGCGATGACGCCACCATCGTGCTCGACCCGGTCAACCGCGCGGTCATCGACCGCGAGCTGGACCGGGGCACGAAGACATTCTGTGGCGGCAACTGCACGGTCAGTCTGATGATGCTGGGCCTGGGCGGCCTGTTCGAGCGCGACCTCATCGAGTGGATGTCGGCCATGACCTACCAGGCCGCCTCCGGCGCCGGGGCGGCCAACATGCGGGAACTGCTGGTACAGATGGGCACGCTGCGTGATGCGGTCGCCGACGAGCTGGCCACGCCGAATTCGGCGATTCTCGATATTGATCGCAAGATCACGGATACCATGCGCAGCGCCGACTTCCCGGTCGACGAGTTCGAATTCCCGCTGGCCGGCTCGGCCCTGCCCTGGATCGACTCGATCATCGACGACACCGGCCAGTCCAAGGAAGAGTGGAAGGCCGGCGCCGAATCGAACAAGATTCTCGGCCGCACCGATGCCCCGATCCCGATGGACGGCCTGTGCGTGCGCATCGGCTCGATGCGCTGTCATGCCCAGGCGTTCACGATCAAGCTCAAGGAGGATCTGCCGATCGACGAGATCGAGTCGATCATCGCCGGCCACAATGAGTGGGTGAAGCTGGTCCCGAACGAAAAGCAGGCCAGCAACGAACAGCTCACCGCGACCGCGGTCTCCGGCACGCTGTCGATTCCGGTCGGGCGCGTGCGCAAACTGGCCATGGGCGGGCAGTACCTGACCGCCTATACGGTCGGCGACCAGTTGCTCTGGGGCGCGGCCGAGCCGCTCAAGCGCATGCTCGCCATTCTGCGCGGCCGGCTCTAGGACGTGTTGAGGTTTCGTTCGAGCGCCGCGTTGGCGCCACAAATCACGTCCGGCAAGGCGCGAGTTGCCGATCGTGGCGTGCCACGATCCAGGCTCGCAACGCCGCCGGGCGGGATTTGTGGCCCAACCCTTCGGGACAAGTGCCCCCAAAATCAAAAACACGACGGCAATCCAGCGTTCTAGCACGCTGGCGCAGAATGACGGCACGGCGCGCACTACGCCTCGTCTTGCCGCAAGACAGCACTTGGCGCGGACTCGCACGACACATCAACAGGCCCTAGGCGAAGGCGGAGGCGGCCTCGGCCAAGACGCACGGCCCGGGCGCGCTCTTGTCGAGTCTTGCCCGGGGCGCGCCATGCCGTGCGCCGACACCGTCGGGCCTGCTTTCGCCCGGGCGAGACGCGCGACGTGCACGATTCGTGCATGGACCCGCGCTAGCCTGCGTACACGACATGGGCGGCCCGACTGCCCCAACGAGGATCGATCGTGATGTCCGACAATCATTCCGGCGACGACCACGCCAGCACGCCACGCTTTCTGGCCAGCGACAATACCTCGGGCATCTGCCCGGAGGCGCTCGATTATCTGCATCGCGCCAACGAAGTCGACGATCTGGCCTACGGCAACGATACCTGGACGGCACGCGCCAGCGATGCCTTTCGTGCGTTGTTCGAGACCGACTGCGAAGTCTTTTTCGTGTTCAACGGCACGGCGGCGAACTCGCTGGTGCTGGCGTCGCTGTGTCAGTCCTATCACAGCGTGATCTGTCATCAGCTGGCCCATATCGAAACCGACGAGTGCGGCGGTCCGGAGTTCTTCTCCAACGGCTCCAAGCTGCTGACCGTGCCCGGTGACGGCGGGCGCATCACGCCCGAGGGCATCGAACGCACCGTCACCAAACGCGGCGATATTCATTACCCGCGACCGCGCGTCGTCTCGCTGACCCAGGCGACCGAGGTCGGTACGGTCTACGATCTGAACGCCCTGCGCGCAATTCGCGATGTGGCCGACCACCACGATCTGCGCGTGCACATGGACGGGGCCCGCTTCGCCAATGCCTGTGCCGGGCTCGACGTATCGCCGGCCGAACTGACCTGGCGCGCCGGCGTCGACGTGCTGTGTTTTTCGGGCACCAAGAACGGGCTCGCGTTCGGTGAGGCCGTGATCTTCTTCGACAAGCGCTTGGCACTGGATTTCGAATATCGTTGTAAACAGGCCGGCCAGCTGGCCTCCAAGATGCGATACCTCTCGGCGCCGTGGCTGGGGTTGCTGGAAAGCGGCGCCTGGCTGTCGAACGCCCGGCACGCCAACGCGATGGCCCAGCGGCTGATCGCCGGGGTTTCCGACATTGCCGGCGTCTCGCCGATGTTCGAGGTCCAGGCCAACAGCGTGTTTCTGGAGATGCCGGCTGCCATGCAGAACGCCCTCCGCTCGCGTGCGTGGACGTTCTATACCTTCATCGGCGAAGGCGGCGTGCGCTTCGTGTGCAGCTGGAACACCTCACCGGCGCTGATCGATGCGCTGATCGCCGATCTGCGCGAGGCCGAGGCTGAAATCGCGGCTTGAAACCGCCGAATCACCGCGCGCACACGATCGGCTTGTCGTTCACTGACGACCTTCGATCGCGGCGAGCAGCACGGCCATGGCCAATACGAGCCGGTTATCCAGATCGGGCGGCTGCGGCGTGGCAACGGCGACATCCAGCTTGTAGATGAAGGGATTGAACCGCTGCTGATAGTGCACCAACCGCCGGCCGTGACGGTCCAGGTCGTAGCGCTGCGGCAACAGGACGTTGAGCCACGACAGGATCTCGGTCATGCCGGCCAGGCGCCGCAACATGGCCTTGGCCTGTGAGTCCTCGACCAGTTCGGCATAAACCTCGCCTTCCGGCGTGAGCATCTGCCAGTGATCGCGCATGAAAGTCGATTTCAGCCCGGATCGCTTCAGGGTGCCGATCCGTCGGCCCTCGGCATCGGCCACGTCGTAGGCGCCGGAGAAGTCGAAAACACTGTGGGTCCGGATCGACAGCAACGGCTCATGATGGCCGGCATCGGCGAACAGACGAATGTCTTCCTTGAGCCGGAAGCGTTTCATCTGTGCAAAACCCAGCGCCTGTCCGGTGTCGTCGTATAACGTGTAGGCGCCGCCGAACAGCCGGAAGAACTTGCTGCGCAGCGTATAGCGGGAATGCGAGTACAACGTGCTCATGGGCGCATGCTCGGCTGGATCGACCGCATGCCGCCTGAATGCCGACGGCCGGGGCGAGCGCATGGCCTGCCCCGACGCAGCCGGGCCGCGGTTCAGCCGCTCAGCAGCGCATCGAGATCGGGCGGCGCGTCCATGACGACATCCACACTTTCGCCGCGCGTCAGTGCCTGCTTGAACACGCTCGCCGCCGCCCGGATCGCCGGCTCGATATCACGGGCCGGCAGTTCGGCACGGGTCGCGACCTGAGCGAAGAACCGTTCCAGCGTGATCTCTTCGGGCGCATCAGCGGCCTGCTGAGCGCCGGCTTCGGCGGCCTGGGCAATGTCCTTGGGGAGCTGCGATGCCAGCTCGAAGGTCTGCTGACGCGGCAGATAGATGCACAGTGTCTCGACCGTCGCCATGGTCGTGCGACGGGCGATGTCGTCGTCGGCCAACTGCGCCCGCTGGGCGACGTCGTCGATGAATGGCTGCGTCTGCATGGAATTCGTCCGATCAATGAAATACCGCGTCATTGTTGCGGTGCGATTCGCAACGAACCATACGGGCGGTCACCAGGGTATCGGCGCGTTCAACGCACGCGGAACACGTCGTAGTGGATCCGGGTATCGTCGCGGAACTGCGGATGATCGGGGATATAGGCCGCAGCATCGGAATGCACCTCGCGTAGCCAGCGCCCGTCATCCTCGAACCGTTCGATGAGTGCAGCGAAATCACCGTCGTAGAGATCACTGCGCTGGGTGAACACGATCGGCCCGTCGGGTCGGACCACTCGGCACAACTCGCCGAGCAGACCGGCGGCGTTGTCGATGTAGGTCAGTGTCGCGACGATCTGAGCGGCGGCGAAACTGTCATCGACGAACGGCAGCGGCTGGTTCAGATCATGCCGGACCAGACTCGTGTAGCACTGCTTGGCACGCGCCTGCGCGAGCATGGCCTGCGACTGATCGAGCCCCGTGATTGCGGCAAATCCGCCGTCGGCCAGCGCCTGACCGGTCAACCCGGTACCGCATCCGGCATCGAGAATGGGCGCATCGAGCGCAAGCCCCGTCTCGGCCATCAGGCGCGCCACCTCGCCCGGCGCATCATAGCCCATGTCCGGCATGTCGATGTCGTATGTCGCCGCCCACTCGTCGTAATAGGCTTCCAGGGCTTCGCGATCGGCGTATGTGATACCGACGAAATCGCGCGTCTTCGGGTCTTCCGGCACCGGCGCCTCTGTATTGTCCTGCCCAGTGGGCAACATGCCTGACTCGACGAATCGATGCCAGACAGGCCGACACACGACCGGTCAACGGGCCATCCGGGCTACCGAGAAACCGCGGTCAGAACGCTTGGGCGCGCGATGATGCGTCGCCGGCCGCCGTCGCAGGCCGTGCGAAATAATAGACATGGGCCCCGGCGGTCACTCGGGTACGCTCGAAGCCGCGCTCGGCCAGCTGCGCGAAAACCCGCTCGATCCCGATTTCACCGGTCTTCTGCGGATGGAATTCCACCAGCAGCTTGTCGACGAACGGCGCGTCGAAATCCTGCAGTAACGCAATCTCGCCGCCTTCGATGTCCATGACGAGATAGCTCGGGCGCAGTGTGGCCAGCATTGTGTCCCAATGCATGCAGGGCACCGCTGTCCGACGGAAATCCGTGCCGAGATCGCTCAGCGAGGAGGACCAGAAATTACGCTTGTGCACATAGAACGGGCAGGTTTCACCGGCCCGTCCATCACGGGTCATCACGCCCTGAAGCAGGCGCGGCGCAACCCGGTTGTCGCGAAAGGTGCGCTCGATGACAGGAATCAGATGCGGATTGGCTTCACAGGTCGTGACCTGTTCGCTGCCGATGCGGCGGGCTGCGAAGGTCGACAGGTAACCCAGCCCGGAGCCCAGTTCGAGCATGCGGTCCGTGGCACCGAGTGTCTTGGCGAGCGCCTGACATTCCTCGGCCTCGTAGCCGCCGTCGTAGAGCCGTCGTACGATCTTGTCCGAAAACGCCTGACGATCGATCGCGATCGACACACCGTTGAGCCGCACCCGGTCCGGCCGGATACGGCGATACCAGTACTTGCGCAGCCGCAGCACACGACGCCGCAGCCACGGCGGCCTGGCGGGCAGCAGTAATGACTCGTCCGTGCCGGCAACGACGCCGGTATCGGACACCGGCGTCTGCCGGCTTGCGGTTCGGCTGGCGTGCACTGCGGTCATGGGTCCCCCGAGCGATCAGTGCCCCCAGTGTAGCGTCTGTGGCGAGGCAATCGGGATCCCGGTCGCCCATCGGTGACGCACGGCAGGCCACGGTCGCGACTCGGCGATCAGCCTGCCGATGCGCTGTTTGACGCGGCGCCCGCGTGCAGTCGGAAGACCAGAATCTGCGTTCGTTCGTGCGGGTTGAAGTTGTTGTCGGCGATCAGCACCAGTGTCCGATCGCCGTCGATACGGGGCCCGAAGGTCATGCCTTCGATGTTGTCCGTCTGAATGCCGGCCCGATCGAGATCCAGTAGCAGATGCTTGGGCATCGGCTGGATCTGGCCGCCCCGGATCGAATCCCGACCCGAGATATCGGTGGCCCCGCGTGTCGTGGTCCGGAACAGGCGAATACGGTTGCCCACGCCGGGAATGAAGGCGCGCTCGAGCGCGATATAGCGGTGCGGCCCCAGGGTCAACATCTCCGAGAGCCCGTTGTTGGCCGCTTTGCCGTCGTCGGGCGAGGGGCCGGGGATCGGCGAGACCTCGTAGACGTATTGATGCACAGGCCGGCCGGTCGCCGCATCGAAGGCCAGGACACGGGCCGGGCTTGCATGGCGCGTGGTCGGCACCGGGCCATCCTGGACGAGTGCATTCTCGACCGCGGTGATCCAGAGATCGCCGGCCGGCTGATAAGTCAGGCTTTCGAAGGCGAGATTGTCACGCACCCCGTGTCCGGCTCGCGGCGCGTAAGCCGGCGGCAATGTGAACCGGCCGACCGGTGCGCCGTCATCGGTCATCACGTTGACCGACGGCGGCCGGCCCTGGGCGGCCGCGCCCTCACTGGTCCAGTAGATCCGGTTTCCTTGCGGGCCGATCCGGATGCTTTCCGGATCGGCGATGCCGCGCGCGAGCGGCTTGCCGGCACGATTGCGGATGACGGTCGTGCCGGTGAAATGCACGTCTTTGATATCGAACCGTCGACGGCCGTCACCAAGATCCAGACGCAGGGTGTAGAAGCGCACCGGCCCGTGTGCGCCGCGGTTATCGCTGATCGCGACATAACGCCCGCTCGCCGGATCGTAATCGATGCCGGACAGACCGCCGATTTCGGTGCCGTCGTAGTCGGTCCCGGTGGCGATATCCGCTTCACCGATCCAGGTCAGCTGCGGTACGGGCTGTGCTGCGGCCAGCCCCGTCGAGCCGAATAACAGCAACAGCAGGCCCATGCCCGAACGTATTGTCATGCGCCGCCCCTGTCGCACGGTTGATCGTGGATGCGACGCATTATCGCGGACGGCGCATGACATCCGGATGAAATCGCCGGTTCCGCGTGAAACACGCGGTCTCGGGCGCCCCGGCGTACGCATCGGCTGTGGTCCGGGCTTCTTGTCTTGAGTCATATCCGGTTTCGTATAACCATGCACGCGCTGTCGACGTATTCGTGCGACACGATATTCCTGCCATCCGCCCGGCGATTGCCATGAGTGACGACGATCTTCTCGAAGCCAGCCCGTGCAAGCTCCGCAACGGCAACTGGGGATGCAAGACCGATGCCCCCGTTCAAGTCGGCGATACGGTGCGCATCGTGACCCGTGCCAACAAGCAATGGCAGGCTCGGATCACGCAGGTCGTCTGGACCGACGACACCGTGTGCATCTGCGAGACCGAAAGCCTGGACAAGCGCGGCGCGCCAAAGGACGCGAACCAGAGTGGCGCGCGTACGACGCGACAACAGTCCAAGGCCAAGACGCCGTCATCGGATGCCACCCAGACCGCACCGGATGACGGCGCACTCGGCACACCAGCCTACACCGCCGACATGCCACCGACCGGCGACAGCGGCCCGAGCGACGAGCTGGACGCCATGGCCGATCGTGTCGCCGCCGAGGATGACGAAACCGACGAATGGCTGGCCGCATTCGACGAGCTCGAACGGGACGGCAACAGCGACCGCTGAACAAGCGCGTGGCGTCTGATCGCGCTCTGGCGCGACAGCACACGCGACCACGGTGCCAGGCCACCGTCGGACCGTTTTCCGGCCCGCGCCCACGATCGTCTGACTGCAGGACGAGGCGCCGCGCCGGTACCGTATCGTCGCGCAACGACGATTTCTTCCAGATGATGCAACGACGAGGGCCGATGTGAGCACCGCCCAGACCCGCTCGACCCGAGCCGACGAACACGGCGCCCGATGAACGGCCACGATATTTCCTTCGTACCGCTGCTGGTGGTGATTGCGCTGAGCTTTGCCGTGCCGGTGGCTCTGTCCCCCATCCGGCGTCTCGGCATTCCGGTCGTGGTCGGCGAAATCGCCGCCGGCATGCTGGTTGGCCACAGCGGGCTGCATCTGGTCGAACAGGACTTCGTGCTGCGGGTGCTGTCGGTCTTCGGCTTCGCCTATCTGATGTTCCTGTCGGGGCTGGAAATCGATTTCTCCGGGCTGACGCCGCGTCGCGGCCTGCGCGCCAGTCATCTCGGTGATCGCCTGCGACGCAATCCGTTCGTGCTCGGCGGGGCAGCGTTCGTGATCACCACGCTGTGTTCGCTGGCCGCCGGGTTCTATCTGACCTATCTCGGCCTGGTGGCCCAGCCCTGGCTCATGGCGCTGATCCTGTCGACGACGTCGCTGGGCGTGGTGGCACCAGTGCTCAAGGAACGCGGTCTGATTGACGCGCCCTTCGGCCAGGCCCTGCTCGTGGCCGCGCTGGTCGCCGATTTCGTGACCATTCTGCTGGTCTCCGGCTATGCCATGCTGCGCGTCGGCGGCGCGGTCGATCTATTGCTGATCATGGTGCTGCTGATCGCCTTCGTCGCGGTCTATCGCACGGCCGGGCGCATGCGCTCCCATCTGCCGGCCCAGCGGCTGATGCTGGCGCTGTCCACGGCCACGTCGCAGATTCGTGTGCGCGGTTCGATGGCGCTGGCACTGGTGTTCATCGCGCTCGCCGAGAGCCTCGGTATCGAGAACATTCTCGGGGCCTTTCTCGCCGGCGTGATCGTCTCCCTGCTGGCCGGCCGGGAAAGCCCGGTCCTGCGTGAAAAGCTCGATGCGATCGGCTACGGCTTCTTCATCCCGATCTTCTTCATCATGGTCGGCGTGAAGTTCAATCTGCCGGCCCTGCTCGGCTCGAACTCGCCTTGGGAGACGGTCGGACTGCTGCTCGCCGCGGCTTTCATCGTGAAACTCGTCGGCGCGCTCGTCTTCAAGCTCGCCTTCGGCTGGCGCGAGACCCTGGCGGCCAGCACGCTGCTCTCGGCGCGCCTGTCGCTGATCATCGCGGTCGCTGCGATCGGCGTGGAGATCGGGGTCATTTCACCGGCGCTGAACGCCGCAATCATTCTGGTCGCGATCATCAGCTGTCTGATTTCGCCGATCGCCTTCAGCCGTCTCGTCCCGCGGCAATATCAGGCCGCGCCGGTCATCCTCGTGGTCGGCGACAGCCCGGACGCAGCCACGCTGGCCCAGCGGCTGACGACCATGGGGCGCGCGGTCGAGACGGCCCACGGCCTGCCGGCCGGCGACGACGGCGCCGCGCCTTCGCGCACTCGTGTAAGCGAACATCTGCGCACGGCCGGCGTGGCCCGTGCCCACACCGTGATCGCCATGGCCGATACCGACGAGGACAATCTGCAGATCTGTCGTGTCGCGCGCGAAGTGCATGCCGTCAAACGGCTGCTCGCCTGGGTGCGCGACCCGACGCTGAACGCGCGCTTCCGCCAGCTCGCGGTTCAGGTTGTCAATCCGGCCTATGCCAAGCTGCTGCTCATGGAAAGCATGGTGCTCGGCGGCGCGCAGATCGATGGCGCCGTACACGAGGACGAAAATCACGAGATTCGTATCGCCAAGCTGCAGAACAGCTGGCTGGCCGAGCTGGAGCTGCGTCATCTGCATCTGCCGGCCGGTGTCCGGGTACTGCGCATCGAGCGCCGTCATGCCGTACTCGAGGCCGAACCGAACACAGTACTGCGCATCAACGACACGCTGACCCTGACCGGCACGCGTGACGAGGTCGACACCGCCGCCAGGCGTCTCGCCCGGCGCTGATCCCACCCGGCGGGCGGCCGGCGTCGTCCGCGCCCGACCGTCACAGTCGACATTCGCGCATCAATCTTGCTTATCTATCGGCATGAACCTGGATGCACCGGTCGAACTGCTCGACAAGATCCTGCCCTCGCCGGCCTGGGACTGGGTGATCATGGCCGCGGTCACACTGACGATCGCCACCACGGTACTGATGATCTATATCGGCGGCGTGGCATTGCTGCGTCGCCTGACCCGTACCCATCCAGTCGCCCACCAGTGCATCAATGACTGCAGCCGGGCAGGCGGCACCGTCATCTTTCTGTTCGTGCTGCAACTGGCCTGGCAGGGCCATACCCAGAACCTGCCCTGGATCGCGGTCATACGTCATGTCACGAGCCTGTGCCTGATCCTGGCCCTGACCTGGGCGGCACTGCGGGCCACACGGGCGATCGGCGACATCATTGTCGGACTGAATCCCGCCGTGGAGGGCAAGCATCATTCGGCGCGCAAGCTCGAGACCCAGGCGCGCTTCATCAGCCGCGGGCTCGCTGTCCTGATCGCGATCATCGGCCTGGCCGCGGCGCTGATGACCTTTCCCTCCATCCAGCAGTTGGGCACCAGCCTGCTCGCCTCGGCCGGCATCGGCGGTCTGATCCTCGGCTTCGCCGCCCGCCCGGTCATCGGCAATCTGCTGGCCGGTCTGCAGATTGCGCTCTCACAGCCGTTCCGGATCGAGGACGTGCTCAAGGTCGAGGGCAACTGGTGCTGGGTCGAGGACATCACCTCGACCTACGTGGTACTACGCGCCTGGGACATGCGACGGCTGATCGTGCCGTTGCAGTGGTTCGTGGAGAATCCCTTCGAGAACTGGACACGACAGACCGCCAATCTGTTCGGTGAGGTCTTCATCTGGGTCGACTACGCGATGCCGGTCGCCCCGCTACGCGCCGAGTTCGACCGGCTGTTGCGCACCGATGCCGACTGGGATCGCCGGATCGGTCATACCCAGGTCGTCGATGCGACCGAGCGCACCAAGAAGATCCGGTTTCTACTCAGCGCCCGGGATTCGATCACGCTCTGGCATTTCCGGTGTCGGGTCCGGGAACACATGCTGGCCTTTGCCACCGAACATTATCCACAGCACCTGCCGCGTCAGCGGGCGGCCTGGGCCGATCGCGAAGAGATCGGCGATCGCCCGCCGCCGGACCCGTCGCCGGGTTCCGAAGACGGCTTCTGACGACGCATTGTCGGCCGGGCCGCCCCGCTCGGCCCTGTCGTTTCATCTGGCCCCGCACGCTAGGGCCTGTTGAGGTTTCGTTCGAGCGCCTTTTCGTCGAGAGACCGCCGTGTGTCCGGCAAGACGCGAGTGGCCGATCGTGGCGTGCCGCGATCCAGACGCGCAACGCCGCCGGGCGCCCATCGTCGAGTTTCATGGGCGGCCCAACCCCAAGGGACAAGCGCCCCAAAATCAAGAACACGACGGCAATACAGCGTTCCAGCAGGCTGGCGCAGAATGACACGCTATGCCTGCTACGCCTCGTCTTGCCGCAGAACAGCGCTTGGCTTCGGACCGGAGCAACCGGCCGAACGGCTCCGACGAAAGCCGTCTTTCGCCGTGAATGTTCGACATACGAGAATGTCTCGAAACCACCGCGTCCAATGGGCGTACGCCCCGGCCTCGCGCGTATGGGCTCACCTGCACCGCCTGCGTATCGGCACGGTTTTGGCGGCCGCGCTCGGGTTGGACATGGACATCTCTTATCTTTCATAACGCATCGGGCCATGCAGCCCGCGCACGAGACAAGGACCGCACATGCACTCATCGGCGATCTACCCCAGCCTGGCAGACCGCCCCGTGTTCATCACCGGCGGTGGCAGCGGTATCGGCGCGAGTCTCGTCACGGCCTTCGCGCGCCAGAACGCAATCGTGCATTTCATCGATATCGACGACACGGCCAGTCGTGCCCTGGTCGACAGACTCACGGCCGAGTCATCGGCCCATCGGGTCAGTTACAGCCACTGCGATATCCGTGATATCACCGCATTGCAGGGCTGTATTCGGGAGTTCGAGGCCGCACACGGCCCCATCCGTGTGTTGATCAACAATGCTGCCAACGATGATCGACACGACTGGCGCGACGTCTCGCCGGACGACTGGGACGAGCGCATGGCCATCAACCTCAGGCCTCAGTTCTTCGCTATCCAGGCCGCCGCGCCCGGCATGGCCTCGGCCGGCGGCGGCTCGATCATCAATTTCGGCTCGATCAGTTGGAAGGTCGGCCTCGGCAACATGCCCGGCTACACGACCGCCAAGGCAGCCGTGCATGGCCTGACACGAAGCATGGCACGCGACCTGGGCGGCGACCATATCCGCGTGAACACGGTCATCCCCGGGGCGGTGCTGACACAACGCCAGCTCGAAAAATGGATTACGCCCGAGGACAAGACGCGACTGGCCGAAATACAGTGCCTGAAACAGCATCTCGCACCGGCAGATGTGGCTCCGACCGTGCTTTTCCTGGCCGCCGACGACAGTGCGATGTGCACCGCCCACGAATACTTCGTCGACGCCGGCTGGGGCTGAGGCGCGCGCCCGGGCTGCCCGGGCGGCGACGACCGATCACTCGTGGTAACCGTAGGCGGCGAGATCCAGGCCGGTCATCTCAGCCAGGCGCCGATTCTCGCTGTCGAAGTGGTCGCGGATAGCCGCGGCCAGCGGTTCGGTCAACTCGATCTCGGAGGCCCGGCCACTCAGACGCGTCGGCACCGTGAGCTGGACCCGACTATGGCGCGATTTGTAAAGCAGCAGCGGGCGCAACCCCCAGCGGTTGGCCGTACGCGAACGCGCATTGACCGGCGCCTGAGACAGGTCGAGGTGGGTATTGTCGACATCGAGCACGCGGCGCATCTCGTCGATGAAGACATCGAACTCGGGCCCGATCAGCTCGATCGGCATCACGCTGACGTTCTCCGCGCCGACCACATCGGCGAAACAATCAAAAAGCCGCCCGTAGTCGATACCGAAGAACTGCCGGCTCAGGTCGTCGTTCGAACGTGACAGCAGAGTCTGCACGCGTCGCTCGAAATCGGCCTGCGAGGCCCGCGGGATCTTGCGCGACTGCTGGACATAGCTGGCCGCGAGCAACGTATCCTGCCGGCGCGTCATCAACATCAGGCGCACGCGGTCGAAGCCGAGGCCACGCGCGCTGTCGTAGAGCCCGCGCAGATTGGCACGCAGCGCACCCGGATCGAAGGCGGCGGGCATGTTGCGCACGCCGTAATGGTTGACACGCGTCACGGCCTCGTCGGAAATCAGCAGCGAGCGCGGTTTCGTCGTCTCGAAATCGGCCAGGCCCATGTACTGACGCAGAAAGGCCTGGCCATGCGCCGCCCAGAACGCCGCATCCTTCTGGAAAGCGTCGGAAAAGCGGCGTACGCCGAAACGATTGCGCGGGAACCGATAGGCCGATTTCTTCGCATTGGCGGCCCCGGGCATGACGTAATGCCCGCCCATCACCTGAGGAAAAACATCCACGTGCAGATAGGAACTGGCTGCCTTCGGCAGCCCGACATGCACGACAAGCGTACGCGGCGTCTCGACCGCTGCCCGCGTGTACGTGGCCGTTGCCGTACCTGATTCGATCGTTGCGCCCCCGAGCGGCGCGCTTCCTGCGATGTCGCTTGACATGTCGATGCCCTCTGACAAGCCATAAATCATTGATCCAGCTCGACCGTATCAGCGGACACATTCAGTTTTCGTCATCGAAGCGTGGACGTTGCTTCACGAGCAGCACACACCGGCAGGACGCGTTCAACGCGCTCGACACCACCGGGCCTTCCGCCACGCGCCACACGCATCGTCGTGACGCCTCGCCTTGCCCCCAGCCCAAAAAGAAAGCCGGCCTCCGTGGCGGAGAGCCGGCTCACCAGGGCCTGACCGACGTGCCCTCGTGACACGTCGGTATCGCCGCTCAGATCAAGTCACGACCACGACTGCGGCGTGCGAACAGGCCGCCGCCGACCAGCAGCAGACCGATCATGAACATCGCCACAGTGCCCGGTTCGGGCACGTCCGAGGCATCGACGCGCGTGGCATCGATGTTCTCGATCGCATAGTCGGAGTCGCTGTAGCAGTTACCGGTCGCGCACTCACCCGGCTCCGCCTCGAAACTCAGCGACGACAGTACGTTATCGCCGAACAGCGCGCCGAGCACGATCTGGGAGACGACATCGCTGCTGGCCTCGGTCGCACTGTTGACCAGATCATTGCGCTCCGTGCCATCGACGAACAGCGAGACATCCGAATCGCCATCGCTGCTGTAGATATTGGTCAGGCGCGCGACACTCGTGCCGCCGTTGGCAAACGTTGCCGTGAACCGCGCGATTTCCTGCGTGTCGCCGTATTCCGGGCCATCGAACAGGAACGCCAGTGACGTCCCGTTGAGGAGAAAATTCGCGCCGTAGGCGGTAATCGACTCGCCGATGCCGAGTTCGTCGCCGCCGGGGCCACCGCGCACACCGGCCCCTGTCACATTACCGATCGTGCGCGTGGTCAGTTCACTGCCCGCATTCGCGCTGAAACTCAGGCCGCCACCGGAACCGCTGGCGATATCGGTATAGGAAATCGGCGTTGCGAAGGCGCTCGCGCTGAAAAGCGACATCGCACCGCCGATCGCCGCTGCCATCAATTGAGTCTTCATGTCGTCCCGCCTCGTTTAGTTCAAGAACCTCGTCCCGAAGCGCTCGACGCAGGATGCGTGCCAAAACATAAACCAATGTTTTAATTGGATATTTTTTAGATCCGGCCGCAACTTGTAAGAAAAATCGACATGGATTCCGGGATGAACGGCCGCCATATCGGCAGCATCACATACCGCGCCAAGCCTGATTGCACAAGGCGAACTCGTTGTCAGGCGACGGGCCCGCCTCCATCGACGGTTGGTGATGACACGTGTCAGCAATGCCGACATGCCCTGGATATGACGCCCCGGTGTGCGAGCGTTCCCAGGGTCTGTTGATGCTTCGTTCGAGCGCCTTTTCGTCGAAAGGCCGCAGCATGTCCGGCAAGGCGCGAGTTGCCGATCGTGGCGTGCCACGATCAAGGCTCGCAACGCCGCCGGGCGGGATTTGTGGCCCAACCCAAAGGGACAAGCGCTCCAAAATCAAAAACACGACGGCAATCCAGTGTTCCAGCACGCTGGCGCAGAATGACATGTTATGCGTGCCATGCCTCATCTTGCCGCCCATCGTCAATTTCAGGGCGCACTTGGCGCGGACTCGCACGACACATCAACAGGCCCTAGCGGCTGAAACGGATGTCATGCCGCGTGACCGAACGCGGCTACAGCGCCCGGGCCGGCATCAAAACAGGCAAGAGGCCGTTCAGTGCCACTGTCGTTCGCGCGAGGCCCCGGCCTCATCCAGGCGCGCGAGATAGGCCTGCCAGTTGCGCTCGTAATCCGCGCCCAGCTCGCGCAGCGTCTCCCAGGAAAAGATACCCGTGTTGTGTCCATCATCGAAGAACAGCTGGATGGCATAGTTGCCGACGGGCTCGATCTTCTCGACGCCGATATCCTTCTTGCCGGTGACGAGCTTCATCGGCCCGCCATGGCCGCGCACTTCCGCCGAGGGCGAATAGACGCGCAGATATTCCAGGGGCAAGTTGTACATCGCGCCGTCGGAATAGACGACTTCGAGCACGCCGGATTTCTGGTGCAGCGTGATGTCGGTGGGAACGTCAGTCATGGGCCGCTCGGGCGGATTCGCCGGACATGAAAAAGCCGGAGCAGGATGCCCTGCTCCGGCGGTCTCGGGCAACGCATGCCCGAAAGCCTGTCAACTTCAGGCACACCGCGTCTGCGTTACAGAATGTAGCGCGATAGATCCTCGTCCGCGGCCAGATCCTTGAGCTTGCCGTCGACATAGGCGGCATCGACGGTCAGCGTTTCACCAGACTTGTCCGGCCCTTCGAAGGAAATCTCCTCCATCAGACGCTCCATGATCGTATGCAGCCGCCGCGCGCCGATGTTCTCGGTGCCTTCGTTGACGTTGAACGCCATTTCGGCGATGCGGTGCACGCCGTCGTCGGTGAAGTCGATCTTCACACCCTCGACGTTCATCAACTCGACGTACTGCTCGGTCAGCGAGCAGTGCGGCTCGGTGAGGATCCGGACGAAATCCTCGGCCTTGAGCGCGTTGAGTTCCACGCGAATCGGCAGACGGCCCTGCAGCTCGGGGATCAGATCCGACGGCTTGGAGACATGGAACGCCCCCGAGGCGATGAACAGGATGTGATCAGTGCGGACCATCCCGTACTTGGTCGAAATCGTCGAGCCCTCGACCAGCGGCAAGAGATCGCGCTGCACGCCTTCACGAGAGACATCGCCACCTGAGCCGTTGCCGGCCTCCGAGCTCTTGCAGACCTTGTCGATCTCGTCGAGGAAGACGATACCGTTGTTCTCGACCTCGTGGATCGCCTGGCTCTTGATCTGTTCCTCGTCGACCAGCTTGGCGGCTTCCTCGTCGACCAGCTGCCGGTAGGCGTCCTTGATCTTGACCTTGGAGCGCTTGGTCTTGTTGCCGCCGCCCATGTTCTGGAACATGGACTGGAGCTGGTTGGTCATCTCCTCCATGCCGGGCGGTGCCATGATCTCCACGCTCTGGTTCTGCGCCAGCTCCAGCTCGACTTCCTTGTCATCGAGCTTGCCCTCGCGCAGACGCTTGCGGAACACCTCCCGCGTGGCGGTGGATTCCGTAGCCTTGGACGAATCGTCCCAGTCGTCGTGCTTCGGCTTGGGCAACAGACTGTCGAGAATCCGTTCCTCGGCGGCCAGCTCGGCATCGTTCTGGACGCGCTTCTTGGCTTCCTCACGCGTCATCTTCATGCCGACTTCGACCAGATCCTTGATGATCGAGTCGACTTCCTTGCCGACATAGCCCACTTCGGTGAACTTGGTCGCCTCGACCTTGGTGAACGGCGCCTTCGCCAGCTTGGCCAGACGACGCGCGATCTCGGTCTTGCCGACGCCCGTCGGCCCGATCATCAGGATGTTCTTGGGCGTAATCTCGCCGCGGATCGCATCGTCGAGCTGCATCCGCCGCCAGCGGTTGCGCAGGGCGATGGCCACACTGCGCTTGGCCTCGGCCTGGCCGATGATGTGCCGATCCAGCTCGGCGACGATCTCGCGTGGCGTCATCTGTGCGCGCGGCAGCGCGGCCTCAGCGCTCTCGGTGCCCAGGGTTTCGGTGGCAGCTTCACTCATGATCGAGCACCTCCACGGTGATGTAGTGGTTGGTGTAGACGCAGGTATCGGCAGCGATATGGAGTGCTTTCTCCGCGATTTCGGCGGCTTCCATATCGGTGTTTTCGAGCAGCGCGCGGGCGGCGGCCTGGGCGTACGAGCCGCCCGAACCGATCGCCATGCAGCCATATTCCGGCTCCATGACATCGCCGTTGCCGGAGATCATCAGGGTGGCCGTGGAATCGGCAACCAGAAGCAACGCCTCCAGACGTCGCAGTGCCCGGTCGGTCCGCCAGTCCTTGGCCATGTCGACCGCGGATTTGACGAGCTGGCCGTTATGCTGGGACAGCTTGCCTTCGAAACGCTCGAACAGCGTGAAGGCATCCGCCGTACCGCCAGCAAAACCTGCCAACACCTTCTCGTCGTACAGGCGGCGCACCTTGCGTGCATTGCCCTTGAACAGGGTGTTGCCCATCGACACCTGCCCGTCACCGGCGATCGCAACCTGGTTGCCACGCCGCACGGACAGAATTGTCGTGCCGTCGAATTGCTTCACTTGCGTGCTCTCGCGTTCATGTGTTCCACGAGGTTGTGGGGCCGCGCGATGAGCGATTCAAGACAAGCCCTCGGCGACCGCGCAGCCGCGAGCGGCGGCCCCGGCCGCTGACGGGGCTTATCCGGTGGGTGTGCCAGCCGCGATATCGATGCCGACCAGCGCCTTCTCGTCGTTCGTATCGAACAGATAGAGCTTGTCGGCCGCGCAGCCCAGCGTGACGCTCTCACCCATCGCCACCGACTGGTGCGGCTCGATCTGGGC
>NZ_QZWD01000008.1 GCF_003602005.1 Salinisphaera sp. Q1T1-3 | reverse complement strand
AGCAGTCGGCCTTTTGGCCGAATGCGAGCAATCCGTAGGCAAACGCTCTGCCGCGGTTGATAGCAACCACCATATACAGGTTGCTGGTATGAATGTCCGCGCAAGCGGGCCTTTCATGGCTGGCGTTCGGCTGTTTCGCTCGGCACGCGTTGTTTGGAAAGTCCGGAACGCGCGCTCGCGCTCCGCCCCGGTGACCGTTTTTCTGTCGGGCCGGATCGCTGTTCGTCTACATCGCTGGTTATCTGCCATCCCAGAAGGAATCGGCGATTATCACGTCCTGCGATGCTATGGCCGGTCTGAAATGTCGGACGCAGCGACTGTAGATGCGACGTCGAATGTCGGCCGGTCTCCGATCGATACTCTCGTGTCGTGGCAGTCGTCCTCGGTTCGGCGGGGGATACGCTGTTTCAGTGGTTGTGGCTTTCGTGTGTTGCCATGGGTTTAATCGGCCGCACGAGAAGCGCCGCTGTCGCCACCGCGGTCATGATTTTTGTTGTCTGGCTGAAACGGATGCGGGGCGGCCTACGTAATGCCCTGCATCTCGATCGTCGGTCAAAGCCGGTATATTCGGCGATGAATCCGCATCAAGCGGCTACCAGCCGCAGCTCAGGGAGCGTATCGTCATTCGTTATTTCATGTTCCGCGATGCCGTGTCTGTCTTTTCTGCCATGGCGTCGAGGCGAGCCGGATGATTCGCTTTGAGCAGGTGACGAAACGCTACGGTCGCCACGATGCGCCGGCGCTCGCGGAACTGGATCTGACGCTTTGCACCGGCGAGCTGACAGTGCTCGTCGGCCCGTCGGGTTGTGGCAAGACGACCACGCTCCGGTTGATCAACCGGCTGGAAGAGGCCAGCGCCGGTCGCATCATCATCGATGATATGCCCATCGATGATCTGGATGTCATCGATCTGCGACGCGGCATCGGTTATGTGATGCAGCATTCGGGATTGTTCCCGCATCGAACGGTGGCCGAGAACATCGCCGTCGTGCCGCGGCTTCTGGGCTGGAAACGGGCGCGTATCAGGGCGCGCGTGGACGAGTTGATTACGCTCGTCGGTCTGGATACGGGCCTGGCCGGGCGTTATCCGCATCAGCTATCCGGCGGCCAGCAGCAGCGGGTGGGGGTGGCGCGCGCGCTGGCGGCCGATCCGCCGATTCTGTTGATGGATGAGCCGTTCGCGGCGGTGGATCCGATCGTGCGAACGCGGCTCCAGGATGAGTTGCGCAGCCTCCAGGCGCGTTTGCAGAAGACGATTGTGTTCGTCACGCACGATATTGATGAAGCGATTCGTCTCGGCGATCGAATCGCTATCTTTGCCGAAGGCGGCCGGCTCGCGCAGTATGCGCCCCCCACCGATGTGCTTGCGGCGCCCGCCGATGATTTCGTCGCCGATTTCCTCGGGGCGGATCGGGATCTCAAGCGGCTGGCATTGTTTTCGGCCGCTGACGCGTCGGCGATGTCGCCATCGCCGGTCGCCGACCCAGGCACGACCGATATTCGTGCGATCGCGCAGGCGGCCGGCGTAAACTGGGTGTTCTGGCGCGATGCCGACGGGGCGCCGAGCGGCTGGCAGTACCTCGACGAGACTGCACCCCAGGCCGTGGGCACGGTGATCGGCCCGGCGGACTCGTTGCGCAAGGCGCTGGGTGCGATCCTGCAATCACCGCTAGGCGCCGTGCCGCGGGTCGATGCGCAGGGACGTCTCGACGGGGTGCTGGACCGGGCGGCGCTGGCTGCCGTACTCGCATGAGTGTCATCCGCTGGGACTGGGTCGAGCGCCATGCCGGGGATATCGCCGGCATGCTCGGCCAGCATGTCGCACTGACCGGGCTTGCTCTGCTGTGCGGCCTGATCATCGCCTTTCCATTGGCCCTGGCGGCCGTGCGTTGGCCGCGTCTGTACAGCCTGTCGCTGGTGCTCACCGGCATTCTGTTCACGGTGCCGTCGCTGGCGCTGTTCATTCTGCTCATTCCTTTCACCGGGCTGTCGATGGCGACATCGCTGATCGGGCTGACGATCTATACGTTGCTGATTCTGTTCCGCAATATTGTCGAAGGGCTGCGCGGTGTGCCGCGCGACGTCTCCGAGGCGGCACGGGCGCTGGGCTACACACGCGGTCGGCGTCTGATTGCCGTCGAGCTGCCGGTAGCGCTGCCCGTGATCGTGGCCGGCATTCGAATCGCGGCAGTCACGACCATTGGCCTGGTCACTGTGACCGCGCTGATCGGACAGGGCGGGCTCGGCCAGCTCTTCATCAGCGGTTTCACGCTGCATTTCACGACGCCGCTGCTCGTCGGCTTCGTGCTGTCCATTCTGTTGGCGGTCAGTGTCGATCTGTTGCTGGCCGGCGTGCTCTGGTGGCTCACGCCGTGGCATCGCGGGCGCTCGGCATGAAGACGGCGATACGCGGGGTCATGCTGGTTGCCGGATGTCTGTTTGCGAGTCGTGCGCTGGCCATCGGCCTGGACGCCGACGGTTTCGGCGTGGTCGATCAGGTCGTGCAATGGTTTGCCGATCCGACGCAGTGGACCGGCGATAACGGGCTGCCGCATCGTATTGCCCAGCATCTGTATTACGTCGCGGTCTCGATGGCCGTGGCCGTATCGATTGCCCTGCCGGTCGGAATCGGCCTCGGCCACTGGGGACGTGGCGGGCTCATCGCGATCAATCTGTCGAACATGGGCCGTGCCGTGCCGTCCTTCGGTCTGGTGATCCTGATGTTTCTGCTGGTCGGCATCGGTTTCCTGCCGGTTCTGGTGGCGCTCGTGGCTCTGGCGATTCCGCCGATGGTCACCAACAGTTATGTCGGCATGCAGGCCGTGGATCCCTCGGTGCGCACAGCCGCGCGGGCACTCGGGCTGTCCGGCTGGCAACAGCTCTGGCAGATCGAGTTGCCCATTGCCTTGCCGCTCGTCATGGCCGGTGTGCGTACGGCTGCGGTGCAGGTGCTATCGACGGCGACGCTGGCCGCCTATGTCGGCCTGGGCGGGCTGGGGCGCTATCTCATCGATGGATTGGCCCAGCAACAGCTGGCGCAGGTGGTCGGCGGCGCGATCGTGGTCGCGGTACTGGCGGTATTGCTGGAAATCGGACTTGGCACGCTGCAGAAAGCGCTGACGTCGCCGGGACTGGCACGATGAATCAAGATCGGTTTGGCCGGCCGCGCCGGTCTCAATCAGGGAATATCTTTATGAAACGTTTTCCAATGCGGGCCATGCTGTGTAGTGCCGTACTCCTGACTGTCGGTCTGTTCGCGAGCGCGGCCAGCGCGGCGAGCGGCAAGCCGTTGGTCATCGGCTCCACCAATTTCCCGGAGCAGCTGATTCTGGCGAACATCTATGCGGATGTTCTGCAAAAGCGCGGCATCGCGGTCAAGAAACGTCTGAATCTTGGGTCGCGGGAGGTGGTCTTTCCGGCCCTCAAGAGCGGAGAACTGGATCTGTTGCCGGAATATTCCGGCGCGCTCGTCGGCTTTCTGACCAACGGCAAATCCAAGGCGAGCGATCAGAAAGCGGTCATGAACACGCTGCGCGAAAAGCTGCCGACGAGTCTGGTCGCATTGACGCCGAGCCCGGCGCAGGATAAGGACGGGCTGGTCGTGACACCGGCCACGGCGAAGAAATACGACCTCGAGACGATCTCCGATCTGGCCCCGGTTGCCGGCAAGCTGGTGTTGGGTGGGCCGCCGGAAACCAAGACGCGCTATGTCGGTGTGCCGGGCTTGAAAAAAGTCTACGGTATTGATTTCAAAAGATTTCGTTCGCTGGATGCCGGCGGGCCGCTGACCCAGGCGGCGCTCGCGAGCGGGCAGGTGGATGTCGCACGCATGTTCACCACGCAGGGCGTGATATCGGATCGGGGCTGGATCCTGCTCAAGGACGACAAGAATCTGGTGCCGGCGCAGAACATTGTGCCGGTCGCGCGGAAAGCGGTACTCAGCGATGCGATTCGCGACGCGCTGAATGCCGTGTCGGCCAAGCTGACGACGGCCGAGCTGCAGCGTATGAACAAGCGGGTGTCGGTGGACCATGACGACCCCGAAACCGTCGCGCGTGCGTGGGTCAAGCAGCACAAGATCGGACAGTAGGACCTTCAGGCGCTCTGTCATCACGCTGGGCGGCGGCTGATCGTTCGCGTCGCCGCCGGCCAGTCAACGCGCGTCTCGGCTTTTACAAACATCGGCCGTGCGTTGTCGGACGCGGGCCCAGCGCCTTCGGTCGATGCGGCCCGGCCGGATGGCCACGCTCATCGTTTCCCACGCTGTCCACACGCCATGCCGCCGGAGTTGTCTGTCTTGCGCGCTTGATTCTGCTGGCCGCACGCTCGGCGAATCACCGACTCCGGGCCTCGCCGAGCTGTCATTGCCGCATGCGCCAGACCGTGCCGCCGGCGCTTGAAATAACGCTTGTCGTTGCAGGCATGGGGATCAGCCAACGCGGTCTTTGCCCCCGGTCTTTCCATCGAAGTGGCTCGGGATTGTGGCAGTCTGAGGCGACATTCTTTGAGAGCACGATCGAGTGATGCGCGTTCTGTTGGTCGATCGACAATCCGCGCGGCTGTCCACGTTGCGCGCCGTGATCGAGGACGCCGGGTTCTCGGTGATCGATACAGTCAGCGATCAGGCGGACCTGTACGAGGCGGTTGACCGTCTCGCACCGGACGCGATCATCGTCGGCGCGGATTCGCCGTCGCGGGATGTCCTCGACGACGTGGCAAGCCTGAGCGCGTCATACCCCAGGCCGTTGCTGATGCTGTCCTCCCGCGACGATCGTCGGTTGATGGCCCAGGCCTCGGAAGCCGGCATCGCGGCTTATGTCATGGACGGGTTATCGCCGGCGCTGGTGCGCTCGCTCGTTGACGTCGCGGTGCGCCAGTCGGAGCAGATGGCGTCGCTGCGTGCCGAACTGGCCGACGCGCGGGAGCGGCTGGTCGACCGACAGGCCATTCATCGTGCCAAGTGTTTGCTGATGGAGGACCAGGGCCTGTCCGAAGACGCCGCGTATCGCCAGCTGCGACAGACCGCGATGGACCGAGCCTTGCCGATGGTCGAAATCGCACGCCAGCTGTTATCCCGGGCCGCCGAGTGAGCTGATTCGCGGCAGGCACCAGGATTGTGCTTCGCACGTTGATCGTGCGTTCCCTTGAAGCCCGTCTTGCCGGTCGACCCTCTGCCCGAGCCGCCCGGATGCGCCGAAATGCCTTTGGCAGCCATGGCCTGCGACGGTCTCGTGTCGTAGGGCCTGTTGATGTTTCGTGCGAGTCCGCGCCAAGTGCGCCCTGAAATTGACGATGGGCGGCAAGACGAGGCATAGCACGCATAGCGTGTCATTCTGCGCCAGCGTGCTGGAACGCTGGGTTGCCGTCGTGTTTTTGATTTTGGGGCACTTGTCCCGAAGGGGCGGGCCACAAATCCCGCCCTGCGGCGTTGCGAGCCTTGCCGGACACACTGTGGCCTCTCGACGAAAAGGCGCTCGAACGAAACATCAACAGGCCCAAGTGCGCCGATCCTGGCACGTCTTCTGCATCCCCATGTGGTGAAGACATCGCGAGCGGGTGGTCAACGACGGCCGATAAGCCGTTCGGATGTCGATACAACGTGAGAGGGCAAGGGGGTCCGGCAGCACGACGCGCAGACGCGCGGTCATCGTGCTGCCGGTTTTTTTTGTCCGAAACATAGGGTACGGGCATCGATGACAACATACGCACCACCGGAAAGGACGCGACTGCACCTCGGTTTCATCGCGCTGGCCGACAGCGCGCCGCTGGTCGTGGCCGAACGCGACGGCCTGTTCGCCGAAGAGGGCCTGGACGTCACGCTCGCGCGTCGTGCCTCCTGGGCGGCGATCCGGGACGATGTGGTCATCGGCCGGCTCGACGGCGCGGCCATGCTGGCCGGTCTGCCGCTGGCGGCGACGCTGGGCC
Organism: Salinisphaera sp. Q1T1-3; assembly: GCF_003602005.1. GTDB lineage: Bacteria > Pseudomonadota > Gammaproteobacteria > Nevskiales > Salinisphaeraceae > Salinisphaera. The sequence continues at coordinate 187,784 of NZ_QZWD01000008.1, read as the reverse complement.
TGGGCAGCACGCCCATGCCGATGACCACCAGCCTGGCGCTGGGCGCCAACGGCAATGCCATTTGTGTCGGCGATGCGCTCTGGCAACGCATGCGAGCCGAGGGCGCAGGCGAAACAAACGGGCCGGCCGATGCCTCGTCGCTGGCGCGCGTGATCGCCGAGGATCGGGCGGCGGGGCTGGCGCCATTGACGTTTGCCATGGTGCACCCCGTGTCGTCGCATCATTATCAGCTGCGCTACTGGCTTGAAGCCGCCGGTATCGACCCGGATCGCGATGTGCGCCTGATCGTCGTGCCGCCGGCGCGCATGCTGGCCAACCTGCGCGCCGAGCGGATTGCGGGGTTCTGCGTCGGTGCGCCGTGGAGCGAGCTCGCGGTAGCCGAAGGCATCGGCCATATCCCGATGACCGGTTACGAACTCTGGAACAACGCGCCGGAAAAAGTCTTTGGCGTCGCCGCCGACTGGGCCGAGGCCTATCCGAATACGCATCGCGCGGTGCTGCGGGCGCTGCTGCGTGCCTGTCATCGGCTTGATGCCGACCAGGGGCGGTCGGATCTGGCACCGCTGATGGCCGATCCGGCGGTCGTGGATTGCCCCACCGAAGTGCTGGCCGATGTCTATGCCGGTCGGCTCCAGCGGCATCCGGGCGGGCCGGTCGAGGCCGCGCCCGACCATCTGGTGTTTGCCCGCCGCCACGTCAATTTCCCCTGGCGATCGCACGGTCTCTGGTTTGCCCGGCGCATGCAGCGCAGCGCGCAGCTCCACGCGGCCAGCGATGTCGTCGCGGCCGTGGATGCGGTCTATCGGCCCGATCGTTATCGCCGGGTCTGCGACGACCTCGGGCTGGTCGCACCCGCCCGCGATCACAAGACCGAAGGCACGCACGCCGGCCCGTGGCAGGCCGCCGACATGGGGCCCGGCATCACGCTCGGCGCGGACCGATTCTTCGACGGCGGTGTCTTCGATCCGACGGCCGGCCCGTCTGTCTGTTCGTCCCGTTCCGAATCTTCTGAAGGAGTGCGCCCGTGAAGACTCACAAGGTGGAGCAACTCGTCATCGCGACGATCGGTTTCTTCTGGTGTTTTCTGATGTGGTTCTCGACAGCCGCATTCTCGCCGAGCATCGCCGACCATTACGGGCTGTCGATTGCCGCTCTCGGCCTGCTGGCCAGCTCCGCGCTGTGGATGGCGCCGATCGGGCGCATCATCGCCGGCTGGACGGCCGATCGCTTCGGCGCGCCGCGTACCTTCGCGGTGATTCTGGCGGTGTGTGGACTGGTCTCGATCGCCTCCGGCTTCACCACCAACTACACGCTGTTGTTCATCGAGCGGGTGATCGTGGCGATCGCCGGGGTATCGTTCGTGGTCGGCATCCAGCACGTCGCGCAGTGGTTCGACAGCGACGAGATCGGCACCGCCGAAGGTCTGTATGCCGGCACCGGCAACGTCGGCGCCGGCGTCGGTGCGTTGCTCTTGCCGCGCGTGTTCGGCATCGATTACCAGAGCGCTTTCATCTTTCTCGGCGTCGTCGCGCTGCTGCTGGCGGCCTGGTACCTCTGGCGCGGCGAGGCCGCGCGCGACGTCGAAACCCGAGAGCGGACCTCGAAGGGCGCGACCGACTGGCGCGGCACGGTCTTCGTGTGGAGCCGCTATATCGCCATCGCGCTGATGCTGGCCTATGCCATGTCCTTCGGCCTGGAGATCGCGCTCAACTCCTGGCTGTCGAGCTATTTCGCGGAAGGATTCAAGACGGAGCTCGCAGCCCTGGGGTTCACGACCGTGGCGGGCATGCAGGTCGCCGCCGGCACGTTCGCGGCGGTGCAATCCTTCATGGCGTCGCTGTTCCGGCCGTTTGCCGGCTTCATGTCGGACACCTTTCAGAAGAAGGGCTGGACGCCGTTGCCGATCGTGGCCAAGAGCCTGCCCTACGCGCCACGCCTGCACTGGCTCGGCATCGCCCTGATCCTGATCACGCTGGCCATGCTCGCGCTCACGCTGGCCGGGCTCGCCGGCCTGTTACCGCTGTCGGTGATTGCGCTCGTGGCCCTCGGGCTGTTCATCAGCTTCGGTACCGGCGGGACGTTCGCGCTCGTGCCGCTGTTGTTCCCGGACCGGCCCGGGGTCGCGGCCGGTTTCATCGGCGGCGTGTCCTGTACCGGCGGCATCGTCTATCCGCTGATGTTCGCCGGCGGGTCGAACATCCATATGGGCTATGCCTATACCGCCATCTTCCTGTTCATTCCGTTCGTCCTGTTCTTCTTCTGGGCCGCGCGCTACGAGCGGGCGCCCGCCGAGCACGGCATCGGCGAGTTCAAGCCGGCGGCCGATTGATCGCCGGCGCGCGCCGGCGATGAGTCCGCAAGCGAACACGGGGGCTATGTCGGAATGCCAACGGTTCGTCCGCGGATACACGCCGATCGACACAGCGGCTCGGGAAGCGTTTTTCGGTCGGCGTTATTGATGTGCCACCCGAGCATCAGCCGTCGAAAGTGCGCCTGACTCAGCTTGTTTGGCGTTTATCCGCACGCATCCGCCCACGTTTTTCTTCTTCTTTCTTTGTCCGGTGAAAACGGAGTTTGCAATGGCACAACAAGCCGCTGAAAAGACCGAGCACGACGGCTGGTACAAGTACGGCGTGACGTTCCTGTTCGCAGAGATGGGCATTGCCATCTGCGTGTGCGGCTATTCGCTGTTCATGGCCTTCACCGGCTCGGGTGGCTTTCCGGGCCACTGAGCCCGAAAGCCGACGAGGATCGACATGAGCGAGGCCTATCAGCCGAAACTGGATCTGGTCGTCATTGGCAATGGCATGGCCGGCCTGCGCGTGCTCGAGGATCTGCTCGAGATGGCGCCCGAGCGCTACCGCATCACGGTGTTCGGCGCCGAGCCGCACGCCAGCTACAACCGGATCATGCTCTCGCCGGTGCTGGCCGGCGACAAGGCATTCGCCGAGATCCAGACGCGCGATCGCGACTGGTACGACGACAACGGCATCACGCTTTATACCGGCGAGGCGGTCGAGACCATCGACCGGCGCCGGCGCATGGTGATTTCCGACACGGGCCGCGAAGTCGGCTATGACCGGCTCGTGCTCGCGACCGGTTCGAGGCCGTTCATCATCCCGGTGCCGGGGCATGATCTCGACGGCGTGATCAGCTTTCGCGCCATTGGCGACGTCAACGCGATGGTCGACGCCAGCGAGAACGGCGGCAGGGCGGTGGTCATCGGCGGCGGGCTGCTCGGCCTGGAAGCCGCCTACGGCCTGCACCAGCGCGGCATGCAGGTCACGATCGTTCACCTCAACAACCAGCTCATGGAGCGCCAGCTCGATGCGCAGGCCGCGGCACTCCTGCAGCATTCGCTGGCCCAGCGTGGCCTGTCGTTCCGGATGGAAGCCGAGACGGCCGCCATTACCGGCGATGCGGATGGGCGCGTCACCGGCCTGCGTTTCAAGGACGCGGACGATTCCACGCTGGATGCCGATCTGGTGGTCATGGCGGTCGGTATCCGGCCGAATATCGCGCTGGCGGAATCGGCGGGCTTGCACTGCGACAAGGGCATCGTCGTCAACGACACGATGCAGACTTTTGATCCGCGGATTTATGCCGTCGGCGAATGCGTCGAGCATCGCAAGGCAGTCTATGGCCTCGTCGCGCCGCTCTGGGATCAGGCCAGGGTGTGTGCCAATCATCTGGCCTGGCGTGGCCACAGCCACTACGACGGCTCGGTCACCGCGACCCAGCTCAAGGTCACCGGCATCGATATGTACTCGGCCGGCGATTTCGCCGCCGACGCAGACACCGAAACGCTGACCTATGCCGATATTCGTCGCGGCGTCTACAAGCGCATCGTGCTGCGCGACGATCGCATCACGGGCGTGGTGCTCTACGGCGATACCCGCGACGGCGGCTGGTATTTCAAGCACTTGCAGGCCGGTACGGATATGTCTGCCTGCCGCGATCTTTTGGTCTTCGGCAAGGCCTTTGTCGAGGCCGGAAACGACGCAACCGACGAAGATGCCTCGGATCAGGAGGCCGCATGACGTCTGCGACCACGCATACGACCTGTCCCTACTGCGGTGTGGGCTGTGGCGTGAATGCCCAGGTCAGCGCCGAGGGCACGCTCTCGGTCGCAGGCGATGCCGACCATCCGTCGAACCGGGGCAGCCTGTGCTCCAAGGGCACGGCGCTGGCCGATACGGTCGGGCTTTCTGATCGGCTGCTGCACCCGATGATCGACGGCGTGCGCGCCGACTGGAATACCGCGCTGGATCGGGTGGCCAACGGCTTTGCCGAGACCATCGCCCGGCACGGGCCGGATGCGGTCGCCTTCTATGTCTCCGGCCAGCTGCTGACCGAGGACTATTACATCGCCAACAAGCTGATGAAGGGCTATATCGGCTCGGCGAACATCGATACCAACTCGCGGCTGTGCATGTCCTCGGCGGTGGCCGGCCACAAGCGGGCGCTGGGCGAGGACGCCGTGCCCGGCTGCTACGCCGATCTCGAAACCGCCGATCTCGTGGTACTGGTCGGCTCGAATATGGCCTGGTGTCATCCGGTGGTCTACCAGCGCATCGTCGCCGCGCAGCAAGCGAACCCGAACAAGAAACTCGTGGTCATCGACCCGCGCCGTACGGCCACCGCTGACGGCGCCGATCTGCATCTGCCGGTCGCGCCCGGTGCGGATGTCGCCCTGTTCAACGGCCTGCTGGCCCATCTCGCCCAGGCCGGCTTTGCCACCGAGCTGCCCGGCGGCGCCGAGGCGATCGCTGCCGCAGGGCAGGGCGGCGATATCGCGGCCGTGGCCGACGCCGCGGGCGTGCCGGCAGCGGATCTGGCGACCTTCTTCGAGTGGTTCGCGGCGACCGAGCGCACGGTGACCGTGTTCTCGCAAGGCGTGAACCAATCCTCGGCCGGTACAGACAAGGTCAACGCCATCATCAACTGTCATCTGCTGACCGAGCGGATCGGCAAGCCGGGCGCCTGTCCGTTCTCGATCACCGGCCAGCCCAACGCCATGGGCGGGCGCGAAGTCGGCGGGCTGGCGAGCACGCTGGCCGCGCACATGGGCTTCGACCGGGCCGATACCGTGCAGCGCTTCTGGGACTCGCCGGCCATCGCCGGCACGCCGGGGCTGAAAGCGGTCGAGCTGTTCGAGGCGATCGCGACCGGGCAGATCAAGGCCGTCTGGATCATGGCGACCAATCCGCTCGTCAGTCTGCCGGATGCCGATTCGGCCCGCGCCGCGCTCGCGCAATGCCCGCTGGTCGTCGTCTCCGACGTCATGCGCCATACCGATACCGCCGACTATGCGAATGTGCTCCTGCCGGCGGCGGCCTGGGCCGAGAAATCCGGCACCGTGACCAACTCCGAGCGCATGATCTCGCGCCAGCGATCCTTCCTGCCGATGCCGGGCCAGGCCCGGGCCGACTGGCAGATCATCTGCGACGTCGCGGCGCGGATGGGCCACGGCAACGCCTTTGCCTACGACGGCCCGGCCGCCATCTTTCGCGAACACGCTGGCCTGACGGCGTTCGAGAACACCGGCGAGCGCGTGCTCGACCTCGGCGGGTTCGCGGCGATCAGCGACGCCGATTACGACCGGCTCGTACCCACCCGCTGGCCGGTGCCGGCCCGCGAACCGCTGCGCGCCGCCGGCGCCATGCCGGCCCGACAAAACGTCGATCAGCTCTTTATCGACGGCGTCTACCCGACCGACGACGGCCGCGCGCATCTCGTTCCCGTCACGCCGCGCGGGCCGACCAACGACACCACGGCCGACTATCCCCTGGCGCTCAACACGGGGCGCATCCGCGATCACTGGCACACGATGACGCGTACCGCCAAATCGGAGCGGCTGGCTGCCCATATCCCCGAACCGTTCGTGGAAATCCATCCGCAGGATGCCGCAGCACGGGCCATCGTCGACGGCGGGCTGGCCACGATCATCACGGCGTGGGGTACGGCCACGCTGCGCGTGATCGTCACCGATCGCCAGCGCCCGGGCAGCCTGTTCGCGCCCATGCACTGGAACGATCAGTTCGCCTCCAGCGCCCGGATCGGCGCGGCGGCGAACCCGGCTGTCTGCCCGATCTCCGGCGAGCCCGAGTTCAAGCACACGCCGGCAGCCATCGCACCGTTCGCCCCCGCCTGGCACGGCTTCATCTATGCCGCGCGCCCACTGCGCCTGCGCGCGGCCGCCGGCATCGACTGGTGGACCAAGGTGCCCGGCACCCGTTTCGTCCGTCACGAAATCGCCGGCACGGCAACACTCGAAGACATCGCGGCCGCGGCGCGTCGCTGGCTCGGCGTGGCCGGTCGCGACGTCGACTGGCTCGAAGCCGCCGACCCCGCCACTGGCACCTATCGTGCAGCCCACGTCGACGCCGGCCATCTCGAAGCCGCGGTATTCATCGCCCCCGAGCCGGCGCGTCTGCCGGCACGCCGCTGGTTGGCCGGGCTGTTCACGGGCCAGCCGATGGCTGAGGCCGAACGCGCTGCCGTGCTGGCCGGCCGGCCGCCAGATGAAAGCGCCGACACCGGCCCGCAGGTCTGTTCCTGTTTCGGCGTCGGCCGTCAGACCATCCGGCGCGCGATCGAAAACGACGGCCTCGACTCCGTGGAAGCCATCGGCCGTGCGCTGGATGCCGGCACCAACTGCGGCTCCTGCAAGCCCGAAATCGCCGAGCTGCTGGCTGAGAAGACATGAACCGGGCACGACTCGGAAACGATGTGATGCGCGGCCGAGTGCGCGCCAACGCGCCGCCTCATCACACGTGGGCTTGCCTTGAACCCGTTGGTGCGGCGACGCAGCCGCGGCGGGTGCGGTTGCTCGGCGCACGTCGCCGGGCTGTTTCCCAGAAATCGACTCATGATCAAACCGATCGGATCCCGACATGACCGATAACCGTTTTACCGACGAGCAGGAACGCTATCTCAAGGGCGTGACGGCCGGGCTGCATCTGGCCCGTGGCGTGCCCGGCATGACAGGGCTGACTGCCGGCAAGCGGCTACGCCCGGACGACTGGCACGCCCAGGCCCGGATCCGCGCCGAGGCCGCCGGCGGCACGCTGGCCAGCCAGGAAGACGCCAAGGCCGAGCTCAACCCGCTTGATATGTGGGACGAAATGGCCGCCCTCGCGGCCAACGGCGCATATCCCAAGGGCGACGATGTCTTTCTCATGAAAGGCAACGGCCTGTTCTATGTCGCGCCGAATCAGGACAGCTACATGTGCCGCCTGCGCATGCCGGGCGGTATCTGGTCGAGCCATCAGGTCCGCGGCGTGGCCGAGCTGGCCCAGGCCTACGGCGGCGGCTACACGCATGTGACCACCCGCGCCAATCTGCAGATCCGCGAGATCGGCCCCCGCGACCCGCTCAACGTGGCGATGGGCCTGGCCGATATCGGCGTGCACAACCGCGGGGCCGGCGGCGACAACATCCGCAATATCACGGGCTCGCCGCTGGCCGGCATCGACCCGGACGAGCTGATCGACGTCACGCCGTACTGTCGGGCGATGCATCATCACATCCTCAACCACCGCGAGCTCTACGGCCTGCCGCGCAAGTTCAATATCGCCTTCGACGGCGGGGGGCGCATCAGCGCGCTTCAAGGCACAAACGACATCGGCTTCTCTGCCGTGCTGCCCAGGGCCGATGGCCCGCTGCCGCGCAAGCCGTACTTCCGGCTTGGGCTGGGCGGCATCACCGGCCACCAGGACTTCGCCCGCGATACCGGCGTCATGCTCAAACCCGAGGAATGCGTACCGGTCGCCCATGCGGTGCTCAAGGTCTTCCTCATGAACGGCGATCGCACCGATCGTGACAAGGCCCGGCTGAAATACGTGCTGGATCGCTGGGGTTTCGACAAATTCATGCGCGCCGTCCAGAAAGAGCTGGATTTTCCGCTGCGCTGGTACGACCTGGCCCGCTGCGCGCCCCGCGCACCCGTCGTTCGCGACGGCCATATGGGCGTGCATGACGCCCGGCAGGAGGGCATGCACTACGTTGGCGTCATCTGCCCGGTCGGCCGGCTGTCGGTTGCCCAGATGCACGCGCTGGCCGATATCGCCGATCGCTACGGCGACCGTAAGCTCCGTGCCACGGTCTGGCAGAACATCGTGCTCGGCGGCATCGGCCGTGCCGATCTCGACGACGTGCGCCAAGCCATCGAGGCAGCCGGCCTGCACGTCGAGGCCAGCCCCGCGCGGACCGGCATGGTTGCCTGTACCGGCAGCTGGGGCTGCAAGTTCGGCAACGCCGAAACCAAGGGCAATGCGATGAAACTCGTCGCGCATATCGAGTCCACGCTCGCACTCGACCAGCCCATCAATTTCAATGTCACGGGGTGTCCGAACTCCTGCGCCCAGCATTACATCGGCGATATCGGCCTGCTCGGTGCCCGCGTGGATGATCCGGACGCCCACGACCCGGAAGAAGCCGATCAGGTCGACGGTTTCCATGTGTTCATCGGCGGCGGCTACGAAGACACCGAAGGCATCGCTCGCGAGCTGGCGACCAGCGTGCCGGCGGCCCGCATGCCGACCTATATCGAAACCTTACTTGGGCTTTATCTGGACGATCGCGACGAGGCTGAATCCTTTGTGGTCTGGGCCCGCCGTCAGGATCTCGCCGACCTGCGCGAACGCCTGGCCGAACGCTCGACGGCCGCCGCCGAGGCCCAGACCGCGATAGAGCAAGCCCCGGCGACGGATGCCGACACGCCGGAAGGCGCCAGGACCGCGCTCGAGCCGACCGTCGAATCCGATGCCGAGCCCGGGCAGAACCCACCGAACGCCGACGCCGAACGCGGCGAAGACGATGACGACGACCAGACCAACGCGGCTTGAAGCAGACAATCCGCAGACGCCAGCGATGACACCGGGGCCATGCAGGCGACGCCTTTGCGCCACAGATCACCCAGAGCACGGCGGGGCGGCATGGCCACCACCATCGGCCTTCCGAGCGGGTCTGATCGATAAAAAAGCCGTCGAAATGGCGACCGGGCTTGAAGCGGAAAACCTGTGGGCGCCGTTGCATACGGCGACGCCCCGGCAAGCGGCCACGCAGCGTCATCGGTGAAATCTGCGGATCAGAAAAAAAATGTTTCTCCTGCCACAACGAGGCCCAGGATATGTCCACACCAGTCAATCTCATCCCCGAAGACGCCCCGTTCGACGACGGCCAGCGCGAATGGCTCAATGGCCTGATCGCGGCACTCGCGGGTTGGGAAGGCGCGCTCGGCGGCGCGGAGCAGGGCGGGGGCGAGGCCAAGGAAACCTTTCCCTGGCACGACCCGGCGATGGCCCTCGACGAGCGTATGGCGCTGGCCGAAGGCAAACCCTACGAACGCCAGCTCATGGCCGCCATGGCGCAACTGGACTGTGGCCAGTGTGGCTATCTCTGCAAGACCTACGCCGAAGCGATCGCCTTCGACGGCGAAGCGCTCAATCGCTGTGTGCCCGGCGCCAAGGAAACCGAGCGCCAGCTCAAGGCACTTGCCGCCGAGCACAAGGCCGAAAGCGCCGCCAGCGCGACGGACGACGACGCCGAGGAAAAGCCTGCGCCCCAGCCGAAGAAGGCCGCGCCGCTCGGCACGCGCGACAACCCGCTCATGGCCAAACTCAAATCCAGTACGCCACTCAACGCGGAAGGCTCGACCAAGGACACCCGCCACGTCGTCATCGATCTCGGTGGCTCCGGCGTGGCATATACCGCCGGCGACTCGATGGGCATCTTTCCCGAAAACGACCCGCGCACCGTCGATGCCATCCTCGCCGACCTGGATGTCTCCGGCGGCGAGACCGTCACCGTGGATGGCGAGGAACGGCTGTTCCGTCAGGCCCTGCTCAAGGACCGCGACGTCACCAAGCCGTCCGACGAAGTCATCGCGCTGCTGGCCGAGCACGCAGCCGATGCGGACGAGGCCGAAGACCTGAAGATGCTGGCCGGCCGGGGTGCCGAAGAAGGCCAGACGCTGCTGGAACTCGTCCGCGTCTATCCGAGCGCGCGGCCGACCGTGCAAGCACTCGTCGACGAACTGGGCCCGCTCCAGCCGCGGCTCTACTCGATCGCCTCGTCATCAAAGCAATATCCGGACGAAATCCATACCACCGTCGCCGTCGTGAAGACCGCCGTCTACGGTCGCGGCTACAAGGGCGTGGCCTCGACCTATCTCGCCAAGCGGCTCTCACGCCACGGCGAGGTGCCAATCTATATCCAGAAATCCGACGAATTCCGCGTCAACGCCGACCCGGACCACCCGGCGATCATGATCGGCCCGGGTACCGGCATCGCCCCGTTCCTGGCCTTTCTGCAGGAACGCGAAGCGCTCGGCCATGCCGGCAGGAACTGGCTGTTCTTCGGCAACCCCGAATCCGCCCGGGACCATATCTATCGCGACCAGCTCGATGCCTGGCGCAAGCAGGGCCTTATCAGCCGCCTCACACTCGCCTTCTCGCGCGATCAGGACGAAAAAGTCTATGTCCAGACCCGCATGCTCGAACAGGCCTGGGAATTCTGGGCCTGGCTGCAGGCCGGCGCGGTCATCTACATCTGCGGCGATGCCTCACGCATGGCCAAGGACGTGGACGACGCGTTGCACCGAATCGTGGCCGAACAGGGCGCTATGGACGAGAAAGCAGCGGCACGATATGTCACGACGCTGTCCGAAAACGGCCGATATCTACGAGACGTGTATTGACCGAAATACGGCAGCCGAGGCCGGCGCGATGCCGGCATTACCCATCGCGGCGCGCAGCGGTTGTGATCCGGCGGGCGCCAGACGATACGCTCATCGCGGCCGGTTCAACCAGCCTAATCGAGGGTAAGATGCCGCGCGTCAGCGCGATCTCAACACCGCTATACCCATAACGTCGTCGCCGATCAGCAGGCGGCCAGACGAAGACAATTTGGCCGTCTTCAAGCCAAGACGAGCGGCAATCGATAATTCTGGCTTTAAGGCCTATTGGACCGTCGGCGGCGTTTCTCTGCGCGCAGGGCGCTTCATGTGCCAGCCGCGTCGGTTGCCAGCCCAACAGAAGAAAAAATAGGCCACGCGAGTACCTACGTGTGCGCAACGGGCCGTGTTGTTGGGCATGCCTTGACGAAACCACCGTGTTCGCTAACGTCGAATCATCAAGACGTTGGGGGGGAGAGCGATCTTGGAAACGCGACTCAATCTGCAGCCCGGCCAGAACGGCACTAAGGCGCTGCTGAAATAGCGCCCAAATCTCGATGCGAAGCCCGGCCAGCCAAGCGTATTCGCGGGCCATTGATCATTTTCTGTCCATTTTTCGGGCTGATAAGGTTCGAATTCCGGATTCCAGACGCAGTCCGGCCACGGGACGCGCTCATGCCGCCTCCAATGCGGCCATCCGCACCAGGTTGTAGCTGGCGAAGACCAGCCTGGCCTGGGCGGCGACACGATCGAGACCACGCCGCATGGTCTGTTTGAGCGGCCGGGCGTACTTGCCCCAGCCGAACGGCGTCTCGACCCGATGGCGGGCGTTGATTGACTTCGCGTGGCCGGCATGGCGTGTGGTGCGGCCATCGACGGCGGATCGTCGTCGATGCGTGTGCTGAGCGACATGCGGCGTCACGTTCGCCTGGCGTGCGCCGGTGACAAGGCGGTGCTGGTCATGGCCCTTGTCGGCAGCCCTTGTCGGCGCCGACGGTCAGTCGGCGCTTGCCCGGCCTTCGGTCGAGCATCGTCAGCGCCGCATCGACTTCGGCGGTGCCACTGGCCTGTGTGGTCTCGGCATCCACGACCAGGGCATGCCGGTTGTCGGTCAGTACGTGGCCGATGTAACACAGCCGACGGGAAATAATAGGGGCCTTACCACGGTTTCTGTTCAAAGCAAAGCTTCAAAACGCTAAAAATAATGGTCTCTCCCCGAGGGTTCCCGACAACCGGATCGCGTCTCGATGGAAATCGACAAGAGCTTGGTCGATAATACCGCGCTGAGAGTCGCGACGAGGCGACTGAATATCCGACACGACCGAGGCGCGCCGGTCCGCGGATTGGTTTCGATTCCATTGTCATCCGATCGTGGGCGTGGCCTCATGAATGGCGTCGTGCCGGGATGCAATCAGGGCAAGAGTCGATGAATTCCAAGGTGATGAAGAAGTGGCTCGCGGCGTTGTTGTGCGTGGCGATGTGGCCGGTATCGGCGGCAAACCTGGCAATCGGCAATCAGGCATACGAGCGCGGCGACTACGGCGAAGCACTCGAGCAGTATCGCGGTTTGGCCGAGCAGGGTGATGCGCGCGCGCAAGCCCAATATGCACGCATGATGGCGCTCGGCCAGGGCATGCCCCAGGATCTGGCCGGTTCGACGGCGTGGTACGAAAAATCCGCTGCCCAGGGCGACCCGCAGGGCCAGTATGGGCTCGCATATTCCTATGCCAATGGTGAAGGCGTGCCGCAGGATATTGATCGGGCCATCGCGCTGCTCGAGAAATCCGACGCTCAGGACTACACGCGGGCGACCAACCTACTGGGCGAGATCTACGCTGGCTTGTTCGACGAGCGCCACGAGGATTTCACGCGTGCCCGCGCGCTCTTCGAGCGCGCTGCTGCGGTCGGCAACGCGGGCGCGCGCCGCAATCTCGGGCTCATGCTCATCAATGGCCAGGGCGGTGCCGCGGAACCGGAACGGGCGATCGCTCTGCTCCAACCCGAGGCCGCCGACGACCCGATCTCGGCATCCGCGCTGGGATTAGCCTATGAACAAGGCATGGGGATTCCGATCGACAAGGTCAGGGCCGCGCGTTGGTACAAGATCTCGGCCGATCACGGCTACGGGCCGGCCCAGATCAACATCGGCAAGCTCTACCATATGGGCGACGGAGTCGAGCGCGATTACGCGGCGGCCGCGCGATACTATCGTATGGCTGCCGAGCAGGGTTATGCGCTGGCCAATCTCAATCTGGGCCATCTCTATTCCGAAGGCAAAGGCGTTGCACGCGATGCGCGTGAAGCGGTCATCAACTACGCCATCGCAGCGATCGACGACGTCCCATCCGCACAGGATGTGCTGGATGAGCAGCTGAAGAAGCTGGAACAGCGCCGCGTGGCCACCGAGACCGTGCTGCGCGAGGCCCCTGAAGCCGATGCTGCCGGCTATGTCGCGTTGAACGTCGGGGCGACGGTCTGGCCGGTAAGCGACGCCGAGCGCGGCTGGGTTGCCGTGTATGCGTCCGCCGATGGCCCGCGTCTGGGCTACGTCGTGGTCGACGATCTGAACTGAGCGGCCGCCGGCCACCGGTGGCTCAGCGGTGGCGGTTGCACGCCCGGTCGTCAGCCGGTTAAACGCGATTGTCGGGCGCCACCTGATAACAGGTCTGGGCGGTATCGTCCTGACCGAATAATAGGGGGGACATACTCTGAGGGTTCCCCACAAATCAGGTTGATATGGGATAGCAATACAGATCGGCTTTTAGCGCTTGCCAGGGCGGTTTTTTGACGTTGGGTATGCGCTGCATGGTTTGTCGTAACAGCGCCCATCCCCGATTCAGCAACGCGATCCGGAATCGTGTCTCGTGCTCTGATCGTGTGGCCAGAGCCGCCAGCCAGGCCACGGGTGTTGCCAGCATATGAATCAGCAATAACACTCGAGTCGGGCGCCCACACGCGTCTGAGTGTCCTCGAACGCACAGCCATACTGATGCGATTTGAGATCCCGAAGCGCCGTCTCGATCTGCATGCGTACGCCGTAGCGCCTTGCGATTTCGTTCGCGCTCTCTCGAGCCAGGCCACAAGAGGCAGCCAGCACCCAGGGCTCACGATACCGTCGTGCCATCTTCTCGGCTTTACCGCCCCCGGTACGCTTTTGATCTCGTCACGTTTGATGGCGCCCCTGGGCCGCCGGCGTGTACGCACCAGATGACAGGTGGCCGGCAACACGGATTGTAAGCGCTCGAGAAATCGATCGTGTACAGCCCGGCTATTCAGATCTCGCTGCGGATGTACTTCCTCATACAACGTTAATGCCCGACCTCGCCGCGGAATGGACGCCCGCAAGAGTTGCCATCGGCCATCCCGCGGCAATTCGCTCCAATCGACAATAATGACGGGGCGATCCTGCGTCACCAGACACTGTGCGCTGGCGCGATAGAACGCTTGGCGATGCGCCTGCATCGCGCAATTGCTCAGCCATCGATCCAGCCGCTTGAGAGGCGCTGCGATCTGACGAGACGCCGGCCAATGGCGTGCAAGCGCCAAGAGCGTCAGGCGTTGGCCGATCAGGCAGGCACACACGGCCTGTGATGTGGTGTGGGCGTTACGTTGATCGATCTCGGAAAAGACAGACCCGAGACACGTCTGCACTACCGCACTCGCGTGCATGACGGCCTCCGCATTTTGGTCGATACGAAGGGTACTATCCGTCATGCACGCCCTTCTGGCCACCCCTCGAATAACGCTAAATATCTGTTAAAGGATGAATAATTTCGGTTAAACCTCAGGGGCTGTCCCCTTTTCTTCCAAGGGCGGAGTCTTCCGGCGAATCCAAAACTCGACAGACAACGACTGCGGGCCTTTTCCGGTAGGTGAGCGTGTTCGATTGCGCAAAGTGTGATTTCACCCTTCATTGCATCAAGTGAATACGGCCGCCTCAGTGATACCGCGGGGAGGTGTCTCTGGCCTGGATGAGTTTGCAGGCTAGCCGACTGGCCCCGTGCTTGCGCGTATCAGCAATCGATGGGGCATCGTACGGTGGGATGTGTCGATTTCTTGGCCATCGATCGTCGCAATCAGCATTTCGACGGCGGCTTCGCCGAACGCTTCGGCGGGTTGGCTGATTGTCGTGAGGGGTGGGTCGCAGTAGCGGGCGAACTCGATATCGTCGAAGCCGGCCAGGGAGATGTCATGGGGCACACGCAGACCGGCATGCTTGAGGTAATGCAGCGCGCCGATCGCCATTTCGTCGCTTTCACAAAATAGGGCGGTGGGCCGGTCGGTCCGCTCGATCAGCGCTCGAGCGCCCGCATAGCCGGATTGGGGTGTGAAATCGCCAGGTTGGATCCATGACGGGTTATGGGTGATGCCGGCCCGGGCCAGGGCATCGCGATACCCGTCGGCCCGATCCCGTGTCAGCGGGCTGCGGCGCGGCCCTTTGATCATCGCGATGTGTCGGTGGCCGAGCGCGATGAGATGTTCGGTCATTTCACGGGCGGCCGTGCGGTTGTCCAGCCGAATCGACGGGCAGGGTGGGTCGTCCAGCACTTCGCAGGCATTGACCATCGGCCAGCGCTGCGAGGTGGCCGTTGCCGGGAAGGGATCGTGCGCTCGGAGCTGGATGACGCCATCGGCCTGGCGTGCGCTGACAAGCGCGGCGTAACGGGCCTCGACCTGTTCATCACCCTGTGTGTGACACAACAAGACTGCATAGCCAAAGCGTTGTGCGGCTTGCTGGATGCCGCTGATGACTCGGGCATAAAACGTATTGGCGATCGTGGGCACGAGCACGACCAGGCTCTGTGTCTTTTGTGCCCGAAACTGTATTGCTGTGCGGTTGGGGTGGTAATCCGCCTTGTCCACGGCGGCCAGAACGCGTTCCCGGGTCTTCGGCGAGACGACGTCCGGTTTCTTCAGCGTCCGCGAAACGGTTGCGACAGAGACGCCCGCCAACCGCGCGACCTCGCGGATACTCGACACAACGCGGCCCTCGAGTGCAAAACGAGCAGCATAAGACAATTGCCCGCGCGTTGCGGTCGTCTCCGACTTTGCGCCAATTGATCGACTGCACATGCTTGATACTTTATCGACATGTAACCGGTTACATTCGTGAAATCAGAGGTCAACGATGGCAGAACTCTTCCCGCCGATTCGTGCGGGCATGATCGGCGGTGGCCAGGGCGCCTTCATTGGCCAGGTGCATCGCATGGCGGCCCGACTCGACGGCGATTATGCGTGGGTGTGTGGCGCTTTCAGTCGCAATGCCGATAACAACCAGGCAACGGCTGACGGACTGGGCATCGAGTCGGCACGGGCCTATGCCGACTGGGAAACGCTGATCGAACAAGAGCAGCGTCTACCGGCGGATCAGCGTGTCCAGCTGTTGGTGATCGCCACGCCCAATCATCTACATGTGCCGATTGCTCGGGCCGCGCTGGCTGCAGGCATACATGTGTTCAGCGAAAAACCGGCCGGTATCGATGTGGGCGAGGTCGCGGCGCTGGCCGCGCAGCTCGACAGTAGCGGGACGCTCTACGGGCTGGCCCATACGTATCTGGGCTATCCACTCGTCTGGCAGGCGCAGGAGATGGTGTCGCAGGGTGCGCTCGGGGCACTGCGCAAGATTCATGTCGAATATCCGCAGGGTTGGCTCGGGAAGGCAGGCGACAACGCTGGCGCCTGGCGGGCCGACCCGGCCCAATCGGGCGTCGGTGGGTGTCTGGCTGATATCGGCACGCATGCCTTTACGCTGGCCGAGTTCATCTCGGGGCAAAAGATCGATCAGGTCTGTGCCGCGCTGGGCCGCCATGCCGACGCGCGACAGCTCGACGATGATGCCGACGTGCTGTTTCGCACCGAGACGGGCGTAAGCGGGACGTTGATCGCCAGCCAAGTCTGCACCGGTGAAGAAAACGGCCTGAAAATTCGCCTTTACGGCGAATACGGCGGCCTCGAATGGCAACAGATGGCGCCGAATAGCTTGATCCACCGCCGCCACGATGCGCCCCAGCGCTGTCTCCGTGCCGGCATCGACCGGCCCGGGCTTTATCCGGTGGCCCAGGCGCGATTGCGCCTGCCGGGCGGGCACCCGGAAGGCTACCTAGAAGCTCTGGCCAATCTCTATCGCGATTTTGCCAAGGCGATTCATCAGCAGGCCGCGGGCACGCCGGCGGGGGTGCCCGGTATTCAGGCGGGTCTACGGGGCATGGCGTTCATCGAAGCCGCCGTGCGCAGCCATCGCGATCACCAGCGCTGGGTCGCGCTCAAGACCGCGGCCTGATTCATTCGGAGTGTTCATGCAAGCCAACCTATCCATCGACAGCGCGATTCGTGGCCCAGGCCTGTTTCTGGCCCAGTTCCTTGGGGACGAACCGCCGTTCAACACGCTTGATGACATCGCGGCCTGGGCGAGCGGCCTGGGCTATGCCGGCATCCAGATTCCCAGCGGTGATCCGCGCTGCATGGATCTGGCGCTGGCTGCCGAAAGCCAGGAATACTGCGACGAGCTCAATGCCCGATGCGAAGCGGCCGGGGTAAGCATCACCGAGCTTTCGACGCATATCCAGGGCCAGCTCGTTGCCGTGCACCCGGCCTGCAACGAATTGTTCGACGATTTTGCGCCGTCTTCGGTGCGTGGGCGCCCCGAAGCTCGAACGCAGTGGGCGATCGAGCAGCTGCATCTGGCCGCGAAAGCAAGTCGCCGTCTGGGGCTGAGCGCGCACGCGACCTTCTCCGGTGCCTTGCTGTGGCCGTTCTTCTATCCCTGGCCGCAGCGCCCCGAAGGTCTGGTCGATGAAGGATTCGCCGAGCTGGCCCGGCGTTGGCGACCCATTCTCGACAGCTTCGAAGACGCGGGCGTTGATCTGTGTTTCGAGATCCATCCCGGTGAGGATCTGCACGATGGCGCCAGCTTCGAGCGGTTTCTGGAGGCGGTCGAGCACCACCCGCGGGCCCGGATTCTGTACGACCCCAGCCATCTACTGCTGCAACAGATGGATTATCTCGGGTTTATTGATCGCTATCACGAGCGCATCGGCATGTTTCATGTCAAGGATGCGGAATTCACGCCGAATGCCAGTTCGGGTGTCTATGGCGGCTACCAATCCTGGGTGGATCGCCCCGGACGGTTCCGATCGTTGGGCGATGGCCAGATCGATTTCGGGGCGATCTTCAGCAAGCTGACCCAGTACGGCTACGACGGATGGGCCGTTCTCGAGTGGGAATGTTGTCTGAAGGATTCGGCCCAGGGCGCCCGGGAAGGCGTTGCGCATATTCGCCGTCATCTGATCCAGCGGGCCGGCCGGTCTTTCGACGATTTCGCGGGCGTCGAAGCCAGTCCGTCACGCAATCGACGCATTCTCGGGCTCGAATGATCCGTCGCGGGCTGCGCGCGGCGTCGTTCTAAAGAATAAACAAGGAGGGGAGTCATGATTCGCGCTCGGCTCAGCATCATGATGTTTCTCGAGTTTTTCATCTGGGGCGGCTGGTTCGTCACCCTGGGGACCTTTCTGGGCAGTACGCTTCACGCCTCGGACGGGCAGATCGGCATGGCGTTCGCGACCCAGTCGTGGGGAGCGATCGTGGCGCCGTTCATCATCGGCCTCATCGCCGACCGATTCTTCAACGCCGAGCGTATTCTCGGCATCCTGCACCTGGTTGGTGCGGTGCTGATGTACCGGCTTTTTGTTGCCCAGGATTTCAGTGCGTTCTACATCACGGTGCTGGTGTATATGATCCTTTATATGCCGACGCTGGCGCTGGTGAACGCGGTCGCTTTTCGGCAATTGCGCGAACCGGACCGGGAATTCGGCAAGATTCGGGTATGGGGCTCGTTGGGCTGGATCGCGGCCGGGCTGGCCATCAGCTATGTCTTTGCATGGGATGGCGCGGCAGCCATCGAGACGGGCGCGCTGCGCTACACCTTTCTCATGTGTGCCGTGGCGTCTCTCGTTCTAGGCATTTATAGCTTCACGCTGCCCGCGACACCGCCGAAAGCCGGAGAGGCTGCGGGCGCGAGCCTGAGCGAACGGCTCGGTATCGACGCGTTGAAGCTGCTCAAGAACCGAGATTACGCGGTCTTTTTCGTCGCCTCGATCCTGATCTGTATTCCGCTGGCTTTCTATTACCAGAATGCCAACCCCTTTCTATCCGAGATCGGTGTGGCCGATCCGACCGCAAAAATGACTTTGGGCCAGATCTCGGAAGTCTTTTTCATGTTGATGTTGCCGCTGTTCATCCAGCGGGTCGGGATCAAGAAGACGCTACTTCTGGGCATGCTCGCCTGGGGTGTGCGGTATTTGTTGTTCGCGTTCGGCGATAGCGGCAATCAGGTATGGATGTTGTTGCTGGGCATCCTGTTGCACGGGCTTTGCTACGATTTCTTCTTCGTTTCCGGCCAGATCTATACCAATCAACGGGCCGGCGAACGTTTTCGAAGCGCCGCGCAGGGCATGATCACCCTGGCAACCTATGGTTTTGGGATGCTGATCGGCTTCTGGGTGGCCGGGGCGATCACCGATTACTATTCACTGGACGGCGGCACCCGACACGACTGGCAAGACATCTGGCTCTTTCCCGCGGTGTTCGCGCTGGCCGTGATGGCCATATTCTTCGTCTGCTTTCGTGGTGGGCAGCGCCCCCAAACCGACGGCCGCGGCGCTGATCACACCTCATGACGAATGCGAATCGGGCAGGGTGAACTTGTGTGATGTCCGCGCCCGTGCATCCGCCTGATCAAGGCGGGGTTAGGGCCTGTTGACACGTGCCGCGTGCGCCGCGCCGGCGCTTTGGTGTGAAAAGCATGTGGCATGAACGGCATCGCCTGTAAAAACTGCGATCGGGGGCAGATGCGCGAGCCCAATGGCACGCTGGTGGGATTTTTCCGCATGCTCGCTGCCTGTCAGTTGGGATGCCGGCGCCGCAAGGCTTGGCAATGCAAGTCAGGCCGAGCAGTGGGCCGCTCGCATGCCATACACGGCCGGTGTCCTAGGGCCTGTTGATGTTTCGTTCGAGCGCCTTTTCGTCGAGAGGCCGCAGTGTGTCCTGCAAGGCGCGAGTTGCCGATCGTGGCGTGCCACGATCCAGACTCGCAACGCCGCCGCCGGGCGAGATTTGTAGTCCAACCCGAAGGGACAAGTGCCCCCAAAATCAAAAACACGACGGCAATCCAGCGTTCTAGCCCGCTGGCGCAGAATGACACGCTATGCGTGCTATGCCTCGTCTTGCCGCCCATCGTCAATTTCAGGGCGCACTTGGCGCGGACTCGCACGACACATCAACAGGCCCTAGCGCGAGTCGGGCCGTGGACGCCCCTCCGTCGTGCCGACTGATCAGCCGTGTCCCGGTTTCGTCTCGATGGCGTTCGGACTCTAGCGCGGCGCTGATATCCGGTGATCTCTTTCTACCGGAGTGCGCGCGCCCGGCACGAGACTGGCTCCGGTATCTTGGGGCGTTAATCCTTATCGCTACGGTCCGCGATGTGTGCGGGCATGACGCCTTATGCGTACGACGTCGGTCGATTCCGGGAATCGCAATCATCGGTTTTCAGCGCTGTTCGGTCTGTGGCCGTTCTTGCGGCCGCACCGTGGCCTGGCACTGGGTTGGCTGCTCGCGTTGGTGTTGTCTTCGGGGGCGAGCCTCGTGTTGCCGGTCGCCGTGCGTCATATGATCGACCGCGGGTTCACAGCCGATAACGCCGCGGCTGTCGATCGCACGTTTGCCGCGCTGTTTCTGGTCGCTTTCGTCTACGCGCTGGCGATGGCGCTGCGCTATTTCTGTATCACGCTGCTGGGCGAACGAGCGCTGGCGTCGTTGCGCGGGGCGTTGTATCGCCATCTCGTGGGGCTGGACATGGCGTTTTTCGACACCAGTCGCACCGGCGAGCTGATGTCGCGTCTGGGCACGGATGCTGAACTGGTGCAGACGCTGATCGGCTCCAGCATATCCACAGCCTTGCGCTCCATCGTGATGCTGGTGGGCGCCAGCGCGGCCATGGTCTGGACGAGCCCGCGGCTGGCCGGCCTGACGGCCCTGATCATTCCGACGGTGGTCGTTCCGATTCTGGTCTTCGGCCGTCGCGTCCAGCGATTGTCGCGGCACAGCCAGGATCAGCTGGCCGAGGCCAGTGCGATCAGTCACGAAACATTGAATGCCGTCGCGACGGTCAAGGCATATGGTCGAGAGCATCTCGAAGGCCGGCGATACGGCCAGGCGATCGAACGGGCATTGCATACCGCTCGTCGTCGTATCGGCATGCGCGCCGCGCTGATCGCCGGTGTCGTCGTTCTGGTGTTCGGCGCGATCACGCTGGTGCTCTGGATCGGCGCGCTGGATGTGCTTGCCGGCACGCTCGAGGTCGGCATCCTGAGTCAGTTCGTGCTGTATGCCGTGTTCGCTGCCAGCGCGGTCGGCTCGATCAGCAACGTCTGGGGCTCGGTCCTGCGGGCTGCGGGGGCGATGGGGCGGATCGCCGATCTTTTCGCCGAGCGTTCGCACATCGTGGCGCCGGCCGAGCCCGAGCCCATGCCGACGCCTCGACAGGCGCGGATCCGCTTCGAGCGGGTGGCGTTCGCGTATCCGACGCGCACATCGCAGCCGGTGCTCGAGGATATCGATCTGGCAATCGTGCCAGGCGAGACCGTGGCACTCGTCGGGCCGTCCGGGGCTGGCAAGAGCACGTTGCTGGCCTTGCTGTTGCGGTTTCACGATCCGGTTGCCGGCGCCATCACATGGAACGGGGTCGATCTGAAAGCGTTATCGGTGGATATGCTACGCCAATCGATTGCCCTGGTGCCGCAGGACACGGTCGTCTTCGCGGCGAGCGTTGCCGACAATATTCGCTTCAGCCGGCCGACGGCCACGGATGCCGAGGTGCGGGCGGCTGCGCAGGCTGCCGAGGCACACACGTTTATCGCGGCGCTGGCCGAGGGCTACGACACACGTATCGGCGAGCGCGGCGTGGGGTTATCCGGCGGTCAGCGACAACGTCTGGCGATCGCTCGCGCGATCCTGCGTGATGCGCCGCTGCTGTTGCTGGACGAGGCGACGTCCGCGCTCGACGCGCAATCCGAGGCCGCGATTCAACAGGCCCTCGCCCGACTGGCTGTCGGACGTACCACGCTGGTCGTGGCCCACCGGCTGTCCACTGTCCAGCGCGCGGATCGCACCGTGGTCATGGACAAAGGCCGCATCGTCGCCCAGGGCACCCATGACAGCCTGCTTCGCGAGAGCAGCCTGTATGCGGAATTGGCGCGGCTGCAATTCGCGGCCTGAGCGCGCATACGGATTGTAGTGTGGCGCGGTATTCAAGGCTGGTTTCGTGTCTGCCGTCTCGGCTTTGCTGTGCCACGCGGGCCGTAAGCGCCTTGGCCCCGGGCGACCGGGAATCGGGCTGCCGATCCAGCGGCGCGCAAGCCAGCAAGACAACACGCGTGCTTCTATTCGGTGGTCGTGTGTCGACATTGCGGCCGGGCGCGTCTTGCTTCTGATCGGCGGCCGTTCCTGCGTCGTTGCAGACCGTCTCGACGCTTGGTCGGGGCTCGATTAAAGTGTCGCGCGACCGCCGCGTGCTCGGGCCTCACGGCGAATCGCTGAATATTGTCCGTCGCAACAGGATCGGCGCATTCTTACAACGCATATCGTTCTGCTGCTGATCGCTGCCCTGATTGTGGGCATGTCGAAGGGCGGTCTGGCCTCGGCGGCCGCGATTTCGGTGCCGATGCTGGCGCTGGTGATGAATCCGATTCAGGCCGCGGCCCTGTTGTTGCCGGTCTATATCGTGACCGACTGGGTCGCCGTGTCGCTCTATCGTCGCGATCACTCGAAGCGCAATCTGGCGATTCTGATCCCGTCGATGCTGGTTGGCGTGACGATCGCGACCGTCGTCACGCCGTATACGCCGGAAAGCCTGTTGCTGATCGTCACCGGCTTGATCGGGCTCTGGTATTGCCTGCGGACCTGGCTTGGCCGAGGCCAGGGGGCGGCCACGGAGGCGGCGGTGCCGCAGGGCGTGTTCTGGGGCACGATCACCGGCATTACCAGCTTCATCACGCATTCGGGCGGCCCGCCGGCCCAGGCGTATCTGTTGCCACAGCGGCTGCCCAAGCTGCAATTCGCCGGCACGATCGCGATTGCGTTTGCCTTTTGCAATCTCGCGAAGCTCCCGGCCTACTGGTGGCTCGACAAGCTCCATGGCCTGAGCTGGCAGCTGACGTTGGGGCTGGTCGCCACCGGCATCGTGGGCACCGTGATCGGCCGTCGGATCGCGCAATGGCTGTCCGAAACCACGTACCGGCGCATGATTGAAATCATGCTTTTCGCCCTGTCGATCATCCTGCTGTCGAAGGGGGCCTGGATGGCGCTGGTCCGGGTCGCGTGAGACCGTAGCCACCGGGCTGGCAAGAGTCGTGGTGAGACTGGCGGCGCGGTCTCGATGCGGTGCCGACCGCTTGTCGTTCGCAGCAATGACGACTCGCAATGGGGGCCGTCGTCGATCGTGGCAAGGGCCTTGCAATACCGGTGGAAAAGCGCGACGAGGCTCACGACTTGCCTATCTCGTGACGAGGCGCCCTGGTGAGGCGCCCTGGTAAAGCCCGCCCGCGCTGCGGGCGCGGTTCATCGAAGGCGGCTTGTCGTGGATGAGGATGGTGCGCCCGGCTGGATTCGAACCAGCGACCAGCGGTTTAGAAGACCGCTGCTCTATCCCCTGAGCTACGAGCGCAGCGTGCGTATTATCAAGGCTGGCCAAGGCATGCTGCAACTCGTCGGGCGCAGTGGCATGCGCTTTCAACACCGCTGGCGGCGGGGCGCGTAGGGCGATGATGCGATCGGCTGTTGGCAAGCGCTGACAAGCCCGCTAGAATACGCCGCTCGTTAGGCGGGATGCCCGGCTGACGAGTGATCTGTCGGTGGTGGGCGTAGCTCAGTTGGTAGAGCCCCGGATTGTGATTCCGGTCGTCGTCGGTTCGAGTCCGATCGTCCACCCCATCCCGGCGGGCCGCTAGCTCAATGGTAGAGCAGTTGACTCTTAATCAATTGGTTCGAGGTTCGAGTCCTCGGCGGCCCACCATCCTCTCCTTTTCCCGACGTTTCGAGCATCCACGCTTGAATGCGTCGTGATCGCACCCCACCTCCATGGCATTCGTCACGTGGAGAGACTGGTTGGAAACACGCGATCTCAACGGTAACGGCCTCGACGCATCCCGGATCGGCCTCGGCACATGGGCCATCGGTGGCTGGATGTGGGGCGGCACCGACGAAAAAGAATCGATTCACACCATCCAGAGCGCGCCCGATCGCGGCGTAACCCTGATCGATACCGCGCCCGTCTACGGGTTCGGCCGATCCGAGGAAATCGTCGGCAAGGCCGTCGAACAGGGCGGCATGCGCGATCAGGTGGTGTTGGCGACCAAATGCGCGCTGGAGTGGGACGACGACGGCAACGTACGTCGAAACGCCAGCAAGAAGCGCCTTCTCAAGGAGGCGGACGACTCGCGCCGCCGGCTGCGCAGCGATACGATCGATCTGCTCCAGGTGCACTGGCCGGATCCGCAGGTCGATATACGCGAAACTGCCGAGGCCATGGCCGAGCTGAAGTCGGCCGGCAAGATACGGGCGGTCGGCGTGTCGAATTTCACGCCCGCGCAGATGGACGCGTTCCAGGAGATCGTGGCCATCGATGTTGCGCAGAACCCCTATAACCTGTTCGAGCGCGAAATCGACAACGACGTGCTGCCATGGGCGCGTGATAACAATACACGCCTTTTGGCCTACGGCGCCCTGTGCCGGGGGCTGTTGTCCGGGCGCATGCACGCGGATCGAGAATTTCCGGGTGACGACCTGCGCAACAGCGACCCCAAATTCCAGCAGCCGCGCTTCGGGCAGTACCTGGCGGCGGTCGATGCGCTGGAAGCCTTCGCGCAGGAACACTACGGCAAGCACGTGCTGGATCTGGCGATTCGCTGGTTGCTCGATCAGTACGACCATGCTTTTGCGCTGTGGGGCGCACGCACGCCCGATCAGCTCGATGCGGTCGCCAACGTGCCCGGTTGGCATCTCGATGACGATGCTCGGGCGGAAATCGAGGCCATCGTGAATCGCCATGTCACCGACCCGGTCGGGCCGGAGTTCATGGCGCCGCCGGCGCGCGAGGGGTGAGCACTGAGCGGGGCGCCCGCGCGGGCGCCAACGATTGACTGGTTGTTATACTGGTTGGTCGATTGAGGCGATGCCTTCGGGCATCGCCTCGTTATTGTCTTTAGATAAACAAGATCAGTTTCGATTGAGGTACCAATGGACGTCTCCGTAGAAAATCCCGGCGGTCTGAAACGACGGCTCAAGGTCCAGATCCCGGCCGAACGTGTTAACGGCGCGGTGGACGAAAAGGTCAAGCGCGTCGGGCAGAATGCGCGCATTCCGGGTTTTCGTCCGGGCAAGGCGCCCGCCAAGGTGCTTTATCAGCGCTATGGCGCCCAGGCGCGCCAGGAAGTGGTCAGCGAACTGATTCAGCAGACGTATCCGGAAGCGATCGAGAAATCCGAGCTCAACCCGGCGGGTCAGCCGGAGATCCAGCTCGATTCGTTCGAGGAAGACGGGCCGCTGTCGTTCACGGCCGATATCGAGGTCTATCCGGAAATCACGCTTCAGGGGCTGGATTCGATCACCGTCGAAAAGCCGGTCGCCGAAGTGGGCGAGGCCGACGTCGACAACACCCTCGAGCGGATCCGCGACCAGAATAAGACCTTTGAGGCGGTCGAGCGCGAGTCCGTCGACGGTGATCAGGTCACCGTGGATTACATCGGGCGCATCGATGGCGAAGCCTTCGAGGGCGGCTCGGCCGACGACATGGAAATCACTCTGGGCGAGCAGAAGTTCCTGCCCGACATGGAGCGCGGGCTGGTCGGTCGCAAGGCCGGCGAGGATTTCGATCTGGATGTTGCCTTCCCCGAGGACTACGGCGCCGAAGAGCTGGCCGGCAAGACCGCGACGTTCTCCATCACGGTGAAGTCGGTCGCCGAGGCCAAGCCGGTCGAGTTGAACGAGGCGTTCATCCAGCAGATGGGCGTCGAGGAGGGTACGGCAGAGGCCCTGCGTGCACGGATCCGCGAATCGCTCGAGCAGGAGCTCAAGCACGCGATCGAAACGAGCATGAAGACGCAGACCATGGATGCGCTGCACGAGGCCAACACGATCGAAGTGCCCGAAGCGATGGTCGCTCAGGAAATCGATCGCATGCGCAAGGAAGCGATGCAGCGCATGCCACAGGAAATGCAGCAGGATCCGGAACAGGCCAAGCAGCTGCTGCCTGACGAGGCACTGCGCGAACAGGCGGAAAAGCGTGTTGCGCTCGGTCTGCTGATCGCGGAAGTGATTTCGGAGCGCGAGCTCGAACTCGACCAGGCCAAGGTCGACGAGAAGATGGACGAAGTCGCCTCCGGCTACGGCGAACAGGCCGAACAGGTCAAGCAGTACTATCAGCAGAACCCGCAGCTCATGCAGGGTCTGCAGGCGATGGTCATGGAACAGCAGGTGGTTGATAACCTGCTCGCCGGCGCCACCGTCACCGAAAAGGAAACCGAGCTCGACGAGCTCTTGAACGCCAACAGCCAGGGCTGATCAGGCGCAGATCGTTCCGGTCGGCCGGCCAACCCGGGCCGGCCGGCTTGCCCTCGTTGGCTCAGACAAGCGAGACGTTATGGCAGACAACGACAGCATGGCGCCCCAGAATCTGGGGCTCATCCCGATGGTCATCGAGCAGACCGCCCGCGGCGAGCGCTCGTTCGACATCTATTCGCGCCTGCTCAAGGAGCGGGTCATCTTCTGCGTCGGCCCGGTCGACGATCACATGGCCAACCTGATCGTCGCGCAGCTGCTGTTCCTGGAGTCGGACAACCCGGACAAGGACATCCAGCTGTATATCAATTCGCCCGGTGGCGTGATCACGGCCGGCATGTCGATCTACGACACGATGCAGTTCATCAAGCCCGACGTGGCGACCATGTGTCTCGGCCAGGCCGCGAGCATGGGCGCGGTGCTGCTGGCCGGTGGGGCCGAGGGCAAGCGGTTCGCCTTGCCGAACTCGCGCGTGATGATCCATCAGCCGCTGGGCGGCTTCCAGGGTCAGGCCACCGACATCGAGATCCACGCGCGCGAGATTCTGCATGCGCGTGAACGGCTCAACGAAGTGCTTGCGTACCACACGGGTCAGCCGCTGGACAAGATCAAGCGCGACACCGAGCGCGATTTCTTCATGAGCGCGAACGAGGCCAACGAGTACGGCGTTATCGACGATATCCTGTCGTCGCGCGCGGCGCTGGCCGAAAAGGCGGACAAGTAGCGAAACGTCACGCCCCGGCGTACGACGAGCGCCGGGGCGTTACCGCGTTCGATGCCTTGCTTGCGGACAATGGTGGCAGCCATGGTGCTCGATGCACCGCGCAAGGCCTGCATCATGCCGTTGCTGAGACCGCGGCACATGGCGATGGCGTGACAATTATTTGTCCGGTGTGTCATACAGGACGTATCGGACACTGAAGAGTTTCAAGAGGTCCCAATCCATGGCAGACAACGGCAACAACGACACGGGGTCCAAGGAGAATTCCGGGCGGACCCTGCATTGCTCGTTCTGCGGCAAGAGCGAACACGAGGTTCGCAAGCTCATCGCCGGCCCCTCGGTCTTCATCTGCGATGAGTGCGTGGACCTGTGCAATGACATCATGCGTGAGGAACTGGCGAGCAAGCCGGCCAAGAAAGGCCTGCCGAGCCCGCAGGAGATCCGGCGCGTGCTCGATGACTACGTGATCGGCCAGGAATCGGCGAAGAAGATCCTGGCGGTCGCCGTCTACAACCACTACAAGCGGTTGAACGCCGAAGCGGGCGAGGACGACGTCGAACTGGCCAAGTCGAACATCCTGATGATCGGGCCGACCGGTTGCGGCAAGACGCTGCTGGCCGAGACTCTGGCGCGTCTGCTGGATGTGCCGTTCGCGATCGCCGATGCCACCACGCTCACCGAAGCGGGCTATGTCGGTGAGGATGTCGAGAATATCATCCAGAAGCTGCTGCAGAAGTGCGACTACGACGTCGACAAGGCACAGCGCGGCATCGTCTACATCGACGAGATCGACAAGATCTCGCGCAAGTCGGAAAACCCGTCGATCACGCGGGATGTCTCGGGTGAGGGTGTGCAGCAGGCGCTGCTCAAGCTCATCGAAGGCACCACGGCCTCGATTCCGCCGCAGGGTGGACGCAAGCATCCGCAGCAGGAGTTCCTGCAGGTCGACACCTCCGGCATCCTGTTCATCTGCGGTGGCGCGTTCGCCGGCCTTGATGAAACCATCAAGACCCGTGAAGGTCGCTCGGGCATCGGTTTCTCGGCCGAGGTCAAGGGCGCATCCGACCAGCGCAGCCTGGGCGCCATGCTCAAGACGGTCGAACCCGAGGATCTGGTCAAGTATGGCCTGATTCCGGAATTCGTCGGCCGTCTGCCGGTGGTGGCCACGCTTGAGGAGCTCGACGAAACGGCCCTGATGTCGATTCTGCAGGAGCCCAAGAACGCGCTGACCAAGCAGTACGCCAAGCTCTTCGAAATGGAGAACTGCGAACTCGAGCTGCGCGAGGATGCCCTGCGGGCAATCGCGCATCGGGCGATGGAGCGCAAGACCGGCGCACGCGGGCTGCGTACGCTGCTCGAATCCATTCTGCTCGACGTCATGTACGAGCTGCCGGCCATGGAGAACGTCTCCAAGGTCGTGGTCGACGAAGCGGTGGTGCGCGGCGACGCACAGCCTTATATCGTCTATGAAAACGCCGACGCGGAACGTGCCGGCGCCTGAGGCAGGCGATCTGCGGCCGCGTTCGCGATTGAAAACCGCGGGCGCGCCCTCAACGTTTTCCTGAAATCCACGCGGCCGGCCTCTTGCCGGCCGCTTTATGTCAGCGAGGGCTGAATGGCAGACAACGCCCTGGTACCCGTGCTTCCGCTTCGCGACGTGGTGGTCTTCCCCCACATGGCGATCCCGTTGTTCGTGGGCCGCGAGAAATCCATTGCCGCGCTGGAAGCCGCAATGGCCGAGGACAAGAAGATTCTTCTTGTCGCGCAACGAGCGGCGGATATCGACGATCCCGGCGCAGGCGATATCTACGAAGTCGGCACGCTGGCTTCCATCCTGCAGCTGCTCAAATTGCCTGACGGCACCGTCAAGGTGCTGGTCGAGGGCGCGAATCGTGCACGCCTGTCGAATCTGCACGAGGCCGACGGCGGGCTCGTGGCCGAGCATGTCGATATCGACGAGAACGAACACGACTCGGCCGAAATCGATGCGCTGATGCGTTCGGCCGTCTCGACGTTCGAGTCCTACACCAAGCTCAACAAGAAAGTGCCGGCCGAGCTGTTGCCGTCGCTGTCCAGCATGGATTCGGCCGGTCGGCTCGCCGATACCGTGGCCGCGCATCTGAACCTGAAGCTCGAAGAGCGACAGGACGTGCTTGAAATCGCCGACGCCCAGGCCCGACTCGAACACGTCGTCGCCAAGACCGACGCCGAGATCGAGGTGCTGCAGATCGAGAAGAAGATCCGCGGTCGCGTCAAGCAGCAGATGGAGAAGTCGCAGCGCGAGTATTATCTGAATGAGCAGATGAAGGCCATTCAGAAAGAACTCGGTGAAATCGACGACGCGCCGAACGATCTCGACGAGCTCGAAGAGAAGATCGAAAAGGCCGGCATGCCGAAGGAGGCCAAGAAGAAGGTCACCACGGAGTTCAACAAGCTCAAGAGCATGTCGCCGATGTCGGCCGAGGCCACGGTCGTGCGCAACTATCTCGACTGGATGGTCGACATCCCGTGGAAGAAGCGCTCAAAGACCAAGATCGATCTCGCCAAGGCCCAGAAAACCCTCGATACGGACCACTACGGTCTGGAGCGCATCAAGGAGCGCATCATCGAGAATCTGGCGGTTCAGAGCCGCGTCAAGAAGATCAAGGGCCCGATTCTGTGTCTGGTCGGCCCGCCGGGTGTGGGCAAGACCTCGCTGGGGCGCTCGATCGCCAAGGCAACGAACCGAGAGTTCGTGCGCATGAGCCTGGGTGGCGTGCGCGACGAGGCCGAGATTCGTGGCCATCGTCGAACCTACATCGGCAGTCTGCCGGGCAAGATCATCCAGAACATGGCCAAGGTGGGCGTACGCAACCCGCTCTTCCTGCTCGACGAAGTCGACAAGATGGCCAACGATTTCCGCGGTGATCCGGCTTCGGCGCTGCTCGAGGTCCTCGATCCGGAGCAGAATAATACGTTTGGCGATCACTATCTCGAAGTCGACTACGACCTCTCGCAGGTCATGTTCGTCTGCACCGCCAACACCCTGGATATCCCGGCGCCGTTGCTCGATCGCATGGAAGTGATCCGCCTGTCGGGCTACACCGAGGACGAAAAGGTCAATATCGCCGAGCGTTATCTCGTGCCCAAGGCCATGCAGGAAAACGGCCTCAAGGAAAACGAGCTGTCGATCTCCGACAACGCGCTGACCGATATCATCCGGCGCTACACGCGTGAGGCCGGGGTGCGTAATCTCGAGCGCGATATCGCCAAGATCTGCCGCAAGGTGGTCAAGGAACTGATCAGCGACAAGGCGCACGATGCCAAGCAGGTCTCCAAGCGCAACCTGGACAAGTACCTTGGGGTGCCGAAATTCCGCTACGGTCGCGCCGAGGAGCATGACAGCATCGGTCAGGTCGTCGGGCTCGCGTGGACCGAGGTCGGCGGCGAGCTGCTGACGATCGAGTCGGCCGCCGTGCCGGGCAAGGGTAAGCCGCTGAACACCGGTTCGCTGGGCGATGTGATGCAGGAGTCGATCCAGGCGGCGCTGACGGTGATCCGGTCGCGTGTGGCCGCGCTCGGCATCGAGCGCGACTTCATGGCCAAGTCGGACCTGCACGTGCACGTACCGGAAGGGGCGACGCCCAAGGACGGGCCGTCGGCGGGCATCGGCATGTGCACGGCCATGGTGTCTGCGCTGACACAGATCCCGGTGCGGGCCGATGTGGCCATGACCGGCGAGATCACCCTGCGCGGCGATGTGTTGCCGATTGGCGGCCTCAAGGAGAAGCTGCTGGCGGCGCACCGCGGCGGTATCAAGATCGTGGTCATTCCGGACGAGAACCAGAAGGATCTGTCCGAGATCCCGGCCAACATCAAGAGCCGTCTGGATATTCGACCGGTCAAGAGCATCGATGAAGTGCTCAAGATCGCTCTCACCCGGGCGCCCCAGCCGCTGGCCTCGGATGAGGCCAATACGGACGGTCCCGGCAAGAGCGAACCCGGTGAGCTGCGCGCTCACTGATCGTGTATCCGACGCCAGGCGTCGATTCCGCGCCAAGCCTTTGTTGACGCTGGAATCGGCGCCTTGGTATAAATCTCCGCTCGTGACGGCCGACGCCAGCGTGAGCGTTCCAGTAGGCCGGAGGCCGGACGCGGCAGTTCAGCGCCAAGGCCGGTTCGCCAGGCGGACCATCGCAAATCTCTCATTCCTTATCAGGGGATAAAACGTTATGAATAAAACCGAACTCGTCGATGCCGTCGCTGCGGATGCAGACCTTTCCAAGGCCGACGCGTCTCGCGCCGTCGACGCGATGATCGACTCGGTCACCGATGCGCTCAAGAAGGGTGACAAGGTTTCGCTGGTGGGCTTTGGCGTGTTCTCCGTGCGCGAACGTGCCGCCCGTCAGGGCCGCAACCCGAAGACCGGCCAGTCGATCCAGATCCCGTCGGGTAAAACTCCTGGTTTCAAGGCTGGTAAAGCACTTAAAGACGCTGTAAACTAGCGCTCCTTCGCAAGGCGGGAAGCATATTTCCTGTCTTGGCGGGGTGCTTAGCTCAGTTGGTAGAGCGTCGCCCTTACAAGGCGAATGTCGGCGGTTCGAATCCGTCAGCACCCACCAAAAGTCAAGGTCAACGGAGCGGTAGTTCAGCTGGTTAGAATGCCGGCCTGTCACGCCGGAGGTCGCGGGTTCGAGTCCCGTCCGCTCCGCCACGGTTTGATCATCAGGCGAATGCCTGATCAGCCGGACAAAGAGAGCGCTTTCACGGTGCTCTCTTTTTTTAATCGCGATCCATTCGCCTGCGAGGCGTTCGGGTCCAATGTTTGGAGCGGTAGTTCAGCTGGTTAGAATGCCGGCCTGTCACGCCGGAGGTCGCGGGTTCGAGTCCCGTCCGCTCCGCCAGTCTGTTATCGGCACTTGCCGATCAGACCGAAAAGACGCTCTTCGGAGCGTCTTTTTTTTGCCCGGAATCCGCGACGCGCGCTGGATTGCGCGGTCCCGGCAGCGCGTCGGGTGCGCCCAGCCGCCCGGGCAGGCACAATGCAGGGCTTGTCCTTGCGAGTGACGGGTTCGAGAGCAAGACTTATGCTGCAGAAGATTCGGGATGGTGCCAGCGGACCGCTGGCTTATATTGTCGTCGGTGTGATTACCGTGGTGTTCGGTGTCTGGGGGATCGGGTCCTATTTCACGCCGTCCGCCGACCCCGTGGTCGCCTCGGCGGGCGATACCGATATCACGCAGTCCCAGCTGCAACGCGCTTTTGATCAGCGCTATCAGCGTCTGCGCCAGATGATGGGCGACAACTTCGACTCCAGCATGTTTCCGCCCGGTCAGATACGTCATCGCGTGCTCGACAGCTTGATCAACGAAGCTGTCACCCAGCAGTACGCCAAGGACGCCGGCTATCAGGTCAGCGACGCGAATCTGCTGGCCACGATCCGCAGCAATCCACAGTTCCAGCAGAACGGCCAGTTCTCGACCGAGCGATACAAGACATTGCTCGCGCAGGCGGGCATCCAGCCCGCGCAATACGAAGCGCGGTTGCGCCAGAGCCTGCTCAGCAATCAACTCGAACAGATCGTGGCCGCTGGCGCGTTTGCCGCACCGCCGGAAGTGGATGCGCGTTTCAAGGCGGCCAACGCACAGCGTCGTATCGCCGTATTGAACTTCGACCCGTCCGCGTATCAAGACCAGGTCGCGGTCGATGACCAGGCCGTACAGGCGTACTACAACGCCCACAAGCAGCAGTTCATGCAGCCGGCGAAGGTCAAGCTGTCCTACGTCTCGCTGAATGCGAATACGCTGTCCACCGACGCCGCGCCCAGCGAACAGACGCTGCACACGCTCTACGATCAGCATCGCACGGAATTCGGCGCGCCCGAGAAACGCTCGGCGGATGTGGTACGGATTCCCATCACTGATGGCGATGACGACGCGGCGCGGCAGACCGTGCAGGCAATCGCGGCCGCGATGAAAGGCCGGGACTCGTCGACATTGAAGGCGCAGGCCGGCAAGCACGCCAACGCCCGTTTCGAGCAGATCGATGCGCAGGCCCAGTCGGCAATGCCGACTGCGCTGGGCAATGCCTTGTTCGGTATGGACAAAGGACAGCTCTCCAACCCGGTGCGTACCGACAACGCCTGGTATGTGGCACGTCTGACCGGTGTGACACCGGCCGATCATCCGGACTTCGATGATGCCGTCGTGCAGAACCGGCTCAAGGCCATGGCGCGACAGAAGGCCAAGGCCAAGACATTCCACAACAAGTCCCAGACACTCGGCGATCTGGCCTACCAGGCGCCCAACGACCTGCAGACGATTTCCAAGAAACTCGATCTGCCGATCCAGACCACCGGCTGGATCACGCAGCAGGACGGCGGCGGCATCGGCCAGTATCAGGCGGTGCGGGATGCCGCCTTTTCGGACGCGGTGCTCAAGGACAAGCTCAACAGCAAGGTCGTGAATCTGGGCGAGCAGCGACAGATCGTCCTGCGTGTCGCCGACCACCAGGCCGCCAAGCCGCAGCCGGAATCCGCGGTTGCGGGGACGATTCGCCGACAGCTGGTCCGACAGAAGGCCCAGGACAAGGCGCGCGCGGCGGCACAGGCGGCCATGGCGAAGCTCCAGCAGGGGAGCGCCGATCTACAGGACATCGCGCGTCAGGGGCCGGCACAATTGTCCTCGCCCGGCTGGGTCGGTCGGGACGGGTCGAACGTGGCCAGCGCTGTCAGTAAGGCTGCGTTCGCGGTGCCGCTGTCAGGCGCCGACGGCCAGCAGAAGACCGGTTATCGTATCGCGACGACCGATCAGGGCAGCGTGGCTCTGGTGGCCGTGCAGGATGAGCGGGTGCAGTCCGGCGGTGACCGGAAGCAGACGACACAACAGCGCGACCGGATGGCCAAGCAGCAGCGCCAGTACAATGCCGCGCTCGAATACGCCGCGCTCGACAATTACATCCGTGAACAGGCTGATGTCTCGATCAAGAAGGACAGCCTGCGCCAGAGCCCCGGCCAGAATGGCCAGGGGGATCCTGCCACGGATTGAATGCCGGCGGTCATGCGGTGGCCGCCCGGCCGTAATGACCCGATCGCCACAGAGGCGTCGGGTGTCGGCGGTGGCCGCAGCCCCGAAGGCCGTGCGGGGGCATCGCATCAGACAAGCTGATATGAAAAAGCCACGCCCGAGGGCGTGGCTTGCAGTGGCTGCGATAAGGCGTTCGGCCTTATTCGTCGGTGTCGATCGGCCCCATGCCCATGATGCGATAACCACCGTCGACGTAGATGACTTCGCCGGTGATGCCCGAGGCCAGATCAGAACCCAGAAAGGCAGCGGTGTTGCCGATCTCTTCCTGTGTGACATTGCGCTTGAGGGCAGCGCTGTCCTTGGCGTAGGTCAGCATCTTGCGGAAACCGCTGATACCGGCCGCGGCCAGCGTCTTGATGGGGCCGGCCGAGATGGCGTTGACGCGCACACCCTGGGCGCCCAGGTCGGCCGCGATGAAACGCATGTTGGATTCAAGGCTGGCCTTGGCCGGGCCCATGATGTTGTAACCGGGCATCACCCGGTCGGCGCCCAGATAGGTCAGGGTGATCAGCGAGGCATGCTCGGAGAGCATCGGCCGCGCCGCCTTGGCGAGCGCCGCGAAGCTATAGGCACTGATATCGTGCGCGATGCGTGAGGCATCGCGCGAGATGCTGTCCAGATAGCCGCCGGCCAGGGCTTCACGCGGGGCGAAACCGATCGCATGAACCAGGATGTCGAGCTCCGACCAGTGCGCGCCGAGCGACTCGAACAGCGCATCGATCTGGGCATCCTCGGCCACATCCAGCGGCAGCACGGCCGTGGCACCGAGATCCGCGCCCATCTTCTCCACGCGCGACTTCAGCTTGTCGCCCTGATAGGTCAGGACCAGCTCGGCCCCCTGTTCGCGCATGGCATTGGCGATGCCGTAGGCGATGGATCGATCGCTGGCCAGGCCGGTGATCAGCGCCTTCTTGCCGGTGAGAAACCCCATGTCGTCTCCTGATGGTCGTCGGCTGTTGTCTTTGATGGGTCTTTGATGACGCCGCCGCACGGCCGTTAGCGGCCGCGCGATGGGCGTTTCGCGGATTACGTTAGGTCGGCTGCGTCACGATGTCACGCATGCGTGCCACCGGCCCGACCATCGTCGTTCCGGCAGCGGCCGCCCGATGGTCCGCGACAGCGGCGCACCGCGGTAGCCGGGAATGTCAGCCGGAGACAGCCGGCTGCAGACGCAGACGCTGACCGGGCTGGATCTTGCTGTGCGAGGACATATCGTTGAGGCTGCGCAACGTATTGACCTGCATCGAGAAACGGTCAGCGATCGACCAGAGCGAGTCGCCTGGCTCGACCTCGTAGAAATCCGGCAACTGCGACGGGCCGTCGACAGAAATCGTCGTGCCCGGCGACAGGGCGCTGTTGCTGCCCATGCGGTTCCAGCGTCGCAGATCGGCCACGGAGACATCGTTGGCCTGCGCGATGGACCAGAGCGAGTCGCCGCGTTGCACCACGACGGTGGTCGGGGCCGGCGGTTTGGCGGCGCCGGGGATGTCGATCTGTTGTCCCGGATGAAGCGTGGCGACGTTGTGCCCGTTGGCCTGCTTCAGGGCGCTGACGCTGACGCTGTAACGCTGCGCGATATGCCAGAGCGTATCGCCGGATTGCACCACATAGGTCTGGCTGGGTTCGCTCGATGTCGCGCGCGCCGGGCTGCCGGGTTTCGGGATGGTCAGGTTCTCGCCGACCGTAATCCGGTTCCCCGATAGACCATTGGCCTGACGCAGGCTGGCCACGCTGACGTGATATGTCTGGGCGATGCGACTCAGGGAATCGCCGCGACGCACGATATGACGCTCGCTGTGAATCAGCTTGGCCGGGTTGATGCTCGCCAGTTCGCTCTTGAAGGCGGCTGCCCGCGCGGCCGGCACCAACAGCTCGGCATGGCCGCTCGGATCGCTGGCCCAGCGCCGCATGCCGGGGTTGAGCTTGCGCAGATTGTCTTCCGACATGTCGAGCATCTGCGCCGCGATCTTCATATCGATCTGGCCGGGCAGCTTGACCACACGCGTGCGCGGCTCGTTGGCCAGGGCCGGCCAGTTCACGCCGAAGCGCGAGGGCGCCATCATAATCCGGCGCAGCGCCAGCAGCTGCGGTACGTATTCGCTGGTTTCCTTCGGTAGATCGAGGTCCCAGTAGTCGGTCGGCTTGCCTTCGTCTTCGGCTCGCGCGATGGCGTTGTCCACGCGGCCCGGGCCGGCGTTGTAGGCCGCGAGCGCCAGCATCCAGTCGCCGTTGTAGCGCTCGTTCAGGTTCTGGAGATAGTTCAGGGCGGCGTCGGTCGAGGCGATGGGATCGTTGCGTCCGTCATACCACCAGTCGCGCGGCAGGCTCATGTGGTCGGCGGTGCCGGGCATGAACTGCCACAGGCCGCTGGCACCGACATACGACTTCGCGGCCGGGTTGTAACCGCTTTCCACGATCGGCAGCAGCGCGATCTCGGTGGGCATGTCGCGTTTTTCGACCTGCTGGACGACATGCCAGAGAAACGGTCGTGCGCGCTGCAACGACGCGCTCAGATGGTCGGTGTGCGTGGCATAGAACTGGGTCCATACCCGCACCGAGCGACGTTCGCTGTTGGGATCGAGCTCGAAGCCGGCCCGGATCTTCGACCAGAGGTCCTGGTCCGGTTTCGGCCAGTGATGCGGTACGTAATCGGTCTTTTCGGCCGGAATTGGTTCCTGGCTGGAACCGGTCGACTGGATGGCAGCCTCGGCATCCGCGGGCACGGTCGACGGGTGAGGTTCGACCTGCCAACGCGAAATGCGCGCCTCGCTGGTCTCGCCGGCGGTCCGCGCGTTGTTGCCGGGTGTGCTGGCACAGCCCGCGACGAGGCCGGCGGCGAAAAGACAGCCGACGAGCGGGTAGAGGCGTATCGGTTGGCCGCGGCGGCCCGTCATTCGGTCAGCTTGCATCTTTCCAGTCGCGCAGGGCTCCGAAGATTTCAGCCGGCGTATTCAAGTCGCGGCCGGCATGGGCGCTGGCGGAGGCGCGCACCGTCGCGTCGTCCCAGCGCAGAAACGGGTTGATCCGGCGCTCTTCGGCGATCCGGCCGGGCAGGCTCGGCCGGCCCTCGCGGCGCGCCGCGTCGACCGCTGCGATCACCTCGGTGATGGCCGTGTTGTCCGGCTCGACACGGCTGGCGAATGCCAGATTCTTCTGGGTGTACTCATGACCGCCACAGACTTGCGTGTCGTCCGGCAGGTCGCGCAGTCGAGCCAGCGAGGCCTGCATCTGCGCATGACTGCCCTCGAAGACACGACCACAGCCGCCGCGGAACAGGGCATCGCCGGCCAACAGCACACCGTCCGTCACGAAAGCGATATGGCCGAGTGTATGGCCGGGCACGTCGAGGACGTCAAACGTGGCCCCGAGTGCGTCGATCGTCACCGTGTCGCCGCCGGCGACGGGATGGTCGATATGGCCGATTCGATCGGCTTCGCTTGCCGGGCCGTAGACCGGTGCCGGATGGGTTTCGAGCATTGCCGCCAGCCCGCCGACATGGTCGCCGTGATGATGCGTGATCAGATAGGCCGCCACCTGGCCGCCGTGGGTGGCCAGATAGTCGTGGACCGGCGCCGCCTCCCCGGGGTCGACCACGATCACGGCGTCGCGTTCGCGCTGGGACAGGACCCAGATATAATTATCTGACAGGGCAGGGATGGCATTTGGCTCGAGCATCGTCGAATGTTGCCAATGGCTTGAGTCAAAATCAATTCTTTCGACAGGGCCCGTGATGTTCCGCGAACTGGCCGATGACAAGCACACGGCACGCCGATGGCACGACGGTCCGACGGCGCGCCTGTGGCAACGCCGCGAGGCGGTCGTGCTGGCCGATATCCTGCCGCGGCTGACCGGTTATCGCTGTGTCGAACTCGGGCCGGCCGCGACGAGGGCGGCTCGCGGCAACGGGGCGACGTTGCGACAGTGGCACGGTGATCTGCGCGGCGGGCCGGATGTCGATTTCGTCTACGACGGTCAGAGCCTGCCCCTGGCCTCCAAGAGCGTCGACGTTCTGATTCTGCGGCATGCGCTGGAACTGACGGTCGAGCCGCATCAGCTCGTTCGTGAATGTGCTCGGGTGCTCAGCGACCGGGGCCAGATCGTGTGTCTGGTCTTCAATCCATTGTCCTGGTGGGCCTTGACGCAGGTCTTTGTGCGCCGACGTCATCGGTTTTGTCCCTGTGGCCGACCGCCGCGCGCGGCGCGCTTGATCGACTGGCTGCGACTGGTCGAGTTCGAGGCTACCGAGTGCCGACGCTACGGCAGCGGTTTCCCGCTGTTTTCGCGGTGCTGGTCGGCTGATCGCGGTCCACGATGCCTGGCGCCGATTGCCTGGGCCGCCGGTGGCTACGTTATCGTGGCGCGTCGGCGCGCACTGCGTCGTGTTCCGCCGGGCGGGAAGCAATTACTGGTTCGAAAGGCGCGTCCCGGTTTGGCGCGTGCGCCCGCCTCTGGGCTACCATGCGCACGATGACGAAGACGGTCGTGATTTATACCGATGGCGCCTGCCGCGGCAATCCGGGCCCGGGCGGCTGGGGCGCGCTCCTGCATTATGGTGAGCACCAGCGTGAGCTGTGCGGCGGCGAGACGAACACCACGAACAACCGGATGGAGCTGACGGCGGCCATCAAGGCGCTTGAAGCCCTGTCACGACCGTGTCGCGTGGACCTGCATACCGATTCCACCTACGTTCGCCAGGGCATCACACAATGGATGCACAACTGGAAGAAGAACGGGTGGAAGACCGCCGCCAAGAAACCGGTCAAGAACGCCGAACTCTGGCGTGCGCTGGATGCGGCCTGCCAACGTCATGAAATCGAATGGCACTGGGTGAAAGGGCACGCCGGCGACCCCGGCAACGAAGCCGCCGATGCCCTGGCCAACCGCGGCATTGACGAGATGACGACATCGTGACCGACCCCGGTATCGGGTCGTTGGTCCATTGAACGGCGAGCAGTTATGCGACAAATCGTACTCGATACCGAAACCACGGGAATGGAACCCGAAAACGGCCATCGCATCATCGAGATCGGCTGTGTCGAGGTGGTCAATCGACGATTGACCGGTAACGATCTGCATCTGTATCTGCACCCGGACCGGGATATCGATCAGGGCGCCATCGATGTGCATGGCATCACGCTCGAGTTCCTCGAGGGCAGGCCCCGTTTCAATGAAGTTGCGGCCGATCTCGCGGCTTATCTCGACGGGGCGGAGCTGGTCATCCACAACGCCCCTTTCGACCTGGCGTTTCTCAACACCGAAATGCGTCAGGTGAACACTGCCCACGTGGCGCTTGAAGAAGCCTCGTCGATCATCGATACGCTGGTGGACGCTCGACAGCGTTTCCCGGGCCAGCGCAATAGCCTGGATGCACTGTGCAAGCGTTTCGAGATCGACAACACCAACCGCGAACTGCACGGCGCGCTGCTCGATGCGCAGCTGCTGGCCGATGTCTATCTGCGGATGACCGGTGGCCAGATCGACATCGGGCTGCTGGCCGACGCCGACGACGAAACCAACGCGCTCGCGGGCTCCGATCTGGCGTCATATCTGGCGCGTGGCGTGCGCCCGCGGGTCTCGCAGCTCTCGGCCGACGACAGCCAGGCGCACGAGGCCTATCTCGACATGCTGGCCAAGGCCAGCGGCGATCGCTGTCTCTGGCAGGGCCTGGATAGCTGAAAGCCTGCGTCGGCCGGGCAATGGACCGGTCCTGTCGTCAATGCCGCGTCGGCGGGCACCGGTTCTGCCCATCCCGTGGCCCGCGTCGATGTCGATTCGATGCCGGGGGCAGCGCCTGCTATCGGCGCTTCGTGATACCGCTGGCCGGTGCCGTGCGCTGTCGAATCTCGACAATCGCCCCGTGTTCCAGAGCCTGTTGGTGTGTCGGGCGAGTCCGCGCCAAGTGCTGTCGGCAATAGGTTATGGGCGACGAGACGCGTCGCACGCATGACGCGGCACCGGCGCGCTCGAGCGCGGGATTGCCGCACAACAGCACCTGTCCCGAAGGGTTGGGCCACAAATCCCGCCCGGCGGCGTTGCGAGCCTTGGTCGTGGCACGCCACGATCGGCAACTCGCGCCTTGCCGGACACGCTGTGGTCTCTCGACGAAAAGGCGCTCGCACGAAACCTCAACAGGCCCTAGTAGTAGATGACCAGATAGAGCGCGAGCAGCACGATCACCCACAGGAGCATCACGCCGGTCGTCCATGTTCGGGCCATCGCGCCCCCCAGACCGAAAGCACTGGCCAGCCAGTCCGCGGCCCGCGATCCGTTGCGGCTGAAGACATGCATGACCCGGGCACGCAACGAGACGGAGCTCTGGCGGAAGCGCTCCACCAGCGCAGGCAGGGCGCGTCGATAGGCCCAGTCCGTATCGAGATTGAGCCCACGGACGTTGGCCGGGAACAACCGGGCGGCATAGAGCAGTACGAAGGCAAGCGCGGCGAACGCCAGCAGCTGCAGCTGGTTGATCACGTGCGACAGCGTATAGGCGTTGTAGGTGGCCTCGTAGGGCAGCAGTGCATAGAGCGCGCCGGGAAAGACGCCAACCGCGATACAGAGCAGCGCGGTCGCGCCCATCGCCAGCTGCATATTGAACGGGGCTTCCTTGACGCGATAGCCGCGGTCCCGATGGAAGAACGCGAAGAACGGCACCTTGATGCCGGGTACGATCGCACCGAGGCCGGCGGCGACCAGCAACACCACCCACACGACAGCCATGTGTTCGTAGCCCAGCGCGCCCTGAATCATGGATTTGCTGACGAATGCCGAAAACAGTGGCACGGCGGAACTGGCCATGGCGCCAACGATGCAGAACACGGTCGTGGCAGGCATGCTTCGGTACAGCCCGCCGAGCTGACTGGCCTTGACCGTGCCCACGCGGTAGAGCACCGCGCCCATGGTCATGAACAGTAGTCCCTTGTAGAGAATGTGTGCCACCGCGTGGGCGGCCGCGCCGTTCAGGGCGAGCGGTGTGCCGATACCGATCGCCACGACCATGAAGCCCAGCTGGTTGTTCAGACAGTAGGCCAGTACCCGTCGCAGATCGTTCTCGATGAGCGCGAAGATGAGCGGAAAGATCGTCATCACGGCGCCGATCGGAATCAGCAGATCGGTGCCAGCGAAACCGCGCGCCAGCGCATAGATCGCCAGCTTGGTGGTAAAGATGGACAGGACCACCGTGCCGTAGACCGTGGCTTCCGGGTAGGCGTCCTGAATCCAGTTGTGCAGCAGCGGAAACCCGGCCTTGATGCCGAATGACAGGAAGATCAGCCAGCCGCCGGCCGAATCCAGTCCGAGCGTGTTGAAGGCGATCGAGCCCGTGGCGCGCTGGTGGATGATTGTGCCCACCATCAGCAGCAGGCCCGAAATCACCTGGATGATCAGGTATCGCACGCCGACGATATGCGCCCGCACGGTACGCCGTGCCCAGATCAGAAACACCGACGAGATCGCCGTGCCTTCCCAGAACAGGAACAGCGTGACCAGATCGCCGGCCAGAACCGCGCCGACTGCGCTGCCGGCGTAGAGCAGACTCGCGACGTGCTGGAGCCGGTCCTTGACGTTGAGACCGTACAACCCGGTCAAGGCAGCCGAGAGCAGAAAGATCGCGCCCCAGAGTCGCGACAGGCCGTCCACGCGCAGGGTGCTCAGTTCGTGGCCGAACATGGAGACCGTACCGTGCATACCCTCGGGCAGGGCGAACAGCAGTGCCAGGGCCGCTGCGGGCACACCGACCAGCCACAGCCCGTGCAGCAGGCGTGGTGTCACGGCCACCAGGAGTGCCGCAAAGAAGAGCGCCAGTGCGGGGCTCGCGATCGCCTGACCGAGCCAATCACTCATCGGTCGGTCCCTCGGAGTCGAGCTCGGCGATCCCCGGATCGGCCTCGCCGTAGTGGTTTTCGTGCCGCCCGATCATCGGGCGCAAGAGACGAGCAAGCAGCACGGCGACGATCACGGTGGCGAACCCGACGAGCGCATAGAAGCCGAAGAAACCGTCGAAGCCGAAATACGGATGTTTTTCGTAGGCGAATTCCGCGCCCACCAGCATCAGACACACCGCGAGCAGGGCCGCGGCGGGGATCCGGGCGGCGCGCTCGGACAGCAGCCGCGGTGTATTGACGGGGGGACGACTCATGCCGGGCCTCCCAGGGCGGTGCCGACGAAATCGATGATCGGATGCGCGAGGAAGAACAACGCGATGCATCCGGCGGCCGTGATGCACAACGGAATCACGCAGGCCGCCGGTGCTTCGGCGATGCCCTTCGGCGTCTCGGCATCACCGGGCAGGAAGAAAGCCCGCGCCGGAATATCGAGCAGGTAGACGATATTGAGCAGCGAGGAAAGCGCGAGCACGCCCAGCAGCGCATATTCCTCGACGCCGGCCGAGCCGGACATCAGATACCACTTGCTCCAGGCGCCGGCCATCGGCGGCAGCCCGATCAACGACAGCGCGGCGATGGTGAATGCCGTGAAGGTGAGCGGCATGGCACGCCCGAGTCCGTTGAGTTCGGAGACGTACTTGCGATGACAGGCGGTATAGATCGCGCCGGCACAGAAGAACAGCGTGATCTTGCCGAAGGCATGCGTGACGATATGCAGGCTGCCCGAGACCGCCCCCAGCTTCGAGGCCATCGCGCTGCCGAGCACGATGTAGGACAGCTGGCCGATCGTGGAATAGGCCAGCCGTTTCTTGAGGTTGTCGCAATAGATCGCGACCGCGGAAGCCGCGATGATCGTGAACGAGGCCAGCCAGAGGAAAGGCGCAGTCGCACTGGTCTGATAGGCGAAATCCAGCCCGAAGACATAGACCGTGATCTTGAGGACAGCGAACACGCCGGCCTTGACCACGGCCACGGCATGCAGCAGCGCCGAGACTGGAGTGGGGGCGACCATGGCCGCCGGCAGCCAGCGATGGACCGGCATCACCGCGGCTTTGCCGATGCCGTAGATGAACAGGGCATACAGGCCCATGGCGCCGACGCTGCCGATGCCGGTACCGGCCAGAATGCCACCGGCGGTGAAATCGGTAGTGCCCGAGATCAGCCAGGTGATGACGATGGCCGGCAGGAAGAAGCCGATCGATGTCGTCATCAAAAGGCCGATATAGGTGCGCCCGCCTTCGCGCGACTCGGCATCGCCGTGATGGGTGACCAGCGGATAGGTCACCAGCGTCATCATCTCGTAGAAGACGAACAGCGTGACGAGATTGCCCGCCATGGCCATGCCGATGGCCGCCGAGATCGCCAGCGCGAAGCACACGAAGAAACGGGTCTGGTCCGGCTCGCGGTTGCCGCGCATGTAGCCGGCTGCATAGATCGTGGTCAACGGCCAGAGCCCGGCGGCGACCAGGGCGAAGATCAGGCCGAGTGGCTCGAGCGCGAAATGCAGATCGAGCCCGGGCAGGATCGAGAACAACAGGATATCCGGGCGCCCGCCGTCGACGAGGGGCCCGATCTGGAGAATGACGCCGGCCAGCAGGACCAGGCCGGTGATCACGCTCAGCGTCTCGCGCAGGTTGGGCCAGCGCCCACAGGCTACGATCGGCGCCGCCATCAGCGCCGGCCAGGCCACCAGCGCGACCAGCCACCAACCGCTCATGTGCCACCTCCCATCAGGCCGGCAGCGGCGCGCTGCGCGGCCCCGAGTTCCGGTGTCGCGTGCAGCCCGATCGCGATGTTGGCTGCGATCAGCGCCCAGGTTGCCAACTGCATGCCGAGCGGTGCCTCACCGTGGGCGTGCTCGGTCACGT
Organism: Salinisphaera sp. Q1T1-3; assembly: GCF_003602005.1. Lineage (GTDB taxonomy): Bacteria > Pseudomonadota > Gammaproteobacteria > Nevskiales > Salinisphaeraceae > Salinisphaera. The sequence goes on along the minus strand of NZ_QZWD01000008.1, from coordinate 143,964 downwards.
CATCCGGGCGCGCGCGAAAATACAGGGCCTCGATCACGCGGCCCACATAGATGATCGACAACAGCGAGGCCAGCAGCAGCATGGCGACGAGCAGATAGCGATGTGCTTCGAACAGGGCCGACAACAGGACCCATTTGCTGATGAAGCCGGCTGTCGCCGGCACCCCGATCAGGCTCAGACCGCCCACGACGAAGGCGGCCGAAGTCACCGGCATGGCGCGCCCCATGCCGGCTAGGTCGTTGATCGAGGAGCCGCGCAGCCGCCAGAACAGCGCGCCGACAGCCATGAACAGGGCGCCCTTGATCAGCCCGTGATTGAGCAGGTGCACCAGACCGGCAGAGATGCCGTCCGGCGTGGCCAGTGCGAAGCCGGCCACGATATAACCCATCTGCGCGATGCTGGACCAGGCCAGCAGGCGTTTCACATCGGTCTGGAAGATAGCAGCCAGGGATGCCGCGATCATGGCGATCGCCGACAGCACCAGCAGCACCTCGCCCAGCGGCAGCGTGCCGAAGGCGTAGTCGACGCCGAAGACCGTGAACACGAAACGGAACACGGCATAGACTGCCACCTTGGTCGCCGTTGCCGAAATGAAGGCGGAAACGACCGACGGCGCATAGGTATAGGCGTTTGGCAGCCAGACGTGCAGCGGAAAGAGCGCGGCCTTCAAGCTCAGGCCCACGACGATAAAGGCCAGGGCTGCCTGAACCGTGTGGGTATCGGCGACCGGCGGCAGCCGCGACGCCAGATCGGCCATATTGAGGGTACCGGTCATCATGAAGACCAGTCCGATGCCGATCAGCAGGAACGTGCCGCCGACCGTGCCCATGATCAGATACTGAAACGCCGAGAGCAGTGCCCGTCGTTTCGGGCCCATCGCGATCAGCGCATAGGACGAAAGCGACGAAATCTCGAGAAAGACGAACAGATTGAAGGCATCTCCGGTGATCGTGATGCCCACCAGGCCGGCGATGCACAGTAACAGCAGGGCATAGACCAGATAACCGCGTTCGGCGACGATTTCAGCCGCGATGCTCGCTCGCGCATAGAGCGAGGTGAGCGCGGCCACGCCGGTCACGAGCAGCAGGACCAGCGCGTTGAACGGGTCGATGACCAGCTGAATCCCGAACGGCGGCGCCCAGCCGCCGACCGCATAGCTGACCTGGCCCGCGATCTTGGCTTCGACGAACAACAGAAAGGCCATGCCGAAGATCGCCCAGCAGGCGCCGACGAAGATCAGCCAGGCCGCCCACTGCCGATGGGCCAGCACGACCAGCGGGGCAGCCAGCATGGGCACGACCACCACGAGCGCCGGCATCTGGTTGAAGAAATGCGTGATCATGACGGCCGGGACTCCTCGCGTTCGGCGCCGTCGTCGGCATCGGCCGGGGCATGGGGTTCAGTGGCACGCGCCTGGGCGCTGCGGGCCTGCTCGGTCGCGTCCTCGGCATCCTGCGTCGCGAAGTCGGCTGCCAGCACGTCGTCTTCCTCGATCGCGCCGTAGGCCTCGTGAATACGAACGATCAGCGCCAGACCGAGCGCGGTGGTGGACACACCGACCACGATGGCGGTCAGGATCAGGACCTGCGGCAGTGGATGGGCATAGATCGCCTGACCGTCAATCAGAATCGGCGCCGTGGCACCGCGGATATCGCCCATGCTGATATAGAGGATGAACACCGAGGTCTGAAAGACATTGAGCCCAATGAGTTTCTTCACCAGGTTGTCGTGCGCGATCACGGTGTAGAAGCCGATCATCATCAGCCCGAACACGATCCAGTAGTTGAACAGCCCGGCGACCGTGTCGTTGAAGAAATCCATCATGCCGGCTCGTCCTCATCACGATGACGGCCGCGCCCGGCGAACACGTAGAAGATCGCGATCATCACGGAGGCGACCGTGATGCCCACGCCCAGCTCGATGATGATCAGACCATAGTGCTGGCCCTTCTCGGGCTTGGGTAGCAGCACGTCGTACTCGAGAAAATTGCCGCCCAGCAGCATCGTGGCCACCCCCGTGCCGCCGAACACGAGCAGGCCCAGGGCAGCACCGATGCGCAGCGCGGTCGGCGGGATGGCCCGGCGCGCGGCTTCGACGCCGAAGATCAGGCCGTAGAGCACGATGGCGCTGGCGAAGATCACGCCGGCCTGGAAACCGCCGCCCGGGCTGTATTCCCCGTGAAACTGCACATACAAGGCGAAGATCAGAATCGGCGCGACGACAAGCTGCGTGACGATACGCAGCACGGTATGTTCTCGCATCGACTACTCCGGATTCTGCTTGCGGCCGCGTCGGCCACGTCCGAGCAGCATCAGCACGCCCATGCCGGCGGTGAACACGACCGCGACTTCACCCAGCGTATCGTAGCCGCGATAGCTGCCGAGCACGGCCGTCACCGTGTTCGGAATATGGATCTCGTCCTGTGAAGCGACCAGATACTTATCGCGCAGCGGATGGGTCTGAACCGGGGTGTCCGGCGCCCCGAAGCGCGGCATGTCCAGACTGGCATAGACCAGAATGGCACCAGTAACCGCCGTCAGCGCGAGCCCGATGAGACGACGCGAGCTCTTGACCGGTTTCTCCCGGGCCCGCGTCAGGCCGAAGGTCGCCAGAAACAGAACGGTCGTGATGCCGGCGCCGACCGCGGCTTCGGTCAACGCGACGTCCGGCGCGTTCAATACCGTGAACAGGCTCGCCGACAGCAGGCTGTAGAGGCCGGTCAGCATCGCGACGGGAAACAGATGACGCCAGTGCGCCAGTGCCAGAGCAACGGCGACAAGAAAGACCAGCAGGCCGAAATTGAGCAACAGGGATACGGTCATCGCGTCGTCTTCGTGCGCTGGGCGTTCGATTCGGGGGTGACACCGTCCTGGCGCGCGGCCCGGGCAAGCGCATGCGTGGCCGTGGGGCTGGTGATCAGCAGGAAGATAACGATCAGCACGAGCTTGGCGGTCACAAGGCCGAGCCCGGCCTGAATCATCAGGCCCGCCAGGATGAGGATCATGCCGCCGGTATCGGCCACCGACGCGGCGTGGATGCGGGTATAGAGATCCGGCAGGCGCAGCATGCCGATGCCACTGACCACGCTCAGCACGGCGCCGGCTGCGATCAGAAACCAGCTCGCCAGATGTCCGAGCTCGTGCCAGGCCACGATATCGAGCAGATCGAGGCTAGACATCGGTGTCGTCCTCGACGTCGCCCGCCCAGCCGAGGTCGCCGTACTGCATGAACTTGAGTACAGCGATCGTACCGATGAAATTGATCAAGGCGTAGGTCAGGGCAAGATCCAGATAATCCGTGCGATCCGTGATGAAGGCCACCAGCGCGATCAGCAGCACGGTCTTGGTCCCGAACAGGTTGATGCCCAGGATGCGGTCGTAGGTGGTCGGTCCGGCCAACACGCGCACGAGGATGAGCAGCATGGTCACGGCCACGCCGAGAATGCCGGCGATCAACATCATGGTTCAGCCCTCGCGTGCCTGCTTTCCAGCCAGCGGACGCGTCGGTTCATCACGCCCTCGGTGACATCGTCGTCGGCCAGCGGCGTCAGCGAATGGATCATCGCGCGGCCGTTCTCGAGTCCGATAGTCACGGTCCCCGGGGTCAGCGTAACCGAATTGGCGAAGATGGCACGACCCAGATCGCTACGCTGGCCGAGTCCGACCTCGACGAGCCCCGGCTTGATGAAGCGGCGCGGCGCGAGCAGGCGCCACGTCACGCTCATGTTGGCGCGCGCGATCTGGAACAGCAGCCAGACGGTGTACAACGGTAGTCGTGGTAGCAGCGCGATCGGCACGGCTTCGCGGCTGACGAGCCCCAGGCGCGCGCAGAGCCAGGCCACGAGCACGCAGGACAGACCGCCGAGAGCCAGCACGAGTGGGGTGTAATGCCCGGACAGAATGAGCCACAACAGGACGAGTCCCGACATCAGCGCGACAAGATGACGCACGACAACCCTCGGCTAAGCAACGACTCCCGACGTTACAAAAGCGCGATCACGGGGTCAATTTGTATCCGGAGCGCTGCCGGCGGCCAGCCGCTTGCGACGCCGGTGCGCGAAGTAGGCGATGATCGCGCTGGCGACCAGCAACCCGCCGGAAATGGCGAGCTGTTTGCCGTCGATGAGCTGTTCGGGCGAGAAACTCTGCTGCTTGAGCAGTTTCGGCAGGTTGACCGTCGCGCCGAAGGAGACGAACGTGATCATCGGCGGTAGCATGCCGATCACGCTGCCCGCGGTGTAGGACGGCCAGGGCACGCGGAGCAGCCCACAGGCATAGTTGACGAGGTCGAAGGGCAGAAACGAGGCGCGCAGCACGAGCACGGTCGGAAAGGCCTGTTCGGTGAGCAGGCGTCGAAACGCGGCGATCTTGGGATTGCGATCGGACTCGCCGTCGCCGTCCATGTCGGTGCGGAAGAAACGGGCGAGCAGATAGGCGGTCTGGGCCGATGCGTTCTCGCCGAGCAGGCCGAAGATCAGTCCCGGGACGAAACCGAACAGGCTGCCGCCGGCGATGGTCAGCCACATCGCGGGAAAGAACGTCAGCGGGCGCAGGGCATAGATGATGATATAGACCAGCGGCGCGATGGGGTTGTCGACCACGTAGTGATAGATCAGCGCCATGATCTCGCGCACCGACAGGCCCTGGGCAAGCACCCAGCACACGAGCGCGCCGAACAGGACCGCCCAGACCGACCCGGCGATGATGCGAAGCTTGGTGCGGCGTTTCAGCGTATGGCTCATCGCTTGTCGGCGCTGGCAGTGATCAGGCGGAAATAGGGCGGGTGTCGTTCTCGGGCACGCTCGTCGCAGTCGCGAATCACGAGCCCGGCGCCTGCCAGCCAATCGGCGATTTCGTCCGGGGTGAAGCCGAGGTTGACATGGTCATAGGCGGCCACGGTCGCGGCATGCTCGTGACGGGCGATCGTGGCGACCACAACGCGTCCTCCCGGCCGGAGCACGCGCCCGGCCTCGGCCAGAGCCTGTGCCGGATCGGCACTGTAACTCAAGCCGTGCAGCATGAATACCTGATCGAAGGCGGCTTCGGCGAAGGGAAGCGCATGCATGTCGCCCACTTTGAAATCCACGTTGGGATAGGGAGCCAGACGCTGCCGTGCCGCCTCGATGACCGCGGGGCTGAGATCGAGACACGTGAATCGCTGGCATCGCGCACAGAGCAGCTCGGCCAGGAGGCCGTCGCCCGAGCCGATATCGAGCACGTTGCCGAACTCCACGCATTCGATGATGCTGCGGCTGACGGCTTCCCAGGTGCGGCCCGGGGAGTATTGACGCTCCATGCGCCCGGCCACGGATTCGGCCCAGCTGCCCCGCAGGCTGCGTCGACGCACGATCTCGGCGGCCCGCTCGCGGTCCTGGGCGATCTGGGCATCGTCGACGCGTTCGGACAACAGATTCCATAGCGGCAGCAGATCGTGCGGCCAGCGTTTGGCATCGACGCGATAGCGATTGCTGCCGGCCACGCCTTCATCGAGCACGAGGCCGGCTTCACGCAGGCGGGCCAGGTGCGTGGAGATACGACTCTGTGTGAGCTGCGTCACCGATGTCAGCTCGGCGACCGTCAACGACTCGTGGCCGAGCAGCAACAACAGGCGAAGCCGGGTTGGCTCGGCGAGCAGGCGGAGCAGATGAGAGCTGTATTCGAGATCGAGCATCGCGTGTCGCTTGCCGCCGCCCGCACGGGATAGCGTATCCAATAAAAAGGCCGCTCGTCGAGAGCGGCCCACATGCAGCCTTGTCGGTCCGGTCAGCTGTTGCCAGTCCCGTTGCTCGAGCCGCTGCTGTTGTTGTTTTGATTACTGTTGTCACTCGTACCCGACGAGGAAGCGCCAGTCGACGACTTCGTCGACGACGCGGACTTGCTGGCCGAGGACTTGCGGCTGCTAGCCGTCTTGCGTTTCGTGCCGCTCTTGCTGGCCGTCGATTTCTTGCTGCCGCTCGTCTTGGACGTACTGCCGCGCTTGGTCTGGGTCTTGCCGGAAGCGTTGCTGCCGGCGGTCTTGCCCGCGCTCGTCTTCGTCGTTCGCGACTGGCTCGTGCTACCGGACTTTGACGCGCTCGACTGGCCAGATGTGGACTTCGAGGCCCCCGACTTGGACGCACTGGACTTCGCTGTCTTGGATTTCGTCGTACCCGACTTGCTCTGGGACGATTTCGACGCCCCGGATCGGGCCGACGACTTGGCGCTGCTTGCCTTGCTCGTGCTGCGCTTGGTCGAGCCGGATTGGGTCGTTGAAGATTTCGAGCCGGATGCCTTGGCCGAAGACGATTTCGTCCGTTTACGGGATGTACTGGAACCACCGGCGCCGGTGCTGGCCGATTCGCCGGTGCTCTGGCTCGCGCGTTCACTGTCCGAGCCAGCGGCGCCGGGCACTGCCTCGGCCGGGGAATCAACCGCATCCTGTGCCCGATCTCGTGCCTGATGTGCCGCTGATTCGGCCGCCGCACCAGTCTGGTCGACATAACGGCTTGCCTGCGCGCGCGCCTTGTCGGCGGCCCGCTCGGCGGCCTGTTGGGCCGCCTTGCCGGCGTCCTCTGCCGTGTCCGGCACATCCGACATGCCGTCGCGGAACTGGCTTGTCACCTCACGGCGCGTGCCGTCGAGAATCGCCAGGCTCTGACGCGCGTTGGAAAGAACGCGGTCGATGGTTTCCTGAAGGAACTGGAGCTGGGCCAGTGCCATATCGCTCGGCGAGCCGCCTTTCTTGATCGACTGGAGCGTCGACATGGCCTGGCTGTAATGCGTTCGGATCGCATTCAACTCGTGCTCGGCCAGCTGTTCCATTCCGTCGTAGATGGCCTTGTTCGCGCCGGCCAGCGCCTGCGTGTAGCTGCGCCGAAGGCTGTCGATATCGCCACGAATCTGCGTGATCGGATTGTGATGCTTGGAGCGGGCCATGCGAGTGATTCCACCACCATCGGATAATGGCGCTAGATAATCATGCCGCCCCCGGCCTGTCAAAAACAAGCCGTCGGGTGTCGTATGAAGACTGTGGCGGGATCGAGGCTGTCTTCAGCGTCATGCGAAGCGCGTTGTCTGCCTATTGACAATACGCTACCGTATTGACCAGCTTTGTTCCGGGCCATTCGGCGTGCACGGATCGTGAACGCCGCTTCAATCGTTGGGAGTGAGTCAACAATGCTGTACGAAGGCAAAAAGCTCACGGTCACTGTCGATGGCGACATCGCAGTGCTGTGTTTCGATGCTGCCGAGTCCTCGGTCAACAAGTTCGATGAGGCCACGGTCGCCGAACTGGGCGAGGCGGCTGCGGCTCTGGTGGCGTCCGAGGGTGTGCAGGGACTGCTGGTGACGTCGGCCAAGCCCGCGTTCATCGTCGGCGCGGACATCATGGAGTTCGGCGCCCGCTTCAAGCTGCCCGACGACGAATTCGCGCGCGGCATGGCCGACAGCCATGCGGTATTCAATGCTATCGAGGACCTGGCGATGCCCAGCGTCACTGCGATCAACGGCATGGCGCTCGGTGGCGGGCTGGAAATGTGTCTGTCCACGGATTATCGGGTGATGGGTGAGAAGGCCCAGATCGGCTTTCCGGAAACGAAACTCGGTATTTATCCGGGGTTCGGCGGTACCGTGCGTACACCGCGCCTGATCGGTGCGGACAACGCCATCGAATGGATCGCCGACGGCAAGAACCGTGACGCCGGCAAGGCGCTTGCCGTGGGCATGGTCGATGCGGTTGTCGCCGACGACCGGCTCGAAGCGGCCGCCCGTGATCTTCTGGCGCGCGCCATCGCCGGCGAGTTCGACTGGGCGGGCCGACGCGCGGACAAGACGGGGCCGCTCAAGCTCAACCGCACCGAGGCAGCGATGACCTTCGAGACCGCGAAGGGTTATGTGCTCGGTACGACCAAGGGCCACTATCCGGCGCCCATCGCGGCCATCGATGGCATGGCGCAGGCGGCCCATCTGTCGCGCGACGAAGCGCTCAAGGTGGAAACACAGGGCTTCATCAAGGTTGCCAAGACGCCGCAGGCCGCTGCCCTCATCCAGCTTTTCCTCAACGACCAGTTGATCAAGAAGAAAGGCAAGCAGGCCGGCAAGATCGCACACGAGATCGATCAGGCGGCCGTGCTGGGGGCCGGCATCATGGGGGGTGGTATTGCCTATCAGTCGGCTTACAAGGGCGTGCCGACCCTGATGAAGGACATCAAGGAGGACGCGATCGATCAGGGGCTGGAAGAAGCCGCCAAGCACTTCGCCAAGGGCGTGGAGCGCGGCAAGCTCGATACGCAGGGCATGGCGACCGGCATGTCGCGGATTCGCCCGACGCTGTCGTACGCCGATTTCGGTGACGTCGATGCCGTGATCGAGGCCGTGGTCGAGAATCCGAAGATCAAGAAAAGCGTTCTGGCCGAGACCGAAGGCGCGGTCTCCGAATCCACGATTCTGGCCTCGAATACCTCAAGCATCTCGATCGACGAGCTCGCCACGGGCCTGTCCCGTCCCGAGAACTTCCTCGGCATGCACTTCTTCAATCCGGTGCATCGGATGCCGCTGGTCGAAGTCATCCGGGGCAAGGCCTCGTCCGACGAGGCCGTGGCCACGATCGTGGCCTTTGCCCACAAGCTCGGCAAGACGCCGATCGTGGTCAACGATTGCCCGGGCTTCCTCGTGAATCGGATCCTGTTCCCGTATTTCTTCGGGTTCCAGCAGCTGATCGCCGACGGGGCCGACTTCGCGCATATCGACAAGGTCATGGAGAAGTTCGGCTGGCCGATGGGCCCGGCCTATCTGTCGGACGTGGTCGGCATGGACACGTCCCAGCACGTCGAGGACGTGTTGGCCGCAGGCTATCCGGATCGGATGAAGCAGGACGAGAAGTCGTCCCTGGATGTGATGGTCGAGAACAATCGGCTGGGTCAGAAGACCGGTGCCGGCTACTACGCTTATGAGAAGGACAAGAAAGGTCGTCCGAAGAAGTCGGAGGATCCCAAGGCCTACGAACTGATCAAGCAGGTTCAGCGCGACAAGCAGGATTTCGAGGCCGACGAGATCATCGATCGGATGATGATTCCGATGATCATCGAAGCTGCGCGGGCCTACGAAGAGGGCATTGCCGAAACGCCGAATGAGGTCGACATGGGCCTGATCATGGGCCTCGGTTTCCCGCCGTTCCGTGGCGGCGCGTTCAAGTATGCCGATGCCCAGGGGCTGCAGACGGTCTGCGACAAGGCCGATCGCTATGCGCGATTGGGCAAGCTCTATGAGCCGACCGAGCGGATGCGCGAGATGGCGGCCCGCGGTGAGACCTATTTCCAGATGTCGTGAGCGCAACCCTGCGCCCGCGTGATCTGCACTTCCTTTTCGGAGACAAGTCATGAAAGACATCGTGATCGTCGATGCCGTGAGAACCGCCATGGGTCGCTCGAAGGGCGGCATGTTTCGCGATACGCGTGCCGAGGCCCTGTCCGCGGCTCTGATGAAAGCGCTGGTCGCCCGCAACCCGCTTGATCCCAACGAGATCGAGGACGTGATCTGGGGATGTGTCCAGCAGACCAAGGAGCAGGGGCTCAACATCGGTCGCAATGCTGCCCTGTTGGCCGGCCTGCCGCATGCGGTGGCCGGCCAGACCGTCAACCGGCTCTGCGGTTCTTCCATGCAGTCGATCCACTCGGCTGTCGGCGCGATCGCTGCCGGCATCGACGGCGTCTACATCTGTGGCGGCGTCGAACACATGGGCCACGTGCCGATGGACTACAACATCGATATCGCCCCGGCGTTGTCACGCCAGGTCGCCAGGCCGGCAGCAATGATGGGGCTGACCGCCGAGATGCTGGCCACGATCCACGGGATTGATCGACACAGCCAGGACGCGTTCGCCCTGCAAAGCCATCAGCGCGCGTATCGGGCCAACACCGAAGGTGAGTTCGCCGCCGAGATCGTGCCGGTGGCCGGTGTCGATGAGCACGGTTTCGCGCGCATGTGTGCCGCCGACGAAGTCGTACGGGCCGATGCCAGCATGGAAGCACTCGGTTCGTTGCGGCCGGCCTTCAACCCGAAGGGTGGCAGCGTGACAGCCGGTAATGCCTCGGCCATTTCCGACGGTGCCGCGGCGGTGCTCGTGATGTCGGCCGACAAGGCAAAGGCGCTGGGGCTGGAGCCCATGGCCCGGATACGCGGCATGGCGGTGGCCGGCTGTGACCCCTCGGTCATGGGGCGCGGTCCGGTGCCGGCGACGCACAAGGCCCTTGAGCGCGCCGGTGTGGCGCTCTCGGACATCGACTACATCGAGCTCAACGAAGCGTTCGCGGCACAGAGCCTGGCCGTGCTGACGGAACTCGGTATCGCCGAGCGTCAGGACATCGTCAACGTGCGGGGTGGGGCGATCGCGCTCGGCCATCCGCTCGGGACGTCCGGCGCGCGCATTACCGGGGCCTTGGCGCATATTCTGGAAGACAAGGACGCCACACTCGGGTTGGCAACCATGTGCATCGGCATGGGCCAGGGGATCGCCACCGTGATCGAGCGCGTGCGCTGATCGCATCGCGCCAAGGCGCAAGGAAAGCCGGCCCGGCGTCATGCCCGGGCTCGGTGCACGACGGTCGAGCCGCTGCCTCGGCTCGAGCCGTGGCTGATGCCCGAGCGCCGTATTGCTCGGGCATCACGTCATCGCGATGCTGTTGCCTAGGGCCTGTGAACACTTCGCACGTGACCGCGTTGCCGCCCAAAAACAGGCCATGCGGCGTTGCACGGCTTGACCTTGGCATGACCAAGGTCAAGCCCTGCCGCCTTGCCTGGCCGGTTTTTGGCCGCAACCCGACGGGACGGCGGTCATTTTCCGCAATCCGTTGTAGTCGTTCGCTACGGCAGAATGACGGCCGTAAGCGCCCGATGCCTTGCTCTTGTAAAAAATGATCGCCGGCGCGGCGCACGCGGGATGTGTTAACGGCCCTACGCAGCCGTATCCCAGGCCGGGGCGAACGATGGATTGATCATGCGGCCGTCGTCGGAGTGCAGCTTCGATATTTCGGCCATCTCCTCCTCGGTCAGTGAAAAGTCGAAGATGTCGAGATTCGAGCTGACATGGGCCGGTTTCGATGACCGCGGCACGGCGATTACATTGTCCTGCTGAACCAGCCAGCGCAGCCCGATCTGACCGGCATTTTTGCCGTAGCGCTTGCCGATCCGCTCCAGCGTGGGGTCCTTGAAGACGGCGCCGCGGGCGAGCGGGCAATAGGCCGTCAGCGAAATGCCGTGTTCGGCCAGTGCGTCGAGCACCGGTCGCTGGTCGAGATAGGGGTGGTATTCGACCTGGTTCGTGGCCAGGGGCACGCGCGACAGCGACGCGGCCTCGTGAATCAGTTCCGCCGTGAAATTGCTGATGCCGATATGGCGGACCAGGCCTTCTTCCTGCACGGCGTTCAGTGCGGCCATGGTCTCCTTGAGAGAGATATCCGGGTTCGGCCAGTGGAGCAGCACCAGATCCAGATAATCGGTGCCGAGTCGCTCGAGACTGTCGCGTACCGAAGCCTGGAGATCGCCGTCGGCAAACTGGTCTGTCCAGACCTTGGTGGTCAGAAAGATATCGCCGCGGTCGACGCCGGCGTTGCGGATGCCGCGGCCGACAGCTTCTTCGTTGTTGTACATCTGGGCCGTATCGATGTGGCGATAGCCTGCCCGAATGGCGTGCTCGACCATCGCCTCGGCATCGGCGGGCTCGAGCTCGAACGTGCCGAAACCGAGTGCCGCGATATTGGCGCCGTTGGCAGTGACGTGATGCATAGTCATTTCCATGTTCGGCCGGTGATGATTCAGCTCGAAACAGGGCGCACCCGTGGGGTGGGCGTGATGGAGCGCCGCTTGGAAAGCAGCGTCCTGCCGGTCAGCGTTCGGGGTGACCGCGCCGGTCTCACGGCCATCACAAAGCGCTGACGCCAAAGCATGTTCCGATTACTGGATTCAAACTTCAACGTACACTCATTGAGTGTTGTGTTGCCTCGCCGATAATCAAGTCGTGCACGAGGAGACGGCCGATGACGGCGTGGGCAACTCGGGAGTGCGCAGGTCGCTGCCTTAATCTTTAGTCGAGTGCGCTTCTAACGCCTTCTCTTTCATATAAATTAGACCTGTCGCGAGCTAACAAGGAAAATTTTCCAATTGCTGCGATGATCGTTGGTGAACGGTTGGGGAAGCACGTCGCAGCGGTCTGGCGCTGGCGACGCATCAAGCAAGAACAATATCGCTGATCAAGGGAGATCGAGATGGCAAGCTGCAGACAAGGATTCGCGCGCATCAATCGGCGCGGGCTGGCTGCCGGGCTGGTAGTGCTGGGCGGGCTTTTATCCACGACGAGCGCATCGGCCCAGGGCGAGATGCAGGACCTCGATGCGAATCAGGGCGGCGACTCGATCTTCGGCAATGCGCTGCATTACGTGTCGGACAATCTGTATTTCCGCTTCGGTGCCGGCTATTTCGATTACTACGGCGACAGCACCAAGCTCCAGATCGACAATGCCAAGGGACTGGCAGCCCAGGCCTTCGGCCCGGGCGAGTCCAAGATCGCCGACTCCGGTTCTTCGGTCGGTGACAAGATGTTGCCCTCCGGTACGCTCGGTTTGTATATCCCGCGGACGAATCATCATCTGGCCACAGAAGTGACCCTGTCGGCGCCGATCAAACTGGACTTCCAGGTATCGGGCCTGGCGGCGACGCAATCGATTGCCGGCGATGCGCTGTCGGGTAACGGCCCCGGCAACACGATTCCCACGGGCGTACCGACGACGGGCCGCAATATCGGCACGCTCAAGACGCTGCCGCCGAACATCAGTTTCGTCTATCGGCCGTTCGTCGAGACGCGGGTGCAGCCTTATATCGGCGTGGGCGCGATGTATCTCTACACCTACGACACCGACATCAGCAACAAGCTGCTGAACTCGGTCAACGAGCCGACGCTGTATGTCTCCAAGCCCTGGGCCTGCACCGGCAAGCTGGGCGTGGATATCAACATCACCGAAACCTTCTTTGTCGGCGCCGAGGCCCAGTACATCGGTTGCGCCGAGGTCAAGTCCAAGCTCAACGACGTCGTCGTCGATGCGCCGAATCTCTCGGATACGCTCGGTCCGGTGAATGTCGGCACTATCAGCAGCACGAACCATTTCCGTGCCGTGCTCTATCAGCTTTCCATGGGCGTGCGGTTCTAGGGCCTGTTGAGGTTTCGTGCGAGTCCGCCTGTCTCGAAGGGAGAGGCCGCCGGGTGGATTTTCGGGCGCTACGCGCACGCGCATCGGGACGCAGGTCAATATCCTGAGATTCGGCGTTGTAGCTCGCACATGTCACACATCGATAGCCTGTTCGATGTGTCCGGTCCGGCACGAAACGGCCCGCGGGGCGGCGGTTTCATTCGTGTCGACGGGCGCCGGGAAGGGGGCTCGGCCGTGACGCATCGGTTCTGACCGGACATGCCAACGCGTGTCTCTGCGCTGTCTCTCCTGGCGCGACATGCGCCGCCGTGATCGGTCCTTCATGCCGCCGGCGGCGGTGATCCCGAGGAGGAAACGATAATGCAGAACAGCATCAGGCGAGCCCGACAACTCGTCTTCGTTTCGGTCGCGGCCGGGCTGATGTCCGGCTGTGGTCTGGCCTACAAGCCGGTCGGCCACACGTTGAACCATTATGCGCTGGACGAGGTCGTGCCGTACGCGCTGGCAAGCGACGATCTGGACCAGTCCGCCTGTGGGACCGGCATGGGGCTGTCCCGGCTTGTCGGCAGTTTCTCTCGCGTCATCGACCGCCCGGCGCGGCTGCTGATCGTGACCAACACGACGGCGTCGTTCTGTTCCGAGGCCCGAGCCCAAAAATACCACCTGCTGGTGCAGCGCAATCTGTACAACGGGCAGACGGACGTCGCCCGGGACAATCGCATATCGGCCCAGCGCTGGGAGCGCATCACGGCGTTGCGGCGTTACCAGGTCTATCGCGATACCGTACAGGCCTTCGGCGAGATCGGCGGCGCGCAATGCTCGACCGTACGCGATGAGATCGGCACCGATCAGGACGCCTTGGTCTATCTGACCGGGCTGCTCGTCGGCGTGCAGGGGCTGTTGAACGATATTCAGGCCAATTCCAGCGTTGGCGTGCCGCAGAACATCGCGGCCAAGGCCGGTCCGCGCCTCCCGTTGTCTGGATAATCAACAGTGGTGGGGCATACCGAAAGCGTTGGAGGCGGTGGTCTGGCTGTCCGTGCCGGGCAACGCGCCCGATGACGCTGATCCCTGGGCACAATTGCGAGCGTCCGCCGCGCTCGGCGAGTCACAGGGCATGGCGCTGCCGGCGATGTTGTACGCGCTGGCCGCCTATGGCCGCTCGGACGTCGCCAGGGAAAGAGAAGCGATCGAGACGGTCGCCCGCATTCACAATCGGTACCAGCCGTCGTCATTTGCCGAGCCCGCCGACAAAGACGGTGCCGAGAAGACAGCGGCCCGTTATCGTCTGCTGAACGAGATTGCCTATAACGAAGCGTTGTATTCGTCGGATCGTCTCTGGATCGATGCGACCGGGCACCGCACACCGTTGATGGCGCTCGGCCGCTTTCCGGGGGCGCGTTCGGAGACAAACGACGACGCGGATTTCGACGCCGGGCGTTATTTGAATTGATACCGAGCGTCTGACGCTACGGCTCAGGCGCAAAAAAGCCCGCGATATGGGTCGCGGGCTTTTCCATCGGTGATGGCCGTGTGCTTCAGGCCGCTGTTGTGAAGACCATTTCGCGCTGTGCCGAGTCGGCCACATCGGCGGTGACGATATCCCCGGCCACGAAGTCGCCGGCCAGTATCCGCTTGGCCAGCGGGTTCTCGATCAGGGTCTGGATCGAGCGCTTGAGCGGGCGTGCCCCGTAGACCGGGTCGAAGCCGGCCTCGGCCAACCGGTCGAGCGCCGCATCGGTGACCGAAAGCGTCAGATCGCGTTCGGTCAGCCGGGCTTCAAGCTCGTGCATCTGGATACGTGCAATCTGGCGAATCTCGGCCTGATCGAGCGGGTGGAAGACCACCGATTCGTCGATCCGGTTGATGAACTCCGGCCGGAAGTGCTGGCCGACCACTTCCATCACCGATTCCTTCATCGTCTCGTAGCCCGTGTCGTTGAGCTCTTGGATCAGCTGACTGCCCAGGTTTGAGGTCATCACGATGACGGTGTTGCGGAAATCCACTGTCCGGCCCTGGCCGTCCGTGAGGCGCCCGTCGTCGAGAACCTGCAACAGGATGTTGAAGACGTCGTGATGCGCTTTTTCGACCTCATCCAGCAGGATCACGGAATACGGTTTACGACGCACGGCTTCGGTCAGATAACCGCCCTGTTCGTAGCCGACGTAACCGGGTGGGGCGCCGATGAGCCGGGCGACGGAATGTTTTTCCATGAACTCGGACATATCGATGCGCACCATCGCGTTTTCCGTGTCGAACAGGAAATTCGCGATCGATTTGCACAGCTCGGTCTTGCCGACGCCGGTCGGGCCAAGGAACAGGAACGAACCGATCGGCCGGTCCGGATCGGACAGCCCGGACCGAGAACGTCGGATCGCATCCGAAACCGCCGAGACCGCTTCGTTCTGGCCGATCACGCGCTCGTGCAGTGAATCCTCCATGCGCAACAGCTTGTCGCGCTCGGCCTCGAGCATGCGATTGACCGGGATACCCGTCCAGCGCGAGACGATCTCGGCGACTTCTTCATCGGTGACGTTGTCACGCAGCAGCTTGTGATCGGCCGGGGTGGCCTCGGCTTCCTGGGCTTCGGTCAGCTCGCGCTCCAGGGTCGGGATCTTGCTGTACTGGATCTCGGCCATGCGCTCGTAGTCGGCCGCCCGCTGGGCGGCTTCCAGTTCACGTCGGGCGGATTCCAGTTCCTCGCGCTTGTGGGCAGCGCCCTCGACGCTGGCTTTCTCGGCCTTCCAGATTTCTTCCAGATCCGAGTATTCGCGATCAGCGGCCGCTATTTCCTCCTCCAGCCGAACCAGGCGTGCCTTGGAGCCTTCGTCGGATTCCTTGGACAGGGCCTGTTTCTCGATCTTGAGCTGAATCCGGCGTCGATCGATGCGATCCATCTCCTCCGGCTTGGAGTCGATCTCGATCCGGATCTTCGAGGCCGCCTCGTCGATCAGATCGATCGCCTTGTCAGGCAGCTTGCGATCGGTGATGTAGCGCTGCGACAGCTTGGCCGCGGCGATGATGGCACCGTCGGTGATGTCTACGCCGTGATGGACCTGGTATCGGTCCTTCAGGCCGCGCAGGATCGCGATCGTGTCTTCCAGATCCGGCTCGTCGACGATCACCTTCTGGAAGCGGCGCTCCAGTGCCGCATCCTTTTCGATGTTCTCGCGATACTCGTTGAGCGTGGTGGCGCCAATGCAATGCAGCTCGCCTCGGGCGAGCGCCGGCTTGAGCATGTTGCCGGCGTCCATCGAGCCCTCGGTCTTGCCGGCCCCGACCAGCGTATGGATCTCATCGATGAACAGGATGATGCGGCCTTCCTGCTTGGACAGGTCGGACAATACGCCCTTGAGGCGATCCTCGAACTCGCCGCGATACTTCGCGCCGGCGATCATTGCGGCGAGATCGAGTACGAGCACGCGCTTGTCGCGCAGCGACTCCGGCACCTCGCTGTTGACGATGCGCTGGGCCAGACCTTCCACGATCGCGGTCTTGCCCACGCCCGGGTCGCCGACCAGCGTGGGGTTGTTCTTGGTCCGGCGTGAGAGCACCTGAATCACGCGGCGGATCTCTTCATCGCGGCCGATGACCGGGTCGAGCTTGCCCTGTTCGGCGCGTTCGGTGAGATCAGTGGTGTACTTGTCGAGCGCGCCGCGCTGTTCCTCGGCGTTGGCATCGTCGACGTTGTCGCCGCCGCGGATGGCATCGATCTGGGCCGTGATCTTGTCGCGCGTCGCCCCGGCGTTCTTCAGGATCTTGCCGACCTCGGACTTGTCCTCGAGCATCGCGAGCAGCACGAGCTCGCTGGCGATATACGAATCGCTACGTTTCTGAGCGAGCTTGTCGGCCAGATTCAGAACCCGGACCAGCGCCTGGCCGGGCATGACGTCGCCGGTCGGGTTGCCGACTTTCGGCAGGTCGTCCAGCGCCTTGAATACCTGATTACGGATGTCGCGAACGGCCAGTCCGGCTCCGTCGAGCACCGGGCGTACGGTGCCGCCTTCGGCATCGAGCAGGGCCGCCAGCAGGTGGGCCGGCTGGATTTCGTTGTGGTCGCGCCCCACGGCCAGGCTCTGGGCATCCGCCAGTGCCTGCTGAAGCTTGCTCGTGAGTTTATCCATTCGCATATCGTTGATTCCTTTCGCGTGCGTTCGGCGGATTGCCGGGGCCTTCGTGATTCATCTCTCTTTATAGAGGCAAAGACAAACATTTCAACCATTGTTTGAAACATGCCGTGCGATCGCCCTCGATGGCGCTGCTACACTGCCCGGCTTTCGTTTGTCCCTGTGACCGAATCGCCGAGGAAGGCCATGTCGAACGCTTACACCGACGCGGAGTTCATGACCAGCGACGAGGCCCGTCCGCTGCGAATCCTGTCGGAATACATCGAGCCGCGCACGCGGCTGATGAATCTGAATGTACACAACGGCCTGATCTTCTGGGGATCGGCACGACTGCACTCGCCGCAGGGGCCGAAAGTGGCCGATGCCGTGGATTATTACGGTCAGGCACGCGAGCTGGCGGCACGTATGGTGCGCTGGACCATGGACAGCCATGCCGAAGGCGAGCAGTACTATGTCTGCACCGGCGGGGGGCCCGGCATCATGGAAGCGGCCAACCGTGGGGCGGCGGACGTGAATCCCGAGCTGTCGATGGGGCTGAATATCGAGCTGCCACACGAGCAGGGCACCAACGCCTGGGTGCATGAGCGGTTGAACTTCAACTTCCACTACTTCTTCATGCGCAAGTTCTGGTTCATGAACATCGCCAAGGCGTTGATCATCTTCCCGGGCGGCTTCGGCACGATGGACGAGCTGTTCGAGATGCTCACCCTCATTCAGACCGGCAAGCAGCCTCGGATACCGGTGGTACTCTATGGTCGCGCGTTCTGGGACCGGCTGATCGATTTCTCGGTTTTCGAGGAGCACGGTCTCATCAGCAGCAGCGATCTGGATCTGTTCTACGAGGCCGAGAACGTCGATGACGCATACGGCTTTCTGACCGAGGCGCTCGACGATTGCCCGGTCGAGACCAAGCGTCGTCGCGAGGGGCGGGACAGCGTGGCGGCCGGCTGAACCACGACGCCGACAGCGGAGCGCCGATCAGCGTGGTTCGTCGTCGGGCGCAGCGCCCCTGGCGGCGGCTCGGCCCGGCATCACCACAGCTCGGCCGAGCGCAAGCCTTGTCCGACGGGGTAGCGCACGCCAATCGGCGTGCGTATCGACATCGCGGCGCGGGGTCGACTCGGTCCAGCTCATGCGCAGGCGCCGAAATCCGGTCCGGGTCTGGCGTGCGACTCGCGGTGTGCTCCAGCTGATGCCCCAGAACAGGCGTGCCTGGGTCTGCGGCAACGCGATGAACCAGTAACCGCCGTCGTGCGTCGGTGCCAGTACCGCGCGATCGGCATCGAGTGCCTGGCGAACCCCGGCGAGCGGCAGGTCGGCCAGATCCGGCTGGTCGCTGCCCATGACAAGCGCCGGTTCCTGACGCCGGATTGCCTGTCGCAGCGCGTGATGCATGCGCTGACCCAGCGTGCCGCGATGCTGGCGTTCGAGCCGGCAGCGATAACGCCGCGCGAGTCGTCGAAAGAACGCATGTCGGGTGTCCGGTGCGCACATCAGCGTCAATCGGACGTCGGGCAGGCCGGCGAGATGTCGGACCACATGTTCCGTCATCGCGCGATGACAACGCGCGGCATGGACGTTGCCGACGTGACGCGCCAGGCGAGTCTTGCATCGGCCCGGTACCGGCGCCTTGACGAACAGCAGCACCGACACAGGCTTGGTGATTGCATCCTCCATGCCCGCGGCAGTCTATCAGCGCCCCGAGCTGCTGTTGCATCGAGGCGCGCCGACCCGGACATCGGCACCGGTTGCGACGGTGCCGGTGCCGTTCACGACCCGGCTGCTGAATCGAAGAGGCACAAGGGGTTGGCAACGCCGACAAGGTTGGTATGATACGCAGCTCGTTCGCCGCGGCGGACGTTGTTCGGGGCCGTAGCTCAGTTGGGAGAGCGTCGCGTTCGCAATGCGAAGGTCGGCGGTTCGATTCCGCCCGGCTCCACCAGATTGCAGAAAGGGCCGCTCGACAGGGCGGCCCTTTTTTATGCGCGACGACAGGCCGGCATCAAGCCGCCTGTCGGTCCGCTGCCAGGCGCTCCGGCCTGTTCCGGCGCATGCGCCATTCGTGCCCCCCACCAAGGTCTCAATGACATCCCGATAGCCCGTGTCGTAAATTTTTTCGGTTGCCGAAAAAATGTTCGATGCCGGTGTCATGACGATTGCACAAGATTCTCGAGACCTGTCGATTTATGTCGCCTGGCTGTCTTATGTGGGCGGCTATACGCAGGCCGAGATCGCGACGCGTCTGTCGTTGTCGCGTGCCAAGGTGCATCGTTTGATCGGCGAAGCGCACAAGGCGGGCTATGTGCACGTCTTCATCGATCGTTCCCCGCAGCAGCTTGTCGACCAAGAGGATCGGCTCGCCCGACGTTTCTCGTTGACGCAGTGCACGGTCGTGCCGGACGTCGAGGACGAGGCCGAGCGTGGCGGCAACCTGGCGGCCCTCGGCGCTGCGTCGGCGCGTTATGTCCATGGCCGCCTGGCCAGCGGCGAGGTGACGTCGCTGGGCGTGTCCTGGGGGCGTTCGCTGGCCGAAATGACACGACGCATGCCCCGCGAGCAGCGTACCGATCTGTCCGTGGTCTCGCTCATGGGCAGTTTGACGCAGCAGGCCGCGATCAATCCGTTCGATGTCGTGTATCGACTCGCCGAGATCACCGGCGGCCAGGGATTCTTCCTGCCGGTGCCCTTCATTGCCGACACCGTTGCCGATAGAGACGTGCTCAACGCACAGCGCATCGTCGGCGAAGCGCTCGAGCGGGCGCGCAGCGTCGATCTGGCGGTCGTCGGGATTGCTGCGATGCGGGCCGACCAGCCGATCTTTCGTGCCGAACGCGGGCTGCTCGGCGCCGATGAGCTGGCCGATCTCAAGGCGGCTGGCGTCGTGGCCGAGCTCGTCGGACACTTTCTCGATCGGACCGGGCGTCTGGTCGATATCGACATGAATCGACGCACGATTGGTGTCTCCTTCGCCGAGCTTGCGGGCCTGGAGGTGGTGGCAGTCGTCGGCGGCGCCGACAAGGCCGAGGCGATCCGCGCCGTACTCGCCAGTGGCGTCATCGATCGTCTGATCATCGACGAATGCGCTGCCCGGGCCCTCGAGGCGTTGCCGACGCTTGTCGAATGAAGGTTTCAGCGACATGGATCCATCGCCAGAAGACACGGTCGGACCCGCGATTGGCGGCCGTGCATGCCGGGTCTCGCCCCGCAGCGACGATACGCTGCGATCTGCGACTTTTCTCTTATGGGGGCACGGCATCGCGGTGGGTATGATGCTTGGCAAGGGGAGACTCGATTTTTCATGGAACCAGTTCCGCGCGGTGTAGACCGTGGTCGGTGCTGCGGCGTGAACCAACGTGCGCGTCGTTATCGGCGCGCTCGGATACACCGCAGTCGGCCCGAGCGGCGCGGTGTGATGAAGGGGAAGGCGGCACGAGGCAACACCGTGTCGCTGCAGTAAAAACTAGCCAATCAGGAGATAAAGGTGGGCGAACAGGAAACGAAAGGGCGCAACGCGCCCGCTAGCCGCGTTTGGCGTCTGTCGGGGCTGGCGCTGGGGGCCGGTGCAGCACTTTGTGCCGGAACGGTGCAGGCACAGTCCAGCGACGATGCTGCCTCGAACGACATGACCGCGAAGACCTTCGCGGAAAAATTTCAGGAGCAGGTCGTCAAGGGCTCGGAAGTCCACGGCCGCGTCGGTGTCTACGATTTCCGTCGCTGGCACGACACCAACCAGCCGTATCCGGGCCAGCCGGATACCGACGATGATTTCAACACCCAGGGCACCAACTACGGCGCTCAGATCGGTATTCAGACAGGACGGATCTACGGCTTTTCCGCGGGCGCCGAATTCGTCTATTCCGATAGCTTCTATGGCGATAACGACGACAACACGAAGCTGAACTGCAACCTGGCGTGCAACGGCGCGATCTCGAACATCACCCAGGGCTATCTGCAGTTCAATGCCTACGGCGCGCAGATTCGGGGCGGTCGTCAGTTGCTCAACACGCCGCTGGCCGGTGCCGACCAGTTCACTTTCCTGCCGCGTTCGTTCAACGGTGTGAGCGCGGTCGTTCGCCCGCTGCAGATGATCAAGCGTCTGAGCTACTCGCCGGGCGACCTGGCCCAGGGCGATGCCACCGATCAGAGCGAATACGGCCCGCAGATCACGCAGTCGCGCGTGGCTGACAATCAGAACTACGAAACGGATCAGTATCTGCCGTTTGCGTTCGGCGCCAAGTCCATGGATATGCCGGAATGGCAGATCTTCGGTGCCAAGATCGGTCGCTACGAGGGTCGTGGCAACGCCGACGAATTCGTCACCGACAACCGCTATTTCACTGACGTGGACGGTTTCTGGAGCGTCGGTACGACCTTCCGTAACGTGACCGAGAAAGGTCAGATCATCGGCCAGTACTACCACTATCGTTTCCAGCAGACCGAATCCGCCGACTACGGCGAAATCGGCTACATGGCCCCGATCATCGGGGATGCCGCCAACGGCGGCTGGGCACCCTATATCCGTGCCCAGGTCATGGCTGCCTACGATGCCGATGAGAACCGCGTGCCGCAGGGCATCAACAGCCAGATCTATGGTCTGAAACTCGGCTTCAACACGGCCGAATTCGGCTTCGCGGTCTTCGGCAACTTCTCGCCGGAGCACGAGGGGTCGTTCAACGACGGTCAGCTGTTGCATCCGTATACCGATCTGTCGGGCGTGCTCTACACCGACACCATGAACAACGGTATTCAGGAGTTCGGCCCGGGCTGGGCGGCCGGTGCCCGCATCGACTTCACGCCGACCGACAACCTGGCGATGTATGCGCGCTACGTGCGTTATCAGGCCAAGAACGGCCACTACCACGACTTCTACTTCAACGGCGGCGCGAACAACGTCATCACGGATGATTCGTTCGTCGGCGACGAGGTGAACGATCAGTACAGCGATGCCATCGGCATCGGCCTGACCTACGATCTGGGCGGTATCTGGAAGCAGCTCGCCGGTCTGAAGATCAACGACAACCTGGGTATCACCCGTTACGACGAAGGGGCCCCGAACTTCTACAACAACCGCGTGCGCGTCTACTACGAATTCTAGTCGACCGCTGTCTGAAAGCCCGGCCTGACGGCCGGGCTTTTTTTTGTCCGGCCTCCGGCCGACGTGATATCGCGTCGGCCGATCGGTCGCCGGGCGATTGATCCGCCGAGCCGCCGCCAGGTGTTGCCGCTCGGCACCACAGGCAACAGACGAGCGGTTATACTCGTCTGTCGTATTTTGAGAATCGAACCAAGAGAGGCGTCATGGCTGCCGAATTTGTCCCCGTTGACCCGTTCGACCTGGTGATTTTCGGGGGAACGGGCGATCTGGCGCGACGCAAGCTGTTGCCGGCGCTCTATCATCGTGACGCGGACGATCAGTTTTCGGATGACAGCCGCGTGCTGGCCGTTTCGCGTCAGGACATGGACGATGCGGCGTATGCGGACTGGGTTCGCGAAGTCCTCGAGGAGCACCTGCCGGAGTCGATCGACGAGGGCGTGTTCGAACGGTTCAAGCAACGTCTCTGTCATATCACGCTGGACGTGGACGATGCCGACAACTGGCGGACTTTCGCCGAGCGCTTCGTCGACAACGACAGCCGTATCTGTGTGTTCTATCTCGCCACGGCGCCGAGCCTTTTCGGCAAGATCGCCGCGGGTATCGCCGATGCCGGTCTCTCGGAAGCCCCCAACCGCATCGTGCTGGAAAAGCCGGTCGGTCACGACACCGAATCCGCGCGCGAGATCAACGATGCCGTGGGCGCGCGCTTCGACGAATCGCGCATCTATCGCATCGATCATTACCTGGGCAAGGAGACGGTCCAGAATCTGATCGCGCTGCGCTTCGGCAACTCCCTGTTCGAACCGGTGTGGGGGCGTCAGGCGGTCGACAACGTCCAGATCACCGTGGCGGAAAGTCTCGGCGTGGACGAGCGTTTCGATTTCTATGAAGCCACCGGTGCGCTGCGTGACATGGTGCAGAACCACATGCTGCAGCTGCTGTGTCTCACGGCCATGGAGCCGCCGGCCAGCATGAACCATGACGACGTCCGCAACGAGAAGATCAAGGTGCTGCGGTCGCTCAAGCCCATCACGGCCGACAACGTGCGGGCCGCCACGTCACGCGGTCAGTATGGCGCCGGCATGATCGAAGGCCAGGCCGTGCCGGCCTATGGCGCCACCGATGACAAGCAGCAGGCGCCGTCGACCGAAGCCGAGGCCGAGACCTTTGTCGCCATCAAGGCCGAGATCGACAACTGGCGCTGGCAGGGAGTGCCGTTCTATCTGCGTACCGGCAAGCGGCTGGCTCGCAAGTCGAGCCAGATCGTCTTCGAATTCAAGCCGGTCCCGCACTCGATCTTCGGCGACGAGCCGCTCCAGCCCAACCGCCTGGTGCTGCGTCTGCAGCCCGAAGAGGGCGTGGAAATGTCGATCATGACGAAGGAGCCGGGGCCCGGCGGGTTCCGCATGCGCAGCCTGCCGCTCAACCTGAGCTTCTCGCAGGCCTTCGAAGTGGCTTATCCGGATGCCTATGAGCGACTGCTCATGGAAGTGCTGCGGGGCAATCCGGCGCTGTTCATGCGGCGCGACGAAGTCGAGGCCGGCTGGCAGTGGGTCGATCGCATTCTCGACAGCTGGCACAAGGAACAGGTCGAAACCCAGGAATACATGGCCGGCAGCTGGGGGCCGACCGATGCATTCGTGATGCTCGACCGCGACGGACGTCGCTGGTACGAAGGCTGATTTCCTACGCCCGGACCCCGGGCTTCTGTCAAATAGGGACCGTTCCCATGTCCGAATTCACAAGCTATGATAGCCGCAAGGAGGCCGCTGAAACCCTGGCTGCCTCGATTGCCGAATCGCTGCGCGTGGCGATCGCCGAGCGCGGGCAGGCGAGCCTGGTGGTCTGCGGTGGTAGTTCGCCGCTCGAGCTGTTCGAGCATCTCTCGGCCACCGAGTTGGACTGGTCTCGCGTGACCGTCGTGCCGTCGGACGAACGCTGGGTTGCCGTCGACGATGCCCAGAGCAACGAACGCATGATCCGGGATAAGCTGCTGACCGGGTTGGCCGCGGATGCTCATTTCGTGAGTCTGCATCGGGATACCGAGACGCCCGCGGCCGCGGTCGAGAGCGTGACCCGGGCATTGGCCGACATTCCCCGGCCGTTCGATGGGGTGCTGCTCGGCATGGGCGGTGATGGCCATACGGCATCACTGTTCCCGCATGCGTCGGACATCGACGAAGCGGTCGCCTCGGATGCGGCCTGCATTCCGGCTGACGTCGGCCCGCCGGCACGGTTGAGCCTTGGCCTGTCGGTACTGACCGATGCCCGGCGCATCGATGTGCTGATCTTCGGCGATGACAAGCAGGCCGTGTACGAGCGGGCACGCCACGATGGTCCGATTGCCGAACTGCCGATTCGCGGCATCCTGAATACACAATCGCCGACGGCCACGGTGCACTGGGCGGCTTGACGCCCCCTGACCGCGGCCATTGCCACGGAGACTGATATGGCACTGAATACGGTGCTTCACGACGTCACGCAGCGCATCATCGAGCGTTCGCGGGATACTCGCGCCGATTATCTGGCGCGCATGAACGAGGCTGGCCGGCATGGCCCGCATCGGGGCGATATGTCCTGCTCGAACCTGGCCCACGGGTTCGCGGCCTGCGGCCCGTCTGCCAAGGACGCCCTGGCCACTGACGTGCGCCCGAACGTGGCGATCGTGTCGGCCTACAACGACATGCTCTCCGCGCATCAGCCGTTCGAGGACTATCCGGCCTGGATCAAGGAAGCGGCCTGGGCTGCGGGCGGCGTCGCTCAGTTCGCCGGGGGCACGCCAGCGATGTGTGACGGTGTCACGCAGGGCCAGCCGGGCATGGAGCTGTCGCTGTTCTCGCGTGATGTCATCGCGCTGTCGACCGGGGTGGCGCTGACGCACAACATGTTCGATGCGGCGATCTGTCTCGGCGTCTGCGACAAGATCGTGCCGGGGCTGCTGATCGGCTCGTTGGCCTTCGGGCATCTGCCGGTGATCTTCGCGCCTGCCGGCCCGATGACCTCGGGCATGTCGAATCCGGTCAAGGCCAAGGTTCGTGAGCGTTTTGCCCAGGGCGAGATCGGTCGCGACGAGTTGCTCAAGGCCGAGTCGTTGTCCTATCACTCGCCGGGGACGTGTACGTTCTACGGCACGGCCAACTCCAACCAGCTGATGATGGAGTTCATGGGCCTGCACATGGCCGGCACTTCCTTCGTCAATCCGGGCACGCCGTTGCGCCGTGCGCTGACCGAGGCCGCCGCCGGTCGTGCGGTGGAGATGAGCCATGTCGCCGATGATGGCAAGGCCCGTCGGATGTGCGACATCGTGGACGAGAAATCCGTGGTCAACGGGCTTGTCGGCCTGCTGTCCTCGGGGGGCTCGACCAATCACACCATGCATTACGTCGCCGTGGCGCGAGCCGCCGGCATTCAGATCAACTGGGACGACTTCTCGGAACTGTCTTCCGTGGTGCCTCTGCTGGCGCGTGTCTATCCCAACGGTGTCGCCGACGTGAACCACATGCGCGCGGCCGGCGGCATACAGCTCATGATCCGGTCTCTGCTGGATGCCGGCCTCCTGCACGACGATGTGATGACAGTCGAGGGGCATGGCCTGCATCACTACACGAAAGAGCCGTTTATCGAGGGTGACGCGCTGGCCTGGCGGGAAGGCCCGGCGGCCAGTCACGATGAAGACGTCATGCGCACCGTCGACAACCCGTTCGCGCCGACCGGTGGTATCACGGTCATGCAGGGCAACCTCGGGCGTGCCATCATCAAGACCTCGGCCGTGGCCGGGGCGCATCGACGCATCGAGGCGCCGGCACGTGTCTTCTCGAGCCAGGAAGCCGTGATCGACGCCTTCAAGGCCGACGAACTCAATCGCGACGTGGTCGTGGTCGTGCCCAATAACGGCCCGCGCGCCAACGGCATGCCGGAGCTGCACAAGCTCACACCGAGCCTGTCCGTGCTCCTGCAGCGGGGCTATCAGGTCGCGTTGGTGACCGACGGACGGATGTCCGGCGCGTCGGGCAAGGTCCCGGCGGCGATTCAGGTGACTCCGGAGTCCAAACTGGGCGGGGCGATCGGCAAGATCCGCGACGGCGATCATATCGTGGTCGACTGCATGACGGGCGAGTTGTCGGTCGCGGTCGCCGACGATGAGCTGGAAGCCCGCGGCTGCATTGAATTCGACGATGCACCGTCGGCCGAACATGGGCTGGGGCGTGAACTCTTCGCGCTGTTCCGCAACAACGCCTTGCCCGCCGAGGAAGGCGCCGGTCCCGCACTTCACGGTTGAGTTCGATGCGGTATCCGCGGCGATGATCGCGCGAATACCTAATCGCCACCATTTTCCAAGGATGAGTCATGGCTGACACGTTTGCCATCATGAAACTTTCGCCGGTGATCCCGGTGGTCACGTTCCACGACGTCGACGAGGCGGTGGCGGTGGCCCGCGATATCCACGCCGGCGGTCTCAAGACCATTGAGATCACGAGACGAACCAGCGTCGCGGTCGAGGCCATGCAGGCGATCGCCCGCGACGTGCCCGAACTCGTGCTCGGCATGGGCACCGTCTGGAGCGCAGACCAGTGTCGCGAGGCGATCGATGCGGGTGCGAAGTACATCGTTTCGCCGGGCGTTGCCGATGAGGTCGGCGACGTGTGCCGAGAAGCCGATATCCCGTATCTGCCCGGGGCCCAGACGGTCAGCGAGGTCGCGCATCTCGTTCGCCAGGGTTGGCAGCACATCAAGCTGTTCCCGGCATCGGTGATCGGTGGGCCGGCCGCGATCAAGGCTTATGCAGCGGTGTTCCCCGATGTGAAGTTCTGTCCGACCGGTGGCATCACCGAGCAGACTGCACCGGACTATCTGAAGCTGCCGAGCATCCCCTGCGTGGGCGGCAGCTGGCTGGCCAAGCCGCCGGGCAGCGACGAGGCTGGGGCGCAATCGGCAGTCGCCGCTGCGGCCACTCGCGCGGCCGCGCTCGGCTCGAGCTGAGCCCTGCTGGCCCGGCCCGTTGCGGGCCGGACGCAACGGGCATCACATCGTGCCGAGCGCTGCGCTTTTCCGGGCTCAGGCGATGCGCTGTTCCGTGTCGCAGTCGAAGAACACGGCGCGCTCGGCGTCGATGGCCAACGGGATGTGAGCGCCGGTATTCGGTGCCGCGGACGGCAGGCAGCGCGCCGTGACGGCGGCATCGTTGAGTTCGGTGTGCAGATAGGTGTCCGGACCCGTCGGCTCTACCACGTCGATCGCACACGTCACTCGCGCGCGGCGCGTGTCGGCTTCGGCGGCCGGTACCAGATGCTCCGGGCGCACGCCCATCAGCACACGCGTCTTGCCGTGCTCGGCCAGTTTGGCCGCGGTCGCCTGCGGCAGGGCAAGATGGGTCTCGGTGTCGCTGCCGGTCAGTCGGACCGCGGTATCGCCCCCGCTGCCGGTCAGTCCGCATTCGATGAAGTTCATGGCCGGTGAACCGATGAAACCGGCCACATAGCGATTCGCCGGATCGTCGTAGATCTCGCGCGGCGTGCCGAGCTGTTGCACGCGGCCGGCGTGCATGACCGCGATCCGGTCGCCCAGCGTCATGGCCTCGATCTGGTCGTGGGTGACATAGACCATGGCCGTGCCCAGACGTTGATGCAGCTGCTTGAGTTCGGTGCGCATCTCCACGCGAAGCTTGGCGTCGAGGTTGGACAACGGTTCGTCGAACAGGAAAAGCGCCGGATCGCGTGCCAGGGCGCGACCGATGGCCACGCGCTGGCGCTGACCGCCGGACAGCTGGGCAGGCTTGCGGTCGAGCAGGTTCTCGATCTGCAGCATCCGCGCGACGCGTTCGACGGTCTGGGCCCGCTCGGCCTTGGGTACGCCGCGCATCTTGAGGCCGAACTCGATGTTCCGGCGCACGTTCATGTTCGGATACAGCGCGTAGAACTGGAACACCATGGCGATGTTGCGTTCGCGAGGACTGGCATCGTTGACCGAGCGCCCGTCGAGCGTGATGCGGCCGTCCGAGACCGACTCCAGGCCGGCGATCATGTTGAGCAGCGTGGATTTGCCGCACCCCGAGGGGCCGACGAGAATCAGAAACTCGCCTTCGGCCATCGAAATGTTGATGTCTTCGAGTACACGGGTCTCGCCGAAGGTCTTCGATACGTTTTCGATATTCAGTACGGCCATGAGCGAATTCTTCTGCTTTGGAGACTGGCTTGTCGGACAAGACGGTTGGATAGGCAGCGGCCGGGCCGCGCCTCGAGGAGGCGGATCATCCTTTCACCGCCCCGGCGGTCAGGCCGCGCATGAAATAGCGTCCGGCCACGATGTAGACCAGAAGCGTGGGCAGGGCCGTGATGATGGCGCCGGCCATATCGACGTTGTAGCGTTTGACCCCGGTCGAGGAGGTGTTGACCAGATTGTTCAAGGCGACTGTGATCGGGTGGGCATCGCCGGAGGTGAACACCACGCCGAACAGGAAGTCGTTCCAGATCTGGGTGAACTGCCAGATCACGCAGACCATGAGAATCGGCGTGGAGATCGGCAGAATCACGTGGCGAAAGGTCGAAATGAACGATGCCCCATCGATCCGTGCAGCCTTGACCAGTTCGTCCGGGATCGCGACGTAGTAATTGCGACAGAACAGCGTCGTGAACGCGATGCCGTAGACCGTGTGCACGAGCGTCAGGCCGGCCACGGAATTGTCCAGGCCGATGATGCCGAGCACGCGCGCCATCGGTAGCAGGAACATCTGGAACGGCACGAATGTGCCGACGAGCAGCAGCCCGAAGATCAGTTCCGAGCCCTTGAAGCGCCACTTGGTCAGCACGTACCCGTTGAGCGCCCCGAACGCCGTGGACAGGGCAACGGCGGGCGCGGTGAAGGCCACCGAGTTCCAGAAATAGTGATGCAGGCCGTTACAGTCGCCGCCGGTGCATGCGCTCGACCATGCATCGCCCCAGGCCGAGACGCTGAACGGCGAGGGTAGCGAGAGCAGGCTGCCGTTGGCGATCTGCGGCAATGTCTTGAACGACGTGGTGAGCATCACGTACAGCGGCAGCAGAAAATAGGCCGCCGCCAGCATCAGTATCCCGTAGACGATGCACCGGGCGATCGGGCCGCCGCGTGCGACGCCGTCTTCAGTTCTTGCGGCCATCACGGCGCTCCTTCAGTTCGGCAATGAGCATCGGCAGCATGGCCAGCGCCACGGCCGCCATCATCAACGTGGCCGCGGCGGCGCCGAGACCGATCTGACCGCGGTTGAAGCCGAAGTCGTACATGAAGATGGCCGGTACCCATGTGGAATAGCCGGGGCCGCCACCGGTCAGGGCGATCACGAGATCGAAGCTCTTGATGGCCAGGCTGACGAGCAGGATGATCGCGGAGAAAAAGACCGGCCGCAGGCTCGGGATGATGATCGACAGATAGACACGGGGCAGGCTCGCGCCATCGATCTGGGCAGCCTTGATGATCGAGGTGTCGATGCCGCGTAGGCCCGCCAGGAACAGCGCGGTGACAAAGCCCGCCGCCTGCCAGACGGCCGCGATCACGACGGCATAGATGGCCATGTCCGGATTGACGAGCCAGTCGAAGGAAAAGCCCGTCCAGCCGAGCGATTGCACGAAATGCTCCAGCCCGAGGCCCGGATTCAACAGCCATTTCCAGACCACGCCGGTCACCACGAGTGACAGCGCGAGCGGATAGAGATAGATCGTGCGTAGCCAGCCCTCGGCGCGGATCTTCTGATCGAGCAGAATGGCCAGGAACAGGCCGATCGCCAGACAGAGCGCCACGTAGAGCACGCCGAATATCGCCAGATTGATGACCGAGACCCACCAGACATCGAGCTGGAACAGGACCTCGTACTGGCGTAGTCCGGCGAAGGTATTGTTCGGCAGCAGGCTCGATGTGGTCATCGATAGCCAGATCGTCCAGCCGATGAAGCCGTAGACGAAGACCAGGAGTGCCACACCGCTGGGTACGAGCGCGATTTTCGGAAGCCAGCGGTCAAGCCAGCGACGCACGGGCATGCCCCGGGTCGGCGGCCCCGCCGGGGGAGTCGTATCGGACATGGTCGAACTCTTATGCAGGGGCACCGCGTGCGGCGCCCCGAATCGGTTGCGGGTTCGCAGGGCCCGGGCGCGCCGACAGGGCGGCCCGGGCCGGTAGACCGGGGTGGCCTACATCGACGACATCAGCTTGGCCTGCTTGGCCTGGCTGGCCATCTGCTTGGCTGCGGCCTCGGCGCTCATGTTCTTGTTGTTGTAGAACTTCGCGATCACGTCGAACAGAGCTCCCTTGACGGCGCCAGTCTCGGCCATGTCCTGTGAGAAGCTCGGCACGAGGGCGTTGTTCTTCTCGGCGGCCTCGAAGTCGGATTGCGCCTTCTGCGCGCAGGCGTCGAAGCCGTCCAGCGACACGCCTTCACGAACCGGGATCGAGCCCTTGGCCATGTTGAACTTGCGCTGGAATTCCGGCGACAGCGCGGTCCGGGCGAATGCGTACTGCGCGGCCTTGTCCGAATTCGATTTCTTGAACATCTCGAACGAGTCGGCGTTGTAGACAAAGCCGCTGTGCTCGCCGGGCATGGCCATGCAGGCAACCTGGTCGCCCGGGGTCGCGCCGGCGTTGGTGATCTCGCCCTTGGCCCAGTCGCCCATGATCTGCATGCCGGCTTCACCCTTGACCACCGCGCCGGTGTTGTGGTTCCAGGACAGGCCCTGATCATTGGCATCTTCGTATTTCTGCAGCGTGCGCAGACGCGACAGGGCCTTGACCATCGTGTCGCTGGACAGGGCGTCGGGCTTGAGATCGACGAAGGCGTTGCGATAGAAGTCGGCGCCGCCGGTCGCCAGGGCGATGGCATCGAATTCGGTGGCCACCTGCCAGGTATCGCCGCCACCGGCGATCGGCGTGATGCCGGCGGCCTTGAGCTTGTCGAGAGCGGCAACGAACGAATTCCAGTCGCTCGGCATGGTAGCGCCGGCCTTCTTCAGAGCCGACTTGTTGATCCAGACCCAGTTGATGCGGTGCAGGTTGAAGGGCACGGCAACGAAATGGCCGTCACACTGCATTCCCTTGGCGACCGGACCGGGCAGGATCTTCGACCAGTCCTGCTGCTTGGCGACCTCGTCGATGTTCATCGCCATGCCAGCCTGGCACCACTGCTGGATCTCGGGGCCCTTGATCTGAGCCGCGCCCGGCATGTTGTTCGACTGGATGCGTGATTTGAGCACGGTCCGCGCGTTCGAGCCGCCCCCGCCCGAGACTGCGTCGTTGACCATCTTGTAGCCTTGATCGGCCAGCATGTCGGACAACACATTCATCGACTTCGCTTCCGAGCCGGACGTCCACCAGTTCAACACGCTTACGGTGCCCTTGTCGGGTGCCGCCGATGCGACACTACCGATCGAAAGCGCCGCGACCGCGACGCCCAGGCATGCCGTGTGATGCCAAAGCCCTCGATTTCCCATGACTCCTCCCTGCTGTCGCATCCGGCCGGGCTTCGAGGCCGGCTTCGGGATCGCGACACCGTATTTGCTTAGTGTGATGAGCGCACCGCACTTTGTGATGCACGAGGCAAGCTTCAGGAAAACGGTGCGCGTGCACAACGGCACAAAGGTCTAATAGCGCGGACCGGTCCCATATCGGCATTTCCGCCGTCGTCGGCGGTTTGGCCCGGCATGACAGGCGATGATGACGACAACGCACGAAAAAAAGCCCGGCGCACCAATGTACGCCGGGCTCTTCAAAGTGTTCTGTCGTACGGGGCTTACGCCGACGACAGCGACGCGAGTGCGCCCTGCAGCGCCGGATATTCGGCGGTGACGATGTAGCAGGGCACGTCCTTGAGATAATCCGTGAGACGGCCGTGCTCTTCGAAACGCTCACGGAAACGGCTGTGCCCGATACGATCGGCGAGTCGCGGCACGATACCGCCGCCGATATAGGCGCCGCCGCGGGCGCCGAGCGTGAGCACGAGATTGGCGGTTGCGGTACCGAGCATGGCGAAGAAATCGTCGACCACCGTGGTGCAGATATCGCACTCGCCGGATAACGCCCGTTCAGTGATATCGGCCGGTTTGAGATCTTCGGGCGGCAGGCCGGACAGCTCGCAGTTCGCCTGATAGAGGTTGGACAGGCCCGGGCCGGATAACACGCGTTCGCTCGAAACGTGGCCGAATCGACGCGTGAGAATCGCCAGCAGCTCGACTTCGCGCTCGGTGGCCGGTGCCAATGTGGTATGGCCGCCTTCACCGGCCAGCGCCTGCCAGCCGTGTCGGGTGGGGATGACCCCGGACACGCCGAGGCCGGTGCCCGGACCGATCACGGCCAGCGGTGCATCGAAATCCCGGGTGCCATGGCCTGAAACCGGTACCAGCCATTCGCGATCAAGACGGGGTATCGACAGGGCGAGCGCGGTGAAATCGTTGATCACCCGGAATTGCTGGACGCCGAGCTGATTGCCCAGCTCACGTATCGAGAACGACCAGGACGCGCGATTGGTGAAGGCGATATGGTCGGTGTAGACCGCGGTGGCCACCGCGAATGCGGCCGCGCGGATACTGTTGACGTTCTGACGAGAGAGATAGGCGCGAGCTGCTTCGGCAGGCCCATCGAACGCCTCGCACTCCAGTGTTTCATGCGACTGCAGCGCACCGTAATCGTCGGCCAGAGCGAATCGGGCGTGGGTGCCACCGATATCGGCGATCAGTCGCCAGGAACTGTCGGGGTCGCCGGCAAGGCCGACGCGGGCTTTGTTGATCATGAACACGCTCGTTTGAACCAGTGGGGCCGCTCACCTCGGCCGCAACCGCGCAAGGATACCAGCGACCAGGCCGGTTGGCTGGCTGTGGCGGCGCGTGAGTATGCGACTATTGTCTAATGCGGCATGGCGGCGCGCCATCAACGTGGATTGGTACTTCCCGGTTTCATTGTGCCTTCGAAAGCCCCGTCTGACCGGGCGAGACCGCAGCGCTTGGGCAGGCCGAGCAGAGCGTGCGTCCCGACACATCTTCGTCGGCGCCTTGGCGGGGCGGCTGGTTTGCCTGCCTTGGTATGGCCATCGGGCCTGCCCAGCCGGTGTGGGCATCGACGGCAGGCGTTGTGCGCGAATATGGCGATAATCGCCGTATTAACGGCCCGACTGGCATAATGACGGCCTACGCTTGGCGCCCGCGCGATCGAACGCGCGATCTCGTGCGCCGCGACGACTCGCCGGCCGGCGGGACGCGCTGTTTTTTGGAGTCTTTATGTCGGATGTCGCCCGCGATCGCGAGGCGCAGCAGACCCGGGGCGAGCATGTCCTGCTGGTCTGCGTGCTCGGTCTGCTCACGGCGGTCGCCCCGTTGTCGATCGATACTTATCTACCGGCCATGCCGGCCCTGGCGAAACAGTTCGATGTCGCGGATGCGACCGTGCAGTACAGCCTGAGTCTGTTCTTCATCGGTTTGGGTTTCGGGCAGCTGCTCTACGGGCCGATCTCGGATCGCCACGGCCGCCGACCGATCCTGTATTTCGGTCTCGGGCTGTACCTGCTGTCGAGCCTGGCCTGTGCGTTGTCGACGTCGATCCACATGCTGATCGTCGCGCGTCTCTTGCAGGGCTTCGGGGCAGCGGCCGGGCCGGTGATGGCACGCGCGATCGTCCGCGACCGTTTTTCCGGCGCCAAGGCTGCGAGCGTGATGTCGTTCGTGGTGATGGTGATGGGGGCAGCACCGTTGCTCGCCCCGATGATCGGCAGCCTCATCCTGTTCATGGGGGCGTGGCCGCTGATCTTCTGGATGCTGGTGATCTATTCGATCGTGGCACTTGCGGCGCTGGCCGTGCTGCTGGCCGAGTCGCACCCGCATCATCGACGTGTGCGCGATCGCTCGCTGGCAGCCCAGTACATGGGCTATATCGGCCTCGTCGCGCGTCTGCCTGTGGCGCTGTATCTGGTCTGCGGCGCGCTGATGTTCGGGGCGCTCTTTTCCTACGTGGCCGCGAGTTCGTTCATCTATATCGAACAGTTCGGTGTGGACGAATCGGTGTTCGGTTTCTATTTCTCGGCCAACGTGGTCTCCATGTTGATCGGGACCTTCACCAACGGGCGCATCGTGGAACGGTTCGGCTATCGGCGCCTGCTCGGTGTCGCGGTCGCCAACACCCTGATCTGCGCGCTGGTCCTGCTGACCACGACGACCTCCGGCTTCGGCGGTTTCTGGGGTGTGGCCATTCCGTTGTTCTTCCTGTTGTCGACCGTCGGCGTGGCCGGGGCGAACACGGTGGCTGGCCTGCTGGATCTGGCGCCCGACGCAGCCGGTGCCGCCTCGGCGCTGTTCGGTGTGTTCCAGTTCGCCTGCGGCGCGCTCGCGACCTGGGGCGTCGGTGTGGTCGGTGGCGACGCGCAGGCCATGGCCATCGTCATGACCACGGCGGCCGGTGGAGCGCTCCTGGCTTATCTCGGGTTGTTGCGTTTCGCCCCGACGTCCTAGCGGATTGCGGAAAATGACCGCCGTCCCGTCGGGTTGCGCCCAAAAATCGGCCAGACATGGCGCAGGGCGCCGATCTTGGTCACGCCAAAGTCAAGCCGTGCAACGCCGCATGGGCGGTTTGGGGCGGCAACGCGGTCACGCGCGAAGTGTTGAAAGGCCCTGGCCGGCCCGCCCGTGCTCAGGTCGGTGCCGCGTTCGCCTGTTGCGTGCGGCGTCGGGCGGCGAGACCGAATCCGAGGGCGCAGAGGATCGCCAGGAGCGGGGCACTCGGATCCGGTGGCACCGATCCGAATGCGAGAGTGATCAGCGCGATACCGACCAGCATCACGGCGAGCACCGCGCTGGCGCGATGCATGACCAGGCCGGTCCGGCTCAGAAGCCAGAACGTCCCGCCGACCGTATAGAAGGCTGCCACCAGACGCCGCAGACCGGCAACGAGATCGCGATCTTCCAGCGCGGCGATCATCGAGCCGTGGCTCAGCACGGTCGGATCAAGCCAGGCCAGATAGGTCTGGCCGGCGACCAGGACACAGACCAGGATCATGGCGCGGTGGCGGGACGCGGTGCCTGCAAGGCCGGCGTAAAGCCCAAGTGCCAGGGCAGCCGCGCTCCATTCACTGATCGACAGCCAGGTATCCTGCATGACGATCTGGCCGACGAACACGCCGGCGGCCAGAAGCGCCAGACTGATCAGGCCGTCGCGCCTTCGGAATAGATGCCCCAGCAGGGCCGCGGCGAGCAGCCAGTGCAGCAGGGCGCGGACGAAGATCGCGTCGTGGATGTGCGGGTGCCGCCACAGGGAGGTCAGCGCGTCGTCGTACCACGAGACGTTGAGCGAGGGGATGAAGGGATAGAGCTCGATCACCAGAAACGAGGCGAGCAGGGCCAG
Source organism: Salinisphaera sp. Q1T1-3 (assembly GCF_003602005.1). Lineage (GTDB taxonomy): Bacteria > Pseudomonadota > Gammaproteobacteria > Nevskiales > Salinisphaeraceae > Salinisphaera. The sequence continues at coordinate 108,224 of NZ_QZWD01000008.1, read as the reverse complement.
CACCAGCGGCTGACGCAGATTGCCGCGTGGTTGCTGTACGCGAACCGGCAAGAGGGGGACGAGCAGGGCGCCCAGCACGCCACCGGCGACGTTGAGGTAGACATCGGTCAGCGTGGACTGGCGACCCCAGTCATAGACCTGTACCAGTTCGACGCTGATGCAGAGCAGGCTACTGGCAACGCCGGCGATGACAACACGTCGTGTCACCGTGATCGAACGGCCGAGTGCCAGTGCGATGCACAGGCCCAATGGCAGGTAGAGCGCGACGTTCGCAACGAAGCCGGCCGTCGTCTGTGCCGGTGTGGCCCAGCGGGACAACAGATAGGTCACTGGATTGGCCGCTGCACCGGCATACCAGTGGAACGGCACGAGGGAGCCATAGAGGATGAAGCCGGTCGTGAAAACGGCCAGCCAGGCATAGCGAGTGGTCATTAGCGCATCGTCGAAGGGGCGCGGGCCGGGAGCAGAAGCTGTGGCAGGATAGCTTCATCATCCGGTAAGACCAGAACATAATGTCCCTGAACGATACCAAGCGTATTCTTTTCACCGGTGGCTCCGGTAAGGCCGGTCGCCACGTGGTGCCGTATCTGCTGGATCGCGGGCATCAGGTGCTCAACATCGACCGCGTGCCGCTGGACGACCCACGTGTGGATCATTTGACGGCTGATGTGACCGATGCCGGTCAGATGTTCGATGCCCTGTCCACGTACGCGAACATGGGCGAACTGGAACGGGGCGACGGGGGCCCGCGTCCGTTCGATGCGGTTGTGCATTTCGCCGCGATCCCGCGCAATTTCGTAACCACCGATGCCGAGACATATCGCATCAACACACAGGGCACTTACAATGTGCTCAACGCGGCCACGAAACTCGGGATCAACAAGATCGTGTTCGCCTCGTCGGAGACGACCTACGGTATCTGTTTCGCCGACGGCACGGTGCAACCGGCCTTTCTGCCGGTCGATGAAACACATCCGACGGCACCGACCGACACTTACGCGACCAGCAAGGTCTGCAATGAAGCCACCGCGCAGGCGTTCGCCAAGCGCACCGGCGCCGATATCTATGGCCTGCGTATCGGCAACGTCATAGAGCCGCACGAGTACGCGACGATGTTTCCGCACTTCTTCGCCGATCCGGCGGTTCGGCGTCGCAACGTGTTCTGCTATATCGACGCGCGCGATCTCGGCCAGATCGTCGATCGCTGCCTGGCTACCGACGGCCTCGGGTATGAGGTCTTCAATGCCGGCAATGATCATAACTCGGTGCATCTCGGCACGGCCGAGATCATCGAACGCTTTTATCCCGACGTCGAGGTCCGGGGCACACTCGGCGAACACGAGGCCCTGTACTCGAACCGCAAGATTCGCGACGTGCTCGGGTTCGTCGAACAACATCCCTGGCATCGCTACGTGACGGCCCCCTAGGCGATCGACCGATCCCGGTGGCCGTCGCCGGCAGAGCGTGCGTGGCGCTTGGCAACAAAGCGGTGCCGGTCTTTCGATCGGCTTCGTTCGGGCGGCGGCGCCGCTCGGCGCGGTTACGCTCCGGGCATGACGTGACCGCGCGGCGGGTGTCGCTGCGATCACGCTGGGCCTCTTGCTGCGATTCAAGCAGAATACAGCCGATACCGGCCGGGCGTGCGATGCAGGCGTTCGTCCGATTCGTTGAACAGACGGCGACAGGCCAGACAGATCATGCGGCTACTCATCGCCGGCGGGGCGGGGTTTCTGGGCTCTGCGCTCGTTCGTGCCCTGATCCGGGAAACCGACCACGAGATCATCAATCTCGATGCGCTGACCTATGCGGTTCAGCCGGCTGCACTGGCCGCGGTTGATGGCTCGGCGCGCTATACGTTCATTCACGGCGATATCGTCGACGGAGCGTTGCTCGCGGACATCTTCGCTGCCCATCGGCCCCATGCCGTGCTGCATCTCGCGGCCGAGTCGCATGTCGATCGGGCCATCAGCGGCCCGGCGCCGTTCGTGGCCACCAACGTCAATGGCACGTTCGCGTTGCTCGAGGCGGCGCGAGACTACTGGCAGCGGCTGTCGGGCCCAGCGCGATCGGGGTTTCGTTTCCTGCACGTATCCACCGACGAAGTCTACGGCAGTCTCGAGGCGCCGACGGTCGCCGATGAGCAGCATGCTTACGCACCGGCTTCGCCTTATGCGGCCAGCAAGGCTGGCGCCGACCATCTGGTCAACGCCTGGCATGTCACCTACGGGCTGCCGACGCTCGTGACACACGGCGTCAACAGCTACGGCCCGTTCCAGCATCCCGAGAAACTGGTGCCGTGCATGATCGAAGCCGCGCTGGATGGCCGAACGCTGCCCGTTTACGGCGACGGTGGCCAGGTCCGGGACTGGCTGCATGTCGATGATCATGCGGCGGCCATTCGGTGCGTGCTGGCCGCGGGCCAGCCGGGCCGGCGGTATAACATCGCCGGCGGCGCGCCGCGTACCAACCTGTCGCTCGTGCGGGCGCTCTGCGCGGCCGTGGACGAGGCGATGCCGGCGGCGGCGCCGAGTGCCGCACGCATTCGTCATGTCGCCGATCGGCCCGGTCATGATCGACGTTATGCCGTCGATGCCACCCGTCTGCGTTGCACGCTCGGCTGGGAACCGCGGATCCCTCTGGACCGCGGGCTGGTCGACACCGTGGCCTGGCATGTCGGAAATCGCGCTCGCTGACCGCGTCACGCCCTGGCTGCGGCGCCGATCCATTTGATCTCGGCGATTCGTGGGATAGCACCGATCAACGCAGTGGCCCCAGGGCAAACGATGGGGCTCGCTGATTCGGCCAGGGCGGAGCGCCCGGCTCGATATTGCTTCGTCGGTGGGGCCTTGCTCTGCCGGACCGTGGGTTAACTGCTAGGATCGCGCGCTCGTCGCACGACCGATCGATCGCTCATGAATGCTGCCCGCCGAACGTTGATCGCCAGCCTGATCGTGGCTGTTGCCGGCTCGTTATGGGGGCTCTACTGGATGCCGGTGCGCGCGCTGTCGGGCGCCGGCTGGCCGGGCGCGCTCGGTTCGGTGATCGTTGCGCTGATCGCCGGGGCCATCCTGTTGCCGATCGTCATCTGGCGCCGACAGGACTGGCGACGCGCCGATCGTCTCGGGGTGGCTGCGACCGGGCTCGGCGGCTCGGCCTTCATGCTTTACTCCGTGGGGATCGTCGAGGCCCGTGTGGCGGTTGTCATCCTGTTGTTCTATCTCACGCCGGTCTGGACCACGTTGCTCACGCGATTCGTGTTCGGGCGGGCCGTGCATCCGGTGCGTTATGTCGTGATCGTGGCCGGGCTGGCCGGCCTGGTGCTCACCCTCGGCCGGGGCGGCGGCCTCCCGATCCCGCAGCGCCCCGGCGAGTGGTACGCGTTGCTCGCCGGCCTGTTCTGGTCGCTCGGCTCGATCGGGATGAGTGCCCGGAGCGATCTCGCGCCGGTTGAAAGTACGTTCGTGTTCGTCGTCGGGGCCCTGGGTACGGCTTTCGTTCTGTTCGGCCTATCGCCGACGTGGCCATCCGGGACGGTTTGGCCCCCTGCATTGTCGACCACGCTCTGGGCGCTGGCGGCCGGCGGGCTGTGGTGGGTCACGACCATGGTGGCCCTGGTCTGGGCGACATCGCATCTCGAACCGGCCCGGGTCGGGATCCTGCTGATGAGTGAAGTGCTGGTCGGTGTGATCTCTGCCGCCCTGTTGGCCGGCGAATCGCTCGCGCCGATCCAGATCGCTGGCGGCACGTTGCTCATCGGCGCGGCCGTACTCGATGTCGCCTCCGATCGATTGACTGTCGCGAGATGATCCGGGGGCTGCGGGCCCCCGGGCGATCCCGGGGGCAGCCGGCCGGTGCGATCGTGCTAGGGTCTGTTGATGTTTCGTTCGAGCGCCTTTTCGTCGAGAGACCGCAGCGTGTCTTGCAAGGCGCGAGTCGCCGATCGTGGCCTGCCACGATCCAGACTCGCAACGCCGCAGGGCGCCCATCGTCGATTTTTCATGGGCGGCCCAACCCGAAGGGACAAGCGCCCCAAAATCAAGAACACGGCGGCAATACAGCGTTCTAGCAGGCTGGCGCAGCATGACACGCTATGCCTGCGACGCCTCGTCTTGCCGCCCATCGTCAATTTCAGGGCGCGCTTGGCGCGGACTCGCACGAAACATCAACAGGCCCTAGGGTGAAAACGTCGATGCAGGATGCAACGGACGAGCCCGAGGAGGCACGGCATGCATGAAACCCGAGCGCGACGTCGCGGCATCGTACCGCCGCATATGCTGGAACGTCTGAAAACACACGCCGATAGCGGGCTTCGTCGATGTGCCGAAACCACGCAGGCCCTCGATGAGGGACTGCTCGCGGTCGAGCCGTCCGAGGCAGCGGCCCTGCCGCGTCGTGCGGCCGGCCTCGAACGCACGCTGTACGACGCCAATCACACCCAGCGACTGCCCGGCACGCCGATGCGCGGTGAGGGCGATGCGCCGGTCGCCGATCGCGAAGTCAACGAAGGCTACGACGATCTCGGTGCCACCTATCGCTTTTATGCCGATGTCTTCGATCGGGATTCGATCGACGATGCCGGCATGCCGCTCGACGGCAGCGTGCATTACGGTCGCGATTACATGAACGCATTCTGGAATGGCCGCGAAATGGTGTTCGGGGATGGGGACGGTCGTATCTTCAAGCCGTTCACCCGATCCTTGAACGTCGTCGCGCACGAGCTGACGCACGGCGTGACCGGGGCGACGATCGATCTGGTCTATGAAGGCCAGTCCGGCGCGCTCAACGAATCGATCTCCGATGTATTCGGCGCGATGACCGAGCAATACGCGAACGACGAAACAGCGGCCCAGGCGAGCTGGCTGATCGGCGCCGAGTTATTGACCGAGGCCGTACAGGGCCGTGCCCTGCGCGACATGGCGCAGCCCGGCACCGCCTACGACGACGATCAGCTCGGTCAGGATCCGCAGCCGGCGGACATGGCGCATTACGTGGACACGCGCCAGGACAACGGCGGTGTGCATATCAATTCCGGCATCCCGAATCGGGCCTTCTATCTGGCGGCGACCGCATTGTCCGGCCACAGCTGGGTCGTGGCCGGGCATATCTGGTATGCCGCGCTGACCGATTCGCGGCTCGCGCGTGACACCGATTTCGCCGGCTTCGCCGCGGTCACGACAGCGCTGGCCGAAGAACGTTTCGACAGCACCACGCGCGACGCGGTTCGAAAGGCCTGGCAGGCCGTCGGAGTCGACGTGTGAGCGGCGATGATGTCCTGGCCTCGACAACGGCGTGGCTCTGGGTGGCCCGCGAGGGCGGGCTGGTTGCCGCACCGGGGCTTGCACGTCCGCGCCAGATCGCGCTGTCGGACTGCACGGATATCGAGCGGGCACGGATCGGACGGCTCATCGGTGATTGTCGTCGCCTGTCCGGGCGGGCTGCCCGCAATACGGCGGATCAACGTTATTTTCGTATCGTGCTCGGGCGCGTACCGGACGAGCCGGTCGAAGAGTTGTGCATCCCCGAACCGGATGCGCCCGACGCGTTATCGATGCTGTGGTCAGACGGGCCGCGCTGAGCCGGACCGCCTGTTGTTTATTGTCATATCTGCGGGAGCATTACGATGAATCAGCGACAACTCGGTCGTACCGATCTGGCGACCGCGCCTCTGATCTTCGGCGGCAACGTCTTTGGCTGGACGCTCGACGACAAAGCCAGTTTCGACATGATCGATGCCTGGCTTGATGCCGGTTTCAACATGATCGATACGGCCGACGTCTACTCGAAGTGGGTGGATGGCCACGCGGGCGGCGAGTCCGAGAGCGTGCTCGGTCGGTATTTCGCCCAGCGTGGCAATCGGGATCGAATCGTGCTCGCCAGCAAGGTCGGGATGGAAATGCCGGATGCCGGCGAAGGACTCTCGCGTGACTGGATCCTGCGCGAGGTCGAGGCCTCCCTGGCGCGTCTGCAGACCGATCGTCTGGACCTGTATTTCGCACACACCGACGATCAACGGGCGCCCCTGGATGAAACGATGGAGGCATTCGACCGTCTGATCCGCGACGGCAAGGTGCGCCATATCGGCGCGTCGAACTACGACGGCAGTCGCCTGATGCAGGCGCTGTCCTCGGCACACGATCTCGAAGTGCCGCGTTACGAAGTGCTGCAGCCGCACTACAATATGTACGAACGCGGGAACTTCGAGCACGATATGGCCGAGATATGCATCGAACACGAACTCGGCGTCACGCCATATTTCGCGTTGGCCAGCGGTTTTCTGACCGGCAAGTATCGCAAGCCGGCGGATACTGAAGGCCGGCCGCGCGAAGGCTTTCTTGCCGATTATTTCGATGCGCGTGGCCAGCGTATTCTCGAAGCGCTCGACGCCGTGGCACAGCGCTTTGGTACCACGCCAGCCGCCGTGGCGTTGGCGTGGCTCATCGCACAGCCGAGCGTGACCGCGCCGATCGTCTCAGCGACATCGCACGACCAGTTCACGCAGCTGATCGGGGCCGTTGAACTGCAGCTGGACAACGATGCGCTGGCGCGACTGGACGCGGCGAGTCAGCCGGACTCGCCGGACTGAGAGGGTGTGCCTTCGCGTGTTGCCAATCGTGCCAGACTAGGCGTATCACTCTGATTGAGAAAGACGAATGAGCGACTTCAAGACCCGGTTCTCGCATCTCGACCGCATCGGTTTCGGCGGTGCGCCGTTGGGCGATATGTTCGTGTCGACCCGACAGTCCGTCGCTCAGGATACGCTCGCGGCAGCCTGGAACGCCGGTATCCGCTATTTCGATACCGCGCCGCACTACGGGGCGGGGCTGTCGGAACAGCGCGTCGGTCATTTTCTGGCCGACAAGCCGCGCTCGTCCTACATACTTTCGAGCAAGGTCGGGCGGTTGCTCGAACCGGCCGACGCGCCCGAACTGGATGGCCCGTTCGTCGGCGGTCTGCATTTCAAGCGTCTCGTCGATTACGGTTACGACGCTGCCATGCAGAGCGTGCACGACAGTCTGCAGCGGCTCGGTGTCGGGCATCTCGACATCGTCTATATCCATGATCTGTCGCCCGATCATCTGGGCGAGGCCTGGACCGAGCAGTTCGACATCGCCATGCAGGGCGCCGCCCGGGCGCTGACCGAGCTGCGTGATGCCGGACGGATCGGCGCGTGGGGGCTCGGCGTCAACACCATCGAACCGTGTCTGCGGGCGCTCGACGAATCCCGGCCCGATGTCTTTCTGCTGGCGACGCAATATCATCTGCTCAACCCGGCGGCCGGCGAGACTTTGTTGCCGCGCTGTGACGAACGCGGTGTGGGCGTGGTGATTGGCGCGCCGTACGGCTCGGGCCTGCTGGCCGGCGGTGATCACTATCATTACGAGACGGCCGATACGGCCACGGTCGCCAGGCGCGATCGCATGGCGGTGATCTGTCAGCGTCATGGGGTCGATCTGAAATCCGCGGCGCTGCAGTTCGCTGCTGCGCATCCAGCCGTCAGCGCGCTGATCCCGGGCGCGAGCAAGCCCGAGCGCAACGAACAGAATCTCGCGCTGTTCGATGCAGCCATTCCGCAAGGACTCTGGCGAGATCTGAAGGACGAGGGGTTGCTGCCTGAAGGAGCGGTGACGCCCTAGAGCGCGTTGTCACCAAATAGAGCATCGCACCCGCGGCCAATCGGCGGCGAGTCAAGGCATCGTGCGCTTGGCGTGGTTCAGCCACAAGCGCGTTCACGCGGCGAAATTGTCTCGAGCCGCGACGACCGGTTTGACCCACGTTGGGCGGCTGGCCTTTCCCGGGGCCACTAACGGCGTGGTGTGGTCCGGCGAGTCTTGAAAGACAGCCGGGGCGCCACCTGCAGACGGGGATATGCCGCGCTATAGTCGCGCTATTGCTTTCGGGAACCCTCTCACGCCCTATGCCGAATCGTATCGTGGCTCTGACCGCCGGTCTCGTGCTGGCACTGACCATCGGCACTGCCGGACCGGCCCAGGCGGATTCGGCCGATGCCGGTATCGCCAGTAGCGCCCTGGACGTCACGGCGCCGCCGACCACGCGCGCCGCGCTCGAAAAGGCCAGTCCCGTCACGGCGTCGCATGCCATGGTCGTCACTGCCCAGCACCTGGCGACCCAGGTTGGCGTCAAGGTCTTGCGTGACGGAGGAAACGCCGTTGATGCCGCGGTTGCGGTCGGCTATGCCCTGGCGGTGGTCCATCCGTGTTGTGGCAACATCGGCGGTGGTGGGTTCATGGTCGTGCACCTGGCCGCCGATGAGGGCAAACCGGCGCGTGATCTGTTTCTGGATTTCCGCGAAAAAGCCCCGGCGGCCGCCACGCCGACGCTGTTCCAGGATGACCAGGGCCATGTCGTCGACGGGCGCAGCACCGACAGTTATCTCGCTGTCGGGGTGCCGGGTACCGTCATGGGGCTCGAAGAAGCGCGACAACGTCTGGGCACGATGTCGCGCAAGCGCCTGATGCAGCCGGCGATCGATCTCGCGAGTCGGGGGTTCGCGCTGACGCAGGGCGATGTGAATATCCTCCATGAGCGGACGAAGGATTTTGCCCACCAGCCGAACGTCGCCCGCATCTTTCTCGACGATGGCAAGCCCTATCAGGTTGGTGACACGCTCAAGCAGCCGCAGCTGGCGCACACGCTCCGCCAGATTCAGAAAGGCGGGACCCAGGCGTTCTACCAGGGCTCGATCGCCAAGCGGATCATCGCTGCCAGCCGCGACAATGGCGGCATTCTCACGCAACAGGATTTCGCCGACTACACGGCCCCCTGGGGCAAACCGGTGCGCTGTGGTTATGGTGGGTACACCGTGCTCTCCACGCCGCCGCCGAGTTCCGGCGGCACGACGATCTGCGAGATTCTCGGCATTCTCGATCCGCTGCCTCTGGCCAAATGGGGCTACGGCGCGGTTCAGACGTCGCATCATCTGATCGAGGCCGAGCGCCGCGCCTTCGCCGATCGCAATACGTACCTCGGCGATCCCGCCTTCGTCGACAACCCGATCGACCAACTGCTCTCGTCGGCGCATCTCGATTCGCTGCGCCAGAGCATCGATGCCGATCGGGCCACGCCGTCGAGCGAAATCGATGGCAGCCTGGGCGCACGGGAAGGTCAGCACACCACGCAGTATTCGATCGTCGATCCGCAAGGCAATGCGGTAAGCGTGACGTATACGATCAACTATCTGTTTGGTAATGGACGAATCGCCGGGGACACTGGCTTCTTCCTCAACAACGAGATGGACGACTTCACCGCCAAGCCCGGTGTGCCGAACGCATTCGGGCTGGTTCAGGGCAAGGCCAACCAGGTCGAAGGCGGCAAGCGACCGCTGTCGTCCATGTCGCCGTCGATGGTGCTCGATGACGACGAGTTGTACATGGTCACCGGTAGCCCGGGCGGCTCCACGATCATCTCGACGACCCTGGAGTCGATGCTCAACGTGATCGACTTCGGCATGAACATCCAGCAGGCGGTGAATGCGCCACGCCTGCACAACCAGTGGCAGCCGGATCACACCAAGGTCGAGCCCGGTTATCTGACGGATCAGACGAGACAGGCACTCGAATCCATGGGGCACGAGTTCGACGTGGTCCAGTCCTGGGGCGCCGACGAAGCGATCCTTCGGGATCCGGACACGGGCCGGCTGCAGGGCGCCAACGACCGCCGCCGGCCGGCCGGGCTCGCAGCCGGATTCTAGGGCCTGTTGATGTTTCGTGCGAGTCCGCGCTTGTCGCGCTTGTCCCTTTGGATTGGGCCGCAAATCGCGCCCGGCGGCGTTGCAAGCCTTGCCCGACGCACTGCGGTCTCTCGACGAAAGGGCGCTCGAACGAAACCTCAACACGCCCTAGATCGTATCGTCGCGATATATGACGTCGCATCGCTCGCGCCGGGTGTGTCAGGCAAGGCGTGGGCCATAGCGCGTGGCGTCCCGCGCGTCAGGTCCGCAACGCTGCATGACGCCGCCGGCGGGACGATCCGAAGGGGCAGCAGCGGCCCGGCCGCGGCAATCCCGCGTTATCGTTCGCCGATGTGGCGCCGCCACGCCGCGCTCGCGACGGCCTGTCTTGGCATGGCTTGGCCGCTGGTGCGACCGCCGGTCTCCGGACGATGCGTCCTGAACCGGTTACCGGCGATTTTCCGCGTCGCGCCGCGCGCGCCGGCGTTGCCATCCCGGGCGCGCGGCACCTCGGATCACCACATCAGGTCATCCGGGACTTCGTAACCGGCATAAGGATCCTCGGGGTCGGTCGGGCCGGCCTCGGGTGCTTTCTCGGCGAGTGAGATGCGTTTCGGAATCAATTCGGCGAGCCGTTCTGCAGTCGCTCGGTCGACGAGTAACGTGTGGCCGCCACGCCGTACGATGCCCAGTTCGCCGTTGGCCAGTTTGGCGCGCTGGGCACGGCTGACCGGCAGCCGACGAATACGGCCTTCCATGGTGTAGCTGAACGGCGGATCTTCCTCGGGCGCCGGTTCGCGTTTGATTGTGTTCTGCGCAAGAATCTGGTCGGCTGCGGCACTGCGCTCGCGGCCGGCGCGCTCGGCGTTGGCGCGCCGGGCCCGTTCCTGATCGCGACGACGCTTTTCGGCGTCAGCCGCGACAACTTCACGCGAGAGTTCGGACGGCGCATCCGCCGGTGCGCGCTGGCTCTTCTTCTTGCGGTTCTTGTTCTTCTTGCCGGTCTTGTCCTGCTGTGCCTTGCGGGCCTGCTTGGAATTGGCCAGCCCGGCCTTGAGCAGTTGATCCTGTAACGACTGTCCCATGATGATCGTTGCCTGTGCTGAACCGGCATTCTACGAGACTGGCCGGCGTTCTCTCGACAATCGGCGTGTGACCGTCAGCGCGTCAGGATAGCCGAAGCTCGCTGAAACGGCTTGGCCGGGCGGTGGCACGACGCCGGACGCGCTCTCTTTTGGATGTTCCGGTGGCCTCTGATGACCGGGCTGCCGTGGCCGCTCAGGCCAACACGTCGCAGCAGATGACGCGGCGGGGCAGCTCTGCGGTGGCCAGCGACAGGGTCACGCACATGTAGCCGCCGGCGCTCGACAGGTAAGGCCGTGAGACCTGCAGCTGGCCGGGCGCCTCGACCGCGGCGCGGAAATATGGTCGCCGATACCAGATGCCGCCGGCGCTATCGAGAATCGAGGCCGCGCGCGTATGGCGGGTCAGCTCGGTGTTGGTGCGCTGGTCGATTTCTGCGCCCGATTCGTTCAGGAGATAGACCCGAGCCGTGCGAGGCAAGCCGATCAGGGCGTTCGCGATCGCGGGAAAGACAGTATTGGAAGCGAAATGCGCGGTCTCGGCTCTGAATGCGGCGATATAGGGCCGCAGCTGCGCGAGTTCGCGTGACTCGGTAGCCGACAAGGCACTGGCATGGCGGGTGCTCAGGCTCGAAAGCCGCTGACTGCCGGGGTCGGCCGGATGATCGATACGGTCTCGTGGATAGCCGAAGTAGAAGCCCTGGACGAAATCGACATCGGCCTCCATGGCGACCATGGCCTGATCTTCTGTTTCGATGCCCTCGCACAGGACAAGCGAGCCGGCTTCGTGCATGAGTGAGACCAGATTGGGCAGGATCCGTCGGAGCCGGCTGCCACGATGCTGCTCGGCCTCGGTGATGAGTGTACGGTCGAGCTTGATGATGTCTGGCGTCACGCGCCAGAGTCGGTCGAAATTGGAGTGGCCGGCGCCGAAGTCGTCGAGCGCGACCATGGCCCCCATCTCGCGAAAGAAATTGATGGCCTCCAACAGGGCGGGTTCGTCGTCGATGCGGCCTTCGAGCAATTCGATGACCACTTCCTCCGGCGCGATACCGGCCTGCTCAAGCGCGCCAAGCAACTTGCCGTCGTCGTACCACCGGCGGGTCACCGTGTTCGGATCCAGATTCAGAAACAGCCAGCGACGTTCCGGTTTCTGTAGCGCGAAATTGGTGATGTGCAGCGTCTGACAGAGTGTGTCGAGCTCGCGTTGTTCGCCGTGCGTGGTGGCGATGTCCATGAGCGCCAGTGGCGATACCGGCGTGGTGTTGTCGATGTGCGGGCGCATCAGGGCTTCAAAGCCGACGGTTCGCTGGTGGCAGAGACTGAAGATCGGCTGAAACGCACTATGTAGCGCGTAGCTGCGATAGGCAGAGGATTTCATCATGCGGCTGTGACCGATCCCGGTTCGTCGATCCGGGGCGACAGGGCATGTGCTATATCTCTCATAAGCGACGACTCGTACCGAAGGCCTCCACGACCGGTCAGGTCATGCCTGCCAGACCGTGCAGCGCGCGAGAACAAGCGGCCCCGGATGCGCAGCCCGATGATGTTATCTCTGCGAGCGTATATTACGCGGCAAGCGATGGGTGGACTATCGCTTGCCGCACGTTTATTTTTCACTTGATCGCCGAGCAAGCGTCGCTATTTTCAGGGAATAACGGACTCGTTTGTTCACCAGAGGGTTAAAAGCCATGAATGCGTTGCGAACGGGGGCCCTGCTGGCCGCTCTGACCGTATTGCTCATTCTCGTCGGTGGGGCGTTGGGCGGCCGTGGCGGCATGGTCATCGCCTTTGTCTTCGCTGCCCTGATGAACTTCGGCAGCTACTGGTTTTCGGATCGCATGGTGCTCAAGATGCACGGCGCCCGCGAGGCCTCGGCCTCGGACGCGCCGGAGCTTTACAACATCGTGCGGGAACTCGCCCACAACGCCCAGTTGCCGATGCCGCGGGTCTACGTGATGGAGTCCGAGACGCCGAACGCCTTCGCGACCGGGCGCAATCCGTCGCATGCTGCGGTAGCGGCGACCACCGGCCTGATGCGATTGATGAATCGGGACGAGCTGCGCGGCGTGCTGGCGCACGAGCTGGCCCACGTGCGCCACCGCGACACCCTGATCAGCGCCGTGGCGGCAACGTTTGCCGGTGCGATCGCCATGATCGCCAACATGGCGCAATGGGCGATGCTGTTCGGTGGTTTCCGCGGTAACGATAACGAAGGCGAAGGCCCCGGCATGCTCGGTGGACTGGCGATGATGATCCTGGCGCCGCTGGCCGCCACGATGATTCAGATGGCGGTGTCGCGTTCGCGTGAATTCGGTGCCGACAAGGGCGGTGCCGAAATCGCCGGCAGCCCGACTGGCCTGGCCAATGCATTGCGCAAGCTCGAATCGGCCAATCGGCAGCATCCCATGGAATCCGCGGCCCGTAACCCGGCCACGGCGCATCTGTTCATCGTCAACCCGTTGTCGGGGCTGAACATCGGCAAGATGTTCTCTACCCATCCACCGACCGAAGAGCGGATTCAGCGCCTCCAGGCGATAGGCGATCGCGCGCGCATGTAGCCGCATCGCCGTTCGCGATAGCCTCGGGCTCGGCCCGATGATAGAACCCCGACCGGTCGACCGACCGGCCGGGGTTTTTCATGATCGGGGCGTTACTGGCCGCTGATATAGGACTCGAGCTGTTCGATGATGAACTGCTTGTCCGCAATGATCGCCTTGACCAGATCGCCGATGGACACGAGCCCGATCAGCTTGCCGTTGTCGAGAACGGGCAGGTGACGGAAGCGCTTGTCCGTCATCAGGGCCAGGCACTGCTCGACTTCCTTGGTTGGTGCGACGTACGCCACGCGCTGTGTCATGACGTCGCGGACCGGTGTCTCCCGAGAGCTTCGATTCTCGAGCACCAGTTTGCGGGCGTAGTCGCGCTCGGAAAGCAGGCCCACGAGGTGCCCGTCGTCCATGACGAGCACGGCGCCGATGTTCTTGTCCGACATGAGCTGCAGTGCGTCATAGACCGAATCGTCGGGACCGACGGTCCATACACTCGAGGGTTTGTCGCGCAGCAGGTCGTTGATGGTGGTCATGGGCTCCTCCGGAAAAATGCGTCGTGCGCATCATGTTGTTCTTGAACCCGAGATTACCGCGCGAGACAGCCTGATGCAGCCCCGGCAGCGACGCCGGGGTGCACGTGATGGCCACGAGGTCAGCGCGTCGAGCGCGCGTCGCCGCCGACCGGTGTCGTGGACGGTGCGGGCTTGGGCATCCGCCCGCCCAGCTCGGCCTGATCCGCGGCCGGCACGATGTTCTGATGGCGCCAGCTCACCCCGAGGATCGAGGCTCGGTTGTCGTGCGAAAAACCATACAGCGGGCCCACGACATCCTGCAGATCGCCGCTCTTGGCGTTGTAGAAGGAGATGAGCAGTTTGGCGACGCCGGTACGGCGTGCCTTCTTGTACAGGGCGAGTTCCGGCGTTTGTACGGTGCCGGTCAACGGAATCGGGATCGGGATGCTCGGGATGCCGAACAGCGTATCCGACTGATTGATTGAAAGCGCGCCGGAGCCGAGACGGGCGATCGTATCGGCCTGGTCGGCCGAACCGACCAGACGGTAGCCGTCGCTCAGCAATTGCGCCTGAATCGCGGCCACGGCATAGCTGCTGCGGTATTCGGCATCGCTCGGAAAGTTCGAGCCATCCACGAAGATCGCGTTGCCGCGCGGGACGTTGGGGTGGATCTGCGCGCTCGCGTAGTCCGCGGCGCTCGACATGATCAGCTGTTCTCTGGCGGTCTGCGTGGGCTGTGTCTCACGGACCGTGGTACAGCCGGCGACGGCCAGTGCAACGAGGGCGAGGGCAGAACACTGCTTGAGCATTGCGTCGATTTTGTCGTTTTGAGTTGTGGGCAATCATCCTAGGGCCTGTTGATGTTTCGTGCGAGTCCGCGCCAAGCGCTGTTTTGTGGCAAGACGAGGCGTAGTGCGCGCCGTGCCGTTATTCTGCACCAGCGGGCTACAACGCTGTATTGCCGCAAAACAGCGCTTGTCCCGAAGGGTTGGGCCACAAATCGCGCCCTGCGGCGTTGCGAGCCTGAATCGTGGCACGCCACGATCGGCGACTCGCGCCTTGCCGGACACGCTGCGGCCTCTCGACGAAAAGGCGCTCGAACGAAATCTCAACAGGCCCTGGGGCCTGTTGATGTTTCGTGCGAGTCGGGCCGGGCGGACATAAAAAAGCCGGCGCATGAATCATGCGCCGGCCAACGGAGCGTTCGCGCCGGGCGCGGCTCAGTGCGTCTTCTTGCTCGCGACCATGTCGATGGTCTCGTTGAGCGTGGCGCTGGGCCGCATGATCTGGCGGACCCGGGCTTCCTCGGGCAGATAGTAGCCGTTCAGATCCTCGGGCTCGCCCTGGGCATCGTTGAGCTCGGCCACGATCTTGTCCTCGTTGGCTTCAAGCGCATCGGCCAGCTCGGTGAACAGCGCGGCCAGTTCCCGATCGCTGTCCTGGTCCGCGATCGCGCGGGCCCAGTACATGGCGATATAGAAATGGCTGCCGCGATTGTCGAGTTCGCCGACCTTGCGTGAGGGTGACTTGTTCTCGGTCAGGAAACGGCTGTTGGCCTTGTCCAGCGCGTCGGCCATGACCTGTGCCCGCGGGTTGTCGAACGTCTTGCCCAGATGCTCGAGCGAGGCAGCCAGGGCCAGGAACTCACCCAGCGAATCCCAGCGCAGATGGCCTTCACGCTGGAGCTGGCGCACATGCTTGGGGGCCGAGCCGCCGGCTCCGGTCTCGAACAGGCCGCCGCCGGCCATCAAGGGCACGATCGAGAGCATCTTCGCACTGGTACCCAGCTCCATGATCGGGAACAGATCGGTGAGATAGTCGCGCAGCACGTTGCCCGTCACCGAGATGGTGTCCTCACCCCGTCGGGTGCGCGCCAGCGTGTGCTGGATGGCCGCGACCGGCGCCATGATCGACAGATCCAGGCCGTCGGTATCGTGATCGCCGAGGTAATGCTCGACCTTCTTGATGATCTCGGCGTCATGGCCGCGATTCTGGTCCAGCCAGAAGATGGCCGGCATGCCCGAGTCGCGGGCGCGGGCGACCGCCAGCTTGACCCAGTCGGCAATCGCGGCATCCGTGGTCAGGCACATGCGCCAGATGTCCTCGGCGGCCACGTCGTGCTCGAAGAGGCTGTCGCCCGCCGTGTTGGTGACCTGTACCCGGCCCTTGCCGGGCATCTGGAAGGTCTTGTCGTGCGAGCCGTATTCCTCGGCCTTCTGGGCCATCAGGCCGACGTTGGGGACGGTGCCCATGGTGGTCGGATCGAAGGCGCCGTTGGCCTTGCAGTCCTCGACCACGGCGGCATAGATGCCGGCATAGCTGCGATCGGGGATCAGGGCCTTGGCCTCGTGCTGGCCGTCGTCGGCGCCCCACATGGTGCCCGAGTCGCGAATCATGGCCGGCATCGAGGCATCGATGATGATGTCGTTGGGCCAGTGCAGGCAGGACACGCCGCGATGCGAGTCGACCATGGCCAGTGGCGCGGATTCGTTGTTGACCGTCGCCACCGCCGATTCGATCGCAGCGAGCTTGTCGTCGGGCAGGGACTGGATCGTCTTGTACAGATCACCGAGCCCGGAACGCGGGTCGAAGCCGACCTCGTCGAGCGTCTCGCCGTGTTCCTTGAAGACGTCGGCATAGTATTCGGAGACCACCCAGCCGAACATGATGGGGTCGGAGACCTTCATCATCGTGGCCTTGAGGTGGACCGAGAACAGCAGGTCCTTGGCCTTGGCATCGGCGATCTCGTCACGCACGAAGCGTCGGAAGGGCTCGGCGTGCATCACCGCGGCATCGACGACGTCGCCAGCGCCGACCTTGATGCCGTTCTTGAGAACGGCGGTATCGGCCTGCTCGCCGAAGAAGGTGACCGTGAGTTCGTCGTCGTCGGCCATGGTGACCGCGCGTTCCGACTCGTAGTAATCGCCGTGGGTCATGTGCGTGACCTCGGCGCGATTGTCCGATTCCCAGGCGCCCATGCGATGCGGGTACTTGCGGGCATAGGCCTTGACCGAGGCCGGGGCGCGGCGGTCCGAGTTACCCTGACGCAGAACCGGGTTCACGGCGCTGCCCTTGACCTTCTCATAGCGCGAGGCGATTTCCTTCTCGGCGTCGGTCTCGGGTTCCTCGGGATAATCGGGCAGGTCATAGCCCTGATTCTGCAGCTCGGCGATCGCTTCCTTGAGCTGCGGCGTCGAGGCGCTGATGTTGGGCAGCTTGATGATGTTGGCCGCGGGGTTGGACGTCATCTCGCCCAGTTCGGCCAGATGATCGGCGGCTTTCTGTTCCTCGGTCAGGTAATCCGGAAAATGCGCGATGATCCGGCCGGCCAGCGAGATGTCGCGGGTCTCGACCCGAATCCCGGCCGAATCGGTATAGGCATCGATGATCGGGAGCAGCGAGCGCGTGGCCAGCGCGGGTGCTTCGTCGGTAAGCGTATAGATAATCTTCGGCGTATCGGACACGTGCGTCTAGACCTCGCTCGGCAAATGAGTCGACCTGAAATAGGTTGGGATGGTGCCAGATTTTCGCAAGCCGACGCGTGCACGGGCGCTTGGCCGGCACGATGCAGTCGTTGCCCGATGACCGGTCGATTCCGGATCGGCGGAGCGGGCGACAGTGGCAGCGATTGGAACAGGCATCGCGCGTGATTGTTCTAAAACGGCCGCTTTTCCGGAAGTCTTTCGTTTCGATTGCGCCACGCGGTATGGCGCGCCGCCGAACCCTGTTCGGCGGCATTTCGTTCCGGCGCGACGCGCCATGTGGCCGCGAAAGGCGCGATCTTGCGGGTCAACGAGATCGTGGAGCGGCCGGTCCGGTGCGGCTGGACGGGCCGCGGGCTTCGACAAAGGCCGCCCAGTCGCGCCGCGTGCACTCGGCGTAGGCAAACGCGAAATCCACGATCACGCGCTTGAATTCTTCGCGGTCATCGCCGATGCGGGCCGTCACGGCACGCTGGAAATAGCCGGGGTCGTCAGGGCGCAGGGCGGCCGCGCCGCGGATGTGCTCGCGCGCGAGTATGCGTCCCCATTGACGGGTGAGCGCTCGATACGGCTTGAACCCGCCGATCTTATGGGTGGGGAAATCCTTCTTGTACGGGGATCGCCGCCGGACCGAAAACCAGGTGTCGTCGAGCGACAGCCAGCCAACGTAGGCATCGGGGTGCTGCGACAGGGCATGAAAGGCCTCGGCATGTCGATGGGCTTCGTGTTCGAAGGCATGACGCCAGCGACTTTTCTCGGCGGCTGTCATGCAATCGTAGGCCGGTGGGCGTGTCTGTTGCTTGATGTCGAGCAGGATCAGGTCGTCGAGCGCCTCGTCTATCGGGCTCACCAGCGCATAGAAGCGATGCAGTCCGAGTGAGCCGGTACCGGCATTGAGCCGTCGCGCGACATCGCGTACCCGGAGCTGCGTGCGTCGATGCTCGCCGGCACGACGCAGGGTGGCCGGGTATTGCTCGGTCAGGGCTGTTTCGATCCGAGCACGTTCATCCGCGTGGATCTCGCCGAGCTTGGCACGAGCAATATCCAGACGCGGCCGGCCGTCGCTGTCCTCGCAGGTCCATTTGGCCAGCTGCCGGGCTACGCCACGCTTTCGGCTCACCTTGTCGATGAACGCGCGAAGCGGCGGATTCTGATAGGCCACGTGGATATCGTCGGCCGACAGGCCGCGAAGACCGGCGGCGAGGGTGTCGAGATAACTCGTCAGCAGGTGGCGAATCGCGCGCCGTGTCTGGCTTTCGGACAGGCCGGCGTTTTCCTCGGCATCGAGCACCATGGAAGCGGCGTGGCGCCAGAGGTCATACTGATAATCGCCAATGAGGGCATCATCGAAGTCGTCCATGCCGTAGTGAACGCCCTGATGATCGTCACCGAAGGCGCCGTGGTTGTAGACATGGGCATCGCCCTGCAGCCAGGTCTGGGAATCGAGCAGGCCGCCGAACAGATAATAGCGCCAGTCGTGCCAGGCATCGGCCCAGAACAGATGATTCGTACCGCGAAAGAAACGATACGGCGAGCGGCTCATCTTGTCGTACTTGCGCGATCGATCGATGTCGGACAGCGCGCTGTTCTGCGCATCGATCGCTTCGATGACGAGCTGTCGACGGCTCGCACGCGTAAAATGAAAAGTCATGGCATCGCGGCCAACAGTCGAATATTCGACTGTACGCAATGCATTGCGTCTCGACCAGTCGGATGCCCGGTCATGTATCGGCCCGTTCGGATAGGTCTACTACTTTAGTATTAGCCGTTTTGTGGATAGGCTGCGCATATTCCCTGGGCCCGGCCCTCGTCCTTCTTGTCTTTTGCTTATGCCCAATCGAGTTCTCCAGGTGCTGGTTTTCATCGCGCTGGCGACCGGCGGTTTCGCGATCGGCACGACCGAATTCGGAACCATGAGTCTCCTGCCGCTGATCCAGCAGGCCTTTTCCATCAACGAATCCACGGCAAGCCACATCATCAGTGCGTACGCGCTGGGTGTAGTGGTCGGAGCGCCGATCATCACCGTCTTGGCGGCACGGATCTCGCGAAAGCCGCTGCTGGTCGGGCTGATGGCTGTCTTCGCCATCGGCAACGGCCTGTCGGCGCTGGCCCCGAGCTATCCGTGGCTCGTGGTCTTTCGCTTCATCAGTGGACTGCCGCACGGCGCCTATTTCGGACTGGCCTCGCTGGTGGCCGCATCCATTGTCAAACCGCATCGCCGCACGCAGGCCGTCGGTTACGTCATGCTCGGTCTGACGCTGGCGACCATCCTCGGTGTGCCGGCCGCGACGTGGCTGGCCAATATCACCGACTGGCGTGCCGGGTACTGGTCCGTGACGGCCATCGCGCTGGCAGCCTGCCTGCTCATCGTCATCTTCGCGCCGTATCAGGGCGCACATGGAGATGCGCATCCGCTGCGCGAGCTGTCCGCGCTGGCGCGGCCCAACGTGTGGCTGACGTTATCCATCGGGGCGATCGGCTTCGGCGGTGTGTTCGCTGTCTACACATATCTGACGACCACACTGTCCAACGTCACGCACATGTCTGCGCAATGGGCGCCGGTGGTACTCGGCGTGTTCGGTGTGGGCATGACGGTCGGCAACATGGTCATTCCGCGCTTTGCCGACCGGGCACAGATGCCCACGGCCGGCGCGATGCTGGTCTGGTCGATGCTCGCGCTGCTGGCATTCCCGCTGGCCAGCCATAACGCCTGGACCGTGACGCTGGATGTATTCTTGATCGGTATCAGCGTGTCGCTGGCGGCCATTCTGCAGACCCGGCTGATGGATGTGGCCGGCGACGCCCAGAATCTGGCGGCCGCGCTCAATCACGTGGCTTTCAATGCCGCGAACGCGCTGGGCCCGTTTCTGGCCGGCGTTGTGCTCGCCTACGGCTACGGCGCGGAAGTCGCCGGCTATGTCGGGGCGGCGCTATGTGTCGGCGGCCTGATCATGTGGGCGATCACCTGGGCTTATGACAAGCGCACCGGGCACGATCCGCATCCGGATAGTCGCTCGTCGGTGACCAATCACTAGGGCCTGTCAACACGTCCCGCGTGCGCGGCGCCGGCGCTCATTTTTTTGCAAGACAAGGCATCGGGGCGTACGGCCGTCATTCGGGCGTCGCGAACGACAACGCCGGATTGCGCAAAATGACCGCCGTCCCGTCGGGCGGCAACGCGGTCACGTGTGAAGTGTTATTAATCCGGTACCCAAACAGCTGACGACGTCAGCTGTTTTCAACGCCATCGAAAGAAACGCCGGCCCTTGTCCGTCTTTTTATTTTCAATGGCTTCACGGCCGTTGGCCGTGGCGCGCGTGCTGTCGCTCACGCGCGTTATCAACCCGAAAAATCATCTATTTTTATGCCGGGTTGATAACAGGTCCTATGCGAGACGGTGAGACACCGCAGCGCGTGGTCGGTGGTTTATCAAGGACAGCTGGCCGGTCGGTATGACCGCCTTGCTGGCCAGGCGCTGCGGTCGAGGCGCATCATGCGCATCGACATGATCGTGTTCGGGGAGCTGCAGCGATGAGCGAAATTCTGTCGATACAGAGCCACGTGGCCCATGGTTATGTCGGCAACCGGGCCGCGGTGTTTCCGTTGCAACGTCTGGGATGGGACGTCACGGCGATCAACACCGTGCAATTCTCGAACCACACCGGCTACGGCGCGTTCACCGGTGAGGTGTTCTCGCCGGCCCATCTGGCGGACGTGCTCGCCGGCATCGAGTCCCTGACCGGGTTTCGGGATGTGGCCGCGCTGCTGACCGGTTACATGGGCGACGAGAACACCGGCGAGGTCACCCTCGATGCGCTGCGTCGTATTCGGGCCGCGGCGCCGGAGGCGCTGTATTGCTGTGACCCGGTGATGGGGGATACCGGGCGAGGTTTCTTCGTCCGGCCCGGTATTCCGGAATGGATGCGTGCTCGGGCGCTGCCGGCAGCCGATATCGTCACGCCGAATCAGTTCGAGCTCGCCTGGCTTGCCGATCAGCCGGTGACCACGCGGGCCGAAGCGCTGGCAGCCACGGCGGCGCTGCGCGGAACCGGGCCGGCCGTCGTGCTCGTGACCTCGCTGGCGGTCGAGGACACGCGTCCCGAGCGGATCGCGATGCTGGTCGATACCGCCGAGGGCAGCTGGCGTGTCTCGAGCCCGCGGATCGGCTTCGATATTGCGCCCAACGGCGCGGGCGATTTCACGGCCGCCGTGTTTCTCGCCGGCTGTCTCGATGCGGGCTTGGGCGGTGATGGTCCGGCCCGGGCGCTGGCTCGCACGGCGGCGGCCGTTGAAGCGCTGTTTTCCGCGACACAGGCGGCAGGTACGCGAGAACTGGCCCTGATCGGGGCCCAGGATGCCGTTGCCGCGGCGGTGCGAGCACCGGCAGGGACGTCTATTGCCATCGAGCGACTCCGCTAGGGCCTGTTGATGTTTCATTACATGGGCAGCCAGAGCAGAGCACATGCCATGGCGACGACCGCGTCGTAGTGCGCCTTTAATTTATCGAAGCGACAAGCGATCGCACGGTACTGTTTGAGCCGTGCAAACGCGTTCTCGACGAGATGTCGATAACGGTATAAACCGCGATCGAAGTCTGGATTGGCTCGCTTGGAATGACGCCGGCGCGGAATGACCGGCCGACTGGATCGGGTCTGGATCGCTGCGCGGACTCGATGACTGTCATAGCCTTTATCGGCGATCATGATGTCAACGCGAGGTATCGCGTCGACCCGGCTCGGCCCGATCGAACAATCGTTGATCTGACCGCCGGTGATCTCGAAGGTGATCGGCAAGCCGTAGGCATCCACGGCCAATTGAATCCTGGTCGTGCGCCCGGCGCGACTGGGGCCGATCGCCTGCGGCTGACCGCCGCTAGCCCCGGCACTGTGCTGGTGGGCCTTGGTATAGCTGCCATCCATAAAGGCCCATTCGAGATCGGGGTCGACGATGCACGCACGGAAAATACGCCGCCACTTGCCACTGGCTACCCAGGCTCGAAAACGCTGATAAATCGTAGTCCACGGCCCGAAGGCCGGCGGCAGGTCGCGCCATGGGCATCCGACCCGCATACGGTAGCGCATGCCCTCGACTGTTTGCCGCAATCGGGGCTTGTCGTCAATCGACTCAGCCAGCAGTATCTGTCTGAGCTTCGTCCAGAGCTTTTCTGAGCGCATCTGGCGGGCCATGGCGAACTCGTTTTGAAGCGGGGGTGGAATACCGCAACAATGCGAGTTCGCCATTCTATTTCAATCGCTTATGGCGAAACCTCAACAGGGCCTAGAATCGTTTGGCTGGCGCCAGATCGAAGGACGCGAGCGCGCCCGTCAGATCGCGGCATTCCGCGAGCCCGCCGGTGGTCAGCGTGAGGCCAGTCGCGGCCCGGTCGGGCCACGGCTGACCGGCGGTCAAGGCGGCACAACGGGCCGCGATGCCGGCGGCGCCGTCGACGAACGTCAGCGGATGTGGCGCGTCGCGTTGCAAGGCTTCGGCCACCAGTGGAAAGTGCGTACAAGCCAGTACGACGGTATCCATGGCGTCGCCGCCGGGCTGTTGGATCAACGACGCGAGCGCGTCGCGGGGCGCGGTCTCGTCCGCGGGCTGGCCGCGTAGACGCGCCTCAGCGTAGTCGACGAGCGCCGGTGCGCCGTGGCGCAGCACTGTGCAGGATCCGGCAAAGCGAGCGGTCAGATCGTCGACGTAGCGCTGGCGCACCGTGGCCGCGGTTCCCAGGATGCCGATCACGCCGCGCCGAGTGCTGCCCGCGGCCGGCTTGATCGCCGGGACCGTGCCCACGATCGGCACGTGCAATGCTTCCCGAACGGCTGCCAGCGTAATGGTGGATGCCGTATTGCAGGCGATGACAATCAACCGCGGCGCATGACGCTCGGCCAGGCGGCCGAGCAGCGCCGGCACACGGGCCAGCAGCACCGATTCGGATTGTTCGCCGTAGGGATAGGCGGCCCGATCCATGACATAGACCAGCGGTGCCTGCGGCAGCGTCGCGCGGATCGCCTTGACCACCGACAGCCCGCCGACGCCGGAGTCGAAGACGACGATCGGCGCACCGGCGGCGACCGTCCGGTCGGTGCCTCGTGCGTTCATGTCGCGGCGCCGCCGACCAGCAGATCACGGGTTTCGATCAGCCAGTCGCGATAGGCGAGGGCAGCGCTCAGGCCGCGCGTCAACGACAGATAGAGCACCGCATGACGGTTCAGCGGCCCGGTCGCCAGCGGCGGGGGCGGGTCGTAATGACGGGCGACGATATCGCGATAGGCGGCCAACCGGGCCTCGACATCTGCCAACTGACGGTCGAATTCCGCCATCAGGCTGTCGGGTGGTACGGCGGGCGCGGCCAGCAGCTTGAGCAATACCGGCTCGCGCGGGCGGTGTGGCGGTAACGGCGTGTCGACCCACGCCGCGAGTGCGCTCAGACCGGACTCGGTAATGGCATAGCGTCGCGCATCGGGCCGGTCCGCGTGGGGTTCGGCTGTGTCGCCGAGCCAGCCCCAGCCGGCCATCTCGCGCAATTCCCGGTAGATCTGTTGATGACGCGCCGACCAGAAATGGCCCACCGAGGCGTCGAACAAGCGAGCGATCTCATAACCGGTCATGGGCTCGTGTACGAGCAGGCCGAGCACGGCATAGCGTAGTGACATATGCCGATTGTTGCATATCAAGGATAGCTGACGTAATGATATTCAACAAAGTGCATATCCGGCCGAGGCGACGCGATGATCATCCTGCTCTGGATTCATATCCTGTCCGGCTCAGTGGCCTTCGCGGGTCTGACGGTCGCGCTCGGGGCGGGCAAGGGACGACGCGGGCATCGGCTGGCAGGGCGAACCTACGGTGCGGCCATGGCGATCTCGCTCATGGCTGCCGTCGGGCTGTCGATTGTGCTGCCGAGTCTGTTTCTCGGGACGATCGCGATATTCACGGCTTATATGGTCGCCACCGGCATCCGGCTCGCGGCTTGTCGAGAGCAACGGATCGGCACATCCGAATATCTGCTGGCCGCCGTGGCCGCGCTCAACGGCGCTTTGATGATCGGGTACGGTATCTGGCTCGGGTGGCACGGCGCACCGCTCGGCGTCGTCATGGGCGTATTCGGCATGCTTGCCGGTGGTATCGCGGCAGGGGATCTGGTGCGATCCCAATGGCCGATAGGGGCCGAGCGTATCGTGCTGCATCTCGGCCGTATGGGCGGTTCGGCCATTGCCACGTCGACTGCTGTCTTGGTGGTCAACATGCCCGCTCATTTCGAACCGGCCTGGCTGCCCTGGCTGGCACCGACCGTCATCGGCACACCATTCATCGCCTGGGAAAGTGCCCGCCGTCTGCGTGCCCAGGTGCGATCCCCTGTGCGATTCACCGGCGCGAAATCGATCGTCGGATCATGAGCGCGATAGCATGGCGTACTTTGCGTCGCGGGCGCCGGGCGCGTGACGAGGCATGGCCTCGATTGCGACGATCGCTATTTGTCGCCCAGTGCCGCGCGGCGGGCCGTTGCGCGAGCACGGGCCGCCCACACCAAGCTGCCTTTCTCGGGTCATGCCGCGACGCCGAGGTATCGCGACATCAGCACCCTGCCATAGTCGCTGTCGGTCGTTTTCGATGGCCGACGATGCCGTGGCTGCGGCCTTGGGGCCTGTTGATGTTTCGTGCGAGTCCGCGCCAAGTGCGCCCTGAAATTGACGATGGGCGGCAAGACGAGGCATAGCACGCATAGCGTGTCATGCTGAGCCAGTGTGCTGGAACGCTGGATTGCCGCCGTGTTTTTGATTTTGGGGCACTTGTCCCGAAGGGTTGGGCCACAAATCCCGCCCGGCGGCGTTGCGAGCCTTGATCGTGGCACGCCACGATCGGCAACTCGCACCTTGCAGGACACGATTGGCGGTCCCCAACGCGGCGCTCGAACGAAACATCAATAGGCCCTAGTGGCTATTCCGGGTACCAGCTGATCGTCATCGCGAAGGTTTCGCGGTTATGGCAGCGATCGTCCACCCGGAATCCGCGCTTCTCGAAATGTCGCTTGATTCGGGCCAGGTCCTCGGCGTCGATGTTGCTGCGCGACAGGAACGCCACGGTGTGACCGCGATGCTTGTTCGAGGCTTCTCGAATGGCATCGTTGAGGGCCTGAACGGCCTCGGCCGGGCCGTCGCTGGCAGTGCACATGTTGGCTCGGGCCTGTTCTGCATCGATCGCGGTTTGCGTAAACATGACCGTTCCTCCACTCCCAATTGGTCGCTGTCATTGGCCGGTGACAGTTATGTTGCGCGGGCATGAGAGTGCTTGACAATTAGCCAAAATGCGTACGCTGCGGTGTTTCGCGGTCGTGGTGGGAGCGGGATGAAAACGAAAGCGAATCGTGCGATGAATGGACAGGTCATATCCTCGCGATCCTGCTCATGCGCATCCCTGTGGCCCGAACCCGCATTGCTTTCTCCGGCGGGCGTAGGTCGTGATTCCGGAGCGACTTCAGATCGGCGGCACGCCGGCAGCCATGGGCCGAACCCACGGGAGTGCCTATCGTGATGATATCGCGCGGTTTGCCGCCGAGCGTGTGGCCGCCGCCGGGGATGCACGATGGATCGGCACGGATGTGAGCCGGGCTGACGTCCTGGCACTGGCCGAAGCCTGCCTGCCGGCCCATCACGATTATGCACCGGCGTTATTCACCGAGCTCGCGGCCCTGGCCGAGGCGGCGGGCCTGTCGACGGCCGAGGCGCTGATCGTCAGCGGGTTCACCGATTTTCTCGATACGGCCCATGCCGTGTTCGGTGCCGGCGCCGCGCCAGCGTCGCCGACGGCCGATCAATGCACGGCGATGATGGTGCCGCCGCAGCGTTCGGCAACGGGTGGCCCGTTGTTCGCCCAGACCTGGGACATGCACGAGAGCGCAACGGCACACGTGGTGATGCTCGATGGCCGGCCGGACGACGCGCCGCGTTTCAAGCTCTTCACGAGCCGTGGTTGTCTCGGCATGATTGGTATGAATGAGGCCGGTATCACCGTCGGTATCAACAATCTGTCCGGTGCCGACGGCCGACATGGCGTGACGTGGAACTTCGTCGTGCGCGAGGTGCTTGCCGGGACGACGTTCGCCGCGGCGCGTCGGGCCCTGGATCGGGCACCGTTGGCCGGCGCGCACAATTATCTGCTCATGGCGCCGTCGGGCGAGGGGATCAACGTCGAGGCCACGGCAACGACGCGGGTTGTCACAACGCTGACGGACACACCGATCGTGCACACCAACCACTGCATGGCCGAGGCGACCCGGCGCCATGAGCGCCAGCGACTGGCCGCATCGCAGCGCAGCAGCAGCCGACGATTGGCCCGCGCGCAGTCGTTACTGGCGGATTCGCCATCGATCACGATCGATACGCTGGCCGCCATCACGCGCGATACGAACGATATCTGTTATCCGCCGACGCCGCTGTACGGCATGACGACCTGTGGGGCGGTGCTGGCCGACCCCACGGCGCGTCGTCTGTGGGCGCTACGCGGGCGCCCCAGCGAGCAGCGCTATCACGGTTTCGATGTCGACTGACTCGGCCGGCCGGACATGCCGCAGACAGTCAGCAGCTTGACACCTCGTTCGCCGCCTTCGACAAGCGCTCATCGAGCATGGCAAGCACCAAGCGCTCCTCGGGCCCGGCCAGTTCGTCCCGGGCGCGTTCGTTTTCAACGAGTTCGGCGAAGTGGCGCAGCGTGCGGCCATCCAGATAATGAGTGATGACCTGCGGATGGATATAACTCTCGCGCGCGATGGCCGGCGTGTTGCCCAGATGCGCAGCAACCCTCTTGACGGCCGCGACGACGTTTTTCTGTCGGCTATTGTCGTCGTCGCCGGGGCCGATCTCGTCGAGTGCGAGGGCGGCCAGCGAGGTCCCTGCCCAGGTCCGGAAATCCTTGGCCGAGAATGCATCGCCCATGACGTCATGGATATAGTCGTTCAGATCGGCCGAGTCCACGTCGATGCGTTGGCCGTTGGTGTCGTAATACTTGAAGATTTCGTAGCCCGGGAGGTCGTCGAGTTCGGCGACGATCCGGGCCAGGCGGGCATCGGCCACTTCGCGATGCTGTTGCTTGCCTGATTTGCCCTGATAATCGAAGACCAGCGTGTCGCCCTCGATCGACAGATGCTTGGAGCGCATCGTGGTCAGGCCGTATGACGCGTTCTCCGCGGCATACCGCGCGCTGCCAGGGCGAAAGTAGGCCGTATCGATCAGCCGGACCATACAGGCGAGCACGCACTCGCGGCTGTGATCCTCGCGCGCCAGATGCTGCCCGGTCGCCCGGCGCATGGTCGGCAGCCGGTGGGCGAAATCCAGCAGGCGATCGAACTTCGCCGCATCGCGCTCGGCGCGCCAGTTTTCGTTGTAGATGTACTGCTTGCGTCCAGCCGTGTCGCGGCCGCTGGCATGAACCCGGGCATCGCGTTCGAGCGTGATTTCCACGTCTCGCCAGGCCGGCGGAATCGCCAGCGACTTGATCCAGCGTCGCAGGCGGCGGTCGGCAAGCGTACAGCCGTCGGGATATCGATACGTGAAACCGCGCCCGCAGCGGTGGCGGGTCAGGTATCGCGTGTCATGGGTTGTCGTCATCGGGCCTTTGGCTGGCGAGCAATCATGATCGTTCTACGTGCATCAAACGTTAGCGGTTTCTGAACTTTTATGTTGCATGATGCATCCGAATGAGGCGCCGGGGGCGCCGGCCCGCGGGATCACGCCGATATCCCGGTGTGATGCCGCTGGCGTGCTTTTTGCTGCCCGAACGGATTCTGCGATCCGACAGGCGATTGGTTTGAGGGGATGTTATGACGTTCGGTAACAAGTGGCGTGTGGTATGTCTGGCGGTCTTGCTGGCCCCGATGACCGCGTGGGCCGGGACAGCGCCAGCTGCCGGCGATCCGTCGTCGGCGCCGCCGCCGCCCTTGATGCGGTATCCCACGGTGCACGGGCAGACTGTCGTCTTCGAAGCCGGGGGCAATCTCTGGAAAACCACCACCCACGGCGGCACGGCCGTGCAGTTGACCGACGATCCCGGTTTCGACGAAGACGCCCATTTTTCCCCGGACGGGCGCTGGGTCGCCTTCACCGGTCGCTATCAGGGCAATACGGATGTCTATGTCGTGCCGGCCCAGGGCGGCCGGGTGCATCGTCTGACCTTTCATTCGATCAATCAGACGCCGGACGGCAGTGGCCAGCTCCAGACCAGTGACGACAACCGTGTCGTCGGCTGGACGCCCAAGGGGGATCGGATCGTTTTCCTGTCGCGGCGTGCAAGCTTCAACCCGCAGGTCATGCATGCCTATACGGTACCGGTCGGCGGCGGACTGCCGACGCGGCTGCCGGTTCCATGGACCGGGCCACTGTCCTTCGGCGCCAATGATCACACGATCGCCTACAACCAGCTCGCCAACGCCTATCGGCCGTTTCACAGAAAACAGTATTACGGTGGCCAGGCACAGGATATCTGGACGTTCGACTTCAAGGCCGGCAAGAGTCATCGCATCACCCACTGGAAGGGCGCCGATGTCTGGCCGATGTGGGCCGGCGACCGGATCTATTTCCTGTCGGACCGCGGCGCTGATCATATCCGCAATCTCTGGGTGTACTCGCAGAAGACCGGCCATTTTCGCCAGCTGACTCATTTCGATACCTACGATATCGACTTCCCGACGCGCGGCGGCCATCAGATCGTCTTCTCCAACGGTGGCGATCTCTATCTCTACGACACGAATCGCCACAGCCTGTCGAAGCTCGACGTCCAGGTGCCGCTGGACGGCAAGGCACGGCTGCCGTACTGGGCCGGCATCGCCGGCCATATCGACGACGCAGCACTGGCGCCCAATGGTCATCTCGCGGTCTTTTCAGCGCGTGGCGCGTTGTTCAGCGTGCCGGCCCAGTACGGCAGCGCCGAAACGTTGACCCACGATGCGGCGGCCGATGATCGCGATCCGGCCTGGTCGCCCGACGGGCAATCGATCGCCTTCATTCGGTCCAAGGGGGATCACCAGGGCATCTATGTCCGTCCGGCCGCGGGTTCCGGACCGGCCCGACAACTGGTCGATGCCGACAAGCTGAGCGTGCACGGCCCGTTGTCGTGGAGTCCGGACAGCAAGAAGCTGACCTATGTCGATGCCGATCAACGGCTGTGGCTGGTCGATGCGGCATCCGGCAAGTGCACGAAGATCGCGCGCGATCCGAGCGCCACCCGTGGCAATTTCACGGATCTGAGCTGGTCGCCGGGCAGCGACTGGCTCACGTTCTCCAAACCGATCGAAGACAAGCGCGGCAATGCGACGCTGCCCGGCCAGCGCGCCATCTATCTCTATCACGTTACCGATAGCAAGCTGACGCGGCTGGGCAGCGGCCAGTACAGCGATTCGGATCCGGTGTTCACCGACGATGGCAAATACTTGCTGTTCGTTTCGGCGCGGATCGTCAATCCCACGTTGTCCAACTTCGACGAGATCGTGGCCGGGCTGAAGAGCGACGGGCTGTATGCCGCCACACTGAAAAAGGGAACCGCGTCCCCGATCGCACCTCGAGTGCGATCGGCCACGGCCGCCGACGCCCAGACCGATGCCTCGAAGACGGCTGACGACAAGAACGCCGACGGGTCTGACAGGAACGCGGGCGACAGCAGCGCGAACGATCACGCGTCCGGCGAGACGCCGTCCGGCCAGCGCGCCAAGCCCAAGCACGCGGGCGGTCCCGGGTCGAAACCGCTGGTCATCGACGTCGATCATCTGATGGATCGCGCCGTGCGCTTGCCGGTGCCGGATGCCGATATCTCGCACGTGGCCGAAGCCGACGGCGTGGTGTATTACACGACCGAGCCCAGCCAGACGATCGATGGCCCGTTGGCCGGCGAGAAGTCACAGCTGCGGGCCTACGACATGGACAAGCGCAAGGATCTGACGCTTGCGAGCGAGATTTCGCATTTCGCCATGTCAGCCGATGGCAGCACGCTGCTCTACCAGCACAGCGGCGACTGGCTCACGCGGCCGGCCGCCTTCAAGAAGAACCCGGGCGGCGATGCGATCAACCATATCGACGTGGCCAAGGCCCAGCGTCGCGTCGACCCCGTACCCGAGTGGCATACGGCCTACGGCGAGGCGATGCGTGACGTCCGCGACTATTTTCTCAACCCGGTCTATATCGCCAAGATCTGGCCCGCCATCGATGCTCGCTATCGGCGCCTGCTCGATCGCGCGGCCACCCGGCATGATGTGGACTGGCTCATCGCCAACGCCATGGGTTCGCCCGGCGAGAGCCATATGTACGTGCGTTCGGGCGACGAGAACTGGACGACGGCCCACGATGCCACGGCCGATCTGGGCGTGCGTTTCGCGCTCGACAAGTCGTCCGGGCGTTATCGCATCGCGCGTATATTCCACGGCGACAACACCGTGCCGGGATACACCGCGCCGCTCAGCCAGCCGGGCCTGAACGTCCAGTCCGGCGATTATGTGCTTGCGATCGACGGCCAGCGGTTGGCGGCGCCGACCAATCCGTATCGTCTGCTGCAAGGCACCTACGGCCAGACGATCACGCTGAAGGTGGCCTCGAAGCCGGACGGCAGCGACGCCCACGTCATTCACGTCGACCCCATCGCCAATGCCGAGAAACTGCATCTGCTGGCCTGGATCCGGCACAACCGCGAAGTCGTGAACCGCGAATCCGATGGCCAGATCGGCTATGTCTATCTCGAAGACATGGAAGCCGAGGGCATGCGTGAATTCGTGCGCCAGTACTACAGCCAGCAGCACAAGAAAGCGATCATCTTCGACGATCGCTGGAACCTCGGTGGGTTCATCGATCCGATGCTCTTCGACCGCATCGATCGTCAGCTCAACGGCATGTTCACCAATCGTTATCGCGCGGTGAACCCCACGCCCAACGCGCCCATGGGATACATGGCGGCGCTGATCAATCGTGGTTCGGCCTCCGACGGCGACATCTTCGCCTACATGTTCAGGGCCGATCATCTCGGTCCGACCATCGGGACACGTACCTGGGCCGGCGTGCGCGGCTATGACGGCCCCTTCGATCTGCTCGGCGGCGGTGCGCTCGTCATTTCCGACAACGGCATGTACGACGACAAGGGGCAGTGGAACGTCGAGAACGTCGGGGTATCGCCCGATGTACCGGTGCGCAACCGGCCGGAGGATCTCAACGCCGGCCACGATGCGCAGCTGGACAAGGCGGTACAGCTGATGCGGTCCCGTATCGCCGAACATCCGAAGACCTATCCGCAGGCCCCGGACTGGATGCCGGCTTTCCCGCCACAGCCTGACTACCCGGCCTGTGGGACGCCGGACGTCGGCGAGGGCGCCTGCGACTGGCCTTCGGGCGGCACGAAATCATCCTAGGGTCTGTTGATGTTTCGTGCGCGCGCCTTTTCGTCGAGAGGCCGCAGCGTGTCCGGCAAGGCGCGAGTCGCCGATCGTGGCGTGCCACGATCAAGGCTCGCAACGCCGCCGGGCGCCCATCGTCGATTTTTCATGGGCGGCCCAACCCGAAGGGACAAGCGCCCCAAAATCAAGAACACGACGGCAATCCAGCGTTGTCGCCCGCGGGTGCAGAATGACGGCACGGCGCGCAGGACGCCTCGTCTTGCCGCCCATCGTCAATGTCAGGGCGCGCTTGGCGCGGACTCGCAGGACACTTCAACACGCCCTGGAGTGAAGCCAAAACTGTGCTATGACTGATCTGGTGTATCGGTTGGCGGTTGGCGTCGGCCGAACCATCATCACGAGGGAGTGCAGTCATGCTCAGACAAAGTGCTGTCGTATTGTCGGTCGTGCTGGCCGCCAGCGGCCTGGCATTCGCCCAGTCCGGGGATGATCCAGCGTCGTCCGGGAAGAAAGCCCCGCCCGAGCCGGGCCACCATCATCCGCATCCGCCGATGCCCGGCCCGAGTCTTCAGGGCAAGGGATTCGTGTTGGACATGGGCCACGGGCACCGTTTGCAGGTCCAGTGTGGCGACGAGCCGATGAAGGGCTGTCTGGATGCCGTGCGGCCGCTGATCGCACGGCTTGGCCCGCCGCCGGCGGGTGCGAAGCCCGGCCAGCGCCAGCCGAAGCCACAACAGGGCCAGGGTCAGAGGCAAGGACAAAACCCGGAACAGTCGTCCTCGCAATCCTCGGGCGCGGCCGATAGCGGATCGGACGGCGATAACACCTGACGACGGCGTCGCCGGGCGGCTTGAATCGCCCGGCGATCCGAATGCCGCGATTCACCCGGTCGGTGCTTCCACGCCGGCCGGTGTCGTGATCGGGCGGGCGCCCGCTGCGGCCAGGGCACGCTTGCCACGACCCGTCAGATCGCTGATGAAGACGAACTGGTCCCGCATTTCGAACGGATAGGCCCGTATCTTGTAGTGCGTCCCCCAGGGCGTTTCCTTCAGCACCACGACGATGGGTTTGTCGTAGTCGAGATAAGCGCTCGTCAAGGCCACGTCGTGAAGCGCGGCCCGTACGGCCGCGGCATCGTGTTCGGGCGCAACGTAGAAATCGGTCACGCACTGGAGAGTGCGTGCACCGTCGTTGCTGTTGACGATGTTCGAAGTCCAGATCGTGTCGTGCGGCACCGTGACCATGTCGTCGTCGGCGGTGTTGATCGACACCGCGCGTAGCCCGACGTTGATGACCTCGCCGTAGTCGTCACCGAAACGCACCCAGTCGCCCGGCCGGTAGGGGCGCTCGAAGATCGCCACGATGCCGGCGATCAGGCTAGAGACATAATCCTTGAAGGCGAAACCGATCGCCACGCTTGCCGCCCCCGCGATCACCAGGAAGTTCTGGAACGTGACGTTGAAGATCAGGGGGATGATCCAGCAGATCGCGATGACCAGCAGCCCGAGTCGGGCGATGGGCACCGTACCGAGCAGGATCAGCCGCGTCTGGCTGGGTCCGCGTTCGGCCAGATAGGGCAGCAGACGACGCGCCAGATAAATCGCCAGCCAGGTGCCGAGCACGATCAATGCGATCTTGACGAAATTGATGTTGCTGAGGCTGTAGATCAGTTGATCGGCCTTCTGCTTGGTCGTGTTCATGTCCGCCATGCGATGTCCCGTGCGTGATCAGAGTGCCGCGATCGGAAAGCCGGCCGTGGTCAGGCCGGCTCGAATCGCCGGGTAGGCTGCCGGCGCGCAGGCCAGACGCCCGTCCTCGTGGCGTGTGACGATACCGGCGGCGACGAGCGCGGGCAGTCGTTGCATGGCCTGCGTGATCGGCAGGACTGCGCGCAGCAGATCGGGCGTCAGGGCGCCGTGTATGAGCAACGCGTGCAGCAGGAACAGGGTGTCGTCGTTGTCGGCGCCGGGCAGGGAGAATTCCTCGAGGGCGATCACCCAGAGGGTTTGTTCGTCGGCGTCGCTCACCGCCGCCGGGGCATCGTGCGCGTCATCCTCGGGATCGATGCGACGGCGCAGGCTGCGGCGCCACAGGCGCCAGGCGACCCAGGGTATGCCGCGGCTGCGGGCCGCCAGGCTGATCAGCATTTCATGCGGCTCATCCTGTGCATCGAGTGCCATGATGTCGTCGCCGCTGCGGGCATCGCGAAAGCACACGGGGCCGTGTTCGGCGCCCTGCGAAATCTCGTTGAACCAGGCGCGCAGGCGATGGGCATCGAACGCCTGGAACGTCTCGGCCGGGCCGAGCACGGCATCGGCGGCCACCGCGCGGCTCAGATACTGCCAGGCCCAGCTGTTACAGCCGATCAGGACGTGACGATCCAGCCGGTCGAGCGTGTCGAGCAGCTGTCGGAGAGTGTCCAGACCGTGTGTGTGACGGACGAACCAGTCTTCCAGCGCTGGAATGACCAGCAGCCCGTCGCCGCGCACGTCGGGCAACGGCGCGCCGCCCGGCGTCAGAAGCTCGCTGCGGGGCGGCGGGGTGAGTCGGGCATGCCCGGCTGTCTCGGCCCAAGCGGCCACGATGTGGTTGCGATCGCCCGGCGGCAGGACGAATAGCCGCTTGCGACGGGCCGGCGTCTCCTCGGCCAGCCAGTCCGCGAGACTGGCATCGATCTCGGCCAGCAACGGTCCGCAGGCCGGCGGCGAGGCGACATCATCCAGCATGTCGAGGGTGGAGCGTCGCAGCCGATCGTCGGTGATCATCGGGGCCGGTGGCTTGCGCCGGAACAACTCCCGTGCCCGGGTCAACCAGGTTTGTAGTGAATCCCGCGTGGGGGTGGCCGGCACGCAATAGTCGGCCAGCGGCGTGAACGGGGCGGCGTCACGCACACCGGTGTCCTCGTCTGAATCTGACATGGCATCGGCATCGCCGGGTGATGCCATCGATTATAGACATTGTGAATGGCTTGCAAGCGTGCGGCGTGAGCGGCATGTTGGTCTAGCAAACCGCAATCAATGGTGATGCGAGATGGCCAGCGGCTGGGCACAGGAAGGCGGCGTACAGGAACAGATCGATGCCACGATCGACGAAGGCGTGGCGGCGGCGCGTGCCCGGCTGGCCGCCGCCAGTCCGAGCCTGACGCATTGCGAGGATTGCGAAGAGCCGATTCCCGAGCGGCGCCGCGAACTCGTACCGGGCGTGCGTCGCTGCGTGGCCTGTCAGGCCGAGGCCGATGCCCATGACGCCCGTCAGGGCGGCGTCAACCGGCGTGCCAGCAAGGACAGCCTGTTGCGTTGAAGTGACCGCCCGGTCGGCGACCGGGTGTCATGGCGATCGTGTGGCGAAAGCGCCTTGCAGGCTCGATACCAGCGCCTGCCCGGCCGAGGCGAGGGCCGGGCGGGCCAGCAGCCCGATGCCGGTCGGTGCCATGGCCGGTAGCTCATCGCGTACGACCAGCGGCGCGGCCACGAGCCGGGCTGGCAGGGCGGCGACCGCCAGATCGGCGCTGGCCGCTGCGCTCTGACCGGTGCCGCTTTCGCTCGAATAGGCGATTCGATAATCGATATCCGCGGCATCGAGTGCGGCAAGCGCGCTGTGGCGCCAGGCGCAACCGGTATGGGCCAGGGCCAGCGGCAAGGGCCGTGCATGCAGGGCCCGGCTGTCGATCGGTGCTGCCCAGACCATCGGCTCGTGACTGATGATCGCGCCGGCCGCGACCGACAGATCGTCGTTGCCGACGCAGACCAGCGCGACATCCAGCGTGCCGTCGTCAATACGCGCAGCCAGGCCGCGACTGCCCGCCGCGATGACTTGAACCTGCACGCCGGGATGTGAAAGTGCCAGCCGGCGCAAGGTCGGCGTCAGACCGATACGTGCCAGATCGTCCGGCAGTCCCAGAGACACCGCGCCGGTCACCGGCGGATCGAGAAAAGCACTGACGGCTTCCGCGTTGAGCGCGAGCAGGCGACGGGCGTACGGCAGCAGACGCACGCCGTGCTCGGTGACCGTGACTCGCCGCGCCCCCCGTACGAATAGCGTCTGGCCGAGCGTGGTTTCCAGACCCTTGATCTGCATGCTCAAGGCTGCCGGCGTGCGATGCACCTCGCGCGCGGCAGCCGTGAAACTGCCGGTATCGGCGATCGTCACGAAACTGCGCAATACGTCGCTGTCGAGAGTCGGCAGCCGAGACGGCGGCGCGTGAGGAGGCGTCTCCATGGCATTGTGTATTCAAATATTCTGAATGCCGAATTTATATCTTTTAGATTTTCTTATCCACGAACGCGTCGCAGTGTCGAGTCTCGGCTTCAAGACGACAGACACGCCATGTGCCCACGCGACCGGAATCATTGTGATCGGCCCGCGCCGCAGCCCACGCTCTGCATGCCCGCCATGCCGCCGCTCGGCCTGTTTGACGCCTGGCGTCGCTGGCGCAGGAGGCGGCGGTGTCGCCGCGAGATACAGGCGTTACTGACCCTTGATGACCGTCATCTGGCCGATCTCGGCCATACCCGGGCAGGGCTCGCCGCCGCCGCATCGGCGACCGGGGCCAACGACAATCCCTGTCGATGGCTGACGGCATCGGGTTGGTGTGATCGGTCCCATTCCTGTTAAGGTGCTCCTCGATCGCAGCGTCTACCGCGCGATCATTCCCGAACGATCATCGACACGCCGCGTCGGGTGTGGCTATTTGTGCTGGAACGAATCAATGCTGCAACTGATACGAGAACACTGGTTATCCAATATTCGCGCTGACGTGCTGTCCGGCATTGTCGTGGCACTGGCGCTCATTCCCGAGGCGATCGCATTCTCGATCATTGCGGGCGTGGATCCGAAGGTCGGGCTCTATGCCTCCTTCGCGATCTGTGTGGTGATTTCGTTCACCGGCGGCCGTCCGGCGATGGTCTCGGCGGCGACCGGATCGATGGCACTCGTGCTCGTGACCGTCGTGGCGCAGTACGGGCTGGATATGATGCTCGCCACCACGCTGGCCACCGGCGTGTTCCAGATCCTGGCAGGCGTGTTCCGGCTGGGTAACCTGATGCGGTTTGTTTCCCGCTCGGTGGTCACGGGCTTCGTCAACGCCTTGGCGATTCTCATCTTCATGGCACAGCTGCCCGAACTGACCGATGTGTCGTGGATTGTCTACGCGATGTGCGCGGCCTCGCTGGCGATCATCTATCTGTTTCCTTATATCCCGTTTGTCGGGCGTCTGCTGCCCAGCCCGCTGGTCGCGATCCTGGTGATGACCGGTATCTATATGGCCAGCGGTTTCCATATCCATACGGTCGGGGATATGGGTGAGCTGCCGGACAGCCTGCCGCATCTGCTGATTCCGCATGTCCCGCTCACGCTGGAGACGCTGTCGGTGATCGTCCCCTACGGCCTGATGCTCACCGTGGTCGGCCTCATGGAGTCGATGATGACGGCCACGATCGTCGATGATCTGACTGATACCGGCTCCAACAAAAACCGCGAATGCGCCGGCCAGGGCATGGCCAATATCGTCACCGGCTTTCTCGGCGGCATGGCCGGTTGCGGCATGATCGGCCAGACTGTGATCAACGTGAAATCCGGCGGGCGCACCCGGCTGTCGACGCTCACCGCGGGCGTGACGCTGCTGATCATGGTGGTGTTTCTTTCGAAATGGGTCGGTCAGATCCCGATGGCCGCGCTCGTGGCCGTGATGATCATGGTCTCGATCGGCACCTTCTCCTGGGAGTCGATCCGCGATCTGCCCAAGCATCCGCTATCGACCAATATCGTGATGATCACGGTCGTCGCCGTGGTGGTTGCCACTGGCAACCTCGCGATCGGGGTATTCGTGGGCGTGCTGCTTTCGGCTCTGTTCTTCGCCAACAAGGTCGGGCGTCTGCTCTATATCGACAGCCATCTGAGCGAGGGCGATACGCGACGCGTCTACGAGATTACCGGCCAGGTGTTCTTCGCCTCCGCGACCAGCTTCCGGCATGCCTTCGATTTCAACGAGGCCTTGCCGCGCGTGACGATCGATGTGCATCGTGCCCATTTCTGGGATATCTCGGCCGTCGAGGCACTGGATCGTGTGGTGTTGCGGTTCCGTCGCGAGGGCACCGACGTCGATATCGTCGGCATGAACGAAGCCAGCCGCACGCTGGTCGACAAGGTGGCGGTGCACGACAAGCCGGATGCCGAAAAACTACTCGAAAACGGATGATTGGGGAGACAGCGCAATGAATGATCGTACTATCGTCGCCTGCATCGACGGCTCCAGCTATGCCGCCGCGGCCTGCGATGCGGCCGTCTGGGCCGCAGCCAAGCTGGATTCGGCGCTCAGCTTCGTGCACGTCATCAGTCGTCGCAAGCATGCGGCGGCCACCGATGTGTCGGGCCGCATCGGGTTGGGCACCCGCGAGCATCTGCTCAACGAGCTGGCCGAACTCGACGGCGCCCGTGCCAAGCTGGCTCGGGAACGCGGCACCGACATGCTCAGTGCCGCCGCCGAGCGTGCGCGCGAGGCCGGCATCGCCGAGCCGCAGTGTCGACAGCGCAACGGCGAACTGGTCGACGCCATCACCGCGATCGAGGCGGAGATCCGGCTCATGGTCATCGGCAAGCGCGGCGAGTCGGCCGGCGACGATGATCATCTGGGCTCTAATCTCGAGCGCGTCATTCGGGGCGTGTCCTGTCCGATCCTGATCACCACCGAAACCTTCAGCGCGCCGCAGCGCGTGCTGATCGCCTTCGATGGCAGCGCCACCGGCCAGAATCTCATCCAGCGAGCCGCGGCCTCGCCGCTGCTCGGCGAAGTCGCCGCCCACCTCGTTTATGTGGGGGAGCCGGATGATCGACGCCGGGCGCAGATCGACGAAGCCGAGGCCACGCTGCGCCAGGCCGGGGCCGATGTCACCACGGCTGTCGTGACCGGCGAAGTCGAATCTGCACTGCACACCTACCAGCGCGAGAACGGCTGCGACCTGATGGTCATGGGCGCCTACGGCCACAGCCGTATCCGGCACATGCTGGTTGGCAGCACCACGACCGACATGATCCGGCGGGCAGAGGTGCCGGTTCTGATCACGCGTTGAGCCCGGGCGATCCGGACCGCGACCCTGGACCATGTGCCCGACATCTGTCGGCGGCCGATCACCGGCTGATACCCGGTCTTTCGTCGTCTGAGCGACGTCGCCTTCCGTGACACTGTCGATGTTCAGCCGCTCGGCGTAAGCTGTTGTCCAGGCACAGTGGTTCGGGAATTCGCAATGGATGATCTGGTGCATCGCGTGGCCCTGGTGACCGGGGCTTCGCGCGGGATTGGGGCAGAGAGTGCCATCGCCTTGGCGCGGGCCGGCTGCAACGTGGCGCTGGGTTACAACAGCTCGAAGGCCGAGGCCGAATCGGTGGCCCGCGCGGTGCGCGAGTGCGGACAGAAGGCGGTGCTCATTCCCGCCGACGTGTCCGCCAGCGCGGCCGCCGAGATGCTGGTCGGCAGCACGGAGGCCGAACTCGGCCCGGTCGATATCCTGGTCAACAACGCCGGCATCAACCCGGTGTACGCGATCGACGAGCTCAATCTCGAACGCTGGCAGACGACGCTGCAGACCAATCTGACATCGTCGTTCATGCTCTCGCAGCGTGTCATCCCGGGCATGCGCGAGCGGGGCTGGGGGCGTCTGATCATGATGTCGTCGGTGGCCGCCCAGCTGGGCGGCGTCATCGGGCCACACTATGCTGCCAGCAAGGCCGGCCAGCTCGGGCTCATGCGCAGTTACGCACGACTGCTCGCCGGTACCGGCATCACGGCCAATGCGATCGCCCCGGCGCTCATCGAGACCGACATGATCGCCGACAACGACAACATCTCGCCGGATTTGATTCCGCTCGGGCGATTCGGCGCTGTCGACGAAGTCGCCGAACTCGTCGTCCACATGGCCCGAAACGCCTACATCACCGGGCAGACCTTCAACGTCAACGGCGGGATGTACATGAGTTAGGGAACCTCTGATCTATTCATCCACGGTCGCGTTTGAGTCCCAAAAGGCCACGATACAAGGCGCATGGCGCCGCGTCATAGCCACGCCATGATCCAGCCATGCAAGGCCGTAGCGCGGCCTTTTGGGCCAAACCGCTTGGCGGCCGGGCTTTTGCGCGCGCCTGAGCGGCGTTGCCGCTCGCTCATTTGCATTCAGCAAACGGCGCTCGCGGCGTCTTGTCAGACGCGCGCAAAAGACACCGGCGCGACCGTAGATGAATAGATCAGAGGTTCCTTCGGTGTTCGGCCGCCGGCACGTCCGGGCGCACAGACGGTCCGGTGGACAAGCGGGATGGCGCCGGGTGTTGGTCCGGACTCGGTGCGTATCCGGCGGTGCGGTGTCTCGCCGGTCGCCTCGTCACCGGCGTCTCGGCGCGCTTCGGTCACGGCTGGATCAGTTGGGGCATGCCGGACATGCAAATGGTACGACCTGTGAGCCGGGGCCTGAGGCCGTGCCGCAGGTCGTGTGTCGGCCCCGACGCGGACGATTCACGAATACACACAATTGCTGTGGATAATCGCGTGCATGAATGGCGCTAGCCGGCACCGCACAAGGGCTGCCGGCCTCTGATCAAAAAATGACCAGATCAGCGGTGTGCGCGAGTCGTGTTCGAAAACGGATCGGAACCTCGGGCCCGCTGGTGGCTGCCGCGGTCTCGATCGGGCCGGTCTTTTCCCACAATATCTGTGGATAACCACGTGTGTGAATGTCGCCAGGCCCGGCAGCGCCTGGCCTGGCGGCGGTTGGTCAGAAAGTGATCAGCCTGTCATCCGCTTCGCTCGACTCACTTGGTCCGGGGCGATATGGCCGCGTCGCCCGCGTCAGCCGCATGACAGGGCGCAACCCAAAGGGACAAGCGCCCTATTAATCCGGCACCAAAACAGCTGACGACGTCAGCTGTTTTCAACGCCATCGAAAAATAAAAGCCGGCACTTGTCCGTCTTTTTATTTTCAATGGCTTCACGGCCTTTGGCCGTGGCGCGCGTGCTTTCGCACACGCGCGTTATCAACCCGAAAAATCATCTATTTTTATGCTGGGTTAATAAAATCAAAAACACGACGGCAATACAGCGTTCCAGCAGGTTGGCGCAGAATGACACGCTATGCCTGCGACGCCTCGTCTTGCCGCAGAACAGCGCTTGGCGCGGACTCGCACGACACATCAACAGGCCCTAGCGGTCGCTGGACCGATTGCATTGTCGCGATGTTGGCCAGGTGCGCGCGCAGCGTCTCGATGGCGCGTGCGCCCTGCACATGCAGGGCAACCGCCAGGCAGGATTCTGTCTGGCGTGCCTCAACCTGCCGGATCGAGAAACCGCGACGTCGCACGACCTGTAACAGTCGTTCGAGATCGCCCGGGGCGCCGGCAAGGCGGCAGAACAGACGATGCTGGCGATCGCTGATATCGGGGATATGCATGATTCAGCTCGCAGTGGCAGCCGTTTCAACGGCGGGCAGATGCGTGGCATCGAGCATGTCGCGGTTGGCCGCACCCGGTGCGACCATCGGCCAGACGTTATCGTTGCGCACGATATGGGCGTGCAGCAGCGCCGGGCCGGGTGCGTGCAGCCAGCCTTCGAGGCCGGCCGCCAGCTCACCGGGCGTGGTGACCCGGCTGGCCGGAATGCCGAAAGCCGCGGCCAGGGCGCTGAAATCGGGGTTGTCATCCAGCGCAATCTGGCTTTCGCGGTTGTCGTGGAACAGCGCCTGTT
This sequence comes from Salinisphaera sp. Q1T1-3, assembly GCF_003602005.1. Classification (GTDB taxonomy): domain Bacteria; phylum Pseudomonadota; class Gammaproteobacteria; order Nevskiales; family Salinisphaeraceae; genus Salinisphaera. The sequence continues at coordinate 66,816 of NZ_QZWD01000008.1, read as the reverse complement.
GTTGTCGGACCATGCCGAGACAGGCGTTGTCGAGAACCACGATTTTCACCGGCAGATCGTGTCGGCGGATCGTGGCCAGTTCCTGGACGTTCATCATGAACGAGCCGTCGCCGGCGATATTGAGCACGGCAGCATCCGGTCGCGCGAAAGCCGCGCCGATCGCCGCGGGCAGTCCGTAGCCCATGGTGCCGAGTCCGCCGCTGCTCAGGTGATTGCGCGGCGCGCCGAAGTCGAAATGCTGGGCGACCCACATCTGGTGTTGCCCCACGTCGCAGGCCACGACCGTATCGGACCGACAGGCCTCTGACAGGGCATGGATCAGATCCGGCCCGGTCAGATGCGGGCGCGGCGATCTCGAAAGGGCTGCCGCGAAGCCGTGCCTCGCATGCCACTCCCGACACTGACGTCGCCACGCTGCGATCGACAGCGGCGTATGGGTCAATGCTTCGGTCAGGCGGGTCAGGGCATCGCCGAGGTCGGCGTGCACGCCGATCTCCACGGCCCGGCGTTTATGCAGCTCCGCGGCGTCGATATCGATATGCACGATCCGGGCATTCGGGGCGAAGCCCGACAGGGCGCCGGTGGCGCGATCGTCCATGCGGGCGCCGATGACGAACAGCACATCGCAGGCATCGACTGCCTGGTTGGCCGCGCGTGAGCCGTGCATGCCCAGCATGCCGAGATCATCCGGCGCCCGATGCCCGGCATTGCCAATCCCGTTCAGGCTGGTCACGGCGGGCAGGCCGCTTCGTGCCGCGAAGTCGCGCATGGCCGGTTCGGCGCCGGCACGGGCCACGCCGCCGCCGGTATAGAGCAGCGGGCGACGTGCCGTGCGCAGCATGGCCAGAATCCGGGCCAGGTCACGTTCCGTGGCCCGTGGGCCGATCGGGCCCGGCACGTGTCGGGGCACTTCAATGGCCGGCTCGGATGTCGCCGCGGCGAGCACGTCCTTGGGCACATCGAGCCACACCGGCCCGCCGCGGCCACGGGTCGCAATCTCGATGCCCTCGGCCACGGCCGCGGCCAGTTCGTCGGGATGCTGCACGAGACGGCTGTGCTTGACGATATCCAGGGTCATGCCGAGCACGTCAACTTCCTGGAACGCATCGGTGCCGATCGCCGCCGACGGCGTCTGGCCGGTGATCACCAGCATCGGGATCGAATCGCGATGGGCATTGGCCACGCCGGTGACGAGATTGGTCGCACCCGGCCCGGAGGTCGCGATACACACGCCCAGTCGACCGCTCGCTCGGGCATAACCGTCGGCAGCCAGGGCACAGCCCTGTTCGTGCCGGCAGAGCACGTGACGGATGGCCGGATGGTCCACGAGGGCATCGTAGAGCGGCATCACGCAGCCGCCCGGATAGCCGAAGACCGTATCGATGTCGTGGGCGGTGAGAACGTCGAGAATCTGATGTGCGGCATTCATGGGTCGGTCGTCTCGTCGAATACGCAAAAAAAAGCCCCCGGGGCCTTGCGGCGCCGGGGGCTCTGGTGTGTCGAATGTCGTATCGGCTACGTCATCATCGCGCACACACCAGTGCCCCCGGTGGTTACGACCACCAGTACGAGCATGACGAGTACGTTGATATGTTGGGTCATCGAAGCGACGCAGGCATTCGGATTCGAAATCGGCGGTGACGTTAGAACGCGCCGTGCTGTCCTGTCAATGGCGCCGGCCCGGCGCCGCTCAAAGCACGCGGTCGGCCCATACGATGCGTCCGGCAACCTCGACCGTCTCGATTACGCCGTCATCGAGCGCGATATCGTCGTATCGGTCGCCGGTGGCGCGCAGATACAGTCGGCCGTCGGGATCCTGGTCGACGCGCCGGACCGTGATCCGGCCCGCCAGACGCACGGCGAAGATCTGCGCCGGGACGAGCACGCGCTGACCGGTATCGACGAGCATCAGCCGGTCGGGCTCCACGATGCCCGGCATGGTGTCGTCGGCTTGGATCGCGGTGCGCAGATCGTCCACGCGATGCGCGATGGTTCGCGCAAAGGCGCGATCAAAACGACAGTAGGCGGTATCCCGGCCATATCGGTCATCGGGCGCGTCGGGCAGGGGGGCGATCGCGAGGAAATCGCGGCTATCGTGATCGCGGTCGACGGGCCCGGTGTCATAACCGGCGCCTGGTTCCCGGATCTCCGAGGCTACCTGTCGCGTATCGTCGAACATCGGTTCGTAACCGGACAGCAACCAGTTGACGTTCACACCGGCAGCGTTGAGCGCGTGCAGAGCCCGCCAGTTGGGCGCGCTCTGACCGGTTTCGTAGTTCTGCCACGTCCGCAGCCCGCCACCGATGGCCTCGCCGGCCTGTTTCTGGGTCCGACCCCATGCCTTGCGCAGCGCCTTGAAGCGCTCGGCGACGCGGCGGTGGTCAGGCACGGATGAATCGGACGTCATATCGAGCGGATGCGCGCAAGACAGTGAAAAACGATACGAAAGCCGTCTGGCTTTTTGACCGATGCACCAATGTTGGTATATTCATTCTGCGTGACATCTTGGTCATTCTTCATGAAGAAAATTTCGGCGGCACCTAATGAGCGCACGTCCGACCGCCATCCGGCCGATATCAAGGCCGATCTCGAAAAGGCGGGCTGGTCGCTACGCCGGCTTTCAGTTCATCACGGGTTCAAGCCGCAGTCGCTCGCAAAGGCTTTGTATCAACAATGGCCGGGTGCAGAACGCCTGATCGCTGCGGCCATCGATCAAAAACCCGAGGATATCTGGCCGTCCCGATACACTGCCGACGGCGTTTCCAGGCGCGCCGCTCGTCGTCGATCAAAGGTTATCACGCCAACCGATAACATCTAACTGCGTGCGCCACGCCGGCCCTGGCCGGCTGCTTGTCGCCCGGTATCGATGATGGCTGCGTTGGGCAGGGCACGGCCCTTAGAATAGGCGCTCCATTCGATGTGGTTCCCGGGAGCCCGGCATGTATCGCACACTCGTCAACGGCAAGATTCACCGGGCCACGGTGACTCAGGCCGATCTGCACTATGTCGGTTCGATCACCATCGATGTGGCGCTCATGGAGGCGGCCGATCTGGTCGAGGGCGAGCAGGTCGCCGTTGTCGATGTCACCAACGGGGCGCGTCTGGAAACCTATGTTATCGCCGGGCCGCGCGACAGCGGCATCATCGGGATCAACGGGGCGGCCGCGCATCTCGTGGCCGTTGGTGATCTGGTGATCATCATGAGCTTCGTTTCAATCGCAGAAGAAAAACGGGCCGGCCATACCGCCCAGGTCGTGCATGTCGATGCACGCAACCGGGCGATTTCGCTGGCCGACGATCTGGCTGCGCCGGCCTGCGGCAGCGACGAGATCGACGGCCGCACCCGTGTTCCGAAGGGTTGAATGACCGGCGCTGCGGTCGCCTCGACGTGCCTCGCACACGCGCCACACCGCTGGCCTGTCGCCAGTTGCCGGCGCGCTCTCGGTCTTGGCCGGTCTTCATGACGCGGCGGAAACGATGAGCCCCTGGTCTGGATCGAGAACGGCAGCGGCACCGATCCGCCAGGCATGGTTGATCACGTCGTGCCCGATGGGGAGTCCAGCGTAGACCGGGATATCGTCGCGGCCAGCCCATTCGGTGACGATCGAGCGGATCAGCACCATGTCGTCGTCCGGCGTGCATCGGGCGAACTCACCGAGCGCGATTGCAGCCACGTGGCGTCGATCGAGAGAGGCCAACAGTTGATACAGGCAGCGCTCGAGACGAAAGGCTGCCTCGCCGACGTCTTCGAGCAACAGGATCGCGGGCCGCGTGAGCTGCATCGCTGCCGGCGTGCCGGCGATGCTGGCCAGCGTGGTCAGATTGCCGCCGACGAGCACGCCGTGCCGCGCGCCCCGGTCGCCGCTGACGTGTTCGGCCGGCCAGCGCGCCGGGCCGCCGTCGATGCAGGCTACGAGTGCGGCCATGCTGTGCCGGCGCTCGGCGCGCGCTGTTGCCGTCTCGCCGGGCAGGGCCAGTTGGGTGGCGACCGGGCCATGAATCGCCCGGCGTCCATGGCGATGAAAGGCTGACAACAGCACGCTCATGTCGGAGAAACCGACGAGCGGGACGTCGCTCGGGATACGATGCCAGTCGATGTCATCGACGAACTGTGCGCTGCCATAGCCGCCGCGCAGGCACCAGACAGCGGCGAGATCGGGCTGCTTGAACGCGGCGTGCAGATCCACCAGGCGCGCGGCAGGCGTGCCGGCCAGGTAGCGGTGATGCGCGCGAGCATGCGCGCCGAGCCAGGTTCGGATGCCCGCGGCATGGCAAACAGCGAGTGCGGTGTCGATCCGGTCGTCGGCGACGCCGCCGGCCGGCGCGATCAGGGCGATCCGACGCCCGGCCAGGGGCTCCAGTGTTGCGACCAGGGCCTGTTCGGCCGACGACAGGGAATCAGAGTTCATGGGTTGCCACCTGGTTGCCCAGCGTGCGCGCCGCCATATCGCGCAGGTGCGCGTGGTGAGTGAAGAACAACACCTGGGTCCGACGCGACAGGGTCGCCAGGATTTCGAGCCCGGCGATGGCGCGGTCGTCGTCGAAATTGATGAACAGATCGTCGGCAACGACGGGCAGGGGGGCGGCGCGTTCGAGGTAATCCTCGATCGCGGCCACGCGCAGGGCCAGATACAGCTGGTCGCGCGTGCCCTCGCTCATGTGCTCCGGCGTGACCGGGCTGCCATCGCCCCGCACGCCGACGATCTGCAGTTCGTCGGCATCGTCGAACTCGCCCGTCAGGCCGGCCACAGAACCGCCGGTCAGATGGTTCATCAACGTCGAACCGCGTGCGATGAGCGGGCCGTGCTTGTCCATCGCATAGCGCTGGCTGGCCCATTTGAGCAACGATGCCGCGATGCCGACCCGCAGATAGCGCTCGGCGGCATCGGTCATGTCGGCCAGCGCGGTCTGGCGCTCGGTGGCCGCGACCGCGGCCCGGTCGTCGCCGCCGATGGCCTCGAAGGCACTGCGGGCCTCGTTGCGGGTATCACGGGCCTGACCGAGCGCCTGATCGAGATCGTCGATCTCGTGACGTAGCGCCTCGGTCTGCTCGCGCAGCCGATCCAGATCGCTGGCCTCGACCGCGGCGACGAGATCCGCGATCGGCACGCCGTCGCCCTGTTCGTTAAGCGTCGCCGCGAGGCGCGTGCGCTCGTCGATGAGTGCGGCATGGCGTTCCCCGGCCGCGATCGCGCTTGTCAGGGCGTCGGTCTCCTCGACGCCGGCGCGTTGACACAGGGTGGCCAGACGGCGAAGTGCCTCGGCACGGTCCTGTTGATGCGTGGCTCGGCGTTCGACCTCGGCGGTGCGATCGCTTTCGCGCGTGCGGCGCTGCTGGTACTGCGCCTGGGTCTCGCGCAGGGCGCCGATGAGCTGTTGGACGGCGGCGCTGGCGGCGGTCTCATCGGTCGGCTCGTCGCGCCCAACCGCGCGCAGGACATCGGCGACCTCGCTGACGAAACGCGTGCGTCGTGCCACGAGTGTCTCGCGCTCGGCATCGAGCGCGCGCAGGCGCTGGGCGCGCTCGCGCGCGCCGGCCAGGACCTCGATGGCGGCCAGGCCGGCCTCGCTGTCCAGATCCGCGGCGAGACCGAGGGCGGCGAGTGCGCGCGACCAGGCGTCCTGCCAGTCTCGATGGGCGGCCTGGGCGTGCTCCTGTTCGCTGGCAAGACGCGCCAGACGGGCGTCGACGTCCTGCTGCTCGCGGTCGATGCGTTGTTGTGCTTCGGCCCGGCGTGCCTCGAGCGCGACCAGGCCGCGCGCCCGTTCGATCAGCTGGGCCAGCGCGGCTTCGGCGATTTCGTCATCCGGCACGCCGAGTGCGCTCAGCTGCGGTGCCAGCTGGCTGCGATGGGTGGTCACGCGATGAGCGATCGATTCATGGGCGCTCTGCGCATCGATGTATTCGTCGTGTGCATCGAGCACGGCGCGACGATGATCGAGCCATTCACGCATGGCTTTCGGGCCACCCGGCGTGATCTCGGCCGGCTGCCAGAGCGCGTTCCATTCCGTGCGCAGGCCTTCGAGACGGGCATCGGCGGCCTCGAGTCGCCCGGTGGCCTGTTTCAGCGCCTGTTCCCGGTCGGCGACCTGGCGTTGCTGCTCGGCGTCGCGGGCAAGAGCCTCGTGATGTTCGAATCGGGCATCCGCGAAGGTATCGGCCTGCCGGATGGCCGCTGCCAGCGCCTCGGCCGGATGCGCACGGGCCTCGTCGTCCAGTGCCTCCTCGTCGCCCGGTTCGTCGAACAGATCGCGTTCGCGCTGCGCGACATAGCGCTGTCGTACGAGCTGCCAGCAGGCATCCCGGCGTCGACGCGCCTGCGTCAGGTCGGTCTCGCTGGGCAGGGCGTCGTCGGCGCGTCGGCGTTGCAGGGCATCGCGCACGCGCGCGGTTTCGTCGGTCAGCTCTTCGACGCGGGTCTGTAGACCCCGACGGGTGTTCTCGGCATCGGTGATCGCCTCGGCAAAGGCATCGACCGCGTCGCGCCGGGGAACGTCGAGTGCGCTCAGTGTCTCGCTGTCGGTAACGGCCGGATCGAGCGCGGCCAGCCGGCGCTCGATCCGGCGGCCGATCTGATCCAGGCTTTGCTGACCGGCGCGCAGCTCGGCTTCGAGATCGCCCTCGCGCGTGGCGGCGTCCAGCCAGGCCGACAGGGCATCGGTCGGCTGGCGTGCGCCGTTGGCGCGAGCTTCAGCGGCCAGCCGGGCCTCGGTCTCGCGGGCGGCAGCGAGATTCTCGCGCGCGTGAGTGAGGTCGCGGGCATGGCCGTCGGCCTCGCCGGCCAGCCGTCGCGCGCCGGCGATTTCGGTCGACCCGGGCCAGGCGGGGTCGGCGGTGTGCCAGTCGAGCTCGCGCCGGTCGGCGGCCAGTGCCTCGGCCAGACGGTCCCGTTCGCCCTCGAGTTCGGCGAGTCGCTCCCGATCGTCGTCGATCCGCGAGCGCTGTTCGCCCAGCCGCTCGATGGCCGGGGCCGCCTCGCGCAGCGCCGGGTCGTCGGTCAGGCTCGCCAGTTCTTCGTCGAGCCGTGCGATATGGGCTTCGATGGTTTCGATCGCCGCGGTGGCGGTCTCGATCGTCTCCTGTGCCTCGTCGTGGACGCGGCGCGCATCGCCTCCCAGATCGGGTGGGATATCGAGCTCGTCCAGCTCGGCTTCGATCTGGCGATGGCGTCGCACCGCGGGCGCGACCCGGCGAATGCGTTCGAGTTCGAGCCATTGCCGGTGTGCGCGGTGACGCGTTTCGACGCGCGTGTCGTACCGGCTCTCGGCCTCGGCCAGCGCATCGCGCAGACGACGCCACTGGCTGGCCGTGATCTCGTGGGTCTGGATCGTCTGATCGGCCTGCTTCAGGCGGGTCTCGGCCTGATAGTAGCGGCGGCTCGCCGAGGCGTTGGGCGCCCAGAGCATATCGGCTTCGCCGGCCAGCCGGCTGCGTTCGGCCAGAATATCGGCCAGACCGGAGCCGGCCGACAACAACGCCGTGTCGGCCCCGGCGCCGGCCGAGGCCAGTGCCTGACCGCCGGCCCGCAGCCCGTCGTGATCGAGGCTGAACATGCGTGAGAAAAAGGCCCGATCGGCGCCGGCCAGCGCGCGCGCGAGCCTGGTCTCCAGCGCGTTGGCGGCCTCGCCGTCATCGTCGAGCAGCGTGTTCTTGCGGCCTTTCTTGCGCACAGCCGTGAACGGCGCGTCGGAGCCGGCCTCGATCCGTGCGCCGATCCGCAGGGCGTTGTAGGCATGGCGGAAATTCAGTGATGTCTGGGCCGGGAAGCCGAACAGGAAATCGCCGATGGCAGCCCGTGCGGTGGTCTTGCCGGCCTCGTTCGCGCCGTAGACCAGTTGCAGATCGTGCGCACCGGATTCGAAGACCAGATCGCGGCCCGTGAAATGGCCGTAGGCCCGCAGTTGCAGTGCGGCGAACCTCACGCCGGATCCTCGTCGAAGGTCAGGCGGGCCATCAGATAATCAGCCCCTTCGGCGATCAACGTGTCGGTGTCGGATTCGATAGCGGCCCGCAGCATCCGGTCGTCGGTCTGTGTACGGATCTCGTGCGGCAGGCGCTCGACCAGGCGCTGGATCTGTCGTTGGATCATGCCGCGCACGTCGTCATCGGCAGTTGCCTCATCGAGCAGGCGTTGCAGTTCGCCAAGCGCATCGGCGCGGGCGCGTCGGGTCGTGGCGTCGTGCTCGGGCGCGGTGGCGCAGCGGATCTTTTCGACATAGATCGGCGCGCCACGAGCCAGGCCGGCGGCCGCCGTCCGCGCTTCGGCCAGCAGACGCTCGGAGGCTGCGATCAGGCGGTCGTGCAGCGCTGTGGTCCCGACGAGATGAAGCCGCAGCGCGAGCATTCGGTCGGCGGCCTCGTCGGCGGCCGTTTCGATGGCCCGGCGCATGGCCGACAGTACATCGTTGAAGTCGTCGGCCCCGGCCATATCCACCTCGGCGCGATACCAGCGGGCCACATCGCAATACAGCGGGTGGATCGCGGCCACGCGGCTATCCTCGACCACCACTTCATACGCGCTCTTGGCGCCGGTCTCGCGGATCGAGCGACCCTGGAGATTGCCGGAAAAGACGACATGGGGATGCTCGGCGAGCACCGCTGCGCCGTGGACATGGCCAAGCGCCCAGTAGTCGTAACCCTTGGCGGTGAGTTCGTCCAGCGTGCACGGGGCATAGTTCTCGTGACCGCCGAGCCCGCCGAGGCCGGTATGCAGCAGCCCGATGTTGAACGCCGCGGTCTGTGGCGCAGGATAAGCCGGGACGAGATCATCGGTCACCGCGCGCTCGGCGTAGCTGATGCCGTGCAACGCCACGTCGAGTTCGGGCAGATGCCGGCTCTCGGCCTCGTCGGCGGAAAACACGTGTACGTTGGCAGGCAACGACAGGCTGCGTGTCATCTGGTTCTGCGCATCGTGATTGCCGTGGATCAGGTAAACCGGAATCGCGGCCGTATCCAGGCGCTGCATCTGGCGTACGAAGAACACGCCGGTCTGGTAATCCCGCCAGTCACCGTCGTATACGTCGCCGGCGATGAGCATGAAATCCACGGCCCGTTCGATGGCCGTGTCCACGAGCAGGGTCAGCGCTTCCCGCGTGGCCAGCCGCAGCCGCTCGGCAACTTCCGGCACATCGTCCGACAGACCGTGCATGGGGCTGTCGAGATGAATATCGGCGGTGTGGATGAAGCGGAAGGAGCTCAAAAGGGCGGGCCGTCGCACGGTCGGGCAATGGCCTGCATCTTAGCCGCTCTGCGGCCCCTACCCAATGCGCCGAACCAGGCGGCTCGGATATTCTCGGCCGTTTGCCGGCTCGTTCATGCCGGTGCGTGCAGTGCAACAGGCGGGCGCAATAGCAGGGGGACACGCCGAAGAATATTTCGACGCGTACCGCCACGATTGGTGAAATCCGGATTTCCTGGCCCTGATGGCGGCGCGGTTGCGGCTGGATGACGGCCGGGACGTGCTCGATGTCGGCTGCGGCGAATGCCATTCATTGGAGCCGTCTGCTGGCGCCGTTCCTCGGTTCGCCTTTCAGCGTTCACGCGCTGGACCGGGACACGGCCTGGAGCCGGCCGGACGCGCGCTTGTACCGATACTTCGAACAACAGGGCGGTCGTCTGCAAGCAGTACACGGCCACGCTGAAGCGCTGCCGTTCGCGGATGACAGCTTCGATCTGGTGACCTGCCAGACGGTGCTGATCCATGTTCGTGACCCGCATGTCGCGATCCGCGAAATGCAGCGCGTGGCCCGGCCGGCGGGCTGGTGCTGTGCGTCGAGCCCAACGATCTGATGGGCTCGCTGGTCAAATCCAATCCGACGAGCGAGCGGTCGGTGGCCGATATCGTGGCCGACGTGAAATTCGCGCTGGAACTCGAGCGCGCCAAGATCGCCGCCGGCGACGGCGACAGCTCGGTCGGCGATCCGTTGCCGGGCGCCATGGTGGCGGCCGGGTTCGAGGATCTAGGTGTGTACCTGTCCGACAAGGCGGTGCCGACCTATCCCCCGTACGCGCAAGACGAGCAGACAACGGTTATCGAAACCGAGCGCCGATGGCTGGCCGACGAAATCGGCCTCTACGATTGGCAGCGTCAGCGGCGTTATCTGAGTGTGCTGCCGGGCGACCATGAAGATGCACCGAAAGCGGCGCGAGCGCGTGTTTCAGCCGAAGCCGACGAACGCTTGGCTGCACTCGAGGCCGGTTGTCATCACTCGGCGGCTGGCTGTCTGATGTATCTGGTCGCCGGGCGGAAACCGGGTTGGGCGGAAGGCAAATAATTGAATTCCCGTGCGTCGAGCATCTCGTCGCGCTGAATCGCTCGGATATTGGTCCATTTCGTCGCTTGTGGCTTCCGACGAGTGGCGTTTGGGGGAATTGGAGCGCTTACACGGTCACGGCCGCGATCGTAGGCTTAGCGTGCCGTGTCTGGATTCGGGCTCCCTTGAGCGCAGCGCCGAGCAGTGGAGGGCGCAAGAGAAAAAAGACAATCGTATATCTGAGTGCTGCTTGGCAGCGCGCGTTTCGCGGCTTCCCTGCTTGTGGCCGGAGCGGCGCAGGGTACTGATGCAAGGCATCGGCGCAGGGTAGAGTGTCTTTTCCTTTGCTTCCTTGCGTTTGGACAAGAAAACGAAAGGAAGTTGCGCAACAGCGCGAAACCCCTGGTTACTTGAAAGTCGCGAGTTTTCCGAGCGCGAAAGGGTAGTTTAGCCCGTCAGGATATAGAACCACGGTGTGATTTCGGCTCTGGTTCCGCACGGATGTGCGGGTTCTTTTTTTGCCTGCGCCAAGGAAGGAAACAAGAAAAGGCTCGCGCAGCCGAAGACACGGTTATTCAAGGCGGGCGGCGGCGAACATGTCGTCTGTGGCCGTGGGTTAGGGCGGTTTACCGGTCACCAGGGCCTGTTGATGTGTCGTTCGAGCGCCTTTTCGTTGAGAGACCGCAGTGTGTCCGGCAAGTCGCGAGTCGCCGATCGTGGCGTGCCACGATCAAGGCTGGCAACGCCGCAGGGCGTGATCGAATATCGTCTGGATAGCCCGTTGCGCGGATGAGTGCGCGCCGTCCCGGGTTCGACCGCTCACCTCGCCACGGCGTGCGCACGGGCGCAATGTCGTACTGGTGGGCTACCACGGCAATCGGTCCAGATCGACATTGCCGCCGGTGAGAATCACGCCGACGCGACGGTTCGCGAAGTGCTCGGGCGCGGCGAGCACGGCTGCGAGTGCCACGGCACAAGAGGGCTCGACGATGATCTTCATGCGCTGCCAGATAAGTCGCATGGCGGTGACGATCTCGTCCTCGGACACACGGGTGATGGCGGTGACGTGATCGCGCACGATCGGCCAGGTGATTGCGCCGAGCGAGGCCTTGAGGCCATCGGCGATGGTCTGGGGTGCATCGTTGCCGCAGCGCTGGCCGCTTTCAAGCGACCGTGCCGCGTCGTCTGCCGCCGACGGCTCGCCGCCGTGGACCGCGATGTGCGGCGCGAGGGCTGAGATCGTCAGGGCCGTGCCGCTGATCAGGCCGCCGCCGCCCACCGGCGCGATCACCGCGTCCAGATCCGGGACGTCGTCGATCAGTTCGGCCGCGCAGCTGGCCTGGCCGGCGATGACGCGGACGTCGTCGTAGGGTGCGATGAATTCGGCGCGGGTGTCGGCCACGAAGGCGTCGAGCGTGGTCTGGCGGGCGGCATTGGTCGGCGCGCAGAAGATGATGTCGGCGCCGTAGCCGCGTACGGCCTCGATCTTCGGTCGGGGCGCGGTTTCGGGCATGACGACGGTGGCGCGGATGCCGCGGGCGGCGGCCGCGCGGGCCAGCGCCTGGCCGTGATTGCCGCTCGAATGGGTGGCGACGCCGCGGGACGCCTGCTCGGCCGACAGCGAGAACACGGCGTTGGTCGCGCCGCGGGCCTTGAATGCGCCGGTTTGCTGGAAGTTCTCGCATTTGAAGAACAGGCGGGCGTCGGCGGCGGCGTCGAGCGCGCGCGAATGCATCACCGGCGTGTGATGAACGGCTTCGGCGATGCGTTGTCTTGCGGCGTGCAGGGCGTCGGGTGACAGGGTGTTCATTGCAAGCAGGTGTCCGTCGGCGATAATCCACGACTGTACGGTCGAGCCGTCGCCGGTACTCTTGACCGGTCCAGCGACGACGCCGTCAGGCCCGAGATTCAACCGAGGATGAGCACGATGCAACAACCGCACCTGTTGCGATATATCTGCGAACTGGCCGGCGACGAGGTGATCGTCGAAGCCGAGAGTGCCGAGGACGCGGCAGAAAAGGCCGTGCGCGACCACGCCGCCCAGCACGGCGGCGGGACGTATACCGTCACGGTCTCCGAGGCGACGGATTACGATCTGCCGCTGATCGCCGGCGACGATTACACGGTCACGATCTGACATGGCATATCGTGACAAGTCCCCGATGGGGCGATGGGCCGCACTGGCCGCCGGACTGATCGCGAGCGTCGCGCTTGGCGGCTGTGCCACATTGCAGCGCGGCGGCTCGGACTCGGGCAATGACGATGCGCCAAGCGCGGCCACACTGGAGCAACATGCCGGGGCGCTCGAGGCCACGCCCGGCCAGCCGCATGCCGATGCCCGCAAACGCCTGGCCGATGCCTTGAGCGCGATCTACAGCGACGGCGGCACGGCGCGCCCGTTGCACTATGTCGCCGACTTCACCGATCTAAACGGTGACGGCCACGACGAAGCGCTCGTCTATGTCTTTGGCCCGAACGAGTGTGCCAACGGTTGCGATCTGTACGTATTCCAGCGTCAGGGCGATCGCTACGAGGTGCTCAACCGGGTGCCGACCGCGCGCCCGCCGCTGGTCGCCTTTGCCAGACGTCACGCCGGTTGGCGCGATCTGGGCGTCGGGTCGATGGACGCGGACGGCAACCCGTCGTCGCTGACGTATCTGACGTTCGCGGCCGGCCAGTATCAGACCGCCGAGTCCACGCCGGCAGACGATGCGCAGCGCACCCCGTTGATCGAGCGCCTGTCCTTTCCCGGTGCGCCCTCGGTGACGCACGCCTCGCGCTGAAGCCGTGTCGCCGTCGGCTTCAGCGCCCGCCACGGTACGGATATTGCTAGGTCCTGTTGAGGTTTCGTTCGAGCGCCTTTTCGTCGAGAGACCGCAGCGTGTCCGGCAAGGCGCGAGTCGCCGTATCGTGGCGTGCCACGATCAAGGCTCGCAACGCCGCCGGGCGCCCATCGTCGATTTTTCATGGGCGGCCCAACCCGAAGGGAAGGGACAAGGGCCCCAAAATCAAGAACACGACGGCAATACAGCGTTCTAGCAGGCTGGCGCAGAATGACAGGCTATGCCTGCTACGCCTCGTCTTGCCGCCGATCGTCGGTTTCAGGGCGCGCTTGGCGCGGACTCGCACGAAACATCAACAGGCCCTAAGCTCGCATCTTTGACTTTGAAATCTCGGCGGCTGCAGCTGTCGGCAAGGGGGAACGATGCGACGACTGATGATGGGGACGCTGGCGCTGGCCGGCGTGGTGTGCGGTGCGCCGGCCGTGGCCGACGAAGGCATGTGGACGATGAACGACCTGCCGACGGCGCGCATGCAGTCGGCCTATGGTTTCGCGCCGGATGCGGCCTGGGTGGATCGCGTCCAGAAGGCCTCGGTGCGTCTGGCCGGCGGCTGTTCCGGCTCGTTCGTCTCCGGCGACGGGCTGGTGATGACCAATCATCACTGTGCCAACGAGTGTCTGTCGCGGCTGTCGGACGGGACGCACAATTACATGGCCGACGGCTTCATCGGCAAGGCAGGAGACGAGCCGAAATGCCCGAACATCGAGCTCAACCAGCTGGTCTCGATCAGTAACGTCACCGATCGGGTGGACGACGCACTCGCCGACAGGACCGGCGCCGACCGGGTCGCCGCGCAGCGGGCCGTGGACAGCGCGATCGAGAAAGCCTGTGTCGGCGACGACCCGGACAAGTGGCGCTGCGACGTCGTCACGCTCTATCACGGCGGGCGTTATGCCCTGTACAAGTACCGGCGTTTTCAGGATGTACGCATGGTCTTCGCGCCGGAGCAGGACATCGCCTTCTTCGGCGGGGATCCGGACAACTTCAACTTCCCGCGCTATGACCTCGATCTGACGCTGTTACGGGCCTATGTCGACGGCAAGCCGGCCAGGACACCGAACTATCTGCCGTTCGACGTGAACGGGCCGAAAGCCGGCGAAATGACGTTCGTCGTCGGCAATCCCGGTTCCACGCAGCGGGAAACCCCCTGGACGGCGCTCGCTTACCTGCGCGACGAGAAAGTGATTCCGTCGCAGGCCTATCTGTCCGAGGCCCGCGGCATGCTCTGGCAGTTCTCGCGCGAATCGGCCACACATGCCAAGGCCGCACAGGACGATCTGTTCTACGGCGACAACACCCTCAAGGTCTTCAAGGGCTGGCTGAAGACCTTGACCGACGAATCCTTTGCCGACCGGAAGAAAGCCGAAGATGCCAAGCTGCGTCAGTGGATCGCCGCCGACCCGGCACGGGGCGAGACATTCGGCCATCCCTGGCAGACGCTGGAAAAAGCCGAGGCCCGCGGCGCCGACATCCAGCGTCGCTACGACATGCTCGAACGCGGCCAGGCTTTCGGCGGCGACCTGTTCGATTATGCCCGAACCCTGGTGCGCGCCGCGGCCGAGCGCGACAAGCCCGATGCCAAGCGCTTGCCTGATTATCGCGATGCCAATCTGCCGGCAGTGGAACAGTCGGTGACGTCGGCCGGCCCGATCTATCCGGATTATGAACAGACCCGGATGACCTGGGCGCTGGAAAAGATGCGTCAGGCGCTCGGCGCGGATGCCCCGGTCGTCAAGCAGATCCTGGGCGATCAATCCCCGGCCGAGCTCGCGAAATCGCTGGTCTCGGGCACGAGACTGGCCGATCCGGCGTACCGCGAAAAACTCTGGCAGGGCGGCGAGCAGGCGATCGCCAACACGGATGATCCGATGATCGCCTTCGCGCGTCGGGTCGATCCGGCCGCACGCGCCGTGCGCAAGACCTACGAAGATGAGGTCGAGGCACCGACCGATGCCGCCGAGACCGCCATCGCCAAGGCCCGCTTTGCGCGCGACGGCGCCACCGGCTATCCGGATGCCACCTTCACGATGCGACTGACCTATGGCCAGGTCAAAGGCTGGCAGGAAAACGGCGAGCCGGTGGCGCCGTTCACCCATATCGCCGGTCTCTATGCGCGTGCGACCGGCGCGGATCCGTACCAGTTGCCGCCGCGCTGGGTTGCCGCCCGTGACAAGCTGGATGGTGATACGCCGGTCAATTTCGTCACCGACAACGACATCATCGGCGGCAATTCCGGTAGCCCGGTCATCGACAAGGACGGCCATGCGGTCGGCCTGATCTTCGATGGCAACATTCACAGCCTGGGCGGGAATTTCGTCTTCGACGACTCGAACAACCGTGCCGTGGCCGTGGATACGGCCTTCATCGAAACCGCGTTGCGCCGTGTCTATCACCGCGACGACCTGGCCCACGAACTGGCCCGGGGCCGCATGGGCAGCGCAGCCGATACCACCGGGACCGGGACATAGCCCGTCGATGACGGATGCCGCGACGACCGAACGCACGGCGTATCTGCTTGTCGACGGCTTTTCCATGATGGCGTTCGTGGCGGCGACCGAGCCGCTGCGTATCGCCAATCGCATACTCGGGGCGCCCCGGTTTCGTTGGCAGCTCGTCAGTGCGACCGGGGCGCCCGTGCGTGCGTCCAACGATATGCGGATACTGGCCGATGCCGGGCTGACCGATGTCTCCGTCACGACCCGATTGGCGGTCTGTAGTGGGTTTCTCGACGGCCGGGGGCTGGATGAGGCCGCCCAGAAGCATCTGCGCGCGATGGACACGGCAGGTGCCGTGCTCGGCGGGATCGATACGGGCTGCTATGCGCTGGCCGAGGCCGGCCTGCTCAACGGACACCGCGTGACCCTGCACTGGGAAAGCCTGCCGGCTTTCCGTGAGCGCTTTCCGCAGGTCGAGGCGGTCGAATCGCTCTATGAACTCGCGCCGCGGCGTTTTTCCTGTGCCGGCGGTATGGCCGCGACCGATATGGCGCTGGCCGAACTGCATACCGCGTTCGGCCCGGCATTGGCCGACGCGGTGGCCGAACAGCTCATCCACGACCGTTTTCGCGACCCGGCATCGCGGCAGCGGTTATCGATCGTCAAGCGGCTCGGCGTCCACAATCCGGCGCTGGTGCGTGCGATCGCGCTGATGGAAACCCATCGGGAGCCACCGCTGTCGCTGGCCGATATCGCCGAACGAGTCGGGCGTTCGCCGCGTCAGTTGCAGCGGCTTTTCGAGACCGCACTGCAGACCACACCGGGCGCCTGGTATCGCGAGCTGCGGCTCGGCCACGCCCAGGCGTTGATCGAGGCCACCGATCGGCCGCTCGCCGAGATCGCGATTGCAGCCGGTTTTGCGTCGGCGACCGCGTTCTCGCGGGCATTCCGACAGCGGTTCGGTGTCTCGCCCTCGGCCTGTCGGCGTCGGAGGTCGGCGTAGATCGAATCCTGATCGGGCCGCTTTGTTTTCCGCAAGACGCACCGATTCCGATGCCGATGTGTGATACCGCGGGAATATGCGTGTCGATATCGGGCGTGGCGACACGTACAGTCATCTGCTGGATCTACATCGCTTTCGAGCCGTTCCATGCATGTCTTCGACAATCCGGTCGGCGCCGGTCCCCTGTATTTCGACAATCTCACGACGGCCGAGGGTACGCCGGTCGCCTATGACCCGCAGGCGCGAGCGTTCATCCCGACGCCGCCGTTCTGTGCCAATCGCGAGCGTATAGGCTGCAATTGGATCGCGCCGTCGCCGGGCGCGTTCTGTCGGTCCTGTGCGATGACCGCGCTCGCGCCGGACCCCGCGCTCGAAAACGCGATTCCGGACTGGGCGGAGACAGAGCTTGCCAAGCGTTGGGTGTTGGACAATCTCGGGCGCTGGCAGTGGTTTCGCCCCGAAGATCCGGGGACACGGCCGACGTTCCACATGCTCGCCGAAGCCAACGATCAGCCGGCGCCGATGGGCCACGGCGACGGGATCGTGACGATCAGTGTGTCCGAGGCCGATCCCGTCGTGCGGACCGAGCGACGCGAAGCGCTGGGTGAACCGTATCGCACCATGATCGGCCACATGCGTCATGAAATCTCGCATATGCTCTGGTGGCGACTATCGTTGCGCCAGGATTTCCTCGACGCGTTTCGCGACATGTTCGGCGACGAGCGCGCCGATTACGGCGATGCACTGCAGCGGCATTATCAGAATGGGCCGCCGGCCGACTGGCACACACGTTTCATCTCCAGTTATGCCTCGGCGCATCCGCACGAGGACTGGGCCGAGACCAGCTCGCATCTGTTGCACCTGACCGATATCACGGACAGCTTCGTGGCGGCCGGGCTCACGTCGCCCCATCTGCCGGATGCCCGTTTCAATCCCTATGCCGAGACTGATACCGCGCGACTGATCCACGTGGGCGCCGCATTGGCCATGGGTATCAACCATGTCAATCGCGCCATGGGGCTGGCCGATCTTTATCCGTTCGTGCTGACGCCGATCGTGCATTCCAAGCTGGCGTTCGTGCACGAGTGGTTGCGGCGCGGGGCGCAGGGGTGGTGATCTTGTCCTGATATGCCGGCATTCGAGTCGTCGTGCGCAAGCGCTGTTTCGGGGTTCGGTGTCGCGCTGCAACGCGAAATCAGGGCGTAATCTGTCGACCGGATTGGTCGACAGGGCATCCGCCTCGCGTTTACGCCTGGCGCCGAATCCCGATCACCCGTCCGACCTGCGCAGGCCAGTCCGCTGGATCGCGTACCGGATACCGGTCGGCCGTCTGCATGACGGTTTCGGGAAATGTCGTGGCGCGATGGGTCGTTCGATCAATGGCCATGAGCATCTGTTCGCCGGTCGCCGCAAGCGTGTCGTCGGGCCGGTAAAGGCTGAACAAGAGATGGAAACGCTTGGCATCCCGATCGAGCACGGCCACCCGGACCGATAGCGCCTGGCCCTCGAGGCATTCCGCGAGATAGCAGATATGGGCTTCGAGAGTGAAGGTCGTCACGCCGGTCGCGTCACGGGCGGCTTCATCGAGCCCGATGGCTTCCCAGAAGGCATCGACGGCCAGCGAGAACACGCGCGCATATTCGGCATCGTTCATGTGGCCGTTGTAATCGACCCAGGCCGTGGCCACGCGAATTTCCAGAATGAGATCGTCCATGGGGGATTCCTGACGCGTTGAAGACGTTCGACTCATGATTCGGCGGCGGGTCTCGAGGCTTTGTCCTGGCCCACCGGGTCGTGGGTGAGCGGCGATCCGGCGTTGACGACGTGTCCTGGGGCCTGTTGAGGTTTCGTTCGAGCGCCTTTTCGTCGAGAGACCGCAGCGTGTCCGGTAAGGCGCGAGTCGCCGATCGTGGCGTGCCACGATCAAGGCCCGCAACGCCGCAGGGCGCCCATCGTCGATTTTTCATGGGCGGCCCAACCCGAAGGGACAAGTGCCCCCCAAATCAAAAACACGACGGCAATCCAGCGTTCTAGCACGCTGGCGCAGAATGACACGCTATGCGTGCTATGCCTCGTCTTGCCGCCCATCGTCAATTTCAGGGCGCACTTGGCGCGGACTCGCACGAAACATCAACAGGCTCTAGATCCGGTCGGCCAGGCCTTCGGCTTCCGGCCAGTATTTCTCGACGACCGAGAGTAACTCGGTCAGAAAGGCATCGCGGCGTGCTTCGAGTTCGGCCACCGAGCGGCCGGCGGCCTGATGGGCTGTGCCTTCGACAACGCGGTCGATGAGTGTCTCGGTCAGTTCCGGCGCTTCGAGTTTCGTCCAGGGGAGTTTCAGAGCCGGGCCGAACTGTTCGAGCATATGACGCATGCCGGCCTCGCCGCCGGCGAGATGGAACGTCAGGCACGTTCCCATCAGCGACCAGCGCAGTCCGGCGCCGTAGACCACGGCGGCGTCGATCTCCTCGGTCGTCGCGACGCCATCGTTGACGAGATGCAGGGCTTCTCGCCAGAGCGCTTCCATGAGGCGATCGGCGATATGGCCCTCGATCTCGCGCTGTACGACGAGCGGGCGCATGCCCAACCCGCGATACAGCGCGCCGGCCTGATCGATTACCGCTGGCGTGGTGGCACTGCTGCCGACGATTTCGACGAGCGGCAGCAGATAGACCGGGTTGAAGGGATGCCCAACCACGACGCGGGCGGGCGCATGGCCACAACCGGCGGCGAGCTCGCTCGGCTTGATGCCGGACGTGGACGAGCCGATCAGCGTGTCCGGGGCGGTCGCGCCGTCGATGGCCGACAGCACAGTCTGCTTGAGTTCGAGCCGTTCCGGCACGTTTTCCTGCACCAGATCGGCATCGGCGACCGCAGCCTCGAGATCGTCGGTCACGCGCCAGTTGTTGCGATCGGCGTTGGCCGCCAGGCCACGTTTTTCGAGCGACGGCCAGGCGGTGTCGATCATCCGGGCGAGACGCTGCCGTGCGGTTTCGACGTCGGTATCGTAGGCGACGACTTCAGCACCGGCAGCCAGTGCGCGTACCGCCCAGCCGCAGCCGATCACGCCCGAGCCGACGATCGCGATGCGCTTCGGCACGATCGTTGTCTTGTCGTCCTGATTGTCCACTGCTGCGTTCATGCCGCGCTCCCGGTGCGGGCACCGCGCAGGGCCAGATGATCGCGTGTGGCCTGCGGACTCATGACATTGCCACCAAGGGCTTCGATAACGTGACGCGCCTTGTCCACCAGGCCGGTGTTATCGGCCTTGATGCCCTTCGACAGATAGAGATTGTCCTCCAGGCCGACGCGGCAATGCCCGCCGGCGATCATCGCCTGGGCGACCATGGGCATCTGCATGCGGCCGATGCCGAAGGCAGCCCAGTGCGCATTCGCCGGCAGCTTGTCGCGCATGGCGAGCATGGTCTGCGGGTCGGCCTCGGCGCCCCAGGGGATCCCCAGGCACAGCTGAAACAACGGGTCGGCGTCGATCAGTCCCTCGTCGATCAGCTGGCGGGCGAACCAGACATGGCCCAGGTCGAAGCATTCCAGTTCCGGCTTCACGCCGGCGGCCTGGACGAGGGCAGCGTGTTCGCGCAGCCAGTCGGCGGCGTTCAGATAGACCATGTCGCCGAAGTTGAGACTGCCGCAGTCGAGCGTGCAGATTTCCGGCAGCAGGGCGCCGATCGGGGCGTGGCGCTCGGACGGGCTCTGCAGATCCGAGCCGGCGGCAGCCCGGATCTGGCGATCCGGGCCGTTGGTGCCGACCAGTTCGGGAAACAGATCGCCGCCGCCGCCGGCGGTGAAGTTGAGCACCACATCGGTATCCGAATCGCGCACGCGATCCACGATCTCGCGGAAATGATCGGTCTCGTGGCTGTGGGCGCCGGTCTCGGGGTCGCGGACATGCACGTGCGCGATTGCGGCACCGGCGCGGGCGGCTGCGATGCAGTCGGCGGCGATCGCAGCGGGCGAAACGGGCACGTGGGCGTTCTTGGCCGGCGTATCGCCAGCGCCGGTCACGGCACAGGTGAGAATGACATCGGTATTCATGGAATGGCCTGGACGAAACATGCCATCAGAGTGCCGCTATTCGAGGATTCTTGATGTGCAGGAAACGCATTTTAATGTGCGCAATGCGTCGTCTGTCGGTCGGGGTCGGCCGGCGGCCGCGTTGGTAAGCCGTTATCGATGGGCATGTCATTGCCGTGCCGGGGGCGTTTCAGGGCTGACGAACCGAAGCGGGAGCGATTGCCGCAGTACACCGCGGGGTTCAGGATCGCGTCTTGGATGTCGCGATCTCTACTGCCATGACGAGCTGTATGTCGTCTAAGTTTCTTGAAAACAGGAGCTTGTGTTCAGGCTCGGTGTTCGATGCGGCGGCTCGTCGTGCGCGCTAGCCGGCGCGATTCGTCCGCGGCCGCTGCCGGCATGCGCTGGGCCATGCTGGTCGTCTCGTCCGTGCTGCTCGGCGGGTTGTTGGAGACGGCGGGCCTGCCGGCTGGTTTTCTGCTGGGCGGCATGGCCGCGGCCATCGGGATGGCGGTCAGCGGTCGTGGTGTCACCATTGCGCCGGTCGTCTTTCAGCTGGCACAGGCGGTCATCGGTGTCATGATCGCGCGCACCATTACCTGGCCGATTCTGGCTGAGATCGGTCGCGACTGGCCGGTGTTCGCCGCGGGCGTGTTCTCGGTAATCGCCATCAGTCTGTCCATCGGTTGGGTGTTGACGCGCTGGCAGCTGCTGCCGGGGCCCACGGCGATCTGGGGCATGGCGCCGGGGGCCGCGGTGGCGATGACCGTGATGGCCGGCGATTACGGCGCCGACGAACGACTCGTGGCCTTCATGCAGTATTTGCGCGTGGTCGTCGTGGCCACGTTAGCCTCGGTGGTCGGTGCCTCGGTCGGGCAGGCACCGGTCGCCTCGCACGGTATCGCCTGGCTGGGCGGTGGTACGCCCACGCTGTTTGCGGCGACACTGGGGCTCATCGCGGTGGCCTTCGGACTCGGGCGAGTCTGGCGCGTGCCGGCCGGCGGTCTGATTCTGGCGATGATCCTCGGCGCGCTGGCACAGAACGGCGCCGGCCTGGCGATCACGCTGCCCGAGCCGCTTTTGGCAGTGAACTTCATCGTCGTCGGGTGGGCGATCGGCTCGCGTTTCACGCGCGATACGCTGGGCCACGTAGTACGCGCGCTGCCCTCGGTGCTCGTCTCGTTGGTGGTACTCGTCGCTGCCTGCGGCGGACTGGCGATGGCCATGGTCGAACTGGCGGGTATCGATCCGTTGACGGCCTATCTGGCCACCAGCCCGGGCGGCGCGGATTCGATCGCGATCATCGCCAACGGGACGCACGTGGACGTTGCCTATGTGGTGGCGATGCAGCTGGCGCGCTTTCTGGTCGTGATGTGTATCGGGCCGCCACTGGCGCGGCTGATGACGCGCCGCGCCGGCTACGGCGGGGCGGTCGATACCACCGCGCCTTGAGCGCGCTTCCGGGCGCGGGGCAGTCGCGGTGTGCGTTCCCACGGCTTGTGGAAGAGGCGTCGATCCACGCATGATCAGGAGCGTTCTTTCCTCAAGACGACGAGACGACATGGCTGATAAACCGAATGTGCTTGTGCTGATGGCGGATCAGCTCAACGGCACACTGTTCGAGAACGGACCCGCGGATTTCCTGCATGCGCCCCATCTGAAGAAGCTCGCTGCCCGCGCGGTGAACTTCAACAATGCCTATACGCCCAGTTATCTGTGTGCGCCCGGCCGTGCCGCGTTCATGTCCAGCCAGCTGCCGAGCCGTACCGGGGTCTACGACAATGCCGCCGAATTCGCATCGTCGATTCCGACCTGGGCACATCATCTGCGCCGCGCCGGCTACGAGACCTGCCTGTCGGGCAAGATGCACTTCGTCGGCCCCGATCAGCTCCATGGTTTCGAGACCCGGCTGACCACCGATGTCTATCCCGCCGATTTCGGCTGGACGCCGGACTACACCAAGCCCGGTGAGCGCATCGACTGGTGGTATCACAATCTGGGCTCGGTGACCGGCGCCGGGGTGGCCGAGATTTCCAACCAGATGGAATACGACGACGAAGTCGCCTTCCATGCCGAACAGAAGCTGTTCGATCTGTCGCGCGGCCACGACGAACGCCCGTGGGCGCTGTGCGTGAGTTTCACGCACCCGCACGATCCCTATGTGGCGCGTCGGAAATTCTGGGATCTCTACGAAGACTGTGATCAGCTCGAGCCGACGGAGGGCGCGGTGCCGTTCGATGCGCTCGATCCGCATTCGCAGCGCATCTTCGAAGCCAACGATTACACGAAATTCGATATTCAGCCCGAGGACGTACGCCGCGCACGACAGGGCTATTTCGCCAACATCTCGTACATCGACGACAAGATCGGCGGGATTCTGGATGTACTCGAGCGCACCCGCATGCTCGACAACACGATCATCGTGGTCTGCTCCGACCACGGCGACATGATTGGTGAGAAGGGCCTGTGGTTCAAGATGAGCCCGTACGAAGGCAGTGCACGCGTGCCGTTGATGCTGGCCGCGCCGGGCCTGGAAGCGCGCAACGTCGATGCGCCGGTCTCCACGATCGATATCAACGCCACGCTGGCCGATATCGTCGGGATCGATCTGTCGTCGATCGCGCCCTACACCGATGGCGAATCGCTGCTGCCGCTGGCCCGCGGTGGCACCCGTGAGACTCCCGTGTACATGGAATACGCCGCCGAGGGGAGCTACGCGCCGCTGGTGACGATCCGGGAAGGCAAGTGGAAGTTCAACCACTGCGAGATCGACCCGCCCCAGCTATTCGACCTGGAAGCCGACCCACAGGAAAAACACAACCTGGCGACGGATCCGGACCATGCCGAGGTACTGGCCGAATACGAAGGCAAGATGCGCCAGCGCTGGGACATGGATGCCTTCGATGCCGATGTGCGCGAATCGCAAGCCCAACGGCTGATCGTCTACGAAGCGCTGCGCAACGGGCATTATTACCCGTGGGACCATCAGCCGTTGCAGGATGCTTCCGAGCGCTACATGCGCAACCACATGGATCTCAACGAGGTCGAAGAGGCCCAGCGCTACCCGCGCGGCGAGTAGCCCGGCCCGGCAGGCCCGACGGGTCGGGCCTGCCGCAACGCCGGCTGGCACTGCCGGCTGGGACACCTCGACGGCCTGGCCAGCGGCCAAGCGGTGTCAATCGAGCGTGATCGCGCGCTGACGTGGCATGGCCGTGCCGTACTCGCGATGCCCTGTCTCGCCGCGACTGGGCCATCGGGGCAACGCCTTATCTCAAGACGACACGGTCTAAGGAACCTCTGATCTATTCATCCACGGTCGCGTTTGAGTCGCCAAAGGCCACGATACAAGGCGCATGGCGCCGCGTCATAGCCACTCTATGATCCAGCCATGCAACGCCGTAGCGCGGCCTTTTGGGCCAAACCGCTTGGCGGCCGGGCTTTTGCGCGCGCCTGAGCGGCGTTGCCGCTCGCTCATTTGCATTCAGCAAACGGCGCTCGCGGCGTCTTGTCAGACGCGCGCAGAAGACACCGGCGCGACCGTGGATGAATAGATCAGAGGTTCCCTAATTCGTGTCGTCTGCGGCCAGGGGCTCGTCGAGACGGCGATGACAGGTCTCGATGAGTTCGCGCGCCAGGGCTTCGGCCTGATCCGGCTGGCGTAGCCGGATGGATTCCAGCAGCTGTCGATGCAGGGATACGGTCAGCCGGATCTCTGATTCGTCCTGTCGATAGGAATGCTCGAACAGGGTGCGCTGTACCGATTCCAGCGCTCGGCTCAGCCGACAGAGGATCGGGTTGTGGCTGGCCCGCGCCATGGCACCGTGAAAGGCCGTATCGGCCAGATGGAAGGCCGGGGCATCCTGATGATGGCTGTCCATGATCTTTAGCGCCTGATCCATCTCGGCGAGATCGGCTGCGCTGGCGTGACGGGCGGCGAGCCCGGCGATCGACGGTTCGACGAGCAGGCGGGCATCGAAGCCGGCCTGATGGATCATGTGTCGATTGCCGCTGTCGCAAACCCAGCGCAACACCGCTTCATCCAGCCAGTCCCACTGTTCGTGATCGCAGACCCGCGCGCCCGAAGCCGGGCGGATCTCGACGAGCCCGCGTGCAACAAGCCCCTGCAGGGCCGCGCGCACGGTGGTGCGCGAGACGTCGTACCGCTGTGCCAGGGCGTTTTCGCTGGGCAGTTCGTCGGTCAGTTCACCGGCCGCGATCCGGCACCCCAGGGCCTCGAGCAGAGACTCCGCTTTCATTCGTTTCGCTCCATGTTGCGCGATGGCGACTTCAACAGCGTATACGGTATTCGCCCATCGTCGAATACCTGTAATACAGGTTCGTATTTATTGTAATACCGAAATGTGTTTTCTGCTGGACGCCCTTCGGGTTCAGCATGCTGTTCGAGGAGTCGTTTGATGGATACAGCACCGCGCCGCGCCGGTTTCGGCGACTGGCTGAATCGCCTGGGTATGCCGCCGGCCCTGTTCTGGGGTTACATCGCGGTGCTGATCTTCATGATCGGCGACGGCGTCGAGTCCAATTATCTGGCGCCGTATCTGGCCCATCACGGGTTCACGCTCGACAGTGCGGCCACGATCATCAGTTTCTACGGCATCACGGTCACGCTGGGGTCGTGGCTGGCCGGTGCCTTGTCCACGCTCTATGGCCCGCGTCGGGTGATGATGCTCGGGGCAGCGATCTGGATGATCTTCGAAGTGTTGTTTCTCGCCCTGGCGATGCCGGCCGAGAGTTTCGAGCTGAGCCTTGTCACCTACGGCATTCGCGGCATCGCCTATCCGATGTTCGCCTATGCCTTTCTGGTATGGATTCAAGCCGCGACGCCGGCCGATCAGCGCGGCTCGGCGACCGGCTGGTTCTGGCTGGTCTTCACCGGTGGCCTGCCGACCCTGGGCTCGGCCGTGGCGATCGGCTCGATCCCGCTGATCGGCGAATACGCCACGTTCTGGCTGTCGCTCGGCCTGGTCGCGCTCGGCGCGCTGATCGGCCTGGTCGCGGTACGTGAACGCACCGGGTTCACTTCGCTCCTCGACGAGGACACGCGGCGGGAGCAGAGCACGGCCCGTATCCTGGCCAGCGGTATCGATATCCTCGGGCGCCGTCCGCGTGTGGCCGTCGCCGGTATCGTGCGCATCATCAATACGACGCCGTATTTCGGATTCTTCATCTTCCTGCCCGGGTTTTTCACCGGGCAGATGGGCTTTTCGCAATCCGGCTACCTGACACTGATCACGATCATGGGCCTGGTCGGCATGAGCTTCAATCCGATCGTCGGCCGCCTCAGCGATACGCTGGGTTGGCGCAAGATCCTGACGTTCGTCGGCGGTCTGGGGTCGGCGGTCAGCATGTTGCTGATGTATTTCGTGCCGCAGTGGAGCGGGGGCAACTATGTGCTATCGCTGGTCTTTGCCTGCCTGTACGGCATCACGCTGTGTGGGTACGTGCCGGCCGCCGCGCTTATCGGGGCGCTGTGCCCGCGCGAGGATAAAGGCAACGCGCTGGCCATCTACTGCCTGGCCGCCGGCGTCTCGACCTTCATCGGCCCGGTGCTGTATCGCCTGCTCAATGCCGGCATGGGCATGACCGGCGTGGTATGGATCTATGCCGGGCTGTATGTGCTCAGCGCGGCGTTGTCCTGGTTCTTTCTCATCACACCGGCCGACCCGGGCGAGCGTCATCGCTGGCCGTCGGCGACCGGGAATCGCGAAACCGACGAAGGAGCGTTGTGATGGCCGAACACTATGATTATGTCGTGGTCGGCGGCGGCAGCTCGGCCTGTGTGGCAGCGGCCCGGCTTGTGCGCGAGGCCGATGCGCGGGTACTGATCCTCGAGGCCGGGCCGGCGAAGTCGAATCCGATCATGGCCATGCCGGCGGGCTATATGAAGTTCCTGGCCAAGGATACGTATCTGACGATGCATCAGACCGAGGGCCAGGAGGCGCTGGCCGGACGCGGCCCGGTCGTGCCACAGGCCCGGGTACTGGGCGGTGGCAGTACCGTCAACGCCATGGTCTACATGCGCGGCGATCGGGCCGATTACGCGGACTGGAACGCGCACAGCGACGGCGTGGACTGGTCCTTCGACACGCTGCTGCCGTATTTCACTCGGCAGGAAGACAACGATCATCTCGGGGCGCCGCACCACGGCACGGCCGGGTCGCTCAAGATCTCGCATCTCGGGCATTTCAGCCCGATGAGCCGGGCCTACGTGAAGACACTCCAGGGGATGGGGCTGGCCTACGCGCCGGATTTCAACAACGGCCGGCCGGCCGGCGTCGGTTTCATGCAACACACCATCGACTGGCGCACGCGTCGTCGTTGCAGCGCCTACGATGCCTTCATCGCGCCGCTGGTCAGCGATCCGCGCCTGACGATCAAGACGGATATCCGGGTGACGTCGCTGATCATCGAAAACGGGTGCGTCTGCGGTGTTCATACGACAGACAAGGATGGGTACAAGGCCGAGTTTCGCGCGGCGCGCGAGGTGGTGTTGGCCGCCGGCGCCTACCAGACGCCCAAGCTGCTCATGCTCTCGGGCATCGGGCCGGCCGATGAGCTGGCGCGGCACGGCATCGATGTTCGCGTCGATGCGCCGGGCGTCGGCGGCAATCTGCAGGATCACTACGAAGTGCCGGTCGTGGCCACGACGCGCGGATCCTACGGCTATTACGGTCAGGACCGCGGCTGGCCCATGATCAAGGCCGGGCTCCAGTATCTGTTGTTTCGTAGTGGGCCGGTGACGACGACCGGCGTCGAGACCTGTGCGTTCGTCGATCCCGAGCGCGACGCGGCCGACGGCCCGGCGTCCATCCAGATGTTCTGTGTGCCGACGGTCTATCTCGACCGGGACGTCACGGGTACCGACCCGGGGCCGGGCGTGACGATCAATTCGCTGTTGCTGCGCCCGGCCTCACGCGGCTCGGTGCGCCTGCGCTCGGCCGACCCGGCGGATGATCCGGTCGTCGATACCCGGATCTATGCCGAGTCGGTCGATCTCGAACGCACGATCACGGCGTTCCGTATGGCCCGCAAGGTGCTCTCGCACGAGCCGATCCGGTCGCTGGTCGAGCGCGAAATCTTTCCGGGGCCTGATGTCACCTCCGACGAGGCGATCGCCGAACACTGCCGCCGCACGGTCAAGACCGGTTATCACCCGGTCGGCACCTGTCGTATCGGCTGCGACGATGATCCGATGGCGGTGCTCAGCCCCGATCTCAAGGTTCGTGGTGTCGCCGGGCTGCGCGTGATCGATGCCTCGATGATGCCGAACATCATCCGCGGCAATACCAATGCTGCCGTGATGGCGGTGGCCGATCGTGCTGCTGATCTCATGATGGCCGATGGCGAACGAGGCAAGACATGAGTGAACGTTTGACGCGCCTGCGTGAGGCCATGGCCGCCCGCGGTATCGAAGCGCTGCGTCTGGTCCATCGCGACAACGTGGCCTGGCTGACCGAGGGCGCGACCTACCACGTCGTCGAACGGGCCGAGGTGGGCGTGGCCAGTCTGGTCATCACGCCCGCCCGCGTCTTGCTGGTGGCTCCGAGCAACGAGATCGACCGGCTGATGACCGAAGAGCCGTGCCCGTTCGCCCTCGAGCCGTTGACCTATCCCTGGTTCGGCGACGAAGCGGGGGTGCTGCGCCAGGCGATCGGCGAGGTGGCGCTTGCCAGCGATGTGTCGTGGCCGGGGGCGGCGGATGTCGGCGACTGGCTCATCGAACAGCGCTTCGACCTGAATGCCGCGGAATGCCGACGATTCGCCGAGCTTGGCCGGGCGACGGCGACGCGTGTCGAAGCCGTGGCGCGACGTCTTCGCATCGGCATGACCGAGCGCGAAGTCGAGGCCGAGATCCTGCATGACTGTCTCGCCGTGGGCATTCGGCCCGTCTGTACGCTGGTGGCCTTTGATGACCGGATCGATGCCTTTCCACACCCGATTCCCACCGAGCGCCGCCTGCAGCGCCGGGCGCTGATCACCGTGGGGGCCGCGCGCGACGGTCTGAACGTCAGTCTGACGCGGCTCGTGCATTTCGGCTCTCCCGACACGGCGGCTCGTGAGCGGCTGCAACAACTGGCCGGTATCCACGCCCGCACGCTCGCCTGCCTGCGCGTCGGTATGCCGTTGGCCGAGGTGTTCGACACCATCACGGCAGCTTATGCCGCGGTCGGCGTGCCCGAGGGCTGGCAGCGTCATCATCAGGGCGGTCCGGCCGGCTATGGCTGTCGAGACCGGATTCTGGCGCCCGGCGTCGCCGGCCATGTGGTCGCCGATCAGGCCTTTGCCTTCAACCCGACGTTACCCGGCAGCAAGAACGAGGACACCGCGCTTCTGACCGGAGACGGCGTTGAATGGCTGACCCGCACCGGCGACTGGCCGCTCATCGAGGTCGAACACGCCGGGCAGGTCTGGACCTTCACTGACTGGCTCGTCCGCGAGCCCGAGGAAACGAGTGCGACATGACCGATCGATTGCATGACAAGACGGCTCTGATCACCGGGGCGGCGAGCGGCATCGGGGCCGCGATCGCCGACCGTTTCGTAGCCGAGGGCGCCCGTGTGGCGCTGGTCGACCGCAACGAGGCGGGGGCTGGCGAGGTCGCGGCGCGCCTGAACGCGGCGCATCCGGATCGGGCCCGCGTCTGGGCAGCCGATGTCACGGACGCCGAACGTATCGCCGCGGTCGTGGCCGAGGCCCAAGCACACTTCGGCCGGCTCGATATTCTGATCAACGGTGCCGGGGTCAACGTTTTCGCCGAGCCGACCGAGCTGAGTGCGGCGGACTGGCGACGATGTCTGGCGGTGAATCTCGAAGGGGCCTGGCATGCGATTCAGGCCGTGCTGCCGGCGATGCGAAAGGCCGGCTACGGCCATATCGTCAACATCGCCTCGGTTCACGGCCACAGGATCATTCCCGGGGCGTTTCCGTATCCGGTGGCCAAGCATGGCCTGATCGGCCTGACCCGGTCGCTTGGCGTGCAATACGCTGCCGAGGGCATCCGCGTGAATTCGATATCGCCGGGCCTGATCCGCACACCGGCGGCCGAGGCCTGGTTGGCGAGTCTGGCCGACCCGGAGGCCGAGCGGGCCCGCCAGCGCGAGATCCTGCCCTGCAAACGTCTGGGCGAGGCCTCGGAAGTGGCCTATGCCGCGCTGTTTCTGGCCAGCGATGAAGCGCGCTTCATCAACGCCACGGATCTGACCATGGACGGCGGCCGGAGCCAGATCTACCACGACTAGGCGCATCCGGCGCCAACACAGCCACCACGGTCGCTAAAAAAGCGGGCTATCGCCCGAGGGCGGCGCTCGGCCTGAAAAAAACGAGGCGGGATCAAGGGAGGAGTTTGAGACATGACGAGACCAACCACGCACACCAGAACATTCGGCGGGCTCATGGCCGCGACCGGTCTGGCTCTGTCGACCGGTATTTTTTGGTCGGTGACCGGCCACGCGGCAACGACCGAAACCGCGGCCGACGAGGCCGCGTTCTCGGCAATCCTGCGTGATGCCCGGGTCAGCGGTCGGGTCGGCATTTACGATTTCCGACGCTGGCACAACGCGAACCTGCCGTACCCGCGCGCCGACGGCGCTCATCTGACCGATGACGACGAACACAATCTCGAGACCACCGCCTACGGTGCCCAGATCGATATCGATACCGGGCAATGGCACGGCCTGTCGTTCGGCGCGCAGTTCGTCTATACCTCTTCGTTCTACGGCGACAACGACGATCAGACACGCCTGAACTGTAATCTGGTCTGCGGCGAGTCGATCACGAACCTGCCCGAGGCCTATGTCCAGTACAACACCGAGGGCGCGCAGATCCGGGCCGGGCGCCAGCTGCTGAATCTGCCGTTCGCCTCCGACGATCAGTTCTCGTTTCTGCCGCGTGCCTATCAGGGGGTGACCGTGCTGGTCGAGCCGCTGGCTCTGACACAGCGCTGGCGCGATGATCAGACGCGGCAATCCGCACCCGCGAGCCCGACCGATGCCGACGGCGCCAAATCGACGATCAAGCAGATCGCCGCACCCAGCCAGTTCCAACCGTTCGAACTGGGTACGAATCCGGATCGGGCGACGAACTGGCAGCTGTTCGCGGCCAAGATCACGCGCTTCGAGCGACGGGGCAGCGCCCGCCACTTCATCCGCGCCAACCGCTATCTGGACGACGTCGACGGTTTCTGGACGGCCGGTACCAATTTCCGTCTCGAGGCGCGGCACCACGAATGGGTCGGCCAGTACTATCATTTCGGCTTCGACGAGACGGAGAACCTGGACTATGGCGAGCTCGGCTATATCCAGAGCGGTTTCAAACTCGGATCACAGCGTATCAACCCTTATGTCCGGGCACAGGCGGTCAAGGCCTACGATATCGCCGACAGCCGGATCGAAGAAGGCATCGATGGCGAGATCTACGGCCTGAAGCTCGGCCTGAAGACGGGGCTCTTCGATGTGGCGCTGGTAGGCAATTTCGCACCGACCCACAAGGGCAGTTTCAACGACGGCCAGATTCTGCATCCTTACAACGACCAGTCCGGCGTGTTGTATACCGACGGTTTCACCGGTATCGCCGAAAGTGGCCCCGGCTGGGCGGGCGGGGTGTCGGTCTCGGTCGATCCCACGCCGAATCTGAACATCTACGGGAAATACGTCGAATATGAAGCCCGACGCGGCCATTATTACGATTACTACTTCGACGCAGGGCAGGGCACGATATCCAACGATTCGTTCGTCGGTCAGGCGGTAGACGATCAGCGCAGCACCGGCTGGTACGCGGGGTTCTCCTGGGATCTGGGCGATATTTCCCCCGCACTCGCCGGCCTGACCATCGAGAACGTCCTGGGTGTGGTCTCGTTCGATAATGCCCCGACGTTCTACGATAATCGGTTCCGTTTCTTCTACCGGTTCTGAGTCGGCCCGTTCGCCGGGCTCACGCGGCCGGTATCCATCCAACCATCGAGAAACGCCAACGCATGTCCCCCGATCACGTCTCGACCGCCTGTCTCATCGCCCTCGACTGGGGAACCTCTTCGCTGCGTGCGTGGTTGCTCGACGCGAGCGGGCACGTGCTCGACGAGCGCGCGACCGCAGATGGCATCATGCAGATCGCGGATGGTGACTTCGAAGCAGTGTTCGCCCGCGTGGCCGGCGACTGGCTGGCCGCACACGGCGCGCTGCCGGCGCTGGCCTGCGGCATGATCGGCAGCCGGGGCGGTTGGGTCGAGGCCCCCTATGTAACCACACCAGCCGACCCGGCCGATCTGGCAAGCCGCCTCACGCCGGTGGCCGTGGCCGGCACGACGCTCCATATCGTGCCGGGCGTCAACCAGGCGGCCGACGCGGCGCGACTGCCCGATGTCATGCGCGGCGAAGAGTCCCAGGTGCACGGCGCGCTCGCGGCAGACCCCGGGCTGGCCGAGCACGCGTGGCTGGTGTTGCCGGGTACGCACTGTAAATGGGTCGAGATCGAACAGGGCCGGATTGTCGGCTTCAAGACCTTCATGACCGGTGAGCTGTTCGCGGTCCTGCGCGCGCATTCGATTCTCGGCCGACCGGCCCAGGATACGACGCCGAGCGACGACCCGGCGGCGTTCGCCCTCGGGGCGACAACCGCGCGTGATACCGGTGTCGCGGGCGGGTTCTCGGCGCTGTTCTCGGCGCGCAGCCGGTTGCTGGCCGGCGAGCTGCAGCCCGCATCCTCGTTGTCCTATCTGTCGGGGCTTCTGATCGGTGAGGAGCTGCGTAGCGTATTCGCCGGCCGCGACGATCGTCCGCCGCTCTGTCTCATCGGCGACGAGACGCTCTGTGCGCGCTATCGGACCGCGCTCGCCCATTTCGATATCGATGATACGACCCATCAACCCGATGCGGCCCGATACGGCCTGATGCGCATCGCGCGTGCCGCCGATCTGATTCAAGGAACACCCTCATGACGCTCGACGATTATCTTGCTCCGCTCCCGCTGATCGCCATCCTGCGCGGCATCACGCCGCAACAGATCGTGCCGGTGGGCGATGCCCTGCGGGCCGCCGGTTTTCGTGCCATCGAAATCCCGCTCAACTCGCCCGAACCGCTGACCAGCATCCGGCTGCTGTCCGCGCATCTGGGCGATGATGTGCTGGTCGGTGCCGGCACGGTACTTCAGCCCGAACAGGTCGGGGCGGTGCGCGAGGCCGGTGGCCGACTGATCGTCTCGCCCAACGCCAAGCCCGCGGTCATCGAGGCGACGGTCCGGGCCGGCCTGTTCAGTGCGCCGGGCGTGGCCACGCCGACCGAAGGCTTCGCTGCCCTGGATGCCGGGGCCCATGCCCTGAAGATCTTTCCGGCCGAAGCGGTCGGCCCGTCGGTGATCAAGGCCTGGCGCGCGGTCGTGCCGGCCGAGGTGCCGCTCATGCCCGTGGGCGGCATCAATCCGGACAACATGCAGACCTTCGTTGCCGCCGGTGCGAGCGGTTTCGGCCTGGGGTCGGCACTGTACAAGGCCGGTATGTCGACCGAGACCGTGGCCGCCAATGCCCGAGCGTTTGCCGATGCCTGGCAGGGCATCACTGTTTCTTCCTGAAGGACGAATTTGTCCATGAAAATCACGAAACTCGAAACCTTCGTCGTCCCGCCGCGCTGGTGTTTCCTCAAGATTTCCACCGACGAGGGCATCGTCGGCTGGGGGGAACCGGTGGTCGAGGGCCGGGCGCACGCCGTGGCCGCGATGGTCGACGAGCTGGCCGATTATCTGGTCGGCACCGATCCGCGCCGGATCGAGGATCACTGGACCGTGCTCTACCGCGGCGGGTTCTACCGCGGCGGCCCGATCCACATGAGCGCGCTGGCCGGTATCGATCAGGCGCTGTGGGACATCAAGGGCAAGGCACTCGGCGTGCCGGTTCATGAATTGCTGGGCGGCAAGCTGCGCGATTCCATCAAGGTCTATTCCTGGATCGGCGGTGACCGGCCGGGCGATACCGCCGCGATGGCCAGGGAACGCGCCGAGCTGGGTTTCACCGCGATCAAGATGAATGCCAGCGAGGAGATGCAGATCATCGACACGCACGCCAAGGTCGATGGCGTGCTGGAAAACGTGGCTGCCATTCGTGAGGCGGTCGGTCCGCATTTCGGTATCGGCGTGGATTTTCACGGCCGCGTGCACAAGCCGATGGCCAAGGTGCTCATGCGTGAACTCGAGCCCTATCGCCTGATGTTCGTCGAGGAACCGGTGTTGTCGGAGCATCGCGAAGCGCTGCCGGAACTCGCGGCCTTGACGAGTACGCCGATCGCGCTCGGCGAGCGGCTGTATTCACGCTGGGACTTCAAGCCGATTCTGGAAGGCGGCCACGTCGACATCATCCAGCCAGACCCTTCGCATTCCGGCGGCATCACCGAAACCCGCAAGATCGCGGCGATGGCCGAGGCCTACGATGTCGCCGTCGCCCTGCATTGTCCGCTCGGCCCGATCGCGCTCGCCGTCAATCTGCAGTTGGATGCGGTCTGTTACAACGCCTTCATCCAGGAACAGTCGCTGGGCATCCACTACAACCAGGGCAACGATATCCTCGACTACATCACCAATCCCGAGGTCTTTGCCTACGACGATGGCTATGTCGCCATTCCCGATGGCCCCGGGCTCGGCGTGGAGATCAACGAGGATTATGTGCGCGAACGCGCCGAGGTTGGTCATCGCTGGCGCAACCCGATCTGGCGCCACGCGGACGGCAGTTTCGCCGAGTGGTAGACAAGGCCGCGGTCAGTCGAGCGTGGCGGTGACGTCGGCCAGCCATGCCGGTAATTGCTGGCCGTAGCCCCGGCGATAGTGCTCGAACAGCGCATGGTCGCGATCGGCGAGCGTCGTGATGACCTCGCAGATCAGCCAGGCACAGGCGATGCGGATGCGTATCGACAGGCAATCGGCGTCTCCGGGGGCGACAGAACGCTGGGCGATATACGTCGCGGCCAGCGCATCGGTCGTGGCCGCATCGGGTAGCCCGTAAGCCAGTGGGGCCAGATCGATGGCCGGATGCCCGTACCCGGCGCGCTCCCAATCGAACTGGACCAGCGTCGATGCCGTCCCGAGCCGGCGGGCCCAGTTGCCCGGGTTGCTGTCGCCACAGATCATGCCGCGGGCCTCGAACAGCGACGCTGCGCCTGTCTGCAGACGGAACAATCGCGCGGCATCCGGCCGGCTGAGCCTGAACAGATCGACGGCGCGTGCGGTCAGCGTGGCCGGCCACGCGGCTCGGAAGGCCGTATCGATCAGACACGGCGCGTCGTGCAGCCGCGCCAGTTGCGCGATCATCGCGGGTCGATCGGCCTGTCGGTCGATCTTGCCGGGCACGTATTCGAGTTCGAGCTCACCTGTTTCAGCATGACAGTGATGGAGCCTGGGTGTCCGGACCCGGTAAGCCACCCGTCGTGGAGCGACATCGCGATAAAAGGCCAGCTCGACGGCCGACGCGCCGGTCTTTCGAACACGCCGCCGTGGGCCTTGGCCGGCGAGACGAACATCGGCGCGTCCCATGCCGGCACGGATCGTCACGGTCGGGCGGCATCCGCGAGCGCCAGTTTCACCCCGAGGCCGACAAAGACCGTGCCGACCGCGCGCGAGAGTAGGCGGCCGAGACGGCGCGTGACCGGCAGGCGCGCGGCACCGAGCACCAGGACTGCGGCGGCCATGTTGACGAGCGTGCCGGTCAGGTTGAACGACAGACCCAGTAGCAGCAGCGCCATCGCGTGTTGCGTGGCCTGTGGATCGACGAACTGAGGCAGAAACGCCACGAAGAACAACGCGACCTTGGGGTTGAGCAGGTTGACCAGCGTGCCGCGCCACCAGAGGGATAACGAGCCGGCTGCCGGGCTCGCCGGCGGGGCTTTCGATGAGTCGGCCGAACCGGCCGAGCGCCACATCTGCAGGCCGAGCCAGACCAGATAGGCGGCCCCGAGCCATTTGACCACGGTGAAGGCGAGCGCCGAGCTCGCCAGAAGGGCACTGAGCCCGACCACCGCGAAACCGATATGACACAGCGTGCCGGTGAAGATGCCGGCCGTGGCCGCCAGGCCGTGTTTCAGGCCGTGACGTGCGCTCTGGGTGGTCACGAACAGCATGTCGGCGCCCGGCGTAACGTTGAGCAGCAGGGCGGTCGCGACAAAGAGCAGATAGGTGTGCAGGTCCGGCATGACGGCGCGTCTCGGTCTTCGCGTTCGCGTTCGAGCTTAGCAGCGTGTGAAAGCGCGGCGCGAGGCCGAGATGCCAGCCCATGCCCTGTTCGACCGTCGCCGCCGGCCGATGCGCGGGTTCATCGTTCTACGGCCTGTTGAGGTTTCGTTCGAGCGCCGCCTCGTCTTGCTGCCCATCGTCAATTCCAGGGCGCGCTTGGCGCGGACTCGAACGAAACCTCAACACGCCCTAGCCCTAGTTGGCGGTCTCGCCCACCGGCGCGACCAGCGTTCGGGCACGGCGTGAATCGGTCGGCAGATTGCTCCGGGTCTGGCCCACGAACAGCACGGACGAGCGGCTGACGAAGGCCGTGCCGACATAGGCCGGCGGGGCGCCCTCCAAGGTGCCGCTGTCGGCGTTGTAGAAGGTGATCTGCAGTTTGGCTACACCGGTCTGCTTGCTACGTTTCCACAGCGCCACCTCCGGCGTGTCCAGCGGCCCGGCCAGCGGGATGGGAATCTCGGTACTGGGAATGCCGATGAGGTTGTCGCGCTTGTCGATCGACAGGGCGCCGCGGCCGATCATGGCGATCGTGCGGGCCCGTCTGCGGTCATCGACCAGGTTATAGCCCTGACGCAGCAGTGCGGTCTTGATGCTCACGATCGCGTAGTTGTCGTTGGCTGTCCGGGTCGTGTCGCCGAACAGGCTGGTATCGACATAGATGGTATCGCCCGGCGGCAGATTCGGTGCGATCTGCGCGGTCGCGCTGTCGGCCGCGGTGGAGATGAGCAGCTGCTCACGGGCGGTTTCGTCAGGGTCGGTCTGGCGGACGGAGGCACAGCCGGACAGCAACAGGATGCCGACGGCGGCCAGGCCGAGCAGGGCATTCGGCGACATGCAGGGATCTCGCGGGAACGGAAGACGAAAGCTTACCAACGTCTCCATCGTATGCCGTGAACGAACGCCGACCGTGGCCCGAGACGCCTCAGTCGCGCATGTGTGCGGGGTGAAACACGGCATGCAGCGTGTCGGCGATGCGATCCATGGCCTGTCCGGTCACCGACAGCCAGGCCGCCATTTCGATGAACCCGTGAATGACGCCCGGATAATGGGCATGTTCGACGGCCACGCCCGCATCGGCCAACCGGGCGGCATAGAGTGTGCCTTCGTCCATCAGCACGTCGGCGCCGGCGGTGATGACCAGTGCCGGGGCGGTGCCGGCCAGCGCGTCCGCCAGCATCGGCGAGACGCGCCAATCCAGGGCATCGGTGTTGGCATCGACACTGCGCTGGCCGAACCAGTCCATGAGATCGGCGGTCAGCGGCGGCACGTCGCCGTTGCGCCCGCGCGACGGGTAATACGCCGCGGCAGGGCGCAGATCCGTGGCGGGATAGATCAACACCTGTCGTGCGAGCGGCCAACCGGCATCCCGTGCGGCCAGGGCCACCACGGCCGACAGATGGCCCCCCGCACTGTCGCCGCCGACGGCCAGACGATCGGCGTCGATGTCGTGATCGGCGGCGTGTTCGACGAGATGGGCATAAGCCTCGATCGCGTCCGCGCTGGCTGCCGGCAGGCAATGTTCCGGGGCCAGCCGATAATCGATTGCAATCAGCTGGCACCCGGCACGTTCGGCGAGCTGTCGACAGATCCGGTCGTGCGATGCCAGATCTCCCAGCACCCAGCCGCCGCCGTGGAAATAGACGAGTGTCGGGGCCGGGGATTCGGCCAGTGCCTTGGGCCGATAGCGGCGTGCCGTAATCGTGCGGCCCGGCAGCGCGAGCGCGACATCCACGATCGAGGCCATGGCGACCGGCGTGCCGCCGCTGCGGGCCAGCGTGTCGATATAGAGCTGGCGCGCATCAGCCAGGCCGAGATCGGTGAACGAGATTTCGGCCGAACGCATCTTCTTGACGATGGCGGCGACTTCCGGAGTGAGCGTCATGGTCGGTTCTCTGGTTTGTTTGAGTTACATACCGTGCTTGATGCCGCGGTTGATGAGCCACCAGTTCGCTGGATAGGCCGTGATGAAGCCGAATAACATCGCGATCTGCATGTGGAACCAGTAGACCGGCGAGGCAACCGAGGGTTCGTGTCCGAGAATGCCGAGAAACGCGATCGCCAGCCAGGCGAACATGCCGATTTCGAAGGCGATCAGCGACACGGTATCGGCCTTGACCGCGTTGACGAAGGCCTTCCAGAGATTCGTTTCGCCCATCTGCATGGCCGGCAGAATCTGAAACGCCAGGCCGAAGATATAAGCGCCGATGAATGCCCCGACGTAATGTCCGAGCAGGGTCGAGCCGAGCACCGTGAAGCCGGCGGCCGCCACGATCGGTGCGGCCAGGCAGTCACCGATGGTGCAGCCGCCGCCGCAGTGTGTCACGCCGACGAACACGCTCTGCCATTTCGGTTTGGGCGCGTGGTGATGACCACAGCCGTCGCCGTGGTGGTCGTGCCCGGTGTGTTCGTGATGGTGTCCGGTCATGCCGTCCGGTCGGCCCATGACCCAATAAGCGATCGCACCCAGAACGGGGAGATAGAGGCCGGTGATCGGCCAGGTGATGTTCATCACGCCCATGTGCTGGGGGTGTCGATAGACATCGACGGCGATGACAAGCGCCGTGGCGATACCGAGGAGGATGAAGAACCAGGAAACTGCGAAGAGCGTCATAGCGCGCCTTGAATCGGTTTGATGACATCAGTCTAGCCGCCGCTCGCGAGGCCCACAGTCCGGTTGTTTGACGAGGTTGACCGGTCGGTCTAGCATTCCTGTCATATTTGAACCCCACCCCAGGTGGGGTGCCTAAGGAGTAAAGCGATGAAACTGAATATCCAGGGTATGAGCTGCCAGCACTGCGTGGCGGCCGTACGCGAGGCGCTGACCGATGTCGACGGCGTGACCCAGGTGATCAATGTGGATCTGTCCAGCGGTGTGGCCGAGATCGAGGGCAACCCGGAGCCGGCGGCGGTCGTGGCGGCGGTGGAAGCCGAAGGCTATACCGCGAGCGTGGCGTAATGGCGGACGACCCGGAGAACTGCTGCCAGACGCTGGCCATCGACCCGGCCATCCGGGCCGATGCACTGGCCCGGCTACGCTCGATCCGTGGTCACGTGGACGGCGTATTGCGGATGCTCGAACGCGACGATGTTTACTGCGTCGATGCACTCAAGCAGATCAAGGCTGTGCAGGGCGCGCTCGCCAAGACGTCCGATGTGGTTCTGCGGGGCCATCTCAAGCATCACGTGGTCACCGCCCACGAGCGCGGCGACGATGACGCGATCGTGGCCGAACTGATGGATGTACTGAAGTATCGCTGAGCCGGCGAGCAAGCGCTCGCCGGATATCCGGCAATGAGGTAACGACCATGGGTGAGACCCAGTCCCGCGAAATCACGTTCGGCATCGACGGCATGATGTGCGGTGCCTGTGTATCCCGCGTGGAGAAAAAGCTCTCGCGCGTCGACGGCGTCGTCGATGCCGCGGTGAATCTGAGCACCGAGCGAGCCCGTCTGACGTGCGATCGTCCCGAGACCGTCGAGGCGGCCTTCGACGCCGTCGAATCGGCCGGTTATACACCCGTTGCCGAGCGTTTGACGTTCGGCGTCGAGGGCATGAGTTGCGGGGCCTGTGTGGCCCGGGTGGAGAAGAAGCTCGCCGGTCTGGCCGGCGTGCGCGAGGCTCGCGTCAATCTGACGACCGAGCGCGCCGAAGTCGTCTATATTCCGGGGCTGGTCGATCGCGACGCGCTGTTCGCCGCGGTCGAAAAGACCGGCTATACGCCGGTCGCGCTCGACGACGACACCGCACCGGAGGACGACGACGGGCCCAGCGAGGCCGACACGCTCAAGCGCGATCTCATCATCGGCGCGGTCTTCACGTTGCCGGTGTTCGTGATCGCCATGGCCCGCATGGTGCCCGGCATCGGTGCGGCCATGGCCAGCGTCCTGCCGGCCACGGGCTGGTATGTCATCGAGCTGCTCCTGGCGTGTCCGGTCCAGTTCTGGGCCGGCCGCCGGTTCTATCGGCTCGGTTTCGGCGAGCTGCGTCATGCGGCGCCCGGCATGAACAGCCTCGTGCTGATCGGCTCGAACGCCGCGTTCTTCTACTCGCTGGTCGCACTCGTGGCGCCGGGGCTGTTTCCGGCCGGGGCCGCGCATACCTATTTCGATGCCGCTGCCATGATCGTGACGCTCATCCTGCTCGGGCGCTGGCTGGAAGCCCTGGCCAAGGGCCGAACCTCGCAGGCCGTGCGTGGGCTGATGCAGCTCAAGGCGTCGACCGCGCGGGTGCGTCGGGACAATGATTGGGTCGAAGTCGATATCGCCGAGGTCGCGGCCGGCGACCGGGTCCAGGTGCGGCCCGGTGAACGGGTGCCGGTGGACGGTCTCGTCACGGCCGGGGAATCCTATGTCGATGAATCGATGATCTCGGGGGAACCGGTCGCGGTCGCCAAGTGCGTCGACGATGAACTCATCGGCGGCACCGTCAACCAGCGCGGCAGTCTCGAGATCGAGGCCTCGCGCGTGGGCGAGGACACCACGCTCGCCCGGATCATCCGGATGGTCGAGGACGCGCAGGCGGAAAAACCCGCGATCCAGGCGGTGGCCGATCGTATTGCCGGCGTGTTCGTACCGATCGTCATGGCCCTGTCGGTCGCCACGTTCCTCGGCTGGCTCGTCTTCGGCCCGTCGCCGGCGATCTCGTATGCCTTCGTCGCCGCGGTATCGGTGTTGTTGATCGCCTGCCCCTGTGCCATGGGGCTGGCCACGCCGACCGCGATCATGGTCGGTACCGGCCGGGCCGCCGCGCTCGGCATCCTGTTCCGTCGCGGTACAGCCATCGAGCAGCTCGCGGGTATCGACACCGCGGTCTTCGACAAGACCGGCACGTTGACCGAAGGCCAGCCGAAACTGACGTCGCTGGTCGCAGTGGGCAGCTATTCGAAATCCCGGACTCTGGCATATGCTGCGGCTGTGGAAGCGGCCAGCGAGCACCCGGTGGCGGCGGCGATCGTGACCGCGGCGCGTGCCCAGGGGCTTGAGATCCCCGCGGTATCCGACTTCAAGGTGCATGCCGGGCAGGGCGTGAAGGCCGTGGTCGAGGGGCAGACGGTGGTGATCGGTTCGGCCGCTTTCATGACCGAACGCGGGGTTGCGCTGGGCGATGCCGCGGCCGACGGTGAATCCGAGGCCGAACAGGCGCGCACGCCGTTGTTCATCGCCATCGACGACCAACTCGCCGGGCTGGCCGCGGTGGCCGATTCGGAGCGGGCCGAAGCCGCTGCCATGATCGAGGCCTTGCATGAACGAGGTCTGGAAGTCGCCATGCTGACGGGGGACAACGAAGCCACTGCCAAGGCCGTGGCCAGCCGGCTCGGCATCGATCGCGTGGTCGCCGGCGTGATGCCGGATGCCAAGGCCGCCGAAATCGCGCGGCTGCAGACCGAAGATCAACAGGTCGCCTTCGTTGGCGACGGCATCAACGATGCACCGGCGCTGGCCCGGGCCGACGTCGGCATCGCGATCGGGTCGGGCACGGACATCGCCATCGAGGCCGGCGATGTCGTATTGATGCGGGCCGATCTGGCCGGTGTGGTCAATGCCCATGCGGTCGCACGATCGACCCTGCAGACCATCCGGGTGAATTTCGGCTGGGCCTATGGCTATAACGTGCTGCTGATTCCACTGGCCGCCGGGGCGCTGTATCCGTTCACCGGCTGGTTGCTCAATCCGGCCATCGCGGCCGGAGCGATGAGCGTCTCCAGCGTGTTCGTGTTGACCAACTCCCTGCGGCTGCGTCGCCTGTCGGCGGCGATGGCGGTGTCCTCGGGGACCGACGCTTCGAGCGACGATGTCTCTTCCGCCGACGCCGGATCAGCGAAGGCGGCTGCGAGCTGAGCGGATGGCGTGCCCGATGCTCATGTCATGGGGCACGCCGTGCGGCGGTCAGGGCGCGTCGTAGACGTGGGTCGCGCCGCTGCTGCGTGGCGTGAGTTCCGGCAGGAACTTGTAGGTCGTGTTCTGTGTGTATTTCTCGCCGGGGCGCAGAACCGTGCCGCCCGGAAAGCCGGGCTGATTGGGGGCATCCGGAAAGCGTTGGGCTTCGAGAGTGAAGCCGGCATAGCGCGGATAG
Source organism: Salinisphaera sp. Q1T1-3 (assembly GCF_003602005.1). GTDB lineage: Bacteria > Pseudomonadota > Gammaproteobacteria > Nevskiales > Salinisphaeraceae > Salinisphaera. The sequence goes on along the minus strand of NZ_QZWD01000008.1, from coordinate 24,952 downwards.
GCGACGCCGCTCTTGCCCACGAATTCACCGTTCAGATTGTTCGACGTATAGAACTGTACTCCGGGTTCGGAGGTATAGAGCTCGACCGCGCGTCCTGAATCGGCATCGGCGACACGGGCGGCCAGCCGGCCGATATCACCGGCCGAATCCAGCACCCAGTTGAAGTCGTAGCCGCCGCCGGTCCCGGCCAGTTCCGGGGCCCTGTCCGCGATGGCCTGGCCGATGCGACGCGGGCGCGTGAAATCCAGTGCGGTGCCCGCCACCGGCGCGATGCGGCCGGTCGGGATCAGGGCGTCGTCGACCGGCGTGTAGCGTGATGCATTCAGCCGGGCGGCATGATCGAGAATATCGCCGTGCGTGGCGCCGGCCAGGTTCAGATAGAGATGATTGGTCAGATTGATGACGGTCGGAGCGTCGCAGACCGCCGAATAATGCAGCGACAACCGGTTTTCGTCGTCGAGCGTATACCGCAGCGTCACCGCCAGCGTGCCCGGAAATCCCATCTCGCCGGCCGGCGAGAGCAGCGTCAGCTCGACCCCGACGGCGTTGCCGGTATCCAGCGGGGCAGCGGCCCAGACCCGGCTGTCGAAACCCCGCTCGCCGCCGTGCAGGGTGTTGCCGTTTTCGTTCGTCGAGAGCTGATGCGCCTGGTCGTCGAGCGTGAAGTGCCCGCCGGCGATGCGATTGGCGAAGCGTCCGATGGTGGCGCCGAAATAAGCGTCATCGGGCCCGGTATAGCCCTCCAGATCGTCGAAGCCCAGCGCCACGTCGGCGATCTCGCCGTGCATGTCGGGCAGGCACAGACGATGAATACGGGCGCCGTAGGTCAGGATATCGACCGTCATGCCGCGTCGATTGGTCAACGTGTAGCAGTCGACCGATTCGTCGTCGGGTGTGCGCCCGAAGACGCGACGCGAAACGCTCAGTGCCAGCGGTGCCGTGATACGGCGATCTTCGGCCATGACGATCTCTCCCCCGGAAGTCGCGCCGCCGGGATCGGTGACGCGGATCGTTGTCGTATTTCAAGAGACTGGGCCAAGCCGCGCAACGAGACAATACGTCGGCGGCGATTGGTTCCCGGCGGTGCTATTCGTGGAACGCCGCCACGCGTCGTCGATCGCCGAGCAGGAAGGCATCCGCCACATGCTGGAACGGCGACAGGTCCACATCGGACTCGGCGTCGCCGATGAGCCGGGCGAAACGTGCATAAACGCCGGCGTACTCGTCCTTGGGCTCGGCGATACGCGTCTCGTCGTCGATCGTCATGACCGCGCCGCCCTCGGAAAGCACGAGTTCACCGGCCTCGGTGCCGATGTGGATGTTCCAGGCCGGCTCGCCGGTATGCCGGAAATCCATGATCGCGCTCATCGGCGCGTCGTCGGCGGTGACGAACGACAGTTCGGCCGCGATCGGCGTGTCGCAGTTCTCCGGCACATCGAGTCGGGCCTTTTGCAGGGAAAAAGGCACGGGCAGGATCGTCGTGACGATCGACAGCGCGTTGATGCCCGGGTCGAAGACGCCGAGGCCGCCGGGCTGCCAGATCCAGGCCTGGCCGGGATGAAAGACCGTGACATCCTCGCGCCAGTCGATGGCCACTCGGGTGATGCGCTTGTCGGCGAGCCAGTCGCGTGCGGCCTCGACGCCGGGCGCATGTCGAGAATGCCAGCTGGCATAGATTGTCGTGCCGTGGGTGCGCGCCCGGGCCTGCAGATCGTGAACTTCCGAAAGGGTGATGCCCGGGGGTTTCTCCAGCATCACGTGCCAGCCGTTCGCCAGCGCCCGGGCCGCCAGCCCGTGGCGTCGCTGCGGCGGTACGGCCAGCGAGATCGCATCGACCGCGAGACCGGACTCAATGAGCGCGTCGAGACTATCGAACGTGGCCGGTGTGGCATTCACGTCCGTGCTCAGACGCGGGTCGACGGTGGCGACCAGCGTGAAATCACGATTGGCGTCCAGTGCCGGCAGATGCTGGTCGGTCGCAATCTTGCCGAGGCCGACGATGGCCAGGCGAATCGTCATGGGGTCTTATCCTTTCGTTCCGCAGAACGGTGTGATCGCCAGGCCCGGCGTCTCGACCGGCATCGACAGCAGGGCGCCGGAATCGGGCCAGCGTGCCACGTCTTCGGCCGTCATGGCCTCGCGGGCGGTGGTCACATAGAGCGTGCGGCGATCGGGGCCGCCGAAACACGGCATGGTGGGTTGCAGAGCGTTCAACGGGTAGCGGGCCACCAGTTCGCCGTCGGCATCGAAACGAGCCACGGCCGCGCCGCCAAACAGCGCGGTCCAGTAATCGCCGTTGGTATCGACGGCGGCACCGTCCGGGCTGCCCTCGATATCCAGCTGGTTGAGGTCGATCCAGGTCTGGCCAGCGTCAATTTCGCCCGTCTTCCGGTCAAAGGCATGACGGCGGATCACCCGTGTCGGGGTATCGGTGTGATAGAGCCAGGCGCCGTCGGGCGAGAAAGCCAGTCCGTTGGTGATGGTCATGTCCGGGATGGCCGTGACGAGCGTGTCGCCGTCATAGCGATACAGGCTGGCATCACGGTTATCCACCCGTTCGTTCATGGCGCCGATCCAGAAGCGGCCGGCCGGGTCGCAGCCGCCGTCGTTGAAGCGATGATCGGTGGTCTCGTAGGGCGCCTCGACCAGACATCCTGCTTTACGATCGGCCTCATCCAGCTGCCAGAGGCCGGAGCGACAGGCTGCGATCAGCCGACCATCCGGTCCGGGGGCCACGCAGGTGATCTCTTCATCGAAGACGACGTACGCGTGTTCGCCGGTGACCGGGTCGAGATGATGGAGGGCGAAACCGTTGATATCGACCCAGTATTGCAGCCCCCGGCTGGCGTGCCACAGTGGGCCTTCGCCGAGATGCATCTCGAGAGCCAGGGCCACGTTGAAGGCATCGCCGCTCATGCGTCGGCCCCTGAGTCCGCGCGTTGCAGGGCATTCGTACCGGCGGCGATCACCTCGTTGAAATCGGCATCGATATCCACGCGCACGGCTTCGTCGCTGCCGGGCCGCTCGAGGGTGTCGAACTGGCTCTGCAGCATCTTCGGCGAGAAGAAATGCTCGCGCTGCTGCATGCGGCCCAGAATGATGTCGTAGCTGCCGTCGAGAAACAGAAACATCAGATGTGGATCGCCGCTGCGCAGCTGATCGCGATACCTGCGCTTGAGCGCCGAACACCCGATCAACACGCCGAGCTCGTCATCGCGATAGTCGCGGATGAGGCCGGTCAGCGCGTCGAGCCAGCCAGCCCGATCGTCATCGTCCAGCGGTTCGCCGCGTTCCATCTTCTCGACGTTGGCCTGCGGGTGATAGGTATCGCCGTCGATGTAGGGCACGCCGAGTCGTTGGCCGATTCCCTTGCCGATCGACGATTTGCCGCTGCCGGAGACGCCCATCACGATGACGCGGCGCTTGAAGTCTGGATTGGGGGTTGGATCGGTCATCGGCAGGCAGGTCCTGGTGGCGGCTGGGAAAGCCGCGCCATTCTTCCAAAGCCCGCCGGTGCCGACAACCGCGCCCGGGTGGCCGGGCGCGGCGGTGTGCGCATGCGTCGTCGTCATGCTTCGGCTTCGGTCGCCGCGCGGTATTCGTTGACCACGATATCGGTCAGCTCCTGGACCGACGTATCGGATGTGGCTCGGTCGAAGACGATCTCGCCCTCGCGCAGGAGGTTGATGCGGTCGCACACATCGAAGATCTGGGCATAGTTGTGCGCGATGATGATCACCGAAACATCGCCGCGTTCGCGCAGACGCTTGATGACGTTGAGAATCATCGCGCCTTCCTTGGCGCCCATGGCGGCAGTCGGTTCGTCGAGCAGCAGCAGCCGTGCGTTCGAGTAGACCGAGCGGGCCACCGCGATCGCCTGGCGCTGGCCGCCGGAGAGCTTGGCGATCTCGACGTCCACCGAGGGGATATTGACCCCCATGTCGGCCAGATGTCGCTCAGCATCGGCCTTCATCCGCTTGTTGTTGAGGATGCCGAGCGGCCCGCCGTGCACCGGTTCCCGTTGCAGGAACATGTTGTGGTAGACGTTGAGTTCGTTGACCAGAGCCAGGTCCTGATAGACACAGTCGATGCCGAGCTGGCGGGCATGGGTGACCGAGCGCAGGTTCACCGGTTTGCCCTCGAAATACATCGTGCCGTCGCTGGCCGGATGGAATCCGCATAGGATCTTCATCAGCGTGGACTTGCCGGCGCCGTTGTTGCCGAGCAGCCCGAGGACCTCGCCGTGGCCGACGCGCAGGTTGATGTCCTTGAGCGGCTCGACTGGGCCGAAGCGCTTGCTGACGTGCTCGAGCCGGACCAGATCGTTGTCGGTGGTGCTGTGTTGTGTCGTGGACATGGTCATACCCGTCCTTTTTCGCGCAGCTGGTTCAGATGCACGTTGATGGTCATGGTCACCAGGATGGCCGCCCCGAGGATCATGTCGAAGGTATAGGCCGACACGCCGGACAGCGTGAACCCGTCCTTGAGGATGGCCAGCACGATCGCGCCGAACAGGGCGCCGATGATGGTGCCCACGCCGCCGGTGAGCAGCGTGCCGCCGATCACCGCCGAGGCGATCGCCATGAACATGATCTCGTTACCGCCGGCCAGCGGGTCGATGGAGCCGATGCGGAAGGTATCGAGAATGCCGCCGAAGCCCGCGAGCATGCTGCAGAGCATGAAGTTGCGGATCTTGAGCGTCTTGACCTTGATACCGGCCTCGGTCGCGCCCGAGAGATTGCCGCCGATCGCGATGGTATGAAGTCCCCAGCGGGTGCGGGTCAGCACGAACTGCAGTATCACGGCGATCAGGACTGCCCAGATGACCATCGCCGTGGCCGAGCCACCCATGACGGCCGTGAAGATCTCGCCGGCCTGCGGCTGGACCGGAAAGCCGCCTGAAATGACCAGGGTGAAACCGTTGATCAGAAACAGCATGCCCAAGGTGGTGACGAACGAGGGTAGTTTCAGCCAGGTGGTCACCAACCCATTGATCAGACCGACCACGCCGGCCCCGGCCAGGGCCAGGATGATCGCGAGCGCCATCGGCACGCCTGCCTCGTTGGCATAGAACATCAGAAACGGCGACAGCGCATAGACCATGCCGATCGACAGATCCAGCTCGCCGCAGATCAGCACCATCACTTCACCGGCCGCCAGGACCGCGGTGGCCCCGGCGTACTGGACCAGCGTCGAGACATTGGCCCCGGAGACGAAGACATCGGTGGTGATCTGGAAATAGATCACCAGCAGACAGCCGGCAATGAAAATGCTGGCCTCGCGACGCCTCAGGGCGAGACCGCCAAGCCGGCTGGCCAGCCCGGCGGTCGAATCGGATGAAGATGTCGCCATGGTTTAACTCGTTGCGATCGGGCCGGAGCGATCGATGATCTTCTGATCGCGGGCGTTGCCCTCGAAGCGGCTCTTCGAGGCCAGATAGACATCGACGGTGTCCTTGGTCACGAACTTCAGGCCGGTGTTGATGTTCGCCGGGCCGGTCAGGCCGCCGGACAGCTTGTAGAGAAACAGCTCGCTGACGGTGTAGAAGCCCTGTAGATACGGCTGCTGGTCGATCGTGAAATCCAGATCGCCGGCCTTGATCGCATCCAGGGTGCCCGGGAGCATGTCGAACCCGCCGGCCCGCACGCCTTTCTTGTGCAGACCGTGCTTGGCCATCGTCTTGGCCACGCCTTCGGTGGAACCGGCATCGACCGCGAACATGCCTTTCACATCCTGGTGGCCGACGTAATAGGCCTCGATGCGCGAGAATTCCTCGTTGATGGTCGGCCCGCTGGCCACGGCATGGAAATTGATGTTCTTGCCGGATTCCTTGATCGCATCCCGCGCGCCGTCCAGACGTGGCTGGATGTTGAGCTGGCCGGGGGTGGCGATGAAGCCGACCACGTCGCCCGAGTCCACGAGACTGGCGATGCGCTGGCCGAGCGCCTTGCCGGCGAGGTAGAGATCCTGGCCGACATAGCCCAGACGCGCGTTGTCGGACACATCGGCGTTATAGGCGACCACGGGAATACCCGCCTCGAGAGCACGTTCGACGGGTGCATTGAAGGCGTGCTGGTCGACCAGGGCGATGGCGATGCCATCTACCTTGGACGTGATGGCCGCGTTCATCGCGTTGACCATCTCGCTGGCGACCGATTTCTGCGATCCGGCCCACTGGAACGAGCAGCCGAAGGCCGAACAGGCATCCTTGGCCCCGTACTGTGTCGGTACGAAGAACGGGTTCGTGGTCACGTGGTTGATGAAAACGAAGCGCCAGTTCGGGTGTTTCGGCGGGAAATCGCCGCCCGCGGCCATCGCCGGGCCGGCCATGCCGAGACCGCCGCCCAGGGCGCCGAGCGACAGGGCTGCGCCGCCGCCCAGCGCCCGTTGCATGAGACTTCGGCGGCCGGTATCGATGCCCTGGGCATCCGCAGTGCCGTGGTTGGTCGCGCCTTCGTCGTCGTAGGTCGTCATGATCTGTTCTCCTCGTTCGTATTGGCCGTCGGGCGGCCGTTTATAGGCGAGCTTTCGCCGTTATTCGGGCAAGAACCGGTAGACGGTCGTCTGCGTGTATTTCTCGCCGGCCTTGAGCGTCGTTGACGGGAAATCTGGCTGGTTCGGCGAATCCGGGTAGTGCTGTGCCTCGAGCGTGAAGCCGCCCCAGTGCCCGAGCGTGTTGCCGTGGGCGCCCTTCAGGGAGCCATCGAGGAAGTTCGAGGTATAGAACTGCACGCCCGGTTGGTCGGTATACATTTCCACCGTGCGGCCGGACTTCGGATCGGTCACGCGTGCTGCCAGATCGTCGATATTGCCTTTCGTGTTGAGCACCCAGTTGAAGTCATAGCCGCCTTGTTTCGGTTCGGCGTACTTCAGCTGCTGGTTGTCGGCATGGATGTTCTTGCCGATCGGCGTCGGTGTAATGAAATCCAGCGGCGTGCCCTTGACCGGTTTCAGTTTCCCGGTGGGGATCAGGGTCTTGTCGATCGGCGTGAACTGATCGGCGTTGATCATGGCGACCTGGTCGAGCACGTCGCCACTGCCGGCTCCGGCCAGATTGAAATAGACATGGTTGGTCAGGTTGATGACCGTGTCCTTGTCCGAGACCGCCGAATAGCGGATGCGCAGGTCGTTGTTATTGTCCAGCGTGTAGCGGACCGTGACCGCGAGATTGCCTGGGAACCCCATGGTCCCGTCGGGCGAGAAATGGGTGAGCTCCACGCCGACCGCGTTGCCGGTGTCGATGGGGCTGGCTGCCCAGACCTTCTGGTCAAAGCCCTGCGTGCCACCGTGCAGCGTGTTCGGCCCGTTGTTTTTCGGCAGGTTGTAGGTCTTGCCGTCGAGCTTGAATGTCCCGCCTGCGATCCGGTTGCCGTAGCGGCCGATGATCGCGCCGAAATAGACGCTCTGGTTGTCGATGTAATCCTTGACGTTATCGAAACCGAGCGCGACATCGGCTTGCTTGCCGTTTTCGTCCGGAACCGTGATCGACTGGATACGCGCGCCGAACGTGATGATGTCGACCGCCATGCCGTTACGGTTGGTCAGGTGGTAGCGCGCGATCTGTTGTCCGTTCGGTGTCTTGTCGAAATCGCTTTCGCTGACCGCCAGATGCGGGGCGGCGTTGTCGCCGGCGCTGCGATCGGTCGACGCGTCGTTCGCGGCGGCCGCACTGGCCGGTCCGACAATGAGCGTGCCGGCCAGGGCGGCCGCGGCGCCCAGTCCGCGCAGGGAATGATGGCTGTCGGATGTGCTGGTCATGATCTCCTCCCTCTGTGTTTCTTCTTGATGGCCCTCGTCGTAAGCGAGAGCGCTGTCGTTGTTCCGGTCACGGATCAGTTGTTGTGGGCATCCGTTGTTTTCATCGACACCGTGACCTGCTCGACATTTGCGATGGCACGGAACGGGACGCCGTGAAAACGGGATGAATGCCGGGTCACGGGAGATGCCGGTGCCGGCCGTCGACCGGCTGTCGACGAAGGTCGCGTCGTTCGCGCCCGGGGCGTCGCCGTGGCCGATGCGACGGCCTGGCCTGGCGCGATGAGACGGCGTCTCGGGTGGTGCCGCTCGGCCCGCGGCGCGTGGGTATCACCCTGGGATATGTTGTCCACGGCATGGCTCATTCAGACCCCCTTGATCTCGAGGCCAATGTCGGACACGCCCGGCATATGTTCAACATAGACTTTGGTGTTAAGCCCCGACCGCGCCCGCGGGCGCGGTCGGCGGGCAGGCGCTATCGGTCTGAAACGGTTGTGGTTTCCAGGCGAATGCAGTGGTAGGTCAAGGCATCGAGGCGGCCCTTCAGCCGACCTTGGTCGCAGACCAGACCGTCGCCATTTCGGGGCGCGACTTCGTTCGGGCGGGTCGCGGTGTTCGCGGCCTTCGGATCGGTATGGGCGAGCGTCTGGTGCGAGACGATCGCGGCATCGCGAAATCCGGTGAGATCGACATCGAGATCCAGCGCGTCGTCGGGCGATCGATTGATCGCGAACAACGTGACGGCACCGGTCTGTGGGTCGTGTACGCCGGTGATATCCAGCAGCGGTACGCCGGCCTCATCAGTGGTGTCATAGCGCGCGACGTCGACCGCCAGGTCCAGCACCATGCCGCGGCCGTAGCGGGCCGCGAACAGATAGGGATAGAAGATGGTCTGTCGCCACACCGCACCGCCGGTCTCGGTCATGATCGGGGCGATGACATTGACCAGCTGGGCGATGCAGGCGATCTTAACGCGGTCCGCGCGCCGGATGAGGGTGTTGAGCACGCAGCCGATGAGCAGGGCATCCTCGAAGTTGTAGACGTCTTCCAGCAGCGGCGGGGCGAACGGCCAGTCGCTGCCCTCCAGCACCTGCTTGTCCTGCTCGGTGCTGTGATACCAGACGTTCCATTCGTCGAAACAGATCGCGACCCGGTGCCGCGAGCGTTTCTTGGCCCGGATGTAATCGATCACCCCGGCGATGGCGCCGATGTAGCGGTCCATCTTCTCGGACAGGGCGAGATAGTCGCGCAGGTTGTCGGCATAGTTGGTGAAGTATATATGCAGCGAGATGTAGTCCACCGCCTCGTAGCAGCGATCCAGCACCTTGGCCTCCCACTCGGGGTAGGTCGGCATCTCGGCGTTGGACGAGCCACAGGCCACCAGTTCCAGCGACGGGTCGAAGGCGCGTAGTGCCTTGGCGGTCTCGTTGGCGAGATGACCGTATTCGTCGGCGGTCTTGTGGCCGATCTGCCATGGGCCGTCCATTTCGTTGCCCAGACACCAGAGCTTGACGTCCCAGGGTTCGGCCCGGCCGTTGGCGATGCGGGCATCGCTCCAGTAGCTGCCGCCGGGGTGATTGACGTATTCGACGAAATTGCGGGCGGCATCGATGCCCCGCGAGCCCAGGTTGACCGCCAGCATCATCTCGATGTTGGCGGCGTCACACCAGTCGGCGAACTCGTGGATGCCGACCTCGTTGGACTCACGCGTATGCCAGGCCAGATCGAGCCGGGTGGGGCGCTGCTCGACCGGGCCGATGCCGTCCTCCCAGTTATAGGCCGAGACGAAGTTGCCGCCCGGATACCGCACGATCGGCGCGCCGATCTCACGCACCAGTTCGAGCACGTCGGTCCGGAAACCGGCCGCGTTGGCCTGCGGGTGGCCCGGTTCATAGATGCCGCCGTAGACCGCGCGGCCGAGATGTTCGATGAAGGCGCCGTAGAGACGATCATCAATACGGGCGCGGGTGAACTGCGGGTGCGCCGTGACTTGGGCTTTCATGACGAATGTCCTCGATGGAAGTTGAGCGGGCGGCCGTGGATCAACGGCTGCCCTGTGGCTCGGGATCGCGCGTGTCGGTGGTCGAGCCGGTATCGGTGTTCAGCTCGTTTCGTATCCGCGCGACCATGTGGTCGTCGACCCGGAACACGGCGATGGCCAGTGCCAGCAGCAGGTTGATCAACGCCGGGATCAGGGTCAGCAGGATCACGATCACGAACAACGCGGCGTCGCTCTGCTGGGCGGCCTCGGCCTGGTAGTCGCCGGCCGAGAGCAGAAAGCCGGTGATGCCGCCGCTGATCGCCAGCGCGAGCTTGAGGAAGAACAGATTGCCGGCGATCGTGGTGCCGGTATTCTTCTCGCCGCTCTGCCATTCGCCGTAGTCGTCGGCATCGGACATCATCGCCCAGGAAATCGGCGCGCCGATGCCGTGCAGATAGTTGATGGCCATGAACAGCCCGCCCATCAGCCAGACATTGGTACCGGTGGCGAAATACAGCGCCGCGGAAAAGACCGCGACCAGCACCGAGGCATAACAGAACACCCATTTCTTCTGCAGATAGCGGGTGAAGAAGCCGGAACTGGCCGTACCGAGGATGCTGGCCACCACGCCGACAGTCAGGAATACCGAGACCGCTGTCGTATCCAGCCCCATCACGTACTGGCCGTAATAGATGGCCGCGCCGTTGCGCACGAAGAACTGGAGCGCCTCGAAGAAGGTGATCGCCAGAATGATCAGCCACTGACGATTGCGGGCCACGCTGGCCAGTGATGCGAAGAACGAACGGCGGTTGTCGTGTGTGGGCACGATCCGTTCGCGGGTATTGGCGAAGCAGAACAGGAACATGCCGAGCGCGATGACGCTGACGCCGGTCATGGTGATCTGGAAGCCGGTGGCATCGTCGCCGCCACCGAAGAACTTCGTCAGCGGCAGGACACAGGTGGTCAGAAAGATATAGACGATGCCGACCATCACGAACCGGTACGACTGACAGGACACGCGTTCCTGGTTGTCGTCGGTGATCACGCTGCCCAGCGCGACATACGGAATATTGACCGCCGTATACAGCAGCGACATCACACAATAGGTGGCCGCGGCGTAGACGATCTTAGCCGTGTTGCCCCAGTCCGGCGTGGTGAACATCAGAATGCAGCTGACGGTCAGCGGTGCGGACATCCAGAGTAGATAGGGCCGGAAACGCCCCCAGCGGGTCCGCGTGCGGTCGGCGATCATGCCCATGATCGGGTCGGTGATCGCATCAACGGCGCGCATCGCGATGAAGATCGTGCCGACCGCAGCCGGCGAGATGCCGTAGATATTGGTATAGAAATAGGACAGATACATGACGACCGCCGCGAACGACATATTGTTCGCGGCATCGCCCATGCCGAAGCCGAGTTTCTCCCGGCGGCTGATCGCTTGCTTGGACACGCTGTATCTCCTCCGAAGCGTGCATGGAAACGGCCGATGACCGGGGCCATCGGCCTGCGGCCTGTCGTGGCAGGCCGCTTCTTTTTCTGGGTTTTACTGGCCGATCGTTCGCAGCGGTCGGCCGCTCATCAGGTTCTTTTCGATGTTTTCGAGCGAGATGCCCTTGGTCTCGGGAATCAACGCCAGGGTGAAGATGATGAATACGAAGTTCAGACCGGCATACAGCCAGAAGGTCGGCGCATTACCCAGCCCATTGAGCAGGCTCAGGAACGTGGCCCCGATGATCATGTTCGCGACCCAGTTGGTCACCGTCGAACAGGCCACGCCGAATTCACGGCCCTGCAGCGGCTGGATCTCGGAACACAGAATCCAGACCATCGGCGCCGCCGACATCGCATAACTGATCACGAACGCGCCGAGCAGGCTGAGCGCGAAATACTTGGTGAAGGCGCCGTCGAGGCCGTGGGCATAGAGCACGCCGAGCAGCACCATGCAGGTGCCCATGACCGCGAACCCGATATACAGCAGTGGCTTGCGGCCGAGTCGGTCGACATAGACGATGGCGAAAATGGTGGCCAGAGTCATGACGAGGCCGATCAGCACCGTGCCCCAGAGCTGTTCGGTGGCACTGGCATAGCCGGCCAGTTCCAGAATCCGCGGCGCGTAGTAGAGAATCACGTTGGCGCCGGTGAACTGCTGCATGAACTGGAGCAGCATGCCAAGCCCCACCGAACGACGAAAATTGCGGTTCTCGCGGAACAGATGCCAGCCGGCGCGCTTGATACGACTGGCTTCACGGATGCGCGACATCTCGGCATCCACGCTGTCGGCGTCGCCGCCGCGCAGGCGCATCAGCACGTCGCGTGCCTCGTCCTCGCGACGGCTGTTCGTCAGCCAGCGCGGGCTGCGCGGCAGGACCAGCATGCCGAGCACCATCAGCACGCCGGGGATCGCGATCACGCCGAGCATCCAGCGCCAGCCGCCCGAATAGCTGAAGACCGCGTTGACGAGATAGGCCAGCAGAATGCCGCCCATGATCATCAGCTGATAGAACGAGATCAGCGTGCCGCGGATACGCTCCGGTGCGATTTCGGACAGATACACCGGCGCGATGTAGGACGAAATACCCACCGCCAGACCGAGCACGATTCGCGCGAAGATCAGGGCTTCCGGCGACCAGGCTATGGCCGAGGCCAGGGCCCCGACGACGAAGACCGCGCCCGAGACGCCGAGCGTGCTCTTGCGACCGAAGCGTCGTGACAGCCAACCGCTGAAAGCCGCGCCGAAGGCCGCCCCGAACATCATCGAACTGACAATGATCTCCTGGGTGAAGTCGCTGATCTGGAATGCTTTCTCGATAAAGGGCAAGGCGCCCGAGATGACCCCGATATCCATGCCGAACAATAGCCCGGCCAGCGCGGCAATCGCGCCGATAATGTAAATGATGGATCGATCCCCGGGCTTGGCAGTGCCGGCGTTCGTCGCGGTGACGGCCATGTACTCTCCTGTGTCAGTGCGTTGCCGATGCGTCGGCTTGAAGGCGTCATGTCTGTTGTCGCGAAATGTCAAACATTGGATATGTATGTTCAACATGGACTTTTGTCTAAACAGACAGCGGGAGACCTGGCATGACACAGGCCGGATCGGGCACGCGGCGCGGTGTGACGCGGTTCATGGCGCAGCGTAATTCCGGTTGTTGTGTGGTATGGGCGCGTCTCCTCCGATAGTCGTAAGACAAGCGTTTGCCGGCCGCGGACTCATGGGCGCCGGCGCGTCGATCCGCGGCATCGCGGGCCCTGTTCGCGGTCCGGTGGCATGGGTCGGGACGCTGTCCAGGACCGCGCGATCGATCGATACGCGCGCCCGGCGCGCGCATGGATTATCGAGTGCGGCTCGGCACCATCGATGCCGGATCGACCGTCCGGGCCCGTCGTGGACGCTGTTCTTGATGCGGGCTAGGGCCTGTCAACACTTCGCACGCAACCCGATGGGACGGCGGCCATTTTTCTGCAATCCGGCGTTGTCGTTCGAGACGCCAGAATGACGGCCGTACGCGCCCGATGCCTTATCTTGCAAAAAATGCGCGCCGGCGCGGCGCACGCGGGGCGTGTTAACAGGCCCTGGCCGGGTTCTCGGCAGCCGACTATCGTCGAGTACGCGGGCGGTTCTGCAAGTGCGTATGTTCGTACCTGGAGGAGCGGTATGTCGGCAATCAGCGCCCATATCAACGAAATCGAGCGCGTCGCCGCGGGCCAGTCCTGTGATCGCGAACCGCTGGTCGTGGACTCCTGGCTGCGGTGTCTGAACGACTACCGGCTCGACCCGAGCAGCCGCGGCCAGGCGCACATCGTCACCGCGCCGGTGCTGCGCGAGCATCAGCAGCAGGCCGAAGAGCTGATCCGCATCAGCAGCGCCGCGCTACAGCATCTCTACGAACAGGTCGCCGGGCACGACTATGTGTTGCTGCTTTCCGATGCCCGCGGCGTATCCGTGGCCCATTACCGCAACCCGAAGCTGGATCCGGCGTTGCGTCAGGCCGGGTTGTATCTGGGCGCCGACTGGGCCGAAGCCCGGGCCGGCACCTGTGCGGTCGGCGCGGCCTTGGTCGGCGGTGCGCCCATCACGGTGCATCAGGATGATCATTTCGACCCGGCGCATATCGCACTGACATGCTCGGCCGCGCCGATCTTCGACACGCTCGGTGAACTGGTGGCCGTGGTCGATATCTCGCAGCTGCGTTCAGCGACGCCGCGCTCGAGCCAGCAGCTGGCCCATCATCTCGTCGTGGCCACGGCACGGCGGATCGAGTTGGCGCACTTGATGAGCCGGGCGGCCGGGCAGTGGGTACTGCGGGTCTCGCGCTCGCCCGAGTTCATCGACAGCGATCCGGAGGCCGCGATCGCCGTCGATGGCAACGGCATCATCCAGGGCATGACACATGCCGCCTTCGGTGCACTCTCTCAACGGCTCGGCCTGACGACACAACCCGGCCGCGCTTTCATCGGCCAGCCGATCACGGATCTGTTCGATCTTGATGCCGACATGCTCGATGCCTACCGGCGCGGGGCAGCGGCCCGCGACCGTATCCTGTTCGCGGGCGGCCAGCCGCGACTGTTCGCCAGCGCCGAGCCGCCGGCCCGGCGGGTCGCCCGGACCAGGCCGAAACCGGCGCGTAAGGCCGGCCCGCACGCCGACGACGACATACCGGCGTCCCTGGCCCGCATTGCCGGGGATGATGACCGGCTCAGATGTCTCGTCCACCGGGCAGCGCGATTTGCGCGTCGCAACCTCACGGTTCTCATCCAGGGCGAGACCGGCACCGGCAAGGAAGTGCTGGCGCGCGCGATCCATGAGGTGCACGACGCGCCCGGGCCGTTCGTGGCCGTCAACTGCGCGGCCGTGCCCGAGCATCTGATCGAGTCCGAGTTGTTCGGTTACGCGCCGGGCGCGTTCACCGGCGCAGCGCGCAACGGCAAGCGCGGTCTTATCGAAGGCGCTCATGGCGGAACGTTGTTTCTGGACGAGATCGGCGATATGCCGCTGGCCCTGCAAAGCCGGCTGCTGCGTGTCCTGGCCGAGCGCTGCGTCACGCCGGTCGGTGCGCTCGAGGCACGTCCGGTGGATATCCGGCTGATTTCCGCCACCCATGCACCGCTTGCTGAACGCGTTGCCAGCGGTGATTTTCGCGAAGATCTGTACTACCGGCTCAACGCCGCACGTCTCGAGTTACCGCCCCTGCGTCAGCGCAGCGATCTGCCCGGACTGTGCGATGCGCTGCTCGACCAAATCGCCACCGAGCATGGCGAGACCTATGTTTTAAGCCAGCCGGCGCGGCGACGCATCGCAGACCACGCCTGGCCGGGCAACATACGCGAGTTGCGCAACGCGCTCGCCGCCGCGGCCGCATTGTGTGATCCGCCGACCATCACGGCAGAGGATCTGCCGGAAGACGTCGGCGGGCTCACCGGGCCAAAAGGCCTGGAAGCCCAGCTGGCCGATTGCGATGGCAATGTCTCTGCGCTGGCACGCCGTCTGGGCGTGGATCGCACGACCGTTCATCGCCGCCTGAAGCGACTGCGCACACACTGAACGCCGTTACCGGCGCCGATCAGGGCCTGTTAACACGCCGCGCGTGCGCCGAGCCGGGATCATTTTGTTGCAAGACAAGGCATCGGGTGCGTACGGCCGTCATTCTGGCGTCGCGAACGACAACGCCGGATTGCGCCTAAAAACCGGCCATGCGGCGTTGCACGGCTTGAAACGTGGAGTGAGCAAGGCCGGCGCCATGTGCCTTGCCTGGCCGGTTTTTGGGCGGCAACGCGGTCACGGGCGACGTGTTATTAATCCGGCACCAAAACAGCTGACGACGTCCGCTGTTTTCAACGCCATCGAAAGAAACGCCGGCCCTTGTCCGTCTTTTTATTTTCAGTGGTTTCACGGCCTTGGGCCGTGGCGCGCGTGCTTTCGCACACGCGCGTTATCAACCCGAAAAATCATCTATTTTTATGCCGGGTTCATAACAGGCCTTGACCTCGTCGATACACGGTCGGGGGCCCGCGCCCGCGGGCCGTGTTCATACATCGACCGACCCGGTACCAGCGCGCTCGGTCGACATCCGTCGTATCGGCTGCGGCACCTGTGGCATCGACTGTTGCAGCGAGCGCGGCATGACGGCGTTCCGGTTACGTCAAATATATGAATTAAAAGCTTTTAATAGCCCGGCACGTGCCTTGCCTTGCCGGTAATTACCGGCCATGAATGGGAGCCGGCATGACCTGCGAGAGAGGCAAGCATATGCGTCTGGACGACAAGACAGCACTCGTCACCGGCGGCGGTCGCGGTATCGGTCGCGGTATCGCACTGGCCCTGGCCGAGGCCGGCGCCGATGTGGCGGTCGCCGATATTTCACAATCGATCGCCGAGGAAACGGCGAGCCTGGTCCGCGAGACGGGCCGTCGGAGCATCGCGCTGACCGTCGATGTCACATCATCCGAAAGCGTGACGGCCCTGATCGAATCGGCCGAGGCCGATCTCGGGCCGCTGGATATCGCCGTCAACAACGCCGGCGTCATCAGCATCCAGTCCATCGACGAGCTCACCGAAGCGGACTGGGATCGCATCATGGCGGTCAACGCCAAGGGCGTCTTTCTCTGTGCGCAGGCCGAAGTCGCGGCGATGCGCCCGCGTGGCCACGGCCGCATCGTCAACATCGCCTCGATCGCGGGCAAGGTCGGCTTGCCGGATCTGACGCACTACAGCGCTTCCAAATTCGCGGTGATCGGTTTTACCAACGCCTTGGCCAAGGAAGTGGGCAGCCAGGGCATCACGGTCAACGCGTTGTGCCCGGGCATTGTCGGTACCGGCATGTGGCGCGGCGAGTCCGGTCTGGCGGCGCGCTGGAAACAGGGCGATGAAACCGAGGAAGAATCCTGGGCGCGTCATCAGCAGACATTGCTGCCACAGGGCGTGGCACAGACGCCGGAAGACATGGGCCAGGCCGTGGTCTATCTCGCCTCGGCCGAGCATGTCACGGGGCAGGCCATGGCTGTCGATGGCGGGTTCTCGCTCTGAGTCACGGGCCACGCCACGCCACGCAAAAGAGAACACATCATGAAAGCATTGCGATTCCATGCCGCCGGCGATCTACGTATCGAGGACGTGGCCGAGCCCGGCGAACCGGGCCCGGATCAGGTCGTCGTATCCAACCGGTTTGCCGGTATCTGCGGCACGGATCTGCACGAATACGCCTATGGGCCGGTGTTCGTGCCGACCGCGCCGCATCCGTACACCGGGGCGACGGCGCCGCAGATCCTCGGCCACGAATTCGGCGGGGTGGTGACTGCCGTTGGCAAGGACGTGACCCACACCAGCCCCGGCGATCGGGTCTCCATTCAGCCGCTGCTGATGCCACGCGTGGGCGACTATTACGCCGAGCGGGGGCTGTTTCACCTGAGTTCGCAGCTCACGCTGGTTGGCCTGGGCTGGCAATCCGGCGGCATGGCCGAAGCCGCGCTCGTCTACGATTACAATGTCCAGCCGATCCCGGCGGCGTTGACCGACCGCCAGGCCGCGCTCATCGAGCCGACGGCGGTCGCGGTCTATGCCTGTGATCGGGCCGGCGTTGCGGCCGGCAACAGCGTGCTCGTCACCGGCGCCGGACCGATCGGCATTCTCGCCCTGATGGCCGCGCGGGCGGCCGGCGCCACGCAGTTGTTCATCTCGGACGTCAACGCCACACGCCTCCAGCTCGCCCGGGATGCCGTGCCGGGCGTGATCCCGATCAACCCGGCCGAGACCCAGGTGGGCGATACGATTCGCGATGCCACCGAAGGACACGTCGGCTGCGACATCGCCATCGAATGTGCCGGCAACGAACACGCGCTCAAGGCCGGGCTGGATGCCGTGCGCAAGCAGGGCGTGATCGTGCAGACCGGGCTGCATCCCGGCGAGAACCCGCTCAACTGGTTCGACGTGACCTTCAAGGATGTCGACGTGCGTGGGTCCTGGGCCTACCCGACCCATTACTGGCCCCGCGTCGCCCGCCTGATCGAATCCGGCCAGATTCCGGCCGAGCGCATCGTGACCAAGACCGTCTCGCTGGACGACGCCATCGGCGGTGGTTTCGATGCGCTCATGGACCCGGCCGGCGACCAGCTCAAGATCCTGATCGATCTATATAACGCATAGGCCGTCACGAAACGGCCCGCAAAGCGCGCACGACGCGATGACAAAAGAGGAGAACCCCATGCTCGATACCGCAGCCGGCACCAAGATCCAGAATGTGCTGTCCGCCCTGAACCGGGCGCTGGCCAATCGCCATATCGACGACGCGCTGTCGTTGTTCGTCGACGACTGCTACTGGCGCGATTTCCTCGCCTTCACCTGGAACCTGAAGACCGTCGAAGGCAAGGCCCGGATCCGCGACATGCTCGACGCCCGTCTCGACGACGTGCAGCCGGGCGACTGGACCGTGGACGACAACGAGCCCGCCACCCACGCTGACGGCATCACCGAAGGTTTCATCGAATTCGACACGAGCCTGGCCCGGGGGTATGGCTATATCCGCTTGAAGGACGGCCTGATCTGGACGCTGCTCACCACCATGCACGAGCTCAAGGGCCATGAAGAGCCCAGGGGCGATACCCGCCCGATGGGCGCCAAGCACGGCGCGCACCAGGGCGAGCCCACCTGGGCCGAAGAACGCGAGGCCGAGCTGGCCGAACTGGGCGTGAGCACCCAGCCGTATGTGCTCATCATCGGTGGCGGGCAGGGCGGCATCGCGCTCGGCGCCCGGCTACGCCAGCACGGCGTCCCTGCGTTGATCGTCGAGAAGAACGCACGCCCGGGCGATTCCTGGCGCCAGCGCTACAAGTCGCTGTGCCTGCACGACCCGGTCTGGTACGACCATCTGCCCTATATCAAATTCCCCGAGAACTGGCCGGTGTTCGCCCCCAAGGACAAGATCGGCGACTGGCTGGAAATGTACGCGAAGGTCATGGAGCTGAACTTCTGGGGCGCCACCGAGTGCAAGCAGGCCCGCTACGACGAAGCCAGCCAGACCTGGACCGTGGTCGTCGAGCGGGATGGCCGCGAGATCACGCTGCAGCCGAAACAGCTGGTGCTGGCCACCGGCATGTCGGCCAAGGCCAATGTGCCGAGCTTCCCCGGCCAGGAACGCTTTGCCGGCATCCAGCAGCATTCCTCGGAACACCCCGGCCCGGACGGCATGGCCGGCAAGCGCGTGGTGGTCATCGGCTCCAACAACTCGGCCCACGACATCTGTGCCGCGCTGGCCGAAAACGATGTGGACGTCACCATGGTCCAGCGGTCCTCGACCCACATCAGCCGCTCCGAATCCCTGATGAAACACGCGCTGGGCCCGTTGTACTCGGAAGAGGCATTGGCCAACGGCATCACCACCGAGAAAGCCGACCTGCTGTTCGCCTCCATCCCCTATGCATTGCTGGCCGACTTCCAGAAACCGGCGTTCGACACCATCCGCGAAGAGGATGCCGAGTTCTATCAGCAGCTCGAGGACGCTGGTTTCATGCTCGACTTCGGGCCCGATGACTCGGGCCTGTTCATGAAATATCTGCGCCGGGCGTCGGGCTATTACATTGATGTCGGAGCTTCGCAGCTCATCATCGACGGCCGGATCAAGCTGGCCAGCGGTTCCCGGGTGAAGGCCCTGACCGAGCACAGCGTCGTGCTCGAAGACGGGCGGGAATTGCCGGCCGATGTCGTCATCTATGCCACCGGGTACGGTTCCATGAACGGCTGGGCAGCGGATCTCATCTCGCAGGATGTGGCCGACACGGTCGGCAAGGTCTGGGGCCTGGGCTCCGATACACCCAAGGACCCCGGCCCCTGGGAGGGCGAACAACGCAACATGTGGAAACCCACCCAACAGAACGGCCTGTGGTTCCACGGCGGCAATCTGGCCCAGTCCCGCCACTACTCGCACTACCTGGCGCTGCAGCTCAAGGCACGGATGGAGGGCATCCCGACGCCGGTCTACGGCCTGCAGGAGAGTCATCACCAGTACTGAACCCGCGGTTTGTATCAGGCGGGCTGGGCGAGCGTCGTCAGGAGATAGACCGCCGCATTGCCCCGCCAGTGGTGTCAGGCAAGGCGCAGGCCGCCGCGCGTGGCGCCGCCGGCGGGGACAACCTCGAGGGCCAGCGACCAGGCGGCAATAATCCCGCGTGATCGCCCGTTCACGTGGCATGGCCACGCCACACTCGTCATGCCTTGCCTTCTGCCACCGCTGGGCCGCCGGTGCGGCGGCCCATTGCCTGACGACACGCTTTCCGCTCGTTTTTTTCGGCGCGGACGAGGCGCGGTCGTGATCGCGACGGGCAGAGTGACTTGCCAATGTAAAATGATCGTTTTACATTGGACCCATGGATATCGATACAAACCTCCTGGCCACAGCCGAACGCCTGTTCGATCAGGACGGGTTCCATGCCACCGGCATGGGCCGTCTCGTCGAGGAAAGCGGGCTGTCGAGCCGGACGGTCTACAAACATGTGGGCAGCAAGAACGCGCTCATGGCACGGGTACTCGCCGCGCGTGGTGACCGGTTCTTCGCGCACGCGGATTTCACGAGCACACGCGCGCTTTTCGACTCCGTGGCGCTCTGGGCCCGGCGTGAAGGCGCCCGCGGCTGTCTGTTCTTCCGCCTGCGCGCCGAAACCGGCGGCGCCGTCCCGGAAATCGAGGCCGCGGTGGCGGCCTATCACGCCCAGCTGCACGCGCGTCTTGCCGCGCTGGTGAGGCAGGAGACCGGTGCGGCCGATCCCACACTCACCGACCAGCTTCTGGCGTTGTTCGAAGGTGCCACGACGGCCGCCACCTATCGCGGCCCGGCCGTGATCGAGGCCGCCGGGGCCTGTGCTGTGCATCTCATCGAAAGAGGGCGGTCGTCATGACATCCACGCTGCGTATCGGTGCCACCGGGTTCGGTCTCATTGCCGTGTGCTACGGCTTCGCCCGGTTCGCCTTCGGGCTCTTCCTGCCGGGGATGCGCGCCGATCTGGCCTTTTCGGCCACACTCGCCGGCGTGGTCTCTGGCGGTGCGTTCGCAGCCTACTGTGTCGCGATCATCGTCTCGGCCCGGCTGTCGGAACGCCTCGGCCCGCGCACCGTGGCGGTTGTCGCCGCACTCGTGGCCGGCGCGGGCATGACCGGCATGGCACTCGCGCCTTCGGCGCTCTGGCTGGCCGGCTTCGTGCTGATAGCCGGGGCCAGCACCGGTCTGGCCTCGCCGCCGATGGCCGATGCCGTGGCCCGGGCCGTCCCCGCGCCGAAACAGGACGCCACCAATACCGCGATCAATGCCGGTACCAGCGCCGGTGTGGCGCTTTCCGGGCCGGTGGCACTCGTCGCCGGCCACGACTGGCGCATCGTGTTCGCGGTATTCGCTGCCGTGGCATTCGCACTCGCGGCCGCCGCATTCCTGGCCCTACCCAGGCATGCGGTGTCTTCGGCGGGGCAGGCCGAGCACGCCATGCCGGCGTTCAACCCGAACCTCTGGCAGCTGGTGGGCGCGGCGTTGCTCATGGGCGCTGCCAGCACGGCGCTCTGGTCGTTTGGCGGCGAAATCGTCCACCAGCGTCTCGACTGGTCGACCACCGGCGCGGGCCTGCTTTGGATCGCCATCGGGGGCGCGGGCGTGCTGGGCGCCGCCGCCGGCTGGCTGACCGAGCGCCTCGGTATCAACACCACCCACCGGCTGTTTCTGCTCGCACTGGCCGGCGGCCTCGGCCTGACCGGGTTCGGCTTCACCACGCCCATGCTGTCGCTGGCCGGCGGCGCGCTGTTCGGCATGGCCTACGTCATGCTCACGGGCGTCTACCTCGTCTGGGGCACCGCCGCACTGCCGACGCGTCCGGGTACCGGCTTGATGATCGGTTTTCTCACGATCGCTGTCGGGCAAACCGTCGGCGCGCCGCTCTTCGGTGCCCTCATGGGGCACGTGTCGCTCCAGGTCGCCGTAGCCGTATTTGCCGGTCTGGCCTTGCTGCCCGGCGTATTCGGTTGCCGGGCACGCTACGCAACAGGCGCCGCCCCCACGGTGCCGGCCTGCGGATGAACCCGCTCGCAGGCACGCGCCGTTACCGGGGTTGCATGGCGACTACGCGCCGAGCGAAACCTCAATGACCGGCGGCCGCGCCAATCAAGCCGTGTCCGCTCCCTTCGGCACAACAGGCAATACATCGGTAACGGTCGAACAATTGGCTGCGCATACCACGTACGAACCGACGATCCGTATGACAAACGCGGTCGGAAAATAAAAAGAGCACACAGAACGAGATAGTGGCGCCAAACACGCGCGACCAACGCCGGCGGCTTGACGAAACTGCCGTGTTCGCTAACGTCGAATCATCAAGACGTTGGGGACGCTCTTGGACACGCGACTCAACCTGCAGCCCGGCCAGAACGGCACCAAGGCGCTCGTCCAGAAATACGGCGACCGGCTGATCCGTGTTCGTGACCGATACGACGCTGCAACCGGCACGCGATACAAGACCGTCGAACGCATCGAAGAGACGAGACCGTGGCACCCGTCCGGCAGCCGAGAATCGCATCGGATGGCACGCGCTGCCGATGAACCCGTGCTGCTACGTATCGGCTACGCGGAAAGCGCGCTACGTGAAACCGTAAGACAACGCGGCGGCCGATGGCGGCCGGAAGAAAAGGCCTGGGTTGTCGCGTATGGCACAGCCGAAAAACTCGGACTGATTGATCGAATCGTCGGAGATATATAGATATGGATGGTTATATATCTAGTATTAGATATATTTCGTCTACTTGGCGTTGGGCCGCAAAACAAGTGAAAGGATAATTGTTAGTGAATCAGACTTTTCCAGAAGAGCTCTTCGACCTTGTGTTCATTCCCCACCTAGGGGATCGACTGAACGAGCTAGCGGAGCTTGCCGAGACTGAGGACTGGGAATATCGGCATGCCGCGGAACATCACGCACATCCGGTGTTATACAACTATCTGCGTTTTACGTATCGGCGGCTTGCTGAAGAAGAAAAAGTGTCAGTAGCGGACGACGGTCGCTCAATAGCTATGAACATCGGGTTGGTCACAGATAGCCAAGAGCCAATATTCATGTATTGCACGCAAAATAGACTCGAAGGGAGAGAAGAACCTTGGCATTTCACAGGATGGAAAAGAAAGGGCGAGCATGAACTTACTCGATTTTCCGCGCTGCCAGAAATGGCCCATTATTTCGACGATCCAAAAAACCTAGTTCTTGATGTTCGGAAAGAGCTACGGGCAAACGTGGAGCATATAATTCAAGATAATAAAGAACGTTTTCCCAAGCCTTATAATCAAATGGAAACCTATCAGTTGCAAACCTTTTTGAAAGGTGCGATTGATAATGCTAGAGAACGCGCGCGTAGGAATTACAAGACTGCGGTGCCTCAATACTATCGAGGAAAGGTTCAGCTTCTGTTGCCTCTTTGCCTAAGCAGGCCCTCTATTGCGGATCTTGCCCTTGTGGTGGAAGACCATGGCGCATTCTATAGAGCATCTACCTGTTTTACGCTTGACATGGCTTATAACAACGCGAGGCAGCTCGCTCGTCCTGATCGCGATTGGCTCCAACCTTGATGCCCAACAAATCGCTGCAGTTGACTGCCCAAAGCGCTGCCGCGATTCGGGTTGTCTCCGCAGCTTCGGCTTCTCCGGCGGCAACTGAGCTTTGGCGTTAACGGTAGCATCGGGGGATTGATGAAAAACCTTTGGCTATTCCGAATAAAGGTCATCGAAATAGAACAAGGCGCGTTGTTTCGGTCATATGATTCGCGATCCGCCTTTCTTTGGTCGCTTATACACGGAAAACCTGATGGCGAGCTCCGTAAAGGATACGTCTGGCACATCGGAAACATAAGTCAAGTTGACGAAACAGGACTGTTATTTGCTATCGGGCGTACAACGAAAACTAGCAAGGAACTATACGATGAGAGTTCCGGCGATTTTCTTGCGGTCGATGACGAAGAAGCTCCTTTTACGACGGCGTTCTACGATTCGAAATTAAGCGTTATCGGAATATTGCCAAAGGCAAGGCTAGCGCCATCGCCTAAGGGTATTGCGCGGAATATGAGCAAACTCTTAAATCATCAGCCAATGGTTGAAGACAATTCGTTTCGAATTGAAATCTCTGAAATATGGGATCCCGAAGGTTTTTTACAGCAGGTATACGATGCCTATTCCGTTACTTCTTTCTCTGTGGAATTCGACAAGCCGAATCCGTTTGATGTTCAGGAAGAGTTCCATCAGCCAATGGAGCGTTACCTTGAGGCGTCCGGAGGCAAGACAGGAAAAGCCACTGTCCGTGGTGACGATTTAGACCGAGAGGTCATCGAGGACGTTACTCGCTCAGTCGCCTCCACCGGGAAAGATGTTTCTGCTCGAATACGTCGCGAGGCAGGTCAAAGAACAGTTACTCGTCATATTCGAGGAGACCCGGTTTTAGTACCGGCGGAAGATGATCATGTTGAGGATGCGAAGGGGTTTTTAGACAGGATGCGAGACGCATACCTAAAAATTAGATGGCGCTAAGGTCAATGATCAACTTCTGGACGTGGTTATTTCGCGGTGGGGCGAGGTATCCTGGGATATATAGATATTGGGATTTCTGGCTCTTACTGCACGCGTTCATAGGAGGCCTTTTAGCTACTACCCTTCCCATATCGCTACAGCAGGCGGCGACGACGTTGCTCTTACCAGTAGCAGGCGTCTTTATAGGGCTAAGCTTCGCTTGGGGTGGCAATGCGCAAGCACTGCTACAGACATCTGAAATTGAAGATGTGTCGAATTTCAGCAGAGGCGGCTATGAGGAATATGTATTTGCTTTTCAAGCGGCTATTTTATGTATCCTAATTACGCTTGTTCTTTGGACTTTGGCTGGACTGGGGCTATTCGACAAATTTTGGCCGACTGAGCGAGAGCTGTGGCCATATCGATCTATTGTAGGAATTCTTTTCTTCTTTTCTAGTATGACCTTAAGAGAGTGCTGGCATGTTGTATTGGGTGCGCAAAATTTGCTCATTATGAGGTTTAAAGTTAGGCAAAATAGTAAAAAGCGCTAACAGAAAGCTGCCGTACTTTAGGGGACAGACCCAATGCCGTTCACTTTACGATTCGCACGGAATAATCCGGCCTTCGATTGAGCGGTTCATCGCCTTTTCGCGACAAATAGTCTTTCGTACGCCGCTTGATTCGCCTTGGATTGGTTCGGCCTCTGGGG
>NZ_QZWD01000007.1 GCF_003602005.1 Salinisphaera sp. Q1T1-3 | reverse complement strand
GCATGGTCGTGGTCTTGCCACAGCCCGACGGGCCCACCAGTACGATGAATTCGCCGTCCTCGGTGGTCAGATTGAAATCGGTCACCGCCAGCGAGTCCGCGCCCGGATAGCGCTTGCCGAGGTTGTTCAGGGCTACCACTGCCATTGTTCTAACCTTTGTTTTCGAAAACCGCCCGCGAACGGGCGCCCATCAGAGCGGATACAAAGCCCCGCTCGGATCCACCCGATCGGCGACGCCGAGGATCACCCGGCACGGCCGCCGCAGGTCTTGGGTCGTTGTGTCGTGCGTGCCACCTGTGGCCCTACCAGAGCGTATAGCCGCCATCGATTTTCAGGATGGTGCCGGTCATGAAACTCGAGGCCTCGCTGGCCAGATAGACGATGGTCGGGCCGAGCTCTTCCGGTGTCGCCGCCCGTTGCATGGGCGCATCGTCGATCCAGTACGGCTTGAATCTGGGGTCGTCGGTCGGCGCCATGTCGGTCTTCACATACCCCGGGGCGATCGCGTTGACCCGGATGCCCGAAGGGGCCCATTCGGCCGCCAGCGACTTGGTGAGCTGGTGCACGGCTGCCTTGGAGGCGTTGTAGGCCGGCTGCATCTGGGGCCGGTTGACGATCTCCGCCGAGATCGAGCCGACGTTGATGATGTTGCCGCGGCCGCGTTTGGCCATCCGCCGCCCCACCGCCTGACAGCAGTACCAGAGCGCATGCACGTTGATGTCGAAGACCTTGTGCCAGCCCTCCGGCGTGACTTCCAGCGCCGGCTTGTGTTCACAGGTGCCGGCATTGTTGACGAAGATATCGACCGGGCCGAGCTGCTCGGTCACCCGGTCCAGCATCGCGGTCACGGCCTCGGGATCGGCGACGTCCGCGACCACGGCCTCGGCCGTGCCGCCGTCGCCGCGAATCGCCTCGGCGACACGCTCGGCCAGTTCACCGCGCCGGGCCACGATCGCGACCGCAGCCCCGGCTTCGGCCAGCGCGTGAGCCAGCGCCTCGCCGATGCCGCCGTTGGCCCCTGTGACGACGGCGACCTGACCGGTCAGATCGAATTTGGACATGATGCCCATGGCGGATTCTCCTCTCGCTGTTTCGTGTTCGGCTGGTCCTGACGCGGCGTACTATTTGACCGCGCCGAGCGTGAGCCCGGTCACCAGCCAACGCTTGACCAGCAGGCCGAAGACCGCCATCGGACAGACAACGACGGTGCCGATGGCCAGAAGCTGGCCCCAGTCGATGCCGGTCTGGGTGAGCAATTGCGCGGCGGCGATCGGGATCGTGGACGTGCCCGGCCCGCCGAACGTCGTCGCAAAGGCGTAATCGTTCCAGGCGAAGATGAAACACAGGATCGTGGTGGTCGCGATACCGGGCTTCATCAACGGCAGCGCGACGCGCCAGAAGACCTGCCATTTCGTGGCCCCGTCGATGGTTGCCGCCTCTTCCAGATCACGCGGCAGATCATCGAAGAACGCGGTCATCAACCAGATGGCAAACGGCAGATTGAAGCTCAGATAAGCCACGATCAGGCCGGTGTAGCTGTCCAGCAGATTCAGATACCGGAACATCAGATACAACGGCACGATCACGGCCGCGATCGGCGCCATGCGTGTACTGATGATCCAGAAGGCCAGATGCTGCTTGCCGCGGATTCGGATACGCGACAGACCATAACCTCCCATCGCCCCCAGAACCACGGCGATCGCGGTCGAAACCCCGGTCACGATCAGGCTGGCCGTGATGTTGTGCCAGAGATTGTTACCGCCGGAGAACAGGGCCTGATAATGCGCCAGCGTCGGCGAGAAAATCAGCTGCGGCGAAGCCGAGGTGATCACGTTGTCCGGCTTGAACGACGACAGCACCATCCAGGCGATCGGCACAAGCGTCCAGGCCAGCACCAGACCGACCAGGACAAAACGCATCACACGGGATGTCACATGAGAAATACGGGTCATGGCGTGGCCTCGCGACGTTCCAGAACACGTACGAAGACGGTGGCGATGATGATCGAGACCGCCAGCATCGTCAGCCCCACGGCCGAGGCATAGCCCAGATCGAAGAACCGGAACGCGATGTCGTAGAGCCGGATCGGCACGGTCTTGGTCGAATCCGCCGGGCCGCCGTTGGTGGTGATGAAGATGATCGCGAAGAAGCGCAGGGCATCCATCGACCGGATCAACAGAGCGACCAGCAGAATCGGGGTGATGGCCGGCAGCACGATGTGCCAGAGCTTGTGGCGATAGCTTGCACCGTCCACATCCGCTGCCTCGAGTATGTCGGTGGGCACGGCAGTCAGCCCGGCCAGCACGATGAGCGCGACCAGCGGCGTCCATTCCCAGACGTCCAGTCCGATGACCGTATACATGGCCGGTCCGACCGACCCCATGACATTACCCTCGTAAAGGCCGGTGCTGGCCAGCAGCCACGAGTAAAGCCCGAAACTGGGGTCGAACAGGAATCGGCCGAGCAGCCCGACGATGATCGGCGCGATGAACATCGGGATCAGCACCAGCGAAAGCACCAGATTGCGCCCGCGGATCAGCGAATGGACGAGCAGCGCGATCAGTGTGCCCAGCACCATTTCCAGGCCAACGGTGGCCACGAAGTAAACCACCGTCCGAAGCCAGCTCGCACCGATATCCGGATCGGTGAACAGACGCGTCCAGTTGGCGAGCCCGGCGAAGCTCAACGACAATCCGCCGATGAGGCTGACTTTCGACAGGCTCATGTAGATCATCGTGCCCAGCGGCACCAGCGAAATGGCCGCCAGGAGAATCAGAGCCGGCGTCATCATCGCCAGCTCGAATCCCTGTCCCGGGCGCTTCACGCGCGTTGTCATGGATCAGGCTCCCGTGGCCGAGTCGACCTTGCGCTTGGCGGCCTTCATCGCGGCGGCCGGCTTCTTCTGCCCGGCCAACATGCGTGACAGCTCGGTGAAGACCGCGGTATCAGCCTGGTTCCAGGACGGAATCTTCGGACGCAGGCCGATATGATCGGGCTGCCAGGCGACTTTCATCGTATCGGCTGTGAGCATGTTGGGCATATCGGTCGGCGGCGTGCTCGCTTTCTGGACTTCCGGCATCTCATAGACCGAAGTGCGCGTCGGTGTGCCGCCGCCGGCCTTGCTCTTGAGACCCGCGAGCTGAGTCTGCGGCGATGTCGCCCAGACCAGGAACAGCCAGGCGGCCGTCTGCTGCTTGCCGGTGGCGTTGCCGTTGATGCCGATCCCGCAGCCGCCGTACAGATTGACGCTGCGCTTGGGCCCGGTCGGCAACGGCGCATAGCCGACCTTGCCCTTGAGATCGCCCGATTCGAGCGAACCTGCGAATTCGTGCCACTGCGGCATCATCGCGAAACGCTTGTTGCCAAACGCATTGGCCAGGCCTGTCCAGTCCCAGCTCGTGCTGCCGGGATCGGCGATCTTGAGGAGTTTCTGGTAGAAGGTCGCGGCTTCGATGGCAGCCGGCTGATCGAGCGTGCAGGGGCCGGGCTCGGCGCTGCCAAGCAGCCCGACCCGATCACCGTTGTTGAAGTATTCGCCGCCGTAGGCCATCAGCACATTGGAGAAATCACACTGCAGCGAGTCGTACTGCTTGGCCTGATGGCCGGTGCCGTACTTGACCTCCTTGACGTGATCGCCGTTGAACCATTCGGCGATCCGGTAGTACTGCTCCCAGGTGATCTTGTCCGACGGCGTCGGATCGAAGCCGAGATCGGCGGCCATCCGATCGTGATACTTGTCGAACAGATCCTTGCGATAGATCCAGATCATCGTCGGACAATCGTAGGGCAGCGCATACAGCGACTTGCGATTCTCGAAATAGCCGGCCGCCCCGAGCTGGGTCGGGATGAAATCGCCCACGCCCTTGGGAATCGCCGGCAGGCCATTCTTGCCGTTGAGGGTGTTCAGATCGGTCAGGCCCTGACGATAAGGCGCGACGATCTGGTACGGATCGGCATAGATCACGTCGTAGGCGCTGCGGCCGGAGCCGAAGTCCAGCGCGACCTTCTGGACCAGCGCGCCGAGTTCCATCTGCGTGATGTTGACCGTGATGCCGGTCAGCTTCTTGAACGCCTCGAGATTCGCCGCGATCGCCGTGGTCGGCGGCGTGTTCTCGGAGATGAAATTGATGGTCGTGCCCTTGGCCTGCTGCCAGGTCGCGTCATCGGCGATCTGGGCCGCCAGCGCATTGCGCAGACCACCGGCCCCCAGCGCGGTCAACGCAGCCAGCCCGCCGGCACCCTTGAGAAAACTGCGACGATCGAATGAAGAATGGCTCATGGTGTGTCCTCCGAGTCTCTTATCGTGTTGTCCCTAATGACGTCCTGATGACGTCCCGACGACGCGGCTCAGCCGTCGCTGACGCGGATCTGCAGCTTCACGTCCGTGGCCCGGCCCTCGGCTGCCCGCTCGAAGGCCGCGACGCTGTCCTTGAAGTCGAAGGTCTCGGAAATCAGCGGCTTGAGATCGACCTTGCCGGAAGCCAGCAGCGCGATCGTGCGGTCGTAGACGTTGGCGTAACGAAAGACGGTCTCGATACGCAGCTCCTTGGCCTGGGCCGCGACGATATCCAGCGTGACCGGCTCGACCGGCATACCGACCAGCACGACACAGCCGGCAGGCCGAGCGACGGCCAGAACGTCGTCGTAGACCCGCGGGCTGCCGCTGGCCTCGAAGACCACATCCGCGCCCCAGTCGCTGCCGCAGCGCGCGGCCACCACGTCGCGCAGCGATTCGCGCGTGACGTTGACGGGGGTGATGCCAGCGTAACCGGCCGCGATGTCGAGCTTGTCATCGACCAGATCGGAGACGATCACGTCCGAGGCCCCGGCGGCCAGCGCCGACAGCGCCACCATCAGGCCGATCGGTCCGGCGCCCGTGACCACACAGACATCGCCCGGCGTCATCCGCGCCTTGACGGCGGCCTGCATGCCGATCGCCAGCGGCTCGACCATCGCGCCTTCCGCGAACGAGACCGAATCGGGCAGCCGATAGGTAAACGCCGCCGGGTGCACGACTTCGCCGGTCAGGCAGCCGTGAATCGGGGGCGTGGCCCAGAACGTGACCGCCGGGTCCACGTTGTAGACGCCAAGACGGGCCGCAGGCGAATTCATGTCCGGCACGCCCGGCTCCATGCAGACCCGATCGCCCACGTCGAGCCCGGTCACCGCATCGCCGACCTCGATGACGGTGCCGGCCGCCTCGTGGCCGAGCACCATCGGGGCTTCGACGACGAACGGCCCGATACGCCCGTGCGTGTAGTAATGCACATCACTGCCGCAGATACCCACCGTATGCACCGCGACCCGGACATCGGTCGCGCCAAGGGTGTCATCGAGCGCGATCTCGCGCAGATTGAGTTCATGCTGGCGTTCCAGCACCAGCGCCTGGGCCTGCTTCATCGAATCCTCCTCCCGGCACCGGATGATCTCCGGCGCAATTCACGTCCATGACGCTAGGCTCGGGGGGCTTCGGCCGCTAGCGCGGCTTTTGCGACGACCTGATACTTTTTTGCAGGCGGCATGCCAGAATCACAATTTAATGATAAAAATCATGATCTTGCTGATATATCGAAAAGCCGGATAGCTGGCCAATACAGGCTCGGATACGACTAAAGCAGAACAGGTTCAGGCTGTTTCAACCGACGACACGAGGCTAATTTCATGCGCATGACCGCGCCGCGATCAAACGCCGGCCACGCCCCGCTCGGCGACCCGATCTTCGAACGGGTCGGCCAGGATCCGCGTCACAGTTTCTACTGGCACATGCACGGTTATCCGGACGCGATCGCGCGCTGGAACTATCATCCCGAGTACGAGCTGCATCTGGTCCAGTATTCGTCCGGGCATTACGTGGTCGGCGACTTCGCCGGCCGCTTCGGACCGGGCAATCTCGTGCTGACCGGCCCGAATCTGCCGCACGTGTGGTTCAGCGATCTCGCCCACGCCGACGAGCGCATCGCCGAGCGCGACGTGGTCCTGCAGTTCTCCGGCGACTGGCTGCGACGTCTGGCCGCGGTGTGCCCGGAACTGGCCCGGGTCGAGGATCTGCTGACCGGCGCCGATCGCGGTCTGGTCTTCGAGGGGCCGACCGCAACCGAGGTCGCGCGACGGCTGCGTGAGATGGGAGATCTGGCGCCGATGGCCCGGCTGGCCAGCCTGATGACCCTGCTCGACCTGCTGGCCGGGACGCCGGCCCGACCGCTGGCCAGCCCGACCTATCGGCTCGAGCACAGCGCGGTGCGCTCCGAGCAGGTCGATGCCATCCTGCGGTACCTGCACGGCCACTTCGACCGGCCGCTGTCGATGTCGCGGCTCGCGCACTGGCAGGACATGACGCCGTCGGCCTTTTCGCGCTTCTTCAAGCGTGCCACGGGCGATACCTTCGTCGCCTTCGTGCGGCGCATGCGCATCGACCGGGCCTGCGCCCTGCTCGTGGAGAGCGAGGACACGGTCGCCGACATCTGCTTCCGGGTCGGCTATCGCAATCTGTCCAACTTCAATCGACATTTCCGGGCCCTGACGGGCCATACGCCGACGCGCTATCGAACGCTGTTCGCCGCCGGCCACGCCGTGGCCTGAGTCGAGCGCTATTCGTCTTCGGCGCGGCCACGGGCCCGCGGATGCGCGGCGTCGTAGACCTTGGCCAGATGCGCGAAATCCAGATGTGTATAGATCTGTGTGGTGCTGATATTGGCATGGCCCAGCAATTCCTGAACCGCCCGCAGGTCAGCCGAAGATTCCAACAGATGCGTGGCGAACGAGTGGCGCAGCTTGTGTGGGTGCAGGTGCACCGGCAGACCGTGCGACAGCGCCCAGCGCTCCATGCGCAGGCCGATCGAGCGGCGTGACAGACGCGTGCCGCGTTTCGAGACGAACAGCGCCGGCTCGTCGACGCCGGCCAGCGCCCCGCGCTCCGTCAGCCACCGGGAAAGCGCGGTCCGGGCACGCGATCCGACGGGCACCGTACGCTCTCGATTGCCCTTGCCGATTACCCGGGCCTCACCGGCGGCCAGATCCAGATCGGCGAGATCCATGCCCGCGACCTCGGCCAGGCGGGCGCCGGCACTGTAGAACAGTTCAAGCAGGGCGTGATCGCGGACCGCCAGCGTGTCGTCCGGCTCGACATCGAGCATCCCGGCCAGGTCATCGACATCGATCGTCGATGGCAGATGCGCGGGCTTTTTCGGTGCCCGCACGTCCTGGGCGGGGTTGCGTTCGGCCCGGCCTTCGCGCATCTGCCACGTATAGAAACTGCGCAACGACGAGGCCAGTCGTGCCAGGCTGGCCGGCTTGGCACCGGCGCGGTGGCGCGCGGCCAGCAGATCGCGCAGGTCGGCTGCGCTCACGCGCTGCCAGTCCGGGCAACCGCGCGCGGCCAGCGTCTCGGCCGCGGCGTCGAGATCCCGTCGATATGCCGCCACCGTATGCGACGATACCCGACGAACATGCCGCAGATGTTCGAGATAGGCCGTGATGACCTGCCCGTAGCCGTGCAGCCGATCGGATATGGCCTCGGTCTCTGTCTCGGTGGGCGCCGACACGCTCAGGCCATGGGCTCGGCGCCGAGCAACCGGGTCAGCGTCGCGCTCAGCAGCTCACCGAACAGCTCGACGAACAACGTGCCCATGTCCGCCGTGAAACGCCCCGGATCGGCGCTGGCCAGCACGATGGCGCCGACCACCCGCTGCCGGCCGAGCGGAATGGCGGCTGCGCTGGCCATCGGACTCGCCTCGTCAGCGGGGAAGAGCGCAGCCGCCTGGGTCGGCGTGATCTCGCCGCAGATCGGTTTGCCGCGCCGAAACGTGTTGACCAGCGCACGCCCCGCATCGCTGTCCTCGACCAGTGTTTCGATGCGTGCCACCTCGGCCGGCAGCGCCCCGGTGAGCCCGATGTAGACCCGATCGACCGCGAGATCCGTCTTCAAGCAATCGATCAGCCGCTCGAGCATCGCATCCACGTCGGTGGCGCCGACCATGACGCGCGCGACCCGGTTGAGCTCGACGACGCGGTGCTCGTTGGCGCGGGCTGTGGCCACCAGCGACTCGAAACGCGCGGCGAGTTCGCGATTGGTCTGGCGCAGAACCGCAACCTGGCGCTCGATCAACGAGGCCGCACCCTGCGTCACGTGGGCAATATCCTGGGCCTCGAACGCCTCGGGATGACGTCGGGCGAACTCCGGATGCGCGACCAGATACGCCGCGATTTCGGCTTCGTCGAATTCGGGTGTCTGCGTGGCAGGCGTTTGTACTTCGTTCATGTCGAACCAATCGGGATGACGACGTGATGCAACGACGCGAGTGGGCCAGCGGCCGCTGACTCGCCTCGACTCGATTCTATGACGATAGCAGCTGACCTTCGAACACGCGCTCGGCGGGGCCGATCAGAAAGGCCGGCGCCGTGCCGCCAGCCCAGGTCACGCGCGCCCGCCCGCCGGGCAGATCGACACGCACGTCGGCATCCAGCCGGCCGTCGGCAATACCGGTGACCACGGCCGCGACCGCGCCGCTGCCACAGGCCAGGGTCTCGCCAGCGCCGCGCTCGAACACACGCAGCCGAATGTGGTCACGCGCCACGATCTCGCGAAAACCGACGTTGACGCGTTCCGGAAACACAGCGTGCGATTCCAGGGCCGGGCCCAGCGTGGCCACGGGCGCGACCGCGACATCGGCGACATCCAGCACTGCGTGCGGATTACCCAGGGCCACCGCGGCGAACCGCACGGGCTGGCCGGCGACATCGTCGAGCGTATAGGCCCCGGCACGAGAAAAACCGGCCAGCGGAATCCGCGCCGGTTCGAACACCGGCGTGCCGATCGCGACCGAAAAAGTGCCATCGGCCAGAGCTTCGAGCGTCATCCGCCCATCGCGAATATCCACGATCACACGCGTCTTGTCGGTCAGGCCGGCCTCGCGCACATAGCGCATGAAACAGCGCGCGCCGTTGCCGCACTGGCCCGACTCGCTGCCGTCGGCGTTGAGGATCCGGTAGCTGAAATCGGCGTCTGCGCTGCGCGGCGGGGCGACAATCAGAATCTGATCGCAGCCGATGCCGAAACGCCGGTCCGCGATGCGCCGCGCCGTCTCGGCATCGATGACCACCGGCGCGCGACAGGCATCCAGCACAACGAAATCGTTGCCCAGGCCGTGCATCTTGGTGAACGACAGCGACACGCCCTAGTTCGCGGTCCGGGAATCGTCCGTGGTGGACACACCGTCGGTATCGCCCTTGCCCTGCTTGAGCGCTTCCTCGGTGCGCACCGTGTCGTCATCGGTCGGCGGCAGCGACATGTCATCGTCATCACCGCTGCGCACCACGGCCGGCACGGACAACGTGGCCTGATCGCGCCCACAAACCAGCTTCAATTCCACCTGATCGCCGGTGCGATAGGCCTGGCTCGGCGAATAGAGCGCGATCTCGCGCTTGTTGGGCGCCAGATTGAAATCGCCACCGGCCGGCACCGTGAACGGCGCCAGCGGCTGGGCCCCGCCGGAGGCATCGTCGGCCGAATTCGCCGCCGCACTCTTGTCCTGAAAAAGTGCCCGATCGAACTGGCTGCTCGAAACACTCTCGACGACCACATCCTGGCTGCCGTCGTTGTGCAACTGCATGTAGCCCAGCATCTCGCGCGAGCCGGCATGCGCCGGCGTGACCCAGGCACGCGTGGCGCTCAGCTCGCCGCAGTCGGCGGCCGGCTGTGCCTGGCCGCAGCCGGCCAGTCCTGCCAGAACCAGACCGGCGAGGCCGACCCCAACGGCGCTCTTCGCCAAAACACCCATGCTCACGCTCCCGATTGTTATTCATTGATCCCGACACGCGGCAAACCGCCGGGTCGGCGATTTCCCATGCCCTGCCTGCTGCCCGATCGACTGCAACGCGCCTGCCAGGACAGGCCCGCACTGATCCAGCACCGCGGATCTCGTGACCAGTCGACCGTCACGACAGGCTCATCAATGGCTTATCGTACCGCCAAACCCCGGGCGACAGCATCCACAAGCTGCGATTGCGGCCGGCGATGTTCGCCAGGGCACGCAGTTCGCGCCACAATGGGGCATTGCTTTGACGGCCTTCGGGTTCGAATCATGCCGCATCCAACGTCCAACGTAGCGCTAAGCCACACACGTCACGATCATCAGGCCTGCATTGCCGATGCGCTGACACGCGCTGATGCGCTGTGTCGCGAGCGCGGTCTGCGCCTGACCGAGATCCGGCGTCGCGTCCTCGAACTGATCTGGGCCAATCATCAGCCGACCAAGGCCTATGATCTGCTCGCCCAGATCAACGCCGAGCGCGGCAACGCGGCTCCGCCGACGATCTATCGTGCGCTGGATTTTCTACTGGAAGCCGGCCTGATCCACAAGATCGAGTCGCAGAACGCCTTCATCGGTTGCGCGGTGGACCACGACCGAGGCCAGCCCAAGTTCTTCATCTGCCGCGTGTGCGGCGGGGCGGCCGAGATCCAGAGCAACGAGATCGATCGCGCCATCGACCGTGAGGCACGACGGGCCGGCTTCGTTATCGATCATCAGACGCTGGAAGTCGACGGACTCTGCGCGCTCTGCGCCGACCAGAGCGAGGCCGGCTGACGCTTCAACGCGTCGCCGTGCATCTTCTGTCTCTTGAGTGTTATATTATAACATTACTGATAAACATTCTGATGGAGATCGGCCATGCCTCAGCACGCCAGACTTCCCGTCACGGTGCTTTCCGGTTTTCTCGGCGCCGGCAAGACCACCCTGCTCAACCACATCCTCGCCAACCGTGCCGGCCTCAAGGTGGCCGTGATCGTCAACGACATGAGCGAGATCAATATCGACGCGGCGACGCTGCGCGAGACCGGCGGTCTGTCGCGCGTCGACGAGCGCCTGGTCGAGTTCTCCAATGGCTGCATCTGCTGCACCCTGCGTGACGACCTGATGACCGAGATCACGCGTCTGGCCGGCGAAGCCCGCTTCGACTATCTGTTGATCGAATCGACAGGCATATCCGAGCCGATGCCGGTGGCAGCCACCTTCGCCGTGCGCGATGAGCTCGGTTTCTCGCTGGCCGATATCGCCGAACTCGACACTATGGTCACGGTGGTCGACGCCGGGGCCCTGATGGCCGATTACGCCAGCACCGAACTGCTCACCGATCGGGGCGAGTCGGTCGATGACTCGGACGAACGCACCGTGGTCGATCTGCTGGTCGACCAGATCGAGTTCGCCAATGTCATCGTGCTCAACAAGTGCGACCGGGTCGATCCGGAGACCCGCGGACGGGCCCGGGCCGTTCTGCGCGCCTTGAACCCCGGCGCCACGGTGCTTGAAACAAGCCACGGTGTCGTGCGGCCTGCGGCCGTGCTCGGCACGCATGCCTTCGATTTCGAGGCAGCGGCCACAGCGCCCGGCTGGGCGCGCGAGCTCGCCGGCGAATCGCACCCGCCGGAAACGGAGGAATACGGCATCGCCAGCTTCGTCTATCGGCGACGTCGGCCCTTTCACCCGGAACGGCTGTTCACCCTCATGCACGGCGACTGGCCGGGTGTACTGCGCTCGAAGGGTTATTTCTGGCTGGCATCGCGCCCCGACTGGGTCGGTGAGATCAGCCAGGCCGGCGGCGCCCTGACCCATCAGGCCGCCGGTTTCTGGTGGGCCAGCGATACCGCGGCCGGCCGCCTGCCGAGCGACCCCGACACGCGCGCCGAAGTGCAACGACACTGGGACCGCGACTACGGCGATCGGCGTCAGGAGATCGTGGTCATCGGTATCGACATGGACGAGACGACACTGACGGCACGGCTCGATGCCTGTCTGCTCACCGATGATGAAATCGCGGCCGGTTGGGCGGCCTGGCAACGTCTCGCCGATCCTTTCCCGACCTGGCGCGCCGAGGCCGCATGACCCCATCCGATGTGGTCGCGGGCCGCGCGGCCACACCGGCTCACAGCGTCCGCCGCGGCCGCTTCATCGGCCCGGATCGAACAGACATGCCGCCATACGGGATATGCCGGCCCGGCGCCCCGTACTGCGCGCCGGAGCCTGTCGCGGCGCACGGCCAATTGTCGCGCCTTGCCTGACGAATGGCGGGACCGCGACGCGGCGTGGCGCGGCCGGCAGGGGTAACCCGAAGGGCCAGCGGCCATCTATCTCGTGACGAGGCGCCCTATGAGCCGTTCGGCAACTGCAGTTTCTGGCCGGCGTGCAGGCGCTTGCTATGCAGGTGGTTGATATCCATCAGCGCCGCTTCCGAAACGCCCTGTCGCGCCGCGATGCCGGACAACGTATCGCCGGATTTGACGGTATAGAGCGTGCCAGCGGTGGCCTTGATCTGCTCGGGCGGGTGCGCCTTGAAGTAGCGCGTGATGCCCTTGTACATGGCATCGGCGAGCTGGTCCCGAAATCGATCGCTGGATAACTCCCGCGCCTGCCCCGGATTGGACAGGAACGCGACCTCGCACAGCACCGAGGGGATCATCGGATCACGCAACACCGCGAAATTCGCCCGCGGCGGCTTGTGCCGATAGATGGGCCCGACGTGCGAGAACTGCTGGATGATGTCCTGGGCGACGTTATTGGCGTCGTTGATCGACGCGTTCTGGAACAGGTCGGTGAGTACCGCATTGAGTGTCGGATCGCCGGAGAACTTCACGCCGGCCAGACTGCGATCGCGTGTGTTCTCGAAATGCGCGAGCTGCGCGGCCTTGGCGTCCGTCGCGCCGTTTTCCGACAGCATGTAGCAGGTCGCCCCGTCCACGGACTTGTCGTCGGGATACGCGTTGGCGTGGATCGAGACGAACAGGTTCGCATGGTGTTCCTGGGCGATTTCCACCCGGCGGCGCAGCGTCAGATAGTGGTCGCTGTCGCGCGTGAGCACCGGGTGGATGTCCGGCGTGCGCTTGAGCTTGGCCGCCAGCGCCTTTCCGATGGACAGCACCACCGTCTTTTCCTTCAGCCCCGAGGCCGCACGCGTGCCCGAGTCGTGGCCACCGTGCCCCGGATCGATCACGACGACGATGGGCCCACTGGCCTTGCCCGTGCGATACAACGCCTGTGGTTCGTCGGTATCCGCGGCCGCTTTCGTCCCGGACGCGCTCTCGTCGGCCTTCGTCGCGACTGCCGATGAGGCCGAGCCGCCCGTGTTCGATGCGCCGGAGATCCGTGCGACCAACGTCTTGCCCTCGGCGTGCACATCATCCAGATGCGCGCTGCCCGACAGATCGATGACGGCTCGCAGCTTGCCGTCGGCGTGCTGGGCCAGCCGCACGCCGTCGACCGCGCCCTGATGGCCGACCGGCGCAATCTGACCGGCCTCGGTATCACTGAAATCGATGACCGCACGGGCCGGATCAGGAAGAGAGAAATAATGGAACGACGGCATCGCGCTCAGCGAAAACCGCACGGTCGTGGTTTGGCCCTGCGACGAGACATCGATACCGTCGAGCTGACCGGCCGAGGCACTCGCCGAGACCACGCACAACAGCAGGGCCACACCGCCCAGCGTCTTCTTCCAGGCCGTGTCGCGACGCCGCGTTCTTGTCTTCATTCGCTACTCTTGTTCGCCCAAGCCGATGATCGTGCGCAGGATAAACCACGGCCCCATCGCGTGGCCGAAGATCACGGCCCGAGCGCGGAACAGCGCGTCAGGCCTGGACGAGCCAGCGCAGCGCAACGACCGCCAGCCCGCCGGCCAGCATCGCCATCACGAACCAGCGATTCGCCGTCGATGTTTCCGGCGCGCCGATACGCTGGCGCGAGAAATCCTGGCCGACGTGCATGAAAACGCCGGTCGCGATACCAAACAGGCCGGCGTTGTCGGCCGGCGTACCCGGCGTGATCGTCAGCGCGACGGGAATCGCGGCCAGCCCGACCATGGCGGCCGGCCACAGAATCGGCGCCGCGGACAGCCCGCGATATCGCCGATTGCGTGCCAGCGCATAGCCGGCCGGCAGCTTGTGGCTGATGATCGCGGTGCCGAGCAAAAGCCCGAGCGCAGGCATGCGGGCATAGATCAGGCCCATCACGACACCGGCAGCCAGCGCATGCAGCGTGATCGCCGCCACGCTGGCATCGCGCATGTGCACGGTGCCGTGCTCGATGCCGATCAACCGGTCGAGTGCAATGCCGATGACCAGTCCAGCCGCGACACCGGCACTGCCCAAGACCGGATCGGGCCCGACGGCCATTGGCAGCAGAAACAGAGCCGCGCTGGTGAGCATGGCCCCACCGGCCAGCCCATCGGCCGCCGCGGCCACACGCACCCCGCTACCGATGCGCCCGGCCAGCCACCAGCCGGCCATCATGGCCGCGAACGCCACGATCGCGATCACCACCAGCTTGTCTCGCCCGCCGACGAGACCGGCAGCGAGTGTCAAACCCCACAGCGCGATCAGAACCGACAGGCCACGGCGCCCGACCAGCCGGCCGCCGAGGGCATCGAGGCCGGTCGCGCGCTCCGCGCCGTCGACATGGGGAAAAGATCGGTCACGCATGGCAACGCTCGGCTCAGATATCGAACGGGATGGTGGTCGTCAGCCGGATATCGCGACCGGGCGACAACGCATAGCCCTTGTAGGTATCCAGAAAATCGCGATACGGCTTGTCGAACAGGTTGTGCACGCGCAGATCCAGCTGGACTTCGTGTCCGCCGATTTTCGGCGCCACCCCCGCCCCCACGTCTACCAGACCATAGCCGGAGGTCGAGGCCCGGCCGAACGGCGCGGTATCGAACTGCGAGAAGGGCTCGCCCGGGGCGGCGTCGTGGCTGTCGTGATACGTCAGGTCGATGCTGGCGTAGGTCTTGCGCGGCCAGGAGGGGCCGTGCGGCGTGAAGCGTGCACCGATACCGACATTATCGGCCGGGATCAGCGGCAGATCGTCATGATTGTCGCGACGCCGGCCGCGCACGACCTCGCCCTTGACGTGCATCGAGACCCAGTCGGTCAGCTGAGCCTGAATCCGGCCTTCGGCCCCGTAGAGTTCGGCATCGGCCTGGTCGTGATCGAACACCGGCAGACCGTTGCGCATGGTGCCGGTGGACTGGAGATAGATGTAGTCGTCGATGGCGTTCCGGTAGCCGGTCAGCTCGGCGCTGATGCGATCGGATTCCCAACGCAGCGACAACGACGTGTCGAGCGATGTTTCCGGATCGAGGTCGGGGTTGCCGCGCTGGAAGGCGGCCACGCCACCGTGCTGGCCGGCCACGTACAACTCGAACAGGGTGGGCGCTCGGAAGCCACGACCGACGTTGGCGGCCAACGACAGATGGTCGGTGAAGGCATAGACCCCGCCGATGCTGCCCGTCACCACGTTATAGCTCTGCTTGTCGGCGTCGCGCACCGACGTGGAGGGGTTGGCCGTCTTGCCGGACAGCGCTTCGACGTCGTGATAGTCGTAACGCAGACCGGCCTGCAGCGTCAGCTTGCCGAGGTCCTTCTCTTCGAAGGCGAACACGGCCGCGTTGTTGACCTCGCCGCCCGGCGAGAGCTGGGTCCGCCCGCGCGAGACCTGTTGCTTGTTGACGTATTCCACGCCGATCGTACCGCCGGACAGACCGAGCACCGCGCCGTGCTGGCCGGTCAGGCGTGCCGTGTACTGGTCGAACTGCAGATCGATATCGCCATCGAAGCCGAGATGGCGCGGATAGCCGCCGGCGTTCGAGCGACGCCGATTGTTCTGCCACATCAGGTTCGGCTTCCAGTCGATACCGGCGAGTTTCTTGTGGCCGGTCAGCTGCACTTGGCGATCGTCGATGAACTGGCCCACGCCTTCCTGACCGGCCGGCGGCGGCTTGATGCCGGCCGGCGGCGGGAGCAGATAATTGTGCTCGTCGTTCCAGCGCGAATAGGCCAGGCGCCAGTCGCCCAGCGTCTTGTCCTGCATGCCGACGGCCACGGTACCGTTGATCTGGTTGAAATCCGTGTACTTGAGGCGGCCGGTATAGGCCGGGGCATCGGGATGGGCCGCGGCATCCGGACCGGGGAAATACGTGGCCTCGTCGGGCGTGCGGATATCACCGCCGTCGCGCCGGATCAGACCGGCGGCATACCCGAAATGGCCGTTGCCGCCGGTTGCCTTGAGGCCGGTATCCCATTCACGGTTATTGCTGTCGTAGCGACCGAGCAGCTCACCCTTGGCCCGAGCGTCGTAGTCGATATCCAATGGCATGAGATTGATCGCCCCGCCTAGCGCACTCGAGCCGTAAAGCACGCTGGAGGCGCCGCGCACCACCTCGACCCTGTCGAGCAGAAACGGATCGGTCACCGGCATGTGACGCACACCGAACGACTGACTCGAAACGCCGATATCGTTCGACAGAATCTTGACCCGCTCACCGGACAGGCCACGAATCACCGGTTTACCGGCGACGTTACCGGTCCCGATCGAATCCACGCCGGGCAGATGCGACAGGCCCTGTCCGAGATTGGCCGCACCGTCGGCACTCATCGTCGACGAATTCACGACGTCGACCTCGGCCGCCTGAGACAGCGGGCTCCCGGGAATCGGCACACCGGTCACGGATACGGTATCGAGCCGACTCGTGGGCGCCGACGCGGCCGAGCCAGCGCTCGGCGCCGCCGGAGCCGGGGCGGCCGCGGGCGCCGGATTCGCCGCCAGTGAAACCGAAGGTAATAACATTACAATACAAAACACCGGTCGCACGCGACCCCGGATGGTCCCCAACATCAAACCTGCCCCCTCATGCGGCAACAACTAAAACGGGCGACCGAACTGCCGCCCGAAATCACAATGTTATATTGTAACCATCACAGAGAGCAACGCACAATGCGGCCGCCCCGCCAAGGGGCTTCAGCGGCTCAATCCAGCCCAGAAGATCGGCCAGACCGATTGGACGCGACGGTCGTATTCGTCGACGGAATAGAGGAAACGTTCAGTGAACAGCCCATCGACCAGGACATAGAACGCATCGAGGAATTCGCGCTCGCTGAGCGTCTGCCACAGGCCTTCATCGCGTCCCTGGGCGTAGAAGGTTCTGAGCGCCACGTCGATACGTGCTTCGGCGCGCGCGGTGATCTGGCGCACCTGCTCCAGAAGCGGACGCGGCGGGAACAGCAGATAACGCTTGTGGAAAGTGCCCTGGTCGGCCTCGAGGATGAACCGCGACAGGGCGCTGACCAACGCGAACGTCCGGGTTTCGGTGTCGGCATCGCGATGCGCGGCCACGCTGGCGTCCAGTTCGGCAAAGAAAGCGTGCTCGACTTCATCGACGAGCGACATGAACAACGCTTCCTTGCTCTCGATATGGTTGTACAGCGACGGTTTACGGATGCCGACCGCTTCGGCGAGCTGCGACAGCGACGTGCCTTCATACCCCTGACTGGCGAACAGCGACAGGGCCGTGTCGTGGATGCGTTCGGCGGTAGAGCGGCGATTGATATCGGACATGGGGCGGATGATAGCGCGTTGGCCGGCCATCTCCGGAATATCGATCGAACGACCGCCCAGTCGTCGCCGCGGTCGCCCCCGCCGGGCCGGGACGATACAGACCGGCCGGCAAAACTGTCCTTCGCCCCGATCCGGCGGTTAAAATACCGACATTCGCCTTTCCAGCACCGGCCCCATGGACAAGCAGCTTCTCGAGATTCTGGTCTGCCCGGTCTCCGGCCTGAGCGTCTCGCCGGCCGACAGCGAGACGATCGATGCGCTCAATGCAGACATCGCCGCCGGCCGCGCCCGGCACGCCGACGACAGTGTCGTCGACGAGCGCGTCGTCGCCCTGCTGGTCACGCGGGACGGAGCGACCGGCTATCGCGTGGACGACGGCATTCCGGTCATGCTGCCGGAACGCGGCATCGCCCTGCGCGCGACGGCGTGACGCCGGATACGCGACACGACACGATCGCGCTGTTCGTCGACCATGTCACGCACGTCGACTGCGGCGTGCTCGACGCAGCGCAGGGTCTGCGCGGCGCCACCTGGCTGGTCGATGCCGTGCTCGAGGGAGAGCGCGACGAACACGGCATGCTCTTCGACTTCGGGCCGGCCAAGAAACTGCTCAAGGCCGAGATCGACGCGCTGATTGATCATCGTCTGCTGATCCCGCAACGCGCGCCCGGTTTGCAGCTGTCCGAGTGCACCGCCACGCTGGCCTGTACCAACGGCGACCACTATCGCTACGAGGGGCCATCGTCGGCGATGTGCGCTCTGGACTGTGCCGAACTCACGCCGGACTGGCTGGCCGACTGGCTCGCCGCCGCCGTCGCGCCGCGGCTGCCGGCCAACGTTCGTCGACTGTCGCTATCGCTCCGGGAAGAGCGTATCGAAGGCCCGGTCTATGACTACACGCACGGCCTGTCGGCCCACGACGGCAACTGTCAGCGCTTGGCGCATGGGCATCGTTGTCGTCTTTCGATCGCACTCGACGGCACGGACCGGCCCGATCTCGCCACGGCCTGGGCAACAGCCTGGCAGGGCGTGTTCATTGGCAGCCGCGCGCATCTGACCACGCCCGCCGATGCCGACCGGCTCGGTTTTGCCTATGCCGCTCCGCAGGGACGATTCGCGCTCGAAATCGCCGCCGCGCGTTGCGTGTTGCTCGATGCCCCGGCCACGGTCGAGAACATCGCCGACCACATTGCACAACGGCTGGCTCGGGCCCATCCCGGCCGACATGTCGCGGTGCGCGCGTATGAAGGCGTCGGCAAGGGTGCAATCGCCAGCCGACGCATCGACTGACGCCGCCTCCCACGAACCGCCCCGCCCTGTTCACGACTGCCAGGCAGATCCGAGATGACCGATACCCTGATCACCAATGCCACGCTGATCAATGAAGGCCAGCGCCTCGAGGCCGATGTGCTTGTCTCCGGCGGGCGCATCGAAAAGATCGCATCGCATATCACCGCACCGGCGAGCGCACGCGTCATCGACGGGGCCGGCTGCTGGCTGATGCCCGGCATGATCGACGATCAGGTTCATTTCCGTGAGCCCGGCCTGACCGA
This sequence comes from Salinisphaera sp. Q1T1-3, assembly GCF_003602005.1. Lineage (GTDB taxonomy): Bacteria > Pseudomonadota > Gammaproteobacteria > Nevskiales > Salinisphaeraceae > Salinisphaera. The sequence continues at coordinate 175,417 of NZ_QZWD01000007.1, read as the reverse complement.
CAAGGCCGATCTGGCCAGCGAATCGGCCGCGGCGGTGGCCGGTGGCATCACCAGTTTCATGGACATGCCCAACGTCAAACCGCCGACGATCTCGCATGACGCGCTCATCGCCAAACTGGCCATGGCACAGGGGCGCTGTACGGCCAACTATGGCTTTCATCTCGGGGCCACCAACGACAACATCGAGGCCATCAAGCGCGTCGACGGCACCCGGGCCGCCGGGGTGAAGATCTTCATGGGCGCCTCGACCGGCAAGATGCTGGTCGATGACGATACGGCACTCGAGGCGATCTTCGAACACTCGCCGCTGCCGATCCTCACACACTGCGAGGATACGCCGATGATCGAGGCCAACGCCGAGAAGGCGCGGGCCCGATTCGGCGACGAGGTGCCGATGCGCCAGCACCCCGTCATCCGCTCGCGCGAGGCCTGTATCGCCTCCTCGCGAAAAGCGATCGACCTGGCCACCCGCCACGATGCACGCCTGCACATCCTGCATATCACCACCGCCGAGGAACTCAGCCTGTTCTCGGCCGGGCCGATGGCAGACAAGCGCATCACCGCCGAGGCCTGCATTCATCATCTGTTCTTCTCGGAAGACGACTACGACCGGCTCGGCGCCCTGATCAAGTGCAACCCGGCCATCAAGACCGAAGCCGACCGCCAGGCCATTCTCCAGGCCGTCGCCGGCGATGTAATCGACGTGCTGGCCACCGACCACGCCCCGCACGCCCGGGCCGACAAGGACAACCCCTATTTCTCGGCACCGGCCGGCCTGCCCCTCGTCCAGCACGCCGTGCCCAGCCTCGTCGACCAGGTCACGGCCGGGCATTTCTCCGCCGAGCAGCTGGTCACCAAGATGGCACACAACGTGGCCGATCGATTCGACATCATCGACCGCGGCTATCTCCGCGAAGGCTACTGGGCCGACCTGGTACTCGTCGATCCGACGGCGCGCACCGTGGTCGACGACGAACCGGTACTGGCCAAATGCGGCTGGACGCCGTTTTCCGGTCATGTCTTCGACGCGCGCGTGGTTGCCACCCTCGTGTCTGGCCAACTCGCGTATCATGGCGGTAAACTTAGCCAAGGCTGTATTGGCGAGGCGCTGACCTACAATCGATAGGTATTGCGCACCGTCACGGCCATCGGCCACTCTTGACTGTGAATCATTCGCATCTAAAGTGGTCTCACGCCACGTCTATGTGCGCGTTCTTCGAGGTGTCGCGTATGGAAACCAGCGATCTGCGCAAGGCCGGACTCAAGGCCACGCTGCCCCGGCTCAAAATTCTGGAAGTGCTCCAGCAGAACAAGCACGATCATCTGTCGGCAGAGGATGTCTATCGCCGTCTGATGGATAACGACGAAGACATCGGTCTGGCGACGATCTATCGAGTCCTGTCACAGTTCGAGGACGCCGGTCTGGTGATACGTCATCATTTCGAGGACGGACATGCGCTGTTCGAGCTTGAACAGGGCCCGCACGACCACCTGATCTGCGTGAAGTGCGGCAAGATCGAGGAATTCTTCGATAACGAGATGCAGCAGCGTCAGCGCGATCTCGCACAGAAATCGGGCTTCGATCTGTCCAAGCACACCCTGGTGCTCTACGGCGAGTGTCAGGCTTCGAACTGCGAGAACGACACGACTCTCAAGAAGGACTCGTCATAACGATAGATCGACGGCCGCGGGTTGTCGCTTGTTACAGCCGGCGGTTAGACTTTTCGCGCATTTCATAATATGCGGCTATATCACGGCCGATCCCGGCCGGCGATACCGTCCATCAAAGCGCGAACTTCATGATCAAACCGCACGGCTCGACCGAACTCAATCCGTTGTATGTCGCCGACGAGACGCTGCGTGGCCAGCTCGTCCAACAGGCACATGAACTGCCTCAGCTGACCGTCAGCTCGGCGGCCGCCGCCAACGCCGTCATGCTCGGCGCCGGCTACTTCAACCCGCTGACCGGCTACATGACCAAGGCGGATGCCCTGTCCGTGGCGCGCGACATGCGCACCACCGACGGCCTGTTCTGGCCGATCCCGATCGTCAATATCGTCGCGGATCCGGAGCCGATCCGGGGCGCTGCCCGTATCGCACTCAATGATCCAAACGTCGACGGCGAGCCGGCGATCGCCATCCAGGACGTCGAGGGCATCGAGGAGATCTCCGAAGCCGAGATGACCGACATGGTCATCAACATCTTCGGCACCGACGACGAAAGCCATCCCGGCGTGGCCACCTTCAAGGGCCTTGGACGTTATCTCGTTCACGGGCCGATCCAGGTGCTCAACTTCTCGTACTTCGCCGACGACTTCCCGGAGACGTTCCGCACCGCCCAGTCGATCCGCGACGAATTCGCCGAGCGCGGCTGGGAGAAGGTCGTCGCCTTCCAGACCCGTAACCCTATGCACCGCGCGCACGAGGAACTGTGCAAGATGGCCCTGGAGGCCACCGGCGCCGACGGCGTGCTGGTCCATATGCTGCTGGGCAAGCTCAAGCCCGGCGACGTGCCGGCCCGGGTGCGTGACGCCGCGATCCGCAAGATGGTCGAGCACTACTTCCCCGAAAACTCGGTCATGATCACAGGCTACGGCTTCGACATGATGTATGCCGGGCCCCGAGAAGCTGTGCTGCACGCCGTGTTTCGACAGAACGCGGGCTGCTCGTATCTCATCGTCGGCCGCGACCACGCTGGCGTGGGCGATTTCTACGGCGCCTTCGATGCCCAGACCATCTTCGACGAGAAAGTGCCCGCGGACGCGCTCGAGATCGACATCTTCAAGGCCGATCACACCGCCTTCTCCAAGAAGCTCGGCCGCGTCGTCATGATGTCCGAGGCACCGGATCACACCAAGGAAGACTTCGTGATCCTCTCCGGCACCAAGGTCCGGGAGATGCTCGGCCAGGGTATCGCCCCGCCGCCGGAATTCTCGCGTCCGGAAGTCGCCGAGATCCTGATGGCGTACTACCAGGAAAAATAGTGCCGCCGCGCTGACCATCCGCCCGGCGACACCACGCCCTGTCCGCATCTTCCGGGCAGGGCGTTAACCCATCGTTGGATTGCCATGCGCTGCATTCCGATCTACGGTCGAAGGGTATTCGATCTGATATCGCGATGACGAGCTTGGAAAACACGCCGGCCCTAGCGCTCGCCAAACGGCTTCGACGTCGGTTGTATCGACCGATCTGGGAGAGCCGTTTTCCCTACTATTCGTACATGAACAGAAACCGGTGTGTTTTTGTTCATATCCCCAAGAACGGCGGCACTTCGATACGCCGAGCTCTGGGTGCTTCGGCCAAGGGACGCACCCATCTGCCCTGGTCCGTCTACGAAGAAGCCAATCCGAAGAAATTCAGCCGCTACTTCAAGTTCGCATTCCTGCGCGATCCGACATCGCGCTTGCACAGCGCCTATCACTATCTATGCGCCGGCGGCAACGGCGCGGACTGGGATCTCGAGGTCGCCGAAGACATCGCACAATATCCCGACTTCGACACCTTTGTTGCCGAAGGCCTGCCTCGCCGTCTCTACCGAGACAAGCTGCTGCTCTACCCGCAGACATATTTCGTTTGTGACAATCGCGGACACATCAAGGTGGATTTTCTCGGCCGGATGGAAACATTTGATCGGGATGCCCGTTACGTCTTCTCCAAACTGGGCCTGAAACAACACATTGGGCGCGAGAACACAACGGCTGCGAGCACAAGCGGCACCACCATCGCACCCGCCACACGCGAACGCATCGCGGCCTTCTATGCCGATGACTATGCTTTGATCGACCAGATTGATAACAGCACGGCGCGTGGCGACGTCAACTGACGCCCGGACCGATACCGGGCGACGCAATGGCGGCCGGGTTTATCCCGACTGTATCGAGGATGTCTTTCAGGCGAATGCCTCGCGTATCTGCCGCGGGCGATCGGCGTCTGTGCCGGTACGTGCTTTCCATGGCCCGATGATCTTCACCGGCGTGCTGCCTTGGTAATCAGACGCAAGTCGTATCAGATAACACACGTCAAGACTCTGGACGCATCACTGCCAAGACAGGCGGCATCACGGAACGCCTTCGATCAACCTTTGGGCAGCGCAGCCTTTCGCAACCAGCGCACAGCCATGGGCGACATGACGCCCCCCCTGCCCGCACAGCATCAAAGGCCATGCGAGGCACGCCTCGCCACACGCTTATCCTGAATTTTCAGAAGCGCTCGGCGCGAACTCGAACGACGCATCAACATCCCCTGGCAGGGCTTGCATCGCATTGGCGGCTCACTCCGGGCGCGGGCAAATACTGATCTCAACTAGAACGTCACGTTGATCCCGGTCGAGAGCGCTCGTCCGGCCAACGGGACCCGCAGGAACGAAGTCTGGCGCACGATGCGCTCGTCGAGCAGGTTATCGCCACGGACATAGACGAGCGCTTTCGTCTTGTCGAAACTCGGAATCTTGAATCCGACGAAGGCGTCCATTTCCGTGAACGACGCGCTGACGGCCTCGAGCGGTGCGGCATGATCGGTGGCGCTGTTCTGCAGCACCGAGAAATGCCCGGTCCAGCGCGTATCCTCGTAATCCAGTGCGGCGCCGTAGCGGCCCGGCGTGATTCGCGGCAGGTTCTCCCCGCTTTCCAGTTCAGCACGCACGTAATCTCCCTGCAGTGACGCCGTCAGCCGGCGTACACCGGTGAGCAAGTCGTACGAGACCTTGGCTTCACCGCCGTAGAAATTGGCATTGCCGCCCGCGAAGTCGACCAGCTGGAATTCGCCGGTCGGGTCGAACATGCCCTCATCATCGACATAGTCCGGCCGGCCGTCACGACTCGATGCGCCCGTGCCGTCGGCGTTGAGGCCTCGATCCACCGACGCGAGATAGATGAAATCATGGAAGTGCGTGTAATAGAGCGATGTATCGAAGCGCGCGCGTCCGTTGATCTTGCGAAAGCCCAGCTCGACGTTTTCGGATTTCTCGGTCGAAAAGTCCGGGTTGCCGCGCTCGTAGGTCAGCGTGGCCTCGTGCGGGCCGAAGCTGTAGAGCTCTTCGGTCGACGGCGCCCGTTCGTAGTGGCCCAGGCTGGCTGTCACGACATAGGCCTGGCCGATCGTGCGCTTGGCGCCGAGTGAAAGGCTATAGGGCACCGCATCCGTATCGGTTCGGCCTTGGCTCGTGTTCTGCCTGTTGTATTCCACGCGCGCCCCACCCTGCACGGTCCAGCGCTCGCCGATCGGTCGCTCCTCGACCCAGAAGGCAGCGATCGAGTCCGTCGTGGTGGGCGGCACGAAGGTCCGTGCCTCACCGAAGGCCTGGTAGTCGCGGGTGAAGCCCTGCAGCCCGACGGTGCCGGTGAAACCGTGCCAGGGTACATGGGTACCGGCCAGACGGAATTCTGTTTCGTTGTTGTCGAAGATCTCGTCCGGCACGGCTTCGCCTTCGGTATGGCGATAGTCGGTATAGGCACCCGCGAATTCGATGGTCGAGAAACCGGGCACGAGGTCATTGAACTCACCGCGCAGATCGTAGCGGTTTTCGGTCATGTGGATATGCGACTCTTCGCCAGGCACACCGTAGGTCCGACCGAAATGCCCGGCGGCGCCACCGACATAGCCCCAGTCCCCGACGTAGGATGCGCCGCCGCTGTAGTTGGTGGTATCGGTAGCGCTGTTGTCGATCGGGCGATTGTCGTTCGCACGGTAATCGTCGGTCAGGCGACGCAGCCCCTGCAGGTTGACGGCCATCGGCCCGTGCCCGGCCGTCACGTCCAGATGTTCGAGACGCGTGCCCAGCGTGGAATCGCCGCGCTCGAGCGCTGCCGAGCCGCTGATGCCAGCATCCGGGACGGCATCGGGAATGCGATCGCTGACGACATTGACCACACCGCCGATCGCCCCGGAACCGTATAGCAATGTCGACGGGCCCTTGAGCACTTCGATGCGTTTGGCCGAATAGGGGTCGATCGTCACCGCATGATCCTGGCTGAGCGTCGAGACATCCGCCGAGGACAGCCCGTTCTCCTGTACGCGGACCCGCGCGCCGGACAAGCCGCGAATGACCGGACGGCCGACACCGGCCCCGAAATCGGCCGTCGAGATACCCGGCACGCCCGACAATGTCTCGCCCAATGTTTCGCTGCGTCTTCGTATCAGTGCCGTACCGTCGACGACCGCGACCGGGGCGATCGCCTGTTCCGGCGGCACCGGAAAAGCCAGCGCCTGAACGCTGATCGGCGACAGTTTTGTCACCGGCGTATCCGGGTCGGCCGGCGCTACCGGCACCGCGGCCGACTGCGCCGTGGCCATGGCCGGATTGATCAGAATGCCGGCCACGCTGGCCGACAACCACAACGAAAAACGACGCATGCTGATTGTTTCCTGTGAATTTGACGCCCGGCTAGACGCCTTTCGATACGCGCATCGCATTGCGCTCGCGCTTCCGATCGCCTGTATAAACCGTCGTCGCTGGACAATCGTCCCGGCTGACCGCGCCCGATGCGACAGCGCGTGCCAGACCGGCACCCAGCGGCGGATGTGACTTTTCGCTTAAAGAAACTCTATAACATAACGATAAGTTAAAGAAGCACAATCCGATCGTCATGGACGCGATCCGGTGTTTTCGGTCCGTAGCGTGCCCGGCCATGCCCTGCTGCTGACGAGAAAGACGCACGGATTTCGCATCGCTTCGAGGGGCGAACCAACGCGCCGAGCGCGACATCCCCGCCTTGTCAAAACGACACCGGAATACGCTGCGATCGAGCGACACCGCCATGCCCCGGCACGATACTTTTTCCGACATCCGGGCTGTGCGGATACAGCCTGAGCCAGCGTCACACCGATCTGCCGCTACCAACGATCAGGGGACCGAACATGCACGGCGTCCGGCCTCATCCTGTGGTCAGGTGACACTTCGATACGGCAATCCAGCGTTCCGGCACACTGACGCAGAACCGCACGCGATGCGTGCGACGGCCTCGTCTTGCCCCATCGTCGATTTCAGGACGCGCGCCTGGCGCGGACTCGCACGAAAGCCCTAGCCGGCGCTTGCCACTCCGCAATGCTGGCCACGACCGCAGCTGTCCGCCGTATCCCGGCCTTCCGGCTGCAACGTGGTATGCGTGATCGCGAAACGCTCGGCGAGCATGGTCTGAAGCCGCGGCAGGATCGTCTCCCACTCGGCCAGTCGCGCGATTTCCACATGTGCAGCGAGCGCGCGCTGACTGGAGGACAACGTCCAGACGTGCAGATCGTGGACCGAGCGCACGCCCTCGACATCGATCAGCGCCCGGCTGACGTGTCCGGTATCGACATCCCGCGGCACGCCCTCCATGAGCACCCGCAGCACGTCGCGCAATAGGGGAAAGGCCGAAATCGCGATCAACAGGCTGACGAACAGCGAGAGAATCGGATCGATCGGGGTCCAGCCCGTGGCCATGATGACGATACCGGCAACCATGGCCGCCACCGAGCCGGCCAGATCCCCCATGACGTGCAACAGCGCGCCTCGCACGTTCATCGTCTGCTCGCCGCGCAGCAGGATGAAACCGATGATCAGATTGACCAGCAGGCCCAGGCCCGCGATCACGAGGACCATGCCCCCGGTCACGGGCGCAGGCGAGAACAGCCGGTCGATGGCCGAGACCGCAATCGCCACCACCACCCCGATCATCAATACGGCATTGACCAGCGCGCCGAGCACCTCGGCACGCTGCAGCCCGAAGGAATGCACGCGCGAAGCCGGTCGCCGCGCCAGCCAGGCCGCCACGGCACCGATCGCCAATGACGAGCTATCGGTGAACATATGCCCGGCGTCCGACATCAGGGCCAGGGACCCCGACACCCAGCCACCGACCAGTTCGACGACGGCAAAGACCAGGGTGAAGCACAACGAGAAAACGAGCACGCGGCCGCTGCCGTGGTGGTGATGACCGCCGAGAGCGTGGGCGTGCGCGCAACCATCGCCATGGTCGTGGTCGTGATGATCATGCGCCTGTGCGTGAAGCCGACTCATGGTCTAGTCCTCTTCGTCATGATGCTCGATCATGTCGCGCAACACCCGCTGCACATGGTCGTCGGCCGCGACATAGAACACCTGCTTGCCGCGTCGTTCGGCTCGCAGGAGGCGCGCGGCCCGCAGCAATCGCAGATGATGGCTGGCCAGCGACATGGAGATATCGATCTGCTCGGCCAGCGTGGCCACACTCTGCGGCGCCTCGAGACAGGCATAGACCAGCGACAGGCGGTTCGGCTCGCCCAACAGCCGGAACATCTCGGCCAGGCGATCGGCACGCCCGGTCTCGAGCGTGATGTGCACTGTCGTGGCCATGCAGACCTCTACAATTGAACAAGCATTGTAACGATAGCACGCGCGTTATGGTATTGCGCTATCGGCATTACCGAGTCGATAGACGAGCGCTACGCCGACACACGCGCCCGTCGAGGCGACTGCCCCGCCGAACGCTACTGGTCGAACACGTCCACGGCGGTCTGCAGGCGCGCCAGGGTGGCATCGCGCCCCAGCAGAACCAGCGTGTCGTCGATCGACGGCGATACAGGGCCGCCCGTCAGGGCGATGCGAATCGGCTGGGCGACCTTGCCCATGCCGACTTCGTTGGCCTCGGCCACACCGCGCACCGCTTCCGTGATCGCGGCCCCCTGCCACTCGGCCAGGTCTGAAAGCGCCCCGTGCACATCTGCAAGCAGGGCCGGTGTCGCGGTCTTGATGTGCTTTTTCACTGCCTTGGCATCGTACTCGGCGGGTGCCGAGAACAGGAACAGGCTCGCCTCGGCCATCTCGGCCATGGTCTTGCATCGGGCCTGCTGGACCGCCGCAATCTCGGCCAGACGCGCGGCCGACAGATCCTGAATGTCGTGGCGCGCCAGATGAAAGGCCAGCTCATCGACCAGATCGGCCGGTTCTGCCGCCTTGATGTGCTCCTGGTTCACCCAGGTCAGCTTTTCCGGATCGAACGTCGAGGCGCCGCCCTGAACATTGGCGATATCGAAATGCGCGATCATTTCGTCACGCGTGAAGATTTCCTGATCCCCATGCGCCCAGCCCAGGCGCACCAGATAATTGAGCAGCGCCCCCGGCAGGATGCCCATGTCGCGAAACGTCATCACGCCAACGGCGCCGTGTCGTTTGGACAGGCGCTTGCCATCGGGGCCGAGAATCATCGGCACATGGGCATAGGCCGGCAGGTCGGCCTCGTCGCCGATCAGAGCCTTCAGGATATTGATCTGACGCGGCGTATTGTTGACGTGATCATCGCCGCGGATGACATGCGTGATGCCCATGTCCATATCGTCGACGACCACACAGAAATTATAGGTCGGCGTACCGTCGGCCCGGGCGATGACGAGATCGTCCAGCTCGGTGTTGCTGATGGTGATGTCGCCCTTGACCAGATCGGGGATCACCGTCGTGCCCGATAGCGGCGTGGCGAACCGGATCACCGGCTCCACACCCGCCGGCGGCTCGGGCAGGGTCTTGCCCGGCATGGGACGCCACGTGCCGTCGTATTTCGGCTTTTCGCCCCGCGCCCGGGCCGACTCGCGCATCGCTTCGACATCTTCAGCGCTGGCATAACAACGATAGGCCTTGCCCTCGGCCAGCAGCTGCTCGATGACCTCGGCATATCGATCGAAACGCTGGGTCTGATAAGCGATCTCGCCGTCGTGATCCAGGCCCAGCCAGTTCATGGCATCGAGAATCACCTGCACGGCGTCGTCGGTGGAGCGTTCGCGATCGGTGTCCTCGATGCGCAGAACGAAACGTCCACCGCGGCGTTTCGCATACAGCCAGGAATACAACGCCGTACGAGCGCCGCCGACATGCAGATAACCGGTGGGGCTGGGGGCGAAACGAGTGACGACGGACATGGCAGAAAGCCTCGGGCAGCGCGAAAGGCGCCTATTTTAACAACGCGCGACGCGCCTCTGCTGTCATACCCACCGCGACCGGCAAGACATGGGCATCACCGTCAGCGCCCGTGGTGGCGCCCGGCACCGCGACAACCAACATGACCACCCCATCATCCGAGGATTGCCACGCCTCGCGATATAGTTGACAATATCAACCATATCGATGACAGCATGCCGTGCCATGAGCCGCCATTCGCCGACCGGCGAGACCCTGCACCATCTGATGCACGCCTATAAACGCGCATTGCGTGACGGTTATGCCGAAGCCGGTATCGCGCTGACGGTGTCCCAGATTCGGGTGCTGAAAAGTATCGCCGGACTCGAGCAAGCCACCGCCGGCGCAGTCGGTACACGCATGCGTCAGGACAAGGGCCGCATCACCCGGCTCTTGCAGAGCCTGCGCGCCGAGGGGCTCGTGACAGACGCCCCGAACCCAAAAGACAGTCGCAGCCGCCATCTCCGACTGACCGCCGAAGGCCGCGCGCTCCGACAACGCATCGCCGGCATCGAAGAAGCAGCCGGTGACCGCATGGCCGCCGGCCTGAGCTCGGAGACGCTCGCGATCTTCACCCAGGCCGCTGACGCCATGATCGCCAACCTTGAACCCGGACCCGCCGATGCCCAATAGACCCGCCCCCCGTCGTTTCACCGTGCTCGACAACCGCCTCCTCACCCCCGGCATGCGACGCATCACGCTCGGCGGCGACGGCATGGCCGACTTTCCCGCCGAGCAGGAAAGCGCCTACGTGAAACTGCATTTCGCGCAGGCGCACAGCGAGCGCCCGCTGCTGCGCACCTACACCATCCGTCATCAGCGCGCCGATGCCGTGGATATCGATTTCGTCCGCCACACCCACGGCGGGCCGGCATCGCGCTGGGCGGAAGCGGTCGAGCCGGGCGCCACCATCGACATCGGCGGCCCCGGCCCGGCCAAGCGCGTCGATGCCACGGCCGACTGGTTCCTGCTGGTCGGGGACATGACAGCGCTGCCTGCGATCGGCGCCAACATCGAGACCCTGCCACGTGAGGCCTGCGGCCATGCCGTCATCGAAGTACATGACGAAGCGGATATTCAGCCCCTGGACGCACCGGCGGGGCTGACGATCGACTGGCGCATCAACCCGTCGCCCGGCCGGCGCCCCGACCTGCTTGTCGACGCCGTGCGCGAGCTGGCCTGGCGTCCAGGGCGGCCCGCGGTCTGGGCGGCCTGCGAATTCTCGGGCATGCGCCGCCTGCGCACGCATTTCCGCGAGGAGCGCGGCCTGCCGCGTGAGGCCCTGTACATTTCGAGCTACTGGCAGCTCGGCGCCGACGAAACGGACCACAAGGCCGCCAAACGCGCCGACGCGCAGGAAACCGCCTGATCGATCTCATATCCGCGAACGAGCCACGGCCCGCCGCTTTCGACGACACACGCCAGACGACTGATCCGCGGGCCGCGTGATCCTGTGCGCCGTGTCCAGATTTCTACTGGAAGCTGTCGGAAGCCGCTGCCAGCACGCCTACAAACAAGCAATTCAGCCGACAGCCCCGCGATCACCGGGTTACACAGGTCACGACACGCAGATTACAGACGCACGAAGGCTTCGGCCGCACCAGCGGCCGAAGCCTTCAGCGTGACGGTCGGGATGGGCCGGCGCGAGCGCCGGCCCGGGCATCTTCTTACTTCTTGCCCATCATGCCGAAACGCTTGCGGAAGCGCTCGACCTTGCCGGTGGTGTCCATGATGTTCTGCTTGCCCGTGTAGAACGGGTGCGTATCACTGGTGACTTCCAGCTTGATGAGCGGGTATTCGTTGCCGTCTTCCCACTCGATGGTTTCCTGCGACTCGATGGTCGAGCGCGTCAGAAACGCAAAGTCACTGCCCATGTCCTTGAAGACGACGGGACGATAGTTCGGGTGGATATCCTGTTTCATGCTCGAAGACCGTTACGCGTTGGCAATCTTGTAAAAAAACCGTGCCGATCCGGCGCCGCTACCCGTTTCGGGACAACGCCAGTGTCAGCGCGCCGTCGCCGACCGCAAAGTCGGATTCGACGTCCCCCGCAGGGGCATCGCTGGCCGTCAGCGCTACCGAGAGCGTCTCGCGTGCGATCAGCTCGGCGTGCGTCTCGATGGCCCGTGCCACGTCTGCATCGGCCCGATAGGCGACTTCGATGCGATCGGCGACATGGAACGCGGCCTGCTTGCGCAGCCGCTGAATGCGGTTGACGACTTCACGCGCCAGACCGCGCTGGATCAGCGAATCGTCTAGTGTACTATCAAGTGCCACCGTCACGCCATCCTCGCGGCCGACCAGCCAGCCGGCCACGCCTTCGGCGGAGACCAGCAGATCGTCCGGGCCGAGCTCGATCGCCTCGCCCTCGACGTCCAATGTCAGCGCGCCGTCGGCCTGATAGCGGGCGATGGCCTGCTCGTCGAGCAGGCCGATCGTCGCGGCCGCGGCCTTCATGCGCTTGCCGAGACGCTTGCCGAGTGTCTTGAAGTTCGGTTTGACGCTGCGGGTGACGAGCTCGCCCTCCCCGGCCACGAATTCGATGGCGTCGACGTTGACCTCGTCCCGGACGATGGCGGCCACGGCCTCGACGTCGGCCCGGGCCACGCCCGGCTCTTCGACCACCAGAATCCGCGCCACGGGCTGGCGCACGTTCAGGCCTGCCTCGTTGCGCAGGGCCAGCGTATTCGCGACGATCGCGCGAGCCAGGCGCATGCGCCGCTCCAGGTCGGCGTCGGTGATGGCCGCATCCGGGCGCGGGAAATCCGCGAGATGCACCGAGGCCCGAGCGCCGGCATTCGTGGCAAGCTGGCCGTAGAGCCAGTCGGCGAAGAACGGCGCGATCGGCGCCATCATGGCCGCGATCTCGGTCAGGCAGGCCCAGGTGGTGTGATAGGCGGCCCGCTTGTCGGCCACTTCTGCATCCGAGGCATTACCACCGGCATCGGCGCGCGCGCCGGCCCAGAAACGCGAGCGTGAGCGCCGGATATACCAGTTGGACAAGGCATCGATGAACCGCTCGACTGCCCGCGCGGCGCGCGTCGGATTATACTCGTCCAGCGCCGCAGCCGCTTCGGCAGCCGTCGACTGCAGGCGGGACAGGATCCAGCGATCCAGCTCCGGACGGTCGACGACGGCCGGCGCCGGAGTCTCGACCGAGAAACCGTCGATGTTCGCGTAGGTGGCAAAGAACGAATACACGTTCTCGAGGGTGCCGAAGACCTTGGTTCGCGTCTCGCGCAGCGCCCGATCCGCGTACTTGGTGTTATCCCAGGGCGGGCTGTTGGCCATCATGTACCAACGGATGACATCGGCGCCGTGTTCGTCGAGAGCCGCGAACGGGTCGACCGTATTGCCCTTGGATTTGGACATCTTCTCGCCGTTGGCGTCCAAGAGCAGACCGTTGACGATGACGTTGCGATAGGCCGGCGAATCCTGGATCAGCGTGCCGATGGCATGCAGCGAGTAGAACCAGCCGCGTGTCTGATCCACGCCTTCACAGATGAAGTCCGCCGGGAAATTCGCCTCGAAGATGGCCTTGTTCTCGAACGGGTAGTGCCACTGGGCGAACGGCATGGCGCCGGAGTCGAACCAGACGTCGATGATCTCGGGCACACGCCGCATCGTGCCCCCGTCGGCGGCCGGCCAGGTGATGTCGTCGATATAGGGCTTGTGCAGATCAAGCGCCTCGTCGGCCGGCACGGCATCGCCGGCGTGTTCGCGCAGCTCGGCGATCGAGCCGATGACCACGACGTCGTCCGGGTTGCGGTCGTTGACCCAGATCGGCAGCGGCGTGCCCCAGTAGCGATGCCGAGAGAGCGCCCAGTCGACGTTGTTGGCCAGCCAGTCGCCGAAGCGGCCCGTACCGACATGCGGCGGATGCCAGTTGATCTGGTCGTTGTAGGCGACCAGCTTGTCCTTATGCTGCTGGGTGGCCACGAACCAGGAATCGACCGGGTAGTTCATCAAGGGCGTGCCCTTGCGCCAGTCGTGGGGGTAGTTGTGAACGGTCACGTCCTGGCTGAACAACAGGCCGCGCTGCTTGAGATCGCGGGCGACCGGCTTGTCGGCCGCCTTGAACCACAGCCCGCCCACCAGCGGGAAATCCGCGGCGAAATGGCCGTCCGAGTCGATCGGATTGAACACCGGCATGCCCGCCGCCGAAGTCACGCGATGGTCGTCGGCACCGAAGGCTGGCGCCTCGTGGGCGATGCCGGTGCCGTCATCGGTCGTGATGAAATCCGCCGCGATCACGCGCCAGGCCTGATCGGCGTCGGGATGATCGGCAAACGTATCGAACGGCGGCGTATAACGCTTGCCGATCAGCGCATCGGCGCCGAAGGTCTCGAGAATCTCGGCGTCATCACCGAGCGTGGCCGCCACGCAGTCGCGGGCCAGGATATAGACCGCCCCGTCCGCGCTGCGCGCCTTGGCATAGGTGATGCCCGGGCCGACGGCCAGCGCCACATTCGACGGCATGGTCCAGGGCGTGGTCGTCCAGGCCAGGATCGCGACCGCCGGCTCGTCCTCGAGGAAGAACTTGACCGTGATCGACGGATCCTGGACCTCCTTGTAGCCAAGGCTCACCTCGTGCGAGGACAGTACCGTACCCGAGCCCGGCGAGTACCAGTGCACCTTCTGGCCCTTGTAGAGCAGGCCCTGCTTGTGGAGCTGGGCCAGCAGCCACCAGACGGATTCGATGTACTCGTTGGAGAACGTGACATAGGGCGCATCGAGATCCACCCAATAGCCGATTCGCCGAGTCAGATCATCCCATTGATGCTTGTAGCGCAGCACCGATTCACGGCAGGCCGCGTTGTACTTGTCGATGCCGTAAGCCTCGATATCCTCGCGGGATTTCAGGCCCAGCTCTTTCTCGACCTCGATCTCGACCGGCAGACCGTGGGTGTCCCAGCCGGCCTTGCGGTCCACGCGATAGCCCTGCATGGTCTTGTAACGACAGAAGGCATCCTTGATTGTGCGCCCGAGCACGTGATGAATACCCGGCCGGCCGTTGGCGGTCGGCGGGCCTTCATAGAAGGTGAACGTGGGGCCATCGGCGCGTGCGGCCGTACTGGCCTCGAAAACGCCGGCCTCGGCCCACCAGCGGCCGATATCGGCGGCGACCGCGGGCATGTTCAGGGGCTTGTGCTCGGTGAAACCGCTCATGGACTCAACACGTCTTTTAATTGCCGCATAGGCGTGGATCGGCGCGTTGCCGGCAGCGCGATCGTCGATCGACGCCTGCCACAACAGGGCGCGACACTATAAACCGTGCACCCGGCCCCTTGCACTATCGACGTTGCCGATTCAACCCCGACGATCGCCGTGCCTGTCATGATCGACACAGTCGTGACGCCTTGGTGGCACCGGATCGAAACCACCGGGATTGAGCGGATGACAGCGCGTGATGCGCCGCAGGGCAAGCCACAGGCCTCGAATCGGCCCATGCACAGCCAACGCCTCGATGGCATAGGCCGAACAACTCGGCGCGAAACGACAGCGCGGACCGAGCAACGGTGACACAAGCCACCGATAAAGCCGTATCGGGGCCTGCAGCGCACACACGATCAGTGCGCGTACGCGCCGTGCCAACGATGAATCGCGCTTTGGGGCGGACATCATGTCAGTGTAACCGCTGGCAGCGGGCGTGGCCCGCCGCGGTTGACTGGCCGCGCCATTGACCCAAACTTGTGCTGAACCCGACATCACAAGCCCGTGTCATGGATCAAAGCGTCGAAAAACTCAAGACCACGTTCGAACTGTTGCCCGATTGGGAAGAACGGTATCGCTACATCATCGATCTGGGGCGCAAGCTCGAGCCGCTCGACGAGGCCGAGCGCAATGAAGCCACCCGCGTGCGGGGCTGCATGAGCCAGGTCTGGCTGGTGGCCGATGAAACCAGCGGCGACCAGCTGCATTTCCGGGGCGACTCGGACGCCCACATCGTGCGCGGCCTGATCGGTGTGCTGTTGATGATCTATTCGGACAAGACGCCGCGCGAGATCGCCGATACCGATATCCAGCAGATATTCACGGATCTCAATCTCGAGCAGCACATCACCATGAATCGGCGCAACGGCCTGTACTCGATGGTCGAGACCATTCAACGCCACGCCGCGGAGCGTCTGGCCTCCTGAACAAGACTGAAACGCCGGTCCTGTCGAACGCTGGCCGGACGTCGGCGCGGGGCAACCGGCTCAAGACAAGAAACAGGCCGGCAGAGCCGGCCTGTTTCATGAGACACACGCGGTGTCGGCGAGTCCTTACTTCTTCGGGCCCTGCTGCGGCTGCGCGGCCGGCTTGTCTGCCGCTTCCGAGGGCTGCTTGGTCGGCGCCTGGGCCGGCTTGCCGCCGTTGACCTTGGCATCGGCGGCACTCGCCGGCTTGTTCGCACTGGACTGCGTTTCGGCCGGCTTGGCTTCGGCCTTGGCGCTTCCCGTATTGGTCAATTGATCCGACTTGTGATCCGATCCGGAAGACGGCCGGGCCGCCGCACTTCGGTCGGCGGTCAACGATTCGGTATTGCCCGAACCGGCCAGTTTTTCGCGGTCCATATCGGCGAGGCGCTCGGCGCCGACCGACATGTGCTGGTGCATCTCGCGATAATCCTCGGCCAGTCGCGACATGATCGCCGAGGTCTGCTGGAAGTGCTCGCGCACATCAGAGCGGAAATCCTCGTGCTTCTTCTTCTCTTCGGCCAGCTCTTCGCTGCGATCGACGCCGCCGCCGGCGCGACTGCCGATGAAGTAACCGACGATCAAGGCCACCACCGCAGCCAGGGCGATGATGATGATCCAGGCGACAGGACTCAGATGGGGCATATTGGATGTCTCCTCGCAGTAGGCGATTCGGGCAATGATCGGCAAAAAACACGGCCGCCCGCATGACGACCCGTCGCACCCGAGTCTATCGAATCACGGCCGTATTGCTAATCACGAATGCCGACGCGCCCTGCGAGCCGCGCCGCACTCACCCGAGAAGGCGTTGATATTCCTTGAGCATGCAGCGGTCCATGACGACATGGATACCGTGCTGTGCGGCGTATTCGGCAGCCTCGTGATGCACCACGCCTTCCTGGAGCCAGAGATTGCGCACCTGTTTTTCGATGCACATCTCGACGATATCCGGGACATGCTTCGGGTCACGGAACACGGTCGCCATATTGATGGAACTGCTGGCGAATTTCAGATCCGAAAAGGCCTTCAGACCGAGAATGCGATCGGCGTTCGGGTTGATCGGAATGATCTCGTAACCGGCATCGAGCATCCCCTGTGCCACACGGTGCGAGGGGCGCTCCGGGTCCGGCGAAAGACCCACGACCGCGATGCGGCGCACCTGGGCCAGAATTTCTCGAATCGTTGCGTCGTCGTTGATGAGGGTCACGGGCGTTCTTCCTTCGAAACGGACTATGTATGCAATGCGGGACGAACGGCACGACTTGTCCCGGTAGGCCGACAGGATACGCGCAATCGAATTGACGGCGAACCGGACGCACGCATGTCATCGACCGCGGGCCCGGGTTAGGATCGGGCCCGCCGGCCGACAACGCCACCGATCGCCGACGGCATCGGCCCTGCCGTCCGTCGGCGGCCGGCACGAAAACGACACGCCCAACCGCCCCGCTCTCAGGACCACGCCCATGCCCGACGCGCGCCCGACAACGCCGCCCAGCCCCGAGGCTCTGCCCGACGTCACTCCGCTCGCCCGAATCGGGATCGCGCATCTCGGTGATGCGCTGGCGGCGTTCGGCTTGCACGTCCGGGCCATCGGCCTCGATCAGCCGATTCCGGGCAGTTTCTGGGGCGAGGCCGAAGCCGGCCTCAAGGGCGATACGCTGATCGTGCGCGAAGACACACCGGTTCATTCGGCGCTGCACGAGGCCGGCCACTATGTCTGCATGGATCCGACACGACGGGCTGTTCTGGATACCGACGCCGGCGGCGACTATGACGAGGAAAACGCGGTCTGCTACTGGCAGATCATGGTCTGCGACCGGTTGGCCGGCATGGATCGACAGACGATGTGTGCCGACATGGACGCCTGGGGGTATACGTTCCGGCTGGGCAGTGCGGCCGCCTGGTTCGCCGAGGATGCCGAGGATGCACGGGCGTGGCTGATCCTGGCCGGGCTGCTCGACGACACGGCCGATGCCTTGATCGACGGCGTGCGCCGCCGCTGAGCTTACGAGGCGAGCCTGGCCGTCCCACGAGCGGGCCAGGCGCCGGACAACGGCCCGTCGTTGCGGGCCGCGCCGGCGCTTTTCGTCTTACTTGCTCTTGGCCTGATCGGCAACCGCGTTGGCCGCTGCCTCGGCGGCCTCCGCATCACCCAGATATCCCGATTCGACGGCGTTGAGCTCGTCGTCGAGCTTATAACGCAGCGGGATACCGGTCGGGATGTTCAAGCCGGTGATCTCGTCATCGGACACGCCGTCGAGATATTTCACCAGCGCTCGCAGGCTGTTGCCGTGCGCGGCGACCAGGACATTGTCGCCGGCCTTGAGACGCGGCGCGATGGCATCGTGCCAGTACGGCAGCACGCGCTCGAGCGTGAGCTTCAGGGATTCGGTCCCCGGCAACACACGCGCATCCAGATCCGCATAGCGCGGGTCGTGCCGCGGATGCCCCGGATCGTCGGCGTCCATGGCCGGCGGCGGCGTATCGTAGCTACGGCGCCAGACGTGCACCTGCTCGTCGCCGTGCTTTTCGGCCGTCTCGGCCTTGTCCAGGCCCTGCAGACCACCGTAGTGGCGCTCGTTGAGCCGCCAGTGGCGCTCGACGTTCACCCAGGGCTGCTCCATTTCCTCGAGCGCAAGCCAGAGCGTCTTGATCGCACGCTGGAGCACCGAGGTGAAGGCGACATCGAAGCGGATACCGTCGGCCGCCAGCAGACGCCCGGCCCGACGGGCCTCGTCGCGACCGGTATCGCTCAGATCGACATCCACCCAGCCGGTGAAACGATTCTCGAGATTCCACTGGCTCTGCCCGTGGCGCAGAAGAATGAGCTGACCCGCCATCGCGTTTCCTTGTCGGTTCGTTGATCGCAAACCCGGAGGTTACCGCAGACACCGGCATCGGTCAGCCGTTCGAGCCGCGCCTCGCGGTTGTATAAGACACCGCGATGGCCGACGATTCAGCCGTTCTCGGCGTACTGGATCTCGATATCGTGATGCACGCCCCAGTCGCGCGCGGCCGCTTCGTCGTGCCCCATGTAGATATCGATCTTGTTGCGCCACCGGGCAGCCATCTTGTCGCGCACGACATAAACGCCCGGCAGGCCCTCGATCTTGACGCGCGTGCCGCGGGTCAGTCCCTTGCGGACAAGATCGCGAGAGACTGCAATCGCATTCATGCCCGGCTTGAGGCGATCGCCCCAGGCCGCCAGCGCGGGGTTGGTCGATGTGGTCTGAGCCGGCACCGAGTTGTACGCGGAAGCCGCCACACTCAGTGTCTGCCATTCCACGGATTCTGCGTCCGCGGTCGATGCGGCGCCCAGTAAACACACGCTCGCGCAGATGGCCAGCAGAAATTTCCGAGCCATGATGGTCCCTCGTGCCTTGCGAGCGCGCGAAGATACGAATTCAACCTGAACACAGACTGTCCGCGGTCTGTTTGTTGACGAACCCTGCGATGCGATCCAGCTCGTCGCCCTTGAATCGCAAGACCGCAGCAAGGGGGGCGACCTGCATGACATGCGTCACGCCCGGGTACATTTTTAGTTTGGCATTTCCGCCACTTGCATTCACACGAGCGGCCAGATTCCTCGAATTTTCCGGACGCACGGTAGTATCCGCACTGCCGTGCATGAGCAACATCGGCGGCGCTTCGGCACGGTCCGCGTAATGGATCGGCTGGGTCTGCGGCCAGCGCGACTCGGGCGCGAAGATGCGCTGCAGGGTCGGGTCGGTGATCGGCAGAAAATCGTATGGCCCGGCCAATCCGATGAACCCGGACAGATCCGTCGACGAGATGCCGTATGGCGCCAGCCAGGCAGCGTCGAGCGCCAGCATGGCGGCGTTGTAGGCACCGGCCGAATGCCCGGCCACGAATAAATGACATGAGGCCCCGCCGTAGTCGGCGATATGGCGCTTGGTCCAGGCCACCGCGGCAGCCGAATCCTCGACGAAGGCCGGAAAACGCACCTGCGGATACAGTCGGTAATCCGGTATCACGGCCGTGATGCCGCGCGAGGCCAGCGCCTGGCCGACGAAGCGATAGCCGTCCTTGTCACCGGTTTGCCAGCTGCCGCCATAGAAGAATACGACCACCGGCCGGCCGGTCGCCGGCCGCGCGGGCGCATAGATATCGAGCTGCTGCCGCGGGCCCTCGCCGTAGGCGATATCCGCATGGCGCGTATGGCCCCACGGTGGCGTGAGCGCGTTGACCCAGAACTGGCCGGAACAGGCCGTCAACAGCCCACTCAATACGCTCGCGATCGCCGCACGTCGAAAGACTCCGCCATAGCCCACACTCACGTCATGGTCACGAATTCTTCGGCACTGGTCGGATGGATGGCGACCGTATCGTCGAAGTCGTGCTTGGTCGCGCCCATCCTCACGGCCACGGCAAAGCCCTGCGTCATCTCATCGGCCCCGTCGCCAATGACGTGCGCCCCCACGACTTTTTCCTCGGGCCCGACACAGACCAGCTTCATGTCCGAAGGTGTCTTGTCGGACAACACCCCGTGATAGAGCGCCACGTAGTGACTGGTATAGATCGTCACCGCCTCATCACCGTACTGTGTACGCGCATCGGCCTCGGACAGACCCACGGTGCCGATCGGCGGATGCGAAAAGACCACGGTCGGGATGTTGTGATAGTCCAGACGCCGCTCCGGCATGCCGCCAAACAGGCGATCGGCCATGCGCCGACCGGCCGCGATCGCGACCGGCGTCAACTCCGGCCCGCCGGTGACATCGCCGAGTGCATGCAGGCCCGGGACCCGTGTGTCCTGCCATTCGTCGACCGGAATCGTGCCGTCGGCGGCCAGTTCGAGGCCGATACCCGCAAGCCCGAGCGTGTCGGTATTGGGAACCCGGCCAATGGCCCAGACAAGCCGGTCGTAGCCCGCGATTCGTGTGTCATCGTCGAACTCGACGGTAATCCGGCCGTCGGTGTCCTCGTGCAGTTCCCGGGCCTGTCGATTCATGCGTACATCGATGCCGGCTTCACGCATGCGCTCGATCAGGGTATCGCCGAGCATGGCATCAAAGTCCTTGAGCACGTGTTCCTTGCGCAACAAAAGGCTCACATCGCTGCCCAGACTGTTGAGCACGCCGGCCAGCTCGCAGGCGATGTAGCCGCTGCCGACCACCGCCACTTTCGCCGGCTGTGTGTCCCAGGCGAAGAAACCATCGGAATCGGTACCCAGTGCGGCGCCCGGAATCGCCGGCCAGCGTGCTTTGCCACCGGTGGCGATGAGCACGTGCTCGCCGGTGAACTCGCGCCCGGCCGCGGCAACCGTGCGCTCATCGACAAAGCGAGCCTCGCCGGCCACGACGTCGACGTCGGCCTTGTCGAGATTGCCGGCATAGATCCGGTTCAGCCGCTCGATGTAGGTCCGGCGGTTCTCGGTCAGACGTGTCCAGTCGAAACGATCGGAGGCCACCGGAAAACCGTAGTCGTGCGCGTGCCGTGCGGCCTCGGCGAACTCCGCGGCATGCCACATCACCTTCTTCGGCACGCAGCCGACGTTGACGCAGGTGCCGCCCAGCCGGCCGCGTTCGATCAGCACGACTCGCTTGCCATAGGCCGCGGCCCGGCGGGCTGTCGCCACGCCACCGGACCCCCCACCGATGACCACGAGATCATAATGCTCGGCCATGACATTCTCGATTATCAAAGCAATGGCCGCATTCTAGGGTCTGTTGATGTTTCGTTCGAGCGCCTTTTCGTCGAGAGACCGCAGTGTGTCCGGCAAGGCGCGAGTCGCCGATCGTGGCGTGCCGTGCGGCCAACCCGACTCAGAACGAGATCAATCGGGCAACGCTTGCCTATCGTCATGATCTCACGCCCGGCCAATTGTCACGTGATACCGAACGGGATCGCTCTCTTGATTGGCGCGTTGCACGCCGCATGATCTCAGTCTGGTGTTTTGACTCTTTCCCGTGCGTGCCATGACCGACGACAACGCAGCCAACCCCCTGCTTTCGATGCTGGACAGCGATCTGCAGCTGCCCGATTTCGAGGCGATCGCGCCGGCACACGCCGAACCGGCAATCGACACGCTGATCGCTGATGCGCGCCGGACGATCGACGACTGCCTGGCCACTGACGCGGCACCGACCTGGGATAATCTCGTCGCCCCGATCGAGGCGGCCGAGGATGCACTCGAGCGGGCGTTCTCTCCGGTCGCACACATGCATGCGGTGATGGACTCCCCCGAATGGCGGGCGGCATATCAGGCCTGCCTGCCGAAGCTCACGGCATTCTCTTCCGAGGTCGGCCAGAACAGCGCGCTCTACGACGCCATCGCGCGTCTGGCCGATTCGGCTCATTACGAGACGCTGACCGCCGGGCGCCAGCGCGTGATCACCCATATGCTGCGCGATTTCGAGCTCGCCGGCGTTGCGCTCGCCGACGACGACAAGAAACGCTACGCCGAGATCGCCCAGCGACGCTCGACGCTATCGACGCTTTTCCAGCAGAACCTGTTGGACGCCACGCAGGCCTGGAGCAAGCACCTCACCGACGAATCGGCGCTCGCGGGCCTGCCCGACTCGGCGCGCGATCTGCTGGCCCAGAACGCAGCCCAGAAAGAGCTCGACGGCTGGCTGATCACCCTCGATGCGCCGAGCATGCTCGCCGTGCTCACGCATGCCGATGACCGCGGCCTGCGCGCCGAAGTGCACGAAGCCTTTGCCACACGCGCCTCCGATGCCGGACCCAGCGGCGGCGAATTCGACAATTCCGCTGTCATGGACGAACTACTGGCCCTGCGCCACGAGGCGGCCCAACTGCTCGGCTTTGCCGACTACGCCGAACAGTCGCTGGCCACCAAGATGGCCGACACGCCGGAGCAGATCGAATCCTTTCTGCTCGATCTGGCCGAGCGCAGCGCCGCCCCGGCCCATGCCGAGCTCGATGCGCTGCGCGAGCTGGCCGCCGCCGACGGTGTCGATGCGCTCGCGGCCTGGGACGTCGGCTATTACGCCGAGAAACTCAAGCAGGCCCGCTACGACTTCTCCGACGAGGACCTGCGGCCCTACTTTCCTGCCCACGCGGTCATCGACGGGCTGTTCCAGGTGGTCTCGCGGCTCTACAACGTTGCCATCAACCCTCGGCCGGACGTCGCGACCTGGCATGAAGACGTCACCGTCTACGAGATTCGCGATGCCGCCGACACGGTGCGCGGCGTGTTCTATCTCGACCCGTATGCGCGGCGCGGCAAGCGCGACGGCGCCTGGATGCACCCGTTTCAGAACCGTCGCCTGACCGGCACCGGCGTACAGACGCCGCTGGCCTTTCTGACCTGCAACTTCGCCCCGCCGGTCGGCGACAAGCCGGCGCTGCTGACCCATGGTGAAGTCACCACGCTGTTCCACGAGTTCGGCCACGGGCTGCACCACATGCTCACGGCCGTCGACGAAGCCAGCGTGTCCGGCATTTCCGGCGTCGAGTGGGATGCCGTCGAGCTGCCCAGCCAGTTCATGGAGAACTGGTGCTGGCATCGCGAATCACTGGACCTGTTCGCCGCCCACTACGAGACACACGCGGCGCTGCCGGATACGCTGTTCGACAAACTCGTTGCCGCGCGCAACCACATGGCGGGCTGGCAGATGCTGCGCCAGGTCGAGATCTCGTTGTTCGATCTGCGCCTGCACCGCGGTTTCGACCCGGCACGTGGTGCGGCCGTCATGGCGACCCTTGCCGCGGTGCGTGCCGAAGTCGCCCCGCTGGCCCAGCCGGCCTACAACCGCTTTCCGCACGCGTTCATGCATATCTTTGCGGGCGGCTACGCGGCCGGTTACTACAGCTACAAGTGGGCCGAAGTCCTGTCCGCCGACGCGTTCGCCGCCTTTGAGGAGACCGGGCTATTCGATGCCGCCACCGGCCAGCGCTTCAAGACCGAGGTGCTAGAACGCGGCGCTACGCGCTCGGCGATGGATAATTTCGTGGCCTTCCGGGGCCGCGAGCCGGCCATCGATGCGCTGCTGCGCCACAGCGGGCTGGTCGAATCGCGGGCCGCCTGACCGGCGCCGGCAGACGAACGCGGGCCAACCGACGACGATCGGCCACCGAGCCGACCGTCGTCCGGCTCAGTGGCGGCCCATACGGGCCTCGAACGCGGCGCGCAGCCGCTCGACGCGGCGTCGATTGACGCCGAAATCATAGTAGCCAACGCGTGATGCCGACTTGACATCCACGATGCGGCGATCCGCGTGAATGATGAAATAGACGTCGTCGACAAACCCCATCCGGGTGCGAAACGTCGCGTGCACGAACTGCGGCTTGTCGGACAGGATCTCGACTCGATCGGCTTCGGCGAGTACGTCGAGCAGCGCACGATGGGCGCTGGCCCCGTCCTCGTCGAACACGAACGGCGCGATGTGTCGATCACTGTCCGCAGGCGCTTGCGACGACACGCAGTGCGGCGCGGACGGGCAGGGCGAGAAATGATCGGGGCGAGGCATCGGCGACTCCGGCGGCTGGCCTGAACACCCGACGAGCAGCAGGGCCATTACAATGGCCGGCCCAAAGGTCCGTCTCGTCGTGTGCTGCATCGCGCAGGGCATTCAAGACTCTGATCCGCAAGATTAACACTGTGCGTGTGAAAGGATTGTTCATGCAGATTGCAACCTGGAACGTCAATTCCCTCAACGTCCGCCTGCCGCACGTCACCAACTGGCTGGCCGACCAGCCGGTCGATGTGCTCGCCCTGCAGGAGACCAAGCTCACCGACGATCGTTTTCCGGCCGATGCGCTGGCCGAGGCGGGCTACCACAGCGCGTTCACCGGTCAGAAGACCTATAACGGCGTGGCACTGCTGTCGAAACAGCCCGCCGAGGATGTGGTCACGGCCCTGCCCGGCTTCGAAGACGATCACAAGCGTGTCATTGCCGGCACCGTCGATGGCACACGCGTCATCGGCGTCTATTGTCCGAACGGCAAGGACCTGGACAACCCCAGCTATACCTACAAGCTCGACTGGTTCGCCGCCCTGGCTGACTGGGTCGCCGATGAACTCACTCGCCACGAGCGGCTTGTGCTCACCGGGGATTTCAACGTCGCCCCGCGCCCCGAAGACACCTGGGACGCCGAGAAATGGGAAGGCCGCATCCTGTGCTCGCCGGATGAACGCGCCGCGTTCCAGCGCCTGCTCGATGCCGGTCTGTCGGACCTGTGGCTGGACCACGAGTCCGAAAAGGAAGGACGGCACTGCTTCACCTGGTGGGATTATCGCAACGGCGGCTGGGCACGCAACGCCGGCCTGCGGATCGACCATGTGCTGGCCTCGCGTGCCCTGGCCACGGCCTGCACCGATTGCCGGGCCCATGTGGGCGAACGCGGGCGCAAGCGGCCGTCCGACCATGTGCCCGTGGTCGCCGACTTCGACCTCGGTTGAAAGAGAAGGGGCACCGCGGACCGAGACACGGCACCGCGATCACCGGTAGCGCGCCGGGCAGACGCCTGCCCGGCGCGACGCCACGGCATCACGGATAGCGGCTGGACTCCGCGACCGCCTCATTGATTCGCTCGAGCGTTTCGATGACTGTCACCGCGCTCTCGCCATCGGAGCGCGGGCGTCGACGATGGGTGACACAGTCGATGAAATGCGCAAGCTCCAGGCGCAGCGGCTGGCCGTCGCCGCGGTGCACGACTTCACTGCCCTCGTCGTGATTCTGCAGCTCGGCATCGATCCATTTGCGATGCAGGGTGACGACCTGGGCCACCTCGTCATAGACCAGCATGCCCCCGGAGCCGCGCAGGATCGTCCGACGATTGGTCTCCGGCCACAGCCACGACGTGTGTAGATTGCCGCGAATGCCGCCGGCGAACTCCAGGTGCACATGCACCTCGTCCTCCACGCTCAAGCCGAGCATCCGATGCCCGGTGCCACGCACCCGGGCCGGCGCGCTACCGATCAGATACAGCATGATCGCCATATCGTGCACGCCGATGTCCCAGATCACATTCTCGGCACTACGCGCCCGGCCCAGATTGAGTCGTTCGTGGCGCACCGAGAACAGCTCGCCGAGGTGGCCGGCCTCCACATAATCCTTCATCCAGGCGATGGCCGGCTGATACAGCAACAGATGGCCGACCATGAGGATACGACCACGTTCGCGGGCCATGTCCGCCAGCGCACGCGCCTCGCGCGAGCAGTGCGTGATCGGTTTCTCGACGAACACGTCCTTGCCCGCGGCCAGCGCGGCACTGGCGATTTCATAATGGCTCGCCGTGGGTGTGGCGATCGCCACCGCATCGCAATCCGAGTCCAGTGCAGCACGCCAGTCGGCGTGGAGCGCCAACGCCGGATGCCCTTCGGCATAGGCGTTGAGCCGTTCGTTATTGCCTTCGACAATGCCGGACAGCGCACCCAGCGCCTCCAGATTCCGAATGATGTTCTTGCCCCAGGCGCCAGCGCCGATCGCTACGATTTTCATACATGCCCTCAGGAACGCGAGGGCCTAGTGTAACGACCGCATCCGCGGGCGAAAGAGTACATTCGCGGCCAGCCCGGCACCCAGAACCGCAGGCGTCCTGGATACCTCGGCGTGATACTCGGCACCCCGCGACCCACGGTCCGCTCGCCGAAGCCCGCCGGGCGGTCGACGCGCTTGCCTGATCAATCGCGCCGATATCCCGACGATCAGCGCTACAGCGCCGGCGCCTCCGGCCCCTGCAGACGGCGGCATGCCTCGTCTCGATTCCATCCACAACGCCCGATTGGCCCGCTTTTCGCCCCAGGCGCTGCCAATGGCCCCAAGGCCGTGTGATGCCGACAATAAAGCGTATGCCGATGTGCCATCACCGGGGATCTCGATCAAGAACACGAGCCGCCAACACCGCGATATTCAATATTACCGACTTATTCGGCATCCGATGATTTGTCCTTTCGCAGGACAAATCATTTACTTTTTTGCTCGGCTACCTACTTTTGATTAAGTTGATGGCGCAAATAGATAGCCCACTATTAATTAGCCTCTCAAAGTGATCGAAAGCATATTTCCGCCCACGCAACCACTTATATCCTATTAATACAGGTTTTTTATAAAAAAACCCAAGCCCTGATAAAATAAAACCCCGGCGTTCCGGGATCGATTCGAAAAGGGAGATATATCGTGAATCCTGTAAAAGTGGCGGGTGCCTGTCTGATCGCGCTTGTGTTGGGCGGTTGCGCGTCCCAGAACATGTCATCAACCGCATGGCCGGCCGCCCGGACGGTCGATGCGGGCACACTCGAAGCCACCCAGGTCGGCGCCGGCGAACACGTGGCTCAGATGACGCTCGGAGACAACGGCACACGCCTCTACGTCACCGGCAACGCCGACAACACGCTCACGGTCATCAACACCCAGACGCATCAGGTCGAGCGCACGATTGACGGCGGGACCTTCGAAACCGGCCTGGGCGGTTGCCCGGATAATTTCTGCAAGGGCCGCGGCGCGGCCGGCGTAGCGATCACGCCCGGCGGGCACACCGCGCTGGTCAGCTCGATGCGACCGGATGCCGTATCGCGCATCGATCTGGCTACCGGCCAGATCACGGCCAATGCGGATGTGGCACGTTTTCCGCGGGATATCGCCATCTCGAGTGACGGCCAGCGCGCTTACATCATGAACAGCGTCGCCAACTCTGTTTCCGCCCTGGACGTGAAAACCATGACACCGGTCGGCGAGCCGATCGCATTGATCGGCGGCGATGCGCGTTACCTGCCATTCGGCCGCTATATCGGCATGTGGCTGAGCCCGAATGACCGCAAACTCTTCGTCTACAACGCCAAACGCGACACGATCGATCGTTTCGACACGAAAACGCTCGAGCAGGACCAGGCCGATGAAGTCAGATACCGATTCCAGACCCTCGTGGCAAGCCCTTCGCGCAGCCGTGTTGCGATTGCCGACAAGAACGGCGTCTCGATCGTCGACGGCAACACGCTCGAACTGCAGAAACGTCTGAGCTACTGTGGGTACGGGCCCCGGGACTATCCCACCATGGCATTGAGTCGTGGAGGCCGCTACCTGGCGTTCCATACCAGTCGCAGCGCGAACACCTGGGTCATCGATACGCAAAGCGGCGAGGCGGTACGTCGATACCCGGCCAAAGACTTCGTCATGGGTCTGCTGTTCTCACCAAACGACGCGACGTTGTATGCGCTCAACGGCGACGACACCGTGTCGTTCTTCGACACGGCGACCACCCAGGCCCTGGAAGATGATCGCCGATCCACGGCGCCGCGTTTCTGCACGCCGTTCAAGACGATGTCGGTTACCGAGGAGAAACAGGCACGCTGAAACGGCGGTTGCCATGGCGGCATGATCCGAAGCCGGGCGATGAATCGCCCGGCACTGGGCCGGCCTTGCCATGCCGAAGCTGATGATCGGCCTCGCGCGCGCCAGATAACCGGTGATCGTTCGTCGACTTTCTTCAAGAAGGTCGATGCCGACGATCGATGGCCGAA
Organism: Salinisphaera sp. Q1T1-3; assembly: GCF_003602005.1. Lineage (GTDB taxonomy): Bacteria > Pseudomonadota > Gammaproteobacteria > Nevskiales > Salinisphaeraceae > Salinisphaera. The sequence continues at coordinate 146,886 of NZ_QZWD01000007.1, read as the reverse complement.
ACTTCCTGGCGCAGCGCGGCGCACAGATCGGGACACGGGTGAAAATCCGGTCGATCGCCGATCACACACGGCAGGAAGCGGCGAATGATATCCGGCTTCAACCCCGCCTCATGTCGGCGCCGGGCGTCTCCCTTCAAGCGCCGAACCCTGCATGACAGATGAAATCTTCGAATCAACCGCCCTACCGTCATCCAGGATTCAACAATTCATTTTCAAATCAATCGCCTGAATAAATTCATTCCACCGTTACCGATTTGGCCAGATTGCGTGGTTGGTCCACGTCGGTGCCCTTGGCCACGGCGACGTGGTAGGCAAGCAGCTGGAGCGGGACGGTGTAGGCGATCGGCGCCAGGCTCTCGACGACGTGCGGCATGCGCAGCACGGTAAAGCCAGGCCCGGATTTCAGGCCTGCGGTCTCGTCGGCGAAGACATAGAGCTGACCGCCCCGAGCGCGTACTTCCTGCAGGTTGGATTTGACCTTTTCCAGCCATTCGTCGGTCGGGGCCACGGCGACCACCGGCATGTCGTCGTCGACCAGTGCCAGCGGGCCGTGCTTGAGTTCGCCAGCGGCATAGGCCTCGGCATGGAGATAGGAAATCTCCTTGAGCTTGAGCGCCCCTTCCATGGCGATCGGATACATCGGCCCCCGGCCGAGGAACAGGGCATGACGCTTGTCGACGAAGGCCTCCGCCAGCTCGGCAACAACGCGATCGAGTTCGAGCACGCTGGACACGACGGATTCGATCTCGCGCAGCTCGGCGGCCAGACGCGCCCGCGCCTCGCCCGGCACCGAGAGCATACCGGCGAGCATGAGCAGACAGGCCAGTTGCGTCGTGAAGGCCTTCGTGGAGGCGACGCCGATCTCCGGGCCGGCGCGCGTCATCAACACGAGATCGGATTCACGTGTGAGCGAGGTCTCGGGCTTGTTGCAGATGGCCAGTGTGGCGAGATAGCCCGTGCCCGCCTCGCGGCCCTTGGCATAACGCAAGGCGGCCAGCGTATCGGCGGTTTCACCGGACTGCGATAGGGTGACGAACAGACAATTCGGCGGCACCACCGGGTCTCGGTACCGATATTCGCTGGCCAGTTCGACGCTACAGGGAAGGCGCGCGCGCGATTCGATCCAGTATCGGGCGACCAGCCCGGCGTGATAACTGGTGCCACAGGCCACGATATGCACGGCCTCGACGCCAGCCAGCAGGGCCTCGGCCTCGGGGCCGATCGCCGAGGCCAGCGGCCCACTCTCGGCCAGTCGGCCTTGCCAGGTTTCGGCCAGCACGGCGGGCTGCTCATGGATTTCCTTGAGCATGAAATGACGGTAGCCGCCCTTCTCCGTCGCGCTGATCGACAGGGCCGATTCCTTGATCGGGCGATCCTGTATGCGTCCCTCCCCGTCGATGATCTCGAACGCAGCCGGCGTCAGCGTGACGATATCGCCTTCTTCCAGATAGACGAAGCGTCGCGTGACCGGCAACAGAGCCGCAACATCGGAGGCCACGAAATGCTCGCCTATACCCACGCCAAGCACGAGTGGTGAACCCCGCCGGGTAGCCACCACCGTATCCGGATCGTCGACGCTCACCACCGCCAGGGCATAGGCGCCGTGCAAGGCCGACGACGCGCGACGAACCGCGGTCGTCAGATCAGTGTCTTCCTGGCGATAGGCATCGATCAGATGGGCGACGACTTCCGTGTCGGTTTCCGATTCGAAGCGATAGCCGGCCGCGATCAGCCGATCGCGCAGCGGCTCGTGGTTCTCGACGATGCCGTTGTGGACGACGGCGATACGGCCGTTGGAAACATGGGGATGGGCGTTGGCCTCGGTCACGCCGCCGTGGGTTGCCCAGCGGGTGTGGGCGATGCCGAAACGTCCGGGCAATCCATCGCCCAGCGCCTCGGCCAGGGCAGCGACCTTGCCAACGGCGCGCCGACGCGTCAGCACACCGTCATCGATGAGCGCCATGCCCGCCGAGTCATAACCCCGATACTCGAGTCGTCTCAGGCCTTCCAGCAGGATGGCCGAAACATCGCGCTGCGCGCTCGCCCCTACGATGCCGCACATGACAGTTCTCCCTGTAAACGTATCGCCCGGGTCGGGCTCACTCGGCGCGCGCGTTCTTGGTCGGCCGGCGCCAACCCTCGACCGTGGTCTGCCGTGCACGACCGACCGTCAGCGTGTCGGCCGGCGCATCGCGGGTAACCGTGGTCCCGGCGCCGACGGTCGCATTGGCACCGACCGTCACCGGCGCGACGAGCTGGACGTCCGACCCGATGAAGGCCTGATCGCCGATCGTGGTGCGATGCTTGGCCGCCCCGTCGTAATTGCAGGTGATCACGCCGGCGCCGATATTGACGTCCTGGCCCATGCGGGTGTCGCCGACGTAGCTCAAGTGATTGATCTTGCTGCCCGCCCCAACTTCGACATTCTTGGTCTCGACGAAATTGCCGACTTTGGCCCGATCGGCCAATCGCGTGCCCGGCCGCAGCCGGGCGAATGGCCCAATGGCGCAGTGTTCGCCGATGTGCGCGCTGTCGATGACGGTATGCGACTCGATACGGGTGTCGCTGTCGATCTCGCAGTCCCGCAGCACACAGCAAGACCCGACCCGCACGTTGTCACCGATGACCACACGGCCTTCGATGACCACGTCGACGTCGATCTCGACATCCTGGCCCACGGCCAGCGTGCCCCGCAGATCGAAGCGCGCCGGGTCACGCAGGGTCAGCCCGGAGGCCATGAGCGCCTCGGCCTGACGGCGTTGAAAAAGACGTTCGGCCCGGGACAGATCAAGCTTGTTGTTGATGCCCTGCGTCTCGGATTCGCTGGCGGCCTGGCCGGCCGCGATCGCCACACCATCGTATGCGGCCAGGCCGATGCAGTCGGTCAGATAGTATTCACCCTGAACGTTGGCATTGGTCAGGCGCGCCAACCAGTCGTGCAGATGATGCGCCTGGGCACAGAGCAGCCCGGTGTTGGTCTCAGCGATATGACGCTCTTCGCGCGTGGCGTCGCGTTCCTCGACAATGCGAGTGACGCGATTGTCGTCGTCGCGCACGATACGCCCGTAGCCGGTCGGATTCGCGAGCACCACGGTCAACAACGCCAGCGCGTCGTGGCCGGCCGCGGCCACCAGATGCGACAACGTGTTCGGACGCACCAGCGGCACGTCGCCGTAGAGCACGAGAACCTGGGCCTCGGCCGGTATCCCGGCCATCGCCTGGGCCACCGCATGGCCGGTGCCGAGCTGCTCGGCCTGACGCACCCAGGCGACGTCGAGATCGGACAACCGCTCCTGAACGATATCTCCGCCGTGGCCGTACACCACGTGGATTCGTTCAGGCGCCAGAGCCTGGGCCGTCTCGACGACGTGACGCAGCAGGGGACGGTCGCCCAGGGGCTGAAGCACCTTGGGCAACGCCGAGCGCATCCGCTTGCCTTGGCCGGCGGCCAGAATGACGATATGCAGGGCCATGAATCGTGCCTGGTCGGACTATGCGCGCACTATACGGCCCACACCGTCATAAGTTAATCCGCGAGCGCCGACCGTGCCCAGTCCGGCATCGTATCTGCCTGCCATATCTGGCGATGCAGCCAGGCCAGACGCTCCGGATCCGCCAGCAGCTCTCGCTGTTCGCGCTCGGCCAGAGCCGTCGGGCCTTCGGCCAATGCTTTTTCGGCCAGCGCCGCCCGCTGTGCGCTCAGATCCTCGGACAGGTGTCGCGGGCTGCCCTGCAGGCCCAGATGCAGGGCATTGAGACGCGGGTCGACGATGATATCGATCAGTCCGGCTTCGCGTTGCGCGCCGTCCTCCAGCTCGATCACGCGTGTCAGCTCGCGTGGCGCCACGGATTCCTCGGGAATCAGCTGCAAACCCTTGCGGCGCATCCAGACACCGATATCCGTTCGTGACGTGATCACGGTCACGATCGGTGCAAAGAACAACGGCACCAGAATCGGGAGCAGCCAGGGAAAGAACCCGGGCGTATAGATATAGAGTACGGCGCCCCAGGCCACGGCCAGCACCATGCCCGGCAGATGGAAACGCAGTGCTGCAAGCCATGGCACGGTCGCATCCGCGCGTTGCTGATTGTTCCACTTGACCTGTTTGCCGATCAGCGTGGTGGCAACAAAAACGGTATGCGCCAACATGCGAATCGGCGCCAGCAGCGAGGTCAGAATGATCTCGATCAGCGTCGAGCCGATCAGATTGCCCACGCCGCCGAACTCTTTCTGACGACCGCGGGCGATGATCATCGCCACGCCGACGATCTTCGGCAGGAACAGGACCACGAGGGTGGCACAGAACAGGCTGACCGCCCATATCGGCTGCCAGACCGGCCACGAGGGGAACAAGGCCCCGGGCGAGGGGAAATAATCCGGCGTCCGGATTGCCTCGAACACGGCCTCGGTCGACGACAGCACAAGGAAGACGAACCAGATGGCGGCCGAGGTATAGGCCATCACGCCGTTGGCGAACAGCGCACGATGCGCCGGCGCCAGATTGTCCGAGAACAACAGCCGCAGATGCTGGATATTGCCCTGACACCAGCGCCGATCACGGCCGAGCTCGTCGATCAGACTCGGCGGGACTTCTTCGTAACTGCCCGGCAGATCGTAGGCGATGAACACGCCCCAGCCGGCGCGTCGCATGAGCGCGGCTTCGACAAAATCGTGCGACAGGATCTCACCGGACAGCGCGCCCCGCCCCGGCAGGCGCGGCAGCCCGCAATGCGCCATGAACGGGGCGATGCGAATGATCGCGTTGTGACCCCAGTAGTGCGCGTTGTCCAGATGCCAGTAATGCAGACCGGCTGCGAACATGCGGCCGTAGACGCGTGTGGCGAACTGCTGCACGCGGGCCAGGAAACTGGATCGATTGACCGCCGTCGGCGGCGTCTGGATCAGCCCGACATTGGGATTGGCCTGCATCCGGTCGACCATGGCCGTCAGCGTCGAGCCGACCATGATCGAATCCGCATCGAGCACGATCATGTAGCGATAATGCCCGCCCCAGCGACGACAGAAATCCGCCAGATTGCCGCTCTTGCGCTTCACACGAGCCCGGCGCCGGCGATAGAACAGACGATCGAAGGCCCCGAGACGACGACAGGTCTCGGCCCACGTCGCCTGCTCGGCGGCAATAGTGTCCGGCTTGACCGAGTCGCTCAGCACGAACACATCGAACTCGTCGAGGCGACCGGTGGCCTTGAGCGATTCGATGATGGCCTGCAGACCAGCGAAGGTGCGCGTGACATCCTCTTCATAGATCGGCATCACGATTGCCGTACGCACGTTGGGTTCGATGTCCCCCGTGCGCGCCGGACCGGCCGATATAAGGTGCTTGTCGCCGCGCCAGAGGACAAAGAAGCCGGCCATGGCGGTCCAGAACCCGGTCAGAATCCAGGCGAACAACAACCCCGCCAGCGCGAGAATGACGACTTCGATCGGCACCCGACCCTGATGCGGCAGCACGGTGAGCATATAGAAAGTGGCACCGGCTGCCGGCAGGGCTACCAGAAAGAACAGGATGATCTGTCGCAACCGCACGATGCCGCGCAGCCGGCTGGGCACCGCTTTCGGCAGGCGCAGCCGGCGTTCCACGCCCGGCATCAAACGCGAAAGGAAGCGCCACGGCCGCCGGTCCATCGCCGCGGGCGACATGGACCATCGGTTGAGCCGCGGCATCGAGGCACCACGATAGCCACCGCCGCCAACAGCATGAGCCCGATCGACCAGCCCCGGATAGGCCAGCGCGATCCGCTCGGCCAGCTCGGCTTCCTGTGGGCTGGCCTGCCGGCCTGCGTCTTCCAGCGCGTCGAGCAGGGCAGCCATTGCCGCCTCCACGGTGGCCGGCTCGGTGGCCGCGACCGTCTCGCGCAGCGCCTGACGACGCGTCTCGTCGGCCGACAGCGCGTCGAGGTAGATCTCGACGCGCCCCATCGGACTGTCTTGGTTCGGTGTCATGCTCACGGCGTCGACAGTAGATAGGTCCAGGTTTCAGTCAGGCCGCCGCCGTTGGCGTCGGCCAGATAGGCGCGCAGGTTGAGCGGTGAATCCAGTGCGCTCGTCGGCACGAGGAACGACAACCGCCATCCCCCGGTATGCGGGTTGCGCACCGCCTGGATATTGTTGATCGTCACGTCTCGCCCGGCATTGACGCGCGGCTGTACGGACTTGGCGTCCTTGAGCTTGGATAGCTCACCACCGACGAAATCGATCGCCACCTTGACCTGATTCTTCTGCTGACCGGGGGTCACGGCAGCCATCCCGACACGCGTCGCCACGGTGTGGCCGAGCGATTCCGGGATCACGTCATGCGACATCCAGTCGATGTCGTAGGCGAAATGCAGGCGCTGGCCGGCCTTGATCGGATCCGACGGCACCCAGTACAGATCGATGTTGTCGTTGACTTCGGAGTCCGACGGGATCTCGACCAGTTCGAGATGGCCGTTCCCCCAGTCGCCCTTGGGCTTGATCCAGGCACTCGGCCGCTTCTCGTATTGATAGTCGAGATCCTGGTAATCGGCGAAGGCGCGATCACGCTGCATGAGTCCGAACCCACGTACGTCGCTCGCATTGAACTGGTTCATCCAGAGCTTCTGCGGGTTGACCAGCGGTCGCCACACCCACTCGCCGTTGGCCGAGGATATGAGCATGCCGTCCGAATCGTGGGCCTCCGGACGATAATCATCGAGTCGCGCCAGGCTGTTTTCACCCCAGGTGAACATGCTGGTCAGCGGCGCGATGCCCAGCTTCGTGATCGCCTTGCGGGTGAACAGGGTTTCCTCGACCTGGGTCTTGGTCGTCTTGCCCGGGGTCAGCACGAACTTGTAGGCGCCGGTCACGCTCGGCGAATCCAGCAGCGCGTAGATCGTCATCTGCTTGGATTCCTTGCCGGGATCGACCAGCCAGAAATCCGTGAAATTCGGGAATTCCTCCCCCTTGCTCGTATTGCCGGTATCGATGGCCAGCCCTCGTGCGGACAGGCCGTAATGCTGGTCGGCGGCCAGCGCCCGGAAATAGGAGGCACCGAGGAACGACATCACCTCATCGCGTTTTTGCGGATCGTTCAGGGCATGCAGAACCTTGAAACCCGCATAACCGAGATCGTCCGGCACCTTGGATTTCAGGTCCGCGTTGGGATATGTGAATCGATTCTTGTCGAAGGCGAAGGTCTGGGCCTTGCCGTCCTTGACCACGTGAATCTTGACCGCGTGATCATAGAATGACCCCGGATGATAGAACGTGGCCTCGAACGGCTGATCGCTACCGTGCCAGAGCGCCTTGTCCGGCTGATAGGTGATCTTGGACAGCTGATCCGCACCGAGATCCCGCAGGAACTGCGGCACCTGCTTGGGCGCTTCGTAGTCCTTGCCGGCCAACGACTTGGCTCGGGCAACAAGTTTGTCGTAGGAGAAGGCACTGTTCGGATCGGCCTTGCCCTGCTCGTCGTTTTTCTTGCCCGACGATGCCGGCTTGGACTGCGCCGGCTTGGCATCCGTCGACTTGTTCTTGTCATCGGTCGGCGCGGCCAGCGCGACCTGCGAACCGACCAGGCAGACCAATCCGGCGCCGACGATCGTGCCGAGCGCGGAGCGCTTGTAAGACGATGTATTCCCGCTGCGAGTGCGCATGCGCTCTATCCTTTTTGATTTCGTTGGGTCGCCCCCGCGGACCTCGACCGGAATCGATACCACAGTATCAGCGAGCGGACCGCGCGTATGACACGCTAAACCGGATGACCGGCCCATGAACGCGCGATCGGTTCAGCGGAATCGCCGGGTCAGCGATCGCAGGGGCGGCAGGACGCCGCTGGCATTCTGGGTGAAGTTGAGCATCATGCGCACGTCGCCCTGGCCGGGCGCAGTCGACCAGCCCCGCGTGGCGTAATCCATGTTGAACGCGACGTGATCGAGCATGCCGGGGAACATCACGCCCACGCCTGCACGACTGGCGTAGTCATCGGAGACATACCGACTGCCGCCCACGGCGAACCGCGGCTCGATACGGGCCTGCAGACCGGCCAGACTGACACGCCGGTCGACCGACAGGCGCCATAGCCCGCCATCGATCGGCAGACCGTCCGGCGTGTTGACCTCCCCTTCGTACCAACCGACCGAGGAATTGACACGCCAGTCGCGCCAGCTATGGGTGGGCGCCGCGATCCGCACCGATAACGGTAGGCGTGTGTCGTCAGCGACCCCGGCGTTGCCGATCTGGCCGGACAGCCGCCACGGGCTACCGATCTGCAGCGCCGAGTCGGCGCCGGCCAGCGACCATTCATCGACCAGGCCGTGCGCCGTACCCGTCCGCACATCGGCATCGTGCAGACGCAGCGTGTTGGACAGTTGCCAGCGATCTGCCAGGCCGTAATGGCCGGCCAGTTCGAGGCCGCGATCCCCCGGCGCCAACGAGCTGCCCCAGGCATCGAAATCATCGCTGGCACGGAAATACCCGACCCGATAGCCGCCGCGGCTGCCCGACCGGGCCAATCCGAGATTGGTCGCCCGTCCGCGCACGGCAGGACCGACGCTACCGGCGCTGGTGAGCTGATCGGTCTCGAGCGACAGATCGGGAACGTACCAGCGCGTACCCAGATCCAGCTGACTCTCGGCCCGCATCAGCGTCTGGCTGCCGATTTCGGAGCCGCGTGCCGCGGTGTGCATGGCACCGATACTCACCAGCGGCGCGTCGTTGGTATTCCCACCGCTGCGCCACTGGATGCCGCTGGTCAGATATTGATTCGTGTCGTCACTGAGATCGTCCACCCCGAAGAAGGCCGAGGCATCGCCGAATCCGACAGCGCCCTCGGACAGCTTCACCCGGCGCTCCTGACCGTGGACGACACGGTTCATGTCCGAAGACTTGAAGACCTTGAACGTCTCGGTGCCGTCGGCTGCATGCACCGCGGCACCGGGCGCCAGCACGACGGCACCCAGGGCAACAGGAACGAAAATCCGGTGAAGACAGCGCAGCATGTAGCGAAGAGCAAGACAACGTTTAAACAACGAACGACCTACAATTTAGGCAGATCGCCGTCGGTTCTCAAGTCGAACGCCGCGCGTAATTGCCTGATAACACGCGTTTGTCGGCTCGCGCCGACCGGAGATCAGCGCCCGCTACGGATCCGGCGCACCATTTCCAGACGCGCCGCCGCCTCGGTCAGCTCCATCTGCGCGCGTGCCAGATCGACCGGCTCCTCGGCCTGTGAAAGCGTTTCCTCCGCCCGCTGCTTGGCCTTTTCCGCCTCCGCTTCGTCGATATCGGCGGCGCGCTCGGCGGTATCGGCCAGAACGGTCACGAGATGGGGCTGCACCTCGAGCAGACCGCCCGAGACGAAGACGTTCTCTTCTTCGTCGTTTTCATGCTGGATGCGCAGATTACCGGGCTTCAGACGCGTCAGCAGGGGCGCATGACGCGGCAGCACGGCCATGTCGCCCATCACCGCGGGCGCGAACACAGTATTGGCCGTGCCGGAGTAGATCTCGCCTTCGACGCTGACCACATCGACGTGAATGTTCATAAGTAATGCCCGTCGCGAAGAGCGCGGGCGTGGTGCCCGCGCTGCGTTGCAGAATCAGACGCTCGACAGCCGGATCAGGCTGCCTCGTCCTTCTTCTCGTTGCCTTTTTCCTTCTCGGCCATCTGCTGACCCTTTTCCAGCGCCTCGTCGATGGAGCCGACCATGTAGAAGGCCTGCTCGGGCAGATGATCGTACTCGCCGTCGACGATGCCCTGGAAACCACGGATGGTTTCGGACAGCGGCACGTACTTGCCCGGCGCCCCCGTAAACACCTCAGCCACGAAGAACGGCTGCGACAGGAAGCGCTCGATCTTGCGCGCCCGGGACACGGCCAGCTTGTCGTCTTCGGACAGCTCATCCATACCCAGGATCGCGATGATGTCCTTGAGCTCGCGGTAGCGCTGCAGCGTCTGCTGGACGCCACGGGCACAGTTGTAATGCTCGTTGCCGATGATGTTCGGATCGAGCTGACGCGAAGTCGAGTCCAGCGGGTCCACCGCCGGATAGATGCCACGCTCGGCGATCGAACGGGCCAGCACGACCGTCGCGTCCAAGTGCGCGAAGGTCGTGGCCGGCGACGGGTCAGTCAGGTCGTCGGCCGGCACGTAGACCGCCTGCACGGACGTGATCGAGCCGGTCTTGGTGGAGGTGATGCGCTCCTGCAGCAGGCCCATCTCCTCGGCCAGCGTCGGCTGGTAGCCCACGGCCGACGGCATGCGGCCCAGCAGCGCCGAGACCTCGGTACCGGCCAGGGTGTAACGATAAATGTTGTCGATGAACATCAGCACGTCACGGCCTTCATCACGGAAGAACTCGGCCATGGTCAGGCCGGTCAGCGCGACACGCAGCCGGTTGCCCGGCGGCTCGTTCATCTGGCCGTAGACCAGCGCGACCTTGTCGAGAACCTGCGACTCCTGCATTTCGTAATAGAAGTCGTTGCCTTCACGGGTCCGCTCACCGACGCCGGCAAACACGGAGTAACCCGAGTGCTCGGCCGCGATGTTACGGATCAGCTCCATCATGTTGACGGTCTTGCCGACGCCGGCACCGCCGAACAGACCGACCTTGCCGCCCTTGGCGAAGGGGCACAGCAGGTCGATGACCTTGATGCCGGTCTCCAGCAGCTCCTGACTGCCGGCCTGCTCGTCGAAGGACGGCGGATCGCGGTGGATGGGCGCCGTGTCGTCGGCGCCGATCTCGCCCTTCTGGTCGATCGGGGACCCCAGCACGTCCATGATGCGCCCGAGCGTCTTCTGCCCGACCGGCACCGAGATCGGCGCACCGGTATTCTCGACCTCGCCACCGCGGGTCAGACCCTCGGTGACACCCATGGCGATGCAGCGCACCACGCCGTCACCGATCTGTTGCTCGACCTCGAGCACCAGGCCGGTTTCCTTGTGCTTGAGCGCATCGAAGATATTCGGCAGCGATTCGCGGTCGAACTCGACGTCCACGACCGGCCCGATGATCTGTACGACTTTTCCAAGACTCATAGCGTTTCCTCGACTGGGCAGCGCGCGGCCGCCGCTTGATCCTGTTCTGACAAGCGCGATGCGTGGTTACGACACCGCTGCCGCGCCGGCCACGATTTCCGACAGTTCCTGGGTGATCGCGGCCTGTCTCTGTTTGTTGTATTCGAGCTGAAGGTCGTCGATGATCTCGCCCGCGTTGTCCGAGGCCGACTTCATCGCCACCATGCGTGCCGCCATTTCACAGGCGACGTTCTCGACCGCCCCCTGATAGACCTGCGACTCGACGAAGCGCACCAGCACATCATCCACGAGCCCGGTGTCTTCAGGCTCGTAGATGTAATCCCAACGGTCCGACAGTTCATCGTCCTCGCTGGCCTCGACCGGCAGCAGCTGCTGTCGATAGGGCTTCTGCGTCATCGTGTTGACGAACTCGTTGCCCATCAGAAAGACCCGATCGACGTGGCCTTCCCGATAGTCGTCGAGCATGACCTTGACTGGACCGATCAGCTCCGACAGATGCGGCCGATCGCCCAGATCGACCACGTCGGCCTTCACGCCGGCAAAACGCTTGAAGAACGACAGCGCCTTGCGCCCGATGACCACGAGCTCGACCTCGACACCTTCGGCCTTCCAGTCCCGGATCTCGCCGAGCACACGACGGAACAGGTTGATGTTCAACCCGCCGCACAGCCCGCGATCGGTGGAGACCACGATCAGGCCAACGCGCTTGACGTCGCGCTCGACCAGAAACGGATGCTTGCCGCCGATGTTGGCCCGAGCGATATGCCCGACCGTCCGACGGATCTTCACGGCATAGGGACGGGCCGCCTCGACGCGCTCCTGTGCCTTGCGCATCTTGGAGGCCGCGACCATCTCCATGGCCTTGGTGATCTTCTGCGTATTCTGAACGCTCTTGATCTTGGTCTTGACTTCCTTCGCGCCGGCCATCTAGCAAACTCCGTTGAACTGCTTCACGCCGCGGCGTGTCACCACGTGTGCGATTCCTTGAACTGCTTCAGCGCTGCGTGCAGGCCTTGCTTGATCTCGTCCGAGTAATCGCCGGTTTCGTTGATCTTGGCGACCAGTTCGGACTGTTCGGCTTCCATGTACTGATGCAGGCCCGATTCGAACGCCTGGACCTTGCCGGTCTCGACGTCGTCGAGGTAACCCTGATCGGCGGCGAACAGCGACGCGGCGGTCAGTGCCACGGACAGCGGCGAATACTGGTTCTGGACCATCAGCTGCGTGACACGCTCGCCGTGCTCGAGCTGACGACGGGTCGCATCGTCCAGGTCGGAGGCAAACTGCGCGAACGCCGCCAGCTCCCGATACTGCGCCAGCGCCAGACGAATACCGCCACCCAGCTTCTTGATGATCTTGGTCTGGGCCGAGCCACCGACACGCGACACCGACAGGCCGGCATCGACGGCCGGACGGTTGCCCGAGTTGAACTTGTCGGTATCGAGATAGATCTGGCCGTCGGTGATCGAGATCACGTTGGTGGGCACGAAGGCCGAGACGTCACCCGCCTGGGTCTCGATGATGGGCAGCGCGGTCAACGAACCGGTCTGGCCCTTGACCTCGCCGTTGGTCAGCTCCTCGACGTAATCGGCGTTGATACGCGCGGCACGCTCGAGCAACCGGGAGTGGAGATAGAACACATCACCCGGGAAAGCCTCACGGCCCGGCGGACGACGCAGCAGCAGCGAGATCTGGCGATAGGCTACGGCCTGCTTGGACAGGTCGTCATAGACGATCAGCGCATCCTCGCCGCGATCGCGGAAGTACTCGCCCATCGCACAGCCGGCATACGGCGCCATGTACTGCAGCGCCGGGGACATCGCGGCCCCGGCGGAGACCACGATGGTATGGTCCATCGCGCCGTGTTCCTCGAGCTTGCGCACCACGTTGGCGATCGAGCTGTTCTTCTGCCCGATGGCCACGTAGATGCATTTGATGCCCGTGTCCTTCTGATTGATGATCGCGTCGATGGCGATCGCGGTCTTGCCGATCTGCCGATCGCCGATGATCAGCTCACGCTGGCCACGGCCGATAGGCACCATGGCATCGATCGCCTTGAGGCCGGTCTGGACCGGCTGATCGACCGATTGACGTGCAATCACGCCCGGCGCGACCTTCTCGATCGGCGCCATCTTGTCGGTCTCGATCTCGCCCTTGCCGTCGATCGCATTGCCGAGCGGATCCACGACACGGCCCAGCAGCGCCTCGCCGACCGGCACCTCGAGCACCTTGCCCGTGGTCTTGACTTCGCAGCCTTCCGAGATGTGTCGATAGTCACCCATCAACACCGCACCGACCGAGTCGCGCTCGAGGTTGAGCGCGAGACCGTAGGTGCCGCCCGGGAATTCGAGCATCTCGCCCTGCATCGCATCGGCCAGGCCGTGGATGCGAGCGATACCATCGGCCAGGCTCACCAGCGTGCCCACATTGCGGGACTCGGTGACGGTCTCGAAGTTCTCGATCCGCTTCTTGATCAGTTCCGAAATTTCCGCCGGATTGAGTTGCATGGGAAGTCTTCCTCTAAATCCAATTCGCCGCGAGCTTCGGCCGCGGTGCGTGCGCGACTGTTCTAGTGTGCGAGCCGCTGGCGCATGCGAGCCAGCTGGGCTGTGAGCGAGCCGTCGATCACCGTGTCGCCGGCACGGATGACCAGGCCACCGATGATCGAATCGTCGTCGACGTAGCTGACCGAGACATCACGTTCGAAACGCTTGGCAAGCGCCTTGGTCAGCGCTTCCTGCTGCTTCTTGGTGAGCTTCTTGGCCGAGGCGACCTCGACTTCGAGGCGCTGCTCGGCCTCGGCGCGCCGAGCCTCGTAGAGCTCGGCGATCGCCGGTGCGACGACCAGCCGTTCATTGTCGATGAGCAGACGCACGAAGTTTGCCTGACGCGCGTCGAAATCCTGGCCGCCGATACCGATCACTGCCTCGGCAAGCGCCTCATCGCTGATCGCCGGGCTGCCCATGACCGCTGCCACATCGTCGTTCTCGACGATGGCAGACAGCGCGGCGAGCGCGTCGGACCAGCTCTCGCGGGCCTCGGCGCCGTCGGCGAGCTCGAATACGGCTTCGGCATAGGGTCGAGCGAGGGTGTAAACGTTATCGGCGGCCATGATCAGCGGATCTCCGCGACGATGTCATCAATGATGTCGTTGTGCGCCTTGGCATCGATCTCGCGCTTGAGGATGCGCTCGGCGCCGGCCACGGCCAGCTCGCCGACCTCGCGTCGCAGATCTTCCTTGGCCGAAGCCACGGCCTGGTCGATCTCTTCACGCGCGGCGTTGACGATGCGTTCGCCCTCGACGCGTGCATCGGCACGCGCCTTGTCGAGCGTGTCGTTGGCCTGACGCTGGGCGTTGGCCAACAGCTCGCGCGACTCCTCCTGCGCTTCGGCCATGCGCGCTTCGGCCTTCTTGACGGCCTCGTCGAGCTCCATGCGACCGCGCTCGGCGGCCGCCAGGCCTTCGCTTATCTTTTTTCGACGCTCATCGATCGTCTGGTTGATCGGCCCCCAGAGCACCTTCTTGATAAAGAAGACGAGCGCAAGGAAGACCAGAATCTGGACGAAGAGCGTTCCGGTAATAGCGACCATGATTCGCTCCGGCTTCAGCCGCCGCCGGCGAGACTAGACAGCGTCCCGACGAACGGGTTGGCGAACAGGAACCACATGGCCACACCGAACAGAATGAACGGGAAGGATTCCATGAGGCCGGCGAAGATGAACATGTTGACCATCAGCTGCGGACGCATTTCCGGCTGACGGGCGATGCCTTCGAGCGCCTTGGAAGTGATCAGGCCCCAGCCGATGGCCGAGCCCAGGCCGGCGGCGGCGAGCATCAGGCCGACGGCCACGGCCGTCGCGGCGACGATCTCGGCGATTTGTTGTGGATCCGAATGCACGATTGCTACTCCTTAGTCGACTTTCCTAGCTTTGGCGAATAAGACGAAATAGAAACCGGCTGTCGATCTCGTCTTAAGCGATGTTCGGATCTCGCGACCCGTTCTTACCGATGCCGCACGAGCCCGGCATTTCCAATCGACGAAACGCAACAGGCGTATCGTCGACTTCAAGACCCGGCTCCGCAACGCGGGGCCGGTCTCCGATATTCCGCCCGGGGCGATCGGCCCCGGGCCGCATGCATGTCAGTGGTCGTCGGTCTGCGTGGCCATGCCGAGATACACGATGGACAGCACGGCGAAGATGAAGGCCTGCAGGAAGACGATCAGCAGGTGGAACACGCTCCAGATGAAGCCGCCCAGGAAATGCAGCGGCGCCCAGACGGCGACCATGCCGCTCGGCGGAGCCAGCGCGGACAGCGTCAACATGGCCAGCAGCGCAAAGATCAGCTCGCCGGCGAACATGTTGCCGAACAGTCGCAACGCCAGGCTCACCGGCTTGGAGACGTCGTCGATGAACGTGGTCAGGATATTGGCCGGCGCCGCCCACTTGCCGTAGGGGTGAGTCAGGAAACGTTTGGCATAGCCGCCCGGGCCATTGGCCCGGAACTGGTAGTAAACCATGACCACGAACACAACCAGCGCCATCGCGAACGGCGTGTCCAGTGCCGCGGTCGGCACGATGCGGAAGAACACGTGATCGGCGCCGAACAGATGGCCGATACCGCCGAGCACACCGGGGACAAGATCCACCGGAATGATATCGGCCAGGTTCATCAGCGACACCCAAAGGAATATCGCCACCGCCAGCGCGCCGACAAAGTCGTTGCGCTTGTGGAAGACCTGACCGACCTGGTCGCTGACGTATTCGACGCCGGCCTCGACCACGGCCTGCAACGCGCCCGGCTCTTCCGCCGTCAATCGCTTGCGCACGAACAGGCTGAACAGCGCCACGATCGCGGCACAGACCAGCCCGACGATGATCAGATCAAGCGTGAATACGCTGAAATCGACCAACCCGCCTGGCTTGTGGTCGGCTGTACAGCCGGCACACCAGTCGGTGAGGTGATGTGTAATGTATTCAGCCGAACCGCCGCCGCTATTGGCCATCGTATCGTCTTCCCATCAATTCGAGCATGTACCGTCGCATCGGGCCCGCAGCCAGATAATAGGCCAGTTCGGCCACACCGAATCCGATCAGCATCGGGATCGGCACCAGGTTCAGAAAACCGATGCCGACCGCGAAGGCCACACACACCATAATCATGCGTTCACCGGCGCCGATCACGAGCCAGCGCAACGCGGCACCCGACCGTGATACCTGGCTGATACGCCAGGCCAGCATGGACGTCATGATCAGTGCGACGACGCCACCGTAGATCGCGGCCACGGCGGCCTCACTCCCGTAAATCACGCTGACCAGAATCGCCACGCAGACAGCGGCGGTCGACTGCATGATCAGCAATCGAGTCACTACATTTCGCATGGCGAGTTGCCCGCTGAGGCCGCGTACCGGACGCGCGCTCTTCCCTTATGTTCGAGCCGCGAGGCTACCTTGTTTTAGTCGTCTATTTCAACAAATTTCAGCGCCGAAAATGACGATTACGAAGATCGCCGCAGGTCGCCGGTTTTTAGACGCTATGTCGGTGTATGTAACAGCAGAATCGATACGCCGATGAGACCGATTCCATCGCGTCAAGGCTCAGTCGATGCGCCCGACCAGGGCATCGAGCTCTTCTGCCGACTTGTACCGGATGACCACCCGGCCGCCGCCGCGGCGGTCGGGTTCGATCTTCACACCGGCCGAAAGCCGCTCGGAGAGATTGGTCTCCAGCGCGGTGACGCGCGCATCGCGCGCTGCCGGCCGGCGCTGCTGATTCCGGTCGGGGCCTTCCAGCTTGGCCCGCACCAGTGCCTCGGTCTGGCGCACCGTCAGGCCGCGTGCGATCACGCGCTCGGCGACCTCTATCTGCTCATCGCCGGTCAGCGCGAGCAGCGCGCGCGCATGTCCCATTTCCAGCGCCCCGGCGCGCAGGTGCTCGGCCACGGCCGGCACCAGATCGGACAGTCGCAACAGATTGGACACCGCCGCACGTGAACGCCCGACCGCCTCGGCACACTGGGCGTGCGTGAAACCGCATTCATCGATGAGTCGCCGGAGTGCCGCCGAGATCTCCAGCGGATTGAGGTCCTCTCGCTGGATGTTCTCGATCAGCGCGACGGCCATCGCCGCTTCTTCGGCGAATTCCCGCACGACGGCCGGCACGGTGGCCAGACCCGCGATGCGGGCCGCGCGCCAGCGGCGCTCGCCGGCAATGATCTCGTAGTCGTGCTCGGCGTCGTCGACCGCGCGTACGACCAATGGCTGAACCACGCCCTGAGCCCGGATCGACTGGGCGAGCGCTTCGAGCGCATCGGCATCCATGTCCCGGCGCGGCTGATAGCGCCCCGGCGCCAGATCATCGAGCGCGATCTCGGACAGCGAGGCCGACGCGCCGGCCTCCTCGAAGTCGTTGGACAACAGCGATTCGAGACCGCGGCCGAGGCCGCGTTTTTTCTGTGCCATAACAGCCCCTGGAGATTTACGCTTTCTTTCGCCGCCGACCGAACAACGAGGATACCGCGCGCTTCGCCCCTTGCGTGCGACCATCGGCCATCTCGTTGTCGTCGCGGCCCAGAATTTCACCGGCGAGCTGGCGATAGGCGGCCGCCCCGGTCGCCGAACTGTCATAGGCGAGTATCGATTGACCGTGCGAGGGTGCCTCGGCCAGGCGCACGTTACGCGGGATGACGGTGTTGTAGACCGAATCGCCGAAGTAGTTCATGAGCTGCGAGGAAACCTCGCCGGTCAGCCGGTTACGCCCGTCGTACATGGTGCGCAAGACGCCCTCGACCGACAGCTCGCGGTTGATCATCTGGCGCACGCTCTCGATGGTCTCGAGCAGCGCGGAGAGCCCTTCCAGCGCGTAGTACTCGCACTGCATCGGGATGATCACGCCGCGCGCGGCGACCAGCGCGTTGACGGTGAGCATGGACAAGGCCGGCGGGCAATCGATGATGACGTAATCAAAGCTGGCCGAGATGTCGTCGAGTGCCCGCTTGAGCGCGCTCCGGCCGTTCTTCATGTCGCGCAGGCCGACTTCGGCCGCGGTCATGTCGCCGTTGGCGCCGAGCAGATAGAAATCACCTTCGGCGACCACTTCGAGCGCCTCGGCCACCCCCTTCTCGCCCAGCAGGAAGTCGCAGACTGTCGCATCCAGCGCATTCTTGTCGACGCCCACGCCCATCGTGGCATTGCCCTGGGCATCCATGTCCACGAGCAGCACGCGCTGCTCGGCCTCGGCCAGCGCGGCCGCCAGGTTGATTGCGGTCGTCGTCTTTCCGACGCCGCCTTTCTGGTTGGCGATGGCGATGATTTCGCTCATGAAAAATCAGTCCTGACTCGATCCGGCCGCCGCGTGCGATAGCGCGGGCCCGCCGAGTCTAAGTCATCGAAGCGAGACGTCCAGCCGCGCATTCATGATGGATCGCGCGCGACGATGGTGAAACGGCGCTCGGCATCCAGGCCGGGCACGCGAACCCGATGGCTTGCCTCATGCACAAAGCCTGCCGGCAGATCGGCCAGCTCGTCCGCCGGATCCCGACCCTTCATCAAGCCCAGCCGGCCGACCGGCCCGATGAGCTCGCCTGCCAGGGCCAGTGTATCGGCCGCGGTGGCGAATGCACGCGTGACCACCCAATCGAAGGTCGCCGTCGCCTCGGCGGCCTCGACGCGCCCGCCCATGACATCGACGTTGTCGAGAGCCAGCGTGCGCCGCGCCTGTCGTAGAAACGCGACTTTCTTACCGTTCGCCTCGAACAGCGTGACGTGCAGCTCGGGGCGGGCGATCGCCAGCACGAGACCGGGCAGACCGGCGCCGCTGCCGACGTCGGCCACCCGTGGGCCGTCGATGAAATCGACGATCGCCAGACAATCCAGCAGATGACGCGAGACCATGGCCGCCGGCTCGCGCACGGCGGTCAGGTTATGGGTGGCGTTCCAATTGGACAGCACCGCGAGATAATCGAGCAGCCGATCGGCGCCGCCGACCGGCAGCGCGACGCCGAGCGCGGCCACGCCGGCCGCCAGCCGCGCCTCGCAGTCGGCCCGGTCGAAGACCGGCGTGCGCTTGCGACCCCCCACCCGGCTCATTCGCCGCGGGACTCGATCTTCGCCCAGGTATCCCGCAAGGCGACAACACGGTTGAAAACCGGCGCCCCCACCGCGTGATCGTAGCGGTCGGCCACGAAATAACCGGTGCGCTCGAACTGCAGCCGAGTCTCCGGAGCGACTTCGGCGGCCCCCGGCTCGATCCAGCACCCTTTGTGCACGGTCAACGAGAACGGATTCAGACCGTCGAGCAGCTCGGCCTCGCGCGCCGGATTCTCGACCGCGAACAGCCGGTCGTAGACACGGACCAGCGCCTGCTTGCCGTGCGTGGCCGACACCCAGTGGATGACGCCCTTGGGCTTGACGCCGTCGGCCGGGTTGTCGCCCAGCGTGTCCGGATCGTAGGTGCAGTGAACCTCGACGACGCGACCGCTCTCGTCCTTGACCACATCGTGCGCCTCGATGACATAGGCATTGCGCAGGCGCACTTTCTTGCCGAGCACCAGACGCTTGTATTTCTTGTTGGCGGACTCGCGGAAGTCCTCGGCCTCGATGAAGATCTCGCGCGTGAGCGGCAGACGCCGCGTGCCGAGATCATCCCGATTGGGGTGCCCGGCCGCTTCCAGCGTTTCGACGCGGTCTTCGTCCCAGTTGGTGATCACGATCTTGAGCGGGTCGAGAACACACATCGCCCTCGCGGCATGGGTATTCAGATCGTCGCGGATGGCATGTTCGAGCATGGCGGTATCGACCGTGCCGCCACTGCGCGACACGCCGACCATCTCGCAGAACGTCCGGATGGATCCGGGCGTGTAGCCGCGTCGCCGGATACCCGAGATCGTCGGCATGCGCGGATCATCCCAGCCGTCGACGATGTGTTCCTCGACCAGCCGACGCAGCTTGCGCTTGCTGGTGATGGTGTAGTTGAGATTCACGCGGGCGAATTCGTACTGCACCGGCCGTGCCGGCACCGGCAGATGCGCGATCAGCCAGTTGTAGAGCGGTCGATGGTCCTCGAACTCGAGCGTACAGATCGAATGGGTGACCCCCTCGATCGCATCGGACTGGCCGTGGGCGAAGTCATAGGACGGATACACGCACCATTTGTCGCCCGTCTGGTGATGAGCCTTGTTGCGGATGCGATAGATCACCGGGTCGCGCAGATTGATGTTGCCCGCGGCCATGTCGATCTTCGCGCGCAGGCTTGCTGCGCCTTCGGCGTATTCCCCGCGCGCCATGGCCTCGAACAGCGCCCGCGACTCGGCCGGGTCGCGATCCCGATACGGGCTGTCGCGGCCCGGCTCGGTCAGCGTGCCGCGATACTCGCGGATCTGCTCGGGCGAAAGTTCGTCCACGTAGGCCAGCCCGGCATCGATCAGATGCAGTGCGTAACCGTAGAGCGTGTCGAAATAGCTCGAGGTGTAGCGCACCGCGCCGTCCCATTCGAAGCCCAACCACTGGATGTCGGCCTGAATGGAATCGATGTATTCCTGATCCTCGGCATCCGGATTGGTGTCGTCGAAGCGCAGCCGGCAGGCGCCGTCGAAATGCTCGGCCAGCCCGAAGTTCAGGCAGATCGAGGCCGCATGGCCGATATGCAGATAGCCGTTGGGCTCGGGCGGAAACCGGGTGACGACCGCCCCCTGCTGCTCGCCGGAGGCAATCTGCTCGGCGATCAGATTCTTCAGGAAATTGTTGCCGGCATGGGCGGTGCCGGATTCACCGGCGGCATCATGGCTCATAGACTGCTCTTGGCACGAAACATCGACGCAACCGGCAACACGGGCCGCCGGGCGTTCGAGGATAACAAGGCGCGGATTATAACGAGGGCCGGCCAGCGATCCAGTGACCGGACCCACGACGGCGCCACCGCCAAGTCGCCGGCGCGGCCGACGATCGCGGCCGGGCTCGGTCATTGCGTGCCGATGAGCTCACACGACGAACAGATCCAGGAAGTCGGGCACGGACGTCGCTTCGGTGCGGGCCTGATCGGCCACGATATCCTGAATCCGGCCGGCGTTCTTGGGCGCGATCTTCAGCGCCAGATTGGCCGCGAATTTCTTTCGAAGTTCGGGGATGCCCTCGTCACGGCGGCGGCGGTGGCCGATCGGATAGTCCACCGAGACCTTCTCGGTCGCCGAGCCATCGTTGAAAAAGACCTGCACCGCGTTGCCGATGGCGCGCTTGTCGGCCTCGAGATATTCAAGGGTGAAGCGTTCGTTCTCGACGACTTCCATCTTCTCGCGCAGCGTATCGACCCGCGGGTCGGCCGCGATATCGTCCTCGTAGTCGGCGGCAGTCAGGCGGCCGAAGATGAGCGGTACGGCCACCATGTACTGGATGCAGTGATCGCGATCGGCCGGATTGTCCAGCGGCCCGGTCTTGTCGATGATGCGCACGGCCGATTCCTGAGTCTCGATGCGGATGCGTTCGATCTCATCGATGCGCCCGACCACGTCGGCGTGCAACGTGAGCGCGGCCTCGACCGCCGTCTGGGCATGGAATTCCGCCGGGAAACTGATCTTGAACAGCACCTGCTCCATGACGTAGCTGCCGAAATCCTGCCCCAGCGTGATCGCCTCCCCGCGAAACAGCGCATCCTGAAACCCCCAGGTCGGCGCGGTGAGCGCCGAGGGATAGCCGATCTCGCCGCGCAGCACCCGCAGGGCCAGCAGCACGCCGCGCGAGGTCGCATCCCCGGCCGCCCAGGACTTGCGCGGTCCGGTATTGGGCGCATGACGATAAGTCCGGAGCGCGCCGCCGTCGATGAAGGCGTGAGAGACGGCGTTGGTGACCTCGGCCCGCGTACCACCCAGCATGTGCGTGACCACCGCACAGGTCGCGATGCGCACCAGCAGTACGTGGTCGAGCCCGACCCGGTTGAAACTGTTCTCCAGTGCGAGCACGCCCTGGATCTCGTGGGCCTTGACCATGGCCACGAGCACATCGGCCAGCGTCAGCGGCGCCTCGCCGCGGGCAATCCGCGTGCGCGAGACATAGTCGGCCACTGCCAGAATCCCGCCCAGATTATCCGAGGGATGGCCCCATTCCGCGGCCAGCCAGGTGTCGTTGAAATCCAGCCAGCGAATCATGCAGCCGATGTTGAATGCCGCGGTGACCGGATCGAGGCGGTAGGACGTCCCCGGTACACGCGCCCCGTCGGCTATCTCGGCACCCGGCACGACCGGGCCCATGAGCTTGGTGCAGGCCGGATAGGACAGGGCCTGCAAGCCGCAGCCGATGGTATCGATCAAGCAATAGCGCGCGGTCTCCAGTGCCTCGGCGGACTCGATGTCGCCATCACAGACATAGTCGGCGATGCGCCGGATGACTTCGTCGAAATCGACGCGCGCGGCGGAACGGTTATCGGCGGACATTCAAACCCCTGGTGATCGAAGAAAACGCAAGCGCACGAGACACGACAGGCTCGCCCTCGTGCATGAATCAGGTATCGGTGCGACTCTGGCCACGGGAGCGAGCCGGCGTCGTACGTCGTTTGGCTGCCGTCTTTCGGCCGTTGTCCTTGCCCGCCGGCGTGGCGTGCGCCTTGCGCCGGCGAGGCCCGCCGGTGTCGCCTTTGCCGTACAGCGCGCGCAGCTCCTCGACCGCCTCGCCGGCGTAGACCGCGATGTGCTGCAACGACGGCAGGCTGTCGCGACAGCCGATGAAGCCGAAGCCGAGCGTATCGGCATAGCCATGGATCGTGATGTTCAACGCCTGGCCGTGCGTGACCAGCGAGGTCGGGAAGAAGGCTTCCATGCGGGCGCCCTCCACATACAGATCCTCTCGCGGGCCCGGCAGATTCGACACGGTGACGTTGAACACCGGGCGGGTCCGCCCGGCCATGCCCGAGACCAGCGACAGAATATAGGGCGCCATGAGCGCGACGGTGTACTGGGTGATCGCCGCTCCCGAGAGTTTTTCCAGACTGTGCTTTGCCGCCCGCGTCGATTCGGCGATGCGCTTCAGGCGCACCGCGGTATCCCCCTCGGTGGTCGCCAGGTTGGCGATGATGAAAGTGATGGCGTTACCGGCCGCATCCTCTTCCTCGCCGTCGGCCGGCCGCACCGAGACCGGAATGCCGGCCGTCAGATCGCGGTCCGGCAACGCCCCGATCTCGTCGAGATAGCGCCGCAGCGCAGTGCCGCAGACCGTGAGCAGCAGATCGTTGATCGTCACCCCGGCGCTCGCGGCCAGTGCCTTGAACTCCGACAGCGAATAGAGCTGGGTGGCATAGCGGCGCGGCGCATTGATCCGGCCGTTGAGCACCGAGCTCGGGGCCGCGAACGGCAGGCCCATGCCGTTGGTGCCGGAGCGCGCGGTACGCAGCATGTCGCGCAGGATGCGGGCGAAGCCCGATAGCGAAGTGACCTGCTCGGTCGCCTCACCGACCAGCTGTGAAACGGCCCGATAGAGCCCGGGCCGCTGGGCTTCCGGCGACGACCGACGCGACGACTTCTTCGGCGGAATCGCCCAGAACGGCGGCCGATCGTGCTCATCGACGCTGGTCGACAACGCCCGTGCCAGTAGCCGCATGCCGGCCACCCCGTCGATCAGCGAATGGTGCACTTTCAGATAGAGCGCGAACCGATTGCCGGCCAACCCCTCGATGATATGACATTCCCACGGCGGTCGGGTCAGATCGAGTGGATGGCTGTGCAGACGCGAAGTCAGCGCCCCCAGCTCCAGCTCGCCGCCGGGGGCCGGCAACGCGGAATGGCGGAAGTGATACTCGATATCGATTGCATCGAGCAGTTCCCACTCGGGGGCGACATTGCGCCAGCGACCGCCGCGCAGCCGCTGGTTCCAGGGCCGTTCGGCCACCGAATGGCCCCGCCAGGCATCCACGAGACGCTGGCAGAAATCGGCCGGGGCGTCCTCGGGAATCTGAAAGGTCAACAGACCGCCGACCTGCATCGGCGCATTGGGCGTATCGACGTTGAGCCACGCCGTATCCACCAGATTCAGTCGTTTGGTCTGCATCGTCGATCTCCTTGCCGGTGCGACACCCGATTCCTGCCGGGCATCTTTTTCGAGCATACGCCAGGCCGTTCCCGGGCGCCGCTTCAGCCCAGCGCCGCGACGAAGAAAAGCGCGACCGTACACAGCGTCGCGGCAAACCAGAACAGGCTACGCAAGCTCGCCCGATCAGTGATGTAACACACGCCGTAGACGATACGCAGGACGACAAAGGCGATGGCCAGCGTGTTGATCGCTGCCGTGGCACCGCCGGCGATGGCGGCAATGATCACGCCAGCGGCGAACGGCGGGAACGCCTCGAATGAATTGAGCTGGGCCCAGTAGGCCCGCTTCTGTGCCCCGGTCTGTGATTCCAGCCACTCACGCGGGTTGTGATTGGACTGCAGGCCCATCTTGTTGGGCCCGAAGAACTTGGCCACGCCGACGAAGGCGACCGGCATGAAGGCAGCGATGAGCACGCACCAGTAAGCAGCGATCATGAGCGAATACTCCTGTGGTCTGTCATAAAACCGACGTCGCGGGACACGCAACGCCATGCGCGATCACGCGCGGTCGGCCATCGGCACGAACGCCCGTGGCGCGGGGCCGACATAGTCGGCACTCGGTCGGATGAGCCGGTTATCAGCGCGCTGCTCGAAGATATGCGCGCCCCAGCCCGTCAGCCGCGACATCACGAAGATCGGCGTGAAGAGCTCGGTCGGAATGCCCAGAAAACGATAGGCCGTGGCGTGATAGAAGTCGGCGTTGGGGAACATGCCCTTCTCGTCGAGCATGACCTGCTCGAGCCGCTCGGAGATCGCATAGAGATTGCGCCGCGCGGCATCGCCGCCGGCCAGACGATCCGACCAGGCCTTGATGATCGCGTTCCGCGGGTCGGCCTTCTTGTAGACACGATGGCCAAAGCCCATGACCTTTTCCTTGTTCGCGAGCATGTCTTTCAGGCCGGCCTCGGCCGCATCCGGATCGGCGAACGAATCGATCAGTGCCATCGCCTTCTCGTTCGCGCCGCCGTGCAACGGGCCACGCAGCGCGCCGATGGCCCCGGCCACGGCAGAGTAGAAATCCGACAATGTGGCGGTGACCACGCGCGCGGTGAACGTCGAGGCATTGAACTCGTGCTCGGCATAGAGAGTCAGCGACGTGGCCATGCAGGCCACGGCATCATCACCGGGTTTCTGCCGATGCAGCAGGTGCAGGAAATGCCCGCCCACAGTGGCATCGTCGGTCTCGACGTCGATGCGCTCGCCGCTATGGGCATAGTGATACCAGTACAGCAGTATCGACGGGAAAACCGCGAGCAGGCGATCGGCGACATCGTGCTGCTCGGTTTGTGGATGGTTTTCCTGCTCGAGCGTGCCGAGCACCGAGACACCGGTGCGCATCACATCCATCGGATGCGTATCGGCCGGCAGGACCTCCAGGGCGGTGCGAAGCGCCTGCGGCAGCCCGCGGCGCGCGATCAACCGGGCCTGAAAGGCGGCCAGCTCGTCGGCCGTGGGCAGATGGCCGTAAAGCAGCAGATGCGCCACCTCCTCGAAGGAGGCCTGTCCGGCGAGATCCTGGATGAGATAGCCGCGATAGGTCAGGCCGACACCCTGCTTGCCGACTGTACAGATCGCGGTCTGGCCGGCCGTCACACCGGCCAGGCCGGCCGTGTTGGGGGGCTGATTGGTCTTCCCGCTCATTGAAACACTCCTCCTGTCCAAACCGTTTTTGTTGAATGCGGGCCCGCTCAGCGCCGGATAGCGACGACCGTGCGCCCGGTGTGCTCGCCCGCGATGATGGCGTCGCAGACATCGGCAACCTCATCGAGCCCGACGGTCTCATGGGCGATATCGGCCAGATGGGCGGGCTTGAGCGGGCCAGCCAGATCGCGCCAGATCGCCTCGCGCCAGGCAACCGGACATTCCACGGAATTGATGCCGAGCAACGAGACACCGCGCAGGATGAACGGCAGCACGGTGGCCTCCAGTTTCGGGCTCGCAGCCAGGCCGATGGCGGCGACGTTGCCGAACTGACGGATATGCGCCAGCACCGCTGCGAGCGTTTCGCCGCCCAGCGCATCGATCGCCCCGCCGAACCGCTCGCCGGCCAGCGGCTTGCCGCCGGTGTCCAGGTTGTCCGGCGCGATGACATCGACGGCGCCGAGCGTGCGCAGCTGCGGCGTGAGCGCTTCGACGCGGCGTGTGACCGCCACCGGCTCGAAACCGGCCTGGGCCAGCATCTCGATCGCGAACATGCCCACCCCGCCGCCGGCACCGGTCACCAGCATCGGGCCGTGCTCGGGCGACTGGAAATTGTCGCGCAGACGCTTGATCGCCATGGCCGCAGTGAAGCCGGCAGTCCCGAGCGCCATGGCTTCCCACAGACTCAGCCCGTCTGGCAATGGCGTGACACAATCGCCCGGCACGCGTACGTATTCAGCCAGCCCGCCGTCGCGCGTCTCGGACAGAAGCCAGCCGGTCACCGACACCGGATCACCCGCGGAAAACCGCGCATCCTCGCTGTGCTCGACCACACCCGCGACGTCGATACCGGCATTGAGCGGCCGCTGGCGCGCGATCTTGCCGGCGCCGGTGACAGCCATCGCGTCCTTGTAATTGAGCGACGAGTAATGTGCGGCGATCACCACATCGCCCGCGGTGAGTGCCGACAGCGCGACCTCCGTCAGGCGTGCACGCGGGCCGGCATCGGTGTCTTCGATTCTCAGTGCTCGCACCCTGGCTCCCGGTTTCCGAAAACATGAATTTTTATCATAAAGAGGCGCCGATACAATGCTTGAGCGCTTATCGGCCCGGGCGTAGTCTTTCAAGCATCAACTCGTGACCAGGAAAAACGCAATGAGCGATAACGTCTACAAATCCGTGGAATTGACCGGCTCGTCGGAAACCAGCCAGGAAGACGCCGTTCGCAAGGCCATCAAGGAAGCCTCCAAGAGTATCCATCACATGCGCTGGTTCCAGGTGACCGGCGTGCGTGGCCACATCGAGGACAACGAGATCGCGCACTGGCAGGTCACGGTCAAGATCGGCTTCACGCTGGAAGACTAGGCCGACCCGCTCATGAGCGACCAACCGAGTACTTGGCAGGGCGAGCTCGATCGCGCGGATCTGGTCGAGACAGCGGTGCCCGCCGATCCGCTTGCCCTGTTCGCGAGCTGGTACGACGCCGCCCAGCAGTGCGGCCTGCGCGAGCCCACGGCCATGACGCTGGCCACGGTCGATCCCGATGGCGCGCCGTCTGCGCGTATCGTGTTGCTCAAGGGCTACGATGCCGAGGGTTTTCGTTTCTATACGAACTACGAAAGCCGCAAGGGTCGCGCCCTGGCTGTTCATCCACAGGCCGCTCTGGTGTTCTGGTGGGAACCGCTCGAACGCCAGGTCCGCGTCAACGGATCGGTCGAGAAACTGTCGCCCGAAGCCTCCGATGCCTACTTTGCACGACGCTCGCACGGCAGTCGGCTCGGCGCCCACGCATCGCGACAGAGCGAGGTCATCGACGGCCGTGCCGCGCTCGAGCATCGGCTGGCCGATGCCCAGGCCCGCCATGCCGACACCGAGATATCCCGGCCAGCCCACTGGGGCGGCTATGTCCTGCGCCCCGAGGCGATCGAGTTCTGGCAGGCACGGCGCTCGCGCCTGCATGATCGACTGCGTTATCGACGGGACACGGCCGACAACGGCTGGACCCTCGAACGTCTTTCCCCTTGATGAGGCAGGGTACGCTGCCCTGTAAAGCGCACCCGTCACCGGAGACACCATGACTGTTCTGCCTGCGGCCCTGCGACGAGTCGGCGTATTGACCGCCCTGTGCCTCGCACTCGGCATCGCCCAGAGCGCGTATGCCGAGATGTACGACATGCCGCCCGAGGGCTCCGATGTCGTGGGCAAGCTCCAGCATATCCATACCAAGGCGTCGGATACGTTCGTGGCGCTGGCGCGCCGATACGACGTCGGCTATCGCGAACTGCGGCTGGCCAACCCCAACGTCGATCCGTGGCTGCCCGGCGACGGCACACCGCTGGTCGTGCCAACGCGATACGTGCTGCCCGATGCGCCGCGCAAGGGCGTGGTGATCAATCTTCCGGAGATGCGGCTGTATTTCTACCCGCCGGCAAACAGCGAGTACGCCGGCAAGGTATTCACGTTCCCGATCGGCATCGGTCGCGAAGGCTGGTCGACGCCGCTAGGCGAGACCAAGATCTCGCAGAAGATCCCCAACCCGACCTGGACACCGCCGGCCTCCATCAAGGCCGAACACGCCAAGAACGGCGATCCGTTGCCGGATGTCGTGGCCGCCGGGCCCGACAATCCGCTCGGCCAGTACGCGCTGCGCCTGGCCCTGCCTTCTTATCTGATCCACGGCACCAACAAGCCCGCCGGGATCGGCATGAAGGTCTCCCACGGCTGTATCCGGCTGTTTCCCGACGACATCAAGAAGCTGTTCTCGATGGCCAGCGTCGGTATGCCCGTGGATATCGTCAGCCAACCCTACAAGATCGGCTGGGACAGCGACCATCTGGTCATGGAGGCCCATCCGCCGGATGCCGACGGCGATGCACCGGTCAAGTCCTACACGCCCTGGGTTCAGGAGCTGATCGCGGCCACCGAAGACCGGCCGAAGACACCGGTCGACTGGCACGTGGCCGAGTCCGTCGCACGACAGGCCGACGGTATTCCGGAGCCGATCGGCGGACCGGATGCGGCGGTGCGAGACGCGCACCCCGCCGCCGATGATCCGGCAGCGGATACGTCGAACAGCGAGTCCGACGAGGGCAGCGATGCCCAGACCGGCAACGCGGATCCCTACGCCCAGGGGTGAGACCGACCAAGGTGCCGCGACTCGGCGGATGCCGATGGCGCGCCCATAAAAAAGCCCTGTCCGTCGGGACAGGGCTCTTCAATCGTCGGCGAGCGCGTGCCCGCCGCAAGCGATGTTCTTACTTCTGCTGCGAAGTCTGGAACATGCGCTCGATACGCTGCGAGTTGGCCTGCGCCATCGACTTCGCTTCGTTGGCGGTCTGCAGCGCCTGGTTGGCGGTCTGCTGTGCTTCGTTGGCCGTCGACTGAGCCGACTCGGCCTTGCGCATGGCCTGGTCGATCTGCGACTGCATCGGGCCATTTTGGCTGGCACAGCCGGCGGCGGCCACCACGATACCGGCAGCGAACGCCGTCTTGAAAACCGTCTTGATCATGATCGCAACTCCTGAGTTATTGCTTTGCGTCGATCGGTAACCCCCGATCGCAGGCACTGAATTTAGCACAGCTTCGAATTTTTGTTGATAGCGTCGACGACGAACGGCAAGTCACTTTCAAAACAATGAGGTAGGCGATGGCAGCTGCGGAAATCCATGAAAATGAAGTTGCGCTGAACAATGGCGGTCGCCTGGGCCATCTGACACTAGATCATCCCGCCGCACTCAACGCCACCTCACTGGACATGATCGAGGCTCTGCGCGATGCCCTGACACGCTGGGAACGGGACCCGGACGTACAAGCCGTGCTGATCGATGCAGTCGGCGACAAGGCCTTCTGTGCCGGCGGGGATATCGTCAATCTCCACCGCGCGATCACCGGCGAGATCGCGGCCGATTATCCGGCTCGTTTCTTCACCGAGGAATACCGGCTCTGTCATGACCTGCATCGCATGCGCACCCCCTGCATCGCCTGGGGCCACGGCATCGTCATGGGCGGCGGCTGCGGGCTGTTCTCCGGCGCCTCGCATCGCGTGGTCACCGAGACCACCCGGCTGGCCATGCCCGAAATCAAGATCGGGTTGTTCCCGGACTGTGCCGCCACGTGGTTCTTCAACCGGCTGCCGTCTTATCTGGGTTACTTCGTGGCCCTGACCGGGGCGAGCCTGAACGCTGCCGACTGCCTGTTCGCCGGGCTGGCCGAGCACGCCATTGCACACGCCGAAAAGGCCGCCGTGCTGGAAGCGCTCGTCACCGCCGACTGGCAGGGCGAGGCTCATGCCACGGTTACAGAAGCACTGGTCGCCGCCGACAAGCGGGCCCCGGGCGCGGTTCTGGGAGACTCGCGTCTGTTGCAACACGCCGCGGTCATTCGGGCCGCCACCGCGGGCGGCGATATCGCGGCCATCGTCGAACGGCTGACGGCTCTGGCCGGGGTCGACGACGCGTGGCTGGCCGAATGCGGGAACAACCTGGTCCAGGGCTGCCCCGTCACCGCCCATCTGATCGATCGACAGCTACGCGACGGGCGCTATCTGTCCCTGCGCGAAGCGGTCCAGCGCGAACTTGCGATGGCGCTGGCCTGCTGTGCCCACGTGGATTTCCCGGAAGGCGTTCGGGCTCTGCTCGTCGACAAGGACAAAACGCCGCAATGGCGCTTCCCGAGCGTCGCGGATGTGCCGGCCGCCTATGTCGATGCCCATTTCCAGGCGGCGTGGACCGGCGCCCATCCCCTGGCGAATCTGGCCGACACACCGACGGTGCGGCCGAATTGAGCCGCGCCGATGACGCTTCAGGCCGAGCAGGACAGCACCAGGCCCCGGGCCCAATCCGGCGGCAGGCGGGCGTAGTCGGCGTTTTCCGGCTGCTCGTCGAAGGGCCGACGCAATACGTCGTGCAGCCGCTCGAGCGCGCTGTAATCGCCGGCCTGTGCCTGCTCGATCGCCTGCTGGGCAAGATAGTTGCGCAGGATATACTTCGGATTCACGCCTTTCATGCGCGCCGCTCGGGCCGCGTCATCGGCGTTCGTATCGCCCAGTCGAGTGCGCCATTCGGCCAGCCAGCCGCGTGCCGCCTCGCGGTCGACGAACTCGTCGACGAACGCGGCCTCGTGGCCGCCCGATGCGCCGGAGACCGCACACAATCCGCGGAAGACGCGTGTGAAATCGGCTCCGTCCGTGGCCATGCACTGCAGCAATGACTCGATCAGCGCGCGATCCGTGTCCTTTGCATCGGTGAGCCCGAGCTTGGCGCGCATGCGGGCAAGCCAGGCCGCATCGAAGGTTTCTCGATAGGCATCGAGCAGCGATTGCCCGATGGCCACGGCCTCTTCCGGATCGTCGTCCAGAAGCGGCAGCACGGCCTGGACGAACCGCCCCAGATTCCAGAGCCCCACCTGGGGTTGCTGGCGATAGGTATAGCGACCGCCGGCATCGGTATGGTTGCAGATCCATTCGGGATTGAAGCGGTCCAAGAAACCGAACGGCCCATAGTCCAGCGTCTGGCCCAGGATCGACATATTGTCGGTGTTGAGCACGCCATGACAGAACCCCACGGCCTGCCAGTCGGCGACCAGCGTGGCCGTGCATTCAACGACATGGGCGACCCAGTGGCGATAACGGGTCGCCGGATCGGTGATCGCGGCGATTTCCGGATGATGCGTGCTGATCACCGCATCGGCCAGCGGAGCGAGCGCATCGAAACGACGGTCGTAGAACAGCATCTCGAAACTGCCGAATCGCACATGGCTCGGGGCCACGCGCGTCAGGATGGCCGCCGTCTCGGCGGTTTCCCGATAGATCGGCATATCGCTACCCACGATCGACAGCGCCCGCGTGGTCGGGATCCGCAGCGCGGCCAGCGCTTCGCTGGCCAGAAACTCGCGGATGGTCGAACGGAGCACGGCGCGCCCATCGGCAAAACGCGAATATGGCGTCGCGCCGGCGCCCTTGAGCTGGATGTCGTAGACCTGCCCGCTTTCGGTTTCGATATCGCCCAGCGTGATCGCACGGCCGTCGCCGAGCTGACCGGCCCAGAGGCCGAATTGATGGCCGCCGTAGCGATGCGAGACCGGAGCCGCGGCCGCCGGCAAAGCGTTGCCGGACAGGACCGTCGCATAACCGGCGGTCTGCATCGCTTCGGCATCCAGACCGAGCAGCGCCGCCACGTCGGCATTGAAAATCACCGGATACGGATCGGCGATGGGTGTGGGCCGTTGTGGCGTGTAGTACGGCGTGCCGAGCTCGGCCGCACGATTACGCCAATCCAGCGCGTCGAGCGGCGAGGCCAGCGTGTAGGGCTCGGCCGGCGGCGTTGTCGTATCACTCATGCGATGAACATGGCGACGAGCACCGCACCGGACAACCGCCGGCCGCGCTTGCGCTCGGGTTCAGTCGTCGCTGTCCGATTGCCCCGGCCCGGACTGACAGTAAACGGCATCCGGATCACCGCTGCCGTCCCGGATATGCACGAGATGCGCATCGGGCTGCTGGCGACACTTCGCCTGGGCGTCACGCAGGCGCGCGCGCTGAACGGCCTGGCTGTGTTCATAGTTCGCGCGCGCATCGCGCAGCTGGGACAGATCCCGCGTGAGCGGCTGATCGGCGCCCTTGGCCGCATTCGGATCATATGGCGCCCGCGTGGCATTGAAGGCATCGACGGGATCGTCGTACGGGCCGGGATGTTGCGGTGGCGGCGGCTCGTTGACACAGCCGGCCAGCACGGCGACGACGAGACCGGCGAACGCCAGGCGGATAACGCTTCGTGACATGAGATAGGACACGGTTTTCTCCCAGAAACGTGCAGCCTGGCGCACACCGATGTGCCGGCAGAACCGCACTGGCCGCCGCCGGCCGGGCGGGCTCGACGCAGGCTGATGCATCGAGTCTAGGAGTCTGCGCCGTAGAAATAAATGTCGCGCGCGATTCCTTTCTCGCGTCACACCGTTCGCTGATTGGCCGCACCCCAAGGCCTGTTGAGGTTTCGTTCGAGCGCCTTTTCGTCGAGAGACCGCCGTGTGTCCGGCAAGGCGCGAGTCGCCGTATCGTGGCGTGCCACGATCCAGGCGCGCAACGCCGCCGGGCGGGATTTGTGGCCCAACCCTTCGGGACAAGTGCCCCAAAATCAAAAACACGACGGCAATCCAGCGTGCTAGAACGCTGGCGCAGAATGACACGCTATGCGTGCTATGCCTCGTCTTGCCGCCCATCGTCAATTTCAGGGCGCACT
Organism: Salinisphaera sp. Q1T1-3; assembly: GCF_003602005.1. Taxonomy (GTDB): domain Bacteria; phylum Pseudomonadota; class Gammaproteobacteria; order Nevskiales; family Salinisphaeraceae; genus Salinisphaera. Next base: position 113,923 of record NZ_QZWD01000007.1, on the reverse strand, counting down.
TGGCGCGGACTCGCACGACACATCAACAGGCCCTAGGTGTCGCGAACAGGCGCGGATTTTCCGAACCGACCGAGGATCGCGCACACGTCTGGTTGCTACGGCCGAGATGACTGCGGCATATCGGCCGTTCGTGCGAGCCCACTGGCGGCCTTGCCCCGAACGATCTGCTCACGCCCGTATTCGGTATTGTTCACCGGGCTCGACAGCCGCCACCCCGTGGTTTGCCGAGCACGCATCGCGCCTGGCAGCGACATGTCGGGCGGACAACATGGGGACGTGCAATACCGTGCATCGACCGTGGCTTATCGCGGGCAGCGCCCCTGTCATTGCCCTCGGATATTGCCAAGCCGCCGGCCGGCACATAAGGTGCGCGTCTTTGGAACGCGCAGGCACTTGTCATGCAGACGATTCATGTCAGCCGCGACTTCGATACCGATGCGGCCACTATCTTCGATGTCATTGCCGATCATGAAGGCTATGCCAGCCTACCCGGCGTGCGGGCCGCCTGGCTGCGCGTTCCCGGCGAAAACGAGCGCGGCGGCATTGGCGCCGAGCGCGTGATCAAACTACCGGCGATGCAGCTGGTCGAGCAGATCGTCGAGTACCAGCCCGGCGAATCGCTGGGTTATCGCATCATCGAATCGCCGCTGCCGATCCATCACCTCGGCGCCCGCATCCTGTTACAGCCGCTGGGCACCAGTGGCCTGCGCACGCGCGTCCACTGGACCTCCCGCCTGCGCGGCACGACACCGATCGCCGCAGACTTCGCGGCACTGGCAGTCGCCAAGCAGATGCAGCTTGCCTATCGCGGGGCCCTGGAAGTCTGGGCGCGCCGCCTCGGCTGAGAGGAGCCGCACGGGCGAACCGGCACGGCGTGCCCTCGTCCGAGCGGATGACGGCCTCCGCGGGCCGGCCATCGCATATCGCGGATAAGCGGCGCGCCTAGGGCCTGTTGAGGTTTCGTGCGAGTCCGCGCCAAGCGCGCTCTGAAATTGACGATGGGCGGCAAGACGAGGCGTCGTGCGCGCCGTGCAGCCATTCCGCACCCGCGGGCGACAACGCTGGATCGCCGTCGTGTTCTCGATTTTGGGGCGCTTGTCCCTTCGGGTTGGGCCGCCCCCCATGAAAAATCGACGATGGACGCCCGGCGGCGTTGCGAGCCTTGATCGTGGCACGCCACGATACGGCGACTCGCGCCTTGCCGGACACACGGCGGTCTCTCGACGAAAAGGCGCTCGCACGAAACCTCAACACGCCCTAAGACGTCTAGTCGTCCTTGGGCTGCGTTGCGCGATCACGCAGTGCATCCCGGATCTCGGTCAACAGCACTTCCTCGCGCGTGGGCGCTGGCGCCACGGTCGGCTGGACGGCTTCCCGGCGCTTGAGCTGGTTGATCAGGCGCACGGCGACGAAGATCGCAAACGCCACGATCAGGAAATTGATCACGGTCTGGATGAACGCGCCGTAGTTGAGCGTCACCGCCGCCACATCGCCATGGGCGTGGCGCAGCGTGATCTTGAGGGCCGAGAAATCCACACCACCGATCAGAAGCCCCAGCGGGGGCGTGATCAGATCGTTGACCAGTGAGGTCACGATCTTGCCGAACGCGCCGCCGACGACCACGCCGACGGCCAGATCGATGACATTGCCGCGCACGGCGAAGGCCTTGAATTCGTCGATGAACCGGCTCACGAGACGTCAGTGCTGCGGGATGATCGTTCCAGCTTAATCGATCCTGTCAGTTCCAGCCGACCGGATCGTAGCCACGGCTGCGCAGACAACGATTCACGTAGGCCTTGTAGGCCGGCGCCGGGCCGGAATCGTGGCCGGCGAACAGACCGCGTACGAGTCCGGCCGCCACCCCGCCGGCCGCACCGGCGGCCGCGCCGCGCGCGGCATTGCCGTAGATCGCCCCGGCGACCGCGCCCCCGGCGCCGCCGACGGCGCCATCCTTGACCGCGCCACGCGCCGTCGCGCCGACCCGCCCCTTCGAGTAATCCAGACCGGCCGCCCGGGCCTGGTTCTGGCACGCCTCAACGGCAGCTTCGCCGCCGGGCGGATGGGCATCGTTCGGCGCATAGAGCACGGGCTTCTGGGCCGCGCAGCCGCCGAGCAGCGCCAGCGTGGCGGCCCCGGCCATCATTGTCGATCGTTTCATGTCGTGATCTCCCTAGGGCGTGTTGATGTTTCGTTCGAGGGCCTTTTCGTCGAGAGACCGCCGTGTGTCGGGCAAGGCGCGAGTCGCCGTATCGTGGCGTGCCACGATCAAGGCTCGCAACGCCGCCGGGCGCCCATCGTCAATTTCAGGGCGCGCTTGGCGCGGACTCGCACGAAACCTCAACACGCCCTAGCCGTAGGTGCGGCGCAGATAGGCTTCGATATCGGCCGATTCATGGAGCGCGGTCTGCGTGTTGGCATCGACCAGATACGGCACCTGAACGCGCCCCGCCTCGTCCATCAGGTGCTGACGATTGCGCCCCTCGACGGGCGCGTTCGGGAACAGTTTCTCCCGCACCCACGGCGGGCCCATGTCGGCGAGCCCGATCTTGCCGGTGTTGCGCAGCACGTAAGGCACCTCCAGTTCGCACAAGACTTCACGCACGCGGCGACAGTACGGACTGGATTCGAAACTGTAGAGCTCGGGCAACTCACGGGGGCAGGCCCGATCGACGCCTGTATCGGCATGCATGCCGGCCATGCCGCGCACGACGCTGGCCAGGGCCGAACCGATCTCGCCGACCCGTCCGGGCGGTGATTTCTCGCGCGCCTGCCCCTGGCCGTAGGTCTGGCGCAGATGCGCAATGATCTCGCGCGACTCGTAGATGACGCGATTGACGTTGTCATCGACGAGCAACGGAAACTGCTGTCGTCCGCCGACAGCCTCGGCCTGCGGGCGAAACCGCGTACCGCCGCGCGGGCACGGCAGGATCACCGCGTCCAGGTCGAGCTCGGTGAGCGTCTCGCGCACCATGCGACAGAACGGGCAGGCCTCGAATTCGTAGAGTTGCAGCATGAGCGGCGGCCCATCGGTGCGACGGGCCGCCATCGTGCCGCGCCAGCCGGCCAGCGTGCTGGCAGCGATCGATGTGACGATATGACGCATGCGTAAGCGGCCCCATCGCGCTTGATCAATACGCCAAGTCTAACCACAGGTGCCACGGTTTCGCCTGAACCGGCTTGCCGGCACGCGACGGGACGGCCAGAATCGCGACGCGTTCACACCGCTGCCACCCCATGGACAAGCGCGATTTCGATTATGACCTGCCCGAGGCCCGTATTGCCCAGGCGCCGCTGGCCGAGCGTCAGGCCTCGCGCCTGCTGACCCTGGATCGCGATGACGGCGCGCTGGCCGATCGGCGGATCACCGACCTGGTCGACCTGCTCGGCCCGAACGATCTCCTGGTCTTCAACGACACGCGCGTGCTGGCGGCCCGGCTTCACGGCGCCAAGGCCACCGGCGGCGCGGTGGAAGTCATGCTCGAACGCATTCTGGATTCACAGCTGCTCACGGCCAAGATCCGGGCCAACAAGCCCCCGCGACCCGACAGCGAGATCCGGATCGGCGACTATCGCCTTCAGGTCACCGCACGAACGGGTGAGCTCTACACACTGCGGCTGGTCGCATCGGCCGACTCGGTCGCCGATCTACTGGGCGATCACGGCCACATGCCGCTGCCGCCCTACATCCGCCGCCCGGATGCCGATGACGATCGGGCACGCTACCAGACGGTCTGGGCACGCCACGACGGTGCGGTCGCCGCGCCCACCGCCGGCCTGCATTTCGATACCGAACTGCTGGACCGGCTGGCCGCGCGGGGCGTGCGCTTCGGTTATGTGACGCTCCATGTCGGGTCCGGCACCTACCAGCGCCTGCGCGAGGGCGACGTGCACGATCAGACGCTGCACGCCGAGCGCGTGTTCGTCGATACCACGGTCTGCGAACAGATCGCGGCAACCCGCGCCGCCGGCGGTCGCGTGATCGCCGTCGGCACCACGGCCGTACGGAGCCTGGAAACCGCCGCGCGTGCCGGCGATGGCACGCCGGTGCCCTACGCCGACGAGACCCAGCTGTTCATCAAGCCGGGCGATGCGTTTCACGTCGTCGATGCCGTGCTTACCAATTTTCACGAACCCCAGTCCAGCCTGCTGATGCTGGTGGCCGCCTTCGCCGGGCATCGGGCCGTGCTCGCCGCCTATGCCCATGCCGTGGCCGCCGAATACCGGTTCTTGAGCTATGGCGATGCGATGTTCATCGCCTGAGGCCGATTCACGCCGGCCGAGCCCGCTCGGGCTCAACGCGGGGCGCGATACGGGGTTGGATCGACCCGCCGGACAAACGCCTCGATCAGCGAGTAGACACCGAACAACATGACGCCGACCGCCCAGGCCGCGAGCAGCCAGCGCCCGTAGCTGGCCCCGCGCACCCAGTCCAGCAGCTCGGCGACGCCGAGCGCGTCCTGCGGCTGGAGCGTGATCCCCGAATAGACAATGAAGCCGCCCACACCGAGAAACAGCAGGCCTCGCGCGCACAGTCCGATCCGGCTCACCGGATCGATCCAGCGCATCGCGGCCGGCGACGCCGAGAACCAGCGACGAAAGCCGGCACACCACGCCTTGTGGATGTGGGCGATGCCAGCGATCAGCCCGATGAGACCGCCCAGCACGACCATCTCACGTCCGGCCGGCCAATCCAGCGTGGCCGCGACAGCATGCTGGACCGGTTGCGAGGTCCGATGCGCCGTCGCCGCGACCAGCTTCAGGCTCGCCCATGCCAGCGAGCCGTAGACGGCCGCGCTGGCCAGCAGCGCCCCCCGCACAATCAAAGCGCGCAGCCCCCAGCCGTGGCCGTCGGTGTCGAAACCGCCCTGGACGAGACGCCAGAGCGCATAGGCTGCCAGACCGGCAGCCGCGCCCAGCAGCAGCACGCCCCCGCCGGTCATTTGGTGCATGACACCAAGCGTGCCGCGCACGTCATGCACATCGGACAGCGTCACGGCCGTGCGCATCGCCAGCGCGCCGAACATCAGATAGACCACACCCCGCGCGCCATAGCCGATACGGGCAACCCAGCGCACCGTCGCATGGGCGATCCCGGCCCCTGGCAGGGCCGGCGTGCGTGGCCACGATGCCCGCCTCAACAACGCGCGCTGACCGGACTGATATCGCGATCACGGGATACCGATCGGGCCCGACCACGATACCCTGATCGCGCGACCTTTAGGCCGGGCGATACGACGAGCGGATCGGCGGGCAGAAAATCATGCATGGCGTGACGTCCGGGTATGGCCCGACGATTGGAGACGCGGCTTTATGCCGGCATGTTAACAGGGCCCGATCGCCCAGGCGCTATACTGAAGGGCTGTCCCGAGTCACCAGCCGCCGACATGCCCGACCCCTTGTCCTTCTGGCTCATTATTCTGGTGATTGCCGGCATCCTGCTGGTTGCCCGGCTCATCGCAGGGCTGCTCCGGACGATGATTCTGCGTGGCTTGCCACCCTTGATCGCGCGGCTGCAGGGCTGGATGCGCCGCGTCTATGGCGTGCCCCATGTCATCGAGCTGCTGCGCCTGCGTGCCCCGGGGCCGACACAATGGGTCAGCCAGCGCTTCGCCACCGATCGCTTCACCGGACTGCCGCTGACGCTTTTCGTGCTACTCGCGGCCTATCTGGTCTCACTCGGCAGCGATCTGGCGGAGCATGTCATCGAGCATGAAGAGATCATGCATCTCGACGAGCACATCAACCGCGCGCTGTCGGTCGTTCGCGATCCGCATATCCTGGCGGTGGTCGGCAAGATCACGCATCTGGCCGATGTCGTCACGCTGGTGGCCGTCACCGTGGTGGCCAGCGCGTTTCTCTGGGCCGATCGCCGAATGCATTTCCTGCCCGGTCTCTGGCTGGCGGTGATCGGCTCGCAGACGATCACTTATATCGGCAAGTATGCGATCGACCGGGCCCGTCCGGAATTCCTGACCTTCGCCAGCGCCGCCACGCCGTCGTTTCCCAGCGGGCATGCGACCGGCGCCATGGCAGTCTACGGTTTCATCGCCTACGCGATCCTGCGCGAGATCGACCGGCCCGCCGTGCGCTTCGAACTGGCGTTCTGGGCCGGCGCGTTGATCGCCACCATCGCCGCCAGCCGTCTGGTCCTCTCGGTCCATTTCGCAAGCGACGTGGCCGCCGGGCTGATCGTCGGCGGTTTCTGGCTGCTCGCGGCCTTCGCGCTCACCGAATACTGGCGCGAGATCGTCCACCGACGCCACGCTTGAGAGTCCGCCCGAACGTCGCGCATCGTTCGATGCCGGCCGGCGAAGCCGTGCGATCAACGTGCCTCGTCGGCGGACTTTTCGGCCTCGTCGCGTTCGAACAGCGCTTCGAGCTCGGCGGCGGCTTCACGCGCCCGACGCGCCAGACGTTCCTCGTCATCGGCGACTTCGTAATGCTCGGACAGCCGTGCCTCGTCGTGGGCCCGGAACGTCTTCTGTGCCTTGTCGACCTCGTCGCGCGACAGCCCCAGGGCCCGCATCGTGTCGCCGGCCAGCGCGATGCTCGACAGGAACGTCTCGCGCTGGAAGACCGTGACGCCTTCGTCGAGCAGACGATAGGCATGCCGGCGATCGCGGGCCCGGGCCACGATGTGCAGATGCGGGAAATGCGTGCGTACCATGTGGATCAGGCGTAGCGAGGTCTCCATCTCACCGATCGCCACCACCAGCACCTTGGCCTCCTCGGCGTGCGCGGCCCGCAACATTTCCAGCCGCGCGGCATCGCCGTAATAGACGCGGGCACCAAAACGCCGCACGAAATCCACCTGTGCCGGATTGGCCTCCAAAGCGATGAAGCCGATGCGCTTGGCGCGCAGCATGCGCGCGACGATGCCACCCACGCGTCCGAAACCGGCGATGATCACCGGGTGTTCGGATTCCTCGGGTGTTTCGTAATCCGGCGCGGCCACTTCCCCGGCACGCCAGCGATTGAACAGCGCCGCGCCCTGCACCGCCAGCGGCGTGATCACCATCGACAGCGTCACCGTCGCCACCAGCAGATCCGCCTCGGCCTGGACGAACAGATGCCCGGCGACAGCGGTCGACAGGATCACGAACGCGAATTCGCCGCCCTGGCCCAGATAGGCTGCCAGATTGCGCGCCGCGGGCCCTTTCAGGCCGTGCCGCCGGGCGAGCCCGAACAGAATGAGCGCCTTGACCGCGAACAGCCCGGCGGTCATTTCGATCAGTTTGAGCGGCACCGAGGCGAACAGTCCAAGATTGATCGACATCCCGACCGCGATGAAGAACAGTCCGAGCAACAGATCCTTGAACGGATCGACATTGGCCTCGAGCTCGTGCCGATATTCCGAATCGGCAAGCAGCACGCCGGCCACGAACGCGCCCAGTGCCACCGAGATGCCGGCCGCTTCCATGATCGCCGCCGTGCCGACCACGATCAGCAAGGCGGTCGCGATGAAGATCTCCTGCATGCGCGTGGCTGCAACCAGACGCAGAACCGGTTTGAGGACATAATGGCCGCCGATCACCAGCACGCCGATCACGCCGGCGGCTTTCGCGGTCTTCTCCAGCCCACCGAGCAGGCTGATTTCGGCATGGCCGACCGACAGCAGCGGCAGGAGCGCCAGAATCGGGATCACGGCCAGATCCTGGAACAGCAGGATCGCGAACGCCCCACGGCCGTGTCGTGACGTCAGCTCGCCGCGCTCGGCCAGCATCTGCAAGGCGAATGCGGTCGAGGACAGGGCAAGTGCGGCGCCGGCCACCGCGGCCGGCGCCGGTGGCAGATCCATCACCCAGGCCGCCGCGACAGCCAGCGCCACGCCCGTAGCCAGAACCTGCAGCCCACCGAGCCCGATGATCGCCTTGCGCAGCGCCCACAGGCGTCGCGGCTGCATCTCCAGGCCGATGATGAACAACAGGAACACCACGCCGAACTCGGCCAGATGCAGGACCTCGTCGACCTGGCCGATCAGCCCGAGACCCCAGGGACCGATGATCATGCCGGCCAGCAGATAGCCCAGCACCGAACCCAGCTTCAGGCGCTGGGCGATCGGCACCGAGATGACCGCGGCGGCGAGAAAGATCACGATTTCCTGCAACGAGACGCTCAACGGCGACCTCCCGATTGGCGCTGTAACCCCATACTTTAACCGCGAAAACAGCGGACAGGGTTGCAACCGACACTCAGTGCATCGTCCAATGATCGCTGATCGTTCAACTGACGCTGCGTTGCCTGCCCATGACTGGTACAACCGACGCCCCCGAACCGCGACATCCCGATCTGCGCGACAACGCCGCGCGTCTCGATGCAGATGCCATGAACGCGTTCTGGATGCCGTTCACCTCGAACCGCGAGTTCAAGGCCGCCCCGCGCATGATCGTGGGCGCCACCGGCTGTCACTACACCGCCGCCGACGGCTCGCAGAAATACGACACGCTTTCAGGGCTCTGGTGTGCCAGCTTCGGACACGGCCGGCCCGAGATCGCACGGGCGATCGCCGATACGGCCCAGACACTGGATTATGCGCCGCCCTTCCAGTACGCCCATCCGCTGGGCTTCGAACTGGCCAACCGGGTGGCCGAACTCACGCCGGACGGCCTCGATCATATCTTTTTCACGAACTCCGGCTCGGAATCGGCCGATACCGCGATCAAGATCGCCAAGGGCTACTGGGCCCGCCGCGGCCAGCCGGAAAAGAACCATGTCATCGGCCGGGCCAAGGGTTATCACGGGGTCAATGTCGGCGGCACCAGCGTCGGCGGGATCGCGCCCAACCGTGCCGGCTTCGGTGCCCTGATGGATACCCACCATCTATCCCACACGCTGATCGAGGCCAATCGTTTCTCGCGGGGCTGCCCGGCCGAAGGCGCCGAGCTGGCCGATGAGCTTCTCGCACAGATCCATGAACTCGGCGCCGAGCGGATCGCGGCCGTGATGGTCGAGCCCATGAGCGGTTCGGCGGGCGTGGTCATCCCACCCCAGGGTTATCTCGAACGCCTCGCGCGGATCTGTCGCGCACACGACATCCTGTTGATATTCGACGAGGTGCTGACCGGTTTCGGCCGTCTCGGGGCGATGTTCGGCGCAACGCTGTTCGGCATCACGCCGGATATTCTCACCATGGCCAAGAACATCACCAACGGCGCCGTGCCGATGGGGGCCGTGGCCGTGACCGATGCCGTGCACGATGCCTTCATGGACAGCACGCCGCTGGATTACGACGTCGAATTCCGTCACGGCTACACCTATTCCGCACATCCGCTGGCCTGTGCGGCCGGGCTGGCCGCCCTGGACGTGCTGGAACGTGACGATCTGGTCGGCCGGGCCGCCGCGCTCGCGCCCTATTTCGAATCACAGATCCACCATCTCAAGGGCCTGCGGCATATCGTGGATATCCGCAATCTCGGACTGGCCGGGGCCTTCCAGATCGAGCCCGTCCCGGGCGAGCCGGGCCGACGGCCCTGGCAGATCGCGCTGGCGGCATGGGAACGCGGCCTATACGTGCGCTTTGGCGGCGACACGGTTCAGCTCGGCCCGCCCTTCATCGCCGAGAGAGCCGATATCGATCACATCTGCGAGGTGCTGGCCGACATCATCACGCGCACCCCGTGACCCGATACGGCCGGCCCGCGGCGACACGCCGACGTCGCGGGCGGGCATCGCGGTTCATCGGCTGAGCGGCATGGCCTCGCTGCGGGCCTGAAAGACCGCCAGCGGCGAGGCATTGCCCGCCGGCCCGAGCAGCAGCAGATAATTGCCCAGAATCCGCACGCGATGCGTCTGGCGCAGCGCCTCCAGCATCGACTGTTCGGTATCCTCGAAGGCGAAGCAGGCCCGTTTCGTGGCCGCCAGATGTTCGAGCGACAATGCCGCGTCATCGCGCTCGTAGTCGCCCATCAGACGGTTGCAGCCGGTCGAGCCCGACAGACGCTTGTCGTCATCGTCGAAGGCGATGTAGGCGGCGTTACCCTGATGCGCGTCCGGTGCGTTGACGAGATACCAGCGCCCGCCCGTCAGCGGCGGCTCGTCGAGATGCGCGCGGCGATGCAGGGTGTATTGCGCCGCGGGCGTGATCGGCTGGCTGTTCTCGTCCAGGGCGACCAGATCGCCGTTGGCCGAGATCGACCAGAAACTCGTGCCGCTTTCATCCGAATCGGCCGGCGTGAGCGCGAGGCGCCGACCGTCGGCGGCCAGCTGCCAACCGCCAACCTCGACGTAGTCGGCCGGATTCTGTGCATCGTTCGTGTCGTAGTGCTGCTGAAGAATGTAATCGCCGTCGGGGCCGAGTGTCAGCCAGTAGGCGATGCTGCCGCAGTCACCGCAGGGCAGCGTGCCCGCATACTGCGCCGGCAGTGGGGCCAGCGCGTCGGGCAATGTGGCGGCCGTCGTGGCCTGGTCGCTTGCCCCACGGGTCGGGCCGTTTGCGCAGCCGCCAAGCAGCGCCGCAGCAAACAGCGACAGCAGCGTCAGTGAGGCTGCACGCCTGTAATGCACGAAAGATAAACGGTTTAGCCTGTTCACGACGATGCCCCGGGCTCGAGAAAACCACGTCAACGGCCTATCAAGATGACATAAACGGGCCGCACTCTGCAGACCGGCCACGCCGGTGCCTGCCGAGCGCGGCGTCACGACCGCCCCGGCCGCCACGCCGCCTCGAAGCCCGCCAGCGTGTTGGCGATGTTGGTGCCGATGGCGGCCACCGCATACCCACCTTCCAGCAGGAACAGGCTGGGCAGCCCGAGCGCGGCGATACGGGCGCCGCAATCGACGAAATCGTCGCTGTCCAGGGTGAACGAACTGATGGGATCGTCCTTGAAAATATCCGTACCCAGCGACACGATGAGCAACGCCGGAGCCTGGGCAGCGATTTCGGCGAGTGCCGCGTCGAGTGCGCCTGACCAGACGACGTAGTCGGTGCCGGGTGGCAACGGATGATTGCGGTTGTAGCCCAGGCCCGGCCCTGCCCCGCGTTCGTCGGCGAAACCGGAGAAATACGGGAACTCGTCGACCGGATCACCGTGCAACGAAACGAACGACACATCGGCCCGCTCGTAGAAGATCTGCTGCGTGCCGTTGCCGTGATGGAAATCCACGTCGAGGATCGCCACACGCGATACGCCCCGCTGGCGCGCGCTCTCGGCCGCGATCGCGGCATTGTTGAAGAAAGAATACCCGCCGAACTGGTCGACCGCAGCGTGATGCCCCGGCGGCCGGCACAATCCGAACGCCGGCGCCCCGGTCGCCAGGACATGATCGAGCGCGCTGAGCGCGATATCCGCGCTCGTTCGCGCGGCCTCGTAGGTTTGCGCCTCGATCGAGGTCTCGCCGGCCAGGGCGTAGTAGCCCACCCGGGCTTCGATATGGCGTGAACGCAGCGTCTCGCCCAGCCGTCGCGTCGGCCAAATCGTCGGAATGATCTCGCCCGTGTTGCCGGCCGCGACCCAGTCGTCCCAGGCGCTGGCCAGAAAATCGATATAGCCGGCATCGTGGACGGCCGCGATCGGCGCCATGCCGTGCGACGTAGGCGCGACGATCGGCCCGCTGTCGCGGGCACGCAGTGCCGCGATGACCTGATCCACCCGTGCGGGCGATTCGAACGGCGCGACCAGATGACCGCCGCTGAGTTCGGTGGTCGCCGCGCGGCGCTTGCTGTCTTCGGTATGGACGATCTGCATCAAGAGCTCCTGACGAGGGCGAATCGCGTGCGCAATGCGCTGTCACGGCACGCGGCACGCCCGAATGACATGGTCGCATCGGGCACGGTATGCCATTGACGATATCGGGGCGGACCCGGCCGCCGCGGAATTGCGATCGGACGCATCCACGACCTCGCCGGCCGGGCCGCTCCCTTTCGGCTCATCCCTGCCGCGGCGTCATATCGCGTTGCGGTCGCGGCAAGTGGCGCGCGACGGCCGGCGCCTTGCCTGACACCGCCGGCGGGACAATGCGGCTGCCGATCTCGTGACGACTCGCCCTAAACACGCAACAACAGATACTCGCGTTCCCAGGAACTGATGACCTTGAAATGAGCCCGTTCCTCTGTGCGTTTGACCGCTAGATAGGTCTCGATGAAACGGCGGCCGAGCAGTGCCTTGAGGGGATCACAGCCTGCCAGTGCTTCCAGCGCGCGGCCGAGATCCGAGGGCAGACGATGGCCCTGGGCATAGGCCGAATCGGCCACGGGCGAACGTGGATCGCGCTGGTCCACGAGGCCGAGATAGCCGCAGGCCAGCGAGGCCGCGATCGCGAGATAGGGATTCACGTCGGCCCCGGCGATCCGGTTCTCGACACGTCGTCCGCTGCGCCCGGAATGCGGTACCCGCAGTCCGACGGTCCGGTTGTCATAGCCCCATTCGGTATTGATGGGTGCCGATGCGTTGGAGCTGTCCGGCATCAGGCGCCGATAGCTGTTCACGTTCGGGGCGAACAGAGCCAGGGCCGAAGGCAGATAGGTCTGCAAGCCGGCGATGAAATGATGGAATAGGCTCGTGGCCTGACCGCTCTCGTCGGCGAACACGTTCTCGCCGGTCGCGGTATCCAGCAGCGACTGATGCAGATGCATGGAGCTGCCCGGTTCGTCGGCCATCGGCTTGGCCATGAATGTGCCGTACATGCCGTGGGCCAGTGCCACCTCGCGCAGCGTGCGCTTGAACAGGAACGCCTGATCGGCCAGTTCGAGCGGGTCGCCGTGCTCGAAGTTGATCTCCATCTGGCCCGATCCTTCCTCGTGGATCAGGGTGTCGATATCGAGTTCCTCGGCCTCGCAGTAGGCATACATATCCTCGAAGACGTCCTCGAATTCGTTGACGGCATCGATGGAATAGGCACGGCGCGAAATCTCGAGCCGACCGCTGCGCCCGGCCGGCGGCTTGAGGGGATAGTCGGCGTCAGTGTTGCGCTGGACGAGATAGAACTCCATCTCGGGCGCGACCACCGGCCGCAGCCCCATCTCTTCGTACAACGCGAGTACGCGACGCAGGACATGGCGCGGGCTGACCTCGACGGCCTCGCCGTTGAGATAGCGACATTCGTGAATGACCTGGGCCGTCGGCTCGCGGGCCCAGGGCACGAGTCGACACGTCGACAGATCCGCGGTCAGCTGCATGTCCAGCTCGGCCGGGTCAACGATCTCGTCCTCGTTGTCCGGGTAGGCACCGGTCGCGGTCTGGATGAAGATCGAATCCGGCAGACGCGGGCGCTCACCGTTGAGATAGCGCGCCGCGGGCATGATCTTGCCCTTGGCCTCACCGGTGATGTCCGGCACGAGACACTCGACCTCGCTGATTTCGTGCGTCTCGAACCAATCCCGGACGCGCGGGTCACTGGTGTCCTCGATCATAAGGCTCCCCTGGACGGATGAATCATGCAGCGACCACGCGATCGACGAGACATGGCGGATGCAATCAGCGCGATTGCACCTCGGTCCAGAGCTGCTGGACGAACTGCAGCTGGTCGCCGGCGATCGACGGCGTGAAGTGCAGACGCTTCATCTCGGCATCGCTCGGCATGATCGGCGGCTCGGTCAGCGCCTTGTCCAGGTAGGGCCTGGCTGCCTTGTTGGGGCTGGCATACGCGTTGTAATTGGACAACTGAGCGCCGATCTTCGCGTCCAGGATGAAATTGATGAATTGGTTCGCCAGTCTGGGGTGCGGGGCATGAGCCGGTATCGCCATGCTGTCGACCCAGAGCTCGGCCCCCTCCTTCGGCACAATGAACTTGATGTGCTTGTAACCCTGCGGGTTCTCCTGCTTGTCGAAGGCATAATCGCCGTTATAGGCGACCCCGGCGACGATATTGCCGCGCGCCAGCTGCTTCAGTGTCGGTGTGGCATCCTCGAAACCGCTGAAGTTGCGCCGTTGCTTGGTCTTGAGGATCAGCTGCGCGGCTTTCTTGAGCTGGTCGCGGTCGGTGCAATCATAACCGTGGCCCAGTGCCGCGCAGGCCGAGCCGAGCATCACCTGGGCATCGGTGCCCAGGTCGAACGGGTACTTCGCATTCGCTTTCGGATCGAACAGGATCGACCAGCTCTCGGGCTGCTCACCGAGCTTGTCGACGTTGTAGGCGATACCCGTATCGCCCCACTGATAGGCCGCCACGTACTTGCCGTCCGGATCGTAGTCGGGATGGCTGAAACGCGGCATGAGGTTGCTGTAGTTCGGGATCGCTTTCTTGTCCAGCGGCTGCAGCAGGCCGGTGTGGATCAGCCGCGGCACATAATAGCTCGACGGTACGACCACATCGTATTGCGAATCGCCCCCGGCCCGCAGCTTGGCGAACATCTCGGGCTGCGAGTTGTAATAGGTCTGGACCACCTTGACGTCGTATTGCTTTTCGAAGGCCTTGATGATGGCCGGGTCCATGTACTGGGACCAGTTGAACAGATAGAGCGTCCGGGCCTTGTCCTGTGCCATCGCCAGCGGCGAGGCCAGCGCGGCCACCCCGACCAGAAGTGCCGCGGCGAGCACGCCGCCTACTCTTTTATTGATCATCGTCTGCCCTCCCCCATTGGAAAATCATCGCTTCAGCGCGATTGCACCTCGTTCCAGAGCTGCTGGACGATCTGCAACCCGTTGCCCTTCAATGAAGGCGTATACACGAGATGTGCCATCTGTGCGTCGGTCGGCTGGCTCGGCGGCTGCTTGAGCGCCGGCTCGAGATACGGCTGTGCTGCCTTGTTCGGGCTGGCATAGAAGGTGTGTTCGGACAGCCTCGCCCCGTTTTCGCCGTTCAGGATGAAATTGATGAACAGATTGGCGAGCCGCGCGTGCGGGGCCTTGTCCGGAATGGCCATCGTGTCGACCCAGAGCTCGGCGCCCTCTTTCGGTACCACGAACTTCATGTGGGCGAACGTCTTCGGGTTGTCCTTTTTGTACTGGAGATAGTCGCCGTTGAAACTCACCCCGGCCGCGATGTTGCCGCGGGCGAGCTGGCGCAGTACCGGCGTGCCGCCCTGGAATCCGGAGAAGTTATCGCGACGGCGGGTCTGCAGAAGCAGCCGCGCGGCCTGTTTCCAGTTCTCGGCCCCGCGACAATCGTAATCGTGGCCCTGATAGGCACAGGCCGCGCCCATCATCACCTGGGCATCGGCGCCGAGCGCGAACGGGGACTTCGTATTGGCCTTCGGGTCGAACAGGATCGACCAGCTCGCCGGCTGCTCGCCGAGTTTTTCGGTGTTGTAGACGATCCCGGTATCGCCCCACTGGTAGGCCGCGGTGTAGCGGCCCTTCGGATCGTAGTCCGGGTTGGCGAAACGCGGCATCAGATTCTGGTAATTCGGAATCAGAGCCTTGTTCAACGGCTGGATCAGACCTGTGTCGATCAACCGCGGCACATAGTAGTTCGAGGCCACGATCACGTCGTACTGGGCGTCGCCACCGGCCTGCAGCTTGGCGAACATCTCCGGGTTGGACTCGTAGAAGTTCTGAACCACCTTGACGTGATATTTCTTCTCGAACGCGCTGACCAGCGCCGGGTTCATGTAATGCGACCAGTTGAACAGAATCAGCTTGTCGGCATGATCCGTCTGCGGCGCGGCCTGGGCACTGCCGAGGCCCCCGAGCACGAGCAACAGGCCCCCGAGACAGCGCAGACAGCGGGTCACGGTCGAAGGCGCGGGTGAAGTCGATCGGGTCATGCGATGCTCATTCCTTGGCAAAAACGTTATTCTGCCCGGCGTGTTTCGACGCGGCATCAACCGGCGGCGTTCCGGCGTCCGGCCCGGACGTACTGAAAGGCCAGCGCCACGGCCGCTGCCGCAAAGACGGCACCGATCATCAGCGTCGCGATGGCGTTGACCTCCGGGGTCACCCCCTTCTTGATCGCACTCCAGATGAAGATCGGCAACGTCGTGCTTTCCGGCCCCGCGGTGAAGAAACTGATCACGAAATCGTCGATCGACAGCGTGAACGCGAGGAAGAACGCGGCCACGATCGCCGGGCGCAGCGTCGGCAGGATGAAATACCAGGCCCGTTGCCAGGCATTGGCATACAGATCCTGACAGGCCGCGAACAGCCGGCTGTCGAGACCGACCAGGCGCGAATAGACCAGGAGCGCGACGAACGGCACCTGGAAACTCACGTGCGCGATGACCATTGTGGTCAGACCGAGATCGAGCATGCCGCCGGTGGCCGCGCTGATCGAGGTGAAGAAACTCATCTGCGAGATGCCGTAGACGATGTCCGGCATCACGATCGGCAGATAGACGAGCCAGATCAGCCAGCCCAGCCGACGTTCGCGATGGGTGTACATGCCGTAGCCGAGCAACGTGCCCACTACGGTAGCGATCACCGACGAGGACAGGGCCAGCACGACACTGTTGTAGAACGCGTTCATGATCGTGTCGTCGGCCAGCAGCGCGTGATACCAGCGCAGCGAAACCCCGGCGAACACGGCCGACGAGTTGATGCTGTTGAACGAATACAGCGCGACGACGGCCAGCGGCGCGTAGAGAAACAGCAGCATCAGATACCAGAAGCCGCGCAGCGTGATCCGCAAGCCGCGCCCGCTCACAGCACCACCTGCGTATCGCCGCCGAGCTTACGGCCGAGCCGGCGCAACACCACCAGCCCGCCCAGCGTGGCGACGATCATGATCAGCGCCCCGGCCGCGCCCAGCGGCCAGTTGGAAGCCTCGGCGAACTGTCGTGCCACGAGATTGCCGAGCATCATCGACTTGCCGCCGCCGAGCAGCTCGGGAATCACATACATGCCGAACGCCGGAATCGAGACCAGCACCGTGCCGGCCAGCAGGCCGGGCAGAGTCTGGGGCAGCACGGCATGACGAAAACTGCGCAACGGCCCGGCGCCCAGATCACGCGCGGCATCGATCTGGCCCCAATCGAGTTTTTCGAAGACCGCATAGAGCGGTAGCACCATGAACGGCAGGAAGTTGTAGACCAGCCCCACGACCACCGCGAACTTCGACGGGAACAGGCCCATCTGCGGCGAGATCAGCCCGAGCGCGGCCACGCCGTCGCTGATCGGCGAGCCCGGCGAGAGGATGTTCATCCAGCCGATCGCCCGAATCACCTGGTTGGTCCACGACGGCACGACCACGGCCAGCAGCATCAACGGCCGCAGTCGGGCCGGCGCGGTGCTGATGTAATAGGCCATGGGATAGGCCATGGCGATGACGAGCCCGGTGGCGAGCACGGTCTGCCAGAGCGAGCGCAGCAGCGTGTACAGATTGCCGGGGGACCAACCGAGAAAGCCGTAACCGGCCAGCTGTTTGAAGGCATCGAGCGTCCATGGCATCTGCGGCAGACCGTAGGGACCATTGCTCATGAACGCGATAGTCATCAGGTACGCGCTCGGCAGCACCAAAAAGATCACGATCCAGAGCACGCCGGGCGAGATCACGGCCAACAGATGCAGGGTGCGGGTCCGGGCAGCGCGCGAGGCGCCGGCGGCTGAGGCAGACGAGGTTCCGACGTCAGGCATGAAAGGCCACCACCCCCGATGTCCTGATCGATACACACACCTCGGTTCCGACATCGAACATCGGCTCGCCGAGGTTATTGCAGGTCGCCACCAGAACCGTGCCGTCGGCCAGCGTGAGGCCGTATTCCGCCACGTGCCCGCGATAGACACGCTCGGCGACCCGGGCGCGCAGGGTGTTGTCGGCGGTCGCGACACTCTCGTCGTCGCGCGTGACCGTCATCGTCTCCGGGCGGATCAACAGATGGGTGCCGGCCGTGAAACGGCCGTTCAGGCGCCCGAAGGACAGCACCACGCCGGCCTCATCGCGATCCACGATCTCGAACAGGTTCTCGTGGCCCATGAAACGGGCGACGAACAGATTCTCCGGGTGCTCGTATAGCGCCTGCGGCGAACCGACCTGCTGGATACGCCCGGCATCGAGCACCGCCACGCGATCGCTCATGACCATGGCTTCCTGCTGATCGTGGGTCACGAAGACGAACGTCATGCCCAGCCGACGCTGGATGCGCATCAGCTCCAGCTGCAGATCCGAACGCAGGCCGGCATCCAGCGCAGAGAGTGGCTCGTCGAGCAGCAGCACGTCCGGTTCGTTGACCAGCGCCCGCGCGAGTGCGACGCGCTGGCGCTGGCCGCCGGAGAGTTGATCGACCCGGCGCCCCAGCAGGTTGTCGATCTTGATGAACGCGGCGGTCTCGGCCACGCGCCGGGTGATCTCCGCACGAGCGACCCGTTGCATCCGGAGCCCGAAACCGATGTTGTCGGCCACGTTGAGATGATCGAACAGAGCATATGACTGGAATACGGTGTTGACGTTGCGCTTGTGCGCGGGCGCCTCCGTAACGGCCCGACCGCCGATCTCGACCGTGCCGCTCGTGGTTGCCTCGAGCCCGGCGATCAGGCGCAGCAGCGTGGTCTTGCCACAGCCCGACGGGCCGAGCAGCGTGAAGAACTCGCCTGCCGGAATCGACAGATCGACGCCGTCGAGCGCGATCGCATCGGGTGCGAAGTGCTTGCTCAGGCCCTGCAGCTCGATGCCCGCGGCGGCGCGCCGGGCAGTCTCGTCTGGCGGGTCCGCCCGAACACCTTCGGCCTGCGATGTCGGTTTCGAGGGTGTCGAGGACACTGTCATATCAAGTCCCGCATACGATAGAAATTCGTGGCCAGCACCAGCAACGGCGTGCGCA
The DNA here is from genome assembly GCF_003602005.1 of Salinisphaera sp. Q1T1-3. Lineage (GTDB taxonomy): Bacteria > Pseudomonadota > Gammaproteobacteria > Nevskiales > Salinisphaeraceae > Salinisphaera. The sequence continues at coordinate 95,292 of NZ_QZWD01000007.1, read as the reverse complement.
ACCGCGTTCCGCCCGGAAAGCGACGATGCGCCATGCGTGCATAGAGATCGAAACGCTCGGCCTGGCCGGCCACGGCATCGCCGATCAGACCGCCTGCCAGTCCCGCAAAGGCCATGCCATGGCCCGAGTACCCCTGAGCATAGAATATGTTGTCGCCCACACGCCCGAAATGCGGCGCGCGGTTGCGGGTCACACCCACGAGACCACCCCAGCTGTAATCGATACCGATACCCGCCAGTGCCGGAAACAGCCGGCCGAGCTTGGCCTGCATGCGCGCGACGAGCCGTCGCGGCGGCCGGTGACCATAGCTGACCTGGCCACCATAGAGCAGACGCGGTGAGGTACCCGGCGGCGTCGACAGGCGGTAGTAGTCGAGCACGAAATTGGCATCCGAGAGCGCATCGTCGCCGGGCAGACTGGATGCGACCTGGTCCTCGCGCAACGGCTCGGTGGCAATGATGTAATTGCCCACCGGCATCACGTGCCCGGACAGCTCCGGCACGAGATCGGCAGCGAGATAGGCGTTGCCGGCCAGCACCAGCCAATCGGCCTGCAGTCGGCCGGTCGCGGTGTGCACGACCGGCCGCGACCCGGGTTCGATGCGCACGGCGGCCGAGTCCTCGTACAGTCGGGCCCCGACGGTCTGGGCCGCATGCGCCAGCCCGCGCACATAGTTCAACGGGTGCAGATGCCAGGACTCGGCATCGCGCAGCCCGCCGATGTAGCGCGGGCTCTGCACCCGCGCGGCCAACGCCTCGTCATCGAGCAGTGTCAGGCCATCGTAATCGTAGTCGCGCTGCAGCATGTCGCGCTCGCGCGCGAATTCGGTCATGTGGCGCGGCTTCAATGCAGCGTAGATCGCCCCGGGGCGCAGATCGCAGTCGATGGCATGCGTCTCGATCCGGGCGACGGTGTGCGAAACCGCCTCGCGTGACATGGCAAAGATATGCCGGGCCGCCGTCGCGCCGAGCGCCTCGGCGAACGTCGACATGCCGGTGCCGAAACCGGTGAGGATCTGACCGCCCGAGCGCCCCGAGGCGCCCCAACCGATTCGATTGGCTTCGAGCAGCGCGACATCGTAACCACGCTCGGCCAGCGACAGCGCGGCCGAGACACCGGTCACGCCGCCACCGACGATCGCGACATCGGCCCGTGCCGCCCCCGCCAGCCGCGGCGTCGGCGCGAGCGTCACACGATTCGTGTCGCGATAATAGCTGTCGACGTAGTCGCTCATCGGCCTCCCGGTCTCGTGATTGCCATCGGGGCACTGCCGGCTGTTGGCGGGGCCGCGGTTCGCACGTCCGGCTATAGTGCCGGCATCGCGGCGCGCGGTCATGCCGTGCACCGGCGCCTTGCCGCTCACACCTGTACAGCGCATCGGCCGGCCGGCATTGGCGCAACGCCGTGCGCCCTCTATTCTGGATGAGACCGGGGCGACTGTGCGCGCGCCGGTACGCATCGGAGCCGCACATGGCAGAACCGCCCCCGACGACCGGAACCCACGACCGCCAGCAGGCGATCTATCGCGCCGGACTGGCCGGCCATCGGCCCAGACTTCCGATCACGCACGATGCGCTCGCCGCCCGGGCACAGCGTCGTCTGTCGGCCCGTGCCCATGCCTATATCGCCGGCGGTGCCGGCGACGAGACCACCGTAGCCGCCAATCGACGGGCGTTCGACGAGTGGCGGCTCGTGCCGCGCATGCTGCGCGATATCGCAGTACGCGATACCGCGATCTCGTTGTTCGGCCACCGCTACCCGCAGCCGTTTCTGCTGGCGCCGATCGGCGCACTGGAGCTGGCGCATCGCAGCGCCGACGTCGGCGTGGCCGAGGCCGCAGCCCGCACCGGCGTGCCGATGATCTTCTCCAACCAGGCCGGTCGATCGATGGAGGCCTGCACGGCGGCCATGCGCCGCATCGCCGATCATGCGCCCCGCTGGTTCCAGTTGTACTGGCCGAAGTCCGATGCGCTCGCGGCCTCGCTGGTCGCACGCGCCGAGGCCTGCGGGTGCGATGCCCTCGTGGTGACCCTGGATACGCCGCTGCTCGGCTGGCGCCCTCGCGATCTCGCGCTCGGCCATCTGCCGTTTCTGCGCGGTCAGGGGCTGGCCCAGTACACCCACGATCCGGTCTTTCGAGACCTGCTGGCGCACACGCCGGCCGATACCACGCGCCCACCGATCACACCGCGCCTGCTGGCCAATGTCCTGGCCAGTGCGTATCACTATCCCGGATCGACGTGGCAGGCCCTGCGCCGCGGCCACGCCGCGGCGGCGATCCGACAGTTCATCGCCACCTATTCGCGGCCCGATTTGACCTGGACCGAACTCGAACGGCTACGCGAGATGACGCGCCTGCCGATCCTGCTCAAGGGGGTGCTGAGTGCGGCCGATGCGCGCGCCGCCGCTGCTGCAGGCATCGACGGACTCGTGGTCTCGAATCACGGCGGGCGCCAGGTCGACGGCGCCCTGGCCAGTCTCGACGCGTTGCCGGCAATCCGCGCCGCCGCCCCGGATCTGCGACTGGTGCTCGATTCCGGGGTGCGTACCGGGGCAGACATCGTCAAGGCCCTGGCGCTGGGCGCCGATGCCGTGGCCATCGGCCGGCCGTATGCCTATGCGCTGGCCCTGGGCGGGGCCGACGGGGTAGCCGAATGGATCGCCAACACGGCCGCGGATTTCGCGTTGTCGATGGCGCTGGCCGGTGCGACCTCGGTCGCCGATATTCACGCCGGGGCGATCGAGCTCGTCCCACGAACCCGGAGCTGATCCGCATGCTCGAACTCGCGCCCTGGTTGCTGGGCCTGGCGGTCGTGGCACTGGTCTGGTGGCGTGCCATGGGCGCCCGCGCCAGCGCCCGCCGGGCCGCACAGAATGCCTGTGCCGAAGCCGATGTGATCTTCATCGATGAACTGGCCTTCAAGCGTCTCGGCCTGACCCGCGACCGCACCGGACACTGGCGCCTGGCCCGCCGCTACGGCTTCGAATTCTATCAACGGGGCGATCGCCGTTATGCCGGAACGATCGAGATGCACGGCCAGGCCGTCGCCCATGTCTATATGGGCCCACGGCCCATCGATTGAGGCATGCCGGGCCATTCAGCCGCGCCTCGGTCCGGCCTCGTAGGATACGGCAGCAGCCTCTAGACTGATCAACGTTTTCAACCTGCTTCGAGACTGTCATGCCCGAACACGAGATCACGCTACGCTTTCTGGCCGAGCCATCGGACGTCAATTTCGGCGGCAAGGTCTTTGGCGGCAGCGTGATGAAATGGATCGACCACGCCGGCTATACCTGTGCCGCCAACTGGTCGCACAGCTACTGCGTCACCGCCTATGTCGGCGGCATCCGGTTTCTGCGCCCGATCCGCATCGGCGATCTCGTCGAACTGCGGGCCGAGCTCATCCATACCGGCAACACGAGCATGCATATCTCGGTGTCGGTCTACGCACGCGATCCGAAGAGCGACGATGCCCGCTTCACCACACACTGCATTCTGGTGTTCGTGGCCGTGGATGCCGAGGGCCGGCCCGCGAGCGTACCGTCATTCACACCGGCCACCGAGCATTCGCGTCGTCTCAACGACTATGCGCAAAAGATGATTGAACTGCGCCAGAACATGCAGGACGAGGCCAGTGCTTTCCTCTCCGAATTGGAGATCGACTCGCCCGGCTAGTGACCGGTTCCGGCGACGCCGAGGCTTGTCATGACGGCGTGTGACAGGGAACCTTGCAGAACATGATCTGTCTTTGTTGCAGACCCAGAACAAGCTATAAATCCAGATAACAAGGATATTGGTGCATGGAACGACGCACGCTCTTGAAAGCCTCGCTCGCGCTGAGCGCGCTGGGTCTGCCCGGCCTGCCGGCCTTTGCTGCCTCACCGGTCAAACCGGGCAAGGGGGAACCGTTCTCCTTTGACGGCCTCAAGGATCAGGCCAAGAAACTGGCCACCCAGGCCTATCAGTCCCCGGCCGAAAAGCTGCCGCCGACGCTGTCGAATCTCCAACCGCTCGACTACCAGAAGATCGAGTTCAACAAGGCCGACGCCCTGTGGTCGGACAAGAACGACATCGATCTGAGCGTGCGCTTCTTTCATACCGGCATGCACTTCAAGGTGCCGGTGCGCATGCATGCCATCAGCCCGGACGGGCGGGCACATCTGATTCCCTTCGAGCCGTCGATGTTCAACTACGGCGACAGCGGCGTCGACACCGGCCAGCTCGAGGGCAAGCATCTGGGCTTTGCCGGCTGGCGTCTGGCTGTCGGTGACGAGAAACCGAGCGAGCGACCGGAGGTCGCCTCGTTTCTCGGGGCCAGCTATTTCCGGGCGATCGACAAAAACATGCAGTACGGGCTGTCGGCCCGTGGCCTGGCGGTCAATACTGCCGAGCCCGAGGGCGAGGAGTTTCCGGACTTCACCCAGTTCTGGTTCGAGCAGCCAGATCCCGATACCAAGACGGTCACCGTCTATGCCCTGCTCGATTCGCCCAGCGCGACCGGAGCCTATCGTTTCACGATCGACGCCGGCAACGCGCAGGGCGTGATCATGGACATCGAGGCCAACGTCTATACCCGCAAGGCCATCAAGCGACTCGGCGTCGCACCGATGACCAGCATGTATCTCAAGGGCACGGCCCAGGAGACGGCGCGCGACACGATCTATCCGCGCATGCACGACTCCGACCGGCTGTCCATGTGGCGCGGCAACGGCGAATGGATCTGTCGCCCCCTCTACAACCCGCAGACGATCCAGTTCAACACGTTCCAGGACGAAAACCCGAAAGGCTTCGGCCTGATCCAGCACGATCACGATTTCGACCACTATCGTGATCCCGTGGCCTGGTACAACCGGCGCCCGAGTCTCTGGCTCGAGCCGAAGAACGACTGGGGCAAGGGCGAGATCGCGCTCATGGAGATGCCGACGGTCGGTGAGACGGTCGACAACATCGTGGCCTTCTGGGTGCCGGCCAACCCGGTCACGCCGGGCGAGACGCTGACCTACGACTATCGCCTGTACTGGTGGCCCGAGCCGCCGGCCTCGCCGTCGCTGGCCGAGGTCGACGAGACCTGGTCGGGCATGGGCAACGTACAGGAAGGCTGGATCCCCGGCGACCATTCCCCCGAGGAATATGCCCGGCGTTTCGCAGTGGATTTCACCGGCAAGACCCTCGAAAAGCTGGACGACAATGCCGACGTGCAGGTCGAGGTCAGCGCATCCAACGGCAAGATCAGCTACACCGCCGTGCACGCGATGGACCCGATCGATGCATATCGCGCGGTCTTCGACTGGATGCCCACGTCCTCGGACACGACACCCGTCACGCTACGGGCCTATCTCAAGCAGGGTGATCAGACCCTGTCCGAGACCTGGCTCTACCAGTTCCAGCCACCGGCCCCCGGCGACCGCCATTATTGATGCCCTGACCGGCGGTGCCGGCACCGTGATCCGTCTCGGTGCCGGCACTGCCGGCCTGGTGCTCACCGGCTACGGCCTCGGCGCGCTGACGTTTCGCGGCCCACGACAGCGCCCGGCGCGTTATCTGTTGATCACGATCTGGCTGGGCCTTGCCGGTGCGGGCCTGGCCGGCTTTGCGACCGGCGGCGATATCGGCCCATTGCTCTTTGTCGTGGCCACGATCGTGTTGTTGATCTGGTGGGCGTGCATCACACCCCGTCAGGATCGTGACTGGGCACCGGACGTGGCGCGGCAGCTCGGCGTACAACGGCACGGCGATATCGTCGAACTGGACAACGTGCGCCATTTCGTCTGGCGTACCCGGCAGGATTTCACGCCCGGCTGGGAAAAACGCACGTTCAATGCGGCCACGATCGTCGGGGTCGATCTCGCGGTCTCCTACTGGGCCGGGCCGAACATCGCCCACACGCTTGTCGCCTTCGCCTTTGCCGACGGGCGTCATCTATGCTTTTCCGTGGAGGTCCGGCGCCTGGACGGCGAACATTTCTCGGCGATCGGCGGTCTGTTCCGACAATGCGAACTCGTGCTGGTGGCCGCCGACGAGCGCGATATCCTGCGCACCCGCACCAACATCCGCGGCGAGCACGTCCATCTCTACCGCGTCGGCCTGCCGCCCGGCGAGGCCCGGGCCCTGTTCCATGCCTATCTGGATACCGCCGAGCGGCTGCAGCGCCGCCCGCGTTTCTACAATACGTTGACCGCCAACTGCACGACACTGATCTACGACATGGTCAAACCTATCGTGCCGGGCCTGCCATGGAACTGGCGCCTGATCGTCTCCGGACGACTGCCCAGCTATCTCTATGCGCTCGGCGCCCTGGATACGCGCCTCAGCCTGGCCGAGCTGCGCCGTCGCGGCTGGATCAATGCCCGCGCGCTGGCCTGGGATCGTGATGCGGGCCCCTCGGCCGACGATTTCTCGGCCGCAATCCGGCGCGGCCTCCCCGCCCCCGAAGGCTGGCCCGTACCGCCGCCTTAGGGCCTGCGTGCCCGTGGCCCCCGGCTGTGCCATGACAACGTAGGGGCCACCACCGGCCCTGCACGGCCGACCCGGTTGTCGCTATGCTCGATGAGCTCGGGCGACGTATTGACAGCCGATCATGCGATCGTCGCGGCAGCGGCCTGCTTTTTGCTTGTGGGCCGATACGCCATTTCTTGGGGGATTTGTTGCCAATGCCATCTTTCATGTTTCGCGCGGCTGTGCTCGCCGCTGCCTTGAGTACCACCGCGCTGCCGGCCCTGGCGGCCGAAGCAACCGGCACCGATACGACAACGTCGGCCAGCACCGCCGACGGTACCGCGTCAAACGCCCCGTCCAAGACACCGAGTCACTGGAACCTGGCCGATCTCTATGCCTCGCCCGAGGCCTGGCAGAACGCCTTCGACAAGACCGACAAGCAGATCGCGGCCCTGTCGCGATTCTCGGGTCATCTGACCGACAACCCACAAGCGCTGGCCAAGGCACTCGCGGCCATCAACGACGTCGACAAATCCCTGGCCCGGCTGTCCGTCTATGCCGGCTTGCGCGCCGATGAGGATCTGCGGGACAGCAGTGCGCAGGAACGGCGCAACAAGGTCAGCCGTCTGGCATCCCAGTTCGGCGAGGCCACGGGCTATGTGCGCCCGGAACTGACGGCGATGGATCAGGACAAGCTCGCCGACTGGGCGAAAAAGCCGGTGCTGTCCGATGAAAGCTATTACCTGGCCAACGTGATGCGCGCTGCCCCGCACACACTGTCCAAGCAGACCGAGTCGGCGCTGGCCGCGCTCGGGCCGGTCGCCGGCCAGGCGGATACGTTCTCGCTGCTGTCCTCGGCCGATATCGAATGGCCACAGGTCACCATCGACGGCAAGGCCGAAACCATCGATCAGGCCGGCTACACCAAGTGGCGCAGCAATCCGGACCGCAACGTCCGCAAGCAGGTCTTCAAGACTTTCTGGTCGAAATACAACCAATACGAGGACACCTTCGGCTCGCTGCTCGACCAGACCGTGCTCCAGCACGTCATCGATGCCCGTCTGCACCACTACGACAGTGCGCTGGCCGATGCCATGGCCGGCAACGATATCCCGGTCTCGGTCTACCACGAGCTGATCAGTTCGGTGAATGACCACCTGGATACGCTGCATCGCTATCTCAAGCTGCGGGCCCGCATGCTCGGCGTCGATCAGCTCCATTACTACGATATCTATCCGCCGCTGGTCGACACGGACAAGACCTTCACTCTCGATCAGGCCCGCAGCCTGGTGCGCAAGGCGGTCGAGCCGCTGGGTCCGCGTTATCAGAAGTTGATCGACAAGGCCACGAGCGAACCCTGGACGAGTGTCTATCCATCCAAGGGTAAAAGCCCCGGCGCCTACATGAACGGCGCGGCCTACGATGTGCATCCCTACGTGTTGATGAACTTCAACGACGACTACGAAAGCGTGTCGACCTACGCCCACGAATGGGGCCACGGCGTACACAGCATGCTGGCCGATGCAGCCCAGCCCTACGCCAAGTCGGACTATCCGATCTTCACCGCGGAAGTGGCCTCGACCACCAATGAGGCCCTGCTGATCGATTACATGATCGATCACGCCAGGACCGACAAGGACAAGCTCTACTATATCGGTCAGGCGCTTGAGCAGCTGCGTGGCACGTTCTTCCGCCAGGCCCAGTTCGCCGAATTCGAGCTGGCCATTCATCAGGCCGCGGAAAAAGGCGAAGCCCTGTCGGGCGCGCGCATGACCAAGATGTACGGCAAGATCCTCGACAAGTATTACGGGGTCGATCAGGGCATCACGAAGATCGATGATCGCGATGACATCGAGTGGGCCTACATCCCGCACTTCTACTACGACTTCTACGTCTATCAGTACGCGACCTCGATTACCGCCGGGCGCTATTTCGCCACCCGGATCGAGTCCGGCGACGAGGCGACACGCAAGGCCTATCTGAACGCGCTGTCGAAGGGCGGCGCCGAATCCGGCTACCAGATCCTCAAGGCGGCTGGCGTGGATCTGGCCACCGCCAAACCGTATCAGGCGCTCATGGATTACATGAATCACTTGATGGATCAGGCCAACGCGATTCTCGACAAACAGGGCCACAAGACACCCGAAAACGACAAATCGTCGCCGAACGCCGACTGAGCGGCCGATCGAATGCTATGCAGCCGGGGGCATATCGACGATATGCATGGCAAGACAGGGCAAGCACACAGCCGGTCGTGATAGCCTTCGCCTGGCTGAGCGACCCGGCTCCTGTCATCGATCATCGGGGATCGATGTCCAAACAGTCCGGGTCGCATTCAACCCCGCGGCGTTCGCCCCGCGGGCCAGGGGATTACAATTTCAGGGGGATACGTGACGCACGCATCCGGATTGCGGCTGGCCACGATCGTGGCCGGTACCAGCCTTTTCTGCACGGCACCGGCATTCGCCGCTGCCAACGACACGAATGACAGCGCGGCCCGCGCCGCGTTGCAACAACAGATCGATCAACTCAAGACCACGCTGGATCAGCTCAAGGCCGATCAGGGGGCGCAGCCCAGCCAGGCCAGTGCCGAGCCGGCCACAGACGATGCCGAAACCAGCGATACGGCCAGCGCGACGTCACCGGCACCGGCCGACGAGGCACCCAAGAAAAGCCTGACGCTCGGCGGCGCCTATACGCTCGGCTACAAGCTCAAGCCGGATCTGGAAAACGAAAGCCAGGACCGCGGCGACGGCGTGATGGGCATTACGGCAGTCAACTGGGACGGCCAGTACGGCAAGCTGACCTACGCCGGCGAATATCGCTGGTCCCAGGTGGCCTTTGCCGATGATTCGTTCCTGCGCTACGGCTGGGCCGCCTACGATTTCACACCGAAGCATCAACTCAAGGCCGGCCTGTTCCAGGTCCCCTTCGGCAACCTGCGCTTCGGCTATCAGTCGTTCTGGGGCAACCTCAACTACTTCGCCGGTTTCACCGACAACCAGGCTGCCGGCATCGGCTACAAGTACGAAAACGGGCCGTTCCGACTGGATATCGACGCCTTCAAGAACGACGATCTCCAGCAACACAGCCTCTACGGGTCGAACCCGTTCGAGGGTTATCAACAGATCAACGGCGGCAACATGCGCGCGGCCTGGACCTTCAACAAGGGCAGCGAGCGCAGCGTGCAGGTCTCGGCGGCGGTGCGCGGTGGCCAGCTTGAGGTCGGCGATTCCAACGACAACGGCACCCGCTGGGCGGCCACGGCGGCCGTCGATGCCGCGCTCGGCAACTGGACACTCCAGGGCCAGTACGTCGACTACCGCTACAACATCCCGGATGGGCGCCAGTACAACGGTTTCGATCTGCCCACCGATTCGATCACCGTCGAGAACTACGGTTTCGGCTACCAGATGCCGGCCTCCGGGCAGATCTTCTCGGGCAACATCGCCCGTACCTTCGACATCGGCTGGGGCGCGCTGGAGTCGATCCAGCTCTACGACAACTATGCCTATCTGATGACCGGCGGCGACGGGCGTTTCGAAAGTGCGACACCGGGCAGCCCGTCCAACATGGCCGGCGATATCCAGTTCAACGCGGCCGGCATGAATCTGTCGTTCGGCCCGCTTCAGATCTGGCTCGACGTGCTCTCGGGCAAGAATTCGGCGATGGCCTTCAACGGCCCGAACGACGGCGACTGGAACACGCGCTACAACCTGCAGATGGGGCTCTACTTCGCCGGCGACGTCATCAAGCGATGATTCGGCGCGGCGGCCGCCGGCGCGATCGCACATCGTCGCCGGTCGTCGCCCCCGGCCTGGACAACCGGGGCTGAATACGCAGGCGTTGCCCGATCGGCGGGCCGTGGGGCATCTTGTTGGCGGTTTTGCCATCGGGATTGTTCATGACCGACGCCTCCTCACATCGCATTGCACTCATCGGCTACGGCCTGGCCGGTGCCGTCTTTCACGCGCCGCTGATCTCGGCCACGCCGGGCCTGTCGCTGGCCGCCGTGGTCACCGGCAACGAAGAGCGGGCCGCGGCCGCCCGGACGCGTTATCCCGGCGTGGAAATCATGCCCGATCCGGAAACGCTCTGGCAGCACAGCGACTCGTTCGATGCCGTGGTCGTGGCCTCGCCGAACGGCACACATGCCGCACTCGCCGAGCAAGCCATCGCGGCCGGACTGGCCACGGTGGTCGATAAACCGCTGGCGGCCACGCCCGATCAGGCGAAATCGCTGATCGCCGCCGCCCGCGCCGGCCGCGTACCCCTGACGGTGTTTCAGAACCGGCGATGGGACAACGATTTCCTGACGCTCGAAAAACTGCTGGCCGACGATCGGCTCGGGCCGGTCCGACGATTCGAATCCCGCTTCGAACGTTGGCGCCCGGAGGCCAAACCGGGCTGGAAACGCGATCCCGACCCATTGGCCGCCGGCGGCATATTGTTCGATCTGGGCAGCCATCTGATCGATCAGGCACTGACTTTGTTCGGCCCGGCACAGACGGTCTATGCCGAGCTGGACCCCCGCTACGTCGACGACGGCGTGGACGACGATTCGTTCATCGCTCTGCGTCACGACAACGGCGTGCGATCCCATCTGTGGATGAGCAGCGTCGCACCGGTACTGGGACCACGGTTCCGGGTTCTGGGCGCACGCGCCGGCTACGAGAAATACGGGCTCGACCCGCAGGAGGACGCACTCAAGGACGGCGCACGGCCCGATGCGTCCGGCTGGGGCCGCCAGGCGCCGGGCGTGCCCGACGGGCATCTGGCAGCGGGTTCATCCAGCGAACCGGTGGCAACCCGGCCGGGCGACTATCCCGCGTTCTATCGACGCTTCGCCGCAGCCCTGGCCGGCGACGGCAAATTGCCGGTCGCCGCCGAAGACGGGCTGGCCACCCTTCGGGTCATCGAGGCGGCGCGGCGCTCGGCCGGCGCGGGCGGCGAGCTCGTTCACCCGGTTCGCGACTGATCAGCCGGCCAGCAACCGTCGGGCCGGCGCAATCGCCCGGGTCATGAGCGATCGCCGGGCCAGGCGCCGCCAGGTGCCGGCGGGTAACGCCACCGTCAGATCGGCGAAACGCGCGGCACAGGCGGCCCAGGAGAATGCCAGCGCATGCTGGCGGGCCGCGGCCGGCGACAGACGGACGGCCCCGGCCACCGCGCGCGCGAGATCCGAATCCAGGCAGGCCACGTGCGGGGCATCGCCCAACACATCCTGCGGGCCGGGCACCGGGTAAGCCGCGACCGGCAGACCGCTGGCCAGGGCTTCCAGCAACACCAGACCATAAGTGTCGGTGCGTGACGGGAAGACAAAGACATCGGCCCCGGCATACCAGCGCGCCAGATCGGCACCGCTCTGCCAGCCGGCGAAAACAGCCTCGGGATATCGTGCCTCGAGCCCGCGGCGCGCCGGCCCGTCGCCGACCACGACCTTGGTCCCGGGCACATCGAGAGCCAGAAATTCCTCGATGCTCTTCTCGACGGCCACGCGCCCCACATAGATCATGACCGGTCGCGGCCCCGGGATGGACACGGCGTCCGCGCGCGGGGCGAAGGTCCGGGCATCCACGCCGCGCGGCCAGAGCGCAGTGTGCCGGATGCCGTGGCCGGCCAGTTCATCGGCCAGCGTGGGCGTGGTGACCATCACGCGGGCCGAAGCCGCATGGAAACGACGCACCGCGGCATAGGTCAACGACTTCGGCATGCCCAGCCGCATCTGCAGATACTGCGGAAAATGCGTGTGGTAGGACGTGGTGAAGGCCAGGCCATGACGCACGCACCAACGGCGTGCCGCGACCCCGAGCGGGCCTTCGGTGGCGATGTGTATGACATCCGGCGCGGCTTCGATCAGCCGGTCCCCGACGCCGTCCGGCGTGGCCAGCGCCAGCCGGATCGTCGAGTCCCCCGGACAGGGCAGCGTACGGTACTGATCCGGCGTGACGGTGACCACCTCGTGCCCGGCCCGTTGCAGTTCGTCGAGGACCACGGACCAGGTGCGTACAACGCCGTTGATCTGGGGGTGCCAGGCATCGGTGACGAGGGCGATCTTCATGCCGAGACCGCCTGCGCGACCGGCTCGGCCGGCGCCGCCATACCGTCGCGTCCCCAGTACAACAGTTCGATCCGGCCGGTGAAATCCTCGGTCAGTGCCGTGCAGCTCTCGACCCAGTCGCCGTCGTTGCAATAGTCCACGCCCTGGATCGTGCGGCGCGACGGCGTGTGGATATGCCCGCAGATGACGCCGTCGACATCACGCCGCCGTGCTTCATCGGCCAGCGCTTCTTCGAAGCGTCCGATGAAGGCCACCGCGTTCTTGACCTGATATTTCAGAAACGCCGACAGCGACCAGTACGGATAGCCCAGCCGCCGGCGCACGGTGTTGAAGCCGCTGTTGGCGCGGATCACGCCGCGATAGGCATAGTCACCGAGCACGGCCAGCCAGCGGGCCTGGGTGCACACCAGGTCGAACTCGTCGCCGTGCATCACCAGATAGCGCTTGCCGTCGGCTGTCTCGTGCACGCATTCGTTGCAGACTTCGATGCCGGACAGATCGATCGGCAGGTAATCCCGCAGGACCTCATCGTGATTGCCGGGCACATAGACCACGCGGGTACCACGGCTGCGATGCAGATCGAGAATCGCGCGGATCACGGCCGTGTGGCTTGTCGGCCAGTACCAGGCCTTCTTGAGCGCCCAGGCATCGATGATGTCGCCGACCAGATACAACGTGTCGCAGTGCACGCGCGAGAGGAAATCCAGCAGTCGCTCGGCCCGGCAACCGCGCGTACCGAGATGGAAATCCGAGATCCAGATCGCGCGATAGCGGTGCAGACCGCGCCGGTTCGCGCCCGGCGGTGGCACCGATGGACGCGCCAACGGCGGGTCGGCGTTGCCGGGCGAGCCGGCGGGGCGATCGAGCACATCGTCGTCGAAGATCATGGCGAGCCTCCACGCAAGCTGACGATCTGTAGTGTCCCGGCGGCACATGACGACAATAAGACGATTGGTTAACGGTGCGATGACACCTCGCCGGTCCGGAATATCAGGCGTGAGGCCAGACCGTAGTTCACCCCGAGCGCGAGCACCCCGCCCGGCACGACACTGAGCAGCGGATGGGCTGCCCCGAGACGGGTAAGCGAGACGATTGCCACATAAATGCCGTAGTTCAGGCCCATTCCCAGCGCGTTGACCGCCAGATAGGACAGCCACTCGCCGAGATGCCCGCCACCACCGGCCGCCGCGAACGTCACCCGCCGATTGATGTACCAGGCCACGCTGAGCGCCGCGAGAATCGACAGCCCGCGCGCGATCGCGGGCGCCAGACCGAGCCCGTGCACCAGGCCACCGAGCACCGTCATATCCACCCCGAACGCCACGCCCCCTACGGCCGCGAACAGCGCCGGCCGATGAATACGTCGCGCAAGGCGCGCACACCAAGAGAGATCGCATGCCATGACGTGCCAGATCTAGCAGGTCGTGCTGACACGGATATGACACGGGCGCGTCACGCCCCGGTCACATGGCGTGCCCACGCTGAATGGCATGTCCGACCAACCATGGGAGTCGACCATGCACCACACGACACCTGCCCGGCGACCCGCCGGACGACGGGCCGCCGAGCGCGTGCTCATCCTCGGCGGTGACGGTTTCTGCGGCTGGCCGACCGCCCTGCATCTGTCCGCCGCCGGTTACGAAGTGGCGATTGTCGACAATCTCTCGCGACGCAAGATCGACGTCGAACTGGAAGTGGACTCCCTCACGCCCATCCGCCCGATGAGTGAGCGACTGGCCGCGTGGGAAGCGGTTTCCGGGCGTCGTATCGTCTTTCATCGCTTCGATGTGGCCCGGAACTATCAGCGTCTGCTCGATCTGCTGGTGGACTGGCGCCCGGAAGCGATCGTGCATTTCGCCGAACAACGGGCCGCCCCCTATTCCATGAAATCCGCCTGGCACAAGCGCTACACCATGGACAACAACCTCGGGGCCACCAACACGCTGCTCGCCGCGCTCGTCGAATCCGGGGTCGATGCCCATATCGTGCATCTGGGCACCATGGGCGTTTACGGCTACGGCAGTGCCGGCATGAAGATTCCGGAGGGCTATCTCACTGTCCACGTAGAGACCGACGACGGCGACATGGCCCGCGACGAGATCCTCTATCCGGTCAACCCCGGCAGTGTCTATCACCTGACCAAGACCCAGGACCAGCTGGCCTTCGCCTTCTACAACAAGAACGACGGCATCCGCATCACCGATCTGCACCAGGGCATCGTCTGGGGCACCCAGACCGAGGAAACCCGTCTCGACGAACGCCTGATCAATCGCTTCGATTACGACGGCGATTACGGCACCGTACTCAACCGGTTTCTCATGCAGGCCGCGATCGGCCATCCGCTGACCGTGCACGGCACCGGCGGCCAGACCCGCGCCTTCATCCATATCCAGGACACCGTGCGCTGCGTGGCCCTGGCCATCGGCAACCCACCGGCGACCGGCGAGCGCGTACGTATCTACAACCAGATGACCGAGACCCATCGTATCCGCGACCTGGCCACGCGGATCGCGGCCCAGACCGGAGCCGCCATCGACCATGTGCAGAATCCACGGGTCGAAGCCGCCGAGAACGATCTGCATGTCGCCAACGACGCCCTGATCGCCCTCGGTCTGAAACCCACGACGCTGGCAACCGGCCTGTTCACCGAAGTCACCGAAATCGCGGCCCGTTATGCCCATCGTTGTGACAAGCGTCGCATCGCCTGTCGATCGCAGTGGCGCCGTACCGGGCACGCCGAGGTGACGATGAGCACCGCCCGGAACACCGCCACGACAGATCCCCTCATCCAGCCCATTTGACTTGCACCGTCTCGACAATGGCTTCGGACTGGCACAGAGTTGAGCATGGCCCGTGTATCAACACCCATGCCCGCAATGGCGTTCGACACGCTCACCTTCGACGATGACGGACGTACACCGAATAACGCCTGGCCCGTCGTCATGCACCACGCCGTTTTGGCCGCGAGTGAAAGCGCCCCGGCCGCCGCGCTTGAGCGGCTGTTGGCCCATCACGACTGGCCGCCGCAATGGCGCGGTGGCGTATTCGACTATCACCACTATCACTCGACCGCGCACGAGGTGTTGGCCGTTGCCACCGGCAGCGCGCGACTGCAGCTTGGCGGTGAAGCGGGCCAACAGATCACGATTCGGGCCGGCGATGTCGTCATTCTGCCTGCAGGTACCGGCCATTGCCGCATCGAAGCCAGTCAGGATTTCCTGCTCGTCGGCGGTTATCCGGTGGGCCAGCCGGACTGGGATCTTTGCCGTAGCGGCCACGCCGACATCGAAAAAGCCCGTCTGCGGATCGCCGGCGTGCCCTGTCCGCAGACCGACCCCGTCACCGGCCGCGACGGCGGTCTGCGCGATATCTGGCTGCCTGCCTGAAAAGCCCGGCGCGCCTGCGTTTCACGTGCAACCCATCATATGACGGGACTGAAAACCTAGATCGTCTGCCATGCCCCGGCCGGCGGTGACGCGATCGTCTGGTTGACGATCGCCAGGGCACGAACCAGTTCAGCGCGGTCAGGCGCAGCACTGAAACACAGACGCAGCGCCTGTGGCGCCGCCTCACTGCCGAGACAGAACGACTCCGCGGCCGTCACGCGTACGCCCTGTGCGGCAAGCCGTGTTGCGGTGGCAGCGGCACGTTGGCCCGGCGGCAAGCGTATCCAGGCGAAGAATCCCCCGGCGCGCGTGGCAACATCGATCCCCGGAAGCGCTTCGTGCGTCATCCGCCGTCGCTCGGCCAACTCGTCCCATTGCGCGGCGAGCACGGCATCGGCATCGCCGGATGTGATCCAGCGACAGACCAGGCCGACGATAAGCGGCGGCGGCATCCAGCTCACGTTGCGTATCACGGTCTCCACGCGTGCATGCAATACGGGCGGCACCCGCATCACGCCCGAGCGCAGGCCGCCGCCCAGCATCTTGGAGATCGAGAACAACAGGATGGTGCGCTCGGGTGCAAGCCGATAGAGCGGCGTCCCCCGCTCGGCTTCAGGCAGGAACTGCACGGTGTCTTCTATGAGCCAGACATCATGCGCGCGCGCGAAGTCGACGAGCGCCGCGCGTCGCTCTTCCGACAACCGCGTCGTCGTCGGATTCTGGTGCTCGGGCATGACATAGAGCGCCGAGAACGGCTGACGCGCATGCCGCGCGGCCAGCGCGTCGACGTCGAGGCCGTCGCCATCGTGCGCGAGCGGCACGGTCTTGAGGCCCAGCTGGGCCGCCACGCTGATCAGCCCCGGATAGGTGAGCCGCTCCGCGGCGATTCGTTCACCGTGCTGGAGACACGCACTGAGCGCGGCAAAGATGCCGTTCATCCCGCCGAGATTGACGATCAGCTCGTCGGCGGCGACCGGTAATCCGAGCGCTGTCATCCACTCGGCGTAGACCGTGCGATGGCGCGCCATTCCGTCCGGCGGCTGATAATCCAGAGCCGTTGCACACAGCGTGGCATCGGCAGGCATTGCCGACAGGGCACGCGCGAAGCCACTGTCCCGCACGGCCAGCGGCGGCGGCAGCGCCAGGCCGAGATCGATGACATCGGACGTACCGCGATCGACTCGAATCTGGGTGAAATCCTGTGTCCCCGGCTCGGCGACATAGGTTCCGCTCCCTACGCGCGCAACCACCCGGCCGGCCTTTTCGGCCTCGGCGTAAGCACGTGTCACAGTGCCCGGCGTCACGCCCAGCGCATGGGCGAGCCGTCTCTGGGGCGGCAGCTTCTCGCCGGTGGCCAGCGCGCCCGAATCGATGGCATCGGCGATCGCTCTCGCGATCTGACGATACCGCGGGCCATCCCCGGATAAATCGGGCGTCCAGATTGTCATGGGTACAATAAACTCATTGACGGCTTCTCAACGTCATTTATCTTACTAGAAACGCCGAATATAGACACAAAACTCTGAATTGTTACCCATACAATCGAGATCTTTCGGCCCTGTCGGCTTTCGAACATCCCATCTTCGAGGAGATCCCGCATGATCACGAGTATTCCCTGGCTTGCGCTCGGGCTGTTCGCGGTATCGGCGGTCGGCACCCCCGGGCCCAACAACGTCATGCTCACGGCTTCGGGCGCGCGTCATGGTTATGTCCGGACGCTGCCGCATATCGCCGGCATCATCATCGGCAGCGCCACTCTCTATTTCGCCGTGATCGCCGGGCTCGGCGCACTATTCCAGGCCTGGCCGCCGCTGCAATGGACTCTCCGGCTGGCCGGCGGGGCCTATCTGCTGTATCTGGCCTGGCGCATCGCCAGCGCACCGCCGCCCCGACTGGATCAGCACGAGCACACGCGCCCGCTGTCGTTCTGGGAGGCCGCCGCTTTCCAGTACGCCAACCCGAAAGTCTGGGTCATGGGCCTGACGCTGGGCGCATCGTTCATGCCGGCCGATGGCCTGCTCTGGCGAGACGCCACCCTCCTCGTCCTCACGATGAGCGTCGTCGGATTGCCCTGTCTGTCGTTCTGGACCGGCTTCGGACGCGCCCTCGCCGGCCTGTTGCGCACCGATCGCGCCTGGCACTGGTTCAACCGCGTCATGGGCGCTCTGACAGCCGCCTGTCTCGTATTCATCTTCGCCGATTGACGATGATCGTTTTGCAGACACCTCGACACACGGCCCACGTTCAGAGCGGCGATGATCTGCATCGATGGGGCAACAAGACCCGGTTACCTCCATCCGTCTTTCTTATCGATAACATCGGTTTTTTCAATCGATGCCCGTGCCGGAACCGCGCGTGGCACGGCAGCCGCGGCCCGATGAAGGCGCGATTCCCGCCACACGGGGCATCGGAATAGCCGAAACGCCGCCTTTCTTATCGCCAAACGATTGATTTTAAATGGCGTTATCCTGTCTTCAATTTTTTTATCGGCAGCTATTGCCATATGAGACTTTCGGCGTAGAATCGCGCCCGTCGACAGGCTGAGGATGCATAAAAAAGCCGTTCAGGACGGCATGCCTTCTTGTGACCTTCGTTATTGCATTCGGTGCATTCGATATCGGTTGCAGCCGGTCGACATCGGGCTTGTCCCCTAGAGGTTTTTCTTGTTTCTGATCTCAATCTTCGGCGTCGACTGAGCGGGCACGACCTCTTCGCGTTCTCGTCAGCTGTGCGCCGACCGGTACCCCGAGCGTCCGCGCGCCCCGGGTACCTGCTTTCGAGGAGTTTTCGCCATGAATACCGTGAAGCTGAATATCGTGAACAGCATCGTTGTCGTCGGCCTGGTGGCCGCTGCCATGGCCATGCCGTTGGTCGCCGCCAACCTGGCGCAGACGCAGAGCGTGGCCCAGACGACGACAGTGCCGGCTGCCGAGGCCGCACGCTGATCATGTGATCGAACTCGAGCGTGCTCGAGTACGCTCGTGACATACCCGGCCACCGCGCCGGGTATTTTTTGTCCGTTGATATCCCGGCTCGCCCATCGCTGCCCCATCAGCGATAGTTTGCGACCATCGTCGGCCGATGCGCGCACGCCTGACGTGCCAGAATGCCGCCTTGGCACGAGCAATGCTTGTTCTGCTCGTTCATCGTCGGCGGCGGCCGATGCACTCGCACAACAACGGATTGATTATGACGCGTGATTTCCTGCGGCCGACGGCCGTGGCCCTCGGCCTGATGTGTCTCAACGGCGTGGCGATGGCCCAGGGCAACGAAAGCCCACCCGAAAGCGACGCCCCGGCCGCGAAGACCGATATGTCGGTCGCCAAAAATGTGTTCGACACGAGTGAGCTGGATACCGACGCCAACGTCTGCCAGAACCTCGATGACTTCGTGAACGCGAAGTGGATCGCCGCCAACCCGATTCCCGACGACCATACCCGCTGGGGTGCGTTCAACGAGCTCGCCGAGAAGAGCCTGAAGGACCAGCACACGATCGTCGAAGCCGCTGAAAAGACGGCCGGCACGGCGGATGCCGACAGTGTCGAGACCCAGATCGGTCATCTCTATGCCTCGGCCATGGATACCGCGGCCATCGACAAGGCCGGCGATACCCCGGTCAAGTCCCGGCTGGCCAGGATTCAGGCGCTGGATTCCCGTGATGCGATCGCTCGGTATCTGACCCTGGCCTTCGCCGAAGGCCAGGGGCAGGTCTTTTCCATGGATGCCAGCCCGGACTACAAGAACGCCAAGCAGGTCATCGCGTACGTCTACCAGGGCGGCCTGTCCCTACCGACGCCGAAGTACTACACCGACAAGGACTACGCTGAACAGCGTCAGGCCTATGTCGCCTATCTGACGAAGCTGTTCTCGCTCATCGGCCAGAGCGACGACGAAGCCGCCCACCATGCCGAGGCGGCCATGGCGTTCGAGACGAAACTGGCCAAGCACTCACTGTCACAGGTCGCGATGCGCGATCCGGACAACCAGTACCACTTCGTCACACTCGACGAGGCGAACAAGGCGACGCCGCATTTCGACTGGAAAGCGTTCTGGGCGGCTCAGGGGGCCGATATCAAGAAAGGGTTCTCGCTCTCCGAGCCCAAGTTCTTCGCCGAATTCGAGCGGCTGTTGGCCAATGCCTCGATCGATGAATGGAAGGCCTATCTCACCGCGCACACGATCGACGATGCCGCCCCGCTGCTGGCCAAGCGATATCGCGATGCGCACTTTGCCTTCTACGGCACCGAACTCAACGGCCAGCCGCAGCAGAAGCCACGCTGGAAACAATCGCTGGATGCGGTCAACAGCGCCATGGGTCAGGGACTGGGCCAGCTCTATGTCGCCAAGTATTTCCCGCCGCAGGCCAAGGCTCGCGCCGAAGAACTGGTCGACAACATTCGCGCCGCGCTCAAGACCCGGATCCAGAACAACGACTGGATGAGCGACACCACCAAGGACAAGGCGCTCGACAAGTGGTCCAAGTTCCTGGCCAAGATCGGCTACCCGGAACACTGGCGCTCCTGGAAAGGGCTGTCGATCCAGGCCGACGATTTCTACGGCAACATGACGCGTGCGGCGAAGTTCAACCACGACTACGAGATGGCCTATGTCGGCCAGCCGCGTGATCGCCAGCGCTGGGGCATGACGCCGCAGACCGTCAACGCCTATTACAATCCGACGGACAACACCATCAACTTCCCGGCCGCAATCCTGCAGCCGCCCTTCTTCTACGCTCACGGCGATGACGCAGTGAACTACGGCGGCATCGGTGCCGTCATCGGGCACGAGTCGAGCCACGGTTACGACGATCAGGGCAGCCAGTTCGACGGCGACGGCAACCAGAACGATTGGTGGACCGCCGCCGATCGCAAGGCCTTCGATGCACGCACCGCCAAGCTGGTCGATCAGTTCAACCAGTACACACCAATCCCCGGCAAACCGGGCGTGCACGTCAACGGCAAGTTGACGCTTGGCGAGAACATCGCCGATCTCGACGGCCTGACACTGGCCTACGATGCATTGCAGAAAGCCCTGGCCGCGGATCCCACCGAGGCCAAGCGCAAGATCGACGGCTATACCCAGGACCAGCGTTTCTTCATGGCCTGGGCCCGGGTCTGGCGTGGCCATAGCCGGCCCAAGGCACTGGCCGTGCAACTCAACTCCGACCCGCACTCACCGATGACCTATCGCGCGATCGGAGCGCCGTCGAACATGCCCGCCTTCGCCAAGGCGTTCGACTGCAAGCCGGGCGATGCCATGGTCCGTCCGCCGAAAAAGCGCGTCGAGATCTGGTAGACGACGTGCGACCGACCGAAAAAGCCGCGGTTGCCGCGGCTTTTTCGGTTCGAGCTTGGTACATGACAGCCGACGGTCGGACGATCGTGATGCCCGCTTCGGCTTCGCCGATCGTCCGGCCCGCGATGGCCCCTCGGGGCGCATGCGATGCATCTTCACGCCGCGTGCGCTATCGTCTCGCGGCGTGACGCACTGCCGTTGCACGCCGTGCGGCATCGCCCCGCGGTTTGCGTAGCGGCCTGGCGGTCCGCCAATTGCCAGATCCTGTTACCGAGCCCTTTACCCACACCGTGCGGCCTCGCCTCGCGGCATCGCGCCCAGCACGCCGAGTCCGACATGCCCGATATCAGCCAAGTCATCAGCGACTACGGCCCCTGGGCCATATTCCTGCTGATCCTCATCGAGGATTTCGGCATTCCGGTCCCCGGTGAGACAGCCCTGATCTCGGCCGCCCTGCTGGCCTCGCAGGGCAAACTGCCGATTCTCACGCTGCTCATCGCGGCCTGGGCCGGTGCCGTGATCGGGGACAATATCGGCTATGCCATCGGCCGCTTCGGCGGCCGACGTGTGGTGGTGCGCTACGGTGAACGCATCGGCATCACGGATGCCCGCCTGGCGCGCATCGAGGCTTTTTTCGTCCGGCGCGGCGGCGCTATCGTGCTCGTTGCCCGTTTCTTCGTCGGGCTGCGCCAGCTCAACGGCATCGTGGCCGGCATCGCACGTATGCCTGCCGCCAAGTTCACTCTGTACAACGCGATAGGCGCGGCGCTCTGGGTCGCAGTCTGGGGGTTCGGCGTGTACTGGTTCGGCCAACGCTTCCACGCCCTGATCGAGCGATTCGGCCCGGTCGGCATGTACGTCCTGTGCACGCTGGTCGCTGTCGTGGTGGCCGGCTATATCGTCTGGCGATGGGTCCGGCGTTATCGCCGGCCGAACCCATCCGATCCGCAAGGCGGGCCTAAGACCAAAAGATGAAGAGCATGGAATCGGTTTCACGATAGGGTGTCGCGCACGCTACCCGTCTCGCTCCGTCATGAAGATCTCCGCGCATGGATGAATGGACACAGACCCTGACGACCGGTCCGCTTCTGATGATCGCCGCGGCAGCGGTCGCACTGCTGCTGCTGCTGATCATCCGGTTCCGGGTACATGCCTTTGTCGCCCTGACGATGATCAGCCTGGCGACCGCATTCGCTACCCGCATCCCGCCCGATCAGATCGTGCCTGTCCTGCTGAGCGGCTTCGGTGACACGTTATCCAAGGTGGCGCTGCTGGTCGGTTTCGGCGCCATGCTCGGCAAGCTGGTCGAACAATCCGGCGGCGCCCAGATGCTGGCCGATCGCATGGTCGCGCTCTTCGGCGAGCGACGGGCGCCCTTCGCGCTCGGTCTGGCCTCGCTGTTCATGGGCTTTCCGATCTTCTTCGATGCCGGCCTGGTAGTGATGCTGCCGATCATCTTCGCCGTTGCCCGACGTCTGGATGGGCCGTTGCTGCTCTATGGCCTGCCGGCCGCCGCGGCCTTTTCGGTCATGCACGTATTCGTGCCCCCGCATCCGGGGCCGGTTTCCGCGATCGATTTCTATAACGCCAGCCCCGGTCTGGTGCTCGCGACAGGTGTGGTGCTCGCGTTTCCCATGTGGCTGATCTCGGGGTATCTCTGGGCGCGTATTGCCGCCGGTCGTCATCCGTTTCGCGTGGCAGCCGATCTATTCGGCGAGGCCGATCGCGAGGCGATCGAGAACCCGCCTTCGCTGCGCACGGTGCTCGGCCTGCTCCTGATCCCGCTGGTTCTGATCTTCGCCAACACCGCACTCGATTTCGGTGCCAACCTCGGCTGGTTCGACGAAAACGCGACGTGGTTCAAGCTGGTCCAGCTGTTCGGCAACACGCCGGTGGCGTTGCTGATATCGGTACTCGCGGCGACCTATATGCTCGGCTGGCGACGCGGCAGGCGCCCGGCCGATATCGAACGCATTCTCGACTCATCGCTACCGTCGATCTGCTCGGTCGTGCTGATCACCGGCGCGGGCGGCATGTTCGGCGGTGTCCTGAAGGCCTCGGGTATCGGTGACGCACTGTCTCATTCACTCGATGACATCGGGCTGCCGGTCATCGTGGCGGTTTATGTGGTTGCGGTTGCCCTGCGCCTGGCCCAGGGCTCGGCGACCGTTGCTCTGGTCACGGCCTCGGGCCTGATGGCACCCGCGGTGATCAGCGGTGACTACAGCGCCATGCAGGTGGTCGCCGTCGTCTTCGCCTCGGCTGCCGGCTCGGTCTTCGCCGGGCACGTCAACGATTCCGGCTTCTGGCTGGTCGGCCGGCTGATGGGCATGGATGTCGCGACAACGCTCAAGACCTGGACCGTCCAACAGGCCCTGGAGTCACTCGTCGGCTTCGCCATGGCCTGTGGTCTGTTCCTGCTTTTCTATTAATCCGGCACCAAAACAGCTGACGACGTCAGCTGTTTTCAACGCCATCGAAAGAAATGCCGGCACTTGTCCGTCTTTTTATTTTCAATGGCTTCACGGCCGTTGGCCGTGGCGCGCGTGCTGTCGCACACGCGCGTTATCAACCCGAAAAATCATCTATTTTTATGCCGGGTTAATAATATGTGATTTTCCAAACGATCACGTTCTCGCAAACGATACGATCCAAGGGCCTGCCATGACCGATACGCTTTTCGATGTAACCGACCGGCTGGCGCTGGTCACCGGCTCCTCGCGCGGGCTCGGCCAGGCCCTGGCCACCGGGCTGGCCGAGCGCGGCGCGCGCGTGGTGCTGCACGGTCGCGATGCAGCAGCGCTCGCCGAGGCCGCCAGCCGACTCGCCGAGCGCACCGGCACCGAGGTGACCTACGCCACCTTCGACATCACCGACGCCGAAGCCGTCCAGGCCGGCGTCGACGCCCTGATCGGGCGCCAGGGCGTGCCGGATATTCTGGTCAACAACGCCGGCCTGCAGAAGCGGGCGCCGTTCGCTGAATTCGCACCGGCAGACTGGGACCGGCTGCTGGCCACCAATCTGTCCAGCGCGTTCTATGTCGCCCATGCCCTAGCTGCGGCCATGTCCGAACGCGGAGCCGGCAAGATCATCAATCTCGGGTCGGTACAGTCGATGCTGGCGCGTGAGACGATCGTGCCCTATGCCGCCTCCAAGGGCGGGGTCGCCATGCTCACAAAGGGCATGGCCGCCGATCTGGCCCGCTACAACATCCAGGTCAACTGCATCTCGCCCGGTTATTTCCAGACCGACATGAACACGGCGCTCTGGCAGGATCCGGATTTCGATGCCTGGCTGACACAACGCACACCGGCCGCCCGCTGGGGCCAGCTCGAGGAACTGGTCGGCACATTGATCTATCTGTGCTCACCGGCCTCGAACTTCGTCTCGGGACAGAACATATTCGTCGACGGCGGACTGACGTCGAGCGTCTGACGACGACCCGCGCCTCCATCGCCAACGGCGCGGGTGGCGGCGTATTTCTTGCATCGAGGCGGGCTGCTTCATCGATCGTCTCGACAAGGATTGCCCATGCCCACCTCGCGCTTCGTTCCGGCCGTCTTCGGTGTTCTGGCGACCACGCTGTCCCTGGCCGGGCCGGCCTGGTCTGACGAACCAGCCCCGTCATCCGACAAGACGAGCGCCTCCGATACCCCGGCCGGCCAGATCGTGGCCCACATGGACGCGCTGGCCAAGGAAAAGACCGCGCAGAGCGACGGTCGTATCACGATCGACGGCCAGACGATCGACTACACGAGCCGGACCGGTACCCTGACCCTGCACGGCAGCGGCGATCAGGAAGCCGTGCCGACCGCCCGCCTGTTCTATGTCGCCTATTTCAAGAAAGGCGCGGATCCCGGGAAACGACCGATCACTTTCATCTACAACGGCGGCCCGGGCTCGGCCTCGATGTGGCTGCACATGGGGGCGTTCGGCCCCAAACGGGTCATCACGCGCGATGATGCGCACACACCGGCAGCCCCCTATACGCTCGCCGACAATCCGGACTCGTTGCTGGATGCCTCGGACCTGGTATTCGTCGATGCGCCCGGCACCGGTTTTTCGCGGCTGATCGCCGAGACACCGCAGGACGGCGATCGCGATGCGCTGATGAAAAAGCGCAAGAAGCATTTCTACAGCGTCGATGGCGACGCCGATGCCTTCGCCCAGTTCATCACGCGGTTCATCACCCGCTACGATCGGTGGAACTCGCCGAAATACCTGTTCGGCGAATCCTATGGCACGACCCGCTCGGCCATTCTGGCCAACCAGCTCGCGCGTGAAGACAACATCGATCTGAACGGTGTGATTCTGCTGTCCCAGATCCTGAACTTCGACCTGTCGATCGACGGCCCCGAAGACAATCCCGGTCAGCCGCTGCCCTATGCGCTGGCGTTGCCCAGTTACGCCGCCACGGCCTGGTACCACGACAAGCTGCCGGGCCCGAAGCCGGCCCGGCTCAAGCCGTTTCTAGATCGCGTCGAGAACTTTGCCACCGGCCCGTATCTGGATGCGCTCGTCGCCGGCAACACCCTGGCGGACGATCGAAAACAGAAGATCGCCGCGCAGCTGCACGAGTTCACGGGCCTGCCGGTCGACTACTGGAAGAAAGCCGACCTGCGTGTCAACGGCGCCGAGTTCGAGAAGAATCTACTGGCCGATGCCAACGACACCACCGGCCGGCTCGACACGCGCTTTGCCGGGCCCAGTCTCGACCCGCTGTCTCAGGGCGCTCAGTACGATCCGCAGTCGGCCGGCCTGTCCTCGGCGTATGTCGCCACCTTCAACAGCTATGTTCGCAATACGCTGAACTATCACGCGGACATGGCGTATCGCCCGGTCACCGGCCTGTGGAACGACTGGGATTTCTCGCATCAGCCGCCCGGCGCCGCCAAGCCAAGCCAGGGGCCGGTCAACGTCATGCCGGATCTGGCCACCGCGCTGAAGATCAACCCGGGCCTCAAGGTCATGCTCAACGTCGGCTACTACGATCTGGCCACGCCGTTCTTCACCGCCCTCTACGAGATGCATCACCTGCCGATCCCGAAACGACTGGCCGACAACATCAGCTATCACGGCTATGCATCAGGCCATATGGTCTATGCCCACAAGCCGGCCCTGGACAAGCTCCACGCCAACGTCGCGGCCTTCATCGAACAGACGGATCGCGTAACCGATGACGCGGCGGACCGGCCCCAGAACGGCAAGAAAACACCTGCCCCCGAGCACTGACGCCCGCACGGCGGTCCGACGGCTCAGCCGGCGCCGCCGACCGCCCAGACGCCGGAGCGGGTACGCCAGACCGTGGCCACCAGACGAGCCAGCAGAAAGACGGTCAGCCCGATCCAGATGCCGGTCAGCCCCCAGCCGAAGACCCACGACAACCAGATCAACGGCAGGAAGCCCAGCAGCGCGGCTGCCAGTGTCGTTGTACGTAGAAACCGGGTATCCGCGGCGCCGAGCAGCACGCCGTCGAGGGCGAACACGATCCCGGCGATCGGCTGCTGTACCACGAACAGCCACCAGGCATGGGGGATCTGCGCCAGCACGGCCGGATCCGACGTGAACAGCGGCGGTAACACGAAATAACCGCCGGCAAACAGCAGCCCGAGTCCACAGCCGAAAGCGAACGAGTATGCGGTGATCTGCCAGGCGACCCGTATCGCCCGACGGGTACGATCAGCTCCCAGCTCCGCGCCGATCAGCGCCTGCGCCGCGATCGCCAGCGAATCGAGGGTCAGCGACAGGAAGACCCAGAGCTGATAGACGATCTGGTGCGCCCCGACCGCTGCGGCCGAGCTGCGGGCCGCGACCGCCGCCGCCGACAGAAAACAGATCTGGAACGAGGCGCTACGCAGGATCAGATCGCGGCCAAGCACCATCTGCGCCCGCATGACCGAGACGCTCGGGGCCACGAACGCACGCTCGCGGGCGAGTGCGGTGATGAACAACACGGCCGAAATATACTGCGCAATCACGTTGGCGATCGCCGAACCGGCCAACCCGAAGCCCATTGGATAGACCAGGACCGGGCAGGCGATGGCCGAGATGACATTGGCCGCCAGCACATAGCGCAGGGGCCGGATCGTGTCCTGCACGCCGCGCATCCAGCCGTTGCCGGCCAGTGTGACGAGAATCGCCGGCGCGCCGAGCAGCGCGATCCGCAGCCATTCGGCCGAGGCCGCGGCCACATCGGACTTTCCGGCCAGCAGCATCGACAGGTCGTGAGCGAAGAACTCGCCGAGCAGGACAACGAGCAGCCCCACGGCCACCGCCAGCCAGCTGGCCTGCGTGCCCTCGGCCACGGCCTCGGCACGCCGATTCGCGCCGTAGAGCCGCGACGTCCGTGCCGTGGTGCCATACGACAGAAACGTCAACTGACTGGTCATGACCGACAGCATCGTGCCGCCCAGCGCCAGCCCGGCCAGCGGCAACGCGCCCAGATGACCGACGACCGCGGTATCGATCAGTACATAGAGCGGCTCGGCGGCGAGCACGCCGAGCGCCGGTACCGCCAGCGCGAGAATTCGGCGTAAAGTCACGTCTTGCGGGCTCGCGTCGCCGGCCTGTTGGCGCATTGTCGTCGGGTCCTGTCCGGATCGGGGCCAAAGTGTGCCACGGCCTCACGACGGCGCCCATGTCCGAGCGATCGAGGCCCGATCACCAGCCACACGCCGAGGCGACGTCACGGGCCCGTAGGAACCCGGGTTGAATCGCGGCGCCCGGCAGGATGCAATGCCCGCATATCGGGCACTCGCCCGTTGGCCGCACGGAGCCATTTCATGGACACATCCGATCACGAGAACGCGACGCGCATGTCGCTCTCTGCCTTCTGGCGTCGCAGCCTCGTGGTCTCGGCCTGTGCCCTGGCCGTGCTGACGATCGCCTGGTTTGCCCAGACCGTCGCGCATGCGGCCCTGTTGATCTTTGCGGCATTCCTGGTCGCGGTGGGACTCGATGGCCTGGCGCGCCTGACCCAACGCATCATTCCGTGGGGCCGCCATACGGCCGTGGTGATCACCACCTCGGTACTGGCACTGGTGCTGGGCTTTTCGATCGCGATCGGCGCGATCAACATCGCCTCGCAGGCACCGAAACTCAAGACCCAGGTCGCCCAGTCCATCGACAAACTGCAGAGCAAGCTGGATCAGTATCAGATCACCGAGCATCTGCTCGACGGCTCGCTGTTATCGAGCCAGCAGGCCTCCGACCGCCCCGACACCCTGGGCGAACAATTGACCAGCGAGTTGTCCAACGCCGCGTCGGTGACCCTGACCACGCTGACCGATACCTTCGTGATCCTGATCATCGGCGTGTATCTGGCTCTGCAGCCGGCACTCTATCGCGACGGGCTGATGCGATTGTTCCCCCCCACGCAGCGCGACCGGGCCAAGGACATCGCCAACGAGGCCACCGATGCCGTGCGGCGCTGGCTCACCGGACGCGTCGTCTCGATGAGCGTTGTCGCCGTGGCCAGCGCCGCCGGTCTGGCCGTGATCGGTATCCCGTTCGCCTTCCTGCTCGGCCTGTCGGCCGGGCTGCTGACGTTCATCCCATATCTCGGCGCCCTGGTTTCGGCAGTGCCGGCCTTGCTGGTGGCCGGACTGCACGGCTACTGGCCGATGATCTACGTGGGCTCGCTCTATATCGGGCTACACATCATCGAAGGCTATCTGCTGGCCCCACTGATCCAGAAACGCGCGGTCTCGATCGCGCCCGGCTTTCTGTTGTCCGTCCAGGTGCTGGGCGGCGCCGTCGCCGGCGTGCTTGGCGTCGCACTCGCCACCCCGATTGCGCTGGTCATCGCCGTGGTCGTACAGCTGGCCTACATTCGTGATGTCATCGGCGAAACACCGCATCTGCCCGGCGATCTCGCCAAGCCGGACACCGAGGCCGAGGCAGACAGATCCTGATACGCCCGCCCCGAGCCAGCACGCGAGGGGCGCGGCGATATTGACGGCCGCATCATCGAGGCGCGCGGTGTGTATAGTCGAAGACAGCGTATCGCTTCGCAGGCTTCGATCATGGCGCGACACATCCTGATCACCGGAGGGAACAGCGGCATCGGCCGCGAAATGGCCGCCACACTGGCCGCCGACGGCGATCAGGTGATCATCGCCTCACGCGATCTGGCGCGATCGCAGGCCGCGGCCGAGACGATTCGGCAGGCCCACGGTGATGTCGCCATCCAGGCCATGGCCCTGGACCTCGGCGATCTGGACGACGTCGACCGCTTTGCCGCCCGGATTCGCGAACAGATACCCGCGCTGGATGTGCTGATCCTCAATGCCGGGCTCTATACACACGGCACGCGGGCGCTGGATAACGGCCTGGAGACGATGATCGGCGTCATGCATTTCGGCCATTTCCGCCTGACCCAGCAGCTACAGAGCTGTCTGGCGAGCGCCGAGAATGCGCGCGTGGTCGTCACCTCGTCGGTGGCCCACAAGATAGGACGGATACGTCCGGCCACCTTCGACCAGCCGAACCGCCACTGGATGGCGCTACAGGCCTATGCCCAGGCCAAGCTGGCAAACCTGCTTTTCACGCGTGAGCTGGCACGACGGGTCGGTGACAGCGGCATCACCGCCAACTGTTTCCATCCCGGCGCGGTCGCCACCGGCATCTGGGCCGAATTGCCGCGCCCCGTGCGCAAGCTGTTGGGCAATACCTTCATCGACAGCAAACGCGGCGCAGACACCGGCATCTGGCTGGCACGCGCGCCCGAGGCCGCTGCGTTCCAGGGCGAGTACGTCGTCGATCGCCAACCGGTCGCCAGTTCGCGCGCCGGGGCCGACATGGCCCTGGCCGCCCGGCTCTGGCAGGAGACCGAGCGCCGGCTGGCCGTACTCACCGCGCATTGAATCCGGAGCAAAGCGCGCGCATATCAACGGGCAATCCCCACTCGATTCGAGCGAGCGCATCATGGCTTCCGATCAACTGCAGCGTTTTCTGTTCGACGACACGGCGGTGCGCGGCGAAATCGCGCAGCTGGCCGGTGCCTACCAGGACGTGCTGGCCCACAACGATTATCCGGCGCCGATCCAGCACCTGATCGGCGAGCTCATGGCTGCCTGTGCGCTGCTCACGGCCACCGTGAAGCTGGACGGCACGCTGAGCGTCGAGATTCGGGGCAATGGCCCGCTGTCGCTGTTGATGGCCGAATCGAACCCCGGCAACCACGAACGGGCCCAACGCTTGCGTGCCATCGCACGCCTGGACAACCAGGCCTGGGCCGAACTCGAGGGCGCGACGCTGGCCGAACTGTTCGGCGACGGTCGCATCGTGATCACGCTCGATCCGCGCGAGGGTCGACGCTACCAGGGCATCGTGCCGCTCGAGGCGACGACCATCGCGGGCTGCATCGAGGCCTATTTCGCGCAGTCCGAACAGTTGCCGACCCGAGTCTGGCTGGCCGCCGACGACGACAACGCCGCCGGTCTGCTTCTACAGCAATTGCCGTCGGACGAGCGCGTCGCGGATACCGATGCCTGGGCCCGGCTCAACCATCTGGCCGATACGCTGACCGACGACGAGCTGACGGGCCTGCCCTCGCGCGATGTGCTGTTCCGGCTCTTTCACGAAGAGCACACCCGATTGTTCGACCCGGCGCCGCTGGTCTTTGCCTGCACCTGTTCGCGCGAGCGTTTCGGCGCGGCCCTGCACCAGCTCGGCGCAGACGAACTGCGCAGCGTGATCGCCGAACAGGGCCAGCTCGCCACGCAGTGCCATTTCTGCAACACCGAATATGTCTTCACGCCGGCCGATATCGAGGCACTCATCGACAACCCGGACGAAAGCTCGCCGACCGTGCACTGAAAACCAGACGGTTCCATCCGCCGCCGGCGTCTCGCCGTCGCGCAACGAGGCCGTTCGGGGCAACGGATGGCACGATGCATCCGGCTCGAGGTTGCCTGGCGTATACAACCAAAGCATTATTGCGGCGGCGCGGGACGCTGCGCCCAGACAGAATGTTCCGGTTACCAGGTGATAGGTCATGGCCACGGATACGCAGCAGGCGCCCGATTCCGACAACCGTTATCACGTCGTCGACGGCGAGATCACATGGCTGGTGCGTGCGGTCGGCCTGACCATCGGCGCCGCACTGGCGTTCGCCGTGCTGCTCGGCCTGTGGGAAGGCTTTCGCGATGTCGAAGGCCTGCGGGCCTCGATCGCCCACGGCCTGCTGTTCACCCAGATCGTCTTCGCGGCCGTGCTGATCATGCTTGGCAGCATCGTCGAGGGCTTCGGCTTCGGCCTGGCCCTCGGCACGCGCTGGCCGTACACCAAAAACATTCTGGTGCTCACGCTACGCGGCGACCCGGAGGCCGCCCACCGCGTGGTGGCCACCGCAGTCGGCCTGGTCGGCGTGGCCCTGGTGATCGTGGATCCGAGCTACGAAATGGCGCTCGGCCTCGGCATGATCGTCGCGACCGCGCTGTTCGGCATGGGCGTACTACATGTCCTGGCCGGCCGTGCGCCGTCGATAGTGCACGGCATCCACGGGCTGCTGGCATATCTGGTCTTCTTCGCCTATCTCGTCCCGCTGGCCTATAACGACATCGGACTCGGCCTGTATCTGAAGATCATCGTGCCGACGCATGCGCTGCTCTTTTCGATCTTCATGGGCGGCGTGGTGACCGGCGGCCGCGGCTTCGGCGAGCCGATCGGCGCATTCGCCCCCACCCCTCGGAAGAAACCGCAGTGGATCTTTGCGCTGCACGGCCTTGCCGGCTTGCTCACGCTCGGCACGCTGGGCTGGTATGCCCCGACCTACCCGGTCGCCTTCATTCTCTGTCTGGCACAGCTCGCCATCGGCTTTATCGTCTTCCAGGCTGTCAATCTCAAACCCAAGGCGCCGGGCGCGGTCGTGGCCTTCCATCAAGCGATGGCGCTGCTGATCTCGACTGCGGTCGTGCTGCAATGGCAACTCTGAGGCCCATGATGCCGGGCCAGCGCCAGACGTTGATACGCCGTCGATACGACCATCTTGCCCCTGACCGGCCCACGTCCGACAAGCCAACTGCCGACCCGCCAACGCCCAAACGCAGGCGCTACGAGAGCACGCGCACATAAGTAACTGCCCGGATCTGCGGCGCGCGGGCGGGCTGTTAGTGTGCGCGACGTCAATTCCCCGGACCCGCCCGCACTTTGAGCTTGTGGATGGAAAACGCCTACCTCGGTGGCCAATGGCAGACCGCGGGATCCGGCGCACGCACGGCGGTCACCGATCCGGCCAACGGTGAAACTCTGGGCCAGGTGCCCGATCTGGACAGCCCGACAATGCAAGCCGGCATCGATGCCGCCGTCGCGGCCTTTGCCGACTGGCGACACAGCACGGCCGGCGACCGCGCGGAGGCGCTGCTGGCCTGGTACGACGGCATGTGCCGTCATCGCGACCCCCTGGCCGAGATGATGACGCGGGAACAGGGCAAGCCGATCGACGAGGCCCGCGGCGAGGTGGATTATGCGGCCAGTTTTCTGCGCTGGTTCGCCGAAGAGGCACGACGCATCGAGGGCACCGCGATCCCCCCGGAAGCGCCGACCCTGGCACTGGGCACGCGACGCGAGCCGGTCGGCGTGGCGGCCATCATCACGCCTTGGAATTTCCCGCTGGCCATGATCACCCGCAAGGTCGGCGCAGCGATCGCCGCCGGCTGCACGACAGTGGTCAATCCGGCCAGTGAGACGCCGTTCTGTGCACTGGCGCTGGCCCGGCTGGCCGAAGCCGCCGGGCTGGACGCCGGTCAGTTCAACGTCCTGACCGGCTCGGGTCGCACGTTCGGCGAGACAGTCTGTGCCGATACGCGCGTCCGTGCGCTGTCGTTCACCGGTTCCACACACGTGGGGCGCGCGTTGCTGGCCGGCGCTGCCGATACCGTCAAGTGCACATCGATGGAACTCGGCGGCAACGCGCCGTTCATCGTCTGCGACGATGTGGATCTCGATAGGGCTGTCGACGACGCCATCGCCGCCAAATTCCAGACTTCCGGCCAGGATTGTGTCGCCGCCAATCGCATCTACGTGCACCGGAAACTATACGACGCCTTCGTCGCTCGTTTCGTCGAACGCATGAACGCGATGCCGGTCGGGCACGGCCTGGACGAGGCAACCGCGATCGGCCCGTTGATTCACAGCCAGGCCGTCGCCGACGTGCAGGCGCTGGCTGACGACGCCGCTGCGCAAGGCGCGCGCCTGTTCGGCCGGCCCCAGAACGAAGCACCGGGGCCGAATTTCTTCATGCCGACCACGATCGCCGACTTCACGCCGGCCATGCGCATCGCTCGAGAAGAGGCGTTCGGTCCGCTGGCCGCGATCGCACCGTTCGACGACGACGACGCCGTCATGGCAGCCGCCAACGACACGATCTACGGCCTGGCCAGCTACGTCTATACCCACGACGACGCTCGCATCCGTCGATTCCTGCGGGGGCTGGACTACGGCATGGTCGGCATCAACACGATGGACATCACGGGCGCCCAGGTGCCCTTCGGCGGCGTCAAGCAATCCGGCCTCGGCCGCGAGGGCGGGCACGCCGGCATCGAGGCATACCTCGAAACCAAATTCTATTGCATCGGCGATGCCCATCGCTGAGCCAGGAGCCTTTCATGCGTGATCACGACACCGACCTCGGCAACATGGACGCCGGCGCCCTGACACGGCTCTATGCCAGCGGCGAGGCCTCGCCGCTGGAGGCCACGCGCGCCGCCCTCGATCGCATCGATCGATTCAACGAGGCCGTGAATGCCTATGTCCACGTCGATCGGGAGGGCGCCGAGAAGGCGGCCAAGGCCTCGGCAAGACGCTGGGGCCGCGGCGAACAACGCTCGCCCATCGACGGCGTCCCGGTCTCGCTCAAGGATCTGACCTCCTGTGCCGGCATGCCCTGCCGTGAAGGCTCGGCCACCACATCGGATGCCTACTGCGACTTCGATGGGCCGCCGGTCACACGGCTGCGCGAAGCCGGTGCCGTATTGCTCGGCAAGACCAATACGCCCGAGTTCGGCTGGAAGGCCGTGACCGACAACCGGCTGTTCGGCGCGACCTGCAATCCGTGGGATACGCGACTGACCTCGGGCGGCTCGTCGGGCGGCGCGGCCGCGGCGGCCGCGCTGAACATGGGCGTGCTGCATCAGGGAGGCGACTCGGGAGGCTCGATCCGTATCCCGTCGTCGTTCTGTGGCGTGTTCGGCTTCATGCCGACCTTCGGCTGGACCCCGCAATGGCCGCCGGCCAAGATGACGACGCTGTCGAGCATCGGCCCGATCGTGCGGCATCCGCGCGACGCCGCTCGCATGCTCAACGTCATCGGGCGCTATGACTACCGCGACCCCTATGCCGTGCACGGCCAGCCGGATGACTGGGGCGTCGACCTGGACTGCGACCTGCGCGGACTGCGCATCGCATATTCAGCGGATCTGGGCTACGCGTCGGTCAACGACGAAATCGCGACCCGTGTACGCGAGGCAGCCACGAATCTGGAAAAACTCGGGGCCGAAGTCATTGAAGTGCATCCCGGTTTCGAATCGCCCATCGATATCTTCCGCCGGCTCTGGTTCACGGCCTCTCTCGAGGTCTATTCCCAATGCGACGAGCGCGGCAAGGCACTGCTCGACCCGGGCCTCGTCGACGACGCCCGCAAGGCCGAGCACTGGCAGGCAATCGATCTGTTCCGGGCCTACGCCGACCGCGCTGATCTCACCGCCAAGCTGGAGCACTTCAACCAGGAATATCACCTGTTGATGACCCCATCGGTACCGATCGAGCCATTCGAGATCAACCACGAAGTCCCGCCCGGCGTCGGCATGCACGACTGGGAGGAATGGGCCCAGTTCTCCTACCCGCTCAACCTGGCCAATCAGCCGGCCGCCTCGATTCCCTGCGGTTTCACGCGTTCCGGGTTGCCGATCGGCTTCCAGCTCGCCGGCGGGCGGTTCGACGACGTGCGGGTGCTGCGCGCAGCCAATGCCTATCTCGATGCCTATCCGGCCCGGTTTCCCACGGTGCCGAATCCGGCCGAATTCGCATAAGGCGAGCGTCCGGCCACCGGCCCGATAGATGGCCGGTCCCGTGGGCGGCGCCGTACCGCGCCTGTGCTACGCCGACTCTGTCGTCGGCTTCCACGTCAGGCGCAGCGGCGCGCCCGGCGGGTTCAAGCGTCGCTCGACAGTGCGCCGCTCGAGAAAACGGCGGGTACGTGAGCGGATCGCGGCCACCTCCGCATAATTCCAGCCAGCACCGATCACCGCACCAGCCAGCGGCACGCTCTTGGTGATCAGACCGCGCCGGGTGACCCGCAGTCCGAAGTGTTTGAGCATTAGACGCTTGAAATGGCGCACTCCTTCACGCGCCAGATAACGCTGAAGCAACGCCCGGCTGACGTAATGGGTGCCGGCCACGCCAATCGAGCGCGCGAACTGGCTGCTGGCGCCGATACCGAAAACTGGCACCAGCAGCGTCCAGGCCGCCGCTTCGTCGTCGAAGAACGCCGGGTCATGAACAAGCGCGGCACGTGCCACGGCCTGGATTTCGGCTCGCAGGGTCAACGCCACATCGAATGAAGCTGCCGGCATCGCGATCCATGGATTGGCCGGCAGGCCAGTGGCCAGCGCCAGCAGCGTCGACTTGCGACGCGCGGCATCGAAGGCACGATCGATCAACGCGGCATCGGTCACCGCCGGCTCGGCGGCCCGATCGGCCGCGATGCTCGCCGAAAGCGCCTCGATATCGATCTGCACGACCCATTCCAGAAGGCTCGCGAGCGAAATAGGACCATTCCACGATCTCATGCGCGTACCTCACCTCGGAGCGGCCCCACTATTGGCAGCCAGCGAACGCCGGAGCGGCGTCATCGCAACATAGCACTATCGCGGTACTCGACCGCTACATGCGCCGCTGCCAGGGCTTTGGCACCGACACATGTCTCAAGTGAAGCCACGATCGTAGCCTACGAAGCCGGCATCGACGCAATCGTTGGGCAAAAGCGGTTTCGATCCACGCAGCCCGTGTGGGCCGCAACGTTTCCAGATAGCTTGCGCGATAGCCTCTGATTTTATCGCGGCCCGCGAGGGTCGCGCGGATCAGAAAAAGAAAAGCAGATTCGTCTTCAATCGCTCCAACCGTCGTTGTCGAGATCATTCAGTTTGCTGTGGTCGATATGTTTATTGGCTTCTGCGGCCCGACGGTTCTGATACCAGAAGAATAGCCCCCAGAGGCCGGCGATCACGATCGCCACGATGATGACCACACCCAGCACGCTCATGGCACGCTCCGATTGCGTTTGACTCGATTATCCACCGATCAGCGCCACAACCCAACCGGCGTCGACGGCCCGGCTGTGTCGCAAGGCTCGGGGCCGAGCGTGTTCCGTTCATCGACACGGCCGGCCCGGCGACGTCGGTTCATCGGGCCGTCCAGCCGAGATCGATATCCCAGGCGGCCCCGGTGACCGCACTGGCGGCGTCCGAGGCGAGATAGGCGACCACGCCGGCGACTTCCGACGGCTCGATCAAACGCTTGACCGCGGCCTGCGACAGCATGATCTGTTCGATCACGGCCTCTTCCGGCATGCCGTTGAGCCGTGCCTGGTCCGCGATCTGGTTCTCGACCAGCGGTGTGCGCACATAGGCCGGGCAGACGGCGTTGGCGGTGATGCCGACATCGCCGCCTTCCAGCGCCGCTGTCCGGGTCAGACCGATCAGGCCGTGCTTGGCGGTGACATAGGCGGACTTGCCGGGCGATGCGACATGCGCATGGATCGAGGCGATATTGACGATGCGCCCCCAGCCGGTGGCCTGCATGTGCGGCCAGGCCGCCTGGATCAGTCGGAACGGCGTATCCAGCATGAGCGACATCATGGTGTCCCAACGTTCGAGCGGGAAATCGGCGATGGCGGCGACATGCTGGATGCCGGCGTTATTCACCAAGATATCCACAGACCCGAAACGTGCCACGGCCGTCTCGATCACGTCTGCGGCAGCGGTCGACTCACTCAGGTCGACCGCGTGGGCTGCGGCGCCGGCGGCAATGAGCGCGTCCAGCGATGCGCCGGGCCGATCCACGGCGAGCACACGATCGCCGCGTGCCAGCAATGCCTCGGCGACAGCGTGCCCGATACCGCTGGCCGCCCCGGTGACCACGGCCGTATGTGCTGCTTGTGTCATATGCTGTCTCCACTGTGCTGTGCCCGGCGCCCCGGGCTGCCGTATCGAAACGATACAACCTGCGACATTCGTCGTCAGACGAAAGCGCAATAAATTTATAAAGCATTGATAATATTAATTAAAAATCGTTTCTTGCGACCATTGCGCCACAATCGGGCGTGGTAATTGCTTACCGAGCTCGGACATTCTGTTTCCATCGTGCAACGTTTTCTGCCCATGCCCTCGCTTCGCCTGTTCGCCACTGTCACGCTCTCGCTTGTCATGACCCATGCCTTCGCTGCCGGTGCCGGCCCGGACTATCCGCTCGCGCATCGCAGCGATACGGTTGACCATTACTTCGGCACCGCCGTGCCGGCGCCGTATCAGTGGATGGAAAATCTCGACGATCCGAAGCTCAGGCAGTGGGTCAAACAACAGAATGCGTTGACCGCCCGCCAGATCGGCGATGGAAATACACACAGTTTTATCCACAGGCGCTTGACGGCGCTGGAGGACGTCCCGTCCGAGAGCGTGCCGGTCGAGCGCGGCGGGCGATTGTTCTACCGCACCAATACCGGGCTGCAGGATCAGGGTGTGCTCAAGATGCGACCGGTCAATGCGAAGGCCGATACGAAACCCCGCGTCCTGCTCGATCCCAACACGCTCTCGTCGGACGGCCAGATTGCACTCATGGGGGCGGCCCCTTCACCGGACGGCAAACATGTCGTCTATGCCCTGTCCCAGGGCGGCTCCGACTGGCAGACCCTGCACGTGCTGGATACGGACTCCAGCCAGTCGAGCGACGACGTCGTGCGCTGGGTGAAATTCTCCAACCTCGCGTGGACACACGACGGCAAGGGCTTTTTCTATTCGCGCTATCCCGCGCCGGACAAGACGAATGAAATCGCCGACAAGGTCGATGTGCAGTCGTTGTATTACCACCGGCTCGGCACGCCCCAGTCCGCGGACAAGCTGATCTTCACGCGGCCCGAGCGCAGCGGCTGGGTGGTCGGCGGCCGTGTCTCGGACGACGGCCGCTATCTGTTCATCTCGTTCAATCAGGGCACGAGCTCGGACAACGCACTCTATATCGTGGATCTGGGCGACCCGGCCCATCCGACGATCGATGCCAGGCCTCGTGCGCTGTATACCGAAAACGATGCCGCATACCAGCCCATCGGGGTCGTGGATGGCACGTTGTATCTACGCACGGACAAGGACGCGCCCAAGGGCCGTATCGTGACCACGCCACTCGCCAGACCGGGACAGACGCACTGGCAGACCATCGTGCCGGAAGGCGATGCCGTGATCGACGGCGCGATGCTGGCCGGGCATCGGCTGCTGGTCGAGCGCCTCGTGGATGTGAAAAGCCGACTCAGTCTCTACGACCGCCACGGCAAGTCGCTCGGGCGGATCGATCTGCCCGGTATCGGGAGCGTCGGCGCGGTGCATGCCGAGTCCGATCGCGACACCATCTACTACGGTTTCACGTCGTTTTTGACGCCCGGTGTCATCCAGCGCTACGACGTCGCCACCGGTCAACAGACCCGTCTGTTCGCGCCCGACGTGCCGTTCGATGCCGACAAGTACACGACCGACCAGGTCTTCTATCGCTCGGCCGACGGCACGCGCATCCCGATGTTTCTGGTCCACGCCAAGGGCCTGAAACACGACGGCAGGAATCCGACGCTGCTGTATGCCTACGGCGGCTTCGATGCCAGCATCACGCCGCATTTTTCCAAATCGATCGCGACCTGGCTGGACATGGGCGGCGTCTATGCGGTCGCCAACATCCGGGGCGGCGGCGAATACGGCCAGGCCTGGCACCACGCCGGGATGAAGGCCAACAAGCAGAATGTGTTCGATGACTTCGCGGCGGCGGCACACTGGCTGATCGACAACAAGATCACCGACACGCCGCATCTCGGCATCGAGGGCTATTCCAACGGCGGCCTGCTGGTCGGCGCCTCGATCACGCAGCACCCCGACCTGTTCGGCGCGGCCTATGCCGGCGCCGGTGTCCAGGACATGCTCCGATACCAGAAATTCTCGGGCGGTGCGCTCTGGGCCCCGGAATATGGCACCTCGGACAACGAGAAGGCCTTCGACTGGCTGATCCGCTATTCCCCCCTGGCCAACGTCAAGGCCGGCACCTGCTATCCACCGACGATCCTCACCACGGCCGACCATGACGATCGCGTGGTGCCGAGCCACAGTTACAAGTTCGCCGCTGCCCTCCAGCATGCACAGGCCAAGGCAGCGGACTGCAGCCACCCGGTGCTGCTGCGCGTGGACACACAGACCAGCCACGGCTACATGCCCACCGACAAGCAGATCGATCGCGCGGCCGATATCCTGACCTTCATGTCACAGCATCTCGGCGCGCAACCGCCGGGCGACGAGGCACCGTCATCCGGCGGCGAAACGTCGGTCAGCCCGGGTGCGTCAGATAACGGCTGATGACCGCGATATCCTGGTCGGCAAGTGACGCCTCGGCGGCGGCCTGACGCCAGATGTCGCGGGTTCGGGTCAGGGCCGGCATTTCGTCGGTCTCACCCGCCTCGAGCGCGAGTTCGATATCCTTCAAACCCCATTTGAGCGCCATCTGGGCAGAAAAATCGTCCGCGCCGATCATCCTGAGTTTGTTCTCGACATAAGGGTTGGCCAACGGCCCGCCCTCGAGCGCCTGCCAGATATCGTCGGTCGACAGTCCGAGCCGCCGGGCCAGCAGGGTCGTTTCGGCCACGCCTTGCATGGTCGCAACCAGCCAGGCGTTGACCACGATCTTCACCCGCGCGCCCTGACCGGCGCTGCCGAGCCAATGCGTGGCCTGGCCGATGACATCGAAGACCGGCTGCACGCGGGACAACGCAGCATCCCGGTCCCCGCTGGCGAGCACAGTAACCGTCCCCTGCTCGGCCGGTGCCTTGGTACCGGACACCGGCGCATCGATGAACACGATGTCCGGGCGCTGACTGGCCACACGTGCGACCAGAGCATCGGTTTCCGACACGCCCAGTGTGCCCATCTGGGCCAGCACCGCGCCGTCCGGCAACGCATCGAGTGCCCCGTCGTCATCGAACAGAACGCTGTTCACGGCCTCGATATCCGGCACCATCGTGATCAGTACATCGGCGTTGCGGGCTGCCTCATGTGGTGTCGAGGCGACGATCGCCCCGTGTTCGACCAGCGGCTCGGCCTTGTCGCGCGTGCGGTTCCAGACATGGACGCGAAAGCCGGCGCGACAAAGATTTTCGGCGAACGCTGACCCCATCGCGCCCAGACCGAGCACGGCAATCTTGATTGAATGGCTCATGATGCATTGGATGGTTTGCTCAACATGGCATCAGCATAGCGTTCGGCCTGATCAATCAAGGCAACGCAAGACGCACGACGTGCGGCTGTTGCCGGCATATGCGCCAGGCGCCACACATATCCGATCGCGGGCCGGACACGGCCTCGCGCGTGGCGGCTGTCTCGTCGTTGGTCGACGAGGCGTCTGTCGTTACGGCCGACGCCGGAGTATCTTGTCGGGCGTGACGCCGCCCTGTCCGGGCGCACGATCTGCCGGCCGACCAATGGGTCGACGACCTGTGAGATAGGATGATCGTCATGCCCGACCGGCCATGTCGGGGTCCCAACCCGCTGCGAGCGCAGGATGAGCGAGCCGATGACGTACGCGACCGATATTGCCCTCGATGCCGCAGTTCGCGCCGAGGCGAGCGCTTTGGCCGACCGACCGGGGCGTTGTGTCCTCGGCCTGGTTGGCGCCCCGGCATCGGGTAAATCGACACTGGCCGAAGCCCTCGTCGCCGCCCTCGCGCCGCGGGCGGTCAACGTGCCGATGGACGGTTTTCATCTGTCCCAGCGCGAACTCCACCGACTCGGCCGTCACGATCGCAAGGGTGCGCCCGATACGTTCGATGCCGCGGGCTATCGGGATCTGCTGACCCGTATCCGCCAGGGCTTCGGCGGCGCCGAGACCATCTATGCGCCGGGCTTCTATCGCGAGATCGAGGAGCCGATCGCCGCGAGTATCGCCGTCGACGCCGAGACGCCGTTGGTGGTCACGGAAGGCAACTATCTGTTGCTGGATGAGACGCCGTGGACGTCGATCGCGGATGCGCTGGATGCCGTCTGGTTTCTGGATGTCGCCGCAGAACAGCGCGAGGCCTGGCTGGCCGCGCGCCATCAGCGCTTCGGGCGCAGCCGTGACGCAGCCTGGGCCTGGATCGCGGCAACCGATCGGCCCAACGCGGCACATATCGAGGCCACGGCGGCCCGTGCTGACCGGCATCTGGTCTGGGACGGTCAGATGCTGCGCTTTGCTGCCTGAGCCCCAGCAGAACACCGGCATGCGATCCGGCATCAACGCAGGCTGATCATGTCGCGTCTCTCCTGGCTTTTCCTGCCGTCGGCCGACAGCGTCGGGTTCGCGCTGCGTTTCTGTCTCGCGATTGCCCTGGCTCTGTTCCTGTCGATGTGGCTGGAACTCGATCGGCCGTACTGGGCCGCGCTGGAAGTCGCCGTGATGATGCAGCCGCTGCCCGGCCTGGCGGTGGTGCGAGGCTTTGCCCGCGCAGCGGGCACGCTCGTGGCCGGCTGCGTGGGCCTGCTCATCCTCGCGCTGTTCTATCAAAGCTATGAACTCAGCGCAGCCGCGCTCGTCATCTGGATCACGTTCTGCGCGTTCTGCTCGAATCTGCTGCGCAACAATCTGTCCTACGGTTTCGCGATCGCCGGCTTCATTGCCGGTGTGACCGTCATCCTGTCGCACACGCTCGACCAGCCGCCGTTCGAGATCGCTGTGGCGCGCACCTCGGAATGCGTGCTCGCCGCCATCGTCACAGCGGCGGTCAACGTGCTC
The DNA here is from genome assembly GCF_003602005.1 of Salinisphaera sp. Q1T1-3. Taxonomy (GTDB): domain Bacteria; phylum Pseudomonadota; class Gammaproteobacteria; order Nevskiales; family Salinisphaeraceae; genus Salinisphaera. The sequence goes on along the minus strand of NZ_QZWD01000007.1, from coordinate 53,105 downwards.
TTCTCACCCCCGAAAACCGCCCGCAGCTACCGCGAGAGCCGGTTGCGCCTGCTCGGCGCTCTGGGCGGGGAGTTCGTCCGGCTGGCCGGCCTCGGCGGTTCTCCCACCGCCGAACAGGGGGAGACCGCGCAGGGAACCGACGACGATCCTCATCCGGTGCTGCAGGATCTCGCCGCCCAGGCCCTGGCGCTCGAACAGACGCGCCAGTACATCAGCTACGAGTATCCCGGTTTCGCCCATCTCAACCGCATGGCACGCCGGCTGGACTATGACATTCTGGCGCTGGTCAGCGCGGCCTCGTCCCTGCACGTCTATCTGGCGGCACGTCCGGGCCAACCCGATACCACGCCGCTGCAGGCTCTGGCCGAACCGGCCCGACGACTACAGGACGCGCCGACGGACTGGGCGCGCGCGAGACAGGCCTTCGACGCCGCCTATGATGCGATCATCGACAACGCCCGGCGACCGGCCAGCCACGGCCGGCCGCGAACGCTGGCGGACTGGGTCGTGATCAGCCGGGCGCTGGATCTGGCCGATCGCGGGCGGGCAGCCCTGATCAAGCACGGCATGCTGCTCACCGAAAGCCTCACCGCCGAGGACGGTGCCAACGACGGGTCCGAATTCGGGCACCCGATGGACATCCGCAATGCCCTGCGCAACGCGGCTCGCACACTCGTGGCCGTCAGCCTCGGGGGCATGGTCTGGATCAATTTCCACGATCAACTGCCGGCTATTCTGTTAATGATCCTGCTGGCCGCACTGACCACCATATTCGCGACGCTGCCCAACCCGGTCGCGGCAGCCGGCGGTTTCGGCAAGGGGCTGGCAATCGCCGCGATAGCGGCCTTCGTCGTCGATTTCCTCCTGCTGCCCCAGGCCAACAGTTACGCCATGCTCATGCTGTGCACGCTGCCGTTCTACTTCGCAGCCGGCCTGGCGATGACCGTGCCGAATATCGCGGTGGCCCTGCCCGGGCGCATTTCCGCGGTCATGTTTTCGTTGCTGGTCCATGTTCAGAGCGGCGCCCTGCCGAGCTTCACAACCTATTTCCAGATCGCCCTCGGGATTTCGGGCGCGGTCGGATTGACCATTCTCGCCTTTCGCCTGGTACTGCCGGTCACAGCGCGCCAACGGCTACGCGAGCAGATGCACGGCGTGTTCGATGAGATGGCCGGCGGCGATCGACGAACCCGGGCACGTTTCGAAACCCGCATGTATGACCGCCTCAACAGCCTGGCGCTCAATGACGTCGAGGATGGGCCGGTCACATTCTCGCCACGGCAGGCCGTGCTGGCCTCGATCAATATCGGGCTTGAGGCACGAACGCTCGTGGTGTTGTCACAGCGACTGAATCTGGATGCCGATCTGCACGGCGCAATCGAAGCGGAGATGACACGTCTGCGCGCTCAGTTTGCCGGCCGCAGCCCGGCGCTGGAGACCGTGATGGACGCTCAGCGCAATACCCATGCCCTGGCCCAGCGCGTGATCGAACACGCGGTCGGGATCGAAGAGATAGCAGAACGGCGACAGGCCATCCGGGCCGCGGTATCGGCCGAACTCATGGCCTCGGCGCTGGCCGATTACATGCAGGCTTTCCAGTCGGTGGACCACAGCGCCATCGCGCTGGGCGAGCGACCATCATCGCAACAGGCTGACTGACAACCGCCTCGCCCCGTCGAACCGGTCGGGCCCCATGCCCGACCGGCGCTGGGGCCTGTTGAGGTTCGTTCAAGCGCCCTTTCGTCGAGAGACCGCAGTGTGTCCTGCAAGGCGCGATTTGCGGCCCAACCCAAAGGGACAAGCGCTGTTTTGCGGCAATACAGCGCTTGGCGCGGACTCGCACGAAACCTCAACAGGCTCTAGCGTGGTTACTGCTGCTTGGCGTCGGGATAGGCCCCGGTGCCTTTCGTGCTCTGGGTAGGGGCCACACGCGGCAGCGCGCTCGTGTCGCTATCCGAGGCCCGGGACTGATCGTCGGAAACACCCGTATTGCCGCCCTTGGACGAAGCGGCCGCCGGCACTGTGCCGGTGGCCTGCGTGTTCTGGGTGGGCGCCACGCGCGAGTCGAGCGACCCGTCATCACCGGCAGCCGTACCCTGCTGACTCGCACACCCGCTGGCGGCCGCCAGCACGAGCCCTGCGGCCATCCCCGAAACAAGCCGACCGTGAGCTCGTTTTTCCGCTTTCATGAGATCTCCTTTCCTTTTTCGCGAGCCGTCGTCGGCTCTTATTTATCGCACACAATCTTTTACGGGGTTTGCTGAACGAAGTAAAGAAAACATTGAACTGGAATTACGATCGCGTGATCGCCGGGCGGCATGCGCGCTCTGGGATGAGCTGCCCTACCGGTCGATCGGCCGAATTGCCAGGGCGTGTTGATGTTTCGTTCGAGCGCCTTTTCGTCGAGAGACCGCCGTGTGTCCGGCAAGGCGCGAGTTGCCGATCGTGGCGTGCCACGATCCAGGCTCGCAACGCCGCCGGACGGGATTTGCGGCGCCAACGCGGCGCTCGAACGAAACATCAACAGACCCCAGGATTACCTCGGCGATTACGATCGCGACTGCCAAGGGCTCTCGGCGGAAGCGGCTTATCTGTTTCCGGTCGGTGGCGGTGGCGGTGGCGATGTCAGTGTCTATACCGACCGCCCGACCTATCAGCAGGGCATTGCCGGCATGCAGGACAGCGCGGCCGGACAGACAGTCCCCGACTACGACAGCGGCCGGACCTACACGCGCCTGCCCAACGGCTTCGTCGGTCGCAACGTGCCGGATGTCTCGATGAACGCCGATACGAACTCGGGATATCTGACCTACACGACGATCGACGGTGGCCAGCGCAGCGACCACGGCGGCACCAGCTTCGTCGCCCCGCAGCTGGCCAAGCTCATCGCGCTGGGCGTGCAGCGGGGACAGTCGCGTTACGGATTGATCAACCCACGGCTCTACGCCCTGATCGGCGCACGCGGTTACGGCACGGGCGGGGCTTATCGCGACATCGACGGCGGCCACACCAACGGGTACTGGCCGGCCCGCTCGGGCTATGACCCGGCGGTCGGCGCCGGCACGCCCAGGCTGGCGACCTGAATCACCGCACTCGCGCCCTGATCAGACGTGTCACCGGGCGTCGCCCCGTGATCGATTGCACGAACAGTCGCGGCAACGACTCAGTTGTCCACAACGTGTCCTGTGCCGCCCGGAGCCTGTATTGACGGGTATTCCATGTGAAACCGGGGCATTATCCACACGAGTTGTGCACAGGTTTATGCACGGCGGATGCCATGACCTGCTGATCGGCCGGTCGGATACCGTTGCCTCGACGATATGCGATCCCACGATCCGACAACGTCGGCAAGTCGTTCAGACAGTGCCGGATCATCCCAATCAGCGCCCCGTCTGAAATCGTTTTCAGGTACGGTTTTCCCACTTTCAATCGAGAGCACAGTCATGAGCAAACAGAAGATCGGCGTGATCGGCATGGCCGTCATGGGCCGCAACCTCGCGTTGAACATCGAAAGCCGTGGGCATGCGGTTTCGATCTACAACCGCTCGCGTGAAAAGACCGACGAGGTCATGGCCGACAACCCCGACAAGCAGCTCGTTCCGAGCTATTCGCTCGAGGACTTCGTCGCATCGCTCGAAACGCCGCGGCGCATCCTGCTGATGGTCAAGGCCGGCCCGGGCACCGACAAGGTCATCGAGCAACTCAAGCCCCTGTTGGACAAGGGCGACATTCTCATCGACGGCGGCAATACCTTCTTCAAGGACACCATCCGTCGCAACGCCGAACTTTCCGAGCACGGGCTGCATTTCATCGGCACCGGCGTATCCGGCGGCGAGGAAGGCGCGCTCAACGGTCCGTCGATCATGCCCGGCGGCCAGAAAGAGGCCTACGATCTGGTCGGCCCGATTCTGGAGGAGATCGCCGCCCGCGCGCCCGACGGCAGCCCCTGCACGACCTATATCGGGCCCGACGGCGCCGGACACTACGTCAAGATGGTGCACAACGGCATCGAATACGGCGACATGCAGCTCATCTGCGAAAGCTATGCGATGCTCAAGCAGGTCGCCGGGCTGTCCAACAGCGAGCTGGCCGACACATTCGCCGAATGGAACACCGGCGAACTCGACAGCTATCTGATCGAGATCACTGCCCAGATCTTCACCAAGAAGGATGACGAGACCAGTGCAGACCTCGTCGACATGGTGCTCGACCGGGCCGCGCAGAAAGGCACCGGCAAGTGGACCAGCCAGAGTGCGCTGGATCTCGGCGTCCCGTTGCCACTGATCACCGAATCGGTCTTCGCCCGCGTGCTCTCGTCACTCAAGACCGAGCGTGTCGCAGCCGCCAAGCAACTCAACGGCCCGGCGCAGACGGTCGAGATCGAGGACAAGACGGATTTCATCGAGTCGGTGCGTCGCGCACTGTACCTGTCGAAGATCATTTCCTACGCGCAGGGTTTCGCCCAGATGCGGGCCGCCGCCGAGGAATACGACTGGCCGCTGGATTACGGCCGCATCGCCGGTATCTTCCGCGCCGGGTGCATCATTCGCGCCGGTTTCCTGCAGAAGATCACCGATGCCTATGCCGCCGAGCCGGCACTGGCCAATCTCCTGCTCGATCCGCACTTCAAGGATATTGCCGAGCGCTATCAGAGTGCGCTTCGCGACGTGGTTGCGACCGCGGTTCGTGCCGGCGTGCCGGTGCCCGGCTTCGCGTCGGCCATCGCCTATTACGACAGCTATCGCAGCGAGCGGCTGCCGGCCAATCTGTTGCAGTCGCAGCGTGATTTCTTCGGCGCCCATACGTTCGAGCGCGTCGATCGCGAGGGCAGCTTCCACGCGCAGTGGAACGACCAGTAACCGCCTGCCTGGCCTGATGCACGGCCGGCGGCATCGTCGTCGCCGGCCGCGTCAGGCGTATCCACCGCTAGCCGTCCCGATCGGGCCGGCCTGTCGGCGCGCGCGGCTCAACGCATGACCAGTCGCATCAGCGGCGGTTCGATCAGGTGACGGGCGCCGCGCACGAAACGCTGCTGAAAGACCACGCAGGCCGCGATCGTGAGCACCAGATACAACGGATAGGCCCAGACCGACAGCGTGGCCTGGCCGGCGGCATCGAAACAGGGTCGCCACTGGCCGGCCAGACACAGCGACGGCTGACCGGCGAGAATCTTTTCCAACCGGGTGAAGGCCGTGAACAACGGAATATGCAGGGCGAACATCGGCAGCGCCGCACCGCCCAGACGCACCGCCCAGTCGTTGATGCGTTCCGACCCGGCCGGCCGCACGAAGGCGGCCAGATACACCGCCGCCAGGCAGGCCGGCAGCAACAAACCGTCGTGGAGCAGGTAATACGCGGCCGAGCCGAACGTCAGCAACAGGGTCCCGCCGACGAACGAGACCACGATCAACACCCCCAGGATGCCCCCCGTGGCCACCGACAGCCCCGAGCCCGTCGCCCGTCGTCGGGCATAGATGGCATAGAGCAGAATGCCGGCGATGAACTCGGGCATCCGTACGATCGGGTTGCGGTGCAGGATGCCGGTCTCGGGAGTGTCGTAATTCGTCAACGCGATCACGATCAGCGCCGGGACCACATACACCGCCAGCGTGATGGCCAGCCCGATCGCCGGACGCCGCAGACGCATGAGTTTCGGCGCCAGCCACGGAAACCACAGATAGAAGAAGAAAAGCGCCGAAATCGACCATGACGGTGGGTTGAAAGTCAGATAATACGGATTCCACGCCTGAAGCATGACCGCGTTGAGCCCCAGATTGGTGAACAGCTCGGCGTAGCTCATGATGTGGTGCGTTTCGCCAGGAAACAGCGCCGCGCGATTGATGTCGTAGGCGACGAATCGATACGTGGTCGCCGCATCGGCCGGCGTGAGGGCCAGCCAGCCCACCATCTGAGCCATCAGGATCGCCAGCAGGAGCGAGCCGATATGGATCGGGTAGAGATTGGAGAAGCGCTTGACCCAGAAACTGCGCGCCGGCTCCCGCATGACATGGTTCGATCGCGCGTCCAGATAGACGTGGGTGAGCAGGAATCCCGACAGCACGAAGAACGTGCTCGTGGCGAAGAACCCCAGATCGGTCACGTAATGCGACCAGCTGCGGATCGGCTGATACGCATGCAGCGTGTGGAACGCCACGAGATACAGGCCCAGCCCGAAACGCAGCCATTCCAGCCCCATGAAACGCTCACGCCGTCGCGGTGTCGGCGCGCTCTGTGCATCGGTCACACTCATCCCCGTTTGAATCGTCCCCCACCGCATCGGGCGATGGCCAGGGCAGAGCTTACAAAGACGACAATTGTATTGTCAGGCCCGTGTTCGCAAACGATGCCCGCGCCTCCCGCCGATATGGCCAATCGACATGGGCTCGGGCAGACTGTTGTACGAGCCGTTTTGTGAAAACGGGACAGGCCGTGACAGCGCCAGCGTCCGGAATGCAGCGATGGGCAGGGGGCATCGATGCCACAGCAGATTTTCCCGGAAACGGATTTCGCAGGCTACACCACGACGGTTGATGAGCAGGCGCGACTGCGCACGCTGGCAGCACTGCACGTACTGCACACCGCGCCCGAAGAACGCTTCGACCGCATCACGCGTCTGGCCTGTCGTATCTTCGATGTGCCGTTCGCCTTCATCACGCTGGTCGCCGAGCACTATCAGTGGACGAAATCCCAGGCCGGCGATGCCGTGGATATCGACGTGCTGCCGCGCGAGCAGTCCTTCTGCGCCCAGGCGATGTCGGAAAACGACGTGCTCGTCATCCCCGACCTCGCCGGCGACCCGCGATTCATGGACAGCCCGCTGGTCTCCGGCCCGCCGTACATGGCCTTCTATGCCGGTCGGCCGCTGCGGGCCGCGAACGGCCACGCGCTCGGGGCTCTTTGCATTGTCGATCGCGCGCCGCGTTTCATGAGCGAACATGAGTTGACCCTGCTCGACGATCTCGGCGTGCTGGTCGAACGCGAACTCGAGGCCGCCAACGGCCAGGCGACCGTCGATACGTTGACCGGTGCGATCAACCGGCGCGGATTCGAATCGCTGGCACCCTGCCTGCTGGAGAGCTGCCGGCTCAACCGACGCACCGCGGCCCTGCTCTATTTCGAGCTCGCCCCGGCGCACGCGTTCGGAACCACCGATGAGACACCGAGCGACGACACGCTCCAATGCTTTGCCCGGATCGTCATCGACACGACGCGCGCCGCCGATCTATTCGCCCGGGTCGGGGAAACCACCTTCGCGCTGCTCGCCGGCAAAAGCGATGCCGTGGGTGCCGAGCGGATCATCGAACGGCTCGACGAGGCACTGGCTGCCGCGCATCGCGGTCAGGACGATCCCGAACGAATCGCCTATCGGCACGGCGTCAGTACCGTCGAGCCGCACGAATCCGTATCGCTGGACAACCTGCTCGACGATGCACGACTCGATGCCGTGCGGGCCCGCGAAACCGTGCGCTGAGCCGCTCGACGACGCGGCACGGCCGTCTCAGGCGGCCGGCGCCGAATCGTCCGGCCATGCATGATCGTCAGTGATCGACGTGTTGGCGGCCGGCCGGGGCATCGCGGCCGGCGGCGCGGGCCAATCGGCAGCGGTCAGGACGACCAGTCCGTGTGCCTGTCGTGCCCGATCGCATTGCGGGCTCGGCGTGCCGTTCTCCCAGGAGGCCGGCACATCCCGACATACGCTGGGCCGTTGCGGATGAATCGTACAACGCGCCTGTTGACCGATGATCGCCGCCAGCGCCGCGCAGCGTGTCGGATGCGCGCGCGTACCGCGCATCACCACGCGATGCGGGTCGAGCGGCTCGGTCAACGCGACCGGCACGCCCGTCGGTGCGGCCGCATCCGTCTCCAGCCAATGGAAGGCGACACGGTAATGCGCACAACAGGCGCCACAGGCAAGACAAGGGTGCATGGCAGTCACCGGCCGCCATCGCGGCAGAGCATCGGCGCGATCATACACCGATACGCGGCGCCGTCATGCGGTTTCAGGATCGCCCGCGCAGTGGCTCGAGCAGATACGCGAGGCCGTTGTGATCGATTTCATGCATCAGGGCCAGCAGCCGGCCGAGCTCGCCCCGCGGAAACCCGTGTCGCGCGAACCAGTTCAGATAAGGCCCCGGCAGGTCGGCGATGAACCGGCCCTCGTACTTGCCGAACGGCATGCGCTGGGTGACCAGACGGGTCAGATCGGTGTCATCCATGCGCGCTGGCCTGTCTTGCGTTCGTGTCCGATGCGCCGTTCGAGGTACGCCGACCGGTCATCACTCGTCTGCGTCGGGCAGAAAACGCGGCTTGAGAATATCCCGCAACCGATCGTAGTCGATATGCAGCACCGGTGCGCCAAAGCGCACCGGCGCAATCTCGCCGGCCGGATACGCGACGGCGACATCGCCGGCCAGCAGCGCGACCGTTCCGTCGGGCGTGAATTGCCCCGTATCCGGCGCCATGCCCTTTTCATCCCGCCATTGTCGATAACGCGTGTGCAGGCGCTGCTCGAAGGCCGCGCGCCGACCGGGGCGCAACAGGTCGGCGAGCGTCAGCACGGCCCGAGTGCGCGTATCGATGACGAGAAAGGCGCGGCCGGCGATGTCGTGTGCACCGCCCAGATACACATCGGTGTCCAGCTCGACCACCGCGAGCCCGTCATGGGTATCGACCAGACGAGCACGCAACACGGCATGATACGGCGGCGCCGTCGGATCGGCCCGGCGTGCCGCCGCATCCGCGGCGAACAGGCGATTGGCGTAGCGTGCGTAGTCGGGCGGCGGCCCCGCCCCGTCGGACGATGACCGGCCGGCCGTGGCCAGCAGGCGCTGTCTGAGCTGTGCCTGCAGATGCGGCGCCGCGGCAAAGTGCAGCGTCTCCACGCGCACGGTCGGACAGGACTGACGACAACCGTCCGGCGCGAAGCGTTTTGTCTGCGTGACGACATCGAGCCCGTCCAGAGCCGGCTGGCCCAGCCGATAACCCGCCACGGCCCCGCCGACGGTCACGACGAGCAGCGCGAGCCATGCCATGCGCCGCCAGTATCGTTGCCTCATCGTTCACCTCGACTTGCCCAATCCGGTGCCAATCCGCGCGTTTTGTCGTATGCGGCCCCGTATCCGGCCGGACCACTCATTGTGTCTTGTCGCCGTCGTCCTCGCCGTGACGGGTCGATGGCCCCTTGCCATCGCCCCTGGTCCAACGGAATTCCCAACGCAAAACAGCATCGTACCGCCCGTCCGATGCCCATGGTCGATGTTGTGCCGGCCCGGCCGACGCAACGTCTACGACATGTCACCCATTGAGAAATCTCGTCATCGAACGATAATCGAGGTCGAGGTTGATCGGCGAACCGGCCAGGGTTCCGGAGCAGAGCGTTGACAGCAGTCCTTGCGGAGACAGGCACGCCGACGATCATCGACCGACCGATGGCGAATCGCGATCGCGCGCCGATGATCATGCCGTGGCCGGCCGGTCGGCTTGCTGGCAAAGCGCGTGAGACCTGCGATGCGTGACGACCGGCGCGCTCGCGAACGCCAGCTGCGACTCGCACGACGCCGCGCGCGGCTGGAACAACAGCGACTGGCACATCTTGCCCGCCGACGACTGCGCACCCGTGACGCCCGTCTGGCTACGGCACGCACCGAACTGGACGAGAGCGCAGCCCTGTATCGCGAGCTGTTCACCAACAATCCGCTGCCGCTGTATGTCGTCGATCGACAGACGACGCGTTTTCTGGAGATGAACAGGGCCACGACGGATCATTACGAATTCAGTCGTGACGAACTGCTGGAGATGACGCTTCGCGACATCGAGCCGGTCTCCGAACTGGCCGGCGCGGATGCGCGTCGGGCGGCGCTGTCCGGTGCCCTGATTCATACCGGCGTATGGCGGCATGTCACGCGTACCGGGCGCAGCCTGGAGGTCGAACTGTCGATTCATCCGATCGCCTGGCACGGTACGCCAGCCTGGCTGATCGTTGCCCGCGACGTGACCCAGCAGCGCAGCGTCCAGCGCACGCTGGACCTGCAAACACGCGCCATGGAGGCCAGCCATAACGGGATGTTCATCGTCTCCGCGGCGCAGCCCCAGGGGGCCGTGGTCTATCTCAACTCGGCCATGGCGCATCTGATGCGCCGTAGCCGGCAGGCCTTGATGGGCTGCTCGATGGCCGACCTGTTCGCCTGCGTCAACGCGCGCGAGGTCAGCGAGCTCAACACGGCTCTGCAGACCCGTTCACGCAGCCGGGCCGTGGTCTCGACGCAGGGCGCCGAAGGCGAGAACGCCTGGTTGGAGATCCAGGTCACGGCCGTGCCGGACGAGGCCGGCGAGACCGCGCACTGGATCGGCGTGGTCCAGGACATCACCGAGCAGAAACGCTTCGAGGCAACGCTTGCCTACCGCGCGGGCCATGACATGCTGACGGGCCTGCCGAATCGCGAGACCGCGGCACGCCGGCTCGCCGTTGAAATCGAACAGGCCAGCCTGCCCGGCGGCGGCGGACAGGTGGCCGTGTTGTTTCTCGACATCGACGACTTCAAGAAGATCAATGACCTGGGCGGCCTCGAAGCCGGCGATATCTATCTCAAGGGCGTGGCCGCCCGACTGGCCGACCGGATTCGTCGGGGCGATATGCTGGCCCGGGTCGGCGGCGACGAGTTCGTGCTGATCTCGCGCGACAACGGCAGCAGCGATCAGCTGCTGAGCCTGGCCGATCGTCTGCACGAAGTCTTCGCTGTCCCCATCGAACACCGCGACCAGGCCCTGGCTTCGTCGGTGAGTATCGGCATCGCCTGTTTTCCCGACCACGGCCACGACGCCGAAACCCTCCTGCGGCGCGCCGATCTGACCATGCATATGGCCAAGCGCCTCGGCGGTCGGGCCACTGAATGGTTCTCGGGCTCGCTCGAACGCCAGTTCCGCCAGCGCGGGCTGATCGAGAGCCAACTGCGGGAGACACTGGCGGCCCGCGCGTTTGCCCTGCACTATCAGCCCCAGATCAATCTGCAGACACAGCGTATCTTCGGCGTCGAAGCGCTGTTGCGCTGGCCCGACGCCGATCTGGCCTTCGCCAACCCGGCCGTGTTCATCCCCGTGGCCGAGGAGACCGGCCTGATCCGAGAGATCGGGCGCTGGGTCCTCGAACAGGCCTGTCACGATCTGGCCCACCTGCGGGCCACGACACATCCGACGCTGACGATGGCGATCAACGTCTCCGTGGAGCAGCTGCGCGATCCCGGGTTCACGGATATCGTCGCGGCCGTGCTCACGCAACACGCCCTGCCGCCGGACGCGCTGGAGATCGAGGTCACCGAGAGCGTCTGCATGAGTCATTACGTCTCGGCCGTGCATACGCTACATGCCCTGCACGCCTACGGCATCAAGCTCGCGATCGATGATTTCGGTACCGGTTATTCCAGCCTGAGCTATCTCAGCCGTCTGCCGATCCATCGCCTGAAGATCGATCGAAGCTTCGTCAACGCCATCAACGAATCGCCGCGCTCGAGCGAACTGGTGCGCATGCTCACGAGCCTGGCGCGTAATCTCGGCGTCGAGCCACTGGCCGAAGGCGTGGAGACCGACCTCGAGCGCCGCGCGCTGGTCGACTATGAATGCCCGCTCGCCCAGGGGTATCTTTTCGGCCGGCCCGTACCACTCGATGTGCTGCGCCCTCTGCTGGCGAGCAACCGGTCGGCCTGTAACATGATGGACGAGTGACGCTCCGCCGCGCTGCGTTGCGGGGCCGCGCGTCTCTGCCCTGGAATCAACCACAGGACCATCATGCTCAAGAACATCAATCCGCTGCTGACCGGCGATCTGCTCGGCATACTCGCCGACATGGGCCACGGCGACGAAATCGTGGTCGTCGATGCCAATTTCCCCGCAGCCGCCCTGGCCGGACGCCTGGTCCGACTACCGTCGGCCACCGCGCCCGAGGCCCTGGGCGCCATTCTCGAGCTGATGCCGATCGACGATTTCATCGATCCCCCGACGGCAGCAATGCAGGCGCCCCAGGCCCGGCCGGCCATGTACGAAACCTTCGGCGACCAGCTCCGTCAGGCCGAGGGCCGCGAGGTCGCCATCGACATGATCGAGCGTTTCGCTTTCTACGAGCGCACGCGCCAGGCCTATGCCGTCGTGGCCACCAGCGAGCGTCGGCTCTATGGCAATATCCTGCTCACCAAAGGCGTGGTCCGTGGCTAACCAACCGATGGGCCGCAATCGCGCGTCGCGGTTCGTATCCACGTCGGGGCCGGCCACCGAATGACCGATGTCCATCCGAACAAGCTGCAGAACAGCAAGTGGACGGCCGTTAAACCCACACATCGCGAACGACATTTCGTTGTGGTCGATATCGTGCGCGATGCGCGACAACGCGTGATCGATGTCGTACTCGAAGCGGTCCTGACGCGCCGGCGTTACACGCGCCCCTGGCAGGATCTCAAGGACGGCGACACATGGCAGCCGGGCTGGCATTGAATCCGATGCCCAGAGCCGGATCGGCCACACGGGGACCGTCGGCATCGGCTTGCCCACGACACCATGCCGGCATCTGGCCGGCGCGCCCGGAGAGCGAATGCGCTATCCCATCCCCGCCGCGTGTATCGAAACACCCCACATCGCGATACACGAGGTCCAGAAAAGTCAGTTCATCGGCTGGTGTGCCGCGATCGAGACCGCTGCCGATACCGCGCGGCTGATTGCCGATGCACAGACGCGATATCCGGACGCGTCCCATCACTGCTCGGCCTTCATCGCCGGCGCGCCCGGCGACGATCAGGCCATCGGCTTTTCCGATGACGGCGAGCCCGGCGGTACGGCCGGTCGGCCCATGTATCAGGTCTTGGCGGGCAGCGGTCTCGGCCACATCGCCTGCGTGGTCACACGCTATTTCGGTGGCACCAAACTCGGCACCGGCGGCCTGGCCCGAGCCTATGCCCAGACCGTCAGCCAACTGTTGGTCGATCTACCGCAGCGTACGCATATCCCGCGCCGCAACCTCACGCTCGACGTGCGCTTCGCGGACGAGCAGCCCACACGGGAATGGCTTGCCCAACACGAAGGGACGATCCGCGCCGTCGATTATCACGAAGCGGGCGTGACCCTGCAGGTGGGATGGCCGACGGATGCCACAGCCGATTTCGAGGCACTCGATGCCCGACTGGGCGGCCGGCTGTCGCAGGCACCGGACATATAGCCGCGACAACCGAGCGCCGCGCGAGATGGTGGCCGCGCGGCGCCATCTGGCAGTTCAACCGCGGCTGGTCACTTCCAGCAGGTGATAGCCGAACTGGGTCTCGACCGGGCCCTGAACTTCGCCGACCGGGGCACTGAAGACGACTTCATCGAAGGCCGGCACCATCTGACCGCGGCCGAACGTACCGAGCTCACCCCCCTGCTTGCCCGAGGGGCAGGTGGAATTCTGGCGCGCGAGTTCGGCGAAGTCCGCGCCGTTTTCGATCTGCTGTTTCAGCTCGACGCATTTCGCCTCGCTGTCGACAAGAATATGACGGGCACTGGCTTGGGCCATGGCAATCACTCATTGGGTCGGAGATGACAGGCGACGATGGTAAACGAAACCGCTGTGCATCGCCGCGCACGTCTTCGTTGGGCCATCGGCCCGGCCTGATTGGTGTTTCCCGTGAAACCGCCGTCCGGCGCCTCGCCGGTTCAGGGCGCGCGCCCGCGTGATCTCATCGCAGCGGCCAGCGCTTCGCCAAGCTGCCTGCCGTTTTCCAGGCAATCGCCAACCGCGATGCCATCTCGCCAATTGCCGGCCAGAGACAGGCCTTCGTGCGCAGTCAGGGCTGCATCGATACGCGCCAGACGCTCGAGATGGCCGATCTCGTATTGCGGAATCGCCTGGGGCCAGCGTACGACGCGCTGCCAGACCGGCGGGCCTGCAATACCCAGCAGATCGCGCAGATCCGTCGTTGCGCGTGCGACCTGCTGTGCGTCGTCGCCGCGCGCCGTATCCGGTGACTGACGCCCGCCGAGAAACACATTGAGCAGATGATGACCGGGCGGCGCGCGCCCGGGAAACAGGCTGGAAGGGAACAGCGTACCGAGCGTTTCACGTCCCTCGGCCCGCGGCAACAACAGACCGAAGCCATCCAGCGGATGAGCGATGTCGGCTTGGCGAAACCCCAGTGCCACGATACTGACCGGCGGATAGACAATCTCGGACAGGGCCTCGGCCAGCGTCGTGTCGATCGGGGCCAGCAAGGATGCCGCGACATGGGCCGGCACGCTCAACACCAGGCGTCGGGCGGCCCAGCGCCGGCCGGTGGCATCCGTGAGCTGCCAGATTCCGTCGGATGTGCGTTCGATCCGTTCGATCCGACATTCGCAGACGATATCGGCATGGCGCTGTGCGGTGATCGCGCTCTGCAGACGTTCGGCCAACCGTTGCAGGCCCCCGTCGAAGCTCAAGAGCCGGCCGCGCCATGCCCGTGGCACGGCCGGTGTGCTCTTGGCCCGACCGGGCAGCAGCCGCATCAGTCCGCCCCGGATCAGCGAGCCATACGCTTGTTCGAGCGCAACGAGCCGCGGCATCGCTGCCCGCGCCAACAGGCGTGCCGGGTCGCCGGCATAGACACCGGAAACGAACGGGTCGACGAGCCGATCCAGCACGCGCCGCCCGAGCCGTCGTTGCACAAAATCCGCCAGGCTTTCATCGGCCGCGGTCGAACGACGCACGAAAGGCTCGCGCAGGATGCCGGACCAGCCACGCCAGCCCAGCAGCGGATTGGTGACCGCATTGGCGATATTACTCGGCAACGCGACCGGCCGGCCTGCGAGCGCGACGAACCGCTTGCGACTTGCCGGGTCGGCCACCCGAGCCTCGTCGAGTAGATCGAGTTCGGCAAGCAGCGCATACAGCGGCGGCTTCATGATCACCGTGTTCGGGCCCTGCTCGATCTGCCACGGGCCGTCGCGCAGCGTGCGCAGGTTGCCGCCGACCTGCGGCTGGGCTTCGAGCAGCGTCACGCGGGCCTGTTCGCGAGCGAGCGCATGGGCCGCCGCCAGGCCGGTGGCCCCGCCACCAACGATCACCACATCCTGTACTGGGTCTGTCCTGGCCCGGCCACTCGTCATCATCGCCTCGCGAGAGCGGATGCGTCCGGCCCGCCCTGTGTCGTCATCGCTCCAGCATCAGGATACGCCCCGCAGCGTGTCATGCCGATCAAGGCGTCCCCGGGTCGCCGATGCCCAGGCCGGCACAGCCGGCGGCTCATGCAGGTGCGGCTGTCACCCGAGCGACTCAGCCCGCCTCGGGCATTGGGCCGCGCGGCTGATGCTGGGGCGTGTCGTGCGAGTCCACGCCGGCGCTCCCTGCCATTGACGAATAGGCGGCAAGCGGCGGCGTCGCGCGCGTCGTGCCATCATTCTGCGCCAGCTGTCCCGGTACGCTGGATCGGCGTCGTGTTGTTGATCGGGGCGCTTGCGACAACAGGTTGGGCCGCCCATGAACAATCGACGATGGCCGCCCGGCGAACTCTCGACGACAACGCTCGAACGACAACATCGACAGGCTCTGGGCACAAAAAAAGCGGGCTGGAGAACCAGCCCGCTTGGTTATCGCGTTGCCCGCGCCGCGTTAAAGCGGCTTAACGCTCGTCGCACACGGGCCTTTCTTGCCCTCGCCGACTTCAAATTCCACTGCCTGTCCATCGTCCAGCGTGGCGAAGCCCTGCATCTGGATTTCGGAATGATGGACGAACAGATCCTTGCTGCCATCTTCAGGAGCGATAAAGCCGAAGCCTTTCTCCGAACTAAACCACTTCACTGTGCCTTTGGCCATAATTTACTCTTGGTACTACGATTTTATGTGTGCAGTTGCCTGCGCGATCAAGCATACGCGTCACAGCCGCTGTACACGAACAAAAAAAACGCGGCACGCCATTCGCTGCGCGTCACACAGGGCTCCGACAACAAGCACGGTGTCATCCCTGGCGCAAGAAAGCGTTTATCGGCAGTCGCTTGGCGGCGCGCACCCGCGTGATGCAGTCGCGATCGATCCCTCAGGCCCGTGGCTGATTTATTTTCGCCGCCGGCGATGATCGGGCCCTAAAATCGCGTTATGCGACGAACACTGCGCTCAACGGCGCGCTCGGGTCAGCCAGCGATCGAGAGCATTGGCGAATGTCTGGCGTTCACGTTCGCCGAATGCAGCAGGCCCATCGCCATGGATGCCGGACGAACGCAGGGTGTCCATGAAATCGCGCATCGTGCGTTTGGCGGCAATATCGTCGGCGGTATACATCGTGCCCCGCGGGCTGAGCGCATGCCCGCCGTGAGCGATCACGGCCTCTGCCAGCGGGATATCGGCCGTGATGACCAGATCACCCGGCGTCAGACGCGCCACGATCACATCGTCGGCGACATCGAACCCCGTGCTGACCTGCAGCGCCTGAATATGCGCATCACGGGGTACGGCCAGCGCGTGGTTGGCCACCAGCGTCAGCGCCATCCCCGTGCGCCGGGCCGCCCGAAACAGAATCTGTCGAATGACCACCGGACACGCATCGGCGTCGACCCATATCTGCATGCCTATCCTCCCGCCCAATCGGATCGGGTGTACCTCGCATCGCCGCCCGGGCAACCGCCCTGCAGCCCGGGGCGTCCCATCGACCGATCCGGTCATGCCCACGATATGGCCCGACCGGCTATTGCAGCCACCGGAACCCCGAATAGAGTCCGAACAGCAAAGCCGACACCAGCCCGATGGTGATCAGCCCGACCAGAGATTGCCGAATCGCGGCCGTCACGGCGACGAACAAGAGAAAAGCGGCACCGGAAGTCCCGAATACCAGGACGTCGTTATCGGTCAGCGATACCATGTGGGTGAACACGATATAAGCCCCGAAAAGCGCAAGTACCAACGCCAGCGCCCATTGGAGATTGTCGATCTGTTCATCACGCGGGTCCGTGGCATCGGACGGCGACGACGTATCGGATTCAGGTTGCATGTCGAGACGCCGCATTGGCGTATTTCGGGCCCCAGCTTGCCAGCACGGTACGTCCCAATGCACACGCGATCCATCCGGGCCGGTCGACGAGCAGCCCGCGCAGAGATATATGTTGCCCGCCGATCGCACCGGCGATGTCCGATACCGCCGTAACGCCGCCCGCTTTCAAGACACGACGCTCGGCTTTTTGTGCTGGCCGTGTGCCGGTCCCCCGTCACCAACGACGCCACCAATCAGGTCGCGCTCGCCGCCGACCCGGCACCGGGATCAGGCCGTGACCAGCCCCGGGGCTCGTCGAGCCGCGGTCTGCACGGCCTCACCGTAGTCCGAGAGCGCGCTCGACATCACAGACGCCGAGATCGCCGCGCGACCGATCAATCGACGCGAGGACGTCGACGGCCGGGCTTTGATGAACGCGGCATCGAGATCGTGGGCCAGCGTGTCCAGTGTCTGGCGCAGCACGATGATAGCTTCGTGACCACGCCGATCCGCCAGCGCTGCCTCGACATCGGCGAGCACGCGTCCGGCCCGGTTCGCAAGCGATGCCGACAGGCAGGCGCGCCGGACGTAGACGCGCAATCGGCGTGCCTCGAGGACGAGATTGATCGCCGCCAGTACGGCCTGGTTCAGGCCATAGGGATGGTGCCCACGGCCATCGAGCAGCGCGAGTTGATTCAGCCGGTCGTAGACGCGCGACTCGAAGCGCACGCGCGATCCGTGGAGACCACGTGTCAGCTCACGGAAGAGATCGCGGATCTGATGCCGCAGCTGACGCTCCGGATCACGTTCGACGACCAGCGCGAAGGCCAGCATTGCAACCGTCACCGCGCCGTACACGCCGAGCGCGAACTGGGCGAACGTCGGCAGATCCAGACGCGCCGTATTCTGCGTGTGCAGCGTCAGCTCGAAAACCACGACCGTAATCCGCGCCGGCAGCGCGATCGACGGCTGTGTCATCGCCAGCCCGGCCACGAACAGGACCGGCGTGGTCAGCACCAGATACGACACAAAGCCGGTCGCCATCGGCACCCAGAAGAAATTGATCACGAACGAGGCTGCTGTGGCCACGATCGCCCCCTTGGCGAAGTTGGCGGCCGAACCGATCGGCGAGGGGCCGGCGGAGAACAGCGTGGCAATCGCACCGCCCAGCGCCACCATGATGATGCTCATGGTCTGGTCGTGAAAATGCAGCCAGAACGTCCCGGCCATGAGAATCGCGACCAGCGAAGCCAGGCTGTTGCGCAACACACGCGGCCAGTTCGTCGGCCAGCTGAAACCGGGCCGGTCGGGCGCGGCCTGCGCCGAGCGCGATGCGTCTTCCGAGACCAGAATCTCGTGCCGTATCAGTACGCTGCGCGTGCGCTCGGCCAGCTCGAGCGCACGCCCGAGGACCACGCGATCATCAATGGCGTGCGGTGATGCCCGGTCGCGTTCCGCATCCGCCTGCGCCACCAGCGCCGCATGGGCCCGGTCGAAATCATCTTTCAGCACCGCCGGCGGGACCGCCAGCGTGGCCAGATGCTCGGCGGCATCGGCCAGTTCGGCAAGCGGCGTGGTATCCAGTGCCATCCCGTGTCGCGCGATATGGACATGCAGCGCCGAGAACGCACTCGTCAACGACAACAGATCGCGATCCATGCGCTGCGCCACGCGGTCGAAGGCCGCAAAACCGGGATGTTCCCAGCGCACGTAGGGCCGCAGTGCTTCGAGCGAGAGCACCGACTGCGCGAGTCGGGCAAGCCGCGGATGCGGGTCGCCGGCGGACCCGCCGCAGCCGGTGGTCGTGGCCTGCGCGCTCGCGATGACCGCTTGCATCTCGCGGCCCACATCACGCAGGACCTCGGCCCTTCGGGCGTAATAGCGCCGGGCAGTGGCGCCGGTCGAGAACAGCACGTTGACCACGGCCACCACCACGGCCGCGACACAGCATTCGGCCACGCGTGACTGGGCGACATCGAACGGCGTGCTCGTGGACATCGCCGAAACGGTGAACATCACGATCACGCCGGTGATGAAACCGACCACGCCGAAAGCATGTGACAGATTCTCGCGAAACAGCTGCAGCCCGAAGGCACAAGCCGATACCCAGCAGGCCAGCGCCACGATCATCAACGCCGGCGTCTGACGAAACAGGCCGAGAATGATCAGGGCCGCGATGCCAGCCACGAGCGTGCCCCCTACCCGCGCTGCGGCCCGCGCGACCGTATTGCCCGGCAGGAGCTGCATCATCAGAGCGACCTCGAGCCCGGACCAGAACGGCCGTCCGAGTTCGAGCCACATGGCGATATAGATCGCCGTCGACACGGCCACCACCAACCGCAGCGCAAACAGGATCTGGTGTCCGTCGGGCCGGATCAGCCAGGCAATCGAATTCGGCACGCACTCTCTCTCGTCGACGACCCGTCGGCGGCCGGTCACTGATCCTGCAGAACAGGCAATAACCGGGCCGACAACGCGATGCCGGCCGGCCCGCGCGACGCGATCATGACACCATAGGGTAATGTGCGTAACCGGTATCGACCGCATCCGCCGGGCCGATTATTCCGGCCGGTGCGCCGATCGGGGTAAGGTATCGACATGGGATATCGCCTGCATCAACAAGAAACGGTCGTAGACGGTGTGCGTCGTATCGGGCGTGCGCAGATCGACAAGGCACGCGCGGACATCGGCCGGCCCGATCGTGTCGAGGCGGTGCATCAGGCGCGCAAACGCTGCAAGCGCCTGCGTGGCCTCGTACGGCTGGTGCGCCCGGCCCTGGGCAAGGGTTATGCCCGCGAGAACACCCGGTTCCGCGATATCGCCCGGACCGTCAGCGACGTCCGCGATGCCCAGGTGTTGCAGGAGACGTTCGATACCTTGATGGCCGCCTGTGACGACCGGATCGATCGTCGCCACTATGCCCCGCTCAGGCAGCAGCTCGTCGCCAAAGCCGAGTCGATCAGCGACGCGGACCTGGCCGATCGACTGGGCCGAATGGACGACGCACTGGCCGCTGCGCGCACGGCCGTTGCCGACTGGCAGCTGAGCCGCACGGGCTTCGCAGCTCTGGGGCCCGGTTTCACCAAGACCTACAAGCGCGCGCGCCGGCAAGGCCGCCAGGCTTTCGAAACAACCGACACCGAGCGCTGGCATGATTGGCGCAAGCGTGTGAAATATCATCGTTTTCATTGCCAGCTTCTGGCCGGCGCCTGGCCGCGTCCGCTCAAGGCCCGGGCCAAGGAACTCGACCGTCTCGGCGATCTGCTCGGCGATGAACACGATCTCGCGGTGCTCCAGACGTGGCTGGCGCACGGGGGCAACAAACTGCGCGACGACAATCAGCAGGCCCTGACGCAACTGATCGCTGAGCGGCGCACCGCATTGCGTCGACAAGCCGTCCCACTCGGCCAATGTCTGTTCGCGGACAAACCCAGGGTGATAACCGACCGCATGGCCCGTTATTGGCATGCCGCCGGCGCGGCGACGGCCACGGACTGATCGACGCCGGACTGCGCAGCTTGGCCTGCCCGCCGGGGTCCCTCAGAGCCCGGCACGGCACGGAATATCCCCGACGTGATGCTGCCCGGCGTTCGTTTCGGCACTCGGCATGCGCCGGGATCACCGACATGACGCACATCGACCGATACGGCATCAACGCCCCACCGCGTCTTCCATGACCGATGTGATTACCTCGACGAGGGTCGCTGCGATCCCCTGTGCGACAAGGGCTGGACCGTTCACGACACGGCGCCGAACGGATCCGGGCTTGCGCTGGCATCAACCCCGCTCGGCAATGCTCGAGGCGGGCCACACACTGGCAATCGGGCGCGATATCCGGTATACGAAAAAGACAAGCCGATACAACGAAATGCCTTGATCAATCGACAAAATGGTTCGATTTCGCTGGCATCGATCGTGTTTCTGGCGAGCGTAGCCCTCACCGGCTGCGACACGTCGGACAGCGAGCGCACGACGCAGCGAACCGATACATCCCAGACCGATGAAGTCGACCCCTGGTCACGCATGGAGGTGCGTGCCAGTTCCTATACGCTGGATCCACGTGAAACACGGGCAGCCGGGGACCAGATCGGCGCCTTCGGGCACAAACTGTCGCCCGACCAGAAGATCATCGCGGTCTCACGCGATCTGTTTCGCGCCGGCCTGATCGACGGCACAGAGGTTCGCATCGAAGGGCTCGACGGGGTTTATACCGTGCGCGACAAGATGCATCGACGCTGGCGCGAGAAGATCGACATTCTGTTCGCCAAGCGCGCCCGAGCGCTGAAATGGGGCATCCAGACGGTCACGATCCATTATCGACCGCCGCTGGCGCATTAGGGAACCTCTGATCTATTCATCCACGGTCGCGCCGGTGTCTTTTGCGCGCGTCTGACAAGACGCCGCGAGCGCCGTTTGCTGAATGCAAATGAGCGAGCGGCAACGCCGCTCAGGCGCGCGCAAAAGCCCGGCCGCCAAGCGGTTTGGCCCAAAAGGCCGCGCTACGGCGTTGCATGGCTGGATCATAGAGTGGCTATGACGCGGCGCCATGCGCCTTGTATCGTGGCCTTTGGGGACTCAAACGCGACCGTGGATGAATAGATCAGAGGTTCCTTAGACGGCCACAGCGTCATGGCCGCCCATCGGGCACCGCGGAGACGGCATCGCCCGGATCCCGGCGATGACCGGACGCCTTCAAGCCTTGCCGCTAGTCGACCGACATCCGTTGGCGCGCGGCCAGTGCGGCACAAAGCCGAATGGACTCGGCGGTCTGGGCCAGATTGCGACGCGCCCCGCGAAGCTGATCCAGGCGCGGCGTGAAGAAGGCTTCGAGCCGGTCCGCCGCCTCGACCGTGCAGGCACCGCCGGCCGCCAGCCCCGGCAGATCGCCGCCGGAAAACGGCCCGGTGCGGGCCTTGATCGCATCGAAATGGGTCGTGAACCAATGCCACATCGAGGCCGCCTCGTCGGCACTGCGTGCCGTGGCACCGTGGCGGTCGCCTCCGGACAATAACGCCACCATCTCGCCGGTCTTGATGTGCGGCGTCAGGGCGAAATTCCGGACGGTCTCGCGCAGTTCCGGATCCTCGATGCGCGCAAGCGCGGTGATCATGGCATTGCGCTGATCGGCATCGCCGTTGTGCCGCAGGGCATTCTCCAGCGCCTCGACCGCCGGACGACCATTGCGTCGCGCAGCCACGCTCAAGGCCGCGGCCAATAGATCCGGATTGACGGCGTCATAGGCCAGCGTGGCGTCGGTATCGGCATCCTCATCAAGAGCCGGCGCGAGCACTGCCCGACCACGCTCGGCAAGCGCGTCGGCCACAGCCGGCACATTCAGCGTGACGCCGAGAAACTCGGCCAATGTCCGGCGCAGCGCGGGCGCATCGGCCGACTCGTTCCGCCGGCGTGCATAGCCGAGTGCTTTCAGCCGCGGCAGATAGGCGGCTGCCGCAGCCTGTTGCACGTGTGCCCGAGCGGGGTCGCTGTCGGCCGCGTAGTGCCAGAGCCAGGCCAGGCCATGAATCGGTGCAGTGGCGACCGCCGTGGTCTTGGCCCCGGCCAGTGCCTGCATCGTGGCCAACAGCGCGTCCGGGCCGAGCGTGGCCTGTCGAAACGAGGCCAGCGCGGCATCGGCCAGTGCTATCTTTTCGCCGTCGTTCAGGTCATTTCGATGAGCCAGCAGACCGTCGAGACTGTGCCGATCGAGCGCGAATCGATAATAACCCGCGGCATTCGCATTGGGCATGATCCAGGCCGGCGTATCGACCGCACCGGGCAACGCCATACGCGCGGTTGACGCGGTCACGAGCTGGCAGTGGGTTCGAGACGTCCCGGCACCGCTGGGATAGCGCACGCACAACGGCAGCCCCCATCGCCGATCGGTTGCGCCATCCGAGCCCAATGGCAGATAGCGCTGCTGTCGCACGTCGAGTACGGCATGGCCATCCACGTGTCGCAGTGTCGTGCGGACGTAAGGCACGCCGGATTGATTCAGAAAACTCATGAATGCCGGTCCAAAGGCATCATCCGCCTCGGCCGTCTCGGCCAGCGTGGCGACCAGATCCTCGGCCGTGGCATTGCGAAACGCATACTGGTGGATGTAACGCTGCATGCCCTGCCGGAACACATCCGGGCCGAGAAAAGTCTCGAACATGCCGAGTACGGCGGCACCCTTGGCGTAGGTGATGCTGTCGAAGGCATTGCCGATATCGCCGATGGTCTCGATCGGCTGACGGATACGCCTGGCCGTGGTCAGGCTATCGTCGTTCATCGCCCGCTCGGCACCGGTGATGCGATCCAGACCGGCGTGATAGGCCGGCTTGAGCTGGTCGGTGATCTTCTGCTGCATCCAGGTGGCAAAGGCCTCGTTGAGCCACAGATCGTTCCACCAGGCCATGGTCACCGTATTGCCAACCCATTGATGGGCCAGTTCGTGCGCCTCGACCTCGAACGAGTCACGACGACTGGCCGCCGGCGAATCGGGGGTGCGCAACATATACCAATCACGAAAGGTGATCAGCCCGGCATTTTCCATCGCGCCCGCAGCAAAATCCGGGGCTGCCAGCACATCGAGCTTTTCAAACGGATAGCCATAGTCGAAATACTGTTCAAGCGCGGTCACCATGGCCGGCGTCTGCGCCAACGCTGGCTTCAGCTCGGCGCCACGATGGCGTGCGGCGATACCGCGCAGCGGGGTCGCCCTGTCCCGCCAGCGATTCGCGGCCACCGTTGGGCCGGTGACGACATCCCACGGCCCGACCGCAAACGCGACCAGATAGGTCGGCAGCGGCCGAGTCGGCTTGAAATCGAAACGCTGCCAACCATTGGGCTGCGCTGTCTGCCTGGCCACCGGCGTGTTCGCCAGGGCACGATCGGTGCCCGGCACCGTCAAATGCAGGACAAACGGCGTCTTGATATCGGGCTGGTCGAAGCTCGGAAACGTCCGCCGGGCACTCACCGCCTCGAACTGGGTCATGGCATAGGCCGCCCCTTGATGGTCCACACGATAGAAACCCTGGAGATCGGTATTGAGCGGCGCGGAATAGATAAAATGCAGACGCACCGTGCCCGCCGGCAACGGCCGATCGAAGTCGATGCGTGCCACGCCGGCCTCCGTATCGACTTCATGATATCGCCCGGTGCGGGTATGGCCGGCGTCGTCTGTTGCCTGAACCCGGGTGACGTCGAGGTTCTGGCCATTCAGCCAGACAAAGTCATGGGCCTCTTTCAGCACGACATCGATGGTGACCTCGCCCGTGAAGGCCTGTTCAGCCGGGTCGGCGCGCAGCGCCACATCGTAGCGCTGAGGCACGACCCAGTCCGGCAGCTTGCCCGTCGGCACGCCCTGGCCCGAATAGGCCGCCGATGCCGACGCGGCCGGCATCGAAACAAATATGGCCATGGCCAGTACGGCCACCGACAACAGTCGGCTCCCGATCGCTTGTTTCATCGTCTCCCCTTATCGGCGGCCGATCCAGCCGCGGCGCCCCTGCCACACGCACGAATCGGCGCGCGGACCCCACATCAAGCGATTTTCGTGCCGAATCGCTTGCCGGCTCCTGCCCCGGCCAGCGTTCCTGGCGATCGTCGCTCGATCAGCCGTACGGCGCACCGGCCGGCGCCTCGAGCGATGCCGTCGCGGCCGGCGTGTCGTCGCCGAGCACATCGCGGGCGCGCTCACAGCCATACATGGCGAAACCGAGTGCGTAGAGCAACAGCATGACCTCACAGAGTCGGCGCAGCGTGTAGCGACGCGAGCTGCGCGACAGAACAATCCAGTCTGCGTCGTCGAAACGTCGGGTGACGCGCCGAAACAATCCCAGATAAATGACGGCATAGGCCGGCCAGATGAAGATCGTCAGGCCCGCCAGATCGCGGCCGCCGAGCAACAGCAGCGCGAGCGGCGTGGCGATGAACAACAGACCGCCGCGGCGCTCCAGGCGGCGCAACCGCGCCTGAATCTCGGCGGTATTGTCGGCCGGCGCCGTGTCATCGCGCGGCATCGTCGCCCCCGACTCGGCGGCCGGCGCCGAGGACGATGCCGGCGATCGGGTATCTTGTCGGTTCGTTGTCGATTCGGTCATTGCTGTGCGTCTGTCCTTATCCACGACCGCGCGGGGCATCGCCGCGGGCGTCGCGGCCCCAATGCTTTTTCTTGTCCTGGCCGGGTTCGCGTGGTTCTTCGGCGAATCGGCCGCCGCGCCATTCGATAGCCGCTTTGCGGGCGGCCTGCGCCACGTGCAGCATATCGCCGCAGCCGTCGTGGCGGTATCCGCCGGCCTGTGGCTGGTGCTCGGCCTCGGTGTGCTGGGCTTGGGCCATCGCCGGGCACGCCGCGCCCGGCATTCGACGTCGGATCTCATCGCCACAGCGCGCTGGGCGCGGACGCGGCTCAGCGCCGCGCTTGCCGCCACGGCCTGTGCGCTGGCGGTCACGCTCACCGCGACCGCGATCTGGATCGACATCGCCATCGGCCTGAACGATCCGACCGACGGCGATCTGCCCCTGTTGCATCACGCCGGCGTCATGGCCTTTGGCGTGATCGTGCTGTTCGTGGCCATCGACCTGTTTGGATTCATCACCGGCGCGCGTGCCTGGCGCCGTGCTCTGGCCGAGGCGCCGGCGCTGCGCATCGCCGGGCGTCTGTTGCCCGAATCCGACGCCCCGGTGCTCTGGCAGAACGTCAGGGCCATGGCCGACCGACAGGCGGCCCGCGTACCGGACCAGATCGTGATCGGTTTCACCCACGGCTCATTCGCCACGGCGGTACCGCTGCGCCTGGAACCGGACATCGGCACAGTCCGCGGCCAGACGTTGTATCTGTCGTTGCTGGCGCTGGCACATCTCGACACAAACGAGTGCAATGCCCTGCTCGCCCACGAGCTGTCACACATCGCCCACGACGAGCTCGAACCGGCGATCACGCTGGCCCAGGAACAGGCACGCATCACCGAAGGCTACACCATGCTCGTCAAAGCCGGCGGGCAAGCTCGGCTGGACGGCATGCTGACGTGGCCGGTCGTGCTGCTCGCCCACAGCGTGATGGCCGCACTCGACCGGGCGGTGGCCGAACGACGACGCGCCGAGGAATATCGGGCGGATCGGCTGGCTGCTGAAGCGACGTCCGCGACGAGCGCCGCCGCCGCGCTGATCCGTTCGACCGCCTGCCAGGCCGTCGCACAGCGCGCGATCGAGGCGTTTCAGGAACGCATGTTCGAGAACGAGCGCCCGCAGAAGCCGTTTGCACTGGCCGATGCCTGGCTCGCGACCCACGCGATGCCGGCCCCGGCCCACGACGCGGCATCGACGACACCCCATGACCGACACCCGGACATGGACGCGCGACTGGCTGCACTCGGCCTCGATGCGGACCGGATGCGGGCCCAACGCGCCACCCGAACGATCGCCCCCGACGAGAGTGCGCTGGCGCGTTATATCGGCCGCACCGCGCCGATCGTCGAACAGCTCGACAGCGACATGCACAACCTGTTGACCGACGACTATGCCCGTTGGCTGCATACGCTGATCCGAGATCGCGCGCGGTTGCCCATCGACAATGTCTATTACGAGGACATGCGCGGGCTGATCATCGTGATCGCAGGCTTTGCCACCATGTCATTGCTTGCCGGCATCCTGATCCCGATCCTGACCGTCATCGATGAGCCGGTACCGATTCTCTCGATGCTCGGCACCGGCGTATTCGGCCTCGGACTGGCGGCCTGGCGCCTTGGCAACGCGGCGCCGTTGGCCGTCGAAGTGACCGAAACCGAACTGGTCAGCCCACGTCTGCGCGACCCGGTGCCGATCGATGCGCTGGACCATATCGGTTTCGATCGACGCGGCCAACTGCTGAGCGTGTATCTACAGCTGGATCCCGAGGCCCCCCTGCCACGCCGCAGGCGACGTGCGTTCAATAAAGCCTGTGTCGATCCCGAGCATCATCGGCTTCTGTTGCATTTCGGCCCGCTGCGCACCCGAACCGGCCGCATCGATCACGCACGTTTTGCCGAGCGTCTGACCGCGGCCCTACAGGGCCAAGCCGCCAGCGCGACGCTCGAAACCCTGGATGCGTCCGATCGAGCCGTCGATACAACATCGACCGAGCGGCCCGTTGAATCAGACCGTGCACCGCCGGCGCTCAAGGCCACAACCGAAGCGCGGGCGCGAGAGGGCGGATCGACAGGAAACAGCCATGACGGCTGATGTGTCATGACCAATCGCGATACCGTGCCCATTCGCGAACGAGGAGACGGATATGCGAACTCGATACAGGATTGTCTGGGACACCGCCGCCTCACAGTCGCAGGTCACCCGCACCGTCAACACGCACGCGATCAAGAATTTCGACACCAAACCGCCAGCGATCGACCACGGCGCCACCGTGACACGCAACAACCAGCCAAGCCAGCTCGCCATCAAGAATCGGACGCGGCCAGATCGAAGACGAACGCACCGACGAAGACGATCCCTTCCCGCCGCCCGGATAGGCCCGTATCACGCGAACAGACCGGCTACGCCGGTCCATCGACGGCGCACCGAACGCCCGGGTTGCCACACCACACCGGTATGCAGCGCGTCGCCTGCCGCCGGCCGGGGCCGGTCTGAACGATCGCTGTGTCGTCAGCCGCGATAGCCGGGCGCCTCGGCGAGCCAGTGGGCGTGGGGCGCTGGCCCGTCGGCGAAGAAGATCGGGAATTCGTGGGCATCGAGCTCGGCCAGATGTCGAGCGTACCAGTCAGCGTAAGCCGTCACGTCCGCGCGCGCCGGGCGCAGCGCGGAGCCATACGTCCGTTCGAAGTCCGCGGCCAGCGTCGTCGGCTCAGCCGCCACGCGTGACCAGGCCACGCTGCCGACCGGCCCGACACTGTCCGTGACGATCGCTGCCCCACCCGGCCAGGCACCATTCGCGCCCAGTACGCCGATCTCGTAACGCCAACATGTCCCGGCCGGCGACATGCCGGCGTGGAGATAGAGCGCGGCATAGCCCCGGGTGTGCAATCGGGCCACCATCCGGCTGATGCGCGCCGGCAGTACCGCCTGCGCGACTGCCCCCGATTCGGTCCTTGCCAGCCACTCGTCGGGCCGTCCATCCCCGCGACGATCGACCGACGCCTCGACCGGCCGGCGAGATCCCGCGCCGCGTGAACGGCCGAGATGAGCGAGCCAGCGTCTGACGGACATGGGCTTTCTCCTTTTCATGTGTCACACAACGCCTGACCAACACGCCATGACGGACAGCGCCAGCCCGCGGGCAAAGCGCCCGGCATGGTTCAGCACGAATCGACCCGGCCTGCAGCGGACCGCCTCATCGGCCCGGCACGGGGACGATGCGATCGCCCTATCGGAGCCGACCCGTTCTGCTGCGGGCCTCACGATACGGTCAGCCGCCCGCGAACACCATCGCCGGCGCTGTCTGTCGATTTATTAACCCGGCCTAAAAATAGATGATTTTTCGGGTTGATAACGCGCGTGTTCGAAAGCACGCGCGCCACGGCCAGCGCCCTCATGCCGATTACAAGACACTGAATTTAATGCCTGTATCGCGTTGGCCAAGTGTGTGCAGAAAGCGCTGTTTTCGTATCATCCGGGGGAGACGATGCCGATTCAGCACACGCTGCGTAACGCACGCGAATGGTTGGCGTCATGGCCGTCTCGTGGCGGTAACACGCGGGGCCGATCGGCACCGCCGACCAGAGCCCGGTCCGATGCGCGGGGTCGCGCGATACACGATCAGCGCGTGGACACGCTGCGCGGGCTGATGCTCGTCATCATGACCATCGATCATCTAGGGCCGCTTTCGCGCTTCACGATGGAACCGTTCGGATTCGTCTCGGCGGCCTGGGGTTTCGTATTCCTGTCCGGCTATATGGTTGAGCGGCCTCGGACATGCCTCGATCCAGGTCTTTGCGTTTCACCTGATCATCGTCTATTTCACGTTTCCGTTCGGCGCGCCCATTCGGGCCGTCGGCGGCGCGCCACTGTACGCCGGCTATACCGTGCTTTGCCTCGCCCTGCTGACGATTCCCGCACATCGGACGCACCGTTGCCGCCCCACCACTGGATGATTCGAGCAGCGCGTTTCCCCGGCGTGGCGGCATCGCCCCCGGCTCACGGCTCGTACCAAGCACGGCGGGCCATTGCCTGACATCATCGTGACCGCGGCCGGCACCGACACTCCGGTTGCGGCCCTCCCACGATCGATGTCTTTACGGCACACTGATATCGGTTGAATAACAGCGCAATGCTTGCGAAGGCGTAAATATGGGTTTCGATTGGCGGCGCTCCCGCGAGCCGGTGGATGTCTACCGGGCGCTCGTCGCCGATCTTGCCTATAGCCACGTGCCAACCGTCGTCATGGCGCTCCTGCTGATCGGGATCGGCACGTATGCGTTCGTGCGCAGCGGCGACAACACGATCGCCGTGCTGGTCATCATCAGTGTGATCGCCAATATCGCCAAGATCGTCTTCAGTGCGCGACATCGGGCCTTTCTGGCGCGGCGCGAAGCCACGCTGCATGAGTCGCGCCGGTTCGAGCTGGGCCATGCCGCCACCACGTTGAGCCTGGCCGGGGCCACCGGGGCGTTGGTGTCATCCTGGTTCACCGAACCGGACGTGTCGCTGCACCTGATCGCCACGGCACTGTTGTTCGGCTACTGCGCCGGTATCGTATCGCGGGTATCGGTGCGACCGTTCATGGCCGCTGCCGCCGTCTCGATCGCCAGCCTGCCGGTCATCGTTGTCTGCGTATACGCAGGCAGTAACGGACGCCTGCTCGTCGGTGTGGTCTTCCTGATCTTTCTCACCGGCTCGATGGAAACGATCGGCCATGCCTATGGCAACGCCCGACGTCATATCGAGCTGCGACTCGTCATGGCCAGCCTGGCGCATCACGACCCGCTGACCCAGCTTTGCAACCGCCTCGGCCTGACAACCGCCTTCGGCGAAATGAAGCGAACCGAGTCGCACAGCGTGGCCCTCCATGCCTTCGATCTCGACGGCTTCAAGGCCGTGAACGACCAGTACGGCCACGAAGCGGGGGATCAACTGTTGCAGGCGCTGTCCGATCGGTTGCGAGAGGCCTTGCCCGACGACACGACCATCACCGCTCGTATCGGTGGTGACGAATTCGTCGTGGTTCAGGGCAACGTCCGGAACGCACAGGCCCCGGCCGCCATGGCCAAGCATCTTTATGAGCTATTGTCGCAGCCTTACATGCTCGACGGTGTCTGTACGCAGAAGATCGGCCTGAGCATCGGCTATGCGGTCGCCCGGGCCAATCAAGCCGAACTGGATGATCTGCTGCGGCGCGCCGACCGCGCCTGCTACGCCGCCAAACGCGCCGGCGGCGGCGTTCGGCGGGCGCTTCGCATGGCCAAATAGCCACTCGGCGTCGTACATCGAGTGCCATGCGTCTTGCCCCGGCAGCCGTGCCGGCACGGCAAGACCCGGGCGGCTTTTTCAAACGGCCGGCTGTCTACCGTTCCGACGAGCCCGCCCCACCCCCGAACGCGCCGGTTGCAGCGATCGGGGATCGGGCGTGCCGGCGATCACGCCTGGTTGTCTGCGATCATCGCCTCCCGCGCCTTGCGCGCCTGATCTTCCGGGTAGGTCGGGAAATCGACATAGCCACGGGCATCGCCGCCGTAGAACGTGTCCGGATCGTACTCGGCCAGCGGCCAGCCGTTGTACATCCGCTCGACAAGATCCGGGTTGGACGTATACATGCGGCCGAACACGGGCAGATCGATCAGGCCGTCGGTGATCATCCGTTCGGCGCTTTCCTTTTCCAGATTGCCGGCCAGTAGGAGGTTGCCGCCATAGGTCTGGCGGAACGTCCGCAGATAGTCCATGGGCAATGGCGCCATGCCCTGTCCCCCCTGATCATGCAGGTGGATATAGGCCAGGCCGCGTTTTTCGATTTCGCGGGCCAGGTAGAGATAGGTCTCGCCGTTGTCGTCGTATTCCGGCATGTCGAACAGCGTGCCGTGCGGCGACAGCCGGATCCCGACGCGATGGGCGCCGAGCGCCGCCACGCATTCATCGATCACTTCCATGACCAGACGACAGCGGTTCTCACGACTCCCGCCGTAGACATCGTGACGATCATTGACGCCGGGATTCAAAAACTGCTCGAACAGATAGCCGTTCGCGGCATGGATCTCAACCCCGTCGAAGCCGGCGTTTCGGGCGTTGATCGCGCCCTGCCGAAAATCGTCGACGATGCGCTTGACCTCGGCTGTCGCAAGCGCCCGCGGCTTGCTGGCCGACAGCATGTTAGGCCGACCCTGTGCGTCATATCCGAATGCCTTGCCGCCCTGGGCTTCGCTCGGTCCGACCGGAGCCTTGCCAGCGATCTGAATCGATGTGTGCGATACCCGCCCGACGTGCCAGATCTGGGCAAAAAAGGTGCCGCCACGCGCGTGCACGGCCTGCGTGGCCTTCTGCCAACCCCGGATCTGATCGGGACCGAAGATACCCGGGTTGAACAGATAGCCTTGCCCTTCGCGCGAAATCGGCGTGCCCTCCGAGATGATCAGCCCGGCGCTGGCGCGTTGCCGGTAATACAGCGCGCCCATTTCATTGGGGATATCGTTCGGCGCGCGCGAGCGGGTCATCGGGGCCATCACGACCCGGTTACGCAGATGCAGGCCACCGACGTCGTAGTTCTCGAACAATGCACTCATGGACTCGTTCCTTGCCATCGGGCGCGGTCGGATTCACGCAGCCCGCGGCGTTTAAAACCATTGAGCACAAGGTATCGATGCACACGTACAAATCAACGCCCGTGTCACGAAGCGCTTAGCGCTTTTTGAATCCGGCGC
Organism: Salinisphaera sp. Q1T1-3; assembly: GCF_003602005.1. Taxonomy (GTDB): domain Bacteria; phylum Pseudomonadota; class Gammaproteobacteria; order Nevskiales; family Salinisphaeraceae; genus Salinisphaera. The sequence continues at coordinate 21,331 of NZ_QZWD01000007.1, read as the reverse complement.
GCGCGACCGACGACGCACCGGCATGGTCGAACAGCGCACACCGCAACACGCGTATATCGCCCCGTCGCCCACCACGTCTGTTATTGCCAATACGACAGCCGGTGGCTCGATGCGTCGACTTTTGGCCTATTGCAGGCACGAGTTCACCGTTCGTATTTTGATTATCATCAATAACAAAATGAGAGGGGCGCATGAATAAATCGTGCTTGTGGGCACTCGCGATCGGCGCGTTGCTGCTCCAGACCGGCTGCGACGATGACCACACTGATGTGACCACACAGGAGACGACCCGTGACTGTGCCGGTATCGCCCAGGCCGCGACCGACCTGAACGCCCGGATCGAGACACACCGAGTCGCAGCCGCGGACGGCCTGCCAGCCTATTGCGAAGTCTCGGGCCGTATCAACGAACGCACCGGCAATGGCCCCGACGGTACCGCCGCGCCGTACTACACCGGTTTCCTGTTGCGCATGCCGGACAACTGGAACCATCGTTTCTATTTCCAGGGTGGTGGTGGCACCGATGGCAATCAGGTCCTGGATCAGGTCCAGGGCGCACGCGCGGCCGGCGACCGAAGCGCGCTGTCGCGCGGCTTTGCCATCGTGGCCACGAACGGCGGCCACCCGCAGAACGATGTCGGCTTCGGTTTCGACGACCAGGCCCGTATCGATTACGGCTACAACGCCATCGCCCAGGTCGCCCCGACCGCACGGACACTGATCAGCCAATACTATGACCAGGCACCGACCTATTCATATTTCGTCGGCTGCTCCAACGGCGGCCGCCAGGCCATGCAGGCCTCGCAGCGATTCCCCGACTATTTCGATGGCATCATTGCCGGCGATCCGGGCTGGAACCTGACCCAGGTTGCCGTGGACGAGGCCTGGAACACACAACAGTTCGCTCGTATCGCCGAAACGGACCCGGATACCGGCACACCACAACTGTGGACCGCCTTCCCGCCGGACGACGACGATCTCGCAGCCGTATCCGACGCCATCCTGGATTACTGCGATGCCGCCGATGGGCTGCGCGATGGCATGGTCAATCGCCCGGCGGCCTGTACCGGTTTCGACATCGCCACGGTCGATGCATTGAGCGATGGCCAGAAACAGGCGCTGCAAGCCTTCCATGACGGGCCGCCGAACGATCTGTATACGACCTTCCCATGGGATCCGGGCATCCGTGGCTCCGGCTGGCGGCTCTGGACCGTCGGCAGCCCCGGCTTCAACGGCATCAACGCGGCCATGGGGGCATCGTCGCTGGCTGCCGTGTTCACCACGCCTCCGACCAACGCCGAGGACAACCCGCTTGCCTACGCCCTGAACTTCGACTTCGATACCGCGGCCGCGCAGACGGCCCCCTCGTCCCGGATTATCGATGCCGACAGCATCGATCTCGAGGCATTCGATCGCGCCGGCGGCAAGCTCCTGATCTACCAGGGCATGGCGGATCCCGTTTTCTCCGCCGACGGCATCATCGGCTACTACGACAGACTGCTCGAAGCCGGTGGGGGCTTCCAGAGCGTCGGCGACTATGCGCGCCTGTTCCGGATTCCCGGCATGAACCACTGCGCTGGTGGTCCGGCGACCGATCAATTCGATGCGCTGACCGCCCTGCAGGCCTGGGTGGAAGACGACGAACCGCCAGCCCGCATCGTGGCCGCTGTCGATCCCGACAACACGGAAATCCCGGATGACTGGGCCGACCGCACACGCCCCCTGTGTCCTTATCCGCAGTACGCGGCCTACAACGGCACCGGCGACGTCAACGATGCCAATAGTTTCACGTGCAGCACGCCGGACTAAAGCACGTTGAACGGCGCGTAATCGACACGCCGCGGGTCATTTTCATGCCACGCTGGCTGGCGCGAAAAAGGCCCGCTTACCGGCGAGCATTTCCGACATTCCAACAGGCAGCGATTGGCATTCGCCCCAACAGGCCCTAACGACACTCCATAAAACCGGGCGAGTCGCGCTCCGCACCGCATGGAGCGGGCCACCAAGGCGTACAGCCCGCGCCGCCCCCAAAAGGCGTCTCACCGTCGTTGACCATCCCGGTCGACGTCTTTTTCGCCATGGCGCGGCCTCTTTGCGCCATCGACAAGCCGCTGATGGCTCGGCCCTTTTCGCACTACACAGCAGAACATGCCTCGCCTTGATCCGATCTGGGACCGCAGAAAGACTCACGCTGGCGCTCAACCGGCCGATAAACCCATAACGGATATGTCCGGCGACCCCTGCCGACCTTCCGGAACCGCAAGAATCCGCCCACGGGCGATCCACGATCGATTGCCAGCCGCGTCGCTGTTGCTCGTCGGCCCAGGAGACGGCACCAATGAATACCCTGAACTACGACCACGTGTCCGACATCATGACCCGAGAGGTCATCAGCCTTGGCTGTCATCACACGCTTTATGACGTCCGCCAGCTGATGGGCGAATACCAGATTCGCAACGTGCCGATTCTCGATTCGGATCGGCGTCTGATGGGGCTCGTGAACCAGAAAACCATGCTACGCGAGGCGCTGCGGCTCACCGACGCCCACGGCTATAACCAGCTGGACGAGCGAATGGCCGCGATACCGCTCTCCGACGTTCTCGAGACGACATTCACGACACTGCCCGCCGACACGTCGTTGGCCGACGCCGGTCGTTTGTTACTCGATCATCGCCAGGTCAGCCTGCCCGTCGTCGACGGCGACATCTTGGTGGGCATGCTGTCAGTCGTGGACTATGTCCGAATGACGATCGACCTGATCGACAATCACGACGCGCCGTGATCGGGTCACCGAGACGAGAATGACGCGTTTGCCCCAACGCATAGACCAAGCCACGTTGTTAATGGCGACTTGCGACAATCTGTAAAGTCAGCGAGTGACTGCCGCCACCGATACAAAACCTGTTTATCGGCCAGAATCGCGAAACGCATATACCGCGGACAATTTATATCGAATACTTGCGATCATTTCAGATTCTTCTCGCATCTTCCGCTCAAGGGCCTGTCATCACGAGATAGGCTCCCGAAGGATTAGCGCCCAAGCGACGGCCATACGGCGTTATCACGCGCTCCCGTGGCTGGGCTACGCCATGCTCACAATGCCTTGTCTTGCCGCCGCTTGGCCGCGAGTGCGATCGTCTATCTCGTGACGACACGCCCCAGCCTCTTATATTTGTTTCTCTACAGGCCAGACTCGCCTTCGTTCATATCCAGAAGACCGGAGGCACGAGCATCCGTCGTTGCCTGGAACACAATCTGTCGGATCTCGAACGTATCGGCGGCACACACGATACTCTGCGAAGAGGTAATCGATTGATCGGCCGTTTCTTACAAAAGCGCTGCTTCTATGCGGCCTTCGTGAGAACCTCCTGAGATCGACTGGTCTCCTGATACGTGATGATCGAGCAGTCCGATCGTCGATTTTGTCGGGTGATTTGAAACGTTTCAGCAGGATGCACGGCAACTTCTCGACCACTTGAATCCGGCGCACGTCTCGCTAACCCATGCTCGGCCCGGGCAACACGCGCACTACAGTGCCTATTGCACAGACGAGATCGCCAGGATCGTCGAGCGGCAATCAATGCCCAAGCGAGCCTCGCATCGGACCGCATGAAGCGACCGTGGTTGATCTCTTATTCCGGCTTCGCGCCTGACGATGGCATGGACCTGACGCCATTGAGTCTGCGCCGATCATGGCGTGGATCGACAACGCACCGATCGGTGTATTGAAGATTCGCGCGACACAACAGACTACGCCACCCACGAACTCTTTAGACGAACGCTAATATACGAGATTGCCTCGTCCTACTGTCGCCAATCTTACCGATCGCCTAAAAACTGTCTGCAACCTGTCCCGGCATTCCTGCTCGCATGAAGTGCTGATACATGCGCGGGGCAAGAGTGGATATAGCAACCGTGTCTCCGTCGACGACTTCAACGCACTTTTCGTGACCGCAATCGATCGATACGCTCACTTTTTTGAGCCAGCCGTTCTTCCGAGTTATTTGACGACGGAAATATGAACTGAGCCGGATCGCTGAAAACGAAGCTACTCTGGCTTATCTATTTTTTCGTAATCCAGAAAATAGAAATCTTCCTCATATAGATTATTGATTATATTTATGCATTTTTTATCGTAGTAGCTCAGCCACTCTTTTTTTCTTTCAGAGGGATTTTTGTGCACTAGTTCCGAGTCTTTCGCGCCAATGGCCGACGCTATTTTGCTCCAATCTTCGTTGAGGCTTTCGACTCTGGCGACATAATCGACGCGACAGACCCCGTCTTTAAACATTTTTTCGCTTTGCGGCAAAAAATGATGATCTATTTCTTCCCGTCGATATTGCAACTCCTGGACGCAGAACGACGAAAAGCTGTCGTATTTTCCGACCGTTTCGTTTTTATCCTTCAGATAATGAAATGCTGAAACGACGATATCGTAGGGATTTCTGACGACAGTAAAAGAGAATTTCGGCCGATAAATATTTTCAGCGAGATTCAACCAAAAGTTTTTTTCCCACTGTATCTTGTCGTCTTTCCAGACGATCGCCCTATCCCTCAGCATGTTTCTAGCAATCGATGTCTGCGCGGCCTTGTTGTTCGGAAAATAGATAAACCGCTTTTCCGAATCAAAAATCAAGGGATTTCTTCTAGAGCGACAACTCAGGAAATCAGCGCTTTTCATGGCCATAAACCTTAAAAATAAAATTATACCTGCCCGGCATATCAGGTTTTTATAAAATTAATACCTTAACCTAACACAGGGTGATGATTGACGGCATCCGCATGGTTGGCAGACTTAAACTGGACATTGATCCGCTTTTCGCGACAACAATTTCGTTCTTTATTTCCGGCACGATATATCAGCTCAACCACCTGATCGCTTAACCCGGGAGCGCCGAAAAGCCTGTATCGTATGCACTGGCATGATGGACCATCCGACCCTACGCCGTCGCTCACCAATCTTTTAGGGCGCCATCGGGGGACGAGCCCACGATGAACGGGGCCTATTTTACCCGATGCTGATGCCAGAGACCGGATGTGCAAACGCATCGTGACCGACCCTGCCACGCCTGGCAGGGTCGTCCGTGCATGAACCGCCCTGCTCACCCCGCCGTTTCCAGTTCACATGCTCAACGCGTCGACGAAATTGATTGAGTTTGTGCCAGACGATCCAGGGCAGCGGCCCGACGACGCTCGGGTTCGGACGTGAAGTGACGCGCGCGCAGATCTGTCAACGCCCGGCTTTGATCTCCCTCGGCCATTGCGCTGTCGATGATGGCATCCCGCTCTCGGGCGTAGGCGTCGTAATGCTGCGCCCAGGCCGCGCGTCTGATATCGAGAGCCTCGAGACGATCCACTGCGTCCGGGCCCAGCGCCTGCGCTCTCATCTCGCGTATCCGCGCCGGGCTGGCCCCGGACGCACGCGCCTTGGATACGCGGGTCGCCAGTCGCACGGGCGTCGTCGCTTTCGCCAGGACCGGGTCGTCTTCGACGCCCTGCACGCCGCGGCGACGCGCCAACGCATCACGGACCGCCTCGTTCGATTCTCCGTAGAAAGCCTGCGCGGCCGTGGGCCCCAGTTCGGCCTGGCGTATTTCGCTCAGCCGGTTCAGGCGAGTTTCGAGATCGCTGTATGCCAACACAGCGCTGTGATCGACAACCCGCTGTTTCAACGCCATATAGCGATCATAAAGCGCCAACAGCTGGTCTCGAGCCCGATCGGGCACACCCTGCGATCGCGCATATCGACCGATCGTTTCCCGCACGGCCGCTGCCTGATCGTCACCGTCGTAAGCCCCTGCGCCGCTGATGAAATAATCGAACAGACGACGCACCGCACGGCTCGGTTCGAGACCACCCTTCGCGTCCACGGTAATCGCCCCGTCGACGGCCGTGCCCTGGAACTGGGGCGGTAATGTGTCACTGAAAGACACTTCGATGACGGTCGAAGGCGACGAGCGGGAGACGGCGGACATCGCCTGAGTCACGCCCGACGATGCCGACGGCCCTGGAGATTGATTCGCAGCAACGACGGGCCCCGCCGGCGCCGGTGCACCGAACCAGGCCCAGCTGCCAACGACCAGGCTCGACACCGCGGTCACCATGCCAAAGACGATGCCGTATCGCCGCCGCGGCTCAGATGCCGGCATTCTTCAGCCGGTTCGCCTGTTGACGGAACAACGAAACCGGATCCGTGCCCAGCGGTGGGGTCAGGCCGAGGATCTGGTTGACTTCATCGAGATGGTCCAGTCGATAGTTGTCGCGAATGACCGTACCGAAATGAGAACTGCACCGGCCCACCAGCCCGTCGTTCGGCTCGCTGATGAGCGCGCCCGTCGCCAGTAGCGCTGTCGACGTGGGATCAACGATATTCGTCGGAATACGGACCACGCCGCTCCAGGAGTAATACGGTGTCCCGTTGACTTCAGCCGCGCCGTTGCCGCAGCCCGCCGGCAGGGCCGCTGTCGCATACGTCCGGTTGAATCGCGCGGCCCCCTGCGTTGTCAGGACATCGAGGGCACCCAGCGAGTTCTGCGGGTTGAACGGGTGTCCACTGAGCACGGAAATCACGGTACCGAATGCATCCACCGCTGTGGCCACACCGTCACGCACCGGCGGCACCGCTGCGGTGACACCATCGACCACATCAGCGACCGGCGAACCCTTGTGCGGCGTGCCGACCGTCGTAATCGATGCCACGAGATCCGGTCGCACGGACGCGACGTAACGCACCGTGAAACCGCCCTGGCTATGGCCGATCAGATTGACTTTGCGTACACCGGCTTCGGCCGTGATCTCTTCGACCTGGGCCAACAACTGTTCGCCACGCACCGTCGGGCTGTTGGCCGCCGAAACCGAGGTCACATAAACATTCGCGCCATCTTTTTGGAGGTTCTCGACGATATCGAACCAGTAGTCGATACCGGCCGCCGAATCGAATCCGAAAAGCCCGTGCACCAGGACGATCGGATATTGCGTTGCGGTATAGCCACTCGACTTTTCGCCCTGTGACCACGGAAAAAGGCCGGCCGCAGCCGGCGAGGCAAGACAGAACGCGCCCATGGATAACAGGGCAAGCCCCAGTGTTTTTTTCATGACGACCCCCTCGTTTCGCTCGTCGGATCAAGGCTAGCCCGGAACTGACAGCGCCCGAATCAAGCGAATGGTCTTAAGACCAATAGGTGAATCTGGGATCAATAGGCACTTGTCTTTTAATTCGACAACTTGCGCCGATTTTAAAAAATCGGCGATAAAATCGGTCGGCACGCAAAGCGTGCTTGATCATCGATTGCTCCGCGCGTCCCAGCGACAGCCGACAAAGCGCTGTCCCATGATTGATTCATGGCTGCTGGCTCCCGCGACCCGAGCTCTGGGCCACCGGACATGAAATCGACTCACGCCACGCGTGTTGCGTGCTTGTCTGGCGCTGAGCGCGAAAACGAGCATGTCCTTGGCGGTGCGGGACCGGGTTATTTGCGACCACACCAATCCGGGGTCACCCCCCCCGATCAAGCACAGAACCGAGCGCTTGCCCCCTGCCCCGTTTTCACCGAGCCGATGGCTCGAGTGTCACCCAGTCGTGTTCGTTCCCCCTCCCCCGGCACACAGCGTGCAACCCCCGCGATCTGTACACGCAGCGCCTCGTATTCGCCGCCGCTTTCGGGGCCGTGTGGCAGGCGCGCGGTCGCGTCATCGGCGATCCGGGCCCGTATTGCAGAGACCATCTGTTCGGCGCCCGGTGCCCCCGTCGGCTGCCCGAACCCATCAACCGGCTCGGCAAAAATAGGTGGACCGGTCACGATGACCCGGCCGTCAAGCGTCACGCGATAGCGAGTCGGCCGCTATGCATACAGCGTATAACGGCCGTCGCCGCCGGCACCGCAGCGGATAAAGCGCTGCCCCCCACTCCTTCACGATCAGCCCGATCGATAACCAGGCTTGTCCACAAGACCGGACATCGGCACCGAACGCATGATCCGCACAGCGGCGACGCTGCCGCATCGTCGCCGGCTCGGGGTACGAAAGCCGGGCGTCATATAAGCGCGGTCATCGGCCCGCACTCGACGTCACGAGAAGCGCGAGAACGATACATGTATCGTTTTGTTATGTTATAACTTTATTTAACAGACGGTCGCTTTCATCGCCTATGTCTACTCTGGCCGACATCATCCCGCGGTGCTATGCCGAGTGGCACCACTGCATCACCGTGGATTGCGGCATCGACCTCACGCCGGCCTTTATCGGCGCTCGCCTCGACGCCCTCAACAATCCTGCGGATCCCGGCACCCAGCGCTTTATCCGGACCTACGGCCCCACCCATCACCAGGCGGTGATCACGTGGTTTGAACACGCCCGCCGGCAAGCCTGCTGCCCCGCGCCCGCTTAAAGGCCCAGGCCCCATGTCCGCGTCCACACATCAACCGATTCCCATCACGCTACTGACCGGTTTTCTCGGGAGTGGCAAGACCACCCTGCTCAACGGGCTTGTCCGGCAGCCGGCCATGTCCCGCACGCTGGTCATCATCAACGAATTCGGGGAAATCCCGCTGGATCATCAATTATTCAGCGCCACCGAAGATATCGAGCTGGTCACCCTGGACAGCGGTTGCCTATGCTGCGCGGTCCGGGGCGACCTGGTACGGACTCTGCGCGACCTGCCCGGCCGTTTCTCTCGCGGTGGACAACGATTCTTTGACCGCGTGGTCATCGAGACCACTGGTCTGGCCGATCCAGCCCCTATTCTGCATACGCTCATGAGCGAGCCGCGTGTGGCGCGGACCTATCGCCTGGATAGTGTCGTGACGACCGTGGACAGCGTGCACGGCGAGGCCAGCCTGAGCGCACATTTCGAAGCCAAGCGCCAGGTTGCCATGGCCGATCGCCTGCTGCTGACCAAAGACGATCTGGCCGGCACCGCCACCCGCACAGCGCTTCACGAGCGGCTGGCCGCGCTCAACCCGGGCGCGCGCTGTATTGCGGCCCGCGACGGTCACATCGATGCCGGAGAAGTCTTTGGCCTCGATCATCACAGCGGTGCTGAAACCGCCGCGGCACTGGATCGATGGCTCGCCGAGCCCGCGCCGACGATGACCGGACTGAAGCTGGCCGAACCGATCGACACCGCACCTGCATCTCCTCGCACGGGCTCGGCCGTCGACAAGACGCCCCCGCCCCACGACACACGAATCCGGACCGACAGTTATGTCCTCGACACACCGATCGCGCGGGTGCGCCTGCAGACCTGGCTGGAGTTCGTCTTGTCTGTCATGGGCGAGCGCATGCTGCGGATCAAGGGCCTGCTCAACCTGGCCGACGAAACCGCGCCTACGGTGCTCCACGGCGTGCAGCACATCCTGCACCCGCTCACCGAACTCCCCGAGTGGCCCGACGACGACCGTCGCTCCCGCCTGGTCTTCATCACCTGTGACGTGCCGCGCCATACTCTCGACAACCTGATGGCCGCACTGTACTGACCGTCGCGCCAGGCAGCCGGTCCACCCGATTCGGCCGGAACACGCATGTCTCGTCGAACGCCGAACGGCCCAGGGCGTGTTGAGGTTTCGTTCGAGTCCGCGCCAAGCGCTGTTTTGCGGCAAGACGAGGCGTAGCACGCATAGCGTGTCATTCTGCGCCAACCTGCTGGACCGCTGGATTTCCGTCGTGCCAGCATTCGCGACGATTCATTGCGGGCCGACGGCTTCGGTGCCGGCTAGTTCACCGAGGTGCAAATCGAGCGATAGCAGCCGCTCGGCATTGATGACCGGACGGCCATAGAAGAACCCCTGCAGCTCCTGGCATCCCTTATCCCGAAGCAGCTCGGCCTGCTCGCGTGTTTCGACCCCCTCGGCGATCAGCGTCATGCCGAGGCCGCGGGCGATATCGCCGACAGCGCGGATGATGACACTGCTACCGGGCTCGGTGATCACGTCGTTGACGAACGAGCGATCGATCTTGACGCGGTCGAACGACAACGTCCGCAGATAGGACAGGGACGAATAGCCGGTGCCGAAGTCGTCGAGCGCGATCTTGACACCCAAGGCACGTATGCGACACAGCATCGACAATGCGTCGTCGATGTCCTCGACCAGCACACTCTCGGTCAACTCGATCTCCAGCAAGCCGGGTGGCAGGCCGGATTCGGTCAACGCACGCTGTATTCGGTCGGGCAGACTCTGATCCTGGAACTGGGCCGCCGATATATTGACCGCAACCCGGCGATTGTCCTGCCATGCCATGGCATCGGCACATGCCCGGCCGAGCACCCATTCGCCGATCGGCACGATCAGCCCGCTTTCTTCGGCGAGCGGAATGAAGTCGGCCGGCGAAACCATGCCGCGCTCGGGATGGCGCCAGCGAATCAGCGCTTCGTAGCCGGTGACGTCGCCGGAATCCGAGGCAATGAACGGCTGGTAATACAGAACGAATTCCTCGAGCGCGATGGCATCGCGCAGATCCTGAAGCATGGCCGCACGTTGTTTTGTCTGCCGGTCGGCCCGGTGATCGAAGAAACGGTATTGACCACGACCGGCCTGTTTCGATCGATAGAGCGCGGCGTCGGAATTCTTCAGCAGCGTATCGGCTTTTGTGCCGTCACCCGGCGAGATCGCCACCCCCGCACTCACACCGATTCGGATCAACAGGTCCTTGATCTCGTACGGGCACGACAACGCATTGATCAGATCGTCACACAGGGTTCCGAGCGCCGCGCGATCCGCCAGCAGCGTCTTGATCACGAACTCATCGCCGCCGATACGGGCGACGAGCCCGATATCCGAGGCGACCTCGCGCAGACGATCGGCCACCCCCTTCAATATGGCATCCCCGACCGGATGGCCGTATTTGTCGTTGGCAAGCTTGAAGCCGTCCAGATCGAGCGTGATGACCGCGACCTGCGGCGCATTCTTTCGCTCGAGCATCGACGCCAGCCGATTGAAGAACGTCAGCCGATTGGGCAGTCCAGTCAACGCATCGTGATGGGCCAGGTTGTAGACCGCCTCCCTGGCCAACTGCTCGGCCGTCACATCGGCCATGACACCCCGAAAGACGCCGGCGCCGTCATTCCGATCATGGACCGGGCGACCGGAAATCGACCACCAGCGTCGTTCATCGCCGGCCATGCCGGGCACGATCAGATCGCGAAACGACTGTCGATCGCCCAGACGCGTGGCCAGCAGCCGGCATGCCTCGCCGTTGCCGCCCACGTCGGCCGCCGTGAGCACCCTGGCGATCGGTACGCCCTCGAGCTGCTCCACCGATCTGTCGAACGCACGCGCAAATCGCTCGGAGACATCAAGCAGCCGATTGTCGGCATCGACTTTCCAGAGCCAATCGCTCGATTCGTCCTGATACTCGTGCAGGAGCAACGCGATGGTGTCGGCGCGCTGGCTCAGCTCATCGGTCTGCTGCTCGAGCTGGATCTTGCGCTGCAGACTTTTCTCCAGCCACAGCGAGAGTCGCCGGGCGATCAGTAACGCCGCCAACGCCATGAACACGAGCAGAGTGATCGGCCGATAATCGATGACCGACCAGCCGACAACGGTCGGCACCAGAAGCCAACAGACAATATTCGTGACGATGAACACTGCGGCCAACCAGAAGGTCGCGATATAAGCGAAAACCCCGGCCCACATGACGCTCGACGCCACAATCACCATGTATGTCGACACCGCCCCGCCGTATGTGAACGCGATCGCGACCGGCGGCAGAAACACGCTGAGCCACAGCAGGACGTCAAGAATCGGATGCCGCCATACCGCATTGGCGTTGCAAGGCACAGCCTGCGCGAAGGCCGCTCGGTAGGCGAAATAAAAACGCTGTAGCGCGATCGGCGCACTGATCGCGACCCACCACAGCAGAACCGAACCACACTCTGCCCAGAACAGCAGGCAGGTGATCACCATCCCCAACAAAGTGGTCGGGATCGTGGTGAGAAAATTTCGTTCGAGGAAACGCACCTGCAAACCGCGAACGACGTCTCTCGCTATCTCGTCCGGCGGATTTGTAATATTGGTCATAAAATTATCTCGATGACCCGGATCAAACTGCCGTTAGAGCCGATCGACGATTCGTTCGGTCTCGCACCGGATGCAGACCCAAATATCCGGCGCCAAAAACCGCGCAAGTCATTGTCGAAAAAAGCGGTTTCCGATGAAAAAATGGCTTGGCGCATCATTCACCAAGGCCAGAACGACACATTGAAAGCGCATCGGCATGCCTTAAAGCGCTATCGGCCGGCGCGCCCGGATATTTAGGGGGCAGGTGAAACAAGTCCCCGCGAATGGAGACAGCCGTCCGAGACCGTCGGCGCCCATGGCGAACAGCATCATGCCGGTCGGACCTGGCCAACCCAGCCTCGACCGAGATGGCTGCTCGAGGTGCGCACATCACCCCGGTCTCGCAGAACGGCAGCGCCATTGCGAGACGGCGACGAATGGTCTTCTCGACGGTCGTGCAACACGCGCACCCTGTGGAAACTCAGCGTCCCCAGAGTTCTGGCGGCGCCTGCCCGCTCTTCGTCGTTGGCGTCCCGTACCATGCGCTGGAAACATGACGGCCACGCGTCACCGACCGTCGCGGCCCCTCTGAACAGCCGATCCATACCGGGCCGGCGGCTGCCCGGCGAGGAACCCTGCGGTTCACGAGGTCATCAGCGGCCCCGGATATTCGGGTCGCCGTCGGCGTGCGCGAAACAGTCTTGCACCCAATCAACGAACACGCGGACACGCGGCGACAGTTGTCGACGCTCCGGATACAGCACCGAGATCGGCGTCGGATTCGGCGCGTAGTCGACCAGCAGTTCGATCAACCGACCCGAGGCGAAATCCTCGGCCAAGCGATAACGCGGCGCCTGGATCAGGCCGAACCCCAGCCGAGCGAGCTCGGCCGCGGTGTCGGCCTGGGCCACCGTGATTCGCGAGGCCGGCGTGGTCTGGATCCGTCGACCGCGATCGCGAAGCCCCAGCGGCATGACATCGCCAGTCGCCGACGAGACGAAACCGATCAACACATGGCCGCCCAGATCAGCGGGGCTTTCAGGATGGCCGTATTGCCGTAGATAAGAAGGGCTTGCCGCCACTGCCTCCGGCAATGCCGCCACGCGACGCACGATCATGTCGCTGTCCTGCGGCGTACCCGCGCGCACGACACAGTCCACGCCTTCGCGCACCAGATCGACCAGCCGATCGCCCTCGCCGATATGCAACGACAACCCGGGATAGCGCTGCATGAACGCGGGCAGATGCGGCAACAGAAAATGGCGCGCCATGGTGCCGTGCAAATCCACCGTCAAGCGGCCACGCGGCTCGGTATCGGAGACCGTGTCCTCGGCGTCCTCGATGGCCGCGAGAATGTCGCTGCAGCGCGCGTGATAGACCTTGCCTTCCTCGGTCGGCGCCACGTGGCGCGTCGTACGTTGCAGCAATCGCACGTCCAGACGGGCCTCCAGTGCAGCAATCGCCTCGGAAGCCGCCGAGCGCGACAGGCCGAGGTCACTGGCGGCGGCAGTGAAACTGCGTCGTTCAGCGATACGCACGAACAACCGCATGACATCGAGTCGGTCCATCGACAGGTCGGGCAGCAGGCAATGTGTTCAATCTAGCGCGATTGTTCGCTCTAGGCGACCAGTGATGTCGCGGAATGCCTGATTATCCTGACTCAGCGAATCAATAGAATCCGTCCTATCGATTTCAAACGACCCGAAAGGACCCATCATGGCCAATCTGCATTCCTCCGATACGCACAACGATCATCGTGTTGCTCTGGTCACTGGCGCCTCCCGCGGCATCGGTGCGGCGACGGCCAAACGGCTGGCCGCCGACGGCTTCGCGGTCGTCGTCAACTATGCGGGCAATCGCGAGGCCGCCGACGCCGTTCGCAGCGACATCGAACAAAACGGCGGCCAGGCGCTCGTCGTTCAGGCCGATGTCTCGAACCCGTCCGAGGTCAAACGGCTCTTCGACGAGACGATCGATCAGTTCGGCGGCGTCGATGTGCTGGTCAACTGCGCCGGAGTCATGGATCTGGCACCGATCGGCGAGATGGATGACGCCACGTTCGATAAAACGGTTGCGATCAATCTCAAGGGCACGTTCAACACACTGCGCCAGGCCGCCCAACACCTCAGAGACGGCGGCCGGGTGATCAATGTCTCGTCCAGCGTGACGCGACTGCTGCAACCCGGTTACGGGCCGTATGCCGCAACCAAGGCTGCCGTCGAAGCGATGACCGGGGTCTTCACGAAGGAGATGCGCGGCCGCGATATTCGCGTCAACGCGATTGCCCCCGGGCCGACGGCGACCGAGCTGTTCCTCGAAGGCAAGCCCGATCACGTCGTCGACCACATCGCCAATCTATCGCCGATGGAGCGCCTGGGACAGCCCGACGAGATCGCTGCCATGATCGCCGCACTGGCCGGCGCGCACGGCGGCTGGGTCAACGGCCAGACGATTCACGTCAACGGCGGCGTGATCTGATTCGCCCCATGGGCGGGCGAGGCCGTTTGCCTCGCCTGTCCCATCGGCTTGTATTGGCAAGGCCACGTAAAGACAGAGCGTCTTCATCGTGGGCGGCGCAGCGGCTACCCTCGCCTCATGGCGACCGCACCAAGGCACGCCAGTCACATCGTCTATGCGCCATCGCCCTACCCGTCGATCCGACACGGCTCATCCCCTCCCTCAAGCCATTGCCCGCGATGCGGGGATGGACCGAAAACAGGCTGCCCTCTTGAATAACCCATGGGATGTGCTTTTTCGACTACAGTAGTCAGAGGCGACAACGACAGACAAACGATGAAATATTGGGGTATGGCACTCGGTCTGGTGCTGACGGGCTGTACGACGACGCCAGCCATCCAGCCTGTCTCTGCCTGGAAACAGGTCTCTCAGACCGCCGACCCATCGATCGAAACCCAGGCCAGCACGACTGATGGCCAGCGTATTGCCGTGCGCCTGACCTGCGGCACCGACCGCAAAGGTCCCGGATCCCCCCTGAGGCTGGCCGTAGAAACCGATACCGAACCGGACGGCAACGGCAACGGCACGATCACTTTCGGCGATCAGCCACCATTCAACGTGACCTGGCGATCGAAAAACGCCGAAACGACACCCGTGCTGCCCGTCGACACCCTGGCGACCGGCCTGGCGAGCGTGTTTCGCTCTCACCGTCGCGTGGTATTGACCCACGTACCGGGTTTTCAGACGCCGTTACACTTCACGGTTGGCCAGGGGCCGTATGAATCGGTCGGTGCGAATTTCATGGCGCACTGTCCACCGATCGCCTCGCAGATGCCCGTACTGGTCCGGATTCGGGCATCGACGTTGGTACCGATGCCCAAGCCGGTCCCCAAAGAACGCCGTTACGCAGTGCCTCGCTACCCAAGCAATGCTATTCAGGAAGGCCACGAAGGCACCGTACATCTTGTCTCCGCAGTGGACACACAGGGCAACGTCCTGTGGCCGGAGATCGTCGGCTCGTCAGGCTACGGCGAGCTCGATGCCGCCGCCAAGGCGGCATGGGCCACCATGAAATACGAGCCCACCCCCAGACTCGGGCAGAACGAGCTCTATCTGAAGCGCGAAGAGATCACCTTTACATTGCCTTGATAGAGGCGCCAACCCGACGTTTATCCGGATTATTCAGGAACAGTACGAAGCGTTTCCGTCTCGCCCCAAGCGGGCGACGGATGAATCCAGCGCGGCCAGAGCGCCGAAAACCGCGGTCTTTATCGTCAAAAGATCGGCTTGACGCTCTGCTCGCCGGAGCGCCAAGCCAATAACCACGCGATACGGCCGGTCGCGTCTACACGGCGATCGGCCCGCCGTCGCTTTTCTGGATCACGACCGTCGATGCGCGCGGCCGCACGGTGTCGTTGGTCACCGCAGTGGCGTCGTCGGACATCGACGGCCAGTTCCCCGGATGCTGGATGTTGATGAACAACGCCGATTTATCGGGCGTGGCGAAAATACCGGTAATTTCGCACCCGTTCGGCCCCACGGTGAAGCGCTTGAGCTGGGCCTGGTCGGCCGGATCGATAACTGCGGCATCGCCGTCGGCCAGGCTCACCGCCTTGGGCACGACAGCCAGGACCTGGTCATTGGTATCTTCAGCAACCCGATTGCCGCCATTGTCGGTCTCGATCCAGAGGATGCCGTTGCCGTCGCCGCGATCGTCGTACCAGAGACCGTCGGGACTTGCGAACTGATTGGCCTCGGTCAGGCCGGATAGATTGTCATCGATTTCCGGCGCCCCGCCGAAGACGAAAATGTCCCAGGCGAACGTGTTGTCCTTGGCATCGCTCTCACGCCAGCGAATGACCTGCCCGTATTCGTTGTCGGGACGCGGGTTGGCGGCGTTGACCGGCGCCGAGGCATAGCCCACGCCCGGGTTGTCGATCGATGTGCCGTCGCCGGTGAAGCTCGGCTGGGTATCGGCGGCGGTACGGTCGGAGTTGTTCGTCAGGGACATATAGACATCGCCCGACACCGGATCGACCGTTCCCCATTCCGGGCGATCCATGGGCGTTGCGCCCAACAGATCGGCCGCATCGGCGGTGTTGATGATGACACCGGCCTGATCGTTCGCGGCGAGCCCGAGGGCCGCAGCCAGGGTCTGATCGCCCGACTTCGTCATGGCATCCGGCGTCAGGGCGAGCCAGTCGCCGCTGCCATCGGCATTGAAGCGCGCGACATAGAGCGTTCCGGCATCCATATACAGATCGCCCACCGCGAGCCGATCCGTATTGGCGCCGGCGCGGTTTTCGTGGTTGGAGTCCCAGACGGCGTCGGAGACATATTTATAGATGTATTCGTTGCGCGAATCATGGCCGGTATAGAACACCACCGGCTCGCCTTCGACCAGCTTGCCGGGCCAGCAGCCCTCGTGGCGGAAACGGCCAAGCGCGGTCCGTTTCACCGGACGCGCGGTGTTGTCGTATGGATTGATTTCGACCACGTAGCCGTAGGTCTTCGGCTCGTTGCGATAGTCGCCGGTCGCCGCATCGGCGCTGGGTGTGGCATCGAACCGCGCGAATTCGCCGCTATCTTCGTCGGCGGTACCGGCAGCGGTCTGCCAATGATAGATCGTGTCATCCGTCCAGATACCCAAGCGGTCATCGTCGGGGTCACGATCATCTGATTTCATGAACAGATTGGGCCAGTTCTCCTCGCAGGTGAGATAAGTCCCCCAGGGGGTATAGCCACAGGCACAGTTGTTCATCGTGCCGCGCGTGGCTGTGCCGCCATTCGAGTAGGCGGTGACCACGTACGGGCTACCGGCGACCGGCCCGCTCAGCCGGCACGGCGTATGACCGGTGATACGACGATTGTAGTTGGCGTCCATGACCGGCGCCCAGTGGGCATCGTCGTCTTTGCGCAGACGCACAAGCGTTACGCCGTGGGCGTTGATCTCGGTCCGGACCTCGTCGACCGGGCGCCGACCGTCATTGTCTTCCGGGGCGGTCGGCCCGCCCTGCGGTGCCCAGAGCGGGCCCTGGTTGATGTATTCGTTGTTCATGGCCAGCACGAAATCACGCGAGGCCGTGTCGTCGGCCAGCGGGAAGTGGTACATCCCGTCATGGTTCATGCCGACGCTGCTGGCCTGGATTGCCGGCGTCATATGCTGGCTCATCGTCCAGGCCGGTGCCGAGGCATCGATCGGTGTCCCCCAGGGAATCAACACCTGGGCGGTGTAGCCGCTCGGCACGACGACCGCATCGGTCCTTGAACCTGCCACCGCCTGGAAAGCCAGCGCGAGCGCCGGCGCGGTATCGTCATCATCACCGACCGACACATCACGATCATCATCGTTACAGCCGGTGAGCCCGAAACCGGCAAGCATGGTCGCGGCCGCGACCCCCATCCCGCCGCGCATCACATCGCGGCGCGACAGACGTCGCGTCAATACCGACGAAAACGGCTCGTTGTCGCTGTCATTGAAAAGCCGGTGGTCTTCGACTTCCTCACTCATGAAACGCCCCCTTATGGCATCAAAATGGCGCGTGGTTCAAACCACTTTCTATGGAGGCACAAAGATTAAAGACGGCCTGTGACCGTCTTATTAAAAACGTTGGTTGATTTGAATAATATTGCTTATCCGGGACAGTACATTTAACGCAATATCCCGTCGTGCCACACCCGGAACGCCGTTATGGCCCGCCTCGCCCGTGTCGTACTTGGCGATATATCACACCACATCACCCGACGAGGCCATCGTCGCCAATCGGTCCTTTTCAAAGACGACGGCGATCGATACGACATGGCGTTAATCGACGTATTCGTACATAAGGCGAATATGGCAGGGGCACCTACTGCCTCATACCGAATCACATACACCTCATCCTTAAACCGAACCACACCAACGGATCGCGCGCCTCACCGGGCGAAGCGCGTCGGCGCGATACGCGACACATCAATTGCCGTGAGAACTGGCGCGGCCACTTATGGCAGGAGCGATTCCACGCCTACCCCATGGACACGGCGCATCTCCGGCCGTCATGCGCTACGTACAGCGCAGCACGGTTAAGGCGAGCGTTGTAGCGGACCCGCTCGACTGGCCATGGTCGAATGCCCATGCCCATATCCACGACCGAGCCGATACACACACCCGACTGTCACGAACGTCCGACCTGTCTGATGATTGGGCCGACTACCCGGCCCCCCGACGTTCCGGTGCACGAAAAAGCGCCAGTCAAACCGCCTCTACGCACCAGACGGCCCCTCGGCGACGAGGCGTTCATCGGCCAAACCGAGCGGCAGCTTGGGCGCACGCTTCACAGGCAATCGCCGGGGCCGAAGGCAAAGGGTAAGAAGGAAATCACTATACTGTCCCCGGATCCCGCCGCCGATCTCGGCGACGCTTTAAATTCAATCCTGACTCTGGACTGGACACACGCCAGGCATCGCTTGAGAGCTCGCGAACCGTAGTCTGTTCCTTAATACCTCTTAAAACCTTAATACCCAGCTGCCATTAGTTCACGGGTCGCTACCTCGACTCGCAAACCTCAAAACAACAGCCTAGCGGTACACACTAATTTGCATTCCGCTTGCCGCCCGAAGCTATCGGCGTAGTTGATCTGTGTACATCAACAGACTCTAGGTCGCCGCCCGAATAAGCGCCGGAGTACCCTGTGCTCGAACTGCAATTTTCGTAGGTTAGAACGGTAGTCACCCTTACGATCGAAGATGTAGTCGTATACGAGTCGTGAAACGTGTAGTGAACGCCATAGCCAACCGTTCCGCTACCTGTTCCCTGATTGATTCGATATGTGAAATTCTCATAAGAATCAGCATCTGCCAGATTCTTGCCGCTCGACGTTCCGCCACCCGAGCTTGTGCTTCTGGGGTTCACGTGAACCCCGTTAGAAGGACTGGAGCCGTAAGGATTTTGGCCGAGATCGGTCGCAATCTTCTTCGCGGAGTCCGACAGTGGAGTACGTACGATCTCGAATACGTCTCCATTTTTATCCAATACAACTGTTTTCAAGACATTATTCTCCCGATATGTCTTGATACAGTTGGTCACACAGTTAGCATTGCTTTGCCCTGGCGCCCCGGAAATTGCGAGCGGTGACGAAGCAGCACCGGCCGTAGTCGCCACTAGCCCAAATGCGATGAGTACCAGCGCCCTTTTTATTGATCTATTCATCCTTATCTCCCCTTAGTCACAACTAGTTCAGCGGTGTACCAATTCAACAATCCTTATTAAAAACTGCATAATAAACCAACCCCTCTTTGGATATAATGTCAAGTCTTTTTTAGGGAATTTCTCTGGGTCATTTTTACGTGGCTGCACGAGAAACAAAGGATGTCTTTTTTTTCAGATACTTTGCGAATGTTTGGGCTCAGGTTCAAACTGCCTATCAAATTGGCTATCGCTATTAATTTTCGCAGAGAGACTCGGCCAGCAGCCATTCTGCGCGGTTTAAACACTTCCTCAAGGACAGACGTCCTATAGGGGACAGACCCTGCGGGGATCCGGGGACAGTGCGGGGATCCGGGGACAGTATGCTTATCTCCGTTCCTAGCCCTTCGCCTTCGGCCCAGGTGGTTGCTTGCGAAGCGTTCGCCCAAGTCGCCGTTCGGCTTTATCTATGAACGCATCGTTGCCGAGAGGTCGGCCGGTGCGTAGGTGTTGTTCGACCTGTGCTTCTTCGTGCGTCGGAACGCCGCAAGCCAGATAATCGGACCAGTCGTCGGCCAAGTTAGGAACCGGCGACAGCTGAATGTATGGATCCGCTTGATCAAGTACATGTGCGTTTGCGCTCGACCATGGCCATCCCGTCGGTTCGGCGACCAGATCTGCTGCAACGGGGTTGAGCTCTACGTAACGCACCGCCATCCAGAGATGGGCATCGTCCATCGGGTACGAATGGAACCGCTCCTGCCATAGGTGGCCGCGCCAATTCTCACGGAAATTGATGTAGCGGGTATACCGTCGATGGGCCTCGCCCAGTGCAGCACGCAGGCCATCCCTGTGCTCCGGTTTGAGGATAAAGTGCACATGATTGGGCATGAGGCAGTAAGCGATCACCCGGGTGCCGGCTTTCTGCGCGAATTCGTCGATCAGTGCGAGGTAGTAACGATAGTCGTCGTCCTCGAAGAACACCGGGTGGCGACGGTTGCCGCGCTGGGTGATGTGGTGCGGTGTGTTCGGTAGAACGACGCGGGCAAGACGAGCCATAAGTTCAGTTCTTGGTTGCGCGCCCCGGAGTGCGCGTGACAGATCAGTATACTGTCCCTAAATCCGGCAGCACGGTTAAGGCGAGCGTTGTAGCGGATCCGCTCGACTGGCCATGGTCGAGTTCCCAGGCCCATATCCGCGACCAAGTTGATCCACACACCCGACTGTCACGAACGTCCAACCTGTCTGATGATTGGGCCGACTACCCGGCCCCGACGTTCCGGTGCACGAAAAAGCGCCAGTCAAACCGCCTCTACGCACCAGACGGCCCCTCGGCGACGAGGCGTTCATCGACCAAGCCAAGCGGCAGCTTGGGCGCACGCTTCACAGGCAATCGCCGGGGAAGAAAGCAAAGGGTAAGAAGGAAATTAATATACTGTCCCGGGATCCGGCCGCCGATCTCGGCGACGCTCTAAATTCAATCCTGACTCTGGACTGGACACACGTCAGGCATCGCCTGAGAGCTCATAACCGTGGTCTGTCCCCAATGCCGTTCACTTAGCGATATACTATTGAATATTGATCGCTTCCGGTAATCGGCATGGCAGGCAAGGCGTCGACGTTGGGTGGTCCCATCCGCATGGCGGACTATCTCAGCATTGGATTGCTGTCACGCCTGGTCTCGCCAGCGCTTGTCGATGAAGCGCTTCGTCTTCATG
>NZ_QZWD01000006.1 GCF_003602005.1 Salinisphaera sp. Q1T1-3 | reverse complement strand
GCCGACGGGCCATCTAGCGTCTGGGTGTTAAATTAGCACCGCCGCCTGAAGAGTGGATGAACGGTGGGCACGGCACGCCCCCGACCCGTTCATGTTTCGCACGAGTCCGCGCCAAGGGGCTTGCGAAGTCGGCTACAGGGCAACACGAGAGCGCCGGACACAGCGTGTCGCCCCTGCTGCCAGCGCGCTCGGGCCGGGTGATGTGTCCTCCGCGCACCGCGATCCGATCGAGCCGCCGCCGACAGGCCCGACCTCGAACACTTACACTGGGCCAGAAGAGGCGCTGTCACGGGGGGCAAGGCCAGATGCGCACAGACTCGGCAGAATCGACGACGCGCGAGTATTTCGTCGATATCAAATCCTTTCCGATCAACGTCGATCTCGCGCAGGTCGATATCGCCGCCCGGTATCCCGTGACCGCCCGGTTGCGCCAGGATGACGGCGACCCGGTCGATGCGGATTTCACGGTCGAATTCGCCCTGAGACGGCTCGCCAGTTTCGTCTACAACCCGCGCCAGGTACTCGAGGGCACCATCGACATGCGGGCGATCGACGGCCTGCACTGCGACTACATCACCCTGCGTTTTCTACCGCTCGGCTGTCTGGCGGTCTCGTTCGCTCATCGTCTGGTCGCGCCGACCGATCGCCGCAATGTCGCCTCGCTGCGCGATCGCGGTCACGCCTGCTATCGCCACAATCTGTCGTTCAACGGCCTGATCTATGATCTCGTCGCCGGTCTGAGCGCGAACGGTATCATCGCGCACTGCCCGAGCCTGCCCTACGATATTCTCGATCCCGAGGCCTTCTGGCAGCACGCGCCGACCCGCGAGCAATTCAGCACGGAAATGGCCTGGCGAGCCTGGTCGAGCGGCAATTTCGTCGCGATCGGCGATCGACCGACCGGCGACTGGCCGCAGGATGCCGGCTACGCTGGTCAAACCGCGCTGGCCAGTCCGAACGGCCGTTTCGTCATGTTATTCAACAATTATTTCGGCTGGCACCTGAAACAGACTAACCAGACGGGCGCCCTGGCCGACGATGCCGCGCGGATCGCCGATGAGACCGAACCGGTGATGTACATGATTTCGCGACGCAGCCAGTGCGCCAGCGGCATGCGCAACATCCAGGAGCTCTCGCGCGCGTTCGTATGGGATCGCGAACAGGGGCTTCGCATCGGCGAGATGCGTCGCTACGTCAGCGCAACGCGGCTGGCCATGCTCGCGCCCCGGGAATACGAGGAATCCACGGACAAATCGAGCCGCGCGATCTACCAGACGGTCTGCCGGGATCTGGCGATCGATGCCCGTGTGGCCGAATTCAGCGAGAGCATCAACATGCTTGCCGAGGATGTCCGCGGCCTGCAGTCCGAGCGCGACGAAAGCGAATCGAGAACGCTCAATCGCATCGCGTTCTGTCTGACGTGCGTGTTCGGTCTGTCGGCGGTCAACGACATCGCTCATTTCATCGCGTTCGAGGACACATTACTGTCGCCCTGGAGCCGTCTGGGACTGCTGTCGCTGGCCTTTGTCGGCCTCTGCGGCTTCCTGTGGTGGCTGATCGGCGGAGCGCGATACCGTCGATTGAAACGACGCCTTCGCGATCGAGCGTGACGGACCTGATCGCAGCCGCGCTGCTGGTCTGCAGCGCCCTGTTCTTTTCGCTACATCGGCTGGTCATTCAACAGTCGCGGGACCGGCTCGCCCTGCTGGCCGGTTTCAATGCGATTTCAATCGGCGTGGGCCTGGCGCTGACGCCGTTCGTTGCCCCACTGCCCCTGGCTGCCGTGCCCTATCTGCTGGCCTCGGCCGTGTTCTACAGCCTGGCGATGATGTTCGTCACCGCGGGCTATCGACACGCGGACTTCGGCGCCATCACGCCCCTGCAGAGCGCCATCAAGATCGTCATGATCGCGTGGCTGGCGGCGTTGTTTCTCGACGAGCCGTCCAGCCTCGGTGACTGGATCGCGGCCGGGCTGGTGGTCATCAGTTACATCGTCCAGATCGTGCCGACACGACAGCGCATTCGAGTCGCCGGCCCGTTCGGCCTGCTCGCCCTGGCCGCCGGTTTATGCAGCGGGCTCCAGTACGTCGCCGATGTCGCCGGCATCCGCCAGACAGTCGATCCGCTGCCCTACATCGTCTGGAACCTGACGATCGGCTGGCCGGTCGTCCTCTACGGCCTGTTCACCCGTCGTCGGGACATGTACCTCGAGTTTCGACTGCAGCGTCAGCGGATTCTGATCGCCGCGGCGCTCGACATCGTCGGCTACTCGTTGATCCTGCTCGTGGTCTATCAGCTGGCCGTATTGTCGATTCTGCCGTTGCTGAATCTGGACATCGTGTTCTCTGCCCTGATCGGCGCCTTCATCCTGCACGAGGCCCGAGCCGGCCACCGGCTGATCGCGGCGGCCCTGCTGCTCACGGCGGCCCTGATCTCGCAACTGTATTGAGACATGCGAAGGCCGGTCCGGTTTTCCGGCCCGGCCTCGCGTCGACGACATCGCGTCGCTTCGGCCACAACCGGATCGCGCCGACCGTCAGGCGATCGGCCGGCGCGCCGGGCATGGCTCAGGAGGCGTCGTTCGAGGCCTGGGCGTCGTCGCTCGGCTCGTCGTCCGAGCCGTGACCGGCCAGCCCGCGATTCTTCAGCATCGGGCCGATCTGCGGCGCCCGGCCACGCCACGCGTCGTAGGCTTTCTGCAGATCACGCGTATTGCCGATCGACAGGATCATGCGTCGGAAACGGTCGCCGTTCTCACGCGTGAGCCCGCCGTTCTCGGTGAACCAGGTAAAGCCATCATCGGCCAGCATCTGGGTCCAGAGATAGGCATAGTAGCCGGCCGCATAGCCGTTGCCCCAGATGTGCTGGAAATAGCTGGAGCGATACCGGGGCGGAACCAGATTCGGCATGTACATGCCGGCTTTCTGGAGCGCCTCGCGCTGGAAGGCGTCGGCCTGTTTCTTCGGCGCATCCGCGGGAATCGTGTGCCAGGCCATGTCGAGCAACGCCGCGCTGATCAGCTCGCTCATGTCATAGCCCTGGTTGAAATGCACCGAGGCCAGCAGCTTCTTCTTGAGCGCTTCCGGCATGGGCTTGCCGGTCTTGTAGTTCTTGGCGTAGTGGTCGAAGACCTTCGGATAGATCGCCCAGTGCTCGTTGATCTGGGACGGGAACTCGACGAAATCGCGCGGCGTCGCCGTACCGGACAGCATGGGATATTCGG
This sequence comes from Salinisphaera sp. Q1T1-3, assembly GCF_003602005.1. Lineage (GTDB taxonomy): Bacteria > Pseudomonadota > Gammaproteobacteria > Nevskiales > Salinisphaeraceae > Salinisphaera. The sequence goes on along the minus strand of NZ_QZWD01000006.1, from coordinate 206,910 downwards.
TATCGGCGAAGAAGCCGTTCAGAGCGTGGCCGAACTCGTGGAAGAGCGTGACGACGTCGTCATAGCTCAGTAGCGTGGGCTTGCCCTTCGGCGGCTTGTCGATGTTGGCGACGTTGTAGATGACCGGCTGGGTGCCAAGCAGCTTGGATTGGCCGACCAGGTTGGACATCCAGGCGCCGCCGTTCTTGTTGTCGCGCTTGTAGTAGTCGGCATAGAACAGCCCGAGCTTGGAGCCGTCGGCGTCGTAGACGGTGAACACCCGCACGCTCGGCGCGTACACCGGCAGATCGTGACGTTCCTTGAAGCGCAACCCGTAGAGTTCGTGCGCGGCATAGAACACGCCGTTCTCGAGCACGTTGTTGAGCTCGAAATACGGCTTGATTTCGGACTCGTCCAGATCGAAACGCTGCTTGCGCAGTTTCTCGGCGTAGTAGTTCCAGTCCCAGGGACGCAGCTGGAAGGACTTGCCGGACTGATCGATGAGCTTCTGCAGATCGGCCGCTTCGGCCTTGGCGCTGGCCTTGGCCGGGCCGACGAGTCGTTGCATGAAGCCCTCGGCCTTGGCCGGTGTCTTGGCCATCTGGTCGTAGAGCGTGTAGGCCGCGTAATTGTCGTAGCCGAGCAGACTGGCCTTTTCCGCGCGCAGCTTGGCGATCGTCTCGATCGTGTCGCGTGTATCGTCCGAACCGCCGTGTTCGGCGCGGTTCCAGGAGGCCGAATACAGCGTTTCGCGAGTATCGCGGTCATCCAGCTGGGCGAGCGGCGGCTGTTGCGTGGTGTTCTGCAACGACAGAACGAACTGGTCGTCGAGATGCCGATCGGCGCCCGCGGCGGCCGCACCGGCGATGGCATCATCCGACATGCCCGCAAGCGCAGACTTGTTCACGAAGATCGGCGCGTGATCGCTGTTGGCGGCCAGCAGTTTCTGCGTGAACGCCGTCGACAGACTGGACAAACGCTTGTTGATGTCGCGCAGTTTTGTCTTGTCGGCATCGGAGAGCTTGGCGCCGGCATGCACGAACTTGTCGTAGTACTCGTGCAGCAGACGGGCCGATTCCGGGTCCAGATCGAGCTGGTCGGCCTTGTCGTGGAGTGCGGCGACCCGCTGGAACAACGCGTCGTCGAGATAGATCGCATCCGAGTGCGCCGCCAGCCGCGGCGCCTCGACCTGCTCGACGTGCTGGAGGGTCTTGTTCGTATTGGCGCCGGTCAACGCGTTGAAAACGGGCATCACGCGTGACAACAGCGGGTCGCTTTTCTCCAGCGCCACGATCGTGTTGTCGAATGTCGGCGCCGCGTCATTATTGGCGATCTTGTCGACGGCCGCACTCTGCTGCGCCATCCCGGCTTCGATCGCCGGCATGAAATCGTCGTTGTCGATCTTGTCGAAATCCGGCGCATGAAAGGCCAGCGAGCTCGGCTGGGCGAAGGGGTTCTTGTCGGAAAACGCCTGGCGTGCCCGCGCGGCCTCGGCCGCGGGCGTCTCCGAGGCCGACTGACCGGCGGACCTGGAGGTCGATGCCGAATCATCGGCCGCGAAGGCGGCCCCTTGACCGCCTGCCAGACCGAGCCCCAGCACCAAGGCCAGCCCGGTAATCCCACCACAACGTTGCATTGAATCTCCCTGAATTGACTTGCAAAAGACGACACGGCGGCGATGACGCCCCGGCCGGCACGCGAACATGCCCTGCCTGCCGGCCCGGTACAACGCCACCAAGGTCGCAGGCTCGGCAAGGCATAAGGCGTGCCACTTCTCCCGGCGACCTGGCGACGGACCACGGTGCACGATCGCGATGGCGCGCCCGGCTCGTCGCGCCGGTCAGCCGAAACCGTTGCGCTCGCGGGCCGCCTGCTTGAGCGCATCGATAACCACGCGCACCTTGGGCGTCAGATAACGGCTGGCCGGCCAGAGGGCATGGATCGGCATCTCGGCGCCGGCATGCGCGTCGAGCACGGTTTCCAGACGGCCGTCGGCCAGCTCGTCGGCAATCAGCCAGGTCGGCAACTGACACAGACCGGCCCCGGCCAGCGTCGCCGACACCAGCGCCTCACCGTCGCTGAAGGCATGTCGGGCGCGGACCGGCTGGCCGAACGTTCGCCCCTCGTCATCGCACAGCAGCCATCGCGGCTCGCGCTGGCGGTGGCGCTCCCAACCGACGATGCAATCGCGCGTGAGCAGTTCTTCGGGCGTGGTCGGTCGGCCGTGAGCGGCCAGATAGAGCGGCGCGGCACAGATGACCAGCCGCTGTGCTCCCAGACGAGACGCCACGCGATCGGCGTCATCGTCGAGGCGACCGATACGCACCGCCAGATCCACTCCTTCGGCCACGATGTCGGCCCGGCGCTCGCTGAGCATCACCGAGAATTCCAGCCGGCGATGACGGGCCGACAGCGTAGTGAGCACGGGCAGGACGTGCCGACGGCCGAACGCGCCCGGCAGATCGAGGCGCACGAGCCCGACCGGCGTTTCGCGACGGCTGGCCAGGGCATGCTCGGCGGCCTGCAGATCCGCCAGCACGCGTGCTGCGGTCTCGAAATACTCGCGACCATCGTTGGTCAACGTCAGACGGCGTGTCGTGCGATGAAACAGCTTGGCGCCGAGCCGGGCCTCCAGCCGCGAAACACTCTTGCCCACCGCCGAGCCCGTCATGTCCAGCTGACGCGCAGCGGCGGTGAAACTGCCCGTCTGTACGGTCTTGGCGAACTCGATCAGCCCGTCGAGTTGGGTCGTTGACGACATTCTGGAACCACAGGACGCAATAAAATTCCCAACAGCCGGATTATAGCGAACCAGGAAGCAACTACAGTCTCGCTCGACGCACTCAAAAAAGAGCGACGACGCCATGCAAGGCTCGCACGATACACCGGATACCGCGACTCATCCCGGCTTTGGCCGGCTGTTCGAGCGCGACGAGATCACGCTCGGCCTGATCATGCCGCTGGCCACTTACCCCGATCATCCCGTGCCCGACATGACCGGCCATTTCGAGCGCGCCCGGGCCGCAGACGAAGCCGGACTGAGCGCCCTGTGGATGCGCGATGTGCCGTTCTTCGATCCGCGCTACGGCGACGCCGGCCAGGTTTTCGAGCCCCTGACCTATATCGCCGCCCTGGCCCGGGAAACCCGACACATCACGCTCGGCACGGCCGGCACAGTGTTGCCCCTGCGCGAACCCAAGATGCTGGCCAAGCAAGTCGCCTCGATCGATCACTTCGCCGACGGCCGCTTCGTTCACGGCCTGTCCTCGGGCGATCGGCCGCCGGAGTATCCGTTGTTCGATATCGATTTCGACAGCCGGGGCGAGCGTTTTCGGGATGCGTATGCGGTCTATCGTGCCGTGCTCGAGGACAGCTTCCCGCATTTTCGCTCACCGCGTTTCGGTCATGCCGAGGGCGCGCTCGATCTGTTGCCCAAGCCGCCGTTCGGGCGCACACCGGCGATCGCGATCGGCCGGGCCCAGCAGTCCATGGACTGGATCGCCGCGCATCTGGACGGTCATTTCGCCCCCGCGCCACCGGCCGCGCAGCTGGCCCGCTTCGCCCGAGACTGGCACTTGCGGGCGATGCCCGAGGCCGACAACCCGCTGAAACCCCTGGGCATTGCCGGTTTTCTGGATCTCGTCGCCGATCGTGATCATCCGATGCAGCAGATGCGGGCCGGTTTTCGCACCGGCAGCAAGGCGCTGGCCGAGTTCATGGCCACAGCACGCGACGCCGGCATCCATCACATCGCATTGAATCCACGGATCACGCAACGTCCGCATCCCGAGCTGCTCGAGGACCTCGCGCGCGACGTGCTGCCGCATTTCCCCACCCGACCGGCCCCGGAACAACCGGCCGGCTGATCGCCACCGACTTTTTCCAATCGGAGATCAAGACATGACACATCGACTGTTCGAACCCTATGACATGGGCGGCCTGACACTGCCCAACCGTGTAGTGATGGCGCCCATGACCCGCGCCCGCGCTGAAGGCGAGGTCCCCGATGCGCTGACCGCGCGCTACTACAGCCAACGCGCCGGCGCCGGATTGATCATCAGCGAAGGCGTGCCGATCTCGCGCGCCGGGCGCGGTTTTCTCTACACGCCGGGGCTGTTCACGGCCGAGCAGGCCGAAGGTTGGTCGCGCGTGACCGAAGCCGTGCATGCCGCCGGCGGACGCATCTTTGCTCAGCTGTGGCATGTGGGCCGGGTCTCGCATCACTCGCTCCAGCCCGAGGCCGCGGCCCCGGTCGGTCCGACCGACGAACGCGCCGTCAACGCCGGCTCGTTCGCTCGGGATGCCGATGGCAACCCGGGCATGATCACCCCCGATACGCCCCGCGCGTTGACCACCGATGAAATCGTCGATCTGGTCTCGGACTTCGCGCGCGCCGCACGTACCGCCATCGATGCCGGTTTCGACGGCGTGGAGATCCACGCCGCCAACGGCTATCTTTTCGATCAGTTCATCAACGGCGCCCTCAACGACCGCGAGGATCAGTACGGCGGCTCGATCGCGAACCGTCTGCGCTTTCCGCTGGAGACCCTGGATGCGGTGATCGCCGAGATCGGGGCCGACAAGGTCGGTATTCGCATTTCGCCGTTCGGCCGCTTCAACGATCTCGCCGCCTTCGCGGACGAAGGCGAGACCTGGGTGACCATGGCCGGCGAGCTGGAAGCCCGACGGCCCGCTTATGTCCATTTGAGCGACCAGCTCACCCTCGGCGCCGAAAAGATGCCGGACGGCTTTGCCGCCTCGTTCTGCCAGACCTACGGCGGTACGCTGATCGCCGCCGGCGGCTTCGACCAGGCCACTGGCGAGGCTGCGTTGGCCGACGGCGAACTCGATCTGATCGCCATGGGCCGCCCGTTCATCGCCAACCCGGACCTGGTCGAGCGCATGCAGGCCGGCCATCCGCTGGCCGAGGCAAACCGCGAGACCTTCTACGGCCCGATCGGCGCGCGCGGCTATACGGATTATCCGACCTACGCCGAGCAGCAGGCCGTGCAACAGGCACAGGAGAGCGAGGCATGACACCGGCCGCTCCCACCGACGATCGACTGGCCACCCTGCTCGACCGCGAGGCGATCCGCGAGCTGCGCATGGCGTACTCGCATTGTCTGGATCGCGGCGATATCGCCGGCCTGGCGGCGGTCTTCGCACCGGATGCACGTCTCGAAGTCACGGTCGGCGTCATGGACGGCCTGCCCGCGATTCAGGCCGGCCTTGCCGCGGCCTTCGAGAGCTTCGATCGCGACGGCCGCGGCCGCTATCCGTTTCTGCACGTGGTTGCCAATCACGTGGTGCGAATGACCGGGCCCGACACGGCCGAGGGCAGCTGTTATCTGATCGATTTCGAGACCGCCCGCAAGCCCGAGCCCGACCCGCTGTTGCTGCTCGGCCTGTACCACGATCGGTATCGGCGCATCGACGGCAGCTGGCGAATCAGCGAATCGCGGCTGGAGGTGGTCTGGCCGCCGGCAGATACCGCTGTCTGACCGACAGCGAATCTGCATGACACCCGCATGAAAAAGCCCCGGCCAAAACGGCCGGGGCTTTTCTGTGCGCTTCGTCGATCGCCGTACGATCAGAGATCGAGGCAGATCTTGCCGAAGTGCTGGTTGGTTTCCTGATACCGGAAGGCATCGGCCAGCTCATTGAGCGGGAACTGTTTGTCGATGACCGGCTCGATACCGTTGGCCTCGATGGCTCGCACCATGTCCTGCTGCTGGCGACGATTGCCCACCAGCACGCCCTGGAGCCGGATCTGCTTGGCCAGCATCGGCATCATCGAGACTTCGCCGGCAACCCCGGTCAACACGCCAATGACCGCGATATGACCGCCGACACGGACCGCGGTCATGGATTGCGCCAGCGTATCCGGGCCGCCCACCTCGATCACATGATCGACACCGCGACCGCCGGTGATATCACGCACCGTCTGGCCCCACTCGGCGTCGCGCTTGTAGTTGACCAGATGGTCGGCCCCCATCGCACGCAGACGCTCGAGCTTGTCGTCGCGCGACGAGGTCGCAATGACCGTCGCCCCACAGCTCTTGGCGAACTGCAGCGCGAAGATGGAGACACCACCGGTGCCCTGAATGAGCACGGTCTCGCCCGGCTGCAGGCCCCCGTCTTCCATGAGCGCACGCCAGGCGGTCAGCCCGGCCGTGGTCAGGGTCGATGCCTGGGCATGCGTGTAATTCGACGGTGACCGGGTAAACGCCTCGGCCGAGCGGGTCACGCGTTCGCGCGCATAGCCGTCGATGCCGTCGCCGGGCACCGTATCGAAGCCTTCGACTTCGGCCTCGCCATCGTGCCAGGTGGGGAAGAACGTACTCACCACATGATCGCCGACGGCGAACTCTCTGACACCGTCGCCGACCGCCTCGACTTCGCCGGCCCCGTCGGCCATCGGAATACGGTCTTCGGCGACCCCACCCCATAGACCGGTGACGACCGCGTAGTCATGGAAATTCAGCGAATTCGCCCGCAGGCGTACGGTGATCTCGCCCGGGCCGGGCGCGGGCACGTCCTGCTGCTCGATACGGACCTTGTCATAACCGCTGCCGGCGCCGACCACAATTGTCTGATTCGACATCATTCACTCCTCTTTACTGATTCGTCGTTTCGGGAAATGACGAAATGTTCGAGCCAAATGTATCAGATCATCCCGCCCATGTCGTCAAGCATTTTTCCGATCTCGGCCTCGTTGCGCCGGTAATACGTCCACTTGCCGATCCGCGTGGCCTGGACAAGCCGGGCCCGTTGCAGGATGGCCAGATGCGTGGAAGCCGTCGAGGGCGACATGCCGGCCTTCGACTGGATATGACTGACGCAGACCCCGATACCCACAGGGTCGCCGTGCGCCTGCGCGGGGAAATGCGCCACCGGTTCACGCAGCCAGGCCATGATCTGCAATCGAGAATCGCTGGCCAGTGCCTTGAGTTGCTCCACTATCATGGCGCATACGATAACCGCTTCGCGGCATCCTGTCGCCGGCCGCCATCGGCCCGACGCCAGTAACAGCGCAGGCCCTCGAGCACCGACCAGAAAGGCCCTGCGCGGTCGAGATACCCGAATCAGGCGGGGATTTCCGCCCTGCCCGCGCCCGTGCTGACGGGCCTATCGTCGAGCGACCGGACAGCGCCATTCACGGACCGCCGGCGCGACCGTTTTGACTGAATCAGGGGAATGTGTGGCTCTGTCGGGCGCCGCCGAAGATATTCGCCATGATCATGCGCCGCGCGATCGAGTCGTCGGTCAACGCCCAGTGCCCGTCCTTTCGAACCAGCGGCAGCCGCCCCTCGAAGCGGGTGTCGGCCAGATCCGTGGTCCGACTCATGACATCGTTTTTCATGCGCATCGTGATATGGACGCGGCAGAGGTAGCGCACGGGGGCATCGGCTTTGGCGTTGTCGTCGCCGGGGTTCATTTTCTCGCAGCGTTGGCCGTCGACGAAACTGACCCGGTGCAGCCGCTCGGCGAAGTCCGATTGGGTCAACCGGGACAGATGCGGCGCGCGTCGATTGGTCGACGATTGATCGAACCGCTCGAGCGATTCCTGGATCGCAGTCTTGACCTCGCCCTCGCTCGGACCATCGTAGCCGAGCCCGCAGCCGGCCAGCACGAGGCCCGCAAGCAATACGCCGGTGCCGCCGCGCGTGGCCGTGCCTGCTGATTTCGTATCGTTCAAGTGTCTTCTCCTGGGTTATTGGACCGCGCATCGGCGCGAGAAACATCACGCGCGTCAATCGCCGGCGCGAATCCAGCGGTAGCCATAGCGCTGCTCGCGATCGCGATACCCGATCTGTAGCCAGGCCGGCTCGATCGGGCCCAGCCGCAAATGGCCCAAGGCGTCGATCTCGTCCATCGGGCGCCAGTGCTGGCCTGCATCACGACTGAGCAGCAGATGGCTGCCGTCGCCGCGCCCTTTTTCAACGATGAGTGTGCCGGCATTACCCCACAGCCGTCCCAGTCGGCCACTGCCGGTCTGCAATACCGGGCGCCATTGCTCGCCGTGCAGCCGATACAACGTGTAACGCTGCGGTGATCGCGTTCTGTAGACGCCGAACAATCCCCCGCCCGGGCCATTGGTCAGGGATACGAACCGCCCCCCGTATCGCTTCGCCGAGAGAATCTCGCCGGTATCGGCATTCAGCCGAAAGACGCCGGTATCCTCGTCGCGACCGTAGGTCCCGCCGGTCACGGCATGGATCTGGTTCGCATCATCGAGGTACCAGTCGAACAGATCGCGGTCCCCACTGCTGGCGATGACGCTGGCGTCATGCGCGATGAGCGTCTGGTCATCGACCAGCACGCGCCAGTGCTGACCGCCGTCTTTAGAGACATAGAGTTGCTGGTAGCCCGCAACCCAGACCCGCTGGCCATCCACACCGATGATTTTCGGCACATAGGCGCGGTCCAGAACGCTCTGTGCCGCGAGATGCCAGTGATGGCCGAAATCGCCCGAGACAAAAACCACGTTGTCTTCGATATCCGGCAATTCGGCCAATAGATAGCACTGCCCGCGGCTGTCGCAGCGCATGGCCTTGATCTCGCCCTGCAGGCGCGCAACGGCGGCAAGTTGCCCGTCGTGGGCGCGCAACACATAACCGAGTCTCTGCGCGCGATCTTCACGCATGAGCGCCCGAACACGCGCCTGCGAATCGTTTTCCTCGGCTGGCGGCGGGCTCACCAGACAATTGAGCACCGGATGCGCCGGGCCGGTTTCGACCGTATTGTCGGCCTGACATTGCCGCCGACAAGCGCCGTCGTCTCTACACGCCTCGACCTCGCTGTCCCGCCCTTTCGAGACCACGCTCAGAAGGAGATCCTGGCCGGCCGGGGTCGCCTCGAGCGAATCCCAGTCCACCGGCTCGACCAGCTGATCGGCGGCCAGTCGCTGTTGCGGCTGCCAGTCCCAGCCGTCGGCGTAACCGACGAACAGATACCAGTAGATCGCAAAGATCGAATAACACAGACAGGCGCCGAGCAGCCACGGCCGTATCCAGACCGGCACCATGTCAGGACAACTCGCTCAGGATGGCGCTACGGCCCTGGCGCAGCCGCCACTGATAGGCGATACCGACGATATAGCCGAGTGCGGGCGTCTGGCGCCGTCGATAATAGAAATGATGGATACGCTCGCCGATGAAGCCGGCGACCGCGCCGAACAGCGTCAGCATGAGCGCCATGACGCCCAGCAGCGAGAGCAGATCGAGCCAGTCCCAGTAATCGGGCGCCACGCCGCGGTCGTACCAGTCGTAGAGCTCGAACGAGAGCATCATGACAACGATGAAGGCCGTCACCGCGCCACCCACGATCGACAGGGCGCGTCGCCCCATGGGCGTGTGCGCCGTTGCCGTGTAGTTGATGTGGGCGATGCCATCGCTGTGATTGAGCAGGCCACGGACCTCGCCGTCGCCCAGAGAGGTCAGCAACGTGACGCGATCGCCTGCCGCGACGAAGAACGGCGCCCGACGGATGAGTACCGGGTCGATGAGACTTCGCCAATCCCAGGCCCCGGTCCGGATGCCGAATTCGCCGCCGGAACAGACCAGGGTGTATTCGTTGAGGCTGTATGAGAACTGCCCGCTGCCATAGGTGCGTTCGACCACGTGCACATCACGCAGGGTGTCCTGCAGCACGCCCAACCGGCCATGGATGCCGTCGCCCAGGGAAAGCGCCGGCGGCGCCGAAAATACCGGTGGCACGGACGGCCTCGGGCGTTGCCCCTGCTTTACTGCCCGGTAGGCCGCACGCAGTCGACGTCGCCCCGGATGACACGCGAGCGCGAGCCGATAGACCGACCACCCGAACATGCCCACGGCCGTCGCCATGAGACCGACCCGCAACAATGCCCAGAGGATCTGGGTCGAGAATGTCATGTGCCACGCCAGCCCCCCCGGCAACCAGCACAGCGCCAGCAGCAGCGGTGCCAGCCAGCGCCGACGATCGGTATTGGCGGACCAGAGGCGACCGTCGGCTCGCTCGAGCCAGTGCAGCCAGGCACTGCCGTCGCGCAGTCGATGCGCACCGATCGTCACGGCCTCATTGCGACGCAGTCCGCGTTTGAGCACATCGGCATCGAACCGGTCCCCGTCGAAGAAGAACACCCCCCCGTCGGTGGCCAGACGATAGAACGTCATGCCGTCGCGGATCTTCAACCGCTTGAGATCGCGACAGGCCACACGGACAACGAACACGGCGCCCGCACGCTGCGGCGCGGGGGGCTGGGTTTGTTTATCGGCCATCGCCCGCCTCGCTCTCGGTTGTCTGCTGTGTGTGATCGCCGTGACCGGCCCCGTCAGCGCCCTGGCGGACAGCACCGTTGGCGAAACGGCGCGTATGAAATGCCGACGTATCGATGCCGCGGCGGGCGAAATCCTGTTTGACCTCGGCGACCGCGGCCGCAAAGTCGGCATCGGTCATGTGGTGATAGCGCGCTGCCGCGACCATCAGACGAGGCGCGGGCTTGTGTTGCATCCAGCGTGCGATCAACGGCATCGGCAACTGCATGCTGGCCTGGTCGATCCGCTCGGGAATCTCGCCGACATCGCGATACTGCACGCGCCAGGTGATGTCGGGCATCGCACGTGCATTCGCCCCCGAGGGCTTGTATCCGGCGGGTGGCAACAGGAAGAAGAACAGGGTCTTCTCGCCGGCCACGGGCCGCAGCGAGATTTCCGTATATCGCGAGGGCGTGAGTGTGTCGTCGTGTTGCACGCCCATCCGGTAACCCTCGACTTCATCGTTGATCAGAAAACTGAGAATGCGACCGGCCGCGCTCATCGTGTCCAGAGAGTCGAAGCCGGACTGCCCGAACCGGATGTTGGGAACCAGCAACGGCTTGACCGTATCCTGGTCGGTATTGCTCCAGAGATAGACCGGCCCTTTCTCGACGATGGCGCGCCGCAACCGCACCGCGTTGCGATCGAGCTCGGCCGGCGCGCGCTTCGAAAGATCGTGCAACGGGCTCGGCGCGATCACCGACTTGATGGCGCTCGGGTCACAGACACGAATCATGTATGTCAGCGGCAACAGCACGCCGGCCAGCACGACCCATTTGCTGTTGCGCTGCATCTGCGCCCGGAACCGGCCCGCCGCGTCGCGATTGGCACGGCTCAGACGACCGGCCGCCGATTGTCTCGCTTGAGCCGCAGCCTCATCCGATGCCGCGCCCGGCGACGAGCGGCGCCGTGAGGAACGGGCCCGCGTGGCCGTCGTCGGGCGCGCCGGAGACGGCCTCGCCTCGGGCACGGCATCGCCGAACACACGAGCACACCCGAGCGCCCCGGCGCTTGTCGCGACGTACGACGCATCGTCCAGACAGGCGCGCAGTTCCTCGACGAAGGCGACATAATCCAGCAGATCCGTGACGTGATGTCGTGCATCGAGATGAAAATGCAGGCGCTGGCGATCGGCCAGGCGGAGCGTGACCGACGGCGCCTGGATCTCCCAGCGCCAGAGTTTGGTGTCACAACCGACCTGGTATGCCGTGACATCGGCGAAATCGATGCGACCGAACAGGCGCGACGTGAACCCCGTGTCATCGAAGACGATCGTCTCCGTCCGCCCGCGAACGCGGCGCGCCTGCCATGCCACCACACCCCATGAGGCCAGCCAGACGAGGCCCGCGACGCTGGCGGTAATGGCCGCCGCCCGGTCGGGAACGTGCTTGTGCACGATCGGCAATACGATCGCCAGCCCGGCCAATCCGCCAAGACAGATCAGCCACGCCAGCCCGCGAAGATCGGCCCGATCATGGCGATATTCCAGCACTGCGGACGAACCCATCACACCCTGCCCGTTCAACTCGCCGGCACCGGCCCGCGCGTTCGACCGAGCGGGCCACTTTCAATTCGCCGCCGAAGCACCGTACGAAGAGGACGCGTCGCGTGGCACGGCGACAGCAGCGCGTTCCTTGTCGTTACTGGCCGTGAAAGGAGGCGCTGTTCTCATACGCTTCGACTCGATCGTCGGCGATCTTATCGAAGTTGGTCGCCGACCAGGTGTGTTCGACGCGCCCGTCGCCGGATGGCACGCCGATCGTGACCGATTTGCCGTGGCGCAGTGCTTCAGTGATGGCATGGGCTGCCGCCTGACCGTGGAACGCATAGTTCGTATGGCCCTCGGTGCAATCGATCGTTGCCGGATACTGCTTGCCGTCGACGGTCATCGCCTCGGCCGCGGTCGGCGCCTTCAAGCTCAGCTTGCCTTTTTCACGGTCCTGGCCGCAGGTTTTGGCCGGCACGTCGAGAATCCCCAGAAACAGCTGCGGCCGGCCTATCAGTTGCTCGAAAGTGAATTGCATCTCCATCGACTTGTCCTCGCTGAGTGCGCCGACGATTTTCTTGTTCTTGTGATCGCTCTGCGACAGGGTTGTCCAGGTCGTGGTCTCGGACTCGCCCGGCTCGAACATCGTATCGGCTGCGATGGCGGCCTGTGCCGCCAGGACGCTTGTGAGTAGGCCGATACCGGCAACTGTCTTGTTCATGAATGTCCCTTGCGTCTTGTGTCCGGCTCGGCCAACCCGCTGTTTCCGGATAGCCGTCGTTTCGAATGGCCGACAAGAATAAAACAAACGTCGAACAGAACCGACAAAGCCTCGCGCGCAGCATTTTCGAGCCCCAATAACTTGCGCGATAGCAGCCCGAATACGCCCGAGGCCAAAACGCGTGCGATCATGTCGCATGAACGATTTCTCCCGACTCGGCCTCCGGCCCGAACTGATCGACAGCGCAACGGCCCAGGGCTTTGCGCAGATGACACCGGTCCAGGCCCAGACGCTGCCGGCGATTCTGGCCGGAACCGACGTGCTGGCCCAGGCCGAAACCGGCAGCGGCAAGACCGCCGCGTTCGGTTTCGGCCTGTTGAACCGGCTGATCGCCACCGACAACACGCCGCAGGCTCTGATCCTGTGTCCGACGCGCGAACTGGCCGACCAGGTCAGTCAGGCGCTGCGGCAGTTCGCGGCCCCCATCGGCAACGTCAAACTGATGACGCTGTGCGGCGGCAGCCCCATGCGCGCACAGATCAATTCGCTTGCCCGGCCCCCGCACATCGTCGTCGGCACACCGGGGCGCGTGCTCGCCCATCTACGCCGCGCGAGCCTGTCGGCGCCGGCACTACAGACGCTGGTGCTCGATGAGGCCGATCGCATGCTCGACATGGGCTTCATCGCGGATATCCAGGCGATCGTCGATCATCTACCCGCCGATCGACAGACCCTGCTGTTTTCGGCCACGTGGCCGGACGCCGTGCGCGAGATCTCGCCGCGCCTGCAACGCGATCCGGCCCACATCACGGCCACCACAGACGACACACCGACACGACGCATCAGCGAGATCTTTCATCGAGTCGACGATCGCGACAAACTCGCCGTACTCGAACGCGTTCTGGCCGACGCGCGACGCCGGCAAACGGGCTTCATGCAGGCGCTGGTGTTCTGTAATCGTCGCGAGACGGTCGATCGCGTGGCCGAGCATCTGACGCGACGAGGCGTGGCAGCGCTGGCCCTGCACGGCGACCGCGATCAACGTGAGCGCGACGAAGTGCTGCTGCGTTTCGCCAACCAGAGTTGTGCAGTGCTGGTGGCCACCGATGTCGCCGCCCGTGGCCTCGATATTCCCGCCCTGCCGCTGGTGGTGAGCGTCGATCTGGCCGGCGACGTGGCCACGCACACCCATCGGATCGGCCGCACCGGCCGAGCCGGCGAATCCGGTCGCGCCGTGTCGTTGGCCACACCCGGCGAGGGTGATCGCGCCGAACGTATCGCCGCCGAGGGCGGCTTCCGGCTCAACTGGTCGCGCTGGCCGGAATCCGGCGGCCAGGCCGGCGCCAAGCCGCCGATGGCAACGCTGGTCATTCAGGGCGGGCGTCGCGACAAGCTGCGCCCCGGCGATATTCTCGGCGCCCTGACCGGCGACGGCGGCCTGAGCGGCGCGGACGTCGGCAAGATCGATATCGCCGATACGCGCAGCTATGTCGCCATCGCCCGTGCCGAGGCCCGCCCCGCGCGCGACCGACTGCGAAAGGCCGGCATCAAGAAGAAACGCTTCCGTGTGGCGATACTGGCCGATTGAATCGCGATCGGCGGGCCGGCGCCGGCGGATGTCAGGACGCCGCGTCGGCCGGTTGCGCCGAACGCGCCGCATCGGCCGGCTCGTCGAGCTTCATCGCATGTACCAGCACGATGCTGACGGCATAGAGCGCGGCGAATATCCAGACGATGCCCGCCACGCCCACACGCTCGAAGCACAGGCTCACGATGGCCGTGCCGACGAAAGTGGACAGGCCCGCGCCCAGATTCAGCACCGACAGCGCCGCCCCTTTCTGCTCGGGCGCCAAAGTGGGCATGAGCGCGGACAAGGGCACGAAGCCAGCCAATCCGACGCCAAGCAGGATCGCCATCGCCACGGCCATGTCGTAGTCCTGTGTCCAGAGCGGCAGATAATAGAAGCCGAGCGTGGCCAGCATGCAGACCAGGCCGCCGCCCCACATGATTGTCGAGCGCCAGCCGATGCGATCGCCGATCAGGCCCATCGTCAGATTGGCCACGATGTTGGCAATGAACATCATCCCCCAGATCTGCAGCCACTGGCTCTGGCTGAAGCCGATGTCCTGTTGCATGAAACTCGGCATGAAAGCCATGAAGCCGTAGGTTGCCAACGTGTTGATCACCCGGGCCAGCCCGCCCAGGCCGACCTTGTAATTCTCGAACCCGATGGTCAGTCCGGCGATCAACGCCCGGCGTGCCGAGCGTTGTCCCGGCACCGCTCGAGCACTGTCGTAATCGGTGTTTCTAAAGCAGATGAAGGCGATGATCGCACCGAGCACGACGAAGATCGGCCCGGTCGCCAACAGCTCGATCGGGGACAGCGCGAACACCGAAAACGCCAGATCCGAATACTGCGCGCCAAGTACGAAGAACCCGCCGGTGAAACAGAACCAGAACCAGCCAACGGCCGCACCAAGCCGTTCGCGAGGCGCGACCTGAGCGATCACCACCAGAAACGAATAGGCGAACATCGGATAGGCGAAACCGCGGAGCGGATAGGTCGCAAGCAGTGTCCAGTACGGCGCCTCATAGGCCAGGGCCGGCACGAAAATCGCGGTACCGATCAGAAACAACAGCGTGCCGCCCAGCATGGTCGCCACCGGCCCGAAGCTTTCAGTCAGCACGCCGGAACCCCAGGAGCCGAGCGCCACGGTCAATCCGTAGGCGGTGAACACCCAGGCGGCCTGGGTACCGCTCAAGCCGTGATTGACGAAATAGTTCTGCAGCCAGGCCGCTTCCAGACCGTCGCCCATCATGAAGACCACCACGCCGATATAGGCCAGCAGCAGTTGGGGCGGCATCCCGACGCGTTCGCACCACGCGTTCATGGCATCTCTCACTCGTTAAACGGATTCGCCCCGTCTTGATAGAGGAAAAATGCGTGGCGGATTAATGGTTTTTGTTGCTTACCTTATCGACGCTTTTTCCAAGGACGGTCGATACCGGGATTGGACGAGACCGCCGACCGCATGTCGCTCGCATTCGAGGTCCGCACGGCCCGTCATCACATGTCGCCCGCGCCGGCAATGCGCTCGGGCATACGCCTGACAAACGCGCCAACATCCGATTTCTGCATTGCTTTTCGCATAATTTCATTTTCTCTCGGTCGACGATCCCGGCCCAATGTTCGCGCTGGACGAACCCCGAATCCCGTGCCGACGTGTCATGAACCCGGGCGGGATCGCGCACTCCGAGGATCCATCGATGAACGAGCGAGTACGTGCGCATGCGCACGTCATCCAGGGCGATGCCGAGGCCATCGCCGTTGCCACTGAACTGGCCCCGCGGCTGGCCGAGGGCGCGACCGCCCGTGACCAGCAGCGCATCCTCCCGCATGCCGAACTCGATCTGTTCTCGCAGAGCGGGCTATGGGGCATCACGGTGCCACGCGCCTACGGCGGCGCCGATGTGTCGTTCGCCACGCTGGCCGAGGTCATCGCGATCATCGCGGCAGCGGATCCGGCGATCGGCCAGATTCCGCAGAATCATCTTGGCGTGGTCGAAGCTCTGCGTTTCACCGCCAGCGAAGAACAGAAACAACGCTTCTATACCGGCGTGCTGGCCGGGCGTCGCTTCGGCAACGCGTTCTCGGAGGCCAGGAGCAAGAATGCCGGTATCTTCGAAACCCGCCTGGTGGTCGACGGCGAGGGCTTTCGGGTCACCGGCGAGAAGTTCTATGCCACGGGCGCGCTGTTCGCCGACATCATTCCGATCTCGGCGACCGGCGAAGACGGCAATATCTATCTCGTGTTCGCCGACCCGGCAGCCCCGGGATTGACCGTCACCGACGACTGGTCGGGCTTCGGCCAGCGCACCACGGCCAGCGGCAGTGTCTCGCTGGACCACGTCTGGATCGCCGCCGATGATGTCGTACCGGCCCATCTTGGCTATGACCACCCCTCGGTCAACGGGCCGGTCTCGCAGATCATTCAGGCCGCGATCGATCTCGGTATCGCACGCGCGGCGATCGACGACACGATCGCCTTCGTGCGAAGTGCTTCCCGGCCTTGGATCGACAGCGGCGTGGACCATGCCTGGGAGGATCCCTACACGATCGCCGCGATCGGCGATCTCAAGCTCAAGCTGCATGCCGCCGATGCCGTGACGAATCAGGCCGGCCTGGCCATCGATGCCGCGATCGCCCAGGAGACCGAAACCACGGTCGCTGCGGCCTCGCTCAAGGTCGCCGAGTCCAAGATCCTGACCACCGAGATCGCCCTGCTGGCGGCCAACAAACTGCACGAGCTCGCCGGCACCCGCTCGACGCTCGCCAAACACGGGCTGGACCGCCACTGGCGCAATGCGCGCACGCACACATTGCACGACCCGGTGCGCTGGAAATATGCCGTGCTGGGCAACCACGCCTTAAACGATATCCCACCGCCGCGCCACGCCTGGATCTGAACTCATGGCCAAGAAAATCCTGTTCAACGCCTTTGACATGAACTGTGTCGTCCATCAATCGCCGGGGCTCTGGCGGCACCCGCGCGATCAGGCCGATCGGTATCTCGATCTGTCCTACTGGACCGAACTGGCACGTACGCTGGAGCGTGGCAAGTTCGACGCGCTTTTTTTGGCCGACGTGCTGGGCGTCTACGATGTCTATGGCGCAAGCAACGAAACTGCACTGCGCGAGGCCGCCCAGGTCCCGCTCAACGATCCGCTTTTGACCGTCTCGGCCATGGCGGTGGCGACCGAGCATCTCGGGTTCGGGCTGACCGGCACGCTGTCCTACGAACCGCCCTACACCTTCGCACGCCGGCTCTCGACGCTGGATCACCTGACCCGCGGGCGCATCGGCTGGAACGTCGTCACCGGCTATCTGGACAGTGCGGCTCGCGGCATGTCCGGCGCCAAACAACAGCCCAAGCACGATACGCGCTACGACATGGCCGACGAGTATCTCTCGCTCGTCTATCGGTTGTGGGAGGCCAGCTGGGAAGATGGTGCGGTGCAGCGCAATCGCGAGACCGGCGTGTTCACCGATCCCGCGCGCGTGCATCGCATTCGCCACGATGGCTCGTTCTATCAGCTCGATGCGATCCATCTGAGCGAGCCCTCGCCGCAGCGCACGCCCGTGCTCTACCAGGCCGGGACGTCCGAAAAAGGCCGCAACTTTGCCGCGCAGCACGCCGAGTGCGTGTTCATGGCGGCCCCGACCCGGACCGTGGCCGCGAAATACGTCGCCGATATCCGACGCCGCGCGGCCGACTACGGGCGCGATCCGCAGTCCATCCGGATCTTCAACCTGACCACGATCATCGTCGGCGAGACAGCCGAGGCGGCTGCCGACAGGCATGCCGAATACGCCCGTTACGTCAGCCCCGAAGGGGCGCTGGCATTGATCTCCGGCTGGACCGGCATCGATTTCTCCACCTATGACTTCGATGCGCCGATCCGTTATATCCGTAACGAGGCGGTCCGCTCGGCCATCGAATCGTTCACCGTGGCCGATCCCGATCGGGTCTGGACGCTGCGCGAAGTGGCCGCGCATGTTGGCCTCGGCGGGTTCGGCCCGCTCATCGTCGGCCCGGCTGCCGAGGTGGCCGACGAGCTCAGTGACTGGATCGAGGCGACCGATCTCGACGGCTTCAATCTGGCCTACGCCGTGACCCCGGAAACCTTCGTCGACGTCGTCGATCTGCTGGTGCCGGAGCTGCAACGACGCGGACGCTACAAGACCGAATATCGCGCTGGCACGCTGCGCGAAAAACTCTTTCCCGGCCAGGGGGCACGCCTGGGCGCGCCGCATCCGGCCGCAGCTCATCGCCACGCCGCGATCGAGGAGGCCTCATGACCGTTGCACGGATCGAACCGACACCGGCGCCCGTTCCCGTCATCGGCAGCGATGCCGAAGCGATCGCGGTCGCCCATCGGCTGGCCGAGGCCTTCGCCTGCGAGGCCGGCACGCGCGATCGCGAACGACGCCTGCCCCATGCCGAGATCGAGACATACTCGCGCAGCGGGCTCTGGGGCATCACCGTGCCGCGTGCCTACGGCGGGGCCGAAGTCTCGAACGCCACGCTGGCTGAAGTCACGGCCATCATCGCGGCCGCGGACGCCAGCCTCGGCCAGATTCCGCAGAACCATTATTTCGTTCTGGAAGCGCTGCGCCTGACCGGTAGCGAACAGCAGAAACGAACCTGGTTCGCCCGGGCCCTGGCGGGCGAGCGCTTTGGCAATGCCTTGAGCGAGGCCGGTGGCAAGACCGTGCACGACTACCAGACCCGCCTGCATCATGACGCCGACGGCGTACCTGTCATCACCGGGCGTAAATTCTATTCGACCGGCACATTGTTCGCGCACTGGATCGCGGCCTTCGCCAAGGACCCAGACGACAATCTCGTCTTCGCGTTCATCTCGCCGGACACGCCGGGCGTCGCCCTGATCGACGACTGGTCCAGCTTCGGCCAGCGCACCACCGGCAGTGGGACGACCGTATTCGAACAGGCCCGGGTCGATCCGGCGGCCATCGTGCCCTTCCACGAATCCTTCGAGCAGCCAACGAGCATGGGCCCGCTCGGCCAGATCAGCCATGCCGCGATCGATATCGGCATCGGCCGTGGCGCGTTGAACGAGACGATCGCCTTCGTACAGACCCGGTCACGGCCGTGGATCGACAGCGGCTGCGATACGGCGGCCGAAGATCCGTACACGATCGCCGCCATCGGCGACCTGACACTGCGCCTGAATACTGCGGACGCATTGCTGGCGCGCGCCGGCCGGGCGGTGGATCGGGCAATGCAGGCGCCAAAGGACGACACGGTCGCCCAGGCATCGATCGCGGTCGCCGAGGCGCGGGCCTGGGGTACGGAAGCTGGGCTGGCCGCGGCCAACAAGCTGCATGAACTGGCCGGCACACGTTCCACGCTGGCCGAGTACGGCCTGGACCGCTACTGGCGCAACGTTCGGGTCCATACACTGCACGACCCGGTGCGCTGGAAATATGCCGCCATCGGCAATTACTACCTCAACGACATCAAGCCACCTCGCCACGGCGCGATCTGACATTCGCCTGGGCTACAAAGCCCTTGCGGCTGGCCGCCCCGGAAACCGCCACGCAAGACGGCTTCCGGGGCGTTCGCGATCGCCCGTGCTCAGGTGTACCAGGTCGGTTCGGGCACTTCGTCCAGCAGCGCGAAGCGCCCGACTTCGACGCGTTTATAGGCGACCGGGTCTTGCAGGCTGTGGGTGCGCAGGTTGCGCCAGTAGATATCGAACCCGTCGCGGTTCGCGCTGGCCCGCGCCCCGATCACGTCATAGGGCCTGTTGATGTTTCGTGCGAGCCCGCGCCAAGCGCGCCCTGAAATTGACAATGGGCGGCAAGACGAGGCGTAGCAGGCATAGCGTGTCATTCTGCGCCAGCCTGCTAGAACGCTGTATTGCCGTCGTGTTTTTGATTTTGGGGCGCTTGTCCCTTCGGGTAGGGCCGCCCATGAAAAATCGACGATGGGCGCCCTGCGGCGTTGCCAGTCTGGATCGTGGCACGCCACGATCGGCGACTCGCGCCTTGCCGGACACACGGCGGTCTCTCGACGAAAAGGCGCTCGCACGAAACATCAACAGACCCTTGGCCGGGGCCAGCAACGTGACCAGTCCGGCCTGCTTGAGCCGATCGATCTCGGCATGCGGCGGATGACCGGCCCGGTCCCGGGCCACGGCGTCTTCGGCCAGCCGGTCGCCGATGGCTCGGGCCTGTTCGAACCAGCCCGTGGCCGTATCCGGTCACGGCCCGGCAAACACGTCGTCGCGTGCGGCATGACCATCGGCCCGGGTCTGCGTGCTGCTCATCGGCAGACTCCATCGGTCGGCACTGGGATATCGCCGGGTCGCGCATCACGCGGGGATCGCAAGCGTCGCCAATCAGAAAACGGCACAAGCAAATCACACGCGCATGCAGCCGACGGGCGGCCCGACGCGGGTCATCGCGGTGACGGATATCGCGAGACCGGCCGTATCACATCCCGTGTGCCCGACCAGATTGCGGACGAAGGATACTTGGATCGGGCCCGCCCGCGCGTTATACAGAGCGGTCGATTGTTGCAATCCAGTCCCGGGACCGGCCCGGCATCGAGGGTCCATGGGTTTTCTTGCGTTCGCCGCCGTCCTGCTCATGATCAGCGGCGTCATGTTACGGGTGCGCTATACCCGCAACGCGGATGCCTCACGACAGCTGGCCGAAAATGAAGACGAAGGCGACGCCGTCCGGCTGACCGCGCGCGAAAAACTGGCCCTGGCGCTCGCCTATCCTGTCGACGACCCGCTCAATGACCACGTCCATGAGATCATCGGTGAATGCCAGCTCGTTCAGGGCAACGTGTCTGATCGACGACTCTATATCGGCGATCTGTGGGTACTCGTTCACGACAGCATGAGTCCGGCGCTCGATACGGTATGTACGGCCCGGATCGTACGGACGCGCGACAAGGCGCTGGTCGTCGAGCTGAACGGGCAGCCGATCCTGCCGACACTGGTCGATACGCGCGATGCCATCGAGACCGACGGGCGTACGATCCCCCCGGACCAGCAGGTTCGAATCCTGGACGAGACACAAGAGCGCGGTGTCGATCACGAGCTGCGGATGGCCAGCCTCGGCCTGGAGTCCGGCTGCGTGCGCACGTTCGCGATGTGTTTTCTGTGTCTCGGCGCGTTGATCATCATGCTGGCCGCGCCGAGCCTGCATCCGTTCTGGTTCGCGATCGGCTGTGTGCCGCTGGCCCTGGGCATCCTGGGCTGCCTGCCGAGCGCGGGATTCAAGCCGCCCGAACACGGAGATCGGCTGTACCGGCTGCACGGCCGCGTGATCGTCGCCGAGCAGCCCGAAGACGTGCCCGGCCTTGAGGCGCTCTGGGATGAGCGCGCCAGCGCATATACCCGATTGCTGTCGACCGGGGCCGTCAAACCGCGGCTCTCGGGCGTGTACAGCAACCGGCCGGTCCCCATCATCGGCAACGTGGCCCTGAAATATCCCGGCCAGTGGCTCGAGGCCCTGCGCCACCGCACGCCGGAAACGGTCGATGTCATGGTTACGGATCGAGGCGACGTCGTCGCCCACGGCCCGGTATCGCGCTACGAC
Organism: Salinisphaera sp. Q1T1-3; assembly: GCF_003602005.1. Lineage (GTDB taxonomy): Bacteria > Pseudomonadota > Gammaproteobacteria > Nevskiales > Salinisphaeraceae > Salinisphaera. Next base: position 185,290 of record NZ_QZWD01000006.1, on the reverse strand, counting down.
GAACTCCGCCGTTTTCGCCGGTGCACTGGTGGGGTCATGCCGCCGCGGCGGTACTCGCAACGGTCACGCTCGCCGTGGCGATTCTTAACGATACACAGGCCACGGAGACACTGACCATGCCCGAAGCGGTGATCGCATCGCTGCCCTGGCTCGACCAGCTGCCCGCCGCGCTCGGCTTCGTCGGGCTCGTCGGCATCGTGATTCACCACGGCTGCTGGACCCTGGTGGATCTGTTTCGTTGGCGCGATCGGCGTGCCAACGTCGTACAGTGGATCGAGTCGCGATGAACGGCCTGCGCCGACCGGGGGCATGGCGTCGCGTCATATCCTGTACCTGGCGATTCGCCGCCGTCGGTCCGCCGCTGGGTACCGCGCTGATCGTTATCGTGCCGCTGGCCATCGACGCCACCGAAGCCAGCGATGTGATCGGCGGCTGGCTGTTCTTCTCCATCTTCAGTTATGGGTTCGCCGGCCCTGCCGCCCTGATCGCCGGCCTGCTTTACGGCATGGTTCGAGAACACGGTGAGCACACCAGCCGCTGGGGGCTTGGCGCGCTGTGTGGCGCACTGGGTTGGCTGGGACAAATCGCCGGCGAGGCCTTGATCGATGCGGATGTCCAAGCACTCAACGGCGTCATACTGCTCCCCCTGGCGACGGTGGCCGGCAGTGTTTGTGCGCGCTTCATCGCACTGCCACCATCATCCCGATGCGCCAGCGAACCGGCCGGCCAGCCCTCGTCTTTCACGCCCTAGCCGTGGCCGTCCTTTCGAAATCACCGTGCCGGCCATCGTCTCAACGCGATACGCCAATCGATTCGTCTGACCGGTCGGGCGACGCCGGATCGGGGCTTCGACGACAAGTTTTTGTCTGGGCATGGCTGTTGACGGTCTGCTTCCTGCTGCCGGGCTGCGATGACGCCACCACGACACGCCAGGCCGACGAGCAACGCCTGATCCCGTGGCGTGGAGAGGATGGCCACTTCGGTCTCGCCCGCCCTGACGGCCGGGTGCTGGTTTCGCCGCGCTTCGTCGATGCCCGGCCGGGCCGTCACGGCCTCGCGCCGGTCGCCAAGGCCGAAGACCAATGGGGCGTGGCCGACGCCGACGGCCAGCTCATCGTCCCAACGCGCTACGCGGCCATCGAATTGCTGGACAAGGCCAGCGTACCGTTGGTGATCACCAAGGAGGAATACAACGCCTGGTGGCGTATTTCGGACTGGCGCGTGCTGCCGACATTCAACATCCTGAGTACCCACCATTCCGGGCCGTGGCTCGTGACCGACGTACCGCGCGCGACCTGGCGGATCACCAACCCGCGAACCGGCCGAACGCTCTATAGCAGCGATCGATCCGACGTCAATATCGGCGAAGGCCACTCGTACTGGGAACAACGCTGGACGCCCGACCGACACACGCCGCACGACATCCGAGTCGACGGCTGGGACGACGGCCATCTGTTGGTCGACAAGACGCTGTATAAGGTCACCGAGACACACACGCTCCTGGCCGTGGCCCGGGACGTTGTGGCCCGACTGGCCGACGACACATTCCTGCAACGCATCGATGGTGCACGTCATCGACGATTGCGGCCCGACGGCCGGCCGGTCGACGACGTCGTTTTCACCGCGCGCAAACGCCTGCCCGTTCGAAACATCAACGGCCATACCGTCACGCTCCCGCTTCCGGATCTTTTTGAGGACGACGCCGGCCGGTTCTATGTGTGGCCGGATCTGTCCCGGCCGCTGCCGAAAACACTGCCGGATTATCAATTCCCCGACGGCCAGCGTGTCACGCCGGCGGATCTGGTCGGCCATATCGGCTTTCTGCAACCGCTGGGCAACAGCCCGTGGTTCCTTCTGGCGGCGCAGGTTCATCGGTCCGATGCCGAGATCCCGCCCACGTTGACTTTCTTCTTCGACGCCGACGGTCAGTGGGCGCCCGAGTGGCAGCCGCGGGCCGGCATCTACACCGTGCACGACAACGGCAAGGTCCTGTTTCGTTTGAACAAACCCTACGGCGTACTCGGGCCGAATCTGGACTTCGCCCGGCTGCCCATGGCCAAAGTCTATCCACAAACGCCGGATACGCGCTGGTTCCTCGGCAAGGACCAACAAGGGCGTGACGGGATCTACGATATTCAGGCACGGCGCTGGGTCTTTCGGAAGACGAACGTCGCTCTCTCCAGGGCCCCGGTCACACCGGATACCGTGGCCTACTGGCGCACTGATTCACCCGAAACACACGGGCGTGCTCGCAAGGGCCTGCTCGACATGACGACCGGCCAACCCGTCATCGCGCCAACTTACGAGACCATCGACGACACCGGCCGCGTAAGGCTGACCGAGGACGGCCGAAAGATCGACTTCTACATCGATCTGGCAACCGGCCGCCCGTTCCGCGATACACCACAACAACCCGCTTCCTCGAACGAGACATCGCCCGCCGCTGTCGAGTAAAGCCAGGGCCGCCGAGATGAACGCCGCGGCAACCCCATACCGACGTCCACACAGCTCGGCTCAATCGATCCCCAACGGATTCGCGATGCGCAGCTGCCGGATGCCTTCGATACTCGGTCACGGGCAATCTCGAACGGACACATCGCCACGGCCGCCTGCCTTCGCGGCCACTCTCACGCGCAGACGGCGGAAAAACAAGCTGAGGTCCAGCCGGATACTCAAGCCGTTATGGCTATACGCCCGGTCACCGGGCGCTGGCGTCATCCAATCGTTATCCCAGTTCGTTGACCGACGCCGAATGGGCCCGGGTCGCCGATCTCTTCGAAGTGACAGGTCGAGGCAAGCCGCCGGCCTATCCGCGGCGCCTGCTGGTTGATGCCTGCTGTTATGTGGTGCGCACGGGCTGCGCCTGGCGCATGATGCTACCGGCCGATTTTCCGCCTTGGCAGAATGTCTATCGCACGTTCCGGCGCTGGGTGGCCCAGGGTCGGTTCGAAGCCATGCACGATCGGCTCCGCGCATAGTGGCGCGCCCGCGCCGGTCGTGACGTCGCGCCCAGCGCCTCGGTCATCGATGCCCAATCTACACGGGGCTCGCCGCAAGGCGGCGATACGGGGTATGACGCCGGCAAGAAGGTCAAAGGTCGCAAGCGGCATGTCGTGGTCGATACGCTTGGTTTGATGCTGGCCATCAGTGTGACCGCCGCCAGCGTGCAGGATCGCGCCAGCGCGCATCCGGTCATGGCCGACGCGATGACCAAATATCCGAGCCTGCAAACCGTGTCTGCCGACAACGGCTACGCGGGCCGTTGTGCGCAAACCCTGACCCATGATCTGAATATCGAGATCGTGCGGCATCCACGGAATGCGACCGTCGGGCGTTGAGCGGTGCCCGGTCAGCCGGATCCTTTAACCCAGGCACAGTCGCGCAAGCCCTCCGTGGTACTGCCCAAGCGCTGGGTGGTGGCGCACCCACGCTTGGATCGAGCGCGCTCGATGCTTGGTGATGCACCATGATCACCGCACCGACGTGGCCGAAACCCGGGTCTGGCTTACGCAAGCTCGCATACTCGCGGCTCGACTGACTCGACTGACTCGGCTGACTCGGCTGACTCGGCTGACTCGGCTGACTCGACGTTTTATGTAAACACCCTCCTAAAGCCATGCCCAGAGGGATCAAAGTTGCGGTTGCGCCTCTACTATTTAGAGAGTCCACTTCTGGCCGTCTGCTGCCGCCTGCGGGCCGGCCTCGGGCAACCTTCAGCCCGTCGACGATCAGATCAAGCGTGCGAGCCATATGGGCATGCGAGTCAGGGTCAGGATGCCGGTTTCCAGCCGGATTCGAATAACATCTTGCCCGGCCAGGTATAGGCCATGACGCCGCCGTCGGCGAGGATGGATTCGCCGGTGACGAACGCGCTGTCGTCCGAGGCCAGGAACACGGCGACACGGGCCATTTCGCGCGGGGTGCCGAGCCGACCGAGCGGGGTCACCCATTTCTGGGCGTCGCGGAACTGCTGGCCGGATGCTTCGTCTTCGCTCCCGGCCAGCGAATCGACCAGCGGCGTTTCGATCGTGCCGGGACAGATGGCATTGGCGCGAATGCCGTGGCGCCCGTAGTCGATGGACATCGCCTTGGTCAGATTGGTGACGCCCCCCTTGGCGGCGTTGTAGCCGGAGCGATCCAGGTCGGCGGCCAGCCCGGACATGGACGAAACGTTGATGATCGAGCCGCCGGCATCGAGCATCAGCGGAATCAGATGTTTGCTGACGAGGAAGGTACCCCGTAGATCCACCGACAGGATACGATCGAACAGCTCAGTCGGGTATTCGTGCAGCGGGCCGCCTTCCTGGTCGACGCCGGCGTTGTTGAACAGCACGTCGATATGTCCGTGCGTCTCGCGCAGCTGTGCTGCGAACGTGGTCACGCTGTCTTCGTCGGCCACGTCGAGAAACAGCGTTTCGGCCCGGCCGCCGATATCCACGATGGCCTGCCGGGTCTCGGCCAGTGCATCGGTATCGACATCGGCGCCAATGACGAGCGCGCCTTCGCGCGCGAACTCGAGGGCCGTGGCTCGGCCGATACCGGTGGCGGCACCGGTCACTACGGCAATGCGTTGATCCAGACGACTCATGAGAAATTCATTAGACTAAAGTATTATCCAGCAACGTAGCACGGGCATTGCGCCGGCCCGAACGTTTTGTCGTTGCAGTGCCGGATCGGGCATCAGACCGGTCGACGCCGAAATCCGGTACGGCCGTCGTTATGCCGCGAACGACGAAAAGCCATGCCCCATCAATCGATTGGACGGTGGCCCGCGATCGGCTTGTCCGGGCTCCGCGCCATATCGAGCGACGTCGACCATTCGCCCCGCCAGGCGACTGTTGGTTCGGCGACACGCGAACCGGGCGGTTGCCCTGCCGGCCCGGGACGCGGCCGACACATTGAAGCGGACGACCGAGGCGCGCGACATTGTCTGAATACACTGCCGGAATGCTCCCATGACCGATCATCATCCCACGCCCAGATCCGGACACCGTCGCTGGGTTGCTCGCGGCTTCGAATGGCTGGAGCAACTGATCTATATCGCCCTCGGTGCGCTGCTCGGGCTGATCGCTCTGGGATATCTCGGCTACAGCGTCGTCGATTTTGTCCAGACACTGGACCCCGCGCATTTCACCCTGAACATCGTGACCCTGCTCGGCCGCCTGCTGCTGGTGATGCTGATCGTGGAACTGCTTTATACGGTCCAGGTGTCGTATACGGCGGGAACGCTGGTACTGGAACCTTTCCTGTTCGTCGGGCTGATTGCGGCCATACGCCGGATCTTTGTGCTCACGGCCCAGTTCGCGGAGTCCGAGGATGCCCACGTCATGCAGTTCAACCACTTCGTGATCGAGCTCGGCGCGCTGTCGGGGCTCATTCTCGTGCTGGTCGTGGCCCTGCTGTTGTTGCGACGCAGCGAAGCCATGCTGCCACCGCACCGCCAGCACGATGACCGCGGCTGATTCGGCGGCCTGCCCGCCGCCGACCAGACCCCCGGTTTCAGGCCTTGCCCTGCGCACGACGACGCACCAGCAACGAACGCGCCGCCAACGCCAGGACGGCATCGAGCGCGGCGAAGAGGACACCCGCCGCCGTCAGGCCGATCAGCATCGATAGCGCCTCGAGGCCGACGACCGGCAGGGAGATGGCCACATAGATCACGACAAAGTAGGTGGACGTGATCTCGCCCTTGCGGCGGGCCGGTGCCTGGGCGACGACTTCGCCGAGCCCGGCCCGCAGCGTGATGCCCTGTCCGAGGCCCGAGACCGTAGCGCCGAGCAGCATCAGTCCCAATGAGGCGAAGCCGATGCTCGCCCCGACCAGGGCCACTCCCAGGGCCAGCACCACGCAGCCGCCGGTCAGACGATGGCGCTCGGGCACGAACCGCAACAGCGCCTGGCCCATGGCCGAGGCGATGAACAACGTGATGACCACGCCCCCCACGACGGCGAGGTTCTGAATACCGAGCAACTCACGCACGAAAGACGGCGCGGCCGCAGTGAACAGCCCGAGCACCGCGGTGCCGGCAAACCCGGCGATGGCCGCGGGGATGAAGACGCCGCGCACGCTATCCGGCACGGCAAGTCGTTGTCGATGCAATCGCACATGCGCCGGTCGGTCTACGGTCTCGGGCACGCGTGTCACGCCGATCACCGCAAGGACCGCACACAGCAGATGCAGGGCGAACGGCAACATCAGCGGCATCGGCCCGTATTGAGCGAGCAGGCCACCCACGAAAGGGCCGAGCCCCAGGCCCATCACATTGGTCACCGTCGCGGTCAGCGTGGCGCCCTTCTGCCAGGCGGGCGGGGCCTGCTCGATGATGGCCACGGTGGCCGTGCCGGTAAAGATGCCGGCCGAAAAGCCCGAGAACAGCCGGGCGACGAGCAGCAGCGTGAGATCGCCGCTGCACAGGAACACGATATCGCTGATCACGGCCAGGCCCAGCCCGCCGATCAGCAGCCGCTTGCGGCCGAGCTGGTCCGACCAACTGCCGAAACCAATCAGCGCCGCGATCACGCCGATCGCGTACACGGCGAAGATGACGGTGATGATGATGCGCGAGAACCCCATCTGCTGCGCGTAGAGTGGATACAGCGGGGTCGGCAGGCTGGTGCCGAGCATCACGATCAGAAACGCAAGACTCACCAGGCAGAAGGAACGCCGGTCGGGTCGGGACATGCAGGAGCTCGGGAACGATGACAATCGGGTGGCTCATGCTCGACGGATGAAACGGGCCTCAGACTGAACCGGTACCGGACGCTGCTCGCGGCGAGGGCATTGATTGATCCGATACCCAAACAGCTGGGCTTGTCAGCTGTTTGCCACGTCATCGAAAAATAGATGCCGGGCCTGTCCGACATTTGTTCTCGATGGCTTCGGCCCGGGGTGGCAAAACGCCGCCGGGGTTCGCATCCGCGCGTTTCCACGCCGTGAAGGCATCTGTTTGTCATGTCGGGGCGGTAACGTGGTCTGCGTGGTTCTGATAGCGTCAAGACAGACGATAACCGGAACACCGAAAGGAGGCGCCATGCCCGATCACGTCAACGCCCGGCCGCCCTATCATCCGGCGGCCAAGGCCTTTCACTGGCTGGTTGCCGTGTTCGTGTTCTTCGTGTTGCCGCTTGGCTTTCTCACCGGCCTGGTCAAGTCTGACGTCTCGGCCGATGTGTACTTCTGGCACGAATCGCTCGGTTTCACGGTGCTCTGGCTGATGCTCGCGCGGCTCTGTGTACGTTTTCTGACCACCGTGCCGGAAAAACCGGCCGGCATTCCGCTTGTCCAGGCCATTGCCGCGGGCCTCTCGCAGTGGCTGCTGTATCTCGCGCTGATCGCGCAGCCGATCGTGGGATTTCTGCTGACCAACGCCCACGGCTATGCCTTCGACTGGTTCGGCGTGTTGCCGATCGCCTCCCCCATCGGTAAGTCATCGACCTGGGCGCCGATACTCGGCGAGATACACGGGTTCCTGGGCTGGACGATTCTGGTTCTGATACTGGTGCATATCAGCGGTGCGCTGTATCACCTCATCATTCGCCGCGACGATACCCTGGCTCGGATGACCTAAGGCCCGTTAACACGTCCCGCGTGCGCCGCGCCGGCTCTGATTTTTTTGCAAGACAAGGCATCGGGCGCGTACGGCCATCATTCTGGCGTCACGAACGACAACGCCGATTGCGCAAAAATGACCGCCGTCCCATCGGGTTGCGTCCAAAAACCGGTAATGCGGTCACGTGCGAAGTGTTATTAACCCGGCATAAAAATAGATGATTTTTCGGGTTGATAACGCGCGTGTGCCAAAGCACGCGCGCCACGGCCAACGGCCGTGAAGCCATTGAAAATAAAAAGACGAACAAGTGTCGGCGTCTATTTTTCGATGGCGTTGAAAACAGCTGACGTCGTCAGCTGTTTTGGTGCCGGATTAATAACAGGCCCTAATTCACTCGTCGCGATCTGTCTTGGCCGTATCGCGTTCCGAGCGCTCGTCGGACGTACAGACACGGTTGCGCCCGCTCTGCTTGGCGCAGTACAGCGCGGCATCGGCGCGTTTGATCGCGGCTTCGATATCGGCGTCCTCGGCCTTGAGCGTAGCCACGCCGATGCTGATCGTGACCGGCAACGGGACCTCGGCCATGTCGAAGGGCTCGTTCATCACGGTCTCGCGAATCCGCTCGGCGATCTGCATGGCCCCGTGTCGATCGGTATTCGGCAACACCAGCAGAAACTCCTCGCCGCCCCAGCGCACGATCACGTCCGCGCGCCGGGCACCGCGCGTCAGCCGTGCGGCGAGTAGGCACAGCACGCGATCCCCCTGATCATGGCCCAGCCGGTCGTTGATGCGTTTGAAATGGTCGAGATCGCCGACGAGCACGCTCGTTGTCTCCGGTACGAGCTCGATTTCATGCAAGGCACGTTGGCCACCACGCCGATTACGCAGCCCGGTCAGCGGATCGGTCTCGGCCTGAATGGCGAGCTGTCGATTGGCGCGCTCGGTGGACATGGCGATGTAAGCGAAATAGACCATGATGCTACCCACCTGATCGAACAGCGCGAGAGCTTCATTGGTGTTGTTCAGGCCGACCGGTGTCGAAGCATTAATCAGCAAGGTCAACCCCTGCTGGAGGAATCCGAGGCCATATCCGAAATACGCCGCCGCGATCACGTACTGGGTGATCAATCGCTTGTCGGGCGAGGTCACGACCTCCACGACAATCAGCAGCGCGATGAGCGCGCTGGCCAGGTAAAGCGGCGACAGTGCGACATGCGCTGGTGCGCCGACAACGAGGCATCCGATATGCAGCAGTAGCGGCCCGAACAGACACAGCACCGCGTGCGCGCCACGTGGGCGCCGGCCATAGAAGTAGCGTACGCCGCACCAGGAGAAGAACAGGCTCAGCAGAATCAGACCGCAGCCGATGCTGTAGCCCAGCGCTGGTATCGATGCGCGATATAGCATCATCAAACCCAGCGCCGCACTCAACAGCGCGATGAGCCAGCACCAGAGGTGTCGTTCTCGAGGCTGGCCGACGATGATCACCACGAAAACCACGAGAAATGCGAGGCGGCTCACGATGGCCGACAGATACAGCGTCTGTTGGTCAAGCATCATCGCGCGCTCGGCTGCTGGCCCGACGCAAAATCCAAGACGGCCCAAGACAGGTTGGCTCGGCTTGGACACGTCGGCACAAGCCGGCGGTCCGTGTGCCCGTTGTCACACGGACACCGCCACGGCGGGCCGAGCGTCGGATCACCCCCGGCCATCACACGGCACGAGATATTTGTCGAATGCATCGATGATGTGCGCCTGCTCGGCCGCGCTGGCCTGCAGGCGAACCTGTCGCGATCGGCCGTCGATGACGACAAACAACGACAAACCGTCGTGGTACGGCACGAAGTGACTGCCCTCGAACACCCAGACTTCACCGATCGGATGCGTGATCCAGTCGTAGTCGACGAACGCCCGCACGACGCGGTAGCGACTGCCCTGTCGCAGATGCCGGTATTCGTCATCGAGCCCCGCAGGGCGTCCCGGATCGTCACCGGCCACGACAACCACTCCACGACCGGCCCGCCGCGATCCGCGCCTCGCGCGAGAACGACACCACACCGGCGCCCGACCGTGGTCCGGCAGGGCCGGCGACCGCGGCACATCCGACGCCCGGCATCGAGCTCATCCCTTGTCCCTCGTTGTGTCCACCTGTCTCGATGATGCGCTCGATCGGAAGACGCGACAATCGTCTCGTGGCCGGTCCGGGCGTCTTCCCACAACGGTTCGCAGGCCGGCCTAGGCGAGATGACCGAGCATCGATTACACTCGTAAGAACCGAGACGTCCGAACGCACGCAAACCAACGAAGCGTCTTGAGATGAAGATCGGCATTCTGGGGTCGGGCCGAATGGGCGCGACACGCGATCGGCTGTGGGCACGCTGTGGCCATGACGTGATCTTTGTCTATTCGCGCAACCGGGCCCGGCTAGGGCGTGTTGAGGTTTCGTGCGAGTCCGCGCCAAGCGCTGTTTTGCGGCAATCCAGCGTCGTAGCCCGCTGGTGCAGAATGGCCGCACGACGCGCACTACGCCTTGTCTTGCCGCAAAACAGCGCTTGTCCCTTCGGGGTGGGCCGTCCATGAAAAATCGACGATGGGCGCCCGGCGGCGTTGCGAGCCTTGCCGGACACACAGCGGTCTCTCGACGAAAAGGCTCTCGAACGAAACATCAACAGGCCCTAGCGATTTCCGAACCGTGTCAACGCGCGGTTATAGTCAATCGTAGTCCCAGGGGGATGCATGAGCTGGATCGACTACGCTGTCATCTTTGTTTATCTCGGCGGTTTTCTGTGGCTCGGCCATCGGCTGCAGAGCAACGCCTCCGGCACTCAGTACTTTCTCGGTGACCGTGGCTTCGGCTGGTTCGTGCTGGCCCTGTCGGCAGCCGCCACGCAGCTGTCCTCGGCGAGCTTCATATCCGCGCCCGCTTTCACCGGCATGCGCGAGGGCGGCGGGCTGGTGTGGCTGGCCTACGAGTTCGCCGTGCCGCTGGCGATGGCGTTTCTGATCGTCTGTTTCTTCCCCACGCTGTATGCGGCGGGCGTGGTCAGCATCTACGGGTTTCTGGAACAACGTTTCGGCCCGAGCACCCAGCGCCTGCTGTCTGTCGTCTTCCAGCTCTCGCGCGCCTTTGCCACCAGCGTGATGCTCTACGCCGTGGCCCTGATCCTCACGCACGCCCTCGACATGCCGCTGTGGCTGACGGTGCTGGTGATCGGGCTGGTCACGCTGATCTATTGCTATCTCGGCGGCATGAAGGCCGTGGTCTATGGCGATGCCATCCAGATGGGGCTGCTGGTGATCGGGCTGGTGGCCTGTCTGGGCGTCGGCCTCGCCCGGCTCGGCGGCTGGCAGGCTTTCGTCGACCACGTGGACCCGGCCCGACTCGTGGCCGTGAATTTCTCCGACTGGGGCCTCGGCGATGAGGCCGGTTTCGGCTTCTGGCCGATGCTCGTCGGCGGACTGTTTCTGTATGTGTCCTATTACGGCGCCGACCAATCGCAGGCCCAGCGTCTGTTGTCGGCCCGCGATGCCACCACGGTACGTCGCACACTACTGGCCAACGGACTCCTGCGTTTCCCGGTCACGCTCTGTTACTGCGTGATGGGTCTTGTGCTGGGCACCCTGGCGACGCAGGTTCCGGCCTTCGGCACGCATGTACCGGCCAACGATCCCGACCTGCTGGTCCCGGTGTTCATCCGCCAGGAACTTCCCGCCGGGCTGACCGGGCTGCTCATTGTCGCGATCTTCTCGGCAGCAATGTCTTCGGTCAGCTCGGCCATCAATTCGTTGTCGGCCGCCAGCGTGGAGGATCTCGTCTTTCGCGGTCGCCAGGTCGACTCGGCAACCTACATGCGTGCCTCGCATCTGGCCACGCTGTTCTGGGGCGCGGTCTGCCTGGGGCTGGCCTTTCTCACCGGCCATATCGCCGATACCATCATCGAGGCGATCAACAAGATCGGCTCGGTCTTCTTCGGCCCGATCCTCGCGACCTTCGTTTCGGCGATCCTGTGGCCGCGCATCGATGCCCGCGGCGCCAATGCCGGTCTGGTGAGCGGCGTGGCACTGAACGTCGCGCTGTGGCTGTTTGTCCCCGCGCTGTTCTGGTTCTGGTGGAACGTCACGGGCGCGGTGGCCTGCTGGCTCGTCGCCGGGTTGGTCAGCCGCCCGGCGCGCAGCCGCGCTCGGCCCATCTCGCCGCGTCTGGATCTGCACTGGCCGTCGATCATCACGCTCGTGGCATGGTTCGTCTGTATTGTCGGCATCAGCTTGGCACTACCGACACTGCTGCGCCTTGACTGAGGCCGGCGACCGCGCTTCCGAGAAAGCATCGTCGTGCCGAGACGGTCTCAAACCGGCCCGCCGCCCGTGGTTCGGATACAGTCACGACCTTGCGTTTTCGCCGCGTATAGCTGCTCATCGGCGGCATGCATCAAGGATGATAGATCCGAACTCGTCGCTTCGGCGATACCGATACTGACTGCCACGTCGATCGTGACGTCGTCATCCGTGCCCACCTCGAGCCCACGAACCGCGGTTTGCAGCTGGCCCGCGATAGCCTGCGACCGTGCCCAACCGGCTCGAATCAGCACCGCAAACTCATCGCCGCCGAAGCGCGATGCAATCACATCATCGGTCGTCAGCCCTTGCAGCACGTTCGCCAGCTCGCACAGCACCCGGTCGCCCGCGAGATGCCCGTATCGGTCATTGATCTGCTTGAAGTGATCGATATCCAGCGAGATGAGCGATATCGGCTCATTCGGGTATCCAGCCAGCCATTGCCGGGCCTGCCGCTCGAATGCACGCCGATTCAGAAGATCGGTCAGGCTGTCCATATCGGCCAGCTGGCGGAGTTGGTGCGTGACGGCGCGCCGCTCCGCGAGCCGATCGGCCAATATATCCACCGCATCAAACAACGGCGTGAGCGCCTTATCATGGGGCGGTCGATCACGCGCTCGGAAAATCCTGTCGTGGGCCAGCTCCACGACATCTCGACTGACGTGCAAAAAGGGATATTGCAGGCGCCAGTAGATTCGCCCGATCGCCAGGAATGCAACCACCATTATGGCGAGCGCAGCGCTTATAACCGTCACCAGATGCCGCCACGCACGGCGGGCCTTTTCAGCATAGCGATGCTCGAGGATTTCGAAGAATCGATGGCGCCAGATCTCGACCGGCTGCATCGCCAGAACATACCGGGCAGTGAAGTCCGCCGCGTTAAGCGTGGTGTACTCGGCCTCCTGTAGCTGACGCACCGTGTTTTCGACCAACGCTAGGCCATGCGTCATGTAGCGTTCTCGGGTTCGATTCCGCCAAGCGTCGAAGACGGCAGCCTCTTCGGATTCCAGACCGACATGGAATTGCAATTGATCCCAGTCGGCGTTGATTTCGCCGATCAATTGATTCACACGCGTGCGATTGGCCGGTGGCAGGTTACGACGCATGTTGATGGGCGCGATGAGCATTGAACCGAGCAGGCCGGCCCGATTGCGGAACGTACTCAGCCCCACAGCCAGACGGACGGGCGATGCCAGGGTGTGCATACGTTTGATAATGGCGGATGCGACTGCATGAATCCGGTCCTGAAACGCAGCCGAAGTGGCAGCCATGCCATCGATCGCATCCTGCAGGTCGGCCAGCGTGCGTTGCGACGGGGCCGTGTCGACGACACGGTCGACGGCGGCACGCGCACCGCTCAGACGCGCCTGCAACGCCTGGCTGTCGGGCAGGTCAACGAGGCGCGACAGGGCCAGGTCAGTCTGGTTGCGGGCTTGCGCCAGCTCGGCTTTCGCAGCCGCCCGGCGGGTCGCATCAGCGGTCATGGCCACATTGGCCGGCCCGCGCTCTGCGCTGAGCCAATACGCCGCTGTCAATACACGATGCAGCCGACTCATCTCGACGTTGCCGCGTCGCGCCTCCGTCAACTGCTGGTAGAAGCTGTAGCAGACCAGGCCGCTGAGCATCATCACCAAGACGACAGCCACACCCGGCACAACGGCCAGTCTCAAGAATAGAGCGGAATGTCGACGGCAATCACGCATCACGATCAATATAACGAAAAGTCGCATCGCGCATTGCCATCGAATCACGCCTGACGCGGCGCCAGCTTCGATGCTGGATACAGGCTTTCAAATCATCGACATACTCGGCGTCTCCGGACTCACGACAACGTCAATCCGAACCCATACGACCGATGGTCGATGGTTCGTCGATTTATCAAGCCGGGCGCAACGCCCGAGCGCGGACGCAAGGGCGGTCTGGTCACGCCCGATCTTATCGAGAGTCTGATCGCCAACCGGCTGCTCGACACGATAATCACGGCGATGACCGAGCGCCATCGGCTCGCGATCCGAAACCGCGCGGTTACCGCAGCGACGAGGTGCCGATATGGCGGTCAGTGACCGTGGCGGGCGAGTATCGTTTCGATCGTCTCGGCCGGCGATCTGTCCACGAACTGGCATAGCGCCAACGGATCGTTGGTGAAAACACCGTCCACACCTCGCTCGATGTACCGCTGAAAATCCGTGGCGTGATCCAGCGTATAAACGTGCAAGTGCAGGCCACGCCGATGGACATGCGCAATCATCCAGGGCCGGGCCAGATCGGCATAGCTATAGACTGAATCGAGATCGGTCCGGACGGTCGAAGCACCGACACCGATCGCGCCGCGAGCGACCGCGTAGTCGAGAAATGCATCATAGGCCTCGCTTGAGGCTACCGTGCAACGCGCCCGAAACACGGCATCGGGTTCGTCCGCGCGTTGCACGATCGATTCATCCGCCGCGATACCCTGCTTGCCGCCGAGGCCGAGCAATAGAATCTTCGGCGTATCCGGCATTCGCTCGGCAAGTTGGGCCAGGCTATCCCGAGCAAATGTCTGCAACACCACACGCCCGGCCGAATAACCAACCGCCACGTGCGCTTCGCGGTCGAAATCCGTGGGTGCCCGGCGGGCATCGTCGCCGATCCAGCCGTGTCTGCGCAGATAGTCGGCCAGCTCGGCTTCGATACCGGGAAACAATTCCGGCGCCTTGGTTTCCAGATAAAGTCCCGGCTGATGCGTTCCGCTTTCCGCGATTTCGCGCAACTCGTCGAGGGTCAGGATCTGCAACCCCGCATAGCCGGGCCGGGCCCGGCTGGGATGTGCCTTGTTGAACCAGGAACCGGCATCGAGCTGCTTGATCTCGGCGAGGCTGAACGTGCTGACCGGGTCGGCCACGCGCTCCGGAAATACCGTTTCGATATCGGTCGTGCGTTCGAGCGTCGTGTCGTGAAGCACAATCAGGTGTCCGTCTCGCGTGCGCTGCAGATCGGCTTCGAGATAATCGGCACCGAGATCCCGGGCCAGCAGATACGCCGCTCGAGTGGCCTCGGGCGCATCGCGCGATGCACCGCGATGGGCAATCACCGCCTGCTCCGGTATCGCGCGTGCTGCCTTGTCCTCATCGTCGTGGCGCATCGCCCTCTCCTTCGTTGTCGAATCCGTACCGAAGCGACGGCCTGGCCCTGTCGCATCCGCCGGCACGCAGCCCACCACTCGGCGCCCCTCGGTATATCGGCCTACCGACCATGCCTGCCTGCGCACGCGACGGCCATTGCGGGCGCTCGACCCGGGACAAACAAATGGACCTTCGGAGGAATGACACAGGCATGTGAATACATATCTGCCGCAGGCACCGAACGTGGCGCCATTGGACATCCCGGACAGAAAGGTGCCGACGCGATCGCGCGATGACGTTGCAAACAGCTGACAGGCGCCGCGGTTTCTGGTGCCGGAGTGATCGCGCCCGTGTCGATAACGACTCGACGCCCCGGCCGGTCGCTCTTGGGGCCTGTCGTCAAGGGATGCACTCTGGCCCATCGCTGACCGCATTACCGGGATTGATATGGACAACCGCCCAGCTGTCGAAGTCACGGGCCTCCGCGGGTTGTATATCGGCACAGCCGGAAACGGCTCGTCACGTGTCGTCGTAGGCAAAAGCGGTATCGTTTTGATCGAAAGCGCTGGCTTGTCCCGAGCGTGCCACGGGCAGTGTCCGGCACTTTGATCGGTACTTCCGCTTTGCCCTTGAGCTGCGCCATGGTACAACGCGCCTCGTTATTTTCATGGTCACGCTTTCGGCATTCGGCGAACTGGTCTGGCCGGGAATTGCACAATAAGCTCAAATTGGTCGAAACCTGACGGCCGAGTGCAACCGGCGGCCATGGCAGCAGCCGAAACGAGGCGATATATCATGATTCACTGTGCCTGCCTGGTCATCGAAGAAAACGACAAGCTGCTTCTGGTTCGCGTACGCGACAACAGCCACTATTATTTCGCTGGCGGCAAGATCGAGCCCGGCGAGAGTCCGCAGGCGGCGCTGCATCGCGAAATTCACGAAGAACTCGGTACGGCGATTGCCGCGGACTCGGTCCAGCATCTGATGACCGTGGACGGACCGGCACTGGATTCGCACGACACGGTCACGCTGTATTGCTTTACCGGCCGGCTGCTGGACACGCCCACGCCGATGGCCGAGATCACGGCACTCGACTGGATCGCGATTGCCGATCGTCATCGAATGGCGCCGGCCGTACAGCGATTCTGTGAATCCCGGTACGACGCAGCCTGACCGCCGACGCTGGACCACGTCCCTGGGGCGTGTTGAGGTTTCGTGCGAGTCCGCGCCAAGCGCGCCCTGAAATTGACGATGGGCGGCAAGACGAGGCGTAGCACGCGCCGTGCCGTTATTCTGCACCCGCGGGCGACAACGCTGGATTGCCGTCGTGTTCTTGATTTTGGGGCGCTTGTCCCTTCGGGTTGGGCCGCCCATGAAAAATCGACGATGGGCGCCCGGCGGCGTTGCGAGCCTTGATCGTGGCACGCCACGATCGGCAACTCGCGCCTTGCCGGACACACGGCGGTCTCTCGACGAAAAGGCGCTCGCAGACACATCAACAGGCCCTAGGGCGATCGTTGGCCCCGACCGGCTAGCCGCCGGGCCGACGGGTCGATTAAGCTCGCCAGCTGAGCATTTCGCCAAGCCTGTGGACAACGCATGAGCGCCGCTTCGCAACCGACTTTCGAGACCGTTCAGTTGATCGAGCTGGAACAGATGACGCACGAGGCCTGCGATGCCCTCGATTTCGGCGTCATCGGCCTGCGGCCGGATACGCGTGCCGACGTCTACAACGCGGCCGAACAACGACTGTCCGGCATCGATCCGGCCCTTGTAATCGATGCGCCATTCTTCTCCACGATCGGTCAATGCATGAACAATTTCATGGTCGCCCAGCGTTTCGAGGACGAACCCGATCTGGACGAGATCGTGCCGTTCGTGCTGACGCTGCGGATGCGCCCGACCCGGGTCCGGCTGCGCCTGCTGCAATCCCGCGACGTGGCGCGCCGCTACGTTCTCGTCGAGCGCTGACCTGCCACCAGGCATGGCCATATCGGACGATAACGAACTTCTCGGCTTCATGTATGCCTGCCCGTTCGGGCTCATCGAGCTCGATGAGACGGGCCACATCGGGATGATCAACCCGAATGCGATGAAGCATCTGTTGCCGCTGGCCGGCGCCGACGGGGTCGAGAATTTTTTTCTCGCCACCGAGAAACATGCGCCGGAACTGCGTAATTTCGTCGAAGGCTTCGCGGCGGATTTCGGCACGATCTGCGACGGGCACCGCATTTTCGTGGATCTGGGACGCCGAAACGTCGGCGGCGACCCTCGGGTGCTGTCCTGCACGCTGGTCAAGCGCGCGCCGAATCAGCTGATCGCCACGCTCAGCGACATCAGCGCACAGGTGTCTCAGGAGTATCGGCTGCGACAGGCCGATACGTGGTTCTCGGCCCTGATCGACGAGATCAACGATCATGCCCTGCTCACCGTCGATCTCAACGGTATCGTACTGGCGGCCAACACCTCGTTTACGCGTCAGACCGGCTACGAGGCCGCCGATGTCATCGGCGGCTCGGTGGAAGCCATCCTGTCACGCGCCCAGAGCATGGGGCAGACGCCGCTTTCCATCACCGACCAGCTCGCGCTGGCGACACGCAACGGCTGGCATCTGTTCGAAGGATGGGAGACACGCGCCGACGGCCAGCGCTACTGGTGCCAACGCCTGCTCGTCGCCCGAGCCGAGGCAGAAGACGAGGACGACCGCGCGTTTTCGCTCGTCCTGCGCGACGTGCCGAAACCCGGCGGAAAGCCCGACGATCTGGTCGAGCTTCTCACGCGCGACTACCTGACCGGCGCAACCAACCGCATGCAGTTCCAGAAGACGCTGGAGCGCGAACGCGTCCGATGCACGTCGCAAGGCCGGCCGATGTCGTTGATCATTCTCGATCTGGACGACTTCAAGGCGCTGAACGACGCCCACGGCCATCCGACCGGCGATGCCGTGCTCAAGCGCGTTGCGCGGCTCGGCCTCGAACATGCGCCGGAACGCGGCGTGTTCGCGCGTCTGGGCGGTGAGGAATTCGCGCTGCTGGTCCCGGACTGTTCATTGACCGAAACCACCGAGATGGCAGAAACGCTGCGCCAGCGCATCGCCGGCATGACCGTTGCTGTACCCGGTGCCCGAATCGCGGTCACCGCCAGTTTTGGCTGTGCCGAGATGGGCGAGACGGACGGGTCGAGCGATGATCTCATCGCGATTGCCGACCGCCGGCTTTACGAGGCCAAGCATGGCGGACGCGACCGGGTCGTGGCCTCCTGACATGACCGTTCGCGCGCTACCGCATACCGCGATCCGCCGGATCACGGCCGCCGTGATGCAACGAGAAATCCAGCGATTGCGCGGCCAGCCCGCGGAGAGACCGGACGACAGGCCAGTGGACGCGCCACTGGACTCGCTCGAGCGGATGGGCGTGGCCGCCGCGCTCGGCGAAATGTTCGAGCTGAGCGATATCGTGTTCGATATCAACGCCGCGGACAGTCTCGACGATTGGGCCGAAGGACTCGACCGGACGCCCGTCGAACGACTCACCGTGCACACATCGGGCTCGACCGGCGCCCCGCAACGCCATTCCCATGCCGTGGCCGAACTGTGGGCGGAAGCCGAAACGCTGGCCCAGCACTTTACAACCGCCGGGCGCATCATCGCGCTCGTCCCGGCCGATCATCTCTACGGTCTGGTCTGGACCGCACTATTGCCGGTCGCGCTCGATGTGCCGGTCATCGACGGGCAGATCACGGCCCTGCCCGAGCTGCGTCCCGACGATCTCATCGTGGGAGTACCCGAACACTGGGCCGCCCTGTCTCGCTTTCGTCGCGACTGGCCGAACGGCGTCATCGGTATCAACTCAGGCGGCCCACTGGATTCGAACGTCGGCCAGACCCTGCTCGCCAGCGGCCTGTCCCGGCTCGTCGATGTCTACGGCACATCGGAAACCAGCGCCGTCGGCCTTCGTGACGTGCCGCAGGCCGGCTATGCGCTGTTGCCGCGCTGGCAGCTCGCGCAACACGACGATGGGCTATCGCTACGCGATCGCGACGGCCAGCTCGTCGCATTGCCCGACCGGATCCGAGCCATCGACACCCGTCGAATCGCGCTCGACGGGCGCCATGATCATGCCGTTCAGGTCGGCGGCATCAATGTCTATCCAACGCACATCGCCGGTCTGCTCGCCGCGCACGACGGCGTCTCGGAAGCCGCGGTACGACTTGGCGACGATGGTCGCCTGAAAGCCTTCGTGGTGACCATCGACGGCCACGCGCCGACCGATCTCGAGTCTCGGCTGCGTCGATTTGCTATCGAATGCCTGACCCCGGCCGAGCGCCCGGTGCAGTTCCGGTTCGGATCGGCACTGCCGTCCAATGACATGGGTAAACCCGCCGACTGGGATTGAACCCGGGCCGACAGCCGGCACCATGGGGCGAGGCTGCCGCCGGTCGAGCCCGTCCAGCGGCGCGGCCGCCCCGACCGCCTGCCGGTTGCCCGCCGAATGCGGACGCGCCATCGAACCGGCATCACCGGGAACCAACGACACCGGCGAAAACGCATTGCCCGGAACGATTGGGTAGAACGCCTCTCCGTCGCCTTGACTCTAAAACTCAATCATTCTATCGTTCTTTAGAACAAAAGATGGATATGCAACAGGACTACGACGAGCCCCAACTCATGGAAGCCGCCGCGATCTTCCACGCGCTGGCTGACCCGGCACGCCTGCGGACACTGACACAGCTGGCCCACGGTGCCAGTTCGGTGACGCGTCTGGCCGAGGCCAGCGAGGAGCGTATCGGGACCGTGTCGGCACGCCTGAAGGTGCTGCGCCAGGCACGCCTCGTTTCGCGCCGGCGCGAGGGCCAGTCGGCCGTCTATTCCATAGCCGACGATCATGTGTTCCAGCTGATTGCCAATGCACTGGAACACGCCGAGGAACATCAAGGATTCACATCCCGGGAGTCATGACATGACCGACTGCGACGCCACCCAGCACGGCAACCACCCCCACGAACACGGCCCGGATTGCGGCCATACCGCGATCAAACACGATGGTCACGTCGACTATCTGCACGACGGGCACCTGCATCATCCGCACGGGGACCACGTCGACGAGCACGTCATTGAAGTCACGGACAGGAATCCCGCCGACTGCACCCAGGGCCATGCCTGCAACGGCCACGACGACGGGCATGTCCACGGCCCGGGTTGTGGACACGAACCGGTGCCGCACGGCGACCACGTCGACTATCTGGTGGATGGGCATCTGCACCACCCGCACGGGGATCATTGCGACGACCACGGCCCGGTGGAAGTGGTGCAGGGCTGATTCACCGGCCGGTTCGCCACCGCTGCCCCGATCGCGCATTCGTTCGACGCCGTCTCCGGCATGGCGTCGGAATGTCGGGGCTGGCCTCCCGGCCGGCCGCTGGCCTGATACGCATCGCGCCGGCAGGCCAGCCAGGGCCTGTTGACCCGATCCGCGTGAGTCACGCCGGCGGCTCGTCGTGCAAGACAAGACGGCCGGAGCCCGGTGTCGCTATGCGACACAAGCAAGCGGCAACGCCGGATTGCAGGAAGCGCTCCGGCCCTTCGGGTGACGCCCGGAGCCACGCCCTTGCGGCGTTGCGCAGCTTGGCCTTGGCATGACCGGGCCGGCGCCATGTACCTTGCCGGATCACGATTTCGGGCAGCGACCCGACCCGCGCGGATCGGGTTAGGGCCTGTTATTAACCCGGCCTAAAAATAGATGATTTTTCGGGTTGATAACGCGCGTATGCGACAGCACGCGCGCCACGGCCAACGGCCGTGAAGCCATTGAAAATAAAAAGACGGACAAGGGCCGGCGTTTCTTTCGATGGCGTTGAAAACAGCTGACGTCGTCAGCTGTTCTGGTGCCGGATTCATAACACGTCGCGCGCAACCCGACGGGACGGCGGTCATTTTTTGCGCAATCCGGCGTTGTCGTTCGCGACGCCAGAATGACGGCCGTACGCGCCCGATGCCTTGTCTTGCAAAAAATGATCACCGGCGCGACGCACGCGGGACCTGTAGACAGGCCCGAGCTGGGCCTGAGCGTTGCTTGTCTTGCAACACGACAACACCCACGCTGCGAGCCACGCGACCGCATCTCGACGGTCATCAACGCCCAGGGCGCGCGCCTGCCCGAGCGTGACGAATATCGGCGACGTAATATCACCATTTTCTGAATGTCATATCATTGCGCTATCGACGGTACGGGGCGGCGATTGCCAGTGAGACGGCGCGAGATTCTCAAGGGGCTGTTATTCGGCGGTTTGAGCACGATGAGCATTGGCTTGTTGTCGCCCATGGACGCCCGGGCAGCCGAGCGCGACGTCGTCGATGTCACGCTGACATCGCGACCGCATACCTTCTCGCCGACCCCGAACGTGACCTTCGACGGCCTGGCCTTCAACGGACAGATTCCCGGCCCGCTGCTCCGCGTGCGCCACGGACAACGATTCCGGGCACGCTACATCAACCGCAGCGGCGGTCCGTCCACGATTCACTGGCACGGCATGATCCTGCCCAATGCCATGGACGGCGTCCCGAACGTCACCCAGGCCCCGATACCCGACGGCGGCGAGTTCATCTACGAATTCACTCCGGGGCCGCCGGGATTTCGGTGGTATCACAGCCATGTGGCCCCCCAGAATCCGCGCGGACTGTTCGGCGCGTTCATCGTCGATGATCCGAACGAACAACCGGCCGACGTGGAAGCAGTACTCGTATTTCACGACGTACCGGACATGACGAGCTTCAATGCCGCACTGCATGATGCCAGCCATGCCCACATGGTCGCGCCGATGGGCGCACCGGAAATGGCCGACATGACCGCGTCCGACAAGGCCAGCGCCCACGCCATGGGCGACGAAGTGGCCTATCTCGCGCGTTGCATCAACGGCGCGACCTGGCCCCGTACGAAGCCGATCGAGGCCCGGGTCGGCCAGCGCGTGCGGCTGCGGATCCTCAACGCCAGCCCCACGATCACGCACTACATCGCGGCCGGTGGCCATCAACTGCGCGTGACCCATAGCGACGGCAACCCCCTGCCGCGCCCGGTCACGGTCGATGCCCTGCGCGTCGGCGTGGCCGAACGCTACGACGCCTGGCTCGATATCACCCGACCGGGCGCCTGGCTCGTCGAAGCCATCGCCGACGACGGCCAGGCCATCGGCCAGTCGGTCGTCGTACACACACCGGGCATGGCGCAGGCCACCCCCGAGCGCCCCGCCCAGTCGCTGCGTGGCGAAGACTGGTTCACCTATCTGCAGGCTGGCGATGCCGGGCCGTTACAACACCCCGTCGTGCCCGGGCCGATCGATGTCGACGCGCATCTGGCGCTGGGTGAAGGCGCGCGCGGCGCCGGCAACTGGACAATCAATGGCCGGACCTGGCCGGATACCCGACCGATCGATGTCCACCGCGACGATCGGGTCCTCGTGCATTTCACCAACCCGACCGACATGGCCCATCCGATGCACCTGCATGGCCATGTCTTTCATCTGGTTGCGCTCAACGGTCAGTCGCTGGGCCAGCCGCTGCCCAAGGACACGACTCTGGTACCGGCCAAAGGCGGTACGGCCACCTGGTTCTTCAAGGCGAGTTCGCCGCCGGGCCGCTGGATGCTGCACTGTCACAACGATATCCATATGGCCGACGGCATGATGACGGACGTGCGTTACATCTGAGACCGATCGAGCGGTCCGCAGTCTCGGCGAGATACCCCCCACCCACCGGCCTCGGCGATGGGGCGGCGGTGAAGGGTCTACGGCGCGTTTGCCGGCGCTTCTCAAGCCACAGGCTGTGTCGTCAACTCGCCGCGCATCGCCTGTTCCAGCCGGGCACGATCCAGCGATTTCTCCCACGCCGCGATCACGATGGTCGCCACCCCGTTGCCGACGAAATTGGTCAGTGCCCGGCATTCGCTCATGAAACGATCGACACCCAGAATCAGCACCATGCCGGCGACCGAGAGCTGCGGGACCACGGCCAGCGTCGCCGCCAGGGTGATGAAACCGGCACCGGTGACCCCGGACGCACCCTTCGATGTCAGCATGGCCACGAGCAGAATCGTCAATTGATCGACGAGGCTGAGATCGACGTTCGTGGCCTGAGCGATGAACAACACGGCCAGCGTCATGTAGATGTTCGTCCCATCCAAATTGAACGAATACCCGGTCGGTACGACCAGACCGACGACCTTGCGCGAGCAGCCGGCACGCTCGAGCTTTTCGATCAACATCGGCAGGGCCGCTTCGGAGGAACTCGTGCCCAGCACGATCAGTAGCTCCTCGCGGATATAGCGAATGAAAGCCAGAATCCGGAAACCGGCCAGTCGGGCGACCACACCCAGTACCACGAGCACGAAGACGAGCGCGGTGAGATAGAAACTGCCCACCAGCTTGAACATCGGCAACAAGGAATGCACGCCGTACTTGCCCACGGTGAACGCGATCGCGCCGAAGGCGCCGATGGGCGCCAGCCGGGTGATGTAGTGCACGATCTTGAAGAACACGCGCGTGGCACTGCTGATACCCGCCACGATGCCCTCGCCCTTGTCTCCGAGCTGGGCCAGCGCGGCCCCGGTGAGGATCGAGATCAACAGAATCTGCAGGATATTGCCTTCGGTGAAGCCGGAGAAGAACGTGTGCGGAATGATGCTCATCAGGAAATCCACCATGCCGTGCGACTCGGCGCCGGTGGTGTATTTCGCGATCACGCTCGTATCCAGCGTGGCCGGATCGACATTGAAACCGGCCCCCGGATGCAACAGGTGCCCGGCGATCAGACCGAGACACAGGGCGAACGTCGAGACGACCTCGAAATAGAGCAGCGCCTTGCCGCCGACCCGGCCCATTTCCTTCAGGTCGGTCATGCCGGCGATGCCGGTGACGACCGTACAGAAGATGACCGGGCCGATGATCATCTTGATCAGGGCGATGAAGGCATCACCCAACGGCTTGAGCTGGACCGACAGGTCCGGCTGGATCACGCCCAGAACCACGCCGATCGCGATGGCGACCAGCACCTGGACATACAGCATTTTATAGATTGGCGTACGCATGGCCTTCCAGGAAACGCGGCCACCCCGACGGTCGGCCTGATGCATCCAAGGCTAGGCCGCCTGCCCGCTGGCCGCCATGCGACCTAATTGGCGTGTTTTGTAATTAAAGAAAACTTGCATTTCCTCGTCGCAGCGCCGTGGCCACATGCCGCACGTGACGCGGTCGGTGCGCGTTGATCAGGCAAGCGCCAGGCGGTCTGTACAAGGCGACCGACGGTATTGCCTTGGCATGGAGCCACGCCGTATTTTTCCAGCCATAGATCGCACCGGGTCGATCACGATCGTGATCGCATTCGATACATGTCAGACATCGCTGAAACCAGATCCATCGCGCAGGGACTACGCCGTGTGCTGCCGTTCGTTCTGATCTTCGCCGTCGTCGGCCTGCTGGTGCTGGAAGCCCGACACATCAACCTGCGCAGCATTCAGCACGAGCTGGCGGCCGTGCCGCCGCTGCATCTGTTCCTGCTGGGATTGGGCGGGCTGATCGCCAGTGCCGCGATCGGCACCTACGACCTGCTCGCGGCCCGGGTGATCGGCTATCGACGCGGCATCGGCGCCGGGCTGCGCGTGGGCCTGATGGCCAGCGGGATCAACAACGTGGTCAGCCTGTCCGGGCTGACGGGTTCCGGGCTGCGGGTGCTGCTCGTCACCGGGGACGGCGTGGACTCGGGCGCCGCGGTGCGCTATGCCGGCCTCGTGGCCACGGCCTCGGCGCTGGGTCTGTCGACGCTCGCTCTTATCACGCTGATCACCCGACCGGCTATTCTCGCGGCCACGCCGGTTCCCGTGTGGCTGGTCATGACGGCTCTGGTCGTGATCGCCTGTTATCTGCCGCTCTATCTGTTGCTGGCCATGACGCCCCTGCTGCGCATCGGCCGACTGGCGGCGATCGAACGCCTCACCCCGCTACAGACTGTCGGATTCGTGTGTGCCTCGATCGGCGAATGGCTCCTGGCAGCCGCCGTGCTGTGGGGCTGTGTCGAGGCGCTGGGCGTCTCACTCACGCCGGCCGCGGTCGCCGCCGCCTTCGTGCTGGCGGCCACGCTCGGCATGCTGAGTTTTCTCCCCGGCGGCCTCGGCGTATTCGATGCCACGCTCGTCGGCCTGCTCGCCGCACACGGGGCAGCGACCGAGACCGCCGTGGCCGCACTCGTGCTGTTTCGCTTCGCCTATTACCTCGTGCCGCTGATCGCCGCGCTGTTTCTGGGTGCGAACGCGCTGGCCCGTTCCCGTCTGGCCGCGACCCTCAGGGCACATCCGCTCGTCTCGGTCCTCGCCTGGCCGGTGGGTCAGGCGGTGGATCTCGGGCTCCGCCTGCTCTCGGCGCTGACCGCCGGTGCCGGCATCGTGCTGCTGGCCGGGGCGGCCTTTCCGAACCTGCTCTCTCGTACCCGCATCCTGTCGCACTGGGTGCCCCTGCCGGCGGTCGAAATCACGCATCTGGCCAGCGTGGTCATCGGCCTGACGTTGATCATGACCGCCCGGGGCCTGTCACTGCGACTGCGTCAATCCCTGTGGCTGTCGATCGGCCTGCTGATCGCCGGCGCGCTGTTCGGCCTGACCCGGGGCCTGGACTGGGGCACCAGCCTGTTGCTGCTGGTGGTCGCAAGCCTGCTGTACATGAGTCGGGCAACGTTCGACCGCCACGGCAGTCTGGCCCAACAGGTCGGTGCCTGGCCCTGGACCGGCACGCTGCTGGCCGCCCTGGTCGGTTATCTGCTGCTCGGCCATGCGCTTTATCAGGGCCATGCGGTCGATCCATTGCACTTCGGCTTCGGCGCCCATGCCCCGCGTTTCGAACGGGGCGCCTTCGTGGCTCTTATCAGCGTGATCGTGCTGGTGATCTGGACCTGGCCACGCTGGCCGACGCCGCAGCTGGCACGGCCGGCGCCCGCCGATCTCGATGCCCTGGTCGCCTGGCTGACGTCCCACGGGTCGACCCCCTATTCCCATCTCATGCTGCTGGGCGACAAGACACTGTTCTACGGCGCCGACGGGCAGGCGATGATCGGCTATCGCGCGATCCGTAACCGGCTCATCGCGCTGTCCGATCCGGCCGGCGATACGGCGGCACGACGCACGGCGATCGGTGAATTCCGCCAGCTCGCCGACGACATGCAGTGCACGCCGGTGTTCTATCAGGTCGGCCCGGACGATCTGTCGGCCTATCTCGACCACGGGTTCGTGTTGTTCAAGCTCGGCGAGATCGCACGGGTCGATCTCGCGGCCTTCTCGATGACCGGCAAACGCAACGAAGACAAGCGCGGCGCGATCAATCGCGGGCATCGTCTGGGGCTGACCTTCGAGATTACAGCGCCGCCCTTCAGCACGGGGTTCATGAACCAGCTGGCTGCAGTCTCCGATGACTGGCTCGGCGAGAAAGCCGCCGAGAAGACGTTCTCGCTCGGCAATTTCGATCGCGATTATCTGGCTCGGGCCCCGATCGCGGTGGTCCGCGACGCCAACGGGCGATTGCTCGCCTTTGCCAGCATTCTGCCGAGCTATGGCCACCTCGAGGAATACTCGATCGATCTGATGCGGCACCTCGAAACCGCGCCCGGCGGCACCATGGATTTCCTGTTCGTCCGGCTCATGCAGGAAGCACAGGCCGCGGGCTATCGCTGGTTCTCGCTCGGCATGGCACCGCTGGCCGGCGTGGGCGATACGCCCTGGGCCCGACCGGCCGAGCAGCTTGCCCGGCTGGCCTACGAGCACGGCAATCGTTTCTACAACTACAAGGGGCTGCGCGCCTTCAAGAACAAATGGCATCCGGTCTGGCATTCGATGTATCTGGCCTATCCGCCGGATACACGTCTGTCGAGCCTGCAGCTGGATATCGCCGCCCTCATCGCCGGCGGGTATCGGCGCATACTCACCGACAGCTGACGCCGCCTCTGCCGATCGAACCGGGATGACGATGAACATGCGATTTATTGTCGAGCGTGGCGCCTGGCTGCTGGGCCTCGTGGCGATTCTCGTCGGTGCCCCCGGCTGTGTCTTTCATCCCGGCGGCGAGACACCGGCACCGGCCGTGGCCGACCTGCCGCTGATGGTCTATCCGCCGCCCCCGCCACAGGACACGACGCCGACCACCGATGACACGCTTGTCGTCATGCTCTCCGGCGACGGCGGCTGGGCCGGGCTGGACAAGGCCGTGGGCCAGTCGCTGGCTCGGGCCGGCTATCCGGTCATCGGCTGGGATTCGTTGCGCTATTACTGGCACGTGAATGATCCCGCCAGAGCCGCGGCCGACCTCGACCGGGTCATCCAGACCTATCGGCGCCGTTGGCACCGGTCACGCGTCGTGCTGATCGGTTATTCACGCGGGGCCGATGTCATGCCGTTTCTCTACAATCGCCTGCCCGCAGCCACACAGGCCCATGTACAGCGAATCGTGTTGCTCGGTCTGGCCAGCCATATCACCTTCGGGTACCACCTGCTGTCGTGGATCGGGCTGGGGCCCGAGGGCCGGGCCGTGATGCCCGAGGCACGACGCCTGCCGGCCGCGCGCACCAGCTGTCTCTACGGCGTGACGGATCCGCAAGCGATCTGCGACGAACTGGTCGCCGCCGGCTTCGATGTCGCCGGCCTGCCCGGCGGCCATCATTTCGATCGTCGTTACGCGGATCTGGCCGAGCGCCTCATCAAGCGGATCACCGCACGCTGAAAGACAACACGCGCCGACACGAAGCCCGGCCGTATTACATCGATACCGTGCCCTGAAATGCGGCGCCCGTCGTGTGCCTGACGAAAGTCGCACGATCCAACGCCCTGATGTCCCGTAGCCAGGGCCTCAAGAATCCGCTGGCCCGGTCGATACCTACCGGCTCGTGGCTACCCGTTGATTCCCATGCGTCTTTCTTTTCGTACCCGTATCCTGGCGATCTGCATCGTCCTGTTCATGCTTTCGTTATCCAGTATCGGGGCGATCAGCTGGTTCGCGCTGAAAGCGGACTACCTCGCCAGCGCAACCCAGAAGATGCAGAACCTGGCCAACGACAACAGCCGCGCTATCGCGAACTGGCTGGGCACGCAGAAACGGTTGCTCGGCGCGCTTCACGGCCGCTTCGACACGACGCATCTGGCACGGGACATGGCCCTGATCGAGCATGCCAGCCATTTCTCGATGGTCTATGCCGGCTTCCCGGATGGGCGGTTCATTTCGGGCCAGAACTGGACCCCGCCCGACGGTTTCGACCCCACACAGCGCCCCTGGTATCGCAACGCCAAGAATGCCGGAACCCTGGTCGTCAACAAGCCGTACATGGACGAGAGCTCTCACGCACTCGCGCTGTCGCTGTCGATGCCGATCGAAAAAGCGGGCCGTCTCGAGGCTGTTCTGAGCGCCGATATCCAGCTCACCGAAGTCACGACGATCGTGGATGCCATCAAGCCCACGCCGAGCGGTTATGCTTTTCTGGTCAACGACCAGGGCACGCTGATCGCGCATCCGGAGATGGATCGCGTGCTGCACCCGGCCACCCAGATCGCGTCCCTGTTCACGCCGAGCTGGCTGTCGAACGCGGCGCGAAGCGATGGCATGACGCCAGTCACGCTCGGCGACCGAGCAGCCTACGTGACGGCCCAGCATGTCCCGGACAGCCACTGGACGCTCGTGGTGGTCGCCGACAAGCACGAGACACTGGCCGGCCTGTCGCAGTTCGTCTGGATCATGTCCGCCGGTTTCGTGGTGACCGCACTGCTGGCGGTGCTGGTACTCTGGGCTCTGCTGACACCGGGTTTTCGTCGCCTGCGACGTGTACAAGTCGCCATGCAGGACATTGCCTCCGGCGACGGCGATCTGTCGCAACGACTCACGGTTCACGGTCACGACGAAATCGCCGGCATCGCCACGGCCTTCAATGCCTTTGCCGAACGCATCAATCGGGTGCTGCTCGAGGTTCGGGACAGCTCAGCCACAGTCAGCTCGGCCGCCGATGAGATCGCCCAGGGCAACCATGAGCTGTCCCGGCGTTCCGAGGCGGCCGCCGCCAGCCTGGAGGAATCCGCCGCGGCGGTCGAGCAGCTGTCCAGCACGGCCCGCCAATCGGCGAGCCTGGCCGAGACCGCCAGTGGCACCGCGCGCCAGACGGTGGAAACGGCCCACAAGGGCAGCCAGCGCATGGCCAGTGTCAGCGCGGCGATGCAGAGCCTCAAGGGCTCGGCGGGGCAGATCCGCGGCATCCTGGATCTGATCGACGATATCGCCTTCCAGACTAATCTACTGGCCCTGAATGCGTCCGTGGAAGCCGCCCGAGCCGGCGAGTATGGTCGCGGTTTCGCCGTCGTTGCCCAGGAGGTGCGCAAGCTCGCCGATCGCAGCACCGAATCGGCCACGCAGATCAAGACATTGATCGACCAGTCGACCGAACAGACCGAAACCGGTGTCGCCGAAGTCGAGGCCACCGACCGGGCCATGCAGGAAATCATGGCGCAGATCGAACAGGTCAGCGGCATGCTCGACGAACTCAACAATGCCGCCGGCGAGCAGTCGCAGGGCATCAGCGAGATCAACACCGCTGTCGCGCAGCTCGACAGCACCACACAACAGAACGCGGCCATGGTCGAGGAATCGACCGCCGCCAGCAGTGCCCTCAACCAGCAGGCCCGGGCGCTCGCCGATACGGTCGCGGCCTTTCGGCTTCGGGAACAGGCTGACCCCGACCCCGCCCGCCCGCCGGCATGACACCGTTCGCGGCAGCGGCGCCAGGACGCGTCGGCCGGCCGGATACCGGCTGATCGCGTCTCGCCGCGCCGCGCTTGATCGGTTCGCGGGCTTCGGGCAACGTCGCGAGCCGACCTCAGCAGGAGACACGCCACGTGCTCGACTATCCATCGATCCGTTGGTGGGCCGGCCAGGGCTTCGGCCTGATCGCGCTGGCGCTCTGTGTCGCCGGTTTCGCCAACAAGCGCGACGACCGGCTCTTCGTTCTGCTGCTGTTTGCCAACGTGGCCTTCGCACTGCAGTTCGCCCTGTTCCGCAGCTGGGCAGCGGCGGCGATCGCGGCCCTCATCGTGCTGCGCGTGCACCTCGTGAGACGCTACAAGCAACATTGGTCGGTCATGCTCGCCATGGCGGGCGCGACACTCGTGGCCGCACTCATCACCTGGTCCGCACCGCGTGATGCCTGGGCCCTGGCCGCCGGCCTGATCGGCACCTACGGCATGTTCATGCACGACGGCCCGACGATGCGCTGGATGCTGGCTGCCGCCGCCTTCTGCTGGGTCATCAGCAACCTGCTCATCGGCTCGCTCGGCGGCACGCTGGCCGAATCGCTGATTCTGATCACCAACCTCGTGACCATCGCCCGGCTCCACCGCTCGTCTCGCGCCGAACGAGAGTGCTAGGCGTGTCCGCCGCGCGCGAAATCGAAGCGACCGGTCCTAAAGCCGGCCGGCCACGTGCGCGCCGGCCGGCGAGACCGCCGCCGGGCCGTGCCGGCGACATCCCCATCCCAAGCTAATGCGCCAGAACCACCAGCGTACCGGGCAAGGCATTGGCCACCGTGAGCATGCCGTGCCCGACCGTGGTCCGGGGACGGTAGCCCCGCGCCAGCACTTTCAGACGGTGCGCCGGGATATCGTCAAACTGGGACAGATCAAGCTCGATCGTCGATTCCGTGTTCGGCGGCAACGTGATCTCCAGCAATTGACGCCCACCGCGCTGGAACGCAACCGAGACCGGCCCGCGTATCGTCGGCACCCGGGCCTTAAACCAGTTCAGGCCGGCCGGTTGTGGTGCAATCCGCAGTCGGGCCGCACCCGGTGCGGCCGGCGTGACCCCGGCGATATACCGCATCACCGTGTTCACCGGGGCACTGCCCCAGGCATGGGAGAACGAGATATTGTCCGTCATGGATGGGTCCCAGGCCTCGGGCGTGATCGTGGCCCCGAGGTCATCCATCATGTGCAGCCATGAAAAGGTATCGCGGCTGGTGAGCAGCGCCAGCGCCGATTCGGCCTGGTTCACGTTGTAGAGAGCATCGAGAACCAGCTGGGCCCCGTACACGTTGGCCTTCATGGGCTGGCCGGCCAGCCATTGCCCGGCCGCCTGCCGAGCCTCGCCACGGGTGACCCCGAGCGCCAGCGGAAACGCGGTGGCGTGTTGCGACTGATGCGTGGTGTCGCGTCCATCGAAATAGGCGCCGTTGCCGGCGATCAGTTCGCTGTTCAGTCGATGCTGCAGACGGCGTGCCATCGCGGCGAAGCGGTGCTGGTCCCGGCCGTGGCCGAGAACGCCGGCGATGTTCGATAACGCCTCGTAGGCCGCATATTGCCAGGCGTTGATGACCGTATTCACATCCGTGAAGACGTAGTCGTCGCGATACCCCCGGGGCCAGTCCACCAGGTCCCGCGGGAAGCGATAGTATTCGCCGGGCGACTTGTCGACCAGGCCATCTGAATCCAGATATTCGGTGAGCTGTCGCTCGACCAACAGATCGTAGTCGGCTGCCAGATTGGCATCGTCGCCCGTGGCCAGATAATCGCGCCACGTGGTGATCGCGGTCATCACGTGGTACTCGGTCGGCCAGGTCGGGCGGCGTGCGAGATAGGACGTCGAATAACGCGCCAGCGCATAGGAACGCTGGGTGTTGTATTCGGACAGCTGATTGATCACGGCGTCGCCGGCATAGGGCTCGCGCTCGCGGGTCGGCGTGTCTTCGTAGACATTCATCCGCAGCGCTTCGATCGTGTATCGACAGAATTCCCAGACCCGATCCAGATCGCGGTTGGAACTGGCAAAGTGGGCGAGACCGTCGGTCCATGGCTTGCGCAGTACGTGTGCCTGCAGCCCGCTGGTGACATCCAGCCCGGGATCGGTGATCAGCTCGATCCAGCGGAACGCCCGATACCCCCAGTGCGCGAGATGCTGTCGGCCGTCGCGCAGCGTCCAGACCTCTTCATAGACCGGCCCGGAGCGCAATTCGTAGCGTGCACCGCCATCGGCCGTGCGTTCCTCGCCAAGGCGAACGGTCACGCGTTGTCCCGCCTGGGCAGTGACGGTCAGACTGAGACCGGCCACGACTTCCCGGCCCATGTCGATCAGCCAGCGGCCTGCTTCCAGCTGAGTCGCGCTTTGCGGCCGGCGCGGTATGCAAGCGATGTTCTCGTCCCAGCTCGGCGTGAGTCCGGGCAAGGACATCGCTCTAGCCGGGGTCTCCCATGCCGAATCGTCGAAACCGGGACGACGCCAGCCGACCGGCTCGGCCCGTGCATCGATATATTCCTGCGGGGCTTCATAGAAACCGCCGAAAAACCCGTTCGGCGGCCGCCAGCCCCCGGCCAGACGCACCCGCCAATCGTCGCCGGTCCCGATCACCTGACGTCGGCCATCTTCATAGACCACGACGATATCCGCCAGAAAAGCATGATCCTCGGCCGTGTAACAGAACGCCGAGACCACGTTCGCGCCAACCTTGAGCAGGCCCGTGATGTCGTGTGTGTGATAACGCGTCTCAGTTTCCGGGTCGAACGAACGCACTGGCCCGACCCCGGCGAACGCCTCATTGACCGCGAGCCGATAGACATACTGACGTGCCGCCTCGGGCGATCGCGCGCTGGCCTGAATCCAGGCCGACTGCACCCGGCCGTCGATCTGGAATTCGGTACGCGCCAGCAACCAGTCGTTGGGGTCGATGTCCTGATCGGGTTCCGCGGCGACTGTCGGCGCCCAGATGGGCGTTCCGGTCCAGCCGTCGCCCATCTCCGTGACCACGCGCTGCGGCGCCGACCACATCGAGGCATGGCCGTGTTTCTGCCACGTCCGAACCCGCCAGTAATAGACCGTGTTCGGTGCCAACGACGGCCCGCCGTAGACAACGCCGGTCGAGACATCGGATTCGACGCGCCCGCTGTCCCAGACCAGATCTCGGCCGGCCGCGATACCGCTTTGGGTCCGCCCGATCTGGACCCGATACGCCGCCTGCGTCGGTACGGGGCCGAGCGCCGGGACGATCCAGGACAACCTCGGCTGGTGATCGGTGACACGGATACCCAGTGGATCGCTCAACAGATCCGTGAGCAGTCCGGACGGTGCTCGCGGATCGATGCCCGGATGGCCGCCTGCCGAGGCCCGAGCGGTATTGATCCACTCGAATGGCCCGGTCAGGCGCGTGGCCGCCAGGCCGGCGAGCCCCCCACCGGCCCACTTGAGAACCCGTCGTCTCGTCTTGTCGAATCGTGTCATGGCGCTCTCCCGTTCGCTGAGCCGCGTATTGATGGTTCGTGTGTCGGTGCTTGGCCTTCAGACCGGCACCGGGCCCAACAGGTCAGACGACCCGCCGTACGGCGCCCCGCGCTTGCGCCACCGCGCCCAGCCGATGAGTGCGATGCCGGCGCCGAAGAACCACACGCCCGCCGGCGTCGGAACCGGATTGACGTCATGCCCCGGCAGCCGCTGGTCGATGGCCGCCCCCGTCGTGATGGCGGTATCCGGCGTCGATTGATAAGCGAACCGTTTCAGGGTGAAATCGCTCAGCTCGGCATAACCGAAGTGCGTGCCGTCCTCGAGCAGGAACTTGAACCCCAGAAACGCGAAGTCGTCGTCGGTCAGCGCCTGGGCGGGCTCATCGAAGGCCTCGAACGGGCCGCCGAAGACCATGTCGTCGCGGATCGATGTGCCTTCGAGGTAGGTATT
Source organism: Salinisphaera sp. Q1T1-3 (assembly GCF_003602005.1). Classification (GTDB taxonomy): domain Bacteria; phylum Pseudomonadota; class Gammaproteobacteria; order Nevskiales; family Salinisphaeraceae; genus Salinisphaera. The sequence goes on along the minus strand of NZ_QZWD01000006.1, from coordinate 151,588 downwards.
CAACGTATCGGCGGCGATCGGCGAGGCCGATATCAGGGCACTGCCCAGCGTCGCCACGCCGGGTGACGAGCCGCCGTCGCGTCCGGCCGCCGGGTCGAACAGGAAACGATCGAATACATAACCGGCATCAGCGGTTTCACCGAGAGTCACCTGATAAGGCGCTCCCGAGAAATCGGCCGGCGTATCGAACCCGATCACGCTGGCGTGCGCGCTCATCGTGCCCAGCCCCAAGGCAGCAACCACGCCCATGCCGCGGCGAATCACATCGGTATATCGCATGAATCTTTCTCCTCTGGCGACGACCGAAACATGCTCGAGTCGGCCGTTTGTTTTAATTGTCGAACCAGCGCCGCGCAGGCCCCGCTTGGCGCATCGATCCCTAACCGGCTCGATCGGGCTATCGACGTCGACCATGCCACTGGTCTTCGGGCCATCACGGCGCTTCACGTCATGGGTAGCAGCGCACGAAGGCCGGCGACCAATACCACTGCCATGCGGGCCGATACATATTGCTTATCGACCGGCCGAAACCACGCCAACTCAGGCACCACGGGCGAAAGAAACGACCTGCCTCCCGAGTTCGCTAAGACCAATGTCCAACACCCATGGCCTGAAATAGCGTCAGGGTATTGCCGGCATGCGCAGCGCGCCCTCGCACAGCCGGCATCGCGTCGATGAGCTGTCGACACACCCGATCAAGGTGGCATCCGCTGTGGCTTGTGGCAGCCGCGGCGCGCCTCCGGCGACGATCAGCGCACCCAGCGCACCGAGTCAGACAGACGCGGCTGTGGTCGACCGCGTGCCCTTGCAGGCCGGGAAACGAGAGCAACCCCGCAAGCGGCGGCCGGACCGACTGGCGGTCCGGGTCACCATGGCCGCGCCACACAACGGACAGAGATCAGACCGATTGCCGACGATTTCATGCTGCGGCGGCATCGCCGCGGGATCGATGAACGACGGCAGGGCCTCGGCGTCGATGCAATGAATCGAATTCTCGCGACAGAACCGATGCGCATCGGGCGTCAACAGGCCGGATGTGGCCAATATCGCCTTGCGGGCAGTCTTGGCATGCATGACGCCGAACAACTCGCGGACGATATTCACGCCGACCGGCCGGGCGGCCCAATGCTTGCACTGGACGAGCAGGACGTTGTCGCGTTCTGTCAGGACGATATCAACGCCCTCGTCCGCGCCATCGGCGGTCAGCGTCGCCACGAAGCCCTTTCGACGAAAGCTCGCCGCGACCAGTTGCTCGAACTGCTGCCAACTCAGGTTCGCGATATTGTGGTTCGTCACGGGCGCCGGTTCATTCGGCACAGCGGTCGACAGGAGCGGCGATCGAGATTCTGAGGCCGATGCGTCGGCCGAGGACGTGGGCCCCTGTCGGGATGTTGACGAAGCGGCGGTTCGGCGGCGTCGTCTTCGCCGCGGGGCCGGTGATCGTTTGTGCGGCGCCGATCGCGATGGCAGCCGATCCGATACGAACGATATCAAGGCACCTGCCCAGCATACGCCCAGGACCAGCCAGGCCATCCCGCCGAATCCCTCATCGCGGATGGCATCCGCCATCGAATCGAGATACGGATCCCCGTAACTGTAGAGCACCCAGCTGATGCCGTAACGGATCGTGACAAACCCGATGATGCCGACCATGATTCCGGCCGGCCACGGCGCCCCGGCGATCCGTTCGAATCCACGGCCCTGTTTTCGTCTGCGTCGCCCCATCCCTTCATCCCCGCCGACTCGGACGCCTTGGGGCAATATAGCCGATGTGGCGAACCGCGAGCACCGGCGAAAACTCTCCCACGAGCCACTGCGCGTCGACATCGCACCGGACAGCACGCGGCGCCTCGGGCCATCGGTCCATCTTGCCCGACGCGCGACCGATTCTCGTGACGGCAACGGCAATCGATTGGGCCCAATGGAAGCTGCCCTGAGGCCCGCACACGACGATAGAATGACCGGCGCATGCGGGAGACTTGTCGTAATATTAATCCGGCACCAAAACAGCTGACGACGTCAGCTGTTTTCAACGCCATCGAAAGAAACGCCGGCCCTTGTCCGTCTTTTTATTTTCAACGGCTTCACGGCCGTTGGCCGTGGCGCGCGTGCTGTCGCACACGCGCGTTATCAACCCGAAAAATCATCTATTTTTAGGCCGGGTTAATAAAAGAGGGCACATGGCTGTACGATCGCAACCGACTTCGATGTGCTCTGTCGTCGCGAGCGCCGGTCGATGAGCACGTCCCGGCGAGGACAGGGTCGATGGGCGGATCGGCCGGCTCGCTACGGCACCGTCACGCGGTGGTTGCACTGGGCGGTCGCCGTACTATTGCTGATGCAGTTCACGACGGTGCTGTCATGGCGTTGGGTGGGCGATACCCCAGCCACGCGGGCCCTGTCCTCGGTCGCGCCGCACGGGCTGGTGGGCCTGACCGTCTTCGGATTGATGCTGGCAAGACTGGCCTGGGGTTGGCGAATGCGCGCCCTGGGGATGCGCCCGACGCAACCCGGTACGTGGACCGGTCATCTGGCCCGTGCCGGGCACATCACCTTGAACATGCTCACGCTCTTGATTCCCGGCACCGCGATTCTGCGGGCCTGGGCCTCCGGGCACGGTATGGCGGTCTGGGGCGTGCGCTGGATCCCGAGCGCAGAACGCGAAATGCTGTTTCTCGAAGCCCCGGCGGATCTGCTGCACAGCACAATGGCCTGGGGCCTGCTGTTTTTAGCGCTCGGCCACGCGGGCGCGGCGCTTTATCACCACGCCGTCCTGCGCGACAGAACGCTCGATCGCATACGCTAGGGCCTGTTGATGTTTCGTGCGAGTCCGCGCCAAGTGCTGTTTTGTGGCAAGACGAGGCATAGCACGCATAGCGTGTCGTTCTGCGCCAGCGTGCTAGAACGCTGGATTGCCGCAAAACAACACTTGTCCCCAAGGGTTGGGCCACAAATCCCGCCCGGCGGCGTTGCGAGCCTTGATCGTGGCACGCCACGATCGGCAACTCGCGCCTTGCTGGACACACTGCGGCCTCTTGACGAAAAGGCACTCGCACGAAACATCAACAGACCCTCGGCATCACGCTGACGCGCCCGGGGACTTGATTTGTGCATTCGGCGCAGCCAGCTTTTTTAAAAGTGCCATCCATATCGGGTCCGGGCCTTGGTCACGACGCTTCGCGTCGCCCCGCGCCGGAGCCGTGTCGATGCAGAGTTCATCTGGAACACCGAGGATCATGATGATTAAAGAGACCTTTACGCTTGCCAACGGTGTGGACGTCCCGAAGATCGGGCTCGGCACATGGCTCATCGAGGGCAATGATGCCGAGAATGCGGTCAAGGAGGCCGTGAAGATCGGCTATCGACACATCGATACCGCCCAGGACTACGGCAATGAAGGCGAGGTGGCTGCCGGCATCAAGGCCAGCGGTGTCAGCCGCGACGAAATCTTCGTCACGACCAAGCTCGCTGCCCGATACAAGGACTACGCCGGGGCCGCTGAAGCCATCGATGAATCGCTGGAAAAGATGGGCCTGGATCATATCGATCTGATGATCATCCACAGCCCGCAGCCCTGGGACCACTTCGGCAGCTCGGACCGTTTCTTCGAAGGCAATCGCGAGGCATGGCGCGCACTCGAGGATGCCCACAAAGCCGGCAAGATCCGGGCGATCGGTCTGTCCAACTTCGCGGCGCAGGATATCGACAACATTCTGTCGTCCTGCACGGTCAAACCGGTGGTCAATCAGATCCTGGCGCATGTCAGCAATACGCCCTGGGATCTGATCCAGTATTCGCAGGACAAGGGGCTGCTGGTCGAAGCCTATTCACCGGTCGGACACGGCGAGTTGTTCAAGAATGAACAGATCGCCGAGATGGCCAAGCAGTACGGCGTGTCCATTCCGCAGCTGTGTATCCGCTATGACCTGCAGCTCGGCCTGCTGCCGTTGCCCAAGACGGCCAACCCGGACCACATGAAGAACAACGCCGACGTCGACTTCGTCATCGCCGACAAGGACATGGAAACCTTGAAGAACATGGCGCCGATCGAGGACTACGGCGAGGCCAGCGCTTTTCCGGTCTTCCAGTAACCGGTCATCCGATCGGTCGCACGGCGCGGCGAGGCGCCCGGTGCTTTCGCCACCCTCGAAGCACCGGACGCCTCTCCTGGCGGGCGCCACGACCGATCATGCCGCGCGGCTGTTTTCTCCGGATGGCCGCCGGCATTCTTCGGGCTCAAGCCTCGCCAAGGCCCATACCACGACGCCCGTAGGCATTCAGCTCGGCCGGTCCGAAGCGATCGTTCCATGCTGTTTCATAATGTTCTTCGGGGAAATCATCCGGCGAGCGGCCTTCGGTAAAGGCCTCCGCCACGCTTTGCGCATAGCGGGCATTGCGATCACACCACGGCGCAGCCGGGATATAGATCACGTTACTCCAGCCGGTCTGATCCGTGACCGGTGCCACGGCATGGATCACGTCGCAGTGCCACCAGACCGAGTCGCCGGCGTTGATTTTCGGTACACCGGTCAGCGCACGCATGAGCAGCGGATGCCATTCCTCGCTGATCGGTAGCGCCTGATGCGGGGCCGCGCCGCAAAGCGAATCCGCCGGCACATCCGACAATAGTGGCCGCAGCAGCACATAAATCATGGCGGCCGGAATCGGCACCGTGTGCAGCACGCCCTGATCGGCCGGCATGTCGGACAGTGCCGTCCAGCCCTGGAAGGTGCGAAAGGCCGAACACATCGTCGAGCCTTCGTACTCACCGATATCGCTCCGCCAGGCGGCATCCCATGGGTTGTACTTGTCGAATTCGTGATTCAGCACGTGCCGAAAGACTTTCTGATAGGCCGGATGAAGCCAGCGCTCCACCGAGCCGGAGTCCACGTGGGCACCGAGACCGTTCGAGGTCGTGCCCGGTGGGCGACGACGCACCCGGTCGGGATAGAGCAGATTGCGGTCGGGGTCGAACCAGGTCCGGCCTTCCGACTCATGTACCCAAAGCCGATTCATGAACGATTGCACATCGGCCATGCGTTCGTGCTGGCGTGCCTCCATCTGCGGATGCGACCAGTAGATCGGCAGGATCGGCGGCCGCGAGGCCGACAGGCTGCCGAAGAAATCGTCACCGGGCCCGCGATAGACGCGATCGAAATCATTATCGTCCAGATACGCCACCAGCTGCCGATCCCACGCGGCGGCTTGTTCATGCGGGAAATGATTGCGAATGACGGCACACCCCCGGCGTTTGATATCGCGGACCTGGGCATCCGTCACGCGGCCGTTGGCGATATCGGCGTACTCGATCTGTGGCCAGACATCACCCCCGGCAGCGCGCACCGCCTCGATGTCGGCGACTTCCTGCGCGATGAAGTCCGAGACGGCGGCAAAAAGCCCCTCAACATCACCGATCTGTGCCCGTGCCTCGGCTTTGAGCGCGCGAATCTCGCCCGATAGGTCATCGGGCAATGTGGCAGATGAAACCGCCATTGCATGATCCGACATCTGCCCCCTCCTTTTGTAAGCACTGCTAACTAATGATGGATGACGATAGCCTCGGGCATCACCACCTGTCACCCTCTATGGCATCGATTGCGACAAAAGTGTCATGACGACAGCCCAACCGATGCGATCCGACGATGCGTGCCTGGCGGCGATCACCGACGTCGACCGACAGTGCTTCGATTATCTGCGCGTTCACGGGCCGGCCTCGCGCGCCGGCTTGTCGGCCAATATCGGCATATCCCGTCCGACGGCCTCCGAATCGGCACGGCGGCTTCAACAGGCCAATCTCATTCGTGAGACGGGCTCCTGTCCCGGCCAACGCGGTCGGACACCGCAGCTCTACGATATTCAAGGTGCGCGCGGCCATACCGTGAGCCTGGCACTGGATCATGACTGGATCGGGCTGCGGGTCTGCGATCTGTCCCGCGGCGTACTCTGGGAACGAATCGATCGATCGGGCACGCCGCTGACGACCGAACAGCTCGTCGCCGCCAGCCGAACGCTCGTTGCCGAGGGGCATCGACACGCCAGTGGCGAGTGCCTGGCCGTCACCTGCTCTGTCGCCGACCCGGTCGATCCACGAACCGGCCGCGTGATCGACATGCCCAATTCGCCGTTCGCCGCGGGCCACATCGACGTCGGCAGCGCCATCTTCGACCGCGCTCCCGAGACCTTGCATGTCGATAACGACGTCAACTGGGCAGCCTTCGCCGAAAGCCGTATCGGCCTCATGCAGCGGCAGCCGAATTTTGTCTATGTCTTCATCGGTGCCGGTATCGGTGCTGCGATACACGTCAACGGTGCGCTGTACCGCGGCGCTGACGGGCTGGCCGGCGAAATTGGACACAATCGTCTCGCGCCCGGTCAGACGCTCGTACAGCGCCTGATCGAACTGGGTATCGCCTCCCCTTCCGATTCATCGATCGACACCGACAGACTGATCTCGATGTTCGATACCCGGCCACAGGATGCAACCGCCACGGCCGTGATCGATGCCATCGCCGCAGCGATCGCCAACACGGTCATCACACTGAATCCGGGCGCTCTCGTGTTTGCCGGCCGGGTCTTCGACAGCCCGGCATTCGCCGAAGCGCTACGTCGTGCCGTATCCCACGCCCTGCCCCGACCGATCGAGATGACGCAGACAGCCTTTGGCGCCCAGGCGCCGCTATTGGGGGCCACGCTCGGGGCCGCCGAACAGGCCGAACGCTATCTGCATCTGCGCATCGACCCACCCGCAGGTTGAGGCGTCTCGAGGCCGTCAATGGAACAGACATCCAGCACCGGCCGTGAAGCCATTGAAAATAAAAAGACGGACAAGTGCCGGCGTTTATTTTTCGATGGCGTTGAAAACAGCTGACGTCGTCAGCGGTTTTGGTGCCGGATTAATAACACGTCGCACGTGACCGGGTGGCCGCCCCAAAACCGGCCACGCAGCGTTGCATGGCTTGACCTTGAAATGACCGAGGCCGGTGTCATGCGCCTTGCCTGGCCGGTTTTTGGGCGCAACCCGACGGAACGGCGGTCATTTTTGCGCAATCCGACGTTGTCGTTCGCGACGCCAGAATGACGGCCGTACGCGCTCGATGCCTTGTCTTGCAAAAAATGAGCGCCGGCGCGGCGCACGCGGGACGTGTTTACAGGCCCTAGTCGATCAGGCGCGCGCGGCCCCGCTCGGCAGGCTGACGATCACGATGCCGACGATGATCGCCACGCCCCCGGCAACAAACGAGGCCGTCAGCGTCTCCCCGAGCAGCAGCGCACCAAAGATCACACCGAAGACAGGCGACAGAAACGAGAACACGCCCAGCCGCGAGGCCAGATAACGCCGTAATAACGCGAACCAGAGCAGGAGCATCGCGAACGAGATACCCAGCGTCTGAAACGCCAGACTGGCCCAGGCCAGCGGCGAGAGCCGCATGGTCGACAGATCGCCGAGCAGACCGGCGACGACAAGAAGCGACAGCCCGGCGAAAACGAGTTGATAGGCCAGCGTCACGATCGGACGCTGGCTGGAAAGCCGTGTGGTGCGAATCACGATCGTCGTCGCCGCCCAGCTCATACCGGCCAGAATGCCCAGTATGTCGCCCACGACCAACGCGGTCGGCGCGGGGCCCGCGGATGCTTTCCCGCCCGGCGCCATGGCCAGCACCATCCCGCCGAACGCGATCGCGATGCCGACCCAGTGACGCGGCGACAACTGCTCGCCCGGCACCCACCAGTGCAGTCCGAGTGCGGCGAAGACCGGCGCAGTGTAGAGAAACACCGACATATGCGAGGCCGTCGTATAGCCCAGGCCGAGCGCAATGAAGGTGAATTCCGCGGCAAAGCCGGCCGCCACCGCCAGCCCCGGCCCCAACACCGCCCGGGCATCAACCCATCGCACACCGCGCAACCGTGCCACGGCCACCACCAGCAACGCGGCCAGTGTTGAGCGAATGGCAACCTGGGCCAGGGGCGCGACATCCGCGGCCACTGCTTTGATAGCCACTTGCTGCAACCCGAGCGCGACGCAGAACAGCAGCATCAAAAGGCTACCCGACATATCCATCGATCGACGCGTTTCCGGCGTCCAGTGTGTTGCTCGGGCAGGCGTTCGTTGGCTCATGTCCGCAAATTCGGTTGGATCATGCAGCCCATCAGAGCAATCCGCCGCGAAGCCGGCAAACGATTAAACTGGTCGACGAGGCTTACAAAAACGCAACACATGATCGAGCATCTGCCGCTGAATGCCCTGCGCGCGTTCACCTTCGCGGCCCGCCACGAGAGCTTCAAGAGCGCGGCCGAGGCGTTGCACCTGACCCCGGGCGCGATCAGCCGCCAGGTCAAGACGCTCGAGCAACATCTGGGGGCGGCGGTATTCGAGCGACACGCCCACGGCGTGAAGCTCACACCGCGTGGCATGCGACTGGCCCGCGCGGCCGACGACGCCTTGCGCGCGCTGGCCCAGGGCTACGAAGCCGCGCGAGCAAGCATACCGGCTGCCCCGCAACTCACCGTCAGCGCCGCACCGTCACTCATTCAACACTGGCTGCTGCCGCGCCTGGCGGATTTCGAAGCCAAAAATCCGGGCATCGATCTCGCCCTCGATGCGAGTGCGGCCCATATCGCGCCGGCATGGCACAGCAGCAGTGCCCAGTTGGCCATTCGCTACGGCCGAGGGCCATGGCCGGGCGTGCGCACTCAGCCGCTCATGACCGAAACCGTCTTTCCGGTCTGCTCACCGGCACTATTGGCTGGCAACACACCGCTCGACGAACCCGCCGATCTCGCGCATCACACGCTGCTGCACGTGGCATGGGAATCGGCGCAGGCCAGCCTGTTTCCCGACTGGCGCGCCTGGCTCGATGCCGCCGGTGCGGCGCCGGTATCAGCGCGCACACACCGGCGTTTCTCGTTGTTCGGACTGGCTCTGGATCAGGCGATCGCGGGCCGCGGCGTTGCCCTGACCAGCAGCGTGCTGGCGGCCGACCGACTGGCAAGCGGTGTGCTCGTGCGCCCGTTTGGCGACCGGTTCGCCCTGCCATCGCCACTGTCCTACGCATTGCTCATGCCGGCCACCGGTGAACCGCCGCCAATGGCCGCCGCGTTCGCTGAGTGGCTATCGCGTGAATGCCTGTCTTTTTCGCGGCACTAATAAATCCCCTCGCGACGTGCTGGCACGCAACTCAATCAAGCCAATGCTCTTGAACAAACCGAACCCGAAGAAAAAAAGCCAAACTCTTCAGCATATAAGCGGCCAAGGGATGGCTTTCTCGAGCACCGATCAACGACGAACATGTCAGCCAAACGAAGCTGGCGGATCTCAAAAAAGAACCGATCAAGCTTGAACTTACAAATCAAATGAAGATATCGAACGAAACAAACGGACCGCAACATCGATCAGGTTCCGGTAATGGCTTACAACACCACGAGCGCACCAACCCTGGCCCGGGTTACATCGCCGCGATCATGTTCGGTTTTCTTTTTGCAGCACTGGACGCTTTTTTTATTCATGTATGGATCCGGGCCAATCAGATTGCTGTCGTTATCCCTTACTTCTATTACGGCGGCCTCTTCTACCTGACATGCGCGATCAACATATTTTTCCAGATGAGCGTGTGCCTGATTATCAACAAGGGCCTCAATAACAAACCGGGGCGCCCCTATGACCGCTGACAGCATATGCGTCGGGCCGCGAGAATATGATTTGTTCCTGCATTCGCCCGCATAGTGGCAAGTGATCTGATCGGAACTCGACAAAGCTACGCGTACGGCATCTTCTCGTACGTCTCCGCGCCGCGACGGCTGAAGAACACGCAATGGGCATATTGGCATCAAACAGCCGATCCGCCGCACACGCACGTCATAAACCCGAAAAAGTCAGCGTTGATTGCGCCGGTCCGATCAACGCCCGGTGCATCGCAGGGCTGCACTACTGCAATACATCCTCGAGCGTAACGTCGAAGATCAGCGTTGCATTCGGCGGAATCGAGCCGCCCGAGCCCTGGGCGCCGTAGGCCAGATCGGGCGGGATGATCAGCGTCCGTTCGCCGCCGACACGCATTCCGGCGATGCCGCGATCCCAACCATCGATCACTCGGCCGAAGCCGAGTTCGAAGCTTAAAGGCTGGCCACGATCGCGCGAACTATCGAATTTCTTGCCGCGATGATCCTTGGCATTCGCGTCATAGAGCCAGCCGGTGTAATCGACCGTGACGCGTGTTCCCGGCGTCGCCTTCGTGCCATCACCGATTTTTTTGTCAATAACCCTGAGCTGCGTCACCGAAGATTCGGCCGCCGCAGATGTCATCACACTCAATAAAACGCATGTCGCCAGCGCGATCAAAACCGGACGAGATCTGAACCGTGCCATAGCCACTAACTGCCGTTCATTTACAACGAGCGCGCATCATAGAACATCGATCACCGGGTCTGTGATTACAAACCCCAGCCGGCCCTATTCCGGCATGGTTCACGCTCAAGGCCCGCGTTTTTTAGCGCATAGCCCCCCGAAAATCAGTCCGGCGGCGATCGCCGATCAATCGGGCGATCGTGCACCTCGTCATCGCGTCGTTGTAGATAGTATTCGCGGGCGAAGGCATAGGGATCAATCTGGGAGTCCAAGACCGAGTCGAGGTCCATAAGACGCGCCCGCGCGTCGATGAAATCCAGACCTGTCAGCAGAGGCGGGACATAGCCATACTCGTCGTCGAGGGCATCGATATCGCCGATGGCGGGCGCCCAGGCTCGATCCCCGACAAAACCAATCAAGTCTCGACCGCCGCTTGGCCCCAGAAACGGCAGGACCAGATACGGTCCAGCGCCCAGCCCCCAGTGGCCGAGCGTCTGCCCCAGGTCTTCATCCGGGTCCGCGATATCCAGCCGCGTGGCGACATCCACTAGACCGGCGACGCCTGCCGTCGTGTTGATCATGAACCGGCCAAGCGCATCGTTGAAGCTGCCCCATTTGAGTTGCAACAGGCTGTTGGCCATTACGATCGGGGCATGCAAGTTGTCGAAAAAATTACCGACACCGGCACGTATCGGCTCGGGCGTGATTGTCGTGTACCCCTGAGCTACTGGGCGGATGACGTATCTATCGGCAACACGGTTGAACTTGAACACGCCGCGATTGACCGGCTCGATCGGATCCCAGGGCGCCGATGGCGGACTGTGTACGCAAGCCGCCAACGGCATCACGCAGAGCAGCAGCACGTGAGGCAGTAAATTCAAACGAATGCGCATGTCGGCAATATCCGAGTCGACAATGAATGGCATCGCGCACCGAGGCTCTTTCCAAGATGCGCGGGCACACCGCCGACTGTACGAAGTCGTTGTTTCTCGGCGTTCTCGGCGATGTAACCGCATCGACACGATGTTTCAGCCGGGAAATATTTGGCTGCGGTTTTTCTTTTATGCTCGGCCCGGTCGCTCTCGTATCAAACGCCCTACCGTTCAAACGTCATGCCCAGACTTCTGATCGTCGATGACGACGACGAGATATGCACCCTGATTCAGCGTTTTTTCAAACGTTATGGTTATGCCGTAGACAGCGCCGGCAATGGCGATGCAATGGACCGCTGTCTGGCGTCGACGCACTATGATCTCGCTATTCTCGACGTGATGCTGCCCGGCGAGGACGGCTTGAGCCTGTGTCGTCGCCTGCGCCAGACACGTGCGCTGCCGATCATCATGGTCACTGGCGTCGACGCCCCGACCGATCGAGTGATCGGCCTGGAGATCGGCGCCGACGACTACGTGACCAAGCCGTTCGACGCCCACGAGCTGCTCGCTCGCGTACGGGCAGTGCTGCGACGAAGCCAGTCGTTCGAGGGCGCCTTCATCGCCACGCCACGTCCTCGACTGCATTTCAGCGGCTGGCAGCTGGATTTGGCCCGGCGTGAGCTACGCTCGGCCGACAATACACTCACGCCGCTTTCCGCCGGCGAGTTCGAACTGCTACTCGCCTTCGCCGAGCATGCCCGGCGCGTCCTCACGCGCGACGAACTCATGAACATTGCCCACGGCCCACTGCACGATGCCTTTGATCGCAGCATTGATGTGCAGGTCAGTCGGCTGCGCCGCAAGATAGAGGTCGACGCGACACATCCACACATCATCCGAACAGTGCGCAACGGCGGCTACGTGTTCGATGTATCCGTCGAGCGCTCCTCGTGAAGATACGATGCGGCGCACTCGATACGCTATCCGGCTGGATCGCGTTCAACATCGTGATCGCAATCGCGATATGCATCGTGCTGAACGCGGCATTCGTCAATCTAGCCGGTATATGGGCACGCCCTGACTTTCCCGGAGGCGGCCTGGGTGAACGTGCTGCCGCCATCGTCCATACGATCGGCCGTATGCCGAAAGCGCAACGGCGGCAACTCGCCGCGGCGGCCTCTACATCTCGGGTGGCCGTGGCTTGGTATACCGATGAAGCCCACGTGCCATTGCCCATCTCACGCCAGCACACGATGGACGGTACCCAAACGATCCGCAAGCTACTCGATCGGCCGCGGGCACGTGCAGCCGGCTTCACGCCCCGTGATCTCGGCAAGACCGGCGAGCCGCTTTCGGCCTACCATCTCGCGGTGGATCTACCGGACGGTTCCTGGGTGGTTCTGACCGCCACCAAACGCCTATGGGGCGTCGATAAATCGACCCGCTATTTCATCATTGGCCTATTCGTACTTGCTTCGACACTAGTCGTCGCCGTTCTCGCCAGCCGTCGCCTGGCGCGCCCCATGAAACAGGCCGCCGATACGGCACATCGTTTCAGTACCGATATCCAGGCGCATCCCATGCCAGCACACGGCCCCCGCGAGTTCAGAGTCGTCATTGAAGCCTTCAACCATATGCAAGAACGCATCCAGCGCTTCGTAACCGATCGCAACGACATGCTCACAGCGATCTCGCACGATCTACGCGCCCCACTGACTCGGCTGCGCCTGCGCGGCGAATTCATCGAAGATGCCGATCAGAAAAGCCGGCTATTCCGCGACGTCGACGAAATGCAGCACATGATCGACGCCGCGCTCAGCTTCTTTCGCAATGAAACCGATCCAGAACCGCATACCCGCTTCGACCTGTCCGAACTCATTCACCTGGTGATCGAGGACACCGCCTCGAGCACAAACGTCGTTTTCGACGGCCCTCCTCACCAAATCGCAGAAGGACGACCAAATGCGATACGGCGCGCGCTAACCAACGTTATCGATAACGCCGTCAAATACGGACGCGGCGGTCGCGTCACGCTACATGAAACGGAACACGAACTACGGCTGTACGTCGACGACCCAGGCCCCGGCATCCCGCACCATCAACAAGCGGCCGTTTTCCGTCCTTTCTTCCGGCTGGAAAACTCGCGCAACAGGCGGACCGGCGGTGTCGGCCTTGGTCTCGGCGCTGCCCGCTCAATTGTCCGCGCCCACGGCGGCGATCTGGTCCTCAACAACCTCTCAACGCAGGGGCTACGCGTCACGATTACACTGCCGCACAACGTCTGAGAAACTGACACGGTTGCGTCAGCTTCTAACACCAGTTCGATCGGCCACGGCTCAAGATTTCATGCCCCGGCCCTGGAAGCACGCGGCCTACGCCGACTATGCCTTATGAGCCGCCAGTTTGAGGCTCTGCAAGTGACACATCGACGAGCCCGATCTCGATATTGCCGTCTTTTCTTTTTGAAACATCCAGCTTGTATTGATCGCCCAGGTCTTCTGCTTCGATGTCTTCTTCTCTGAGCGTCTCTATGAGCGTTTCGTTGAATGATTCCAACTGCATCTGATCGGCTTTGGTCGCCAGCATACGGCCCAGCGCAATTGCGATGAATCCGAGAGATGCGATCGGCCCCGGGTAGGCTTGTAGAAACTGCGGGAATGTCATCCCCTTAATCACGTTGTAGCGAATTGTTTCGGGTCCGAAAATGATGTTGTAGCCCCCCGTCAGCAACGCCACGACACCGAACGCGATGACGAGGTAACTGCATACCTTTAGCGTTTGCCCGACATCATCGATCGGCTCGGGGGATATCAGCGGGAATTTCGCTTTTTGCTCATCAGTAAGTCGGGCCGGCTTCGTACCAGCGTCCTGTGCCTCATCCGTCACAGAGTCATACCTCTTAAAATATATGCCGGCCGGATCAAGTATCGTTACAGCCGGTTTGACGCTGTTTCAGCGCGGGTAGGAAATTGTCTTTCGCGGCTTTTATAACACTGCGATCGCAAGCAAAGCATTTGATGGCCGCTCGAAACTTCATTTAGAGCAATAAAATTGCGGATCACAAAAAAGGCAGGCCATGAGGCCTTCGAAAGCATTCAAAGCGCGGACAAACCGCGCCCCGTACTGACGCCGACGCTTTATTCCAGTATGGATGGCCACCCTTTCAACGGCTCACGCACCGACTACGCGCGTAGAAAAAATATGCAGCATATAGCGGCCCATTAGCCCTTTTTTAGTCGAGCCAAGCATGATCTGCTCGAAAAAACGGGCCACCTTCGGATTAAGCGACAAACCCTCAAGAATTCGCATCTCTGGCCGTTATGAAACGAATCGGCGCGGTCGAGCGCTTTCGTTTCTGTCTGGAGACACACGCATGAGGCTCAATACGCCGGTTACTGACACCGAATATGTGCTGGGCGAGCATCAGTATCTGATTTCACAGACCGACCTCGACAGTCATATCGTCTACGCCAACCCCACGTTCGTCGAAGTCAGCGGCTTTGACTGGGGCGAGCTGGCCAGCGCACCGCACAATATGATCCGCCACCCGGACATGCCACCCGAGGCATTCGCCGACTTTTGGGAAACGATTCGTGCCGGCCGAACCTGGACCGGCATCGTGAAGAATCGGCGCAAGAACGGTGACTTCTACTGGGTCCATGCGACTGTGATGCCGATCATCCAGAACGGGGAAGCGGTTGGCTATGCCTCCGTTCGGCGTGCCGCCACCGCGACCGAAAAAGATCAGGCAGCCCGCGTATACGCACGGATGCGTGAAGGCCGGCCCCCACGTGTACACCTGGCCTCGGGCGAGATACGCGAGCACTCGCTTCGTGCCCGTCTGGCCCGTCTAACCGACGTATCGTTTGGCTTTCAACTCGGGCTGATGGCCGCAGTCGGCATTCTGGGGCTCTTGGCAACTGCATTGCTGGGCGCCTACGGGGCGCATCATCTGTCTGAGCTCGCATCGGCACATACGGGGCTGACGCCATCGGACGTACCGTCTGGGACAGAAACGGCGGCCGGGCCAATTCATGATCGGATGCTGTGGGGGCTCGGTATAATGGTCTGTATCTTTTCGCTGGCGCTCGTTGGCTGGGCCGTTCGACTCAATCGGCATATCACCCGGCCACTGGGCGAGGCCCTGACGCTCAGTCGCCAGATTGCAGCCGGTAACCTGACGGCGAAGATCGAGGCGAATCAAACTGACGAGGTCGGACGCGTGATGAGTTCGCTTAACGTCATGCGCTACAGCCTGATCAACATCGTCAAAGACGTGAAACGAGGCATGGAGGTGGTCACGCCGGCAACTTCGAGCATCGCCGAGGGCAACCGGAAACTGGCAGACCGCACAGAAGCCCAGGCCGCCGCGCTCGAACAGACATCGAGCAGCATGGAGGAATTGACCGCCACGGTGGCCAGCGGCGAGCAAAATGCCCGCGCCGCCTCGGAACTGGCCGACCAGGCCTCCCATACAGCCACTCGGGGCGGCGAACAGATTGGCGATCTGGTCGAGACGATGCGCCAGATCCGCGAGTCCTCCGAACAGATCAATACGATCGTCAGCGTGATCGACGATATCGCGTTTCAGACCAATCTGCTGGCACTGAATGCCTCGGTCGAGGCCGCGCGCGCCGGTGAACACGGACGCGGTTTCGCGGTCGTGGCGGGCGAAGTTCGTGCGTTGTCCGAGAGCACGAAACAATCCGCGCAACAGATCAAGCAGCTGATTCAGTCATCCCGCGAGCGTATCAACACCGGGGGGACAGAGGTTGATCAGACGCGAGAGACGATGGGTGAGGTCGTTCAATCCATCCAGCGTGCCAGTCAGTTGATGCACGACGTCTCGACAGCGGCCAGTGAACAACGTGCCGGAATCGAGCAGGTGGGCGTGGCCATCACGCAGATGGACGAAATGCGGCAACAGAACGTCGCCCTGGTCGACGAATCCGCAGCCTCTGCCCGCGCCCTCAATGAACAGGCACAGGACCTGGAAAAAAGCGCCGCGATCTTCCGGACCCGGAATGAAAAGCTGGATGTATCGAACATGACGGCGCCGTCACCTGCGTCCTGATCGTTCAGGCACGCGTAGAGGCCGCGGTTTACTAAAGACGCCAGAGACAGCGTGCGTACTGTTCGTTTGAAACTGGCAACTCGTTGAATCGAGAAACGGTGCCATGCACCTGTGATGGCATATTCCGGACGGACTCTGGCGCGGCTTTACCGTTGTTTGCGTACGCGGTCAGCCGATGCCAATCGAATCAGACGCCGAAACGTCGGGCATTCCATATGGGTTGACGCCGGGCAGGACGCGGCATGTCGCAGCCCATCTCGCATGGCGCAGAGTTGGCGAATGGTTTCGTCCAATTCGTCCGCCTTCATTCGCAATTGTTCGTGATCGATCGCCGTCTGCCCCTTCGCATCAAACATCGCAGCGATCTCATCCAGTGAGAAGCCGGCTCGTTGACCGAGCGATATCAGCGCAAGGCGTTCAAACACATCTTCAGAGAATAATCGACGCAGTCCGGCCCGGCCGGCGGGGCTCAGCAAATTCTTCGATTCATAGTAGCGAAGGGTCGAGGCCGGCACGCCCGAGCGTCGTACCACGTCGCCAATATCGATCCGTTGCATGCTTGACTTCAAGTCAACTTGAAGTCGTATCGTGTCTTATCCCTGCGCCTCGGTAAACGCCGACGCCAGACAAGAACTGCCCAACCGGCGCTCAGGCGAGCGAAACTCGACACAAGCAAAGACTTCAGACCCATGCACGACCTCGTGACCGCGCTCGGTGCCGCGACCGCCATCGGCATAACTGCCACCGCATTCATGGATGCATGTGCCTGGATGCAACAGCGCATCTTCGGCATTCCCGGCCTGAATTACGCCCTCGTTGGTCGCTGGATCGGACACATGTCGCGCGGGCAATTCAGCCACGCCGCCATCGCCGATTCGCCCCGCGTGGCGAGTGAAGCGCTCATTGGTTGGCTCGTCCATTACGCAATAGGCCTCGTCTTCGCGGCCATTCTCCTCATAGCGTGCAGCCTTGAGTGGGCGAGCGATCCAACGCTTCTGCCTGCATTAATCGTCGGCGGGTTATCCGTTGCCGCCCCCTTTTTGATCATGCAGCCGGCATTCGGCGCCGGGCTGGCGGCTTCACACAGCGCACGCCCGAATGCGGCACGAATCCGCTCGCTGATCGCTCATATTTCCTTCGGAGTGGGGCTGTATCTCGGCGGCGTCATTTTGTCGCTCTCCGGCCTGATCCCCTCCAACTCGGTATAGTCCATTTTCTTGACCAGGCCGGCGTGTTCGATTCCGTAGCATCTCCTGCGACCACGCAGAACGCTGTCGACACACCCTCGAAGAAAGGCGGCCAAGACCGCAGCGCGGCCAATCCATCGACACCCGCGCGAACATCGGCCGGCGCCGATGCGCGATAGGCCTATACCCAGGGCGCCCGACATCGTCGCAGCCGCGCAGTGACCAAAATCGACGCCGACGCTGATCTCATGACGCTGCGAAAGAGGCAGCCACGCCCTGATCCGTCAACGCATGGGGCAACCAGCATGAATGAACAAACCGCACGTCGCCGGCCGACCGGCGACGAATATGCCGAATTCTCGACACGCGAAATTAGATTGCGGGCCATTACATTCCATAATTTACGTTTACGTCACAATTATTGTCACTCCCACACGATGTAGAAAAGCGTTGATGGCATTTGAATTCTGACGCATTGTGGTGCCCTCAGAAGACTATGTGTTGTGTGCTGCACGAGGCCAAGCTATCGTCAGGCGAAAGGCACATGGGGATCATGGCCTTCTGGGGTTATTAATCAAATAAAGAGGGAGTTATGAAAAAGATTCTGGTAGGCGCCGCGTTGTTGGGTATGAGCGCGTCGGCTAGTGCTGTCGCCCCCGGCGGGGACGGCTGCGGCTGGGGTAATCTGTTGTTCGAGGGCAAGAGCGGCTTGCCCGTGCACTTGCTGGCCACAACGGTGAACGGGACTTCGGGCAACGCAACGTTCGGTATGACCAGCGGTACCAATGGTTGTGACACGAGTGGCGCGCTGACCTACGACGGCAAGAGCCTTCTGGCGATGAATGGCATGCTGGAGGAAGTGGCACAGGATATGGCCGTGGGCCATGGCGAGGCGCTCACAGCCTTGTCGGTATCCATGGGCATTGAGCCGGAAGACCGAGCCCACTTTGATACCGTCATGCATCAACACTTTGCCGATGTATTCCCGAGCCAGGATGTCGATGCCGGGCAGGTGATGACGCATATCGATTCCGTCATGCGCCAGGATGAACGCCTGAAGGTTTACGCCTCGTAAATCTGCGTTGGCCAACGGGCCATGCACGCCCTGCCAGGCATTCGCCTTGGCAGGGTTTTTTATGTCTAGTGGCAGGTAGCGATGCGTTTTTTGTGCTGGTTCGCGCTGGGCCTGGTCGGGGTCACAGCCAGCGTGTGCATATCCTCTTCCGCGGCAGCGCGCGATAGCGCCCAGGCCATGCCCGATACCGCAACGATTGCGCGCCTGGCTGATACACCGCGTTGGCAGGCGCTGTTGCATTACAACCCCGGCGCGACGCTGCGCGGCGTGGGCGAAAGCTATGTGGACGACCCGAACTTTTTCCTGGCGTCCGATGGCGCCACCAACGCGGCCGACGAGCTAGCCGCCACCATCCAGGCCCTGGCCAAGCCCGACAGCCCGGCGCGATGCCGGTATCCAGCACGCTACAAATTCGTGGCCACACAACTTGGCTGGGACACGACCGATGCGCTCGCCCATTGCACCGACTACCAGGACTGGCGGGATCGCATGCCGATCGGGCGGCTCGTAATGGTTTTTCCGGCCGCGTATCTGAATAGCCCTTCATCGATGTTCGGCCATACCCTGCTCCGACTCGACGCCTCGGCCAAGCCCGAATCGGCGTATCTCTCTCGGGCCATCAATTTCTCCGCCCAGTCGACGGGCGCAGACGGCTCGGCGCTTTATGTCTGGCGCGGCCTGGTCGGCGGTTATCCGGGCCGGTTCTCGGTCAATTCTTACGTCGAAACGATCCATCGATACGGGTTCATCGAAAACCGGGATATATGGGAATACCCGTTGAACCTGGATCACGACGCACTCGACTGGCTGGTTCGGCATCTCTGGGAGTTGCGCGGGGTCAATTTCGATTACTTCTTCTTCGACGAGAACTGCTCGTTTCGCCTGCTTGAGCTGATTCACGTCGCGCGTCCGGATTTACCGCTGCTGGCCGGCCAGCGATTTGCCGAGCTGCCGGTCCATACCATTCGTACCCTCGTTGATGCGGGCCTAGTCAGCGACAACCATTACCGGCCGTCCAAGATCCACACGCTGCAGCGGTACGCAGACCCATTGAGTTCTTCCGAGCGGGCACTGACCAAGCGACTGACCCGGAATACCGGATTGCTGGAAACGCCGGCGTTTCAGGATCTGCGACCGGCGGCACGTCACCGGGTGGCCCAGGTGGCGTATCAAGCATTACGCGTCGATGGGCGCACGCGCCAGCGCGATAAGAGCACCGCGCATGACAGTCTGGCCTTGCTGCGTGCGATACAAAGGAATCCGGCGCCGGCGGCCGCGCCCGCGACACCACCGGCGCCGCCCGAAAAAGGCCATGCCACGCATCTGATCTCGCTGGCCGGCGGGCGTATCGACGGCGCTTCGTACGGCGAGTTCGGGTTTCGCATGACCTACCACGACGTACTCGACCGTCCCCAGGGTTTCCCCACAGGCGCCGGTATTCAGGGCCTGGATTTAAAGCTGCGGGCCTACGACAACGGCGACATCGAGCTGGAACGTCTCGGACTGGTCAATATCCGCTCGATTGCCCCGCGTGGCACTTTCTTCAAGCCGATATCGTGGTTTGTGGACAGCGGCCTCGAGCAAACGCCGGCGGGCTCGACCCGCCAGCTGGGCCTGTACCTGGACGGTGGCCCGGGGTTGTCCTGGCGCGTGGGTGACGTGGTGCCTTACGTCTTTGCGGCCGCACGCCTGGAAACCGTCGCGACCCAAGAGCCAACGTTCGGGACCGGCCTGGGCGCCAACGCCGGGGCGCTATGGATCACGCCCACGGTGCAATGGGGCCTCGAGCTATCACAGCGTTATTTCGCCCAAGGATTCCATCGAACGCGTGCCGGCCTGAGCGCCAACCTGCCGGTATCGCGCAACAACGCACTCCGGGCACGCTGCGAGTACGAAAGCTGGAACGCGCAAGGGCAAGCCGACTGCCAGCTGTCGTTTCGGCACTTTTTCTAGGACATCGAGGCCTTCGACCATCGCTTTGTCAGGTTGTATTCGCGGGCTTAACCTCGACGAGATCGATTTATCGGCTTCGAAATAAAGCCGGACCAGATCAGCCGACCTGACTATAGGTTTTTTAGGAGGCTGCTGAAAAAGCCCGCAAATCTTCCCGATTGACGGGCTACCAGCCGCCGGTCAATCGAGGCATCAACAACTTACTCCCGAGGTTTTTTTAGGGGTCTGACCCCTATTATTCCCGAGCTCATCGATCGTCGCGTGTTTGCCAGCCGCCAAGCGGCTCGTACCGCGATCTTCGAATATATCGAGGTGTTCTATAACCGCCAGTGCATCCATCAAACGCCGGGTTACCGAACACCGCTAGAAGTGGAGGAAACGCATCAGGCTTTTGCTTGATTGACCTGTCCGTGGGAGCCGGGCTAGCTCAATCTGACCCCATCAGCCTCTCTATCCGCTTGAACCACAATGTAACCTGAGCCACTATCCTTTCTGCACTATCTAGGGGAAGGGGCCAACACGTCGTGGAAGAAATAAGTGTTCGATTTTACGAAATAACCGAATGCGGCTATTACAAAACCGGTGAAGATGAGGCAGCTTTCGGTGATATTTCGGATATCTTGAGCCAGCTTCATACATGGGTTCACGAAGGAGGGCTTGCACTCGGCGAAACGTGCACATTCGAGGTCGACGATTCCGACGACGGCATGCCGACTTATTGCTTCGACCTAGTATCCGATGACGTAACCGGCGACTTTCTATTAGTCACTTGGAATGAAGTTCCAAGCGTTGATGGGTCAATACCAAGCGTGCTTGCTAGACAAGCCGTCGGGAATACTGAGGTACAGTTCTCTGATATCCCTGAAAATAGCATCCCCGGTTTTGCTACCTATTTTTGGTTTGTTCCGGCGCGCAATGTCTACGCGACTATTCGCTTCAGAAATAGGATGAACGGCCGAAGAAATCTTTACCGCTATCTAAATGATTTTATGGCTAAGTTTTCCAGCTATACAGTCGTCAATAAAGATAACCACGAAGAGCACGAGATATTAGGATACGCCTTCGACGACGCTGACGAACCTGAGCATTTTTGGCCGCGGTTCCGATCACAGCCCGTCCGGAAGCCCGGGGAGCTCGAGTATATCCGAGATAACCAAGCGCATATTCGACGCCTCATCAAAAAGAATGCGCTCGAACCCTATGTGGACGATCACTTAGACCCATGGGGCACCCTATTAACCGCTTTTGGTATTAGCGAACCCCAGGAAATTCAGCAAACTCATCACGTTCGGTACGAAATAGACTACCAGCCGACGCAGGACGAACTAGAAGGCATTATCGAACAATGGCGGGAAGAAGACGCCGACGGAGACAGCAAGTGGATAGATGTTGGGGTGATAATGCGGGGTGAGCAAGTACCGCGATGGTTCGGTAATAGCCTTGCTCGCGACAAATTCGACATCGAGGTTCAACGAGCAAATGAGGAAGTAGTTAATTCCCGATCCCTGCTTAGCGAACTAGTGAGAACCCGCCGGCGCATGCTTGATCTCTTAGACTGACCAGAACATGGCTTTCCGTCATCTACTAGTGGGCATAACCATAGGGGCAGCCATCGCTGCTATCGCATACTGGTATGGACGCCATATTCCTATGTCGGAACAAATGCCCCTTTACGCAGCACTTCGTAATACATCCGCGATAGTGTTCGGCGTCATGGGAGCATGGCTAGCAATCATATACCCGGAAATTCTAACGAGAGCCGCTAGGCATTCTGACGAGCAAACCTCGCTCCGCGATGAGATACGGCTCAAAAAGCTCATTCAACCAATTTTTTTTGCGGCTCTGATAGTTGCTGTCGCACTTCTGCTGAGTGTGCTAAAGCCTTTATTGGAACAAATACCGTGGCTTAGGGCGCAGGTCCAGCTTCTTCGCGGTATATCCTATACCAGCTTGTTAATCCTTACCGGCTTACAGTTAATTACGTTGTTAATTGCAGTCGCACCTGCCGACATACTGAGGCGTGATCATGCTAAACAGCGGCAAAAAAGTAGTCGCGCAAAATCATACCGTTTTCTCTCAAAAAAAAGACAAAAGGTCAAAAGGTAACAGCACGTAAGATATCGGCACCACCTTTACCGGCTATTTCTCAATATTAGCCAGTAAAAAGTTATAGACTGATTGTGAAGGCCGACAGCCTGATGCTTACTCGGAACTTCCTAGTATTGCACCAAGTTCAATTCTTCCATCCTTATCGCCATTGCCTCCACCGACACTCCAAACTGCGCAGCTAAAGAATTGAACCTTTTCCCATCGTAAGATTCGGCAGAGGCAAGCTTACGAGCAAGCGCTCTTATTGAAGCATGTTGACTTTTAAAAGCTGAAACCGTATCTCTTTGAAACGCAAAAGCTGTTACTTCATTAATGACGAAAAGTTCGGTGCCAAAGAATTTTTTGAATTTCGCTTTTAGTGTTTTCTCGGGCATTAAAAAATAGCTGGCAAACTTGTCAGCCTCATACTCGATGCCAACTCGCCGAAGTTTGGAAGAGGTACCATCTAGCGCACGATCACGATGCAATCCTGTACCTTCATGAAGCAATACATGCCCTACCTCATGAGCGAGCGTAAAATTACACACCTCGGGATCAAACATCGGGGAAATATGAACCTCCTCATTATCCCGATCCAAGATCCCGGCCACTTCGGCGCGTTGCCCGCCGACCATAAATTGGCCAAGCACTTTCTCGCGATTAACCCTATAGCCAATCAGTCCAAGAAGCTCGGCAGCATTGATCATTTCTGCCCGATCCTTGGGTAAGTTCGTCCCCCAAATTAGATCTCTACTTTGCCAAATTTGCTTATGGGCCCATCTAGCTGCCAGCGCTATTTCGTTATCTGAAAGTCGCTTGCCGACCGAGATATCGTTCCGGAGCTTGGCCAAGGATGTTTTGATCGTCTCTCTATCAGCCTGTTTTTTCGCTCCCTTCGAAGTCACCGGGAGTGCCGAGAATCCACCGATGTCGTCTAGGTATGCGTAGGGGTTCTGCAACAACTTTCTACTCGCACTTATTTGTTCGCTAGACGGCATCAGTGATCTCCTCGGATTGTTATTTCACAATTAAGCATCCATAACGAGATTAATCAATCCCAGCTCAACGCCCCACCCGTCTGATACTCAATCACCCGAGTCTCAAAGAAGTTCTTCTCTTTGTTGAGATCCATCATCTCGCTCATCCACGGGAACGGGTTTTCCGCACCGGGATAAAGCTCGGCGAGACCAATCTGCGAGCAACGCCGGTTGGCAATGAACTTCATGTATTCATCGAACATCGAAGCGTTCAAGCCCAGCACGCCACGCGGCATGGTGTCATGGGCGGATTCGATTTCGAGGTGCATGGCCTCGTCGATCATGGTGCGGGCTTCTTCCTGGAAGGCCTCGGACCAGAGGTGCGGGTTTTCGATCTTGATCTGGTTGATGACGTCGATGCCGAAGTTCAGGTGCATAGACTCATCACGCATGATGTATTGCACCTGTTCGGCGGTGCCGGTCATCTTGTTGCGGCGGCCAAACGACAGGAACTGCACGAAGCCGGCATAGAACCAGATGCCTTCGAAAATGACGTAGAAGGCGATGAGGTCGCGCAGGAATTTCTGGTCGTTTTCGGGCGTGCCGGTCTGGAAGTTCGGGTCCGACAGGCTTTGCGTGAACTGCATGGCCCAGGCGGCCTTGTTATGCACGCTGGGCAGCTCACGGTACATGTTGAAGATCTCGCCCTCGTCGAGGTTCAAGGACTCCACGATGTACTGGAAGCAGTGGCCGTGCACGGCTTCTTCAAACGCCTGACGCAGCAGGTACTGGCGGCATTCGGGGTTGGTGAGGTGCTTGTAGATGCCCAGCACCAGATTGTTGGCTACCAGCGATTCGCTGGAGGAGAAGAAGCCGAAGCCGCGCTTCAGGATCTCGCGCTCGTCGTCGGTGAGGCCGTTCGGGTCCTGCCAGGTGGCGATGTCCGCGGCCATGTTCACTTCCTGCGGCATCCAGTGGTTGGCGCAGGCGTTGAGGTACTTTTCCCAGGCCCAGGTGTACTTGAAGGGCACGAGCTGGTTCACGTCGGCGCGGCAGTTGATGATCTGCTTTTCGTCGACGGAGACGCGATCGCCGCCCAGCTCGACCTGTTCGAGGCCGGTGACGGCACCACCGTCGTCGGCCGACGGCTGCGGCGCCTCGGCCTGTTTGTCCAGTGCGAACGGGTCCGGCGTGTTACCGGCCGGATTCGGGTTGGAACTCGCACCCGGATTGCTCGGCGTGCCTTGGCGCGGGGTGTCTTCGAAGTCGAGCATGATGGGTTCCTGTCGTGTGCTGCTTTAATTACGGTTTAGAACGCGGGTGTCGATGACAGTGGGCCGGCGGCAAGCGCCGGCCCGACTGTCTTACTGACAGGCCTCGCAGTCCGGGTCGTCGATGGCACAGGCCATGGGGGCGACCGGGGCCGCCGCCGGCGCCGGGCTGGCGGCACTCGCCGTCGACCGGGCGCTGGCCCCGTTGCCGCTCGCCGCGTGCCCGCTGGCGCCGCCGCCGGTGCTGCTGGCCGCGGGGCTGCCGCCGTTGCCGCTACCGGCCGTGTGGCCACCGCCCGAGCCCTTGCCGCCGTTGGCCACGGCGTTCAGGCGATGATCCGAGATGGTAGATTTCTCGGTGTGCGTCGCCCCCATGGTGCGCAGGTAGTAGGTGGTCTTCAGGCCTTTCTTCCAGGCGAGCTTGTAGAGCTCGTCCAGCTTGCGGCCCGAGGGTTCGGCCATGTAAAGGTTCAGGCTCTGGGCCTGGTCCAGCCACTTCTGGCGCCGCGAACCGGATTCCACCAGCCAGCGCGGGTCGATCTCGAAGGCGCATTTATAGAGCACCTTGAGTTCGTCCGGGATGCGGTCGATGGCCTGGACGGAGCCGTCGTAATACTTCAGGTCGTTGGCCATGACCTGGTCCCACAGGCCGCGTGCCTTGAGGTCTTCGACCAGATAGGGGTTGGCGACGGTGAACTCGCCCGACAGGTTCGATTTGACGTACAGGTTCTGATACGTCGGCTCGATGGACTGCGACACGCCGGTGATGTTGGCGATGGTCGCCGTCGGGGCGATGGCCATGCAGTTGGAGTTGCGCATGCCCACCTGCTGCACGCGAGCCCGCAGGGTCTCCCAATCCAGCGTCTGCGACTCGTCCTGGTCGAGGTATTCGGCGCCACGGTTCTCGCGCAGCAGCTTGATGGAATCGATCGGCAGGATGCCCTGATCCCACAGGCTGCCCTTGAACGTGCTGTAGGCGCCCCGCTCTTCGGCCAGGTTGGTGGAGGCCTGGATGGCGTAGTAGCTGATCTGTTCCATGGAGCGATCGGCGAACGCGACGGCCTCGTCCGACTCGTAGGGCAGTTTCAGCTTGTAGAGGGCGTCCTGGAAGCCCATCAGGCCCATGCCCACGGGGCGATGGCGCAGGTTGGAGTCCCGGGCGGTCTTGACGCTGTAGTAGTTGTACTCGATGACGTTATCGAGCATGCGCATGGCGGTGTTGATGGTCGCCTCGAGCTTTTCGGTGTTCAGGACACCGTTCTCGATATGCTGCGGCAGGTTCACCGAGCCCAGGTTGCAGACCGCGATTTCCTTGCCGGGCGCGGTGTTCAGCGTGATCTCGGTGCAGAGATTCGAGCTGTGCACCACGCCCTTGTGCTGCTGCGGGGACCGCAGGTTGCACGGGTCCTTGAAGGTGAACCACGGGTGGCCCGTTTCGAACAGCATGGAGAGCATCTTGCGCCACAGGGTGACGGCCTGGATGGTCTTGAAGTTCGTGATCTCGCCGGCTTCCGCCTTGCGCTCGTAGGCCTCGTAGGCCTCCTGGAAGGCGCGGCCGGTCAGATCGTGCAGTTCGGGCACGTCGTTGGGCGAGAACAGCGTCCACGGCTCGTCGTTCAGCACGCGCTTGACGAACAGATCCGGGATCCAGTTCGCGGTGTTCATGTCGTGGCAGCGCCGCCGGTCGTCACCGGTGTTCTTGCGCAGATCGAGGAATTCCTCGATGTCCTTGTGCCAGGTTTCCAGATAGGCACAGACCGCGCCCTTGCGCTTGCCGCCCTGGTTCACGGCCACGGCCGTATCGTTGACCACCTTCAAGAACGGCACGACGCCCTGGCTCTTGCCGTTGGTGCCCTTGATGTGGGCGCCCATGGCCCGCACCGGCGTCCAGTCGTTGCCCAGACCGCCGGCGAATTTCGACAACAGTGCGTTGTCCTGGACCGCCTCGTAGATGCCGTGCAGATCGTCGTCCACCGAGGTGAGATAGCAGGAGGACAGCTGCGGGCGCAGGGTACCGGAGTTGAACAGCGTGGGCGTGCTGCTCATGAAGTCGAACGAAGAGAGCAGCTTGTAGAACTCGATGGCTTTTTCTTCGCGCTCGATCTCGTTGATCGCCAGGCCCATCGCCACACGCATGTAGAACGCCTGCGGCAGCTCGAAGCGCACGTTGTTCTGATGGATGAAGTAGCGATCGTAGAGCGTCTGCAGGCCGAGATAGGTGAACTCGAGATCGCGATCGGCGATCAGCGCCTTGCCGAGCTGGTCGAGGTCGTACTCGGCCAGACGCGGATCCAGCAGCTCGTGGTGCACGCCGCGATGGATATAGTCGGCGAAATAGCTCGCATACTGCTCGCGCATTTCGGCATGCGTGGCGTAGATGACTTCGCCGCCCGCCAGGAACGTCAGCGCTTCGTGGCGCAGCTTGTCCATGAGCAGGCGGGCCGCCGTGCTGCCGTAGTTGGGCTCGGCTTCCAGACGCTGGCGGGCCGACAGGATGAGCGCTGTGGACAGCTCGTCCTCGGTGATGCCGTCGTAGGCGTTTTTGAGCGTGTCGTCGAAGACAGTCTGGGCGGTGACGCCGTCGATCCCCTCGCAGGCCTCGGCGATCACGCGCTGGAGACGGTCCCGGTCCAGCTCGGCGGACTGGCCGTTCTTGAACTTGACCTGGATGTCGCTGGGCGCTTCGGCCGTAGCTGTCTCGCTGGTTTCGGCCTTCTTGGCGGCACGCTCGCGGGCCCGTTCTTCACGGTAGAGCACATAGGAACGCGCGATCTTGTGCTCGCCGAAGCGCATCAGCGCCAGCTCGACGTAGTCCTGGATGTCCTCGATGTGGACCGCGCCGCCGCCGGGCAGGCTTCGGGTCACGCCGGAGACCACCTGTTCGGTGATGTCCTTGACGGTCTGGCGGATGCGCGACGAGGCCGCGCCCTGCTGGCCTTCCACGTCAATGAAGGCCTTGGTGACGGCCAGCTCGATCTTGGAGGCATCGAACGGCGTGACCTTGCCGTTGCGCCGGATGACCTTGTACGAGCCCGGCTGCGTGGCGGCAATAGCGGCACCGTTGCTGTCGTGCTGCTCGCCGGACTGCGGCCGCGACTCGGCGCGCTCCGAAACCTGTGCTTCTGCCATGTGTGCTCCGCGCTTTGTGGCACGCGAGACGCCCGCGCACCGTGATTTGGCTGATCCCCCAACGCGCTGCGCCATCGAGCGTTTCAGCGCTGTTGGCAGGACAAGATACTCCACTAGATGCTGTGGTCAAGCGGCCATTTTGGGGCCCCAATCACTACATATTGTGTGCCAAAAATGAACAAGCTGGGCATAACACTGTGGATAAACCCTGTGGAAAACGCCGATCCCTCGCGCCAACAAAGGCTTGGCGCGGATGATCACGCTTTGGCCAGCCTGTCGACACGTTCGGTCTGTCTTGTGTCTCGCCCGAGCCCGGTCCGCCGGCTGCCGCGAGCCGATCGATACGCACAGTCCCAGGGCATCTGCTTGCCACACAAGCGATATCAAGCCGCGCAACGAGCCCGCCCCGGACGGCGATGAATTTTTTCTTCGTTCGCCGGTCTGCCGATAGCGCGATGCCGGTACGACTGGCTCGCGCCGGCCGAACGCGCGACAATTCCGTCATGGATGTCATCGTCATACGCCACGGCATTGCGCTGGATGCCACCACCGCCCATGGCATGGGCCTGTCCGATGCGGAGCGCCCGCTGACCGCGGCCGGCGAGCGGGCCACGCGCGCGGCGGCCATCGGGCTGCGTCAGCTGTTGTCCGACATGCCGGTCGACGACATTCTGACCAGCCCGCTGCTGCGCGCGCGCCAGACCGCGGCGATCATCGCCCCTTATCTGGACGATGCCCCGATCGACCAGGCCGATGTGCTGGCGCCGCCGGTGGATGTGAGCGCGCTGGATGACTGGCTGCACACCCACTTCGGCGAGCGACGTGTCGTGCTCGTCGGCCACGAACCGGATCTGGCGGCGTGGACGTCCTGGAGCCTGACCCGCAAGCGCGATCGGCTGCTGTCGTTCAGCCGGGCCGGCGCGGCGTTACTCGAGTTTCCCGGCGCCCCCGAGGGCGGGACCGGTTCGTTGCGCTGGCTGCTCACGGGCACCCAGCTGCAGCAGCTGGCCTGAGCCCGGACCCTGGTCGTTGCGCCCATGACCGATTACGACTGGCTCATCATCGGCGGCGGCCCGCATGGGCGATTCGCGGCCCGGGCGATCGCCCATGCCGCGCCCGACAGCCGGCTCGCGGTGATCGACCCCGCGCCGGCGCTGGCGGCCTGGCGGCGCCGGGCCGCGGCCTGCGACATGCGCTATCTGCGTTCGTCCAACGCCCATCATCTGGGGGCGCGGGCCGACAGCCTGCGCCGATTCTCCGACGCTCACGGCTACGACGCGCGCCATGCCCTCGGCTATTACCGACGCCCATCCAGAGCCCTGTTCGAAGCCCACGCCGAAGCCACGCTGGGGCGCCTGCCCCAGATCACCGCCCGGGCGCTCGACGTGGCGCCGGGCGATACGGACTGGCAGGTCGCCACCGATGACGGCGCTCGTCGTCGAGCCGCCCGGGTGGTGCTGGCGACCGGGCCCGGACGGCCCTACCGGCCGCCGGGCCTGGATGACGCCGAACACGTCTTCGACCCGGATTTCGATCTCGGCGAACCGGGCGCGGCCACCGTCGTCATCGGCGGCGGCATCACTGGCGCGCAGCTGGCACTGCGGGCCATGCGGGCCGGGCATCGGGTGTGCTGGCTGACGCGCGCGCCGCCGCGGGCCTCGGATTTCGACGCCGAGCCCTGTTATGCCGGCCCGCGCTGCATGACCCCCTTCGTGGCCACGCCGACGGCCGAGCGCACCGCCTTGCTGGCCGAGGCGCGCCGGCCGGGCACCCTGCCGCCGGATGTCCATGCCGATATCACGGCCGCGCTGGCCGCCGGGTCGCTGACCTGGCGACGCGGCACGGCGGTGGCCCGGGACGACGATGCCGTGCTGCTGGCCGACGGACGCCGCCTGGCCGCCGAGCGCGTGATCCTGGCGACCGGTTTCGCAAGCGCCCCGACACCGGACAGTGTGCTGGCCCGGGTGGTTCAGCGGCTGGCGCTGGTCGATGACGGGGCCGGCCACCTGGCTCTGGATTCGATGCTGCAGGCGGCCCCCGGGCTACATGTGATCGGCCGACCGGCAAGCCTCGTGCTCGGCCCGATGGCCGGCAACATCAAAGGCGCGCGCACGGCCGGCCAACGGCTTGCGCGTGTGGCCACCGGCGCCCCGGCCGCCGCCTGATCCGCCCATTCGTTCGGAAATCGCCTCGTGTCCGATGCCCTGATCGCTTTCATCGAACAATTCGGCCTGCTGGCCGTGTTCATCCTGAGCGCGCTGGAAAGCGCCTGTATCCCGATTCCGAGCGAACTCGTCGTGCCGCCGGCCGGGTTCATGGCCGCCCAGGGCGCGTTGTCGCTGACGGCGGTGGTAATTGCAGCGACGCTGGCCAACACGCTGGGCAGCTGGATCGCCTATACCGTGGGCCGGCGTGGCGGCCGGCCGCTGATCGCACGCTACGGCCGCTATGTCCGGCTCAATGAATCCCATCTGGATCAGGCGGAGCACTGGTTCGCCCGTCACGGCGAGGCCACGGTGTTCATCGCGCGCCTGCTGCCGGCGTTTCGTACGTTCATCTCGCTGCCGGCCGGGATTGGCCGGATGCCGCTCGGGCGTTTCCTGATCTACTCGCTGCTCGGCGCATTGCCCTGGAATCTGGCGCTGGCCGTGGCCGGCTACGAGCTGGGCGTGCACTGGGATGTCATCGCGGTCTACCTGAAACCGGTCTCGATGATCGCCGCGGCCGCGCTGACGGCGGCGATTGTGTGGTGGTTCATCCGTGGTCAGCGGCGCCGGCGCGCCTAAACACGCCGCGGCGGCCGGCCACCGCAGCGGCGCCGACAGGCTCATCGTCGTGCCGTCGCGCCGACCGGGCCCCGGTCGGGCCCGGCGTACTCAGCCCATCAACGCCGGCGCGTCCTTGATGTAGTCACGCCGCTTGTTGGTGGCCTCGCCGGTCAGCACGAAGCCCACCATGTTGCCGTTCTTGTCGCGGCATGTGGCCTCGAGCGCGCTGCCGTCGCCTTCGACCTGCCATTCGCCGTGGCCATCGACCGGCGGATAGGCGATCACAGGGCAGGCGTGTGTCTTGATGATGATCGGCAACGTCGGGTAAGTGACCTGGCCGGGTGTGTCGTCCTCGTCCGCGGCCAGTGTCTTGCCGAGCGTGCGCGCGCACTGCATGAGCGGGGCGACATAGGGCCGCCAGTGGCCGTCCACCTCGGCACAGTCGCCGAGTGCATAGATATCGGCATCGGAGGTGCGCAGCGTCCGATCGACCACGATGCCACGGTCCACGGACAGCCCGGCATCCTCGGCCAGCTGGACGCTGGCCTTGAGGCCGACGGCCGAGAGCACGATATCGGCCTCGACGACGGTCTCATCGTCGAGCGTGATGCGATACTTGCCGTCCTCGCCGTGGTGCACGCCGGTCGCGGCATGGCCGAGATGCCATGTCACCCCGGCGTGGGACAACGCGTTCTGGACCGCCTCGCCGGCAGCCTGCGGAATCAACTGCGACAGCGGCCATGCGGCCGGGTCGGCCACGGTCACGGGATGGCCGGCCTCGGTCAGATCGTTGGCGAACTCGCAGCCGATCAATCCGGCCCCCAGGACCGCCACGTGTGCATCGGCCGGCAGGTTGTCGCGAAAGATGCGGTAATCGGCGAGATGATTGACCTTGTGGATGTCGTCGGTGGCATCGCCGCACAGATTGAGCACGACCGGCTCGGCGCCCCAGGCCAGCACCAGCTTGTCGTAGGTCAGCGTCTCGCCGGCCAGCTGGATCTGGTGGGCCTCGGGCTGGATGGTTTCGACCTGTTCGTGCGTGCGCACGACCACGTCGAGCATCTCGGCCATTTCCTCGGCGGTCTTCTGCACGAGCTCGGCCGGATCGCGCCCCTTGGCCTTGGCCTCGGAGATGTCCGGCTTGTAATAGCTGGCTCCGTCGTCACGCGTGATCAGAACGACCGGCGTCTGCTTGTCGTGCTTGCGGAATTCCCGGGCCACGCTGTAACCGGCCAGGCCGGTGCCAATGATGATGATCGGGTCCTGATCCATGACGCCTCTTTATGGTTGGCAATCAAAAAGGGGCCGCTGTCGCGGCCCCGTTCGGGTGGCGTGACGCCTATTCGACTTCCATCATTTCGAAGTCATCCTTGGGGGCGCCGCAATCCGGGCACGTCCAGTCG
Source organism: Salinisphaera sp. Q1T1-3 (assembly GCF_003602005.1). Lineage (GTDB taxonomy): Bacteria > Pseudomonadota > Gammaproteobacteria > Nevskiales > Salinisphaeraceae > Salinisphaera. The sequence goes on along the minus strand of NZ_QZWD01000006.1, from coordinate 119,449 downwards.
TCGGGGATATCGTCCCACTTGGTGCCCGGCTCGATGCCTTCGTCAGGCATGCCTTCTGCTTCGTCGTATTCGAACCCGCAGACGATGCACTGCCACTTCTTCATTACGTTCCTCGGCATTGGATGGATCACGGCGACGACGACCCCGGCATCGACCGGGCCCGCCTTCGGTTGCCGCCAAGGCTACCAAATCGCCTGGCGAGCGGCGATTGGGGAATTCATGCAGCGGCCGACGCCTGCGGCGGCGGGTACTGGGCCAGCAGCCGCGCGCGCTGGCGCGGTTCCAGATTGGCGCGCCGGATATCGCCGTCGTAATGGGCGACCACCCGCTTGTCCATGACGCGACGCCAGAGCGGCGGGCAATAGGCCAGCACGATCATGCCGGCATAGCCGGTCGGCAGCTCCGGGGCCTCGTCGAAATGTCGCAGCGACTGATAGCGCCGGGTCGGATGGGCGTGGTGATCGGAATGTCGCTGCAGGTGAAACAGGAAGATATTGGTCACGATGTGATCGTTGTTCCAGGAATGCTCCGGCCGGCAGCGCTCGTAGCGACCGTTGGCGGTCTTCTGTCGCAGCAGACCGTAGTGCTCGCAGTAATTCACGGCCTCGAGCAGCGAGGCGCCGATGAAGGCCTGGACGATCAGAAACGGCAGCACCGGCCAACCGAACAGGGCCGGCAGCGTGATGAAGATCACGAGCGTGAGGCCCCAGGACTGCAGGATCTCGTTGCGCGGCGTCCAGAAACCCTGGCCCTTGCGTGCCAGACGCGCCTTCTCGATGCGCACGGCCGACCGGGCACTGCCGCCCATGGTCCGCCACAAAAAACGCCAGAACGACTCGCCCATGCGGGCACTGGCCGGATCTTCGGGTGTAGCGACGTTGCCGTGATGGCCGAAGTTGTGCTCGACATAGAAATGCCCGTAGGCAACCGGTGCCAGCGCGATGCGGGCCAGCCAGCTTTCGATACGGGTGTTCTTGTGGCCGAGTTCGTGGGCGGTGTTGATGGCCACGCCGGAAAGCATGCCCAGCGTGGCCGTCAGCCCGAGCCACTGCCAGAAGGTCAGATCCCCCAGCCCCACGACCGCCGAAGCGCCGATCACGAAGAAGAACTGGACGACGACGAAGACATAGGTCGAATAACGGTAGTACGGATCGTGCTCGAGGATATCCAGCACCCGCTCCGGCGGATTGCTGCTGTCCTTGCCGATCAGCCAGTCCAGGGCCGGCACGAAGCCGTAGACAACGATCGGGCCGGCATACATCAGCCACGTGATGCCGAACCACCAACCGCACAGGGTGGCGATACCCACGAGAATCACGATGCCGAAACCCATCGGCCACAGCCAGCGTTTCTTGTCGTAGGCACGCGCTTGTTCAAGCGTCATTTCAGGGCTGGACATGGTCTCCTCCGTCAGCCTTCACTGGCTGCTGTATTTTTTACACCACGCAATGTAACTTAGAGCCGGGCTGACCGATCGGTCAAGCGGCTGACATCCCGAAGCTGCGTGCTTGGGCCTGTTGATGTTTCGTTCGAGTGCCTTTTCGTCGAGAGACCGCCGTGTGTCCGGCAAGGCGCGAGTCGCCGATCGTGGCGTGCCACGATCCAGACTCGTAATGCCGCAGGGCGCCAATCGTCGATTTTTCATGGGCGGCCCAACCCAAAGGGACAAGCACCCCGAAATCAAAGACGCGACGGCAATACAGCGCTCTGGCACGCTGGCGCAGAACGACACGCCATGCCTGCTACGCCTCGTCTTGCCGCAGAACAGCGCTTGGCGCGGACTCGCAAGAAACATCAACAGGCCCTAGTCTCGATGAAGGTTTCGTTGCCACGCGCCATGTCTCATACGCTGTCCTCATCGTCGCCTGCCGATGTTTCATCCTCGGATGTCGTGCGTCGCACGGCTTTCCGACTATTCGGCCAGTTCGGCTACGACGGCGTGTCCATGACGCATCTGGCACGCGAATGCGGGCTGACCAAGCCGGGGCTCTACTGGCATTACACGAGCAAGTCGGCGCTTTATGCCGATTGCATGCAGGATCTGGTGGGGCTGTTCGAAGCCCATGTCTTTGCTGCCGCCCTGGCCGAAACACGGCCGGCCCATCAGATTCTCGCGGCCTTCACGGGGCTGGCCTCGCTCGTGCGTGATCCGCGTGTGGCCCACGGGGTGGCCGGCTACTGGCTGCGCCCGGCCAGCGCTCGCGTGGACGAGGCCATTCGGGTCCAGACCGAATTCGAGGCCACGGCCCGAGAGGCCACCACTCATATCCTCCGAGCCGGCGAGGACGACGGCACACTGGCCTTGCCGATGCCCGCCGCGCAGGTCGCCGAAGCGTTCATCACCCAGGTCGAGGCGATCGTGCTGCCGCTGGGGACACGTCAGCCGGCCGATCATCAGGCGCTGGTGCATCTGATCGCGCACATGTTCTTCACGTCCTACGCACGCGATCCGTCGCTGGTCGAGACACTGAGCGCACAACGGCCGTTCAGCCACGCCGCGTCATGATCGAGATCACAAAGGCCGGCCCAGGCGGGACCGGTCATAGAACAAGGCGATTCTCGCCAGGAGGAGACGCATGACCGAGACTGATTCGGCGCCTGCCGCGGCCCCGCACGCGCCCGCCGAAAAAAGCGCGGCCGATATCCAACGCCTGTTCAAGGCCCAACAACCACGGGCGCTGGCCCTGCGCGAGTCGACGGCAGCCGAGCGCATCGACAAGCTCAGGCGCCTGCGCCGGCTGATGTTCGACAGGCGCGAGGCGATCATGGATGCCTGCCATGCCGATTTCGGCAAGCCACGTGCCGAGGTCGAGGTCACCGAGATCCTGCCGGTGGTCGCCGAGGCGCGCCATGCCTGTGCACGGCTCAAGTCCTGGATGAAGCCACAGCGCAAGCGACCGACGCTGCTGCTACTCGGGACACAGGCGGCCATTCACACCGAGCCACGCGGTCGCTGCCTGATCATCTCGCCCTGGAACTATCCGATCAATCTGTCCTTCGGCCCGCTCGTCTCGGCGATCGCCGCCGGCAATACGGTCATACTCAAGCCGTCGGAGCTGACCCCGCACTGTGCGCGCCTCATGGCAGAGATGATCGCCGAGCTGTTCGACCCGAGCGAGGTCACCGTGGTCCAGGGGGCCGTCGCCACCGCGCAGTCCCTGCTCGATCTACCGTTCGACCATATCTTTTTCACCGGCTCGCCGGCGGTCGGCCGGGTAGTGATGGCCGCCGCGGCAAAGCATCTGAGTTCGGTCACGCTGGAACTCGGCGGCAAGTCGCCGGTGGTCGTCGATGCCTCGGCCGATCTGGACAATACCGCCCGCACGCTGGTCTGGGCCAAGTTCGCAAACAACGGGCAGACCTGTATCGCCCCCGATTATGTCTATGTCCATGAGGATATCCGGGATGCCTTTCTCAAGGCCTGCGTGAGTGCGCTGGAAGCGCTCTACGGCGATCAGGGCCGGATGGCCGACAACCAAGACTACTGTCGCATCGTCAACGACAAGCATCATGCCCGGCTGCGCGGCATCCTCGAGGACGCGCACGAGCGCGGTGCCCGCCTGACCACGGGCGCGATCCCGGACAATACCGATCGCTATATCGCCCCGACGATCGTCACCGACATCCCGGCCGATGCGCGAATCATGGAAGAAGAGATTTTCGGGCCATTGATGCCGGTGCTGGGTTTCAACGATCTGTCGACCGCGATCGCCGACATCAATGCGCGCCCCAAGCCGCTCGCGCTCTATATCTATGCCAAGGACAAGGCCGTGATCGATCGTATCCTGGCGAGCACCAGCGCGGGCGGCACCGCGATCAATACGGCCATGCTGCAGTTCCTGCACAAGCGACTGCCCTTTGGCGGCGTGAACAACTCCGGCATCGGCAACAGCCACGGCCATGCCGGCTATCGGGCGTTCTCACACGAGCGTTCGGTATTACGCGACCGCTTTTCACTCGCCTTTCTGTTTCGACCGCCCTATAACGCCTTCACCCGTCAGTTCATCCGTTTCACGGTGCGCTGGCTGGGCTAGGGCGTATTGACGGGCCCGGCGCCAACGACAACGCTGTGCCGGCGCGGATGCCAAACCCCCGGCACGGCAACAGTCGTCTGCGCTTATCGTTTCAACCGGAGTCGTTCCATGCCGTTATCCGCCCCGCAGCGTTTCGCCAGCGCCCTGGCTGAAGAGCAACCGCTTCAAATCGTCGGCGCCATCAATGCCTATTCGGCCATGCTGGCCGAACACAGCGGTTTTCGTGCGATCTATCTATCGGGCGGCGGTGTGGCGAACTGGTCGTACGGACTGCCGGATCTCGGCATGACGACGATGAATGACGTCCTCGACGATGTGGCGCGCATCACGTATGCCACCGATACGCCACTGCTGGTCGATATCGATACCGGCTGGGGCAGCGCTTTCAATATCGCGCGCTCGGTCCAGCTGATGGAACGCGCCGGCGCGGCGGCCGTGCATATCGAGGACCAGGTCGCAGCCAAGCGCTGCGGGCACCGCGCCGGCAAGGCCATCGTCTCCCAGGCCGAGATGGTCGATCGGGTGACGGCCGCCGTCGACGCACGCCAGGAAATGAAGATCATGGCACGCACCGATGCGTTGGCGGTCGAAGGGCTGGATGCGGCCGTCGAGCGGGCGGCCGCCTGTGTCGAGGCCGGGGCCGACTATATCTTTGCCGAGGCGATGACCGATCTGTCGATGTATCGACGTTTCACTGAACTCGGCGTGCCGGTGCTGGCCAACATCACCGAATTCGGGGCGACCGATCTCTACACCACGGGTCAGCTCGCCGACGAAGGCGTGGCGATGGTGCTCTATCCGCTATCGGCCTCGCGTGCCATGGCCCGCGCCGCACTCGATGTTTACGCCACCATTCGGCACGACGGCACACAGCAGGCCGCCGTCGATCGGATGCAGCCCCGCAACGAGCTCTATGAGCATCTCGGCTATCACGCCTTCGAGGACAAGCTCGACAAGCTGTTCGGGCATCGCAACGACACGTAAGACAGAATACGGCGGCCGCCCGGCCCCGCGGCACGTACAGACCGGAGGAGCAATCAGGTGAAAAAAGGTGGCATTGCGGCCGTCGTCGTCATCATTCTGGCGATCGTGATCGGCCTCGTTTACTGGCAGACCCGGTCGGCGTCGCCGACATCGGCCGAAGCCCCCGCACCGACGTCCAACGCGCCGAGCGAAACGCCCGCACCGGAATCGACGCAACCCAACCGCGCCGCGCCGAAAGAAAACGAGAAACGCCAGCCATCGAGCCAGCCGAGCCGCCCGCAGTCGCCGACAGCGCAGTACTGCGACAACAAGGCCGCGCAGGGCAACGTGCGTGCCGCGGATACGAAAGCCCTGGCCGCCCAGGGTGGCCTCGTGGCGATTCTGTCCAACGAAGCCGCCCTGCACGACGCCTATGCCTGCGCGGATACCTATCTCAAGACCGGTGGCGACATCGATGCGGCCGATCCCCGCGCCGATTCCGATCATCTGACACCGCTGTTGTTCGCAATCCAGCGCAATGATCCGAAGATGGTGCGTTATCTGCTCGAGCACGGCGCCGATCCGAGCACGCGCGGCGGGCCGAAGCACATCAAGCCCTATGGCTATGCCGTCTATCTGGCGTTGAAGAACCAGGCGACCAACTACAACGAGGTCATCTCGATTCTCGACAGCGCGCTGGAGAAAACCTCGTCTGGCCAGAAGGCCGGCTGAGCGCGCCGCGCCCGGGCGTCACGTCGGTGCGAACTGGCCCCGACGCGGCCCCGGGCCCGATCGATATCGCAGCCCGACACATCACGCCTGACAACGACCGGAGCGGTTTCGGCAAGGCGATCCCGCTGTCAGACACACAGCCGGGCGAGCTTCGGCCAGCGATAATCGATTTCCTCGAGCAGCGCGCCGCCGAGCTTGAAGGTGTGGCGCTGACCGGCCGTGCCCCCAAGCGTTTCATAGAACGCCCGAGCCGGCGTGTTGTCGACGAACACCCAAAGCCGAACCGCACCGAAGCCCGCGGCCCGCAGACCGACAGCGGCGGCCTGCATCAGGGATCGCCCGACGCCTTCGCCGTGACGGTCCGGCGCCACGTAGATCGCCCGTATCTCGGCGGCGTCATCGCCCGCCGGATCGCGATGCGGCCCCGCGACCACATAGCCGATCACCCGGTGGCGGGTGTCACAGGCCACGTATCCGATCAACGCCGGCATATCGTGCGTGATCCGCGCTGCCCAGGTCCGCGTCAGCGCGACGAGATCCATGGCTGCGAGATAATCGGCCGGTACGATACCCGCATAGGCCGCGCGCCAGGCATCGCGCTGGATCCGCGCCACGACGGGCGCGTCGGCCGGCGCCATGGCGCGCACGTGCACGACGCGTCAGTCCCGAATCAGCCGATCGCGTGCCTCGGCGTATTTGGCCGCCGTATTGGCGATGACGTCGTCCGGCAGGCGCGGGCCGGGGGCGGTCTTGTCCCAATCCAGCGTTTCCAGATAGTCGCGCACGTACTGCTTGTCGAAACTGGCCGGGCTGGTGCCGATCTCGTAGCTGTCCGCCGGCCAGAACCGCGACGAGTCCGGGGTGAGCGCTTCGTCGATCAGCACCAGTCGGTCGTTGTGATCGAGACCGAACTCGAACTTGGTATCGGCGATCAGGATGCCGCGCTCGGCGGCGTAGGCCGCCGCCCGCGTGTACAGATCGATCGAGACATCACGGATTTCGGCGGCACGGGCCTCGCCCACGATCTCGGCCATGCGGGCAAAGGCGATGGTCTCGTCGTGATCGCCCGCCGCGGCCTTGGTCGCCGGGGTGAAGATCGGTTCGGCCAGCTTCTCGGCCTGGCGCAGCCCGGCCGGCAGCTCGATGCCGGAAATCGCCCCCGTGGCCTGATAGTCCTTCCAGCCGGAGCCGACAACATAGCCGCGCACCACCGCCTCGACCGGCAACGCATCGAGACGCTTGACCACCACGGCCCGGCCCTCGACCTGGGCGAGTTCGGTATCACTCAAGACCTGCCAGAGCGGGATATCGGCGCGCTGATCGGCGACCGTGCCGGCAAAGAACTCGAACCAGAAGTTCGAGACTTCGGTCAGCACCCGGCCCTTGCCGGGAATGGGGTCGGGCAGGATCACATCGAAGGCCGACAGCCGATCCGTGGTGACGATCAACAGATGATCGACACCCACCGCATAGACATCGCGCACTTTGCCGCGCATCACGAGCGGCAGCGACTGGATCTCGGATTGAAAGAGCGTATCGGCCATGGCGGGCGGTCCTGTCAGCGGATCGACAAAGGGCGAAATTCTAGGGCCTGTTGATGTTTCGTGCGAGTCCGCGCACGGGTAGCCCCCATCGCGCCCGACGTGGACCGCATCGCCGGCTCGGGCAGACCGGGCGCGCGTCTCGGCAGCGGCGTGCTTGACTCGTCCGCAGGTTTGGTCGAGCGTAGCGTCCATATTTCTCCCCGCTGGACTGCGTCATGGCCCGCTCCCCGTTCGCTCCGATCGTCGCCCCTTCGATCCTGTCGGCCGACATGGCCGCGCTGGGCGACGAGTGCGATGCCGTCATCGCCGCCGGGGCGGAGTGGATCCATTTCGACGTCATGGACAATCACTACGTGCCGAACCTGACCTTCGGCCCGCCGGTCTGCAAGGCACTGGCCAAGCGCCTGGCCGACACCCATCCCGATGTGCCGCTGGATGTGCACCTGATGTGTGAGCCGGTCGACGAGCTCATCCGCGGCTTCGCCGACGCCGGCGCCGCCTCGATCACCTTCCACCCGGAGGCCACGCGCCACGTCGATCGCAGTCTGGCCCTGGCGCGGGATCTGGGCTGCAAGACCGGGCTCGTGTTCAACCCGGCAACCTCGCTGGAATGGCTGAAATACGTTCTCGACAAGATCGATATCATTCAGATCATGTCGGTGAACCCCGGTTTCGGCGGCCAGTCGTTCATCCCCGAGTCGCTGGGCAAGATCGCCGAAGCCCGCGACATCATCGACACCGTGGTCGCCGGCACTGATCGAGAAATTCGTATCGAGGTCGACGGGGGCGTGAAGATCGACAACATCGCCGATATCGCCAGCGCCGGCGCCGATACCTTCGTCGCCGGCTCGGCGATCTTCGGTACCGACGACTACGGCCAGACCATCTCGGCCATGAAACAGGCCCTCGCGGCGGGTTGAAACCGCGCCGACGCCCGGTGATGCATCACCCCGTTCTTCGCGCAGCCGTCCGGCTTGGCAAGCCGGGCGAGATACGGCAGGATTTCCGCATGACGACGAATCGTTCCAAGCACGCCGTGTCCCGCGCATTCGACGCGGCCTGGCGATGGCGCAAGGCAGGCTGGCGAGGCTGAACTCGCCCGGTCGGCGCACGTGAGCGCCTTTATCCTTGTTGCTTGAAAATCGAACGATGCGTTATGTCCCAGTCCGCTGATTCCCGGCTCGTCTCGCGTACGCCCATGGTGGTCGAGGCGCTGGCCGATCTCGACACCCCGCTTTCGACCTATCTCAAGGTCGCCGATGCGCCGTATTCCTTCCTGCTCGAGTCCGTCCAGGGCGGCGAGCGCTGGGGGCGATATTCGCTGATCGGCCTGCCGGCCACCGAACGGATCCGGGTGACGGGCCAGACCCTGGTCCACGAGCGCGACGGCGCGCCGCCCGAGACCGTCGAGACAGCCGATCCGTTGGCCTGGATCCAGGCGTTCAACGACGCGCGCCCACTGCCGCGGCTACCCGAGCTGCCACGCCTGACCGGCGGCCTCGTCGGTTATTTCGGCTACGATACGATTCGTTATATCGAGCCGCGCCTGGCCGCGGGCGGCGCTGACAAGGCCGATCCGCTCGGGCTGCCGGATATCCTGCTGTTGGTGGCCGAAGAGCTGGTGATCTTCGACAACCTGTCGGGCAAGCTCTACGTCGTGGCGCACCACATCACCGGCGACGACGCCGACCGTGCGCGGGTCGCCAAGCGGCTGGATGCGATACTGGATGCGCTCGATGCCCCGCTGCCCCAGGCCGCGACCCGCACGGATGCCGACACGCCGGCGCTGGACGACAGCGGCTTCGTCTCCGGCCTGACCGAGGCCGGGTACAAGGACGCTGTCGCCCGAATCCGCGATTACACGCAGGCCGGGGACGTGATGCAGGTCGTGCCCAGCCAGCGGCTCTCGGCGCCGTTCAACGCCGAGCCGATGTCGCTGTACCGGGCACTGCGGAGCCTGAATCCCTCGCCCTACATGTTCTTCTTCAACTTCGCCGATCATCACGTCGTCGGCGCCTCGCCGGAAATTCTGGTACGCGCCATGGACGGCGAAGTCACGGTCCGGCCGATCGCCGGCACCCGCAAGCGCGGTATGGATGCCGCCGAGGACGAAGCCCTGGCCGACGATCTGCTGGCCGATCCGAAGGAGATCGCCGAGCACCTGATGCTCATCGATCTGGGCCGCAACGACGTGGGCCGCGTATGCGAGCCGGGCAGCGTCCAGCTGACCGAACGCATGGCCATCGAGCGTTATTCCCATGTCATGCATATCGTCTCCAACGTCACCGGACGACTACGGGCCGATCTGACCCCGATGGATGCCCTGCGAGCCGCGTTTCCGGCCGGCACGCTCTCGGGCGCGCCGAAGATCCGGGCCATGGAGATCATCGACGAGATCGAGCCGGTCAAGCGCGGCGTCTATGGCGGCGCGGTCGGCTATATGGCCGGCAACGGCAGCATGGATCTGGCCATCGCCATCCGTACGGCCGTGATCAAGGACGGCGAGATCCACGTCCAGGCCGGCGGTGGCATCGTGGCCGATTCCGAGCCCGCTGCCGAGTGGGAAGAGACGATGAACAAGGCCCGTGCGGTGATGCGCGCGGCCGCGCTGGCCGAACAGGGCCTGGCAACGCGACGCACCACACAGGGTGCCGGGGAGGCGTCATGATCCTGATGCTCGACAACTACGACTCGTTCACCTACAACCTGGTGCAGTATCTGGGCGAGCTCGAGGCCGAAGTGCACGTCGTACGCAACGACGAGATCACGGTCGACGAGATCGAGGCCCTGGCCCCGGCCGGCGTGGTCGTCTCGCCCGGGCCGTGCACGCCCACCGAGGCCGGGGTGTCTGTCGAGCTGATGGCACGACTGGCCGGCCGGCTGCCGATCTTCGGCGTGTGCCTGGGTCATCAGGCGCTCGGCCAGGCATTCGGCGCCGAGGTCGTGCGGGCGCGTCAGGTCATGCACGGCAAGACTTCGGCGATCCATCACACCGGTCGCGGTGTGTTCGAGAATCTGGCCGATCCGTTGACGGCCACGCGATATCACTCGCTGATCGTGGGCCGCGACGGGCTGCCGGACGATTTCGAGATCACCGCCTGGACCGAGCATGATGACGGCTCGATGGACGAGATCATGGGGCTGATCCATACCCCCACCGGCGCCGAGGGCGTGCAGTTCCATCCGGAATCGATCCTGTCGGATCACGGCCACGAGATGCTGCGCACATTTTTGAAACGCTGCGGCGAACTGCCGGCCGGGCCCACCCCATGATCGACGCCGCCCTGCTCGACGACATCGCCCGCGGGCGCGATCTCGACGGCGAGCGCATGGCCGCGGCGATGCGCTCGCTGATGACGGGCGGCGCCGAGGACTCACAGATCGGCGCCTTCCTCATGGGTCTGCGCATCAAGGGCGAAACCATCGAGGAGATCGCCGCGGCTGCCGCGGTGATGCGCGAGCTGGCCACCCCGGTCCCGGTCGATGACGCCCTGGCCGACAGCCTCGTCGATACCTGCGGCACGGGCGGCGACGGCGCCGGCATCTTCAATGTCTCGACCGCGGCCGCCATCGTGGCCGCCGCGGCCGGCGGCCATGTGGCCAAGCACGGCAACCGCTCGGTCTCCAGCAAGTCCGGCAGCGCAGATCTACTGGAGCGGGCCGGCATCGCGCTGGAAACCTCGCCGGCCGACGTGGGGGCCTGTATCCGCGAGCTCGGCGCCGGCTTCATGTTCGCCCCGGCCCATCACGGCGCGATGAAGCACGCCGTACCGGTACGCAAGGCGCTGGGTATCCGCACGTTGTTCAACCTGCTGGGGCCCTTGACCAACCCGGCGGGTGCGCGCAATCAGCTCATGGGTGTGTTTAACGGCCATCTGTGTGAACCGCTTGCGCATGTACTGCACCGGCTCGGCTCTCGCCATGTCATGGTCGTCCACGGCGAAGATGGGCTCGACGAGCTGTCGATCAACGCGCCGACGCGCGTCGCCGAGCTCAAGGACGGCACGGTGCGTACCTACAAGATCGCGCCCGAGGATGTCGGACTGGAGCGAGCCACACTCGACACACTGCGCGTGGCCGATGCCCAGCAGAGCCTGGTGACCGTGCGGGATGTATTGTCGGGTCGGACGTCGCCGGCCGCCGATATCGTGGCCTTCAACGCGGGGGCCGCGCTCTACGTTGGCGGGGTATGCCCGGATCTGGCGACCGGCGTGGCCCGCGCGAAACAGACGATCGAATCGGGCGTTGCCGCCCGGCGGCTCGTCGATATCGCCGATTTCACGCATCGCCGGGCCCAACGCTGATCTCGTCATCGCGCCGCCCGCGTCGGGCAAGAGAGAAAACAATGAGCATTCAGACCACCGATACGGTTCTCGATCGCATTCTGGCGACCAAGCGCGAGGAACTGGCCGCGTATCGGCGACAGCTGGATACCGGACGCCTCGCGGCCGCCATCGAGTCGGCCGACGCGCCGCGCGGCTTCGCGGCCGCCCTGAGCGCGCGGCACCCGAAAGCGGTGATCGCCGAGATCAAGAAGGCATCGCCCAGCCGCGGGCTCATCCGCGAGGATTTCGACGTCGCCTGGCTGGCCGAACGCTACGAGGCCGGCGGCGCGGCCTGTCTGTCGGTGCTGACCGATCGCGATTATTTTCAGGGCGACGATACGTTTCTGGCGCTGGCACGTAACGCCTGCGATCTGCCGGTCCTGCGCAAGGATTTCATGATCGATCCGATCCAGATCGATCAATCCCGGGCCCTCGGCGCCGATTGTATCCTTTTGATCGTCGCCGCCCTGTCGGACGACCTGATGCAGACACTCGCCGCCCGTGCCGTCGAGCTGGGCATGGACGTCCTGGCCGAGGTCCATACCGCGGCCGAGCTCGACCGTGTCCTGGCACTACCGTCGCGCACCATACTCGGCATCAACAACCGCGATCTCAAGACGTTCGAGACCACACTCGATGTGAGCCGCACACTGCGGACCCGGATTCCCGATGGCCGACTGCTGGTCAGCGAATCCGGAATCTTCACGCCCGACGATATCGCACGCCTGACCGCGATCGATTTCGGCGCTTTCCTGGTCGGAGAATCGTTCATGCGACAGCCCGACCCGGGGGCTGCACTGCAACGGCTCATGGCCTGAAGGCCCGATCGACCAGCCCGGCATTTCCTGCCGCAGTTCGCTCACAGGCGGGTCGCGCGATAGCGCAATAGTTTCGTGTCGAAAAAATTGCACGCAATAGACCTTGGTCTTTCTGGGACCGATGCCAGAAATCCAAAAAGCTGAAAAACAAGAATTTCCAAAAAACAAAGCTGTTAATATTTATTAACGCTTGAATACGCGTGATAACTATATTTGACAACCGAATGACACGCTCGCGACCGTCGATTCTCCGATAAACACGCCGTCATCCGGACGGCGATAAACGGGGGAGAATCCGCGATGCGTAGCTTCCAGCACGTGCTGCTGGCGCTGATGATGGCCTGTGCCCTGGCCATCGCCGGCTGCAGCGATGACAAGAACGTCGACCTCGGCGGGTCGTCCGGCAACGACAGCAGCAGCAGCAGCCCGACCGATACCGATGACGACGGCATCCCTGATGATCAGGACAATTGCCCGGCGAATGCCAATCCCGACCAGACCGATACCGACGGCGATGGCGTCGGCGATGCCTGCGACAACGACCGCGACGGCGATGGGGTCGCCAACGACGCCGACAACTGCCCGCTGACCGCCAACCCTGACCAGATGGACAGCGACGGCGACGGGATCGGCGATGCCTGCGACGGCAATGACGATGCCGATGGCAACAACGGTAACGGCAACGGCAACGGCAACGGCAGCGGCAGCGGCAGCGGCAGCGGCAGCGGCAGCGGCAGCGGCAGCGGCAGCGGCAGCGGCAGCGGCAGCGGCAGCGGCAGCGGCAGCGGCAGCGGCAGCGGCGACGGCAACGGCAGCGGCAGCGGCGACGGCGACGGCGACGGCGACGGCGACGGCGACGGCAGCGACGGCAGCGACGGCAGCGACGGCAGCGACGGCAGCGACGGCAGCGACGGCAGCGACGGCAGCGGCGGCAGCGGCGGCAGCGTCGGCGACAACAACGACGCCGACGGCGATGGTGTGCCGAACGGCCAGGACAACTGCCCGACGACACCCAACCCCGATCAGGCCGACGACGACGACGATGGCGTGGGTGATGTCTGCGACAACGATTCGCCGGTCGCGGCAACGGCCTGCAGCTTTGACGAGAACGCGGCCTACATGCCGCTCGCCAATGCCGATGACAGCGATACCGATTTCACGGTCGATTCGGGCAGCAGCGGCGTCTGTGTCCTCTGCGGCGTCACAGACGCGGACAATGCGATCGATGCCAATCTCGATAATGCGGCACGTCTGAACACGACCGTCGGCGCAGCCGGCGGCAGCGCCTTCATCCGCATCAATTCCGGCAGCCCGTATAGCGGCAATCGCCGCGTCGGTTTCGTGGTTTCGCGTCCGGACAATGTGCTGACCGCCGATATCATCCGCAGCCTGCAGGTCACGCTGTTCAACGACGGCCAGGAAGTCGCCGACTCGAACGACTCGGATGTGCTCAATCTCGACCTGCTCGGCCTGATTGGCGACAACAGCCGACGGCTGGTGCTCGTCAATACCGATCAGCGCTTCGATTCGATTCGGCTGCAGCTCAACGGCGGCGTCAACGCGCTATCCAACGTCGACGTGTATTCGGCTTGTGTCCAGAACGGCACGACGAACGACGACGACGGGCAGACGAATACCACCGCGCAATTGTCCAACGCCCTGGATGATCTGACGGGGCAGCTCACCAACCTCGGCAACGACAACGAGATATCCGATGCGCTCAACGACACGGTCGATCGCGTCACCGATCTGCTGGCCCAGGTGCTGGGCGCGGGCGATACCGCGGGTTTGTCCGGCGACGTCAACAACGCTCTGTCGAGCCTGCAGAGTCAGCTCAGCGAACTGACCATGGCCGGCGGCGACTATTCGCTCGACAGTCTCGTCACGGGTCTGACCACGGGTCTCCAGGGTTTCAATGCGGGCGATGACGACGACACCAACGCGCTGCGCGGTGCGCTGAGCGACCTCCAGGGCACGCTGGCCGGGCTGGGCGACGGCGATGCCAGCACCAACGGCCCGACCGCTGCCGTACAGCGGGCCATCACGCAAGTCATCGACCAGCTCGCCAATCTGGACGACAGTGGGCAGATCAATGACGCGCTGTCGGGCAGCCTGAGCCAGCTCCGGAGTGCCATCTCGAATCTCGACGGCGGCGATGGCCGGGTCAGCGCAGCCACGAACAATCTGCTGGACAACCTGCGCGCCACGATCGAGAGCCTGGATGCGGGCAACTCGGACGATGACAACGCGTTGCAGTCGCTGCTGGCCTCACTCACCAACGCCGATCTCGACACGCTGGACAGCGACGCGTTGGCCTCGACTCTCTCGAGCCTGCGTACGCAGCTGCAGTCAACACTCGGCGACAACGCAGCCAACCCGGTGGCCCTGTTGACCCAGAGCCTGTCCCGGCTTCGTGCCAACGTCGCTGACGGCACGAACGATCTGGATGGCGATGTACTCGAAAGCCTGCTCACCAATATCAGCAACACATTGGGCGCCATCGACCCAGGCGACGGCAGCAATGCCCTGCCAAACGATGTGACCCAGGCACTGGATCGGCTGTCAGGCGCGCTCTCGCAGATCAGCCTGACCGGCAATAACAGCGATAACGAGGTCAACAACAGCCTGTCGTCGTTGCAGGCCGTACTCGGCGATCTGGATCTGTCGGCCCTGGCCGACAGCGCCCAGGGCAACGCTCTGGCCACTGACCTGGTGAGCGCACTGGATAATCTGACCGACACGTTGCTCGGCGTGCTCGGCGGTATCCTCGACGGAGTGACCGGTGTCCTGACCGGCAACGACAACTAGGGCGGCTCGCCCGGCGTCATGCCGGGCAGCCTTCAAGGCGCGATCCAGCGGATCGCGCCTTTTTTATTGGCATGACGGGTCGTCGCTCAGGCCCGCTGATGCCCGCGCCCCGCGCCTCGCTTTTTTTACCGCAATATCGCCCCCAAGGTAGGCTGATCGGATTTCACAACCCCATCTCGGCATGAAAGCGACACTCGACTGGAACGACGGGCTCAGTTTTGCCGGTGCGGCCGATTCCGGCCATCGCGTGACCATCGACGGCCCCCCCGATCTGGGCGGCGAGAACGCCGGCTTCCGGCCCATGGAGATGATGCTCTTGTCGGTCGGCGGCTGCAGTGCCATGGATGTGATGCATATCCTGAAAAAATCGCGCCAGCAGGTCACGGACTGCCGGATCGAGGTCGACGGCACGCGAGCCGAAACCGAGCCCAGAGTCTTCACCGACATCCACGTGCATTTCATCGTCACAGGCCGCGATCTGAACGAGAAGCACGTCGCCCGTGCCGTGCAGCTCTCGGCAGAGAAATACTGCTCGGCCTCGATCATGCTTTCAGCCGCGGTCAACATGACGCACAGCTACGCGATCGAAGCCGCGGCTTGACCGCCCGCGGTTCTCGCGGATACTTGCGGACTCGCTACCTCGCCACCTGCGGATTTCGCCATGGACAAGCTTCGGCTGCACGGGTTCAACAACCTGACGAAATCGCTGTCGTTCAATATCTACGACATCTGCTATGCCCGTACGCATGAGCAGCGCCGGGCCTATATCTCGTATCTCGACGAGGTCTTCAACGCCGATCGGCTGACGCAGATTCTGACCGAGGTCTCCGACATCATCGGTGCCCAGATCCTCAACGTGGCCCGTCAGGACTACGAGCCGGAAGGTGCCTCGGTCACCATTCTGATCGCCGAGGAATCGGCCTACGAAACCCCGTTGCCGGATGCCGTGGTGGGCCATCTCGACAAGAGCCACATCACGGTGCACACCTATCCTGAATTTCATCCGGACGACGGCATCTCCACGTTCCGTGCCGATATCGATGTCTCGACCTGCGGGCTGATCTCGCCGCTCAAGGCACTCGATCATCTGATCCGCAGCTTCGAATCCGATGTCGTGACGCTGGATTATCGCGTGCGTGGCTTCACGCGCGACGTGGACGGCAACAAGCATTTCATCGATCACAAGATCGCCTCGATCCAGGATTACATCCCGGCCGACATTCGCGATCGTTATCAGATGGTGGATGTGAACGTCCTCTCGGAGCGTATCTTCCACACGAAGATGCGCCTGACCGAGTTCGATCTCGATGAATATCTGTTCGCCGAGAACGCCGCCGATCTGACCGATGCCGAAGCCGAACGGCTCACGGCCCGGATCGCCGGCGAGATCACCGATATCTTCTACGGACGCAACTTCGACTGATGGACATTCGCGCCGACGACTTCGAGCGCGAGTTCGCACGTCACCCGCTGGCGCGCTGTTATCTGGTGGCTGGCGCAGAGCCACTGCACGTCGTCGAGGCCGCGGATGCAATCCGGCGACGTGCCCGCGACGAGGGTTTCGACGAGCGCGACATCCTGCACGCCGAACCCGGCTTCGACTGGTCCCAGCTGGCCGAGGCCGGCGCGACCCAGTCGTTGTTCGCCGAACGCCGCATCGTCGAGCTGCATCTGCCCGACAAGGGCCCGGGCGGCAAGGCTGGCAGCGCCGCGATCAGCGATTTCGTGGCCCGCGATACGCCCGACACGCTGCTGCTGATCGTCGCCCCGGGGCTGGCGGCCTCGGCGCGCAAGAGTGCGTGGTACAAGGCCGTCGCCAAGGCGGGCGTGGTCAGCTTCGCCTGGCCGATGCCGGCCTCGCGCATGGCCGCCTGGATCGGTGCGCGTGCCAAGACGCGCGACCTGCGCCTGCAGGACGACGCTATTCAGCTACTCGCCACACAGAACGAAGGCAACCTGCTGGCCGCCGCCCAGGAGATTGATCGTCTGGCCCTGCTGTATCCGGACACGACCGTCGATCGGGCCGCGGCGGCCGAGGCCGCGGCCGACCATGCCCGTTTCGATATCTTCGACCTGCCGGCCAAGGCCCTGGACGGTGACACGGCCGGTGCGCTCAAGAGTCTGTCGCGCCTGCGGGCCGAAGGCGTGGATGCGGTGCCGATCACCTGGGCCCTGGTCAACGACCTGCGCACGCTCTACCAGGCCGCGCTGGCTGCGCGGGCCAACCGGCTGGATGCGTTCTTCGGCAAGATCTTTCTGCCGGCGCCCAAGAAACGTCAGCTCACGCGCGTGGCGCGCCAGGCCGATCCGGCCCATCTGGCGCGCCTGCTGGTCCAGGCCGCGCGGCTGGATGCGATCAACAAGGGCGCCGCATCGGGCCGGGCCTGGGACGAACTGTTAACATTGACCATTGCGCTGTCGGGCAAACAGCCCACGGCAGCGACTTCCGCCGATCCATTGACTGACAGATCATCGCCATGAGCGCGAACCTTCGCGAAACACCCCGCGGCAGCGACGCGGAACGGACAGACCACCGGATGCAGGATATGGGCGTGCGCGCGCGACGTGCCGCCCGACGCATGGCCGCGGCCGAACCGGGCGAGAAGAACGCTGCCCTGTTCGCCATCGCCGAGGCGCTCATCCAGCGCAGCGACACGATCCTCGCCGCCAACGCCCGGGACGTGAAAGAAGCGCGCGCCCGTCTGGATGCGGCCGCGATCGAGCGTCTGGAACTGAGTGCGGCGCGTATCGAACGCATGGCTGAGGGTCTGCGTCAGGTAGCCGCGCTGCCGGATCCGATCGGCAGCCTCACCGATCTGAACTTCCGTCCCTCGGGCATCCAGGTCGGCCGCATGCGCGTGCCGCTCGGGGTAATCGGCATCATCTACGAATCGCGCCCGAACGTGACCGCCGATGCTGCCGCACTCTGCCTGAAGTCCGGCAACGCCGCGATCCTGCGCGGCGGCTCGGAATCGCTGCATTCCAATCAGGCGATCGCGGCCGCGGTGGCGCGCGGACTGACCGACGCCGGCCTGCCGGGCGATGCGGTCCAGATCGTCGAGACCAGCGATCGCGCAGCCGTGGCCGCCATGCTCGCCATGCCCGAATACATCGACGTGATCGTCCCGCGTGGCGGCAAGTCGCTGATCGAGTTCGTGGCCGAGAATGCGCGCATGCCGGTCATCAAGCATCTGGACGGCGTCTGTCATGTCTACGTCGACGACGATGCCGATCGCGACAAGGCCGTGGCCATCGCGGTCAACGCCAAGACCCAGCGCTACGGCACCTGCAACACGATGGAAACGCTGCTCGTGGCCGAAGCCGCGGCCGAACGCGTGCTGGTGCCGCTGGCCGCGGACCTGATGCAGGCCGGTGTGACGCTGCGCGGCTGTGCGGCCACCCGCAAGCTGCTGGGCCCGGAGATCGCCCCGGCCGGGGATGAAGACTGGGCAGCGGAATATCTCGCCCCTACCCTGGCCGTGCGCATCGTTGCCGACATGGACGCCGCCATCGACCATATCGAAACCTGGGGCTCGCACCATACTGATGCGATCGTCACGGAAAACGTCACCCGAGCCCGCGCGTTCATCCGCGCCGTGGATTCGGCCTCGGTCATGGTCAATGCCTCGACCCGCTTCGCCGACGGCTTCGAATACGGCCTCGGCGCCGAGATCGGCATCTCCACCGACAAGCTGCATGCGCGCGGCCCGGTCGGCCTGGAAGGGCTGACTTCCCAGAAATACGTTGTCTTCGGCGATGGCCATGTCCGCTAAACAAGCTCCGACCGGCGCCCCCGGCGCGCCCATTGGTATTCTGGGCGGCACGTTCGACCCGGTACACAACGGCCACCTGCGGCTGGCCATGGAACTGGCCACCGAGCTCAAGCTCGCCCAGGTGCGCCTGATTCCCAACGGCCGGCCGCCGCATCGCGAACAACCCGGTGCCACACCCGGCCAGCGGGCCAAGTGGATTCGGGTCGCGACCGCCGATGAACCGCTGCTCGCGCTCGACGATCGCGAACTGCTGCGCCGTGGCCATTCCTACACCGTGGATACCCTGGCCTCGCTGCGCACCGATTTTCCGGATCGGCCGCTGTGTCTGATCATGGGGCGCGACGTGTTCGCCAAGCTGCCGTCCTGGCATCGCTGGGAGGCGCTTTTCGAACACGCGCATATCGTGCTCATCGAGCGACCGGGGCTGCATGCCGAACTGGCACCGGAAGCCCGCGAGCTGCTTGCCGAACGCGGCGTCGATGATATCCGCGCACTGCACGAACATCTTGCCGGGGCGATCTACAGCTACGCCCCGCCGCCACTGGCGATCTCGGCCAGCCGTATCCGCGCGCTGATCGCGACCGGCGCCAGCCCCCGCTATCTCTTGCCCGAGGTGATCCTCGAAGACATTATGGATACCGATATCTACCGCGCGCCTGCGCAATCCGCCGAATGATGACTGCCGACGAACAACACACCGACGCGTCGCTGCTGGCAAGCATTCCCGACGATCAGCCGTTGCTGCGCATGGCCGTAGCCGCCGTCGATGAGCTCAAGGGCGAGTCCGTCAAGGTGCTGGATGTGTCCGGCCTGACCACGATCGCCGACTGGATGGTGATCTGCACCGGGCGCTCCAACCGGCACGTCAAACGGCTCGGCGAGACGCTGGTCGTCAATGCCAAGGCCGAGGGCCTGGCCCCGCGGGTCGAAGGCATGGAACAGGCCGAATGGGTGCTCATCGACCTCAACGGGGTGCTGGTACACATCATGCAGCCGGTCGCCCGTGCCTATTACCAGATCGAGAAACTCTGGGACGTCGACCTGGCGGCGCCCGAGAACGACAGCGCCCGCTCCTGAACGACGCACGACGTGCGTATCCGCCTGATCGCCGTCGGCCGTCGCATGCCCAAGTGGGTGACCACGGCCTACGACGATTATGCCCAGCGCCTGCCACGCGAATGTCGGCTGGAGCTGGTCGAGATCGCGCCCGGTGATCGCAAGAGCGGCGATACGGCTCGTGCGATCGCGGCCGAGGACGAGCGCATGCTCAAGGCCATCGGACGCGACGACCATGTGATCGCGCTTGCCGTCGACGGCAAGCCCTGGCAGACAAAAACCCTGGCCGAGGATCTGCGCGGCTGGCTCGGCGACGGTCGCGATCGCTGTCTTCTGGTCGGTGGCCCGGACGGGCTGGGCCCGGCATCGCTGGCAGCCGCGCACACACGACGCGCACTGTCCGCTCTGACGCTGCCCCATCCGCTGGTCCGCGTGATCCTGGCCGAACAACTCTTCCGCGCCCACAGCATCCTGATCGGTCACCCTTATCATCGCGCCTGATGCGGTGATACCCGTTGCGGTCTCGCACGCGCCCGGCGCGCCAGCCATCGACGATGGACCTCGGCGGCATCGGGCGCCTTGGACGTGGCCGGATCGCGATGCGATGGCTCGCGGTGGGCCGAACACGAGACAGGGCCGGCAACACAGCGCTCGGGCGAAACCTCGATAATGGCTCGGGCCTGTCGTCGCGCAATAGACAGCCGTATTGCCTCACCGATGAGGCCAGGCAAGGCGCCGACCGCCACGCGGCATGGCGTCGCCGGCGGGATAACCCGATGCGCCCGCGGCCCAGCGGCAGCCATCCGCCGTTGTCGCCCGCGCACGTGGCGCATGCCACGCCGCATTCGCGACGGCCTCTCCGGCCGCCGCCTGGGCCGCTGGGACAACTGCCGATCTGCTGACGAGACGCCCTACGATGTTTGTTGAGTTGCGAACCGGCGCGTGCCTCGACAACAATTGGCTCATGATTATTGCCCGCTGTTTTCGGCCGAGTGCACAAGGACTTGGCGCCTGTGAGTAGCGCTGCCCCCGTTGACGATCCCGGCACGCCGCGCATCGAGATTCTGGTCAACGCCGGCCACGGCGAGACGCGCGCCGCCCAGATCGAGAACGGCGTGCTCCAGGATATTCACGTGCAGCGCGATGCGACCGCGAGCACGGTCGGCAACATCTATCTGGGCGTCGTCCAGCGGGTGCTGGCCGGCATGCAGGCTGCCTTCATCGACATCGGGCTGGAGCGGGCCGCATTCCTGCAGCTGTCCGACATCGTGCGCCCCACGCATCTGTCGGCCGACACCCCGACGCCACGCATCGAGAACCAGCTCGCCGCCGGTCAGCGACTGCTCGTGCAGGTCACGCGCGATGCCATGGGCAGCAAGGGCGCCCGACTGACCACGGATCTGGCGATTCCCTCGCGGTTTCTGGTTTATATGCCCTATACGCCGCGCATCGGCGTTTCGGCCCGGATCGAGTCCGATACCGAGCGTGCCCGTCTGCACGACGGCGTGGTGACACTGCGCGAACATCTGGGGCTGACCGGCGGCTTCATCGTGCGAACGGTCGCCGACGACTGCAATATCGCCGCATTGGCCGCCGACATGCGGTTTCTGGCCACGATCTGGTCCGATATCACCGAACAGGCCAAGCAAGTCCCGGTGGAGACGCTGGTCTACGGCAACCTGCCGCTTCCGATCCGCATGCTGCGGGATCTGCTCACGCCCGAGGTGAGCGTGGTCCTGATCGACGACGCACGCGCCTGGGCCGACATGCAGACCTTCGCCCGACGCTTCGCACCGGAATTCGCCGACCGGGTCCAGCTGCACGATGAAGCCACGCCGCTGTTCGCCCAGTACGGCATCGAGGAGGCGATCGAACGCGCCCTTCAGCCGAAGGTGCCACTGAAATCGGGCGGCTTTCTGATCATCGAGCAGACCGAGGCGATGATCACCGTCGACGTGAACACCGGCGGGTTCGTGGGCACGCGCAGTCTGGAACAGACCGTGCTGCGCACCAATCTCGAAGCGGCCCAGACGATCGCCCGACAGCTGCGCCTGCGCAATCTCGGCGGCATCATCGTGATCGACTTCATCGACATGGTCGATGCCGGCCACAAGCAGCAGGTGCTGACACAGCTGGCCGGGGCACTGGCCGCGGATCCGGCCAAGACCACGGTCGGCCACGTCTCTGCGCTCGGGCTGGTCGAAGTCACGCGCAAGCGCACCCGCGAGTCGCTCGAGCACATGCTGTGCGCCCCCTGCGAGACCTGTAGCGGCCGGGGTTACGTCAAGACCCCGGCCACCGTGGTCTTCGAACTGTTTCGCGAGATCGGCCGGCGCATGCGCCAGCGCAGCGGGCTCGATTCACCGACCGAACTGCTCGTGCTGGCCGCTCCCGATGTCGTAGACGAGCTGCTCGACAATCAGGCCGAGGCCCTGTCCCAGCTCGGCGGCGATCTGGGGTGCCGGATCCGGCTCCAGGCCGAGAGCCTCTATGGCCCCGAACAATTCGATGTCGTGGTCATGTAAGCTGAAAGGCCGTACTCGCGTCGCCGCATGATCGCGCCCGTCGCGCTCCGCCGATCGTCTGTCGAGTTCTGCATGCACGGCCCCACGGTATCGGACAACCCACCACTCGCCGCGAGACCCGCCGCATGAGCGACACGCGGCCCCGGCCGCGGCGTGGTTGGTTCAAGCGCACTGTCGTCATCATCGTGGCCGGCGTGCTCGTGGCCGCGGGCCTGCTGGTCGGCGGCGTTCGCCTGCTCGATCACTTCGCACCCCAGTATCGCAACGCCCTGGTCGAGCGCATCGGTGCCCGGATCGATGCCGACATCCACGTCGACAGCCTGTCCCTCGGCTGGGGGTGGCACGGGCCGATCCTGTATCTGTCCGACGTGCGCATCGTGCATCACGGCCGCCAGCAACCCGCGCTGACCGCCGACAAACTGGGCTTCGAGTTCTCGCTCTCGTCGCTGCTGTCCGGCCAGCGCCTGCCCGACGGCCTCATCGTCTCGCACCCGGCGGCCCGACTCGTAAGCGACGATGGGCAGCTGCATCTGGCGGACTGGCCGCAAGGTGACAACACATTCCTGACGCCCGCGCGTCTGGCCGCGCTGCGCCGGACGCTGGCCCGCATCTCGGTGCGTGATGCCCGGATTGCCGTCGACGCGCCCGGCCTGCCGGGCGGCCACGGCACCTGGAACCACATCGATCTGTCGCTGGCCAACAGCGACGGCAACGAATTGCTGGCCCAGATCGCGGCCGACGGGCCCGACTGGCTCGGCCGGGTCAGCGCACACGCATCACTCAAAGGGGCCCTGGACGCCCCCACGGGCGGCCGCTTCTCGGCGCATCTGACCGGGCTCGACCCGCTCGCCGTCGCCCGCACCGGGCGGTCCGATCCGGCACGCCTGGCCGGCGGCAAGGCCGATCTGTCGCTCGACGGCCGGCTTGACGGCGCGCGCCTGGTCGATACACGACTCACCCTGGCCTCGGCGGCCGTCCAGCGCGCCGACGCCAATCAGGCGGCCCCGCTCATCCCGGCGTTCCGTGCCGTATTCGACCTCGACAGCGATCCGGGCTTCCGGCACATCACCGCACGCCTCGGCCAGATCGGCGGGGCCCTGCAGACACCGCCCGACATGGCCGCCCGGGCCACCTTCGATACCGAAACACACGCGCTGACGGCCGATGCCCGCCATCTGCCCAGCGCACTCGTGCTGCGGCTTGCCCGCTGGCGTGTACCGCAACTGGCCGATACCGATATCCAGGGCACACTCCCGAAAGCCGAGCTGAACTGGCATCCCGATACCGCGCCCACGCTCGACGTATCGTTTGCCGATCTACGCGTCGACGATCCGGCGCTGGCCTTCGGCCCGCTCGACGGCCGCTATCGCCAGTCCGGCGGCCGGCATTCGCTGGTCTTTGAAGACGCCGGCGGCACGCTGTCGGCCAAGCGCTATCTCAACGGCCAGCTGGCCATCAGCGGGCTGAGCGGCGGGCTCGACTGGCAACGCCGGGACGACGGCACGCTGGCCGTGCATCTGGACAAGCTGACGCTGGCCAGTCGCGAGGCCCGTGTCTCGGCGAATGGCACCCTGGCGCTGCCGGGCGGCGACCGGGCGCCCGTTGCCGATATCCAGGCCACTGCGAGCGCGCCGAATATCGCGCGCCTGCTGGATCGGCTGCCCCAGGCCGAGGATCTGCCCAACCCGCGGCTTCGCGACTGGCTGCCGAAGGCGATCACGGCAGGGACGCTCGACAAGGCCGAGGTCACGGTCCGCGGCCCGCTCGACCGATTCCCGTTCGCCAATGCCCGTGCGGGACAGGGGTTTCATGCCACGCTGCGCGGCCACGATCTGGACGTCGACTACAAGCCGGGTTGGCCGGCCCTGAAAAACGCCCGCGGTACGCTGCAAATCGACGGCGCGACGATGGACATGTCGGTGCCGCGGGCGACGATGATCGGCGTGACCATCGACAAAGCCCATATCCACGTGCCTGACGTACGCGAGCCGATCCTGAGCCTGACCGGGTCGGTCGCGCACGCGCCGGCCGATCGGCTACTCGCCTTCCTCGGCGCCTCGCCGCTCAAGGACAAGTTCGGCACGCTGGTCGATGCGGTCAAGCTCTCCGGCCCGGCCGATCTGAGCGTGAATCTGAAACTGCCGCTCAAGTCGTCGCTGGGCGACCCGGCGGTCCACGGCACCGTAACCGCGCTCGGCGACACCCTGACCGAGGCACATCTTCCCGGGCCGCTGACTGCGATTCGCGGGCCGATCCGTTTCAGCGGCGACGGGCTCTCGGCACAGGCGGTATCGGCGCGCCTGCTGGGCGTGCCGCTGACCGCCGACCTGTCGCCGGGCACCGACAACCGACAACGCATCGTCGCCCATGCGCGGCCTACGCTGCCCGCCGATCAGGCGGCACTGGCGCACTACGTGCCCGCGAAATGGCTCGTCTACGGCCAGGGGCCGATACCGCTGACCGTGTCCTTCTCGCTGGGCGGCCAGGGCGCGATCAGCCCGATCACGATCGACAGCGACCTGCAGCCCACCGATGTGCGCCTGCCTGCGCCGCTGGCCAAGCCGGCCGGTCAGAGCGCCCCCCTGCACGTGGTCGTGGATCCGGAAAAGCGGGCGATCACCGCCGATTACGACCGGAACACGCACATGACGATGGCGCTCGGCGACGACGGCGCACCGCGACGGATCGCGGTCCAGCTCGGCGAGCGCGGTCTCACCCCGCCGTCGACCGACGGTCTCTGGATCGGCGGTCATGCCGATCAGGTCGACGGCATCGGCTGGTTCAACGTGGTCCGCCACGTGCTCTACGGCAGTTCGGCCGAGGTCGCGGCATCAAACGAAGGCAAGGCTTCGAGCCCGAACGCAGACGACGACAACGGCCCGGGGCTGAGCGCCCTGTCGTTTCTCGGCGGCGATCTGACCATCGATCGGCTGAACCTCGACAATCGCTATGTCGCCCAACCACATGTGCGCGCCCAACCCATGCAGTCGGCCAGCGGCTGGCGCGTGGATTTCGAGGGCCCCAACAGCCAGGGACAGATCACCTGGACAGCCGAGGACGGCGCCCCCATGCGGCTGGCGGGCAACCTCAAGCGCATCGCGATCCAGACCGAAGACACCCCGGACGACACGGCAAGCAAGACCAGCGGCGACACCTCGTCGCTGATCTGGCCGGGCCTGTCGCCCATGAACCTGCCGGCGCTAGCGGTCTATGTCCAGAATTTCGAGGTCGACGGCACCAATTTCGGCCAGACCCACGTGGATGCGCATCTGAGCGACAACGGCTGGCATCTCGATCGATTCGAACTGGCCGACGGCGCCCTCACGGGCCGGATGAGTGCCGACTGGCAGCGTGATCGCGGCCTGACCTCGGCCGCCGCGAAGGCACATCTGAAGGGGCACGGCCTGTCGCGCCTGTTGCGTACCTTCGGCTACCCCTCGGCCGTGCGCGCAAAAAACGCTCGCGTCGATGCCGATCTGTCCATCGAGCCCAACGCCGCCGGCCTCGATCTGCTCCATCTCAACGGCAACATGCATCTGGCCCTCGACGACGGCTCGTTTCCAACGGTCGAACCGGGGGCCGGGCGGCTGCTGGGCCTGTTCAATCTGTATGTCCTGCCGCGTCGTCTGCTGGATCTGAACTTCCGCGACGTCGTGGACAAGGGCCTGGCCTTCGACAAGGTCCGCGCGGATTTCCTCATCCGCAACGGCCAGGCCTACAGCGAGAACGCGACGATCAAGACCCCCTCGTCGAACATCGACATCGCCGGGCGCATCGGTCTGGCCACGCGCGATTACGACGAACGGGTGCGCATCCAGCCCAAGCTCGGCAGCGGCGTGACACTGGCCAGTACGGTGCTGGGCGGGCCGATCGTCGGGGCAGCGGTCTTCGCGGTGCAGGAACTGTTGAAAAAGCCGATCGAGCATTTCTCGACCATCAGCTACCGTCTCAAGGGCAACTGGGACGATCCGAAGATCGTCGACCCGCAGGCCGAGACCGGCCCGGGTGAGCCGAACGCCGGGGCGAAGCCCGATCAGGCCGACGACTCGACATCGGACAAGCCCGACGGGTCCTGATCGCGGTATGCTCGCCAGTCTGTCCGATCGCACACAGAACACAGCGGGCACCGCGTCGCTGCCGCCGCGCTCCGATGTCATGCCCGACGACGTCTGCCGAATATCATGACCGACTCCGAAGTCACGCGTGTTGCCGCCATCCAGATGAACTCGCTCGGTGAAGTGCCACCGAATCTCGCGCGGGCCGATGATCTGCTGCGCGAAGCCGCACGGCGCGGTGCCCGGCTCGCCGTGCTCCCGGAGAACTTCGCCCTCATGGGCGCGCGCGAAACCGACAAGCTCGGCGCGGTCGAGGATGACGGCGCCGGCAACGGCCACACACCGATTCAGGATGCCATCGCCGAGGCTGCGCGCCGCTACGGACTCTGGGTGGCCGCGGGCACCGTGCCGCTGAAAAGCCCCGAGCCCGATCGTGTGTTCGCGGCCCTGTGTGTCTACGACGACAGCGGCACGCGCGTCGGCCGCTACAACAAGATGCACCTGTTCGATGTCGGCCTGCCCGACTCGGCCGAGGCCTATCGCGAATCGGCGACCTTCATGCCAGGGGCCGCCGAGCCGGTGGTGGTCGACACCCCGATCGGCCGGCTCGGGCTATCGATCTGCTACGACCTGCGTTTCCCCGAGCTCTATCGGCGCCTGTCCGCGGCCGGCGCGGACGTGATCGTGGCGCCTTCGGCGTTCACCTACACGACCGGTACGGCGCACTGGCATCTGCTCACGAGAGCACGCGCGGTGGAAAACCTGGCCACGGTGATTGCGCCGAACCAGGCCGGGCACCACGCCAGCGGTCGCCGGACCTACGGGCATTCTCTGATCTGCGATGCCTGGGGGCACGTCACATCCGAGGCCCGCTCGGATGCCAACGAAGTCGTCATCGCGGATATCGACCACGCCCGGGCCAAACGCCTGCGCGAGGGCTTTCCCTGCCTCGGGCATCGCCGGCTCGCTTGAGCCACGCCCGATTCTCACGGACCGTCAGGAGATCATCATGGCCACACGTCAGATCCAGTTTCAGCGTACCGGCGCACCCGAGGTGCTCGAGCTCGCCGAAGTCGACCTGCCGGCCCCGGGCCCGGGCGAGGTCCGGATCGCCAACAAGGCGATCGGCCTCAATTTCATCGATATCTATTTCCGCAACGGGCTGTATCCGATCGATCTGCCGAGCCCGCTCGGCACCGAGGGGGCCGGCATCGTCGAGGCCGTGGGCGACGGCGTGACCGAATTCGCCGAAGGCGATCGCGTGGCCTATGTGCTCGGCGCCCAGGGCGCCTATGCCGATGCCACGATCCAGCCGGCCACGGCCGTCGTCGCGCTACCGGACGAGATCGATTTCGAAACCGCAGCGGCCGGCCTGCTCAAGGGGCTGACGGTGCAGTATCTGCTGCGCCAGACCTATGCGGTGGCCGAGGACGACACGATCCTGTTCCATGCAGCGGCCGGCGGCGTGGGCACCATTGCCTGCCAGTGGGCCCGAGCGCTCGGTGCTCATGTCATCGGCACGGTGTCCTCGCCCGAAAAGGCCGATCTCGCGAAGAACAACGGCGCCTGGATGGCGATCGACTACACCCGCGAATCGGTCGTCGAGCGCGTGCTCGAACTCACAGACGGCGCCGGTGTACCGGTCGTCTACGACTCTGTCGGCCGCGACACCTGGACCGATTCGCTGAAATGCCTGAAGAAACGCGGGCTGATGGTCTCGTTCGGCAATGCCTCCGGCCCGGTCGAGGGCGTGGCTCTGGCCGAGCTGAATCGCGGCGGTTCGTTGTTCGTCACCCGGCCCGGGTTGGCGGGATACGCCGACACACCGGAGCGCTTCGAAATGATGTGTGCCGATCTGTTCAATGTGCTGATTTCCGGCGACGTGAAGGTTCATATCGGCCAGCGCTACGCGCTCACCGAGGCCGGCGCGGCGCACCAGGCACTGGCCGATCGCCGCACCGTCGGCTCGACCATTCTGGTGCCGTGACGCCGGCCCTGACCGGTATGGCCGCTCCGGCGTGCATCGTCGACGACGACTGTTAACCTAATCGCATGCAAAACACTCTCGATCTTGCCCGCGACACGTTGCTGGGCCATGCCAACATCGACGCGCACCAGCTCGAGGCCACGCTTTCGGGGCTCATGATGCCGGGCGTGGATTACGCGGATCTGTATTTCCAGATCCAGAAAAGCGAGTCCTGGCTGCTGGAGGACAGCGTCGTGCGCAGCGCCGGCGCCTCGACCGCGCAGGGCGTGGGTGTCCGCGCCCTGGCCGGCGAACAGACCGGCTTCGCCTATGCCGACGAGCTGGCCCTGCCGGCCCTGACCCAGGCCTCGAAAGCGGCCGCCGCCATCGCCCGGGACGGCCGCACGGCGCGTCTGAACGCGCTCGCGCCGCGCGGCGAGGCCCCGGGCCCGGTCCGTTATCAGCCGATCGACCCTGCGGCAACGATGGCCGCCGAGGCCAAGGTCGCTCTGCTGCATCACGCCGATGCCATCGCCCGCGCCGCGGATCCGCGGGTCGTCCGGGTGACTGTTTCGCTGGCCGGAGCCTCCGACACCATGCTGGTGGCTGCCTCGGACGGCACGCTGGCCGGCGATGTCCGCCCGATGGTGCGTTGCAATGTCTCGGTGCAGGTCGAGGCCGACGGCAAGCGGGAATCGGCATCGGCCGGCGGCGGCGGGCGACTGTCCTACGATATCTACACCGGCGCCGATGACCGGGTCGCCGAATATGCACGCGAGGCGGTACGCCGGGCGCTGGTGCGTCTGCACGCCGAGCCGGCCCCGGCCGGGAGCATGCCGGTCGTGCTCGGCAACGGCTGGTCGGGCGTGTTGCTGCACGAAGCAGTCGGCCAAGGCCTGGAAGGCGATTTCAATCGCCGCGGCGCCTCGAACTATGCCGGCAAGCTCGGCCAGAAGGTCGCCTCCGATCTGTGCACCGTGGTCGACGACGGCACCCTGGCAGGCCGTCGCGGCTCGCTGGCCGTCGATGACGAAGGCACCCCGGCAGCGGCGAACACGCTCATCGAGAACGGGGTGCTGGTCGGCTACATGCAGGACAAGCACAACGCCCGTCTGATGGGGGCAGCCCCGACCGGCAACGCGCGGCGCGAGTCCTATGCCCACACCGTCATGCCGCGCATGACCAACACCTATCTCCAGCCCGGCGATGCCGCCCCGGCGGATATCATCGCCTCGGTAGACGACGGCATCTATGCCGCCCATTTCGGCGGTGGCTCGGTGGACATCACTTCGGGCAACTTCGTGTTCACCTGCGACGAGGCCTACCGGATCGAAAACGGTGTCATCGGCGCCCCGTTGAAAGGCGTCACGCTGATCGGCAACGGCCCGGACGTCATGGGCCGCGTGTCGATGGTCGGCAACGACTGGGCGCTGGATACCGGCGTCGGCATGTGCGGCAAGCACGGTCAGACCGTGCCGGTCGGCGTCGGCCAGCCCACGATCCGGGTCGACGCGATCACGGTCGGCGGCACCCAGCACGCCGACTGATGGCGCGCCGCCGGCCGTCACGCGCGCCCACGCGCGCCAATACAACGCCCACCCTGCGCGTGATCGGTGGCCGCTGGCGCAGCCGACGGCTGCCGATCGCCGATCGACCGGGCCTGCGTCCCACCCCTGACCGGGTTCGAGAGACTCTGTTCAACTGGCTCGCCCCACGCATCGAGGGTGCCCGTTGCTGCGATCTGTTCGCCGGCACCGGTGCGCTCGGTATCGAGGCGCTGTCGCGCGGCGCCGCGTCGGTCGATTTCTTCGAGACGGATCCGATGGCGGCCCGCGCGATCACACGCGCCCTGAAGACCCTGGAGGCCGGCCCGGCCCATGCCGTGCACAGTGGCGATGCCTGCCAGGCAACGAACCGGCTGGCGCCGGCCTCGGTGGATATCGCCTTCCTCGATCCGCCTTTCGAGGCGAATCTGCACCGGGCCGCGCTGACCGGGTTGTACGGCGCCCTACGGCCGGACGCGCGGGTATATCTCGAATATCCCATCGAACAGGCCACTGATCTGGGTGCCGTATTGGCACCGGACTACACGCTGCTGCGGCAATCGAGCGCGGCCGGCGTCGGTTTCTGTCTTGCCGCACCGGCCGCCCACGAACCAGGATCCACGACATGACCGGACAAACCTTGGTCCGCGCCGCCTATACCGGCACGTTCGACCCGATCACCAACGGCCATGCCGACGTGATACGACGCGCCGCCCGCATGTTCGACGAGCTGATCGTGGCCGTGGCGAGCAACGCCTCGAAGAAATCGATCTTCGATCACGACGAACGCGTCGAACTGGCAAGCCAGGTCCTGGCCGATGTGCCCAATGTGCGTGTCATGCACGCCGAAGGACTGGTCGTGGATTTTGCCCGGCAACAGGCCGTGGACGTCCTCGTGCGCGGTGTGCGCGGGGTCGGCGATTACGAATACGAGAAACAGATGGCGGTCATGAATCGCCATCTCGCACCGAACATCGACACCGTCTTTCTGGCCCCCTCACCTGAATACGCCCATATCTCGTCGACGCTGGTTCGCGAGATCGCGTTTCTGGACGGGCAGATTAGCGGCCTGGTCCCCGATATCGTCGCCGACAAACTGCACGAGAAGACCAACGGGCCGGGCACCGAATAATTCAGTACCCGGCCCGCCGGTCGACTCAAGACCGCGACGTCGCCTCATCCCCGACCGCGAGCACCGGCTCACCCTCGGTACGCCACTGTTCGCGCTCTTTTGCATCGGCCCGCGGCGAGAACCAGCCGAGCCACGCATAGGCAATACCGATCAGCGGTGAAATCCAGCAGGCGATGGCCAGCGGAATATAGAGCAGATTGATGGCGTGCCCGCTGGTGATGCCGAGGCCGAGCGACGTCAGCACCACCGCCCCGCCGGCGTTCCATGGCACCAGCGGCGATACGAGGGTGCCGCCCTCCTCCGTGGCGCGCGACAGATTGCGCATCGCATAATCCTGACCGCGATAGGCCGGGCCAAAGGCACGGCCGGTCAGGGCGATCGACAGATAGGGATCGCCGGCGACCACGTTGGTCGCCGCAGCCGCACCGATCGCCGAGGTCTGCAGGCCGGCGAACGACCGGACCCGCGTCGCCAGCGCGTTGATCAGCGTCCCCAGGCAGTTTGTCGTTTCGAGCGCGCCGCCGTAGGCCAGCGCGATCAACAGCAGTGTGATCACCCAGGTCATCGACTGCAGACCGCCGTTGTTGAGCAGCCCGTCTATCGATTCGACACCGGTCTGGATGCTGTACCCGGCAAAGCTTTCCTGAAAAAGCGCCTGTACCGAGGCCCCCTGGGCGACAAAGGCGGTCAGGCCGCCGATGAGCACA
The DNA here is from genome assembly GCF_003602005.1 of Salinisphaera sp. Q1T1-3. Lineage (GTDB taxonomy): Bacteria > Pseudomonadota > Gammaproteobacteria > Nevskiales > Salinisphaeraceae > Salinisphaera. The sequence continues at coordinate 87,467 of NZ_QZWD01000006.1, read as the reverse complement.
CCGAAGAACAACACCGGGATGGCCGGCATTCGCAGACAGGCCAGACCGACGACGAGCAACACGGGCAGCAGCGTCCAGACAGAGATCGTGAAATGATCGGCCAGCCCGGATGTGATCGTCTCGATCCGCTCGAACGAGGCCGGCTGATGGCCGACGAGCCAGAAGCCTGCAACCAGATAGACAACCAGTGCCAGCACCATGGCCGGCACCGTGGTCGGCGTGAGATTGCGGATATGCGTGAACAGATTCACACCGGTCACGGCGGGCGCGAGGTTGGTCGTATCCGACAGCGGCGAGACCTTGTCACCGAAAAAAGCGCCGGAAACGACCGCGCCGGCGGTCCAGTAGGCGGGCAGCCCGAAACCGTAGCCGATGCCCATCAGCGCGATGCCGACCGTACCGAGCGTGCCCCAGGAGGTACCCAGCGATACCGAGACCACGGCACAGAGCACGGCGGCGGTGGCGAGAAACGCCTGCGGGCTGAGCAGCTCGAGCCCGTAATAGATCAGCGTCGGCACCGTGCCCGAAGCAATCCACAGGCCGGTGATCATGCCGACGAGCATCAGGATACCGACCGCCGGCAGGCCCACACCGACGACCCGCAGCATGCCATCCTGCATCGCCGACCAGGCATGCCCGCGGTACCAGCCAAAGGTCGCGGTGATGGCGATACCGATGATCAACGGCACATGCGGGACGAACGTACCGAAGACGAATAATTGAAGACCCAACACCACGAATGTGAGCGCGATGGGGGCCGCGGCACCGATCACGCCGGGCGGATCGGGACAACGCTCTTGAGAAGCCATAGGGCGGAAAACACATGATCGAATGACATCGCAGATCGAAGATCTCTGCGTCGTGGCCAACGACGAATGGCCCGAATCAAATTCAATCAAGTTCCATGCCACGAAAAAAGCCGCCAATCGTCGGATCCGCGGCTTGTCGATCAGCGGTTTGGCAGCCGCGATTTCAGCCGTTCGGCATGCCCCGGGTCGGCCCGGTATTCGAGCCGGCCAGCGCGTGTTGCTCACTGATATCCACCGTGGCGAGCTGCGACTGGTCCGCCGGCTGGAAAACGAGCACCTGAATCACCCGGTCCGGATACTGGAAATACACGCGTGTGGTGCTGGCCTCGCGCGACATCTGGGTGTCGGTGTGCACGCTTGGTGCATCGCCATCATTATGCGCCCGCGAGAACGCCTCGATCAGATTCTGGATGGCGGCCTGGCCGTCGGCGCTGCGAAAACTGCCCAGACTGCGGGTCACCCGGACCAGCTTCCCGTGCGCGAACGTGAGCGAGCCCACGGCGTCCGGCGTCTTCGACTGCCCATCGGCACCGAGTGCCGCGGTTTTCGGGTACAGAAAATACTGGCCGTCCCGCTGGCTCGGCGAGACATTGAAGCGCGCACGCGCCGTGCCCATGGCCTGAGTCTGCGGTGCGCCGAGCGTCAGCGATACATTGCCGATGGTCACGTCTTCTGCAAAGGCACTGGGCGTCGCCAGGGCGATCACCAGGGCCAGGGCCCAGGGGGCCGTCTTTTTCAATCGGTCGAGATTCATCGTCTTGGCTCCTGCTCCACAGGGTCGCGACCTGCCGTGCACGACGGTACGCCTTGGCGTGCCGCCGGCCGACACCGGCACGGCATCCCGAGGGATGCCGTGCCGTCCTGACATCACGCAGCGGCGCCGCGCGATACTGCCAGCAGCATCTGGTTCATCCGGCGCACGAACGTAGCCGGGTCTTCCAGCTCGCCGCCTTCGGCCAGCACGGCCTGCTCGAAGAGCATCTGCGAGAAATCGGCGAACTCGGTCTCGCCCTGCTCCGCGGCCAGTTTCTCAACCAGCGGATGCGTGGGATTGATCTCGAGATGCGGCGCCTGGTTCGGCATGGCCTGGCCGGCTTCCTTGAGGATCCGCTCAAGGTGAGCCGACATGCCGTGTTCATCGGCGACCAGGCAGGCCGGGGAGTCGGTCAGCCGGTGCGTGACACGGACTTCGTTGACCCGCTCGCCGAGTGCTTCCTTGATACGGCCGACGAGATCCGAGGATTCTTCCTCGAGCTTCTTCTGCTGCTCTTTCTCTTCCTCGGACTCGGCCTCGCCCAGATCCAGGGCGCCCTTGGCCACCGAGGCGAATTCCTTGCCTTCGTACTCGGTCATGTGGGCCATGACCCACTCATCGACCCGGTCGGTCAGCAGCAGCACTTCGATGTTCTTCTTCTTGAAGATCTCGAGATGCGGGCTGTGCTTGGCTTCGGCCAGCGTGTCCGCGGTGATGTAGTAGATCTTGTCCTGACCTTCTTGCATGCGCTCGATGTACGTATCCAGCGAAACACCCGGATCGGCCGACTCGTCCGTGGTGGTCTTGAAGCGCAGGAGCTTGGCGATCTTGGCCTGGTTCTCGTGGTCTTCAACGATGCCTTCCTTGAGCACCGTGCCGAACTCGTTGGAGAACGTCTTGAACTTCTCGGGCGCCTCGTCGTCCTTGGCCATCGATTCGATCAGGCCCAGTACCTTCTTCACCGAACCGGCGCGGATCTTGTCCAGCAGACGGTTGTTCTGAAGGATCTCGCGCGAGACGTTGAGCGGCAGATCGTTGGAGTCGATCACGCCCTTCACGAAGCGCAGATAACGCGGCATCAGCTTGTCGGCGTCGTCCATGATGAAGACACGCTGGACATAGAGCTTGACGCCGTGCGCCTTGCCGTTCGGATCGAACAGATCGAACGGCGCGCGCTGCGGAATATAGAGCAGGTTCGTGTACTCCTGACTGCCCTCGACCTTGTTGTGGGTCCAGGTCAGCGGGTCCTCGAAATCGTTGCAGCTGTGCTTGTAGAACTCGGCGTAGTCCTCATCGGACAGATTGGCCTTGGGCTCGGCCCACAGCGGCGCACCACGGTTGACCTGTTCCCAATCGGCTTCCTTGCCGGCCTCGACGTCTTCATCCGACAGCTGCTCGCGCATCTTGATCGGGAAGGCGATATGGTCGGAATAGGTCTTGACCAGATGCCGCATGCGATGCGGCTCGAGGAATTCCTCCTCGCCTTCGCGCAGGTGCAGCGTCACTGTCGTGCCGCGATTGGGCTTGTCGATCTCTTCGAGCGTGTACTCACCGCCGCCGTCCGAGATCCAGCGTACGCCGGTCGCCTCGCCGCCGCGGCGTGTGTCGACCACGACCTGATCGGCCACGATGAAGGCCGAATAGAAGCCGACACCGAACTGACCGATCAGCTTGGCGTCCTTCTTCTCGTCGCCGGAAAGACTGTCCAGGAAGGCCCGCGTGCCGGACTTGGCGATCGTGCCGATACGCTCCATGACCTGGTCGCGGGTCATGCCCACACCGTTGTCGGAGATCGACACCGTGCGCGCATCCTTGTCCTGGTCGACCCAGATCGCGAGTTCGGCGTCGCCTTCGAACAGGGCATCGTCCTTCAGGCCCTCGAAACGCAGCGTGTCCAGCGCATCGGAGGCGTTGGAGATCAGCTCGCGCGAGAAGACCTCCTTGTTCGAGTACATCGAATGGATCATCAGCTGCAGAAGCTGCTTCACCTCGGCCTGAAAGCCGTGTTTCTCGGCGTTTGCGCCGGCGGCGGTCTCCTGCACGTGTTCTTGCTCTTCGCTCATGGCCTTTTCGTCGATCGGATGACAATGAATGATGGCGACGCGCTATCGTCGCGATAAACGCTTCGATGCGGTCCGGCGCGGCATTTTTCAAGCACCGGGGTCGGCCAGCCCCCGGTTCGACATCGGCGGCGAGGCGTTTTCCGTGGCATCCTCGCGGCTGGCCGATGCCTGCATCGGCCCGGCCTCAATCGACGAATCAAGGATGAGCGGCTATGAGCCAGACAATCCGGGTCGCCGTGATCTGCGGCGGCGCATCGGCAGAACACGAGGTCTCGCTGGCCTCGGCCCGCAATATCGTGGCCGCACTCGATCGCGACCGTTTCGCGGTCGCGGTGATCGGCATCGACAAGGCCGGCGTCTGGCATGCCGCCGACCCGGACGATTTCCTCCACCATGCCGACGACCCCAAACGCATTGCACTCAAGGCCGAGGACGCCCCGCTGGCGGTCGTGCCCGGGCGCACCGCCGGGCAGATCGTCTACGCCGAAACAGGCACGGTCGCGATGGATGTGGATGTGGCCTTCCCGATCGTCCACGGCCCCACAGGCGAGGACGGCACCCTCCAGGGGCTGCTCGCAGCGGCCAACATCGCCTGTGTGGGGGCCGGCGTGCTCGGTTCGGCCGCGGCCATGGACAAGGACGTGACCAAGCGGCTGCTGCGCGATGCCGGGATCGACATCGCCCCCTTCGCCCTGATCACACGGGCCAACGCCGCCGATGCCGACTACGACCGGCTGGCCGGCGCGCTGGGCAGCCCGCTGTTCGTCAAACCGGCCAATCTGGGCTCTTCGGTCGGCGTCTCCCGTGCCACGGACCGCGACAGTTTCGATGCGGCGCTGACGACCGCCCTGCGCTTCGATCACAAGGTGCTGGTGGAAGCCGCCGTGGCCGGCCGGGAAATCGAGTGTGCCGTGCTCGGCAACGCCCAGGCACGGGCCAGCACCGCTGGCGAAGTGGTCGTCGACGGCGACGGGTTCTATGCCTACGACACCAAATACGTCGACGATACGGCCCGCACGGTGATCCCGGCCGAGCTCGACGCCGCCACGCTTGAGACCGTTCAGCAGATCGCCCTGGCCACCTATCGCACGCTGGACTGTCGCGGCCTGGCGCGCGTGGACGTGTTCGTCACCGAAAGCGGCGACGTCGTCGTGAATGAAATCAATACGTTGCCGGGCTTCACGCGAATATCGATGTATCCGAAACTCTGGCAGGCCTCAGGCATTGAATACAGCGAGCTGGTCGGGCGGCTGGTGGATCTGGCCCGCGAGCAGCACGCCGCCGACAAGGCCCTGGCGAGTTCGATGTAGCGGCTTGCGCGGCGCCACGGTTGTCCGGATGATGCGCGCTGCTGTTTCACCGCTCCGATCACAATGACCTACGCCGACGACACGCCGATGCGTGATGTGCTGGCCGGCATGGCCGGCGTGGACGCCGAGGCCTGTCAGGAGTTCGCCCGTCGCCAGGCCGCCACCGGCCACGGCGCGGACCTGGCTGTGGCCGCCGCGCTGCTGCATGACTTGGCCTTCGCCGCCCAGCTCGACCGACCCGACGAGTTGATGCGCTGGAAGGATCCCGAAACCCAGTCGCCGCTCGATCCCGAGCAGCTGATGACGTTGTTGCAACACTGCTCGGAAAAACGTCGTGACGATGCCGGCACCCTGATCGCCGGGATGTCCTTTGCCGACATCAGCGCGCTGTCGAGTATCGCCAGTTATCTGGCCCAGGCCTGTGCCCAGCTGCGCCGCTTCGGCACGCGCCCGCCCGACCCGCAGCAATCGCTTTTCTAGGGCCTGTTGATGTTTCGTGCGAGTCCGCGCCAAGCGCGCCCTGAAATTGACGATGGGCGGCAAGACAAGGCGTAGTGCGCGCCGTGCAGTCATTCTGCACCAGCAGGCTACAACGCTGTATTGCCGCCATGTTTTTGATTTCGGGGCGCTTGTCCCGAAGGGTTGGGCCGCGAAAACCGGCCAGGCGACGCCAAGCCAAGGCGTGCCGAGCACGGGTGTCGCTGTGCGACATGCGTGAGTGAACGACAACATCGCATGACCGGGCGATGGCTCACTTGCCGACAGGCTGCGTCCTGAAATTCGCCGTGCGGTGGTGCTCGTCGATCGTTGGGCGCATCCGAGCCGATATCGCTTCTCGCGCCTTGCCTGGCGAATGCCTGAACGGCGGCGCAGCGACTGGACTGCGCCTCAACAGGCCACGGCTTTCAACGGCGCTGCCATCGTCCTGCGCCCATCGTCTCGGCGATCCTCTCAAATAGAGATCCCGGCCTGCCTCGCATGTCTGCAGACGACAGACATGAGGCCTCTCGCATCCGTCGTCTTAACGCATTCGTCATCCGCGGGTCATAGCGCTTCAAAGAAACTCGCCTAGATTGCCCTCTTTTACCGCCGCCGGTCGGACGACGAACCGACCGCGCGAGGCGTGCGCCGGGCGCGCGCCTGTTGCTGCAATTCGGGGGAAATCATGCGCCATCTCTGTCTGGCCGATCGTCGTGTGGCGGCCGGCCTGTTCTGTCTTGCCGCGGCCCTGCCCGCACCGGGCGAAGCCGAGGATGTGCAACGCGGTGCCATCACCGGACGTGTCACCGACGTCAGCGGCAAGCACGGCTTCGACAACGCCAGCATTCGGCTCGACAGCCTCGATCGCGAGATCACCACGCGCTCCGGGGGCTATTTCTATATCGATGATCTGCCGGCCGGGCACTATCATCTGACCGTCAGTTATCTGGGTGGCATGACACGCGAGGCCGACGTCGATGTCGATGCCCGCCATACCAGTTCGACTACCATCCGTATCGGCGCGGCCGCGCCCATCGACGAGCAACCGGTCGCCGCAGCAGCTCCGGCCGGGGGCGCCACGGCGACCGCCGCGGCCGGCCCTGCGGCTGCCGCCCCGGCCACGGGAACGGCCGAGGCCGAAGCCCCGACGACTCATCTGTCGGATCTGCTCGTGATCGGTCAGACCGCCAATCGCGCGGCCGCGCTCAACGCCCGCCGCTCGGCCGATACACTGGTCAACATGCTCTCCGACGACGCCGTCGGCGATTTTCCCGATATCAACGCCGCGGAGGCCGTGGCCCGGGCGCCCGGCGTCAACGTCGAGCGCGACCAGGGCGAGGGCCGGTTCGCGGTCATCCGCGGTATCGCCCCGCAATACAATTCGACCCGGATCAACGGCGTCCATATCCCTGGCACCGAGGCCGGCTCGCGCGCCGTCAATCTCGACGTGATTCCGTCCGACCTGATCGGCTCGGTGGATATTCACAAGGCCGTCACGCCGGATATGGATGCCGATGCGGTCGGCGGGGACATCGACGTGAACACGCTGAGCGCCTTCGACGTCGGCCATCGCCAGCTCAAGCTCAAGCTCGGCGCGAACTACAGCGCACGACGCGACAAGGGCGCACCGGATTTGTCGGCGACCTACAGCGATCTGTTTTCCATCGGCGGCGACCGTGACAATCTCGGCGTGGTCCTGGCGGTGGTCGAGGACGATCGGGATTTCGCCTCCGATGGCATAGAGACCGGCGACGGCTGGTTCGAAACCGAAACGCCGCGCGGCGACACGGTGCGCGCGCTGGAATCCGGCGAACAGCGCGATTATCTGATTTCGCGCGATCGGACATCGGCCGCGCTCAACGTCGATTTCCACCCCACTGACGCCAGCCAGTACTACTGGCGCTCCCTCTACAGCCGCATGGCCGAGCACGAGAACAAGCGCGTCAACATCTACAACTTCGACGAGGGCGAGACCGTCGCGCTGTCCGGCGATGCTGGCCGGTTTCGCGATGCCAACATCGAACGCGAGGTCGAGTACAGCAACAAGCGGCTCAACATCTTCACTACCACCCTCGGCGGCGATAACGATCTCGGCCCCTGGCATCTCGACTACAACGCCGCCTATACACGCACCGGCGAGGATTCCGGCGACCCGGAGATCGACGGCACGTTCGTCGCCGACGGGCTCGATATCGGCTACGACCGGCACGGCGACGCCGAGCAGCCGCGGTTCTTCGGCAATGCGGCGGCCGACGACGCCTCCCGCTATGTGCTCGATGATCTGGCCGAGGAGGCCGTGGACAACACCACCGAAGAGATCGCCCTGGCCTTCAACGCCCGTCGCAACCTGCGTCTGTTCGGACATGCCGGCCACTGGAAGGCCGGCTGGAAGACTCGCCTTCGCCATGCCACCAATGACGTCGAGGCCACCGCCTACGAGGCGTTCGACGATGTCTCACTGGCCGGACTGGACGACACCCACGTGCACTGGCCCAAGCGCGGTGACTTCGGCCCACAGGTCGATACCGGCGATTTTCGTGAGTTCTATCATGACAACAAGGATGCCTTCAGCGTCGACGAGGTCGAGTCCGATGTCGACAGCCGGGCCGAGGATTACGATATCCACGAGGACATCCATGCCGGCTATTTCCTGGGCCAGACTACGTTCGGCCAGCTCGATGTACTGGCCGGCGTGCGCGTCGAGTACACCGATTTCTCGGCTGACGGCACCCGCGTGACCGAGGACGAAACCGACGGCGGCCAGCCCGCCCTGTCGACGCTCTCGCGCGACAAGGATTACGTGAATGTCTTTCCCGGCCTGCATCTGAAATACCACGTCACCGATCGTCTCGAGATTCTGGCGGCGGCCACGCGTACGATCGCCCGGCCGAGCCTCGAGGAGGCCGCGCCGACGCAAAGCCTGGAGATCACCCGCGAGGCCGACGACAGCCTCGAGCGCAACGCCGAGATCGGCAACCCGGATCTCGAACCGCTGACTTCAAACAATTTCGATCTGCGCGCGACCTACTATCCGGGTCGAGTGAGCGTGTTGTCGGCCGGCGTGTTCTACAAGGATATCGACAACTTCTTCGTGACCGCCGACACCGCTGGCAGCGCCCCGTTCGCCGATTACGATGAAGTCCGTCAGACCGTCAACGGCGATAGCGCCCACGTCGTGGGCGTGGAGCTGGAATACACCCAGTCGCTCGCCTTTCTGCCGAGCCCGTTCGACGGCCTGTTGTTCGATGCCAACTACACCTACACAGACAGCGCGGCCCACCTGCCCGGGCGCGACAAGACCATTCCGCTGCCCGGCCAGTCCGACCACAGCGCCAACGTCTCGCTCGGCTACGAGAAGTCCGGTTTCGATGTCCGAGTCGCCGCCAAGTATCGCAGCGCCTTCTTCGACGAGGCCGGCGACTACGACGATCCGCGCTTCGATCGATACCAGGACGACCATGTCCAGATCGATCTGTCATCCCGGTATGCGCTAACCAACCATCTCTCGGTCTATTTCAACGCCGTCAATCTCAACGACGAGCCGCTCTACGCCTACTTCGACTCGCCGGGCTACAACGCACAGCACGAATCCTACGGGCGCAGCTATCAGTTCGGCTTCAAGGCCCGTTTCTGATCCATTTCATGCCATTCGCGACAGGGAGAATTCCAATGCGCCACACGACCATGCTATCCGGCCTGCTCACAGGGCTTGCGCTGCTCGGCGCCGGCCCGGCCACAGCACAAGCAACGGCCGACGCCGCCGATGAAACAACGCCCACCCAGCTGGTGCCGCGTTACATGACGCTGCGCGACGAACCGGCCAACATCGATTCCGTGGCCGCCTGGCACGACGGCCACGGGCGCCACTGGCTGCTGGCCACGGCCAAATCGACCAACGAAGTCCGTGTCTACGACGCCGACAATGGTGCCCCGATCGCCAGCGTCGGTCGCGGCGACGGCGTGGACCTGGCACGACCCAATGGTATCGCCGTGGCCGACGACATGGCCTTCGTGGTCGAACGCGACCATGCCCGCGTGAGCGTACTGGCCCTGCCCTCGCTCCAGCCCATCGGCCAGTTCGGCGCCGATCATCTCGTACGCCCCTACGGCATCTGGATCGGGCCAGCCAACGCCGACGGCCAGCGCCAGGTCGTGATCACGGACGATTACATCAACGCCGACGATAGCCGCCCGGCCGATGCCGCGCTCGATCATCGTCTGCAGACCTACCGTATCGCCCGCGACGGCGATACGATCGCCGCGCACTGGCAGCATGCCGCCGGACCGACCCGGGGCGACGGCGTCCTGCGCAAGGTCGAATCGATCGCCGGCGATCCCGCCCACGACCGCCTGCTCGTCTCCGACGAGGGCGCATCGCAACGCGATATCAAGATATTCGACCTGGCCGGGAAATTCACCGGACAGACCATCGGGCAAGGCCGTTTCCAGCAGGACCCGGAAGGCATCGCCCGCGTGAACTGCGGCCACGAGGCGGGCTACTGGATCACCACCGATCAGGGCGATGCACGCAATCGGTTCTATGTGTTCGACCGCAACGATCTGACCTATCGCGGCGCCTTCGAAAGCCCGGCCGTGCGCAACACCGATGGCATCGGCCTCACCCAGACGGCCATGCCGCATTTTCCCGACGGTGCCTTGTTCACGGTCAACGACGACGGCAACGTCGCTGCCTTCGACCTGGGCACGATCTCGCGACAACTGGGCCCCGCGGCCTGTCGCGACGATGCCTCGACCCAGGCCGGCAGCCAAGACGCGGCGTGAGCGGGTGACACGTCGGCGGCCGAGACATGGGGCCCGTGCCGTCTGGCCTGAAGATCCATCCAGCCCGAACGCGGGGCATCGGTCGGCCCTGTCATCGTTTAGGGAACCTCTGATCTATTCATCTACGGTCGCGCCGGTGTCTTTTGCGCGCGTCTGACAAGACGCCGCGAGCGCCGTTTGCTGAATGCAAATGAGCGAGCGGCAACGCCGCTCAGGCGCGCGCAAAAGCCCGGCCGCCAAGCGGTTTGTCCCAAAAGGCCGCGCTACGGCGTTGCATGGCTGGATCATAGAGTGGCTATGACGCGGCGCCATGCGCCTTGTATCGTGGCCTTTTGCGACTCAAACGCGACCGTGGATGAATAGATCAGAGGTTCCTTAGGCTGGCCCGATGCTCGACAACACTTGCATCGGTATCGACGGCTGCCCGGCCGGTTGGGTGGCCGCGAGACGCGACACCGTCGTCGTACGGCGTGATCTACTCGCGCTGCTGGATGAACTCGGCGCCGAACACGACATCCCGGTCGTGGCCATCGACATGCCGATCGGGCTGGCCAGCCACGGCCGCCGTGAATGCGATGTTCGCGCCCGACAAAGCCTCGGCGGCACGCGGGGATCGAGCATCTTCTGGACCGCGACCCGTGACGCCGTGCACGCCGATACCGAGGGCATGTCCCCACGCGCGGCCCAGCATCACGCCAGCGATCTGAACGCCGCTCGCGGGGCCGGCCGGGTTTCGGCCCAGGCGTTCAACCTGTTTCCCAAGATCCGGGAAGTCGAACAGGCGCTCACCGAGCGACCCGCGCTGCGCGAGATCGTCCACGAGATTCATCCGGAGCTGGCATTCGCCTGCTGGCAAAGCGGCACCCCGGACGATCTGCAACCCATGGCCCATCGGAAGAAATCCGGCCTGGGCGCCCATGATCGGCTACGACTGATCTTTCGCGACTACGGCCGCCAGGCGTTTGAGCAGGCCCGTCAGGCGCATGCGGCCACACGTGTCGCCGATGACGATATCGCCGATGCCTATGCCGCGCTCCATTGTGCCGAACGCATCGCCGCGGGCCGCCATGTCACGCTGCCGACGGACCCGCCGCCCTGCGATGCGATCGGCCTGCCGATGCGAATCTGTATCTGACGTGCATCGAGGCTGCCCTGCGGTCCCGGGTCGCAGATCGCTCGCCCACGACCTGGCTCAATCCAATAGCTAACAGACCCGGCGCGCGGCGCATGCTCGAATGACGTCACGCACGCCGCAGCGGCCGGTTCCAGCTGGCCGTGCGATGACGCGCGATAAATATTAATCCGGCACCAAAACAGCTGACGACGTCAGCTGTTTTCAACGCCATCGAAAAATAAAAGCCGGCACTTGTCCGTCTTTTTATTTTCAATGGCTTCACGGCCGTTGGCCGTGGCGCGCGTGCTTTCGCACACGCGCGTTATCAACCCGAAAAATCATCTATTTTTAGGCCGGGTTAATAAAACAAGCGCCAACGAGGAGACACCGTGAAACCATCCACACTGCTTCGCTCACTTGCGATGGCAACGAGCCTGGTCGGCGTACTGGCCGCCGGCGCGGCCAGCGCGGCACCAGACAAGGCCAACATCGCCATCGTCGTACGCGATTTCTCCAACCCGTACTGGCAGGCGCTGCGCGACGGTGCCATTGCCGAGGGCAAGAAACTCGGCGTGCCGGTGACCGTTCAGGCCGGCAGCAACGAAACGGACACGGTCGGTCAGAACAACAAGATCTCGACCATGGCCAACCAGCCGTTCAATTGCTACGGCGTGGTCCCGGTCAACGGCACGAACGTCATCACACCGCTTCTGCCCATTTCCCGTCGCGGGACGCCAATCATCAATCTGGATACCGCGCTGGACGAAAAGGCCGTCAAGCAATCCGGGCTCAAGCTCGCCGCGTTCATCGGCTCCGATAACCGCGAGGCCGGCCGGATCGCCGCCCGTCACATGCTCGATGCGCTCGATGGCAAGGGCCAGGTCGCGATTCTGGAAGGCATTCCCGGCGAACAGAACGGCATCAACCGTGAGACCGCCTTTCGTAATACGGTCAAGGGCAAGCTCGATATCGTCCAGGCCACGCCGGCCGATTATCAACGCAACAAGGCGCTGACGAAGACCGAGGCCATGCTGCGTGCCCACCCGGACATTACCGGCATCTTCGCGGCGAACGACTTGATGGGGCTCGGGGCCGCCCGCGCCGTGCTCAACGCCGGCAAGAAAGGCAAGGTCACGGTCGTGAGCGTCGACGGCGTGACCGAGGCCATCAAGGCGGTCAAGAACGGCACGCTGGACGCCACGATCTCGCAGTATCCCTATGCCGAAGGCCAGATGGCCGTTCAGGCCTGTCTGAAGCTGGTGCAGGGCAAGCCGGTGCCGGACGATATCACCTCGCCGATCAAACTGATCACCTCGGACAACGCGGCGGCCGCGCTCAAGGCTTTCCCGAAACCGTTCTTCGATTTCAAAGACCCGTTCGGCACCCCGTAATCCATGGCCTCGACCGCTCTTGCCAACCGCTTCGGCGATCGTCTGCGTGACCCGACGTTCTGGGGTGACAACGCGGCCTTGATCGGCCTCGTGCTGATCGGGGCCGCTTTCTCCCTGCTCTCGCCCTATTTCCTGACCTGGGGAAACATCACGGCACTGCTCGTCTCGGCCTCGATCCTGATCGTGCTGGCCAGCGCCCAGCAGTTCACGATCGTGGCCGCCGGAATCGATCTGTCGATTGCCGCGAACCTGCCGTGGTCGGCGGTCGTGTTCGGGCTGACCTACAACGCCGGCTGGGGTACGGCAGCGGCAATCGGCGCAGCGATCGCCGCGGGTGCGGCGGTCGGCGTGATCAACGGGCTGATCATCGCACGACTGAAGGTCAACGACTTCATCGCTACGCTAGGCATGCTGGGCGTAATGAGCGGCGTCGCCCTGATCGCCTCGAACGGCCAGTCATTCTCGGTGTTCAGCCCCTTTCTGCAGACGCTGGCGCTCGGCTCGCTCGGGCCGGTCCGCTATTTCTATCTGATCGCGCTCGTCGTGGTTCTGGCCGCCCACATCATTTTTCGCTACACCGCGTTCGGCACGCACGTGCTGGCCACGGGCGGCAATCGCGATGCGGCGCGCAACATGGGGATCGCTGTGGGCGCCATGCGCATCGCGGTCTATGCCATCAACGGAGCGCTTGTCGGCGTCGCCGCGGTCTTGCTGGTCGCCCGCACCGGGGGCGCCGATCCGGCGATCGCCACGGACGAGCTCCTCAGTTCCATCGCCGCCGTGGTGCTCGGCGGCTCGAGCCTGTTCGGGGGCCGTGCCTCCATGCTCGGTACGGTCGCCGGCGCGCTCGTGCTGACCACCCTGCTCAACGGTTTCACCCTGTTGCAGGTGTCGTCGTTCTACCAGCCGATCGCCGTCGGCATCGTGGTGATCGCCGCCGCGGTGCTCAGTCGGTTCCAGCAATGAGTGCGGCCACGTATCCCGGCCCGGTCCTCGAAGTCCGGGGGCTGACGAAATCGTTTGGCGCCGTGCAGGCATTGTCGGGTGCCGATCTGAGCTGCATGCGCGGCCAGGTGACCGCACTCGTCGGGGACAACGGGGCCGGTAAATCGACCCTCATCCGTTGCCTGACCGGCGTCCAGCCCTTCGACGACGGCGACGTGCACTTCAACGGACAGCCGATGCGTCTGTCCTCGCCCACCGAGGCCCGCAGCCGCGGCATCGAAACGGTCTATCAGGATCTTGCACTCGTCGAGGACCTGACGGTCTGGCAGAACATGTTTTTAAACCGGGAGCTCAAGCGTGGCCTCGGGCCACTGCGATTGCTCGACCGGCGTCGGATGATCGCCCAGAGCCAGGCCCATCTGGAACGGCTGCTGGTCAACATGCCCCCGGTTCGGTCTCGCGTGCGGCGGTTGTCCGGCGGCCAGCGGCAATCGATCGCCATCGGCCGGGCAGCCAGCTGGGGCTCGACGCTCGTGATCATGGACGAACCGACCGCCGCACTCGGCGTGCGCGAACGGGACGCCGTCGAGCAGCTCATCGCGCGGCTGAGGGCCGACAACATTGCCCAGCTGATCATCAGCCACGATCTGGAACAGGTCATGCGTGTGGCCGACACCGTATGGATCATGCGACGCGGCCGGACCGTGGGCCACTGGCGGACCGCCGATATCACTCGCGAGCGGATCGTCGCAGCGATCACCGGTGCGAACGGCAGCGATCCGGCTGCGCGAGGCGACCGTCTGTGATCGAATACCCGAAAGTCAGCTCATCCGCTTCGTTCAGAAAGGCCGCTCGTTGATGTTCGTTTGCTCTTCTTTCTTCTGTCATCCATCGCCGCTCGGGCGAATCGCATGATCATCGTCGCCGGCAGCGCCAATATCGATCTTGTCGCCCGCGTGTCTCATCATCCAGCGCCCGGGGAAACGCTGACGGCGTCGGATTACGCCGTCCACGACGGTGGCAAGGGAGCCAATCAGGCCGTGGCTGCCGCCCGCGTCGGCGGCGACGTTCGCTTCATCGGCGCCGTTGGCAGCGACGACTTCGGCACCCGCATCCGCGAGACGCTCGACCGCGAGCATATCGACACACGCGGCCTTGCCACTGTCTCCGGGGCCAGCGGCATCGCTCTGATCAACGTCGACGACGCCGGCGAGAACTGCATCGTCGTCGTGCCCGGCGCCAATGCCACGCTCGAGACCATCGACGATACGACCCTGTTCACCGACGCGCGTGTCGTGCTCACGCAGCTTGAAACGCCGGCCACCTTCGTCAACGCCACGCTGACGGCCGGCCGCGCCGCCGGTGCCGAGACCATCCTCAATGCCGCCCCGGCCGTTCCGCTCGCCACCTATGCCACCGAGGCGCTCGACTGGCTGATGGTCAATGCCGGCGAAGCCGCGATGATCGGCGACACCGACGAGCCGGATGATATCGATGCTGCCGCGGCACTGGCCGCCAGACTGTCGCAACGCTACGACGTGGGCGTGGTCGTCACCCTGGGCGGCAACGGTGCGCTCTGGCATACGACGAGCGGCGAGACAGGCCGCGTCCCGGCAACATCCGTGGCCGTGGTCGACACCACCGGTGCCGGCGATACCTTTGCCGGCGTGTTCGCCGCGGCTCGGGCCGAAGAGCGGCCCGTGGCCGAGGCCGTACGCCGGGCGGTGACGGCCGGCGGGCTGTCAGTAGGCGCAGCCGGCGCCCGGGCCGGCATGCCGGTGCAAGCGGCGCTGGATGCTGTCTTGCCATAGGCAATCGAGCCATAGCACAGCACGGCATCGCCGACGGGGACACCCCGACGAACCAGCGGTCAAACCGCTGTCGCGCGATTTCAGGGATCAGCGGCCTCGGCTTTCGGGTTTCAGCATCTTCTGGCCGGAACCGATCAACAGCAAGGCGAGAGCCGATAGAACGGCGCTGCCCACAAACGTTGCCGTGATGCCGAAATGGTCGAGCAGCGTGCCGCCGAGCGCGGCACCGATAAGGATCGCGCTCTGAATGGCAGCCACGATAAGGCTGCCGGCCGACTCCGGCACGTCATCCATGTTCTGCGAGATCCAGGCCATCCAGCCGACCGACATGGCAGTATTCATGGCCCCCCAGACCGCCAGCAGCAGAGCGGCGACCAGCACACTCTGGCCGAAACCCAGCAGTGCGAGCGTCACCAGGCCCATGACGGTCGGCAAGAGCTGCAATAGCCGGATGACATGACCGTTGGCCAGTCGCCCGCCGAACCAGGTGCCGATGAAACCGGCGCAGCCCAGCACCAGAAACAGCACCGACAATACCGTCACGTCCACATCCGTGACATGTTCCAGGAACGGGCGCAGATAGGTGAACATCGAAAACGCGCCCGCGAAAGTGAAGATCACGGCCGCGATACCCCGCGTGAAATACGGACGTTTGAGGACACCGAGCAGGGCCGACATGGTCTGGCGACTGTGCGAGGGTAGCGACGGCAGGCTGATTAGCTGCCAGACCAGATTGATGGCCACCAGCGGCACCAGGGCCCAGAACACACCGCGCCAACCGATCAGCCCGCCGAGATAGCTGCCAATGGGCGCAGCAAAGGCAGCCGCAACAGCCTGGCCGGTATACATGGTTGCCAGCGCGCTCGAAACCTTGTCCGGCGGCGCGAGCCGCATGATGACGGCCGTGGCGAGAGCCCAGAAGCCGCCAATACAGATGCCGAGCAACGCCCGCGCGATCATCAACACGATGAAATCAGGCGCGATGGCGATCAGAACCAGCGAGACCAGCATGCAGCCGGTCAGCGCGACGAGCACCCATTTCCGGTTGAGTCGGCCCACCACGGTGGTGATCAGCAGGCTCGCCGCGACCGCGAAGAAGCCGCTGATCGAAATGGCCTGCCCCGCCTGACCTTCGGTGGCATCGAGCCCGTGAGCGATCGGTGTCAGAAGGCTGACCGGCATGAACTCGGACGCGATCAGCATCGCGACACAGAGCGTCATGGAAAACACGGCGCCCCAGGCCGTCGATCGTGATGATGTCATGCGGTTTTGCCTTGTCGTCTCGAGGTCGGGTGATACGTCGTCCGAGTCCGCGCCAAGCCCTGTGTTTCACGCCAGGATGAGGCAGCGCCTACACCACGCTGTGGTTCTGCGCTGGTGTGCGGGAGCACGGTATTGCCATCGTGTTGTCGATTCCCGGGCGCCGGCGCGACGCGTGGGCCGCCCAAGAGCCATCGCCGCGAGTCGCCCGGCAGCATGGCCGGTCTGGATCGGGGCGCCGCGATCGCCGATTCGCACCTTCTGGAAAACCTTTGTGGGCGAACACGGCACGCTTGGACGACCCATCGACCGGTCTAACCCGCCGTCGCAGGCCGGCTCCGCGCCGTGGCGCGTCGTCAGGTCGCACCGATTGATTCAATACGCGCATTCTAGAGACACGAAAAACTCGAGCAAGCCGCCTATTCTGATGACATCCATGAATGAAAATCATGCCTGGATTGGCGAACGGCGTCTTGTCGTCAGCTAGGGTCTGTTATTAACCCGGCATAAAAATAGATGATTTTTCGGGTTGATAACGCGCGTGTGCGAAAGCACGCGCGCCACGGCCAACGGCCGTGAAGCCATTGAAAATAAAGAGACGGACAGGTGCCGGCATTTATTTTTCGATGGCGTTGAAAACAGCTGACGTCGTCAGCTGTTTTGGTGCCGGATTAATAACACTTCGCACGTGACCGCGTTGCCGCCCAAAAACCGGCCAGGCAAGGCGCATGGCGCCGACCTTGGTCATGCCAAGGTCAAGCCGTGCAACGCCGCATGGCCGGTTTTTGGGCGCAACCCGACAGGACGGCGGTCATTTTTCCGCAATCCGGCGTTGTCGCTCGCTACGGCAGAATGACACGCTATGCCTGCTACGCCTCGTCTTGCCGCAGAACAGCGCTTGACGCGGACTCTCACGAAACATCAACAGGCCCTGGGCTTCACGCGGCGCGAGACGGAGATCGACGATGCAACGCGATGATTGGGGCGACCTGGCTGTGTTTGCCGCAGTCGCCGAGGAGATGAACTTCACGCGGACGGCCGTCCGGCTCGGCATTTCGCAGTCGGCCGTCAGCCATACGATCCGGCGACTGGAGACGTCAGTCGGACTCAAACTGCTCAACCGAACTTCCAGGCGGGTCAGCCTCACCGACGCGGGCGACAAGCTGTTGGCAACCCTTCAGCCGGGCCTCGCCCGGATCGAGTCCCGTATCGAAGAGCTCCGAGCGCTCGGCGATGCACCGCGCGGCCGTGTCCGACTGACCGCCAGTAAAGCGGCCGCGCGTACCGTATTGATGCCTGTGTTATCCCAGGTCGTGCGCGATTATCCCGACATACAGATCGAGCTGAATGTGGATGCCAGGCTCTCGAATCTGGCCGAGGAGCGTTTCGATGCCGGTATCCGGCTCGGCGAATTCGTCGGTCCGGATATGATTGCCGTACCCGTTGGACCACCGCTACGGATGGCCGCCGTCGCAACGCCCGATTATTTTCGAGCTCGCGGCCTCCCCGAGCACCCGTCTGATCTGGACGCGCATGATTGCCTGGCGTTGCGGTTTCATCCGCACGCGACGACCTATGCCTGGGAGTTTGAAAACGCCGGCGAGGAAATCGTCAAACCGGTTTCCGGCCCGTTCATATTCAGCGAGGGCGATATCTGCATCGAAGCCGCCCGGGCCGGGCACGGTATTGCCTTTGTCACCGAACCGGAAGTGATCGACGCTATCGAAAGCGGCGCGCTCTGGCGCGTGTTGACCGACTGGTGTCCGCCGTTCGAGGGGTACCACCTGTTCTACCCGGATCGGCGCCGCGTCAGCTCGGCACTGCGTTTGGTCATTGATCGGCTCAAGCAACCCCATTCGTAGGCCGTCTTGCTGTCCTTGGCCGATCGGCCCCGTCATCACGTTGGACTGGCACGCAATCGCTCACGCAGCCGCGGCTTGAGAAAATCGATCAATGCACGGGTTTTCTGGGGTATCGGCGTCTGGCCCGTGTGTATCAGGCTGGCAGGCCAGGTCGGCGGCTCGAAGGATTCGAGGACCGTTTCCAGCCGCCGGGCCGCGACGGCGTCGGCGATCTGATAAGACAGCACCCGGGCGATACCACTGCCCTGTTCGGCGGCGGCGATCACGCCTTCAGCGGTCGTGATTGTCAGGCGGGGCGCGATGGCCTCGGTCACGCCCTGCCCCGCGTCGTTGAACCCCCACGCGTGGCGCTCATTCGGGGCCCCCATCGCGATGCACTGATGCTCCGCAAGGTCGCGTGGATGGCCGGGGCGACCGGAGGCCGCCAGATAGGTCGGGCTGGCACAGCAGACGCGGCCGATTCGCCCGACGGGCACGGCAACCATGGCACTATCGGCCAGCGCGCCGATTCGGAGCGCGATATCGACGTGTTCGTCCATCAAGTGCACGAGACGGTCGACCAGCATCAACCGGATATCGATCTCCGGGTAGACCCTCATGAAATCGGTGATCAGCGGTACGACATGCACGCGCCCGAAGACGATCGGCGCGGTCATGACCAGCGACCCGCGCGGCGCTGCATATTCGCCGCGCACAGCCCGTTCGGCATCATCGACCTGTTCCAGGATGCGCCGACACGCCGCGACATAGGCCGCCCCCGCCTCGGTCAGCTCGGTATGCCGCGTCGTGCGATTGAGCAGGCGACTGCCCAGATGAGTCTCCAGATCGCCGATCTGGCGATGCACGGTCGACAAGGGCATGCCAAGTCGTCTTGCCGCGGCCGAGAGATTGCCCGCTTCGGCAACCGCGATCAGCAGCGACATCGCCCTCAGCCGATCCATGCCTTTCCGATAATCGGGATGGTATTTCCCGATATTGCCCGGTTATCCGATAAACCGAAAGACCGTATCGTCAGTCGCCATCACCCATGACGGCGCGCCCATCGCGCCGGCAAGGAAACGCGATGCCTGGTTTACGGATTTCGGGACAGCGCCTCCTCGCCCCGGCATGACAGACGCCCGGAACACCGGAGATCGCCGCGCGTTCCGAGCTGCCTGCCCCGGCATCGCGCCACCTCTAAAGGCTCGAACGATCCGAACATGCAAAGCCCCATCAACCGCCCCCGCGAGATCACCATGACCGATATTCGACATCGCACCCGCCATATCGACGGCATTGACATCTTTTATCGTGAAGCCGGCACACCCGGCGCCCCGAAGCTTTTGTTACTGCACGGCTTTCCGACATCGAGCCATATGTTTCGGGACCTGATTCCGAAGCTGGCCGATCGCTATCATCTGATCGCCCCCGATCTGCCGGGCTTCGGTCGATCGGATTTCCCGAAAGAAAACCGCTTCGCCGCATTGGCGGCCTCGATGGCGGCCTTCACCGAGCAGGTCGGCTTCGACCGGTTCGCCGTCTATGTCTTCGATTTCGGCGCCCCGACCGGGTTTCGACTGGCACTCGATCATCCCGAACGCGTCACGGCCATCATCAGCCAGAACGGCAATGCCTACGAGGACGGCCTGGGTGATAGCTGGCATCCGGTGCGTGCCTATTGGCAGGACCCATCGCAGACCAACCGCGAGGCCTTGCGCACACTGCTGACCGAGGCCACCACGATCTGGCAATACACCCACGGCGTGCCCGCGCCCGAGCGCGTCTCGCCGGACGGTTACACGCTGGACATGCATTATCTGGAACGCGACGGCATGGCCGATGTCCAGCTCGATCTGTTCGGCGACTATCGCCACAACATCGCGCTGTATCCAGCCTTCCAGGATTATTTCAGAACGTACCAGCCGCGTGTGCTCGCGGTCTGGGGACAGAACGATCCATTCTTCCGGCCGCCCGGCGCCGATGCATTCAAGCGGGATGTCCCCGAAGCCGAGGTCCGGTTCTTCGATACCGGCCACTTTGCCCTGGAAACACACGCCGACGAGATCGCGGCCGCGATTCGCGAGTTTCTCGGCTAGGGCGTGTTGATGTGTCGTTCGAGCGCCTTTTCGTCGAGAGACCGCAGCGTGTCCGGCAAGGCTCGCAACGCCGCCGGACGTGATTTGCGGCCCAACCCACGGCCGCGACGATTTCGGGAACGTGCCACGGGCCGCCCGATCAGCGCTGCCCGGCGGCTTCGTCGATGATCTGCTCGAAGGCCGCGACGTCATGGGCGAACCGGCCGAGGAACAGGCCATCGATCGCCGGGCCGATATCGGTGAGTGTGCCCGGCGCCGCACTGCCGCCGTAAACCACCGGCGCCTCGCGATAACCGGCGCTGGCCAGCCAGTCCTTGAGCGCCCGGGCCACACCGGCCACGTGCGCGGCACTGGCCGCCTCGGACTGGCCGATCGCCCAAACCGGCTCGTAGGCCACGACCAGCGGCGTCGGGGTTGCCAGTTCGGACAACGACGCCGCGAGCTGCTTGATACAGAAGGCCGCGGCGGCCTCGACATCGCCTGCCTCCGGTTCGCCGATGCACAGCCATGGGGTCAGCCCATTGCGTACGGCGGCCGCCACTTTGGCGGCGATCACGGCATCGTTTTCGCCGAAGAAGCGACGTCGCTCGGCATGGCCGATCTCGGCGTAGGCCAGGCCCATGTCGGCCAGATCGGCCCCGGAGACCGCCCCGGTGTAAGCCCCGCGATCGGCCCAAAACAGGTCCTGGGCGCCAAAGGCGCAACGTGTGCCCGCACAGGCCGTCATCGCCGGATTCATCGCCGGTAGCGTGGGGAAGATGACGAGATCGACGTCGCCGTCTGTTACGGCCGGGTGGCGTTTCGCGATTTCGGCCGCCGCCGCGCACCAGTCGCGGGTCTGGGGCCGGTCGAGATAGAGCTTGAACGATACGCCGATGAGCACCCGGGTCTCCAACGATGAAAACGGGCGCCTATTATGCGCATCGACCCGGCCGAAACACAGCCGGACCGGGTCGTGCGAACGCGGCGATCAGACCGGGCTGTGGTCGC
Organism: Salinisphaera sp. Q1T1-3; assembly: GCF_003602005.1. Lineage (GTDB taxonomy): Bacteria > Pseudomonadota > Gammaproteobacteria > Nevskiales > Salinisphaeraceae > Salinisphaera. The sequence continues at coordinate 65,821 of NZ_QZWD01000006.1, read as the reverse complement.
CGGTCTTCTCGTACTGCTCGATCACCGCGACCTTCGAGGCCGACGAGGAGTTCTCGTCGAAACGATAGGTCAGCCATTCCCGGGCCAGCTTGCGGGCCAGTTCCAGGCCCACGACGCGCTGGCCGAAGCACAGCACCTGGGCATTGTTGGACAACACGCCGCGCTCGACGGAATAACCGTCGTGGGCGGTGACCGCGCGGATGCCTTCGACCTTGTTGGCCGAAATGGCCACGCCGAGGCCGGTGCCGCAGATCAACAGTGCCCGGTCGGCTTCACCGGCAGCGATCTTCTGTGCCGCGGCGATGGCCACGGTCGGATACGGCGTCTTGGCAGCTTCGTCCACGCCCATGTCTTCAACGGAAGCCACGTACTCGCTGGCTTGCATGTCGGCCTTGAGGGCTTCCTTGTACTGATAACCGGCGTCGTCGGAGCCGATGATGATTCGGAGTTTATCGCTCATGATGCGTCCTCATGCAGAGAATCCAGGGTATCGGCGATCGCGTTCACGATCATGGCGAACGAAATCGCACCAGGGTCGGGATGGCCGACGCTCTTGTCGCTGTGATTTTTGGCCCGGCCCAGCTTCGGTTCGAGCTTGGCCGTCGCCTCGGCCGACTGCTCGGAGACTTCGGCGGCCTGCCGCCAGGCCTCGCGCAGCGGCTTGCCGGTCTCGACTTCCGCGCTCAGGGCATCGGCAAACGGCTTCATGGCATCGAACAGAGTCTTGTCACCCAGGCTGGCGCCGCCGAGGCGCGTGATCGCGTCCGTGGCTTCGGCCACACCGTCGGCCACCACAGGTGCCTTGGCATGTTCGGCATCGCCGATGCACTCACCGACGCGCCGCAGGCCGAGGCCCCACAAGGCGCCCGAGGTCCCCCCGGCTTCGTTGGCCCAGGCATCACCGGCTCGCGACAGGACACTGCCGGCGCCGCAGCCTTTTTCAACCGCGCGGCGCGCCGCGGCCAAAGCCGCCGATGCGCCGGTCTGCATGCCGATGCCGTGATCACCGTCCCCGGAGATCGCATCCAGCTTGCCGAGCCCGTCGGCCTCGACATCGATCTTGGCGTGAATGGCTTCGATGACGGCCAGCATGCCTTGTGCGTCAGCCTTGGACTCGGCGCTGGCCTCGGGCGCGCTGTCGTCGACCGCGGCCTCGATATCGGAATCGTCGCGCGGCGTACCGGTCGCGATCGCCTCGCTACGCGTGTAGGCCGGGGTGATCGCCGCGGCGGTCCACACCGCTTCCATCTCGGCGTCCAGCCAGAACAGCGTCAGCGACACGCCGGCCATCTCGAAACTGGTCACCAGCTCGCCGACCTCGGGGTTGACGATGGTCAGGCCCGCGGCTTCGAGCCGCTTGGAGACACTCTTGTAGAGAACGAACAGTTCCTCGTACTTGACCGCGCCAAGCCCGTTGAGCATCACACCGACGCGCGGCGAGGCAGCCTTGCCCGGCTCGCCGGGTCGTTCGCCGAGCAGACGATCGACAAGCATCATCCCCAGCTCGTCGGCACGCGGCAGGTCGACTTCCTCGATGCCCTGCTCGCCGTGGATGCCCATGCCGACCCCCATGCGCCCGGCCGGGACCGTGAACAACGGCTCCGACGCACCGGGCAGCGTGCAGCCCGAGAACGCGACCCCGAAGGAACGCGTCAGATCGTTGGCGCGCTCGCCAAAGGCATAGACCTCGTCGAAGGAATCGCCGCGCTCGGCCGCGATCGAAAGCGCCCGGAAGACCATCAGGTCACCGGCGATGCCACGACGCTGCGCCGGATCCTCGGCCGGGCCGCTGCAGATATCGTCGGTCACCGCCAGACAACGACAGGTGATGCCTTCGGCATTGAGGCGCTCCGCGGCGATGCCGAAGTTCAGGACGTCGCCGGCGTAGTTGCCGAACGACAGGATGACGCCGGCATCCGAGGCCGCGGCCTTGGCCACGGAATAGATCTGCTGGGCAGACGGCGAAGCGAACACGTTGCCCATGGCCGCACCGTGGGCGAGCCCCTGACCGACCAGGCCGGCAAAGGCGGGATAGTGCCCCGAGCCGCCGCCGATGACCACCGCCACTTCGCCGGGGCGCGTGCGCGTCGCGCGAACGACGCCGCCCGGCACCCGGCGGACGAGATCGTGGTTGGCAGCGACGAAACCGTCGATCGATTCATCGACGAAATCGGCGGGGTTGTTGACGAGGTAACTCATGGGTGTCTCCAGAAAAAACGCGGGCCGTCTGGGCCCGCGTGGTCCGTGGCGAATGCGTCGCGCTTACGACTTGTCGGTCATGCTGGACAGCGTGAACGGCGCCACATACTGATCGACGTTGTCCTTGGTGATCAGGATGCAGTCGAACAGCTGCTTTTCGTTCTTGACGCCGGTGTTGCCGTTCTTGATGTAGTGATCGGCTTCCTGGACCGCCTTCTTGGCGAAGACCGCGACCGGCTGCAGCACGGTGTAGGCCAGATCGCCCTTCTTGATGGCGTCGATGGCCGCGGGCGAGCCGTCGAAGCCGCCGACCGTGATCTGGTCGAGCTTGCCGGCTTCCTTGAGCGCCGAGATGGCACCGAGCGCCATGTCGTCGTTACCCGAGATCACGCCCTGGATGCCCGGGTTGGCCTGCAGCATGCCCTGCATCTTGTTGTGGCCTTCCGTGCGGTCCCAGCTGGCAACCTGCGAGGCGACCTGCTTCAGGCCCGGATACTGCGACAGCACCGTCTTGTAGCCATTGGCACGCGTGGCGGCGTTATTGTCGGACGGCGGGCCCTTGAGTTCGGCGTACTTGGCATCGGTCGTGCCCATCGCCTTGATCCACTGCTGGGCACCGAGGGCCGCGCCCTGGGCGTTGTTCGAAACCAGCTGTGCCTTGGCCAGCCCCTGCTGGTTGATCTCCGCGTTGACGATGATGACCGGAATATCAGCCTGAACCGCCTTCTTGACCGAACCGATCGAGCCGTCGGCGTTGGCCGGATCGAGAATGATGGCCGCCGAGTGGTTGGTGATGGCCGTATCGATCTGGTTGCGTTCGGTGTTGGTGTCCCCGTTGTGGGCGACCACGTTGGCCTTGTAGCCCAGCTTCTTGGCCTGCTTGGCGGCCACGTTGCCTTCGGTCTGCCAGTACGGGTTCGACGGGTTGTTGACGATGATCGTCATCAACTTGCCGTTGTCGGCAGCCGATGCAGTCGAGATACCGGCGAAGGCCGTCATCCCGAGCACGGCAGCGGCGGCCGCGGTAGCCAGTTTCTTGCGTAGCATGCTTATCTCCTTGTCGCGTGAGTCGCGTTTTTCTTGCAGAGCGTGTATTGCCCGGCGCGTTCGGATTACGCCCCGGCGCTCGTCGACGCTCCGACCGACGAGGACTTTTCAGTGGTTGCCGTCGATGCGGCCGGCTTGTTGTTATCGCCGCCGGACTTGTTTTTCTGGCCGCGACGACTCTTGTAATCGATCGAGTTCAACAGCACGGCGAGCACGATCACCACACCCGTGAACACCATCTGCCAGTAGTTCGACACGCCGACGATGACCAGACCGTCGGACAGGAAACCGATCACGAAGGCGCCCAGCAGGGTGCCGCGCACGGTGCCGACACCGCCGGCCAGCGCCGCGCCGCCGATCACCACGGTGGCGATCGCGGTCAGCTCGTAGGTCGTACCGGCCGTGGGCCCGGCCGAGGTCAGCTGCGAGGTCAGGACCATGCCGGCAATCGCTGCACAGACGCCCGACAGCACGAAGACCAGCACGGTGACCCGCTTGGTCGGCACGCCCGACAGACGCGCGGCACGGGCATTGCCACCGGTGGCGTACAGCCAGCGGCCGAAGGCGGTGCGATTGAGCGTGACGGCCAGGATCACGGCCACGACGGCCATGATGATGATGCCGACCGGCACATCCAGAATCTGATTGAAGCCGAGCCAGTCCAGCCCGGTATTGCCGAGTTCGGGCTTGCCGCTGAGGTTGTTGTAGGTCAGCCCGTTGGTGATCAGCAGGGCCACGCCGCGCACGGCATACAGGGCACCGAGCGTGGCCACGAACGACGGCACGCGGAAATAGGCCACGAGCACGCCGTTGATCAGACCCACCAGGGCGCCGACGCCGCAGACGAGCAGAAAGACCACCCAGATCGAGGGATAGAGCGTGTAGCCCAGCGGCCCGAGATCGATGCCGTGAATGAAATAGCCGGTCATGACGCCACACAGACCGAGCGTCGAGCCCACCGACAGATCGATGCCGCCGGTCAGGATGACCAGCAGCATGCCCATGCCGAGCAGACCGAAGATCGCCACATGCGAGGTCATGGTCAGCACGTTGTCGACCGTCAGATAGTTCGGCGACAACACGGAGAACACGATGATGATAGCCACGAGGCCGAAGAACGCCCGGCCTTCCAGCAGTAGCGCCAGCGGATCGATCCCGCCGGACAACAGACCGCCGCGGGACGAGCCCGCCTGCCTCGTGCTTGCGCTGGTTTCGCTCATTGTTGGTAATTCCTGGTCGGTTACTTGGGGCCGGACGTCGCCGTCAGTCGGCGGATTCGCCGGAGGCCGCCATGATCTGTTCCTTGGAGACGTCGGGCCCGAATTCGGCCACGATGCGCCCGCGCCCCATCACGATGATGCGATGCGCGATCGACAGACATTCGCTGACTTCCGAGGTCGAATAGACGACGGCCACACCCTGCTTGGCCCGCTCGGAGAGCAGTTTGAAGACTTCGGCCTTGGCGCCGATGTCGATGCCGCGCGACGGCTCGTCCAGCAGAATCACCTTCGGGTGCGTCGACATCATCTTGCCGATGACGACCTTCTGCTGGTTGCCGCCGGACAACGAGCCGATCATGGCGTCCGGGCCATCGGTCTTGACGTGCACGTCGCGGATCGAATCGTCCACGATCGAACGCTCGTCGCGAGAGGACAGAAACAGGTTGCGCACGAACTCGGAAATACTGGCCAGCGACATATTGCGCCCGACCGTCATGCTCTGGACGAGCCCATCGCGCTGTCGGTCCTCGGGCACGAGACACAGCCCGGCGGCAATCCGCTGGGCGATCGAGTCGCGCGAGATATCCCGCCCGTCGAGCAGGATCCGGCCACGCTCGATGGCCGAGCCGCCGGCCAGTGCCTCGAGCAGCTCCGTCCGCCCGGCCCCCATGAGTCCGTAGATACACACGATCTCCCCGGCGGCGACCTCCAGCGACAGATCATCGACCGCGGCCCGGCCGGTCGCGCTGGCATCGGGCACGGTCAACGACTGGACCGACAACGCGGTCTCGCCGAAGGTATAGCCTTCCGGTGGCGAGCCCAGATCGAAGTGATCGCCGACCATGTGACGGACGATCCACGGCAGGTCGATCTGATCTCGTGTCTCCTTGGCGGTCATCGCCCCGTCACGCAGCACCACCGCATAGTCCGTGATCTCGAGCGCTTCCTCGAGATGATGCGAGATATAGACGATGGCCACGCCGCGATCGGTGAGGTCATGGATGACCTTGAACAGCACCTCGATCTCGGACGCCGACAGCGCCGAGGTCGGCTCGTCCATGATCAGAATCCGCGAGTTGACCGACAGCGCCCGAGCGATCTCGACGATCTGCTGCTGGCCGACCCGCAGTTCACCGACCGGCGTCAGCGGATCGATGTCTTCCTCGAGCTCGGCCATGAGCGCTGCGGCCTGGCGGGCTTCCTCGGCGTAATCGACGCGCCCGGCCCGCACGATCTCGCGGCCCATGAAGATGTTGTCGCGCACGCTCATGTTGGGCGACAGCGACAACTCCTGATGGATGATTGAAATACCGCGGTCTCGCGCATCGACCGTCGAGGTGAATGTAACCGACTCGCCGTCGAGAATGAGCTGGCCGTCGGTCGGACGCTCCACGCCCGACAGGATCTTCATCAACGTCGACTTGCCGGCACCGTTCTCGCCGAACAGCGTGGTGACGGTACCGGGGTAGATATCGAAATCCACGCCCTTGAGCGCTCGCACGCCGCCGTAGTTCTTGACGATATCGCGCGCGGAGAGCACCGGCACGGGCTGGTTCTGTTCCCGGGCGAGATCGCTCATGACGACACGCTGAACTTGACCGGCGTCACCAGCCAGTTGTTGTCGATGATCAGCTGGAAGACACCGGTGACATCCACCGTCTTGCCTTCGAGCGCATCACGGTTCACGTCGGCGAGCACTTCCTGCTTCATGGCGTTGTTGATGCCCGACGCCGCGTTCTGATACTCGATCTGGTTCTTGAAGTCGCCGAAGCTGATATCCCCCACGCCGTCACGCAGCGCGGTGCCATTGATCGCCGGGCCGACCTGGACCCGGATCGTCTGCGAATCCGGGACATCCGGCACATCCACGGTGCAGATCCCCGAATCGCACGAGGCGACCTGGCCCTGGAACTTGACCGACAGCACCGGTCCGATCGCTCCGGCCACGCCGTACTTTTCAGTCGCGGCATCCTTATCGTCGGACAGGGCACTGACCAGCTCGGCCGCCGGTGCGGCACGGCCGCTGATCTTGCCCTGGATTCTCGGGAATTCGCTCTTGCCGTATTGTTCGGGCGAGAACTGTTCTGCCCCGGCCCCGATATCGGCGCCGTCGGGCACGACCTTGGTATCCAGGCCCATTGCCACGAGCAGCACGACCACGACGCCGACCCAGATGCCGGTCTTGGTGGTCGATGACATGCCCGGGGATCCAGTGTTGCGGGTTGCCGATGTCATGCGTGTTTCTCCCGGCCCTTGTCGCGGAACCTTTCGAAAAAGGCACCGGGTTCGAGAACCCGGCGGGGCGCGTTCCGGCTTCGACCCCGGAAAGCACGCCCTGGCTAGTCTGGTGATTCGTTCGGCCGGGCGCCCTCGTCGCCCGGCCCGGCCACATCAGCTGTGCGGGTCGATCGCGACCTTCATGGACGCCTCGCCCCGTTCCATCACTTCCAGTGCTTCATGGAACTTGGACATCGGATAGGTGTGAGTGACCACGCCGCGCATGTCGATCTTGCGGCTGGCGACGAATTCAATGGCACGCGGATAGGTATAGGGCCCCAGATGCGAGCCCAGCACGTCCAGTTCCTTGCGGTCGCTGATGATCGACCAGTCCAGGGTGACCTCGCTGCCGAAGACCGAGAACTCCACGAAACGACCGAGCTTGCGCAGCATGTGGATGCCCTGATTGACCGCCGCGTGATGGCCGGTCGCTTCCACGTAGATGTCGCAGCCGTAGCCGTCAGTGATCTCGCGGATCTTTTCATAGACATCCACCTCGGCCGGGTTCCAGACCTCGTGGGCCCCCATCTGCTTGGCGAACTTCACGCGGTCCGGCTTCATGTCGAGCACGATCAGTTTCTTCGGGCTCTGCATCGCGATCTGGCCGATGATGCCAAGCCCCAGCGTGCCGGCACCGGCGACCACGACCACGTCGTCGGGCGTGACCTGGGCGCGGTCGGCGGCGTGCAGCGAACAGGCCAGCGGCTCGACCAGCACCGCCTCCTCGGCCGGCACGTGGTCGGGCACCTGATGCACGATGCCTTCCTTGGTGAAGATCATGTACTGGGCAAACGCGCCGTTGACGTTCGACTGGAAGCCGTACAGGTCGTGCTTGTCGCACATCCAGTACTGGCCGCGGTTGCAGAAACGGCAATCCCAGCAGGGCACGATCTGCTCGGAGATGACCCGGTCGCCGACCGCCACATTCTTGGCCTCACCGGCGCCTTCACCGAGCGCGACCACACGACAGATGAACTCGTGGCCGGGAATCATCGGCGGCTTCACGTAACGCGGCTGGGTATCGTCACCCCAGAAGGACGGCGCGCCGTGATAAGTCTTCACATCCGACATGCAGATGCCGACCAACTCCACGCGGCACAGAATCTCGCCCGGCCCCGGGGTCGGGACTTCGACTTCCTCGAGACGATAGTCGCCCGGCGCATAGCAGACGACGGCCTGCATGGTCTTGGGAATATCACCGGCGGGGGTATCGGCTGCGGGACGATCGATCACATCGGACATGGCGCGGCTCCTTGGCATTGGCAACGGCTGGCCCGGACATTTGTTCACGCACGAGCGCTGAAGGCCGTTCTGATCGCGAACACCGAGTGAACATATGATCATTCGGTATTCATTTGTTTAAGTCCAAACGATAGTAGGCCGGCCCTGTGGGACGGTCAACGCGTCGAGGGGCTTTTCAGACCTAGACTTTCGTATGAGCCATAAATGCCCGCCATTAAGGGGATTATCCGATCGTCTAATACAATTACCGGACGCTGTACTAGACAAAAAGGCCAACCGACGTAACATCCACGGCGATGATCACGTGCACGCCTTCTGTCCGAACGTTCATTCGGTGCTCGTACTGCGATGAACACCGGCGCGCCCCCTGAAAAGGCCTAACCGGAGCGACGATTCATCATGTCTTCCGACGAACTGACACAGCTTGCCAAGCTCTACCATATCGATGGCCTGACTCAGGAAGAGCTGGCCCAGCGTTTCGACATCTCGCGCGTGAAGGTCGGGCGCCTGCTCAAGCGCGCCGTCTCGGAGGGCATTGTCGAGATCTGCGTCCGCCTGTCCCATCCACCGGACAAGACCGCGGCACTGGAACAGGCCCTGATCCAGCGCTTTGGCATCAAGCGGGCGATCATTTCAGTCGATCATCGCGATCCGGACCGTCAGCGCGAACTGCTCGCCGGACTTGTGGCGCGCTATCTTGATCGAGCGCTGCATGACACGAGCGTGGTCGCGGTCGGCATGGGGCGCAACGTCGCCACCGTGCCCGCCCAGGTGGTCTCGGACCAGCAACGCCAGTGCACATTCGTCTGTGCCATCGGCGGCTCCTATCGCGGCGGTGACGCGATGAATGCGGACCAGATCTGTCGTCGTCTGGCCCAACGTTTCGGCGGCGAAAGCGTCACCCTCTATGCCCCGGCCATCGTCGCCGATCAGGCCACGCGCAATGCCCTGGTGGCCAACGACACGGTGCGCCATTCCCTGGCACAGGCCCAGCAAGCCGATGTCGCCGTGGTCGGCGTCGGCGATATCCTCGAAGACAGCAACATGGTGCGCACCGGCTGGTTCACGAACGAAGAGATCAACGCCGTGCGTCAGCTTGGCGTGGTCGGCGACATCATGGGCTACGATTTCATCGATATAGACGGCAATCTCGCCCACACGCCCATGGTTGGCCGCGTGATCGGCCTGACCATCGATCATCTGCGCCAGATCCCGGACGTGATCGCCACGGCCAGCGAGCCGACCAAGGTCAACGGCATCCTCGGCGCCCTGCGCACGGGCGCCATCGACACGCTGGCCACGACCCAGTCAATCGCCCAGACCGTGCTCGGTCTGGCCCAGGCCTCGGACAGCATGCGTCAGAACGCCGGCGACCGCTTGCCAACCGATTAGAGCAGCGCCATCAGGTAAGCCAGGGGGCGCGTCTGGATCGTGCCGCGTCGCTCGGTGGGCGATTCGATGACAAGGTTCAATCATCGGCAAAGCACGACCGGTCGATGACGCGCCTGCCCGGCCCGGACGCCCACTGTCGCGAGCATCCGGCGGCCAGCGGGGTCGTCTCGGTACTCATCCCGGCCCCAGACCGAGATACGGACGCGCCAGGGCCTGTTCACACTTGTCGCGTGCGCCGCGCCGGCGCTCATTTTTTTGCAAGACAAGGCATCGGGCGCGTACGGCCATCATTCTACCGTGGCGAACGACAACGCCGATTGCGCAAAAATGATCGCCGTCCCGTCGGGTTGTGCCCAAAACCGGTAATGCGGTCACGTGCGAAGTGTTATTAATCCGGCATAAAAATAGATGATTTTCGGGTTAATAACGCGCGTGTGCGACAGCACGCGCGCCACGGCCAACGGCCGCGAAGCCATTGAAAATAAAAAGATGGACAAGTCCCGGCGTTTCTTTCGATGGCGTTGAAAACAGCTGACGTCGTCAGCTGTTTGGGTGCCGGATCAATAACAGCTCCTAGCCGACCAGTTGCCCGATGATGCGGAAGCCGGCGATATACGTGCCGAGCGCCGAACCCAGCGTAGCGCCGAGAAAGACGAGCAGCGTGCGGGAGACCCGATTGCGCCACCAGCCACGGATGCGAGTCACATCGGATTTGAGCGTGGCGAAATCACCAACCCGCGGCTTTCGCATCATCAGCTCCACCGCGGCCACGACCATGCCGGCGCCGATGGTGGGGTTGAGCGAGGTGATCGGGGCGCCGATGAACGCGGCCACGATGGACAACGGATGCCCGAGCGCGATCGCCGTCCCCAGCGCGGACAGGGCGCCGTTGATCACGATCCATTCCACGACCATCTGTTGACCGAGGCCCGTGCTGCGCGAGAAACCGAGCGCGAAGCCGGCCACTACCAGCGCGACCACGATCCAGGGGATCCATTTCACCCAGCGCGCGCCCGGCGGCACGGCATCCAGGGCTGCCACCCGATCGGCCGGATCGGCCATGCCGGCCTCGAGATAACCGGCTAGCCCCTTGAGGTGGCCGGCCCCGACCACGACCAGCGTCGTGCCGGGCGTTTCAGCGTCGCTGAGCAGCTTCGCAGCCATGTACTGATCGCGCTCGTCGATCAGGGCGGCATGCATATGCGCGGATTCGGCAGCGAAATCGTTGAAAGTGGACTCGAGCATGTCCCCTTCCTTGAGCTTCTCGATATCGTCCTCGCTGATCTTGTCGGACGACACCAGGCTCGTGGCCAGGCCGGTGAGCACCGTGGCCCGTTGCCACCAGGGAATCTTGCGATAGACGCGCTTGAGCGTGATGCCGATATTGCGATCGACGAGCACGAGCGGGGTCTGACGTGCCTCGCAGGCCTCGATGGCCGCCCGCATCTCGGCGCCGGGCTCGATGCCGAACTGGTCGGCCAGGCGTTGCTGATAGGCGCCAAGCGCGAGGCTGGCCGCGACCATGCCGGCCTGTCCATTCCGGATCACGGCGAACAGGTCCATATCGGCCATTTCGGCCTGGCGCGTCAGGGCGGTGTGTCGGGCGTCGCAAAGCTCGATCGCGACCCGGTCGTAGTCGCCGGTCTCGATCTCGGTACGCACTTCGTCGGCACTCGCTCGCGAAACATGCGCGGTGCCGAGCAGGACGAAGCGTCGCTCACCGCGCTCGACCACGCGACGCGGGCCGGCTTCAACCGCACTCGTATCGGTCGACGGGCTCTGGTGCGAAGACTCGGACATAACTGATTCACCGGCAATGAAGCGTTGCGGCCCCGAGCCGCAGCGAGCGCCGATTGTCGCCCCTGCGACGATCAGCGTCCACGCCGGCAAGCGAACACGTGCCCCGTCGCACCGCGCGTCGGGCCGGCTCGATGCGCCACGGCGTTTCGAGCATGCCGATGATCGGCCGCCCGAAAAGCGCGACCCGGATCAATCGCGATCGCTGCCGAGAATCCGGTAACCCAACCAGGCCAGCAGGCCGATGAACGGCACCATGGCCAGCGCGAAAATGATGATGCCTGTCATGTGCGTTCTCCTTCGCGACGGGCTGCGCCGTCGACTCGATGCCAACGCGGTGGTTTCAAGGATCATCGGCCGGACGCGCGCCGCTTTCCCGCGTCGGCCGTTTGGCCAGTTTGCGCTGCAGCGTGCGTCGGTGCATGCCCAGCGCCCGGGCCGTGGCCGAGACATTGCCAGAATGCTCGGCCAGCACATGCTGGATATGCTCCCATTCCAGACGTCGCAGCGATGTCGGCGTTTCATGGGTGGCCAGCGCGGCGTCAGCGACCCCGTCATGCGCCAGTGCGGCCAGGATCTGGCGCGCGCCCGCCGGCTTGGGCAGATAATTGAACGCCCCGCGCTTGATCGCCTCGATGGCCGTGGCGATGCTGGCATAACCGGTCAGCATGAGAATCCGCAGCGCCGGCATCTCGGCCAGCAGCGGCGCAATGAGGGCGAGCCCGCTCCGGTCGCCGAGCCGCAGATCGATGATCGCGGCATCGAAGACCGCGTCCACGGCAACGACCTCGGCCAACGCGGCGTCCGGGCTCGCGGCGACCGTGACCTCGTGGCCGAGACGCGCCAGCGCGCGCGACAGGGTTCGCGTGAAGACCGGGTCATCGTCGACCAACAGAATATGCAAGGCGCTCATCGTGTCTTGCTCGCCAGCGCCGCGAGCGGCACCACGATACGGGTGCGCGTGCCCCCGTCCGGGGTCGCCTCGAAGACCAGCGAGGCCCCGAGACGGGCCAGACTCGCCCGAGCCAGCGGCAGGCCGAGTCCCAGCCCATCCGGCTTGGTCGAGGGCTGTTCGGCCCGGCTCAGGCGCTCGGCTGCCGCCGGCCCGGGATCATCGATCGTCAGCTCGATGTGACGATGCTGTTCACGACGGCCCAGCTGCAGCCGCGGCCGGGCCGCCGCCCGGGCCGCGTCGGCGGCGTTATCGAGCAGGTTGTGCAGAGCCTGCGCCAGCGCTGGATCATGACGGACAGCCGAGGCGGCCAGCGGCGACCAGGCCTGTGTGTCGAGCTCGATCTCGGGGCGACGCGTGTGCCAGCGCGCCAGTACGCCATCCAGAAAGCGCGCGATATCGGTGGTGGTCTGGGCAGCCGGGTCGCGCGCGGCGACCAGCGCCCGAAGCTCCCCGGCCGCGACATCGGCCTGCTCGCGGATCGCGACCACATCTTCGCGCACGTCGGCCGGTAGGCGCGGATGCTCCATGACCGACTCGGCGGCCACGACAATCGTGGACAGAGGAGTATTCAACGCATGCGCCGCCCCTGCGGCCACGGTCGCCACCGAGACGAGCGTGTCATCGCGCAGGGCGCGCTCGCGCGTCTCGGCCAGTTCCCGCTCGCGCTCACGCACCTGCATGGCCAGCGCCAGCAGAAACCCGCACAGCAACAAGGCGGCGAGTACGAACATTGCCCACATGCCGATCACATGCCGCTCGAAGCCCATCACAGCCGTTGAATCGGCGACGCGGGCCAGATAACGCCACAACAGGACCGTGTAACAGATGATCGACCACAGCGTGACCGCGGCGGCGCGGCGCAGGTCAAGCGCGGCACCGGCAAAGGCCACCGGCAACAGGAACAACGAGACGAACGGGTTGGTCGCCCCGCCGATCAGCCAGAAGAAGGCGAACAGCACGAGCGTATCGAAGAGCAGATGCCAGACCAGAGCACGGCCGGCCGGGCGCCGCCCGCGGACACTCTTCAGCCAGCGATTGAACACGAGCAGTGCAACCGGCAACGACCAGACGGCCACGCCGGTCGCAAAGCCGGCAACCCACATCGCCGCAATCGCGACGACGAGCAATACCGCGGCCAGCGTGCGCAGCCGCGCCAGCAGCCGGATCACCGAAGCCGGCTGTAGCGAAAACCCGGCTTCATGGCCGGCGCCGTCGTGGCTGTATCGCACGGTCGTGATGTCCTGTCGGTCCGCTGGTTCGAGACTAGGGCGTGTTGAGGTTTCGTTCGAGCGCCTTTTCGTCAAGAGACCGCCGTGTGTCCGGCAAGGCACGAGTCGCGGTATCGTGGCGTGCCACGATCAAGGCTCGCAACGCCGCCGGGCGCCCATCGTCGATTTTTCATGGGCGGCCCAACCCGAAGGGAACATCAACAGGCCCTAGTGTCGCACTGTTGGCGGCGATGCCGCCCGAGCCGGTGAATGATTAGAACGAGACATGCAGCGTGGCATAAGCGTTGCGCCCGGCACCGGGCAGACGCGCACCGACCGGCACGGCGCTGTCACCGGCCCGATTGAAGCCCGACATGTAATCCCGGTAGCCCCGGTTCAGCAGATTCTCGACGCCAACCTCGACCCAGGCGTTACCGGTGGCCCGATAACGAGCCGAGACGTCGGTCAGGGCATAGCCGCCCGTGGCGGGATCATCGACGCGCGCATCGCGTCGATAATCGGCGGTGTGATGCTGGGCAAAGACATAGCGCTCGGCCAGCCGCAGCGTCCATTGCGCCGACTGCCAGGATACGGCGCCCCGTAGATTGCCCGGGGCGATGCGATAGAGACTGTCGTGAGTGTCCGTTCGTCGGCCGCGGGTATAACCGCCGCCACCGTCGAGATGCCAGTGGTCGGTGAGCGCGTAGCGCGCGTCGATATCCGCACCATAGATCTCGGCTTCGATGTTGCTGTACTGGAGCGGCGTCGAGTCGCCGTTGACGTTGGAAACCCGTGCGACATCGGCATCGCCACCGGTGTAGGGCGTCGGATCGATATAGTCGTTGATGCGGTGATAATAAGCCGCTGGCGACACGCTCAGCCGGCTGCCGGTGAAATCCAGCCCCAGATCCACCATGTAGGCGGTCTCGGGATTCAGTGTGGTGCGCCCGATCACGTTGTTGCCATCGGCCGCCCCGGCCGAGGCTTCCAGCGGAATATAGGCATAACGCTCAAGGTAGTATGGCGAGCGGGTCTTGCGTGCCAGCGCGAGTTTCGCCTGCCAGCGCTGGCCGATGTCCCGTGCCAGCTTGGCAACCACATCCACGTTGTTATCGGTCTGATCGCGATCGGCATCGGCGAAACGCGATGCCAGACGCTGTGCCGGCATCGGCAGGGACGGCGCCACGCCGCCCGGCCCGGCCGCGGTCTGCACTCGCGTATAGCGCACACCGAGTTCCCCATGCCAGCGATCCGAGAGCAGGCCCTGGCTCGGCGTATCCAGCCTGCCGGCCCACTGGGCAAAGCCGCTGTAGGTATCCCGTCGGATATCGCTGAAGGCATCGACGCGGAACATCGGGTTGTCGGGGTTGCCGACGAACGCATCGTGCTGGGCCCAACTGCCGTCGAAACCGGCCTTGAACGTGCCGCCCGCCAGGTCGTGTGCCGCGTGCAGCTTCGTGGCATAACGCTGGCTTCGCGCGCGGATATAGCGCGGATCCGGCGCCGCCCCGTTCAAGGGCGAGAAATCCGGCGTCGGGCGCATGAGATAGTTGTCCATACGGTGCTCGACGTGATTGCCGTCGAGCTGGGCGGTCATGCGCCAGTCACCGAGCGAGAAATCCTGCTTGAGTTCACCGAGCCAGGTATGAAAGAAGTCGATATCCAGCGGCAGATCCGGATTGCCGGAATCACCGGTGCGCTGGGCCCGCACGAACCCGGAGGTCTCACCGAGCCGCCCGCGATGCCCGAAATTCAGGCCGTACTGCTTGCGGTCGTAGGCACTGGCGCGCAGCACGCCGTAGGGGGTGCGCTCGCCGCCGGCCTGATCGGTGGACACCGTCACGCCGAGCCGATTGTGGTCGTTCGACAGATTGGCCTGCCCGGTCAGGCTATAACCATCGTCGACGCTACGAACCGTCGATTCGCCAAAGCCGTGTAATACATAGTTGTCGCCCTCGGTGAACCGGCTGCCCTTCGTCGTGGCATCGATGGTCGTGCCGATCGCATCGATGCTGTCGGCGACCGAGGGAATACCGCGCGTCACCGAGAGTGTGTCGACCAGCGCGGCCGGCGCATAGTGCAGTGGCGGGTCCATCCAGTTCGGCCCGCCGGAGGCGATGCCCATGCCGTCGATGTTCACCTGGTTTCGATAACCGGACAGCCCGCGGAACTGGGTCTGCCCGGACACCCCGCCGTTATTGCTCACCGCGCCGCCGGGCACGTCTTTCATGGCGGCGGCGGTATCGACCGTCTCAGGTGCCAGCGGCAGCGTGACCTGGCTCGCCGTATCGCGCTGACCGGTCACCGTGACCGGTGCGAGTTGCTGTGTCGCCCCGGAACTCGGCGCTGCGGCCGCCGGCGCCTGTGCCATGGCCGCGCCCGGCCCGCACAATCCGGCCGCCGCGCCGAACAGAAATCCACCCCAGCCTGTCTTCATGCCTGTCGCCCCCGATGCATTGCGTGCGCGGCGACAGGCTAGCCGCGGGCGCCCACCCTGCCCATGCGACACAATGTCGCGCCTTCGGCGGCGCGGGCCGGGCGCGCTTTGACGCATTCGACCGGCACTCGTATAAACACAGGCATGCAGATCGGACTCGTCGGTGATATCCACGGCGCGTGGGACGAACAGGACACGCGTTTTTTCAATACGGCCGGCTACGATGCCCTGCTGTTGACCGGTGATCTGCCGCGGTTTGTCGGCAGCCTGCCAATCGCGCGCGCCCTGTCCGCGCTCACGCCGCCGGCCTACATGATCGCCGGCAATCACGACGCCACCGGCCTCGTCCAGCTCTATGCCGAGATGGCCGATCATCCCCGGCTCAAACGCGTGACAGCACTCGGCATGCCCGAACGCGTCGCCCGGCTGGCCGAAACACTGTCCCCGATCACGCTTGGCGCCTACAGCCGGCACCCGCTGGCCGAGAACCTGGATCTCGTCGTCGCCCGTCCGCACGCCATGGGCGGCGACCGACTGTATTTCCGCGATTATCTATCGCGTGTGCACGGCGTGACCGATCTGGACGGCAGCCGCGCGGCGTTATGCCGTGTCATCGATGAGGCCGCCCGCGATATCGTGATTCTGGCCCACAACGGCCCGGCCGGACTCGGCGAGACACCGGACGCGCCCTTCGGCTGTGATTTCGACCCCGCACGCGGCGATTTCGGCGACGTGGATCTGGCCGAGGCGATTACCCATGCCCGCGCGACCGGGCATCGCGTGCGAGCCGTGGTCGCCGGGCACATGCATCACTTGAGCAAGGATGGCCGCGTCTGGCGTCGGACTGCAGCCGTTGCCCACGACACGCTGTACATCAACGCGGCTCGGGTTCCACGCATCGAAAACGGCGGGGCGCGTCGTCATCACATCGCTCTCGACGTCACCGAAAACGAGACCACAGCAGAAACCCGCTGGGTCGATGCCGACGGCAATATCGTCGCGCGCGAGGCACTGCCCGTAACGGACGACGGGGCCAGCCCGGCGCCGGTTGACGCGCTTTAGCGCCGCCCCCCGGCCTGCTCGCTGGCAACCAGCCGTCGCAGCGGCAACGCCATCATCAACACCGCCAGCCCGACGAGCGCGTAGGTCGGCCCGAAGCCCAGCCAACGGCCGACCGACAGACCCAGCATGGGCCCGAGTGCCCCTCCGATATCCGATGACCACTGATAGACCGACAGGGCTCGACCGTGCAGATCGGCCGGTGCCACGTCGCCAAGCAATGTGAGCATGGGGATGGTCAGTCCCCCCGCCCCGGCGCCGGCCAGTACCAGACCGACGACGGCCACCGGCGTGTGAGCCGCCAGGCCCAGAATCATGAAACCGGCCGCGACCGCCGCCATCGCCGGCAACAAGAGTCCCGTGCGCCCGCGACGGCGGTCCAGATGGCGGCCGATCAACAACGACGCGCTCGCCCGGGCCGCGGTCAGCACCGCCATCAACAGCCCTGCGCTGCCCTGTACGCCCATGCCGAATACCGATAGCCCCCGGCTGTCCACCATCAGCGCGATGGTCGCCAGCAACACACCCGATAACGAAAAGAACAACAGCGCATTGGCCGCGAAGATGATCCGTAAGGTCGGCAGGGCAAGCACCGTCGTCCAGGCCTCGCGGCCGCGTGGGGGCGGCGGGCGGTCGGCTCGGCGCTCACCGTGATCCGGCATCACGACCAGGGCCAAGAGCCCGACGCCGAACGTCAGCCCCGTGGCCACCCAGAACGCAGCCGCATCGGAGACCAGATCGGCCACCAGACCGCCGATCACCAGCCCCGCGGGAAAACCGATACTGATGGCGGTGCGCACACGCGCGGTCGTCCTGCCGCGCGATCGATCGTCGGACAATGCCAACGCCGCGGCCAGCGCCCCCACCAGCACACCGGAGGAGCCGATCCCCCAGATCGCCCGACCGAGCAGGAACCAGACCGTCGGCAGATGCGAGTCGAGCGCGACCACATAAGCGAGCGTGCCCACGGTTTCCAACGCCAGCCCGACCGCCACCGGCATACGCGCGCCGAAGCGATCGATGAGCGTGCCCGTCGCCGGATTCATCGCCAACCGCGTGATGCGGTTCATCGACAGAATCAGCCCGATCATCACACCGCTGATGCCGAGCGCGGCCCCCACCACCGGCAGGATCGGAAATACCACGCCCCCGCCAACGCCGCCCACGAACGCCACGCCGGCGATCGCCCAGACCCTCGCCTCACGGCTCAAGGCCATGGCCGGTCCATTGTCAGAGCTGGTTTCATCACCCGATTATAGAAGGTCGCACCAAACGACGCGGGGCCGAGCCGCCGATCGAAATCTGCTGGTCGTCGTCGAGCCAACATGCCGATATCGGGCAATCACTCGGGCACAACGTGGCAGCCTGCCGAACCGGCAAAAGTCGGGGACAACAGCAGCGGTTGCCGGGCTGTTGCGATGCCGTACGCCACCGCAGCCCCGTCATTAAATCGCCTCAGCGAGCGCGGCGGCAAAACGCTCGGCTTCGGGGGGCGACAAACGCGATGTCGTGACCCGGATCGCCCGGCTCTGCTGCGAAACCTCGAATGCGGTACTGGCCCGCACGAGCCAGCCGCGACGGGCCATCGCGTTGACCACCGCGCTAGGGTCGCAAGACAGCGGGATCCAGACATTGAGGCCATCGGTGGTCAACGGCGATGCAAAACCGACGTGTTGCAGCGCGGCCTGCATCGCTTCTCGTCGTGTGGCGTACTGGATCTTCGACTCGGCCAGCAGGGTCTTGACTTGCGGGTCTTCGAGACAGGAAATCGCCAGCGTCTGCAGAAAATGGCTCACCCATGTCATCCCCGGCGCCAGGCGAGTGCGCAGGCGCTCGCCGGTCGTCCGATCGCAGGCCAGCAAGGCCACGCGAATATCCGGGCCGACCGGCTTGGCCAGTGAACGAATAACCGCCCACGAGCCCGTCGTGGACGGAATAGGGGCGTGATAATCCGTGTTCGCCAGCAGCGCAAAGTGATCGTCGACGATCACCATTACGTCCGGATGCTCGCCTAGTACCGCCGCGATTGCCGCCGCCCGCTCGCGGCTCATCGAGAATCCGGTCGGATTCTGGGCACGCGCGGTCAGCAACACCGCCCGTGCCCCGCCGCGCAGCGTCTGGCGAAGTGCCTCGGGCTGTATGCCTTCAGCATCGACGGCAACGCCGACCGCGTGCATCGCCGATAGGCGCAAGGCATTGATGGTACCCAGGAAACAGGGATCCTCCACGGCGACACGATCGCCCGGCACCAGTCGCGCCTGCGCCAGACGCTCGATCGCATCGACACAACCGTGGGTGACCAGAATATCGGCATCGCCTGGGCAATCCTCGTCAAACCAGGCCGCGGCGTAGCGCCGCAGCGCCGAATTGAACGTGCTCTCACCGTAGAGCGAGTGTTTGAAGTCGCAGGCGTGGATCACCCGATTGATATCCGGCAGGCAATCCCGATCGGGATTGCCGTCGGCCAAGTCCACGAGCGCGGTGTCGACACTCGCCCCTTCCTGCTCACCGAGCGACGGCGGCGGCGAAATACGGGTTCCCCGGCGGCCGGCACTACGGGCCAGGCCGACTTCATTCAGACGGCGATAAGCCGCCGCCGCCGTATTGCGATTGATCCCAAGCGTCAGGGCCAGCTGTCGGACCGCCGGCAGCGGATCGCCGCTGCGAAGCCGCCCGGCGGCGACGAGCGAACGCACACTGGCGACGATCTCGTCCGCTGTCCGACCCTGGATTTGCATTTCGTCATAGGTCATTATTATATTGTCCTAGGACATTAAAGAGCGATTGCCACAATTATAACCACCACCGGCCGGTCAGACGTCCGGCCCGCTCACGACCGAGTCCAATCGAGCGCCACTGACATCGAATCAAGACAGAGTAATAAACAAGCGCCGAAAACGGCGCGATCACGCGATTGATATTTCATCTTTTTATTTTGAATCCGAACGGAAATTCGGCTTTCGGGGAGACAAACCATGGGGGCAACCAATGTTTGCTACATATCTTCGAAGGGTCATTGCCTGTCATCGATCGATGGGTCTGCTGTCCATCACGCTGGTCGGCAGTCTCAATGCCTATGGCGCCGAGCCCGACGATCAGGGTCGTGACATCGCAGCACCTGCCCCGGCGGGAGACGTCGCACCGGCCGCGCCAAGCACGACGCCGGCCGCCGGCACGACCACGCTCGGCGATATGCTCGTGACCGGACAACTGACCGGGGGTACCAACCCGCCCCCCGCGTATGCCGGCGGCCAGGTCGCCTCAGGCGGGCGCATCGGTGTCCTGGGCGAGCAGGATGCCTTCAATACACCGTTCAGCGTCATCAGCTATACATCGCAGATCATCGATAACCAGCAAGACGATACAGTCGGCTCGGTACTGGAAAACGATGCTGGGGTCCAGAAGGCCTACGGCTCGGGTACCGCTGGCGAAATATTTCAGATTCGCGGTTTCCCGCTCTACGGCCAGGATATTTCCTTCGGCGGCCTCTATGGCGTGCTGCCACGCCAGATCGTGCAGACCAATTTCGTGAACCGGGTCGAGCTCTTCAAGGGCGCGAACGCGTTCGCCAACGGCGTATCGCCAGGCGGTTCGGGCGTTGGCGGCGCGGTCAATCTCGAGCCCAAATGGGCGACCGACGATCCGATCAGCCGTCTGAAACTCGGCTATGCCTCGGATTCGCAGTTCGAGCAGGAAGTCGACGTGGGCCGTCGCTTTGGCAAGAACCAGCGTTTCGGGGTCCGTCTGGATGCCCAGCACGAAAAAGGCGATACCGCACTCAACGATGAAAACGCGGCCGACACATCGGTCGGGCTCGGCCTGGACTATCGCGGCGAGCGGGCCCGGGCGTCGGCCTATTTCGGCTACCAGCGCCAGCACCTCAAGCATTTCCGCTCGGTCATCTATACCAGCAACGCAACAGAAGTTCCCGAGCCGCCCGATGCCGATACCAACTACGCGCCGTCCTATGCTCAGACCGAGCTCAAGACGGAATTCGGCCTGCTGCGCGGCTCGTTCGATTTCACCGATCACTGGACCGGCTATGCCGCGATCGGCGCCAATCACTCACGCGAGGATAGCGACTACGCCGGCTTGTTGTTGCAGGACGATCAGGGCAATGCCGGGGCTTATCGGATCAGCGTGCCCTACGAAGCGAATCTGTTCACCGGTCAAGCCGGGTTTCGGGGCAACTTCGATACAGGCCCCATCAGCCACAAGATCAATGTCGGCTACTCGGGCTATTACCGTCGAATGAACACGGCCTATCGGCAGTCGAGCCTAGCGGCTCTGCAGTCGACCAACATCTACGATCCCGCGGCGCTGCCGAGCCCGCCGACCGTCGTTTCCGGCGGCGATTTCGACAACCCGCCGATTCGCAATCGGCACCGCGCCGACGGCTGGGCGATTTCCGATACCGCCGGCCTGTTCAACGACAAACTGCTGCTCACGGTGGGGGCGCGCTATCAATCGCTGCGGATCGAGAACTACAGCGCGGAGGGCGTGTTCAACGAGCCGGCCATCGTCAATCACGCGGTCTCCCCGGCCTATGGCGTGGTGGTCAAACCGCTGGACTGGCTGTCGCTGTACGCCAACCATATCGAAGCACTCCAGGCCGGCGACTCTGCGCCGACGCAGTCCGCCAATTTCGGCCAGGTGGTCGGTATCGCCGAATCCAAGCAGAACGAAGTTGGCGGCAAGGTCGATTTCGGAACGATCGGCGGCAGTCTGGCTCTCTACGAGATCGAGCAGCCGAGCGCGTACACCGACCCGGTCACCAACATCTACGGTTACTACGGCAAACAGCGTAACCGTGGCCTCGAGGTCAGCGTTTTCGGCAAACCCACGAAGCGACTGCGGCTGATGGCCAGCGCGAGCTGGATCGACCCCGAGCTTTCGGATACCGCGAACGGCGCCAACGACGGCAATAATGCAGTCGGGGTGGCCGATTACCGGTTTGTCTTCCAGGGCGACTGGCAATTGCCGAGCCTGCCGAACTGGTCGGCCAACGCCCGTGTGATTCGCAGCGGCACGCAATATGCAGACGCAGCGAATACGCTCAAGCTCGCCCCCTGGACGCGAATCGATCTCGGGCTGCGCTACAAGATGCCCTGGGGCGATAACGAGCGTCACATCACCTGGCGGGCGAACGTGACGAATGTGGCCAATTCCGACTACTGGGCATCGGCCCAGAGCGGCTACCTGACCCAGGGCGACCCGCGCACATTCAAACTGTCCGCTACGGTGGATTTCTAGGGCCTGTTGATG
Source organism: Salinisphaera sp. Q1T1-3 (assembly GCF_003602005.1). Lineage (GTDB taxonomy): Bacteria > Pseudomonadota > Gammaproteobacteria > Nevskiales > Salinisphaeraceae > Salinisphaera. The sequence continues at coordinate 43,723 of NZ_QZWD01000006.1, read as the reverse complement.
ATTCGTTCGAGTCCGCGTCAAGTGCTGTCTTGCGGTAAGACGAGGCGTCACACGCGCCGCGCAGTCATTCTGCGCCAGCGGGCTGGAACGCTGGATTGCCATCGTGTTTTTGATTTTGGGGCACTTGTCCCTTTGGGTTGGGCCGCAAATCGCGCCTTGCGATGTGGTGCCCTGCCACGCCCAGCCCCGTCGATATGAGGCGCTTTCGACAATCCACCCGGGACGAGGCCGGAGCGGGTCCGTCTTTGCCTTGCGGGCGCTGTAGGCCGCGCCCGTATTCGGCTGTCTTGGTGCCCCGTGGACGACCGGTGACCGGATCGCTGCAGATGCGGCGGTCCGGGATCCGGATCAAACGATCATTCAGACCGTGGCTCGCGACTCGATGCGCGGGTCAGACGGTCTGCAGGAGATGCCGGCTCATGCGTCTTTGTCTATCGCTGTTTCTTCTTCTATGGAGCGTTCACCCGCTCCTGGCCTCGGCGGCCGAAAAACATCCGATCACGCCGGAGGACATTGCCACCCTCGACCATGTCGACACACCGCGGATCGCCCCCGATGGGCAGACCGTCGTCTATACGCTACGCCGACCTGTGGCCGGTAGCGCCAAACCCGGCCCGGCCCGTCTCTGGCAGACCGTCACAGGACCCAACCCACAGCCGCGGCCGCTCGCACATTCACGTGACGGCGACAACAACCCTCGCTGGTCGCCAGGCAGCGACCGACTGGCCTTTCTGCGCGCCGGCAGCCGTTCGGATGACGACAAGACATCGGCGAAATCGGGTGATCAACAAATCTGGATCGCAGCGCCGTTATCGGCGCCGCCGCAACGGCTGACCGCTCTCGCCGGCAGTGTCACCGATTTTCGCTGGTCACCCGACGGCAACCGGATCGCGGCCATCGTGCATCTCGCCGCGGACAATCCCGACGCGACCGACAAGCCCGCTCCGGCGGATGCGCCGGACGGCCACGATGTGCTCTATATGGTTGATGCCCATGACGGCAAAGCACATCGCGTGGCCGGCGACGACGGTCGCTTTGTCTTCGATGTCGCCTGGGGGCCGGAAGGCAAGCGCCTGCTGGTCCGATACGCCGACACCAACACACCGCAGGCGTACTGGTACACATCGCATGTCGCCGTGCTTGCGCTCGATAGCGGACCATGGACCCCGCTACCGCATCATGCCACCGCCGTGCATCCGTCATTCTCCCCGGACGGGCGCCAAGTGGTCTATGGCTATTTCCAGGCCGACGGGATTACCGCGGTCGTTGCCGTCCATGATCTCGACAAGAACAATAACACCGTGCTCGGCGCGAACTGGCCGGGCAATCTCCGTAGCGTGCGCTGGAACCAGGACGGCCAGACATTGACCGCGCTCGCGTTTTCGAACATGACGCCGCAGTTTGCCCAGGTTGATGCCAGCACCGGGCGCGTACGCGAAGGCCTGGCCTTCAAGGGAGATCCTTTCGATTTCAGCCGGACCGACAACGGCGGGCTGGCCTATGTCGCCTCGACGCGCGTCGAGCCGGCGCAGGTCTGGTTCAAACCCCGGGAGGACAGCCCGCATCGGCTGACACACGTCAATTCCGAAGTCGCGAACTGGCGCACGGCCAACGTACGACGCGTGCACTGGCAGAGCCGCGACGGGCAATACACGATCCACGGGATGCTCGTGACGCCCGCCGACGGCACCTCGGGGCCCTACAAGACACTGGTCGAGATACACGGCGGGCCGTATGAGTCGTGGTACGACGGTTGGCAGGGTTCCTGGGTGAACTGGGGCCAGGTGCTCGCCTCGCACGGCTATGCCGTGCTCCTGCCCAACCCGCGGGGCTCGGCCGGGCGCAGTCCCGCTTTTGCACTGGCCAACCGGCACGACTGGGGCGGCGCGGATTTTCAGGACATCCTGACCGGCGTTCATGCGCTCGCCGAGCGCGGCGTCATCGATATCGACCGTGTCGCGATCGGTGGCTGGAGCTATGGCGGCTTCATGTCTGCGTGGGCGGCCACGCAGGACGACCCGTTCAAGGCCGCGATCGTCGGCGCCGGCATTTCGGATCTGCAATCCATGGCGCTTTCCTCCGACGTGGGCCTGTCCTTCATGGGGCCGTACTTCGGCGATCCGAGCCGCCATCACGCCGAGTACGCGGCCCGTTCGCCGATCAACTTCGTCAATGATGTGCACATGCCAGTGCTGATCCTGCACGGCGAAGCCGATACCCGCGTGCCCTTCTTTCAGGGCCGGATGTTGCATCGTGCCCTCGCCCACGATACCGACCAGCCCAGCGCACTCATCGGCTATCCCAAGGCCCCGCACTGGTTCGGGCACAGCGTCGGCGCGTCATATCGCGCCGATATCCAGCAACGTGTTCTGGACTGGTTGAATCGTTATCTCGACGACGACGATGCGACAGGTCATTGATCCGGCCACAGGCGGCGCGTGGACAACGGTTTGCCGCTTGTCCAACGCCCAACCGATGCCAATTCGGACATCGTGGCACCGGATCTAAAGCTTTCACAGACAGACGCAGCAGCGAACGCGCACGGGCGCCGTCGTTTCATCACACCCCCTGTTTGTCCTCTTTCGTGCCGGGCCGGCGACGCCGCCCGGCGTGTATTTCAAGGCTGTCATGACTATCGGTAGAAAGAATATCTTCCGTGCCCATACGGATGCAGATATACGCCAGCTCGTCGCCCAGACGCCGTTGGCCTGGATCGTGAGCGCAGCGGATGCGACGTACGCCACGCCGCTCCCAATACAGATCGAGTGCGACAACGCCGGGCGACCTATCGCCGTAGTCGGCCATTTCGCGCGTGCCAACCCACAGGTCACGCAACTGGCGGACGCCCCACAGGCACATATTCTGGTGATGGGCCCCCAGAGCTATATCTCCCCCTCCTGGTTTCGTGATCGTACGCAGGCCCCGACCTGGAATTTCACCTGCGCCATGTTCACCGTTCGGGTCGAGCTCGAGCATGATGCCGAGACCATCGGCAAACGGCTCAAGGATCTGATCGACGATATGGAAAGTGATCGTCCGAACCGCTGGGCCATCGAGGAAATGGGCGGGCGCTACGAAGGCCTGGCCCGGGGTGTCGTCGCTTTTCGAGCGCCGATCGAAGATATTCGTAGCACATTCAAGGTCAGCCAGGACGAAAGCGATACAGAATTCGCCGATATTCTTGCTGCCCTGGACCGGCCCTATCGAAAAGCCGTACGAGACTGGATCCTGCGTTTCGGTGCCCATACCGGCCGACAACCGGAATCGACCGGGCCGGGCGCCTCGAGCGCCGCGGCCCATGAAGTCGTCGATTCGGAACTGGAGCCGGCGCTCGATTATTTCGTGCAGGCAATCAAGGCCGATAGCCATCGTCTGTCGGCCGGGCGCGAACTCGACTGGCCAGGCCGGCGCATCGTCGCCGAGCAGGTACGGCGACGCTGGACGCTCGGTGGGCCAACCATCGCCCAGCGTCTCGAGCGCACAATCGTGCATCCCTGGGGCGATATTCGCCTCCGCATTTACGACCCGGAGCCGGGCACGATCAAACCGGCGCTGGTCTATCTCCACGGCGGCGGCTGGGCCTTGTTCAGCCTGGACACGCATGACCGGCTGATGCGCGAGTACGCCGCCGGTGCCGGCATCACCGTGATCGGTGTGGACTATGCGCTGGCCCCCGAGCACCCGTATCCCGCCGCACTCGAGCAGGTGTGTGCAGCCGTCGAATGGATCGCCGCGCACGCCGAAAGCCTTGGCGTGGATGCCACGCGCATCGCCCTCGGCGGCGATTCAGCCGGCGGCAATCTATCGTTGGCAGCCGCCCTGCACGAGCGTGACCGGGGCGGCAAGCGCCACATCGCAGCTCTCGTACTCAACTACGGCGCCTTCGGCGCCCCCGTGGACGCGGAAACACGTGACGCCGTCGGCCGCGAAAAGGACATGCTTACCGCCGCCGAAATGGATGAATTCTCAGCTCTTTATCGAGGTGATGCGACGGACAACACCGATCCGCTGCTGGCGCCGATCCATGCCGATGTCGCCGATCTGCCGCCCACCCTGTTCATCGTCGCCGAGCGTGATCTGCTGGCACCGGAGAATCTTGAGATGCGCCAGCGATTGAAATCGGCCGGCGTCAACACAACCTGCCATATCTACCCCGGCGCCATGCACAGTTTTCTTGAAGCCATGGCGATTTCGAGACTGGCACGTCAAGCGATCACAGACACCTGTACCTGGCTGACGGGCAACCTATGCACCGAGCGCGAAGATAGTGATTTTGCGAACTGACACGCGCCTGCGGGCTACGGCGAAATCTTTCTACGCCATTGAAAAATAAAAGATAGACCGGGTCGACTTCTATTTTTCAATGGCGCTGAAAGCAGCAGACGAATTCGTCTGCCCTGATGCCGGACCGACGACGTATACCGCCAGGGGCAGGCCCTAGAAATCAAACTGTATCTGTGTGACCAACGCGGCAGCGCCGCGGCTCCAAAAATCGCTGTGTTCGTCGATCGTCAGCACGACGGGCGCACCGAACACCAGGGCGCCGAGCTGGTCGCCGAGCGGCTCGATCAACGCATCGCCCAGCGCGACCGCTTCGCCGCCGAGCACGATAGCCCGCAGATCGGCAACGTTGACGAAGGTGGCGAGATGTTGCCCGATCGCTTCACCGGCTGAACGGGCGATCGCGAGCGCGCTGGCATGGCCGGCCTGGGCCGCCGAGACCAGGCCAGCGAAGTCGGAGGCGAAAGTGCGGCGATCGGCAGTGCCGCGCCACTGCGCCAGCATCCCGCCGACCGCATGCATCGCCTGCAGACAACCGACACGTCCGCATTCGCAGCGCCGCCCATCGACGGCGTGGCGCACGTGGCCGAGCTTGCCGGCGGCCCCGGTCTCGCCGCGATGCACCTTCCCCGCGAGCACCATGCCGACACTGATGCCGTCGCCGATCGCCAGGGTCGCGAACGAGCGCCGTGTCAATCCCAGGCCAAACAGCGACTGCGCCAGCGCGAACGCATGGCTGTCGTCATCGATGTGGACGGGCACGTCGAGTCGCGCGCGAAGTCGCTCGGCGAAGGCCACGTCTCGCCAGCCGAGCCGATGACTCACTCGGCAGATTCCGTTGATCGTGTCGATCGCACCGGGAATCGCGACACCGATACCGTGGACTGGCCGCGCGGCGGCTGCCGATGTACGCATCAGCGCCCGGACCACCCATTCGACGGCGTCGAGAACGGTTTCGACTTCACGATCAATGAGTTGGCACTCACACCGATCGGCAATTCCGGTGGACATATCGGTGAGCACGCCTTCGATGCGACTAAAGTTGAGTTTGATGCCGATCGCCAGGCCATCTTCGTAATTGATGCGAATCGGCGTCGGACGTCGGCCGCCCGGGCTTTTCACGGCGTCTTCCTCGACGACCAACGCCTCGTCAAGCAGCTCGGTAACCAGTGCCGAAACCGTCGCCGGGCTCAGGCCGGAGCGGGTCGCGATTTCGCGACGGCTGAGCTGACCGCTCTTACGCAAGCAATTGACAATGAAACGTTTCTTCTCTTCCTTATCGCTTTTCCGGCCGGTGATTTCGGAAATTTCCACAATTAATTCATCTGTTGAAATAATTTTGACGCCGCCATTCAAAGCTCGCTAGCTTACTCATGTCCGACATAAGAAACATCAGATCGGACATGGAGGAGAACGCAGTCATGACGGAATGTCATCGTGGCATGACGCGTCGCCGGGTGATTCAGGGCCTCGGTTGTGGGCTTGCCCTGTCCGGGTTCGGCGCGCCGGCGATCGCCACACAACGCGAGCTGGTCATCACCAGCGACCTGAATACCGGCCAGTATGCCGTGTTTCGGGAGATCGTCGCCGATTTCGGCCGTCGCGTCGGCGTCCGGGTAACGTTGAACAACATCGCCCACGAGGCCAACAAGACCGCGATTCGCAACTATCTGGTCGCCGACCCGCCGGATATCTGCTTCTGGTTCTCCGGCGCCCGGATGCGTCAGTTCGTGCAGCTGGGTCTGTTTGCCGACATCTCCGAGCTGGTCGCCCGCCAGAATTTCGCTAAACCCCTCGGGCCCCTGCTCAAGACCGTCTCGGTCAATGGCCGACAGTACGGCTTGCCGCTGGGTGGGTTGTTCTGGGGGCTTTATTACCGCGCCGATGTCTTCGCGCGTCACGACCTGTCACCGCCTGCAACGTTCGAGGACTTCCATCGCACCTGCGCAGCAGCTCGACAGGCGGGATTGATCCCGGTCTCCATGGGAACCAAGGAACAATGGCCGGCCGCGGGCTGGTTCGATCACCTGAATCTGCGTATTAACGGCCTGGAAAAGCACATGGCCCTCATGCGGGGTGAGATGGCCTATTCCGATACATCGCTCGACCCGGTCTTCGCACACTGGGCGGAGATGATCCACGACGGCTTTTTCCTCAAGCACGGCACCTCCTATGCCTGGCAGCAGGCGGCCGCGTTTCTCGCCCAGGGCAAGGCGGCGATGATGGATCTATCCAATTTCATCCAGGGGGCGATGCCGGCCGATGCGGTCGACCAGCTTCGACTGATCCGGTTTCCCATGTACAACGCCTCGATCGGCCCATTCGAGGATTTCGCCTCGAACTCGATCCATATCCCGGCACGCGCCAGACATCAGGCACTGGCACAGGAGTTCCTGGGGTATTTCTATCAACCGGAGGTGCTCGCCAAGTTCATCGCGCCCATCGGCAGCGTGCCGCCGCGCAGCGACATGTCGCCGGGAGACAATCCGCTCATGCGCACGGCCACCGAACTATTGCGGGCCAGCCAGGGCACGTCGCAGTACTACGACCGGGACACCGAGCCGGCGATGGCCCGGGCCGGGCTGAATGGTTTCCAGGAGTTCAGGGTGTATCCAGAGCGCGAGAAGGCGATCCGAGCCGAGCTCGATCGCGTGCGCAAGCGCGTCTACGCGCCGGCATGAGGAGGGTACCGATGTGTCCGGCTACCGTCGACAACCACCCGGGAGGCCGATCGTGAAGACCCTGTGGCGACGTCATCGATGCTGGCTCTGGCCGGTCATTTTCCTCGCGCCGGGCGTGATTCTGTTCTGGGGGGTGATCGTCGCGTCCTCGGCCCAGAGCCTGGCGATCAGCTTCTTCCGCTGGGACGGTTTCGGCCCCATGACCTGGGCCGGTTTGTCCAACTACGTCGAACTGCTCCACGACCCACAGTTCTATACCTCACTCAAGAACAACATCATCTGGCTGGTGATGTTCATGGCAGCCCCGCCGCTGGGGCTGGCGATCGCGCTACTGGTGAACCAGCAAATCCGCGGCATGCGGCTGGTGAAGTCGCTGTTCTTCATGCCGCTGGTGATGTCGCAGGTGGCTGTGGGCGTGGTCTTCGCCTGGTTCTATGACCCGACCAACGGCCTGCTGGCGCTTATCTTCAAGGCAATAGGCGCGACCGCGCCGGCGCTGTTGTCTAATCCGGAATGGGTGACGGTCGCCGTGGTGATCGCCGCCCTCTGGCCGCAGGTCTCGTTCTGCATGATTCTGTTCATGGCCGGGCTGAACAATCTGGACGAGAGCCAGATCGCCGCGGCCCGTGTCGACGGCGCGAAAGGCTGGCACATGCTGCGCCATGTGGTGCTGCCCCAACTGCGCCAGGTGAATTTCATCGCGATCGCGGTCACCGTAATCGGCGCGCTGCGCTCGTTCGACATGATTTCCGTGATGACTTCCGGCGGGCCGTTCGGCTCGTCGAACGTGCTGGCCTATCAGATGTACGAACAGTCCATCGAGGCTTATCGCTTCGGCTACGGCGCGGCCATCGCGGCCGTGCTGTTCGTGGTCATGGCGGTGTTCATCGCCTGGTATCTCCACCGCATGCTGCGCATGGAACGCGAGGGCGCGTGATGTATCCACGACAGATTAAGGCCGGTGAGCCGGCCAGGAAAAGCCTATACCTCGGCAGTGTCACGCTCGTGTTGTTTCTGTGGCTGCTGCCATTGCTTGCAATCATCCTCACGTCTATCCGCCCGGCGGCCGATATCGCGGCCGGCGACTATTGGGGCTGGCCGTCCGGTTTCGACCTGATCGCCAACTACACCGGCGTGTTCACACAAACGCCGATGGGACGCTACTTCCTCAACAGTCTGATCATCACCATCCCATCGGTGATCGGAGTGCTGTGTCTGTCGACGCTGACGGGCTTCGTGCTCTCGCGCTATCGCTTTCGCGGCAACACACTGCTGTTCGCGATCTTCATCGGCGGCAATTTCCTGCCTTTCCAGATCATGATGATCCCGGTGCGCAATCTCACGCTCGACCTCGGCATCTACAACACGTATCTGGCGTTGATCATCTTCCATACGGCCTTCCAGACCGGCTTCGCCACGCTGTTCATGCGTAATTTCATCGCGGCGCTGCCCGGCGAGCTGTTCGAGGCCGCGCGCGCCGAAGGCGCGTCGCCGCTGCAGACGCTCATCCATGTCGTCGTGCCGCTCGTGCGACCAGCGCTGGCGGCCCTGTCGATCCTGGCCTTCACCTTCATCTGGAACGACTACTTCTGGGCCGTGGTGCTTTCGCCGAGCGATGCGGTGAAACCGGTCACTGCGGGGCTGGCCAATCTCAAGGGCCAGTACGTCGCGAACTGGAACCTCATTTCGGCGGCAACGATCGTGATCGCCATCCCGCCGGTGATGCTGTTCTTCTTCATGCAACGCCATTTCGTGCGCGGGCTGACGATGGGCGCCGTCAAGGGCTGAACACGGCACCGCCGGTACCACGGACAAACGACGGACGAGTCAACTCATGAACGATCTCGAACTCAATGGCATCACCAAGCGCTACGGCGACACGACTGTACTGGCCGATATCAACCTGACCGCCAAGGATAAGGAGTTCATCGTCGTGGTTGGCCCGTCGGGCTGCGGCAAATCCACCCTGCTCAAGAGCATCGCCGGGCTGGAGTCGATCGATTCGGGGCAGATTCTCATCGGTGGGCGAGACGTAACCCGCGAAGAACCGGGCGATCGCGATATCGCCATGGTCTTTCAGTCCTATGCGCTCTATCCGCATATGACGGTCGCCGAGAACATGGGTTTCGGCCTGCGCATGGCGGGCCGGCCCAAGGCCGAAATCCAGAAAGCGGTGAAACGGGCTGCCGAGATCCTGCAGATCAACGATTATCTGGCGATGCGCCCGCGCCAGCTGTCCGGCGGTCAGCGTCAGCGGGTAGCGATCGGCCGGGCCATCACCCGGTCGCCGTCGGTATTCCTGTTCGACGAGCCGCTGTCGAATCTCGATGCCGCGCTGCGTACACAGATGCGCGTGGAAATCGGCCTGCTCTATCGACGGCTCGAGGCCACCATGGTCTATGTCACGCACGATCAGGTCGAGGCCATGACCATGGCCACCCGGATCGTGTTGATGAACCACGGGGTCGTCGAGCAGATCGGCACCCCGGTCGAACTCTATACCAATCCGCGCAACCGTTTCGTCGCCGGCTTTCTCGGCTCGCCGCGGATGAATTTCATCTCGACGCGCGCGGTCGAGGTCGCCGATGGGTCCGCCGTCGTGGACAGCGAAGGCCTGGCACGTATCCGTCTTGACATACACAACGAGGCTCGTGTTGCCGTGGGCGATGAGGTTGTCATCGGCCTGCGGCCCGAGTCGATCCGTCTCGACGGCCAAGGCGACCATCAGCTATCCGCCCGAATCGGCCTGATCGAGCAGCTCGGACGCGAAGCCATCGCCTATCTCGATGCCGCCCCGGTCCGCGCGATCGAATCGGAGAACGGCCTCGGACATCTGACGGCCCAGACCGACGGCCGCATCACCTTGCGGCGCGATGACGCGGTGTCCATCGGTTTCGATGCCGCCGATGTGTATCTGTTCGATGCCGAGGGCAAGACGCTCACGTCTGCCCGAACGGCCGATATCCGCTCTGAACCCGAAATGGTCGACGCATGAAAAACACCGCGAACAAGCCGCTGTCCGCCTGGCGGCCGATCACCACCGACACTTTTGTCTACGGCGTACCGCACTATCCCGAACATGTCGATGAGAGCTACTGGGACCGAGATGCTGCACGCATGGCCGAATGTGGCTTCAATACCGTGCGCCTCGGCGAATTCGCCTGGCATCTGTTCGAACCGATCGAGGGCCGCTACGACTTCGGTCTGTTCGACCGCGCCATCGAAGGACTTGCCGCCCACGGTATCCAGACCATCCTGTGTACGCCGACCGCCACGCCGCCGCGCTGGCTGACCGCCAAATACCCCGAGATCCTGCGCGTCGACGGCCAGGGCCGGCGCATGCATCACGGCTCGCGCCAGCACGCCGACACCGCCCATCCGCTGTTCCGGGCCTACTCGTGCCAGATCACCGAAGCGATGGCCACCCACTATCGCGACAATCCGCACGTCATCGGCTGGCAGACCGACAACGAACTCAACACCAGCATGTCGGTGTCGTATTCGGCGGCCAGCGAGGCCGAATTCCAGATCTTCTGCGAGCACAAGTACGGCACGATCGAGGCCTTGAACGCTGCCTGGGGCGGTAACTTCTGGGCCACGGCCTATCGCAGTTTCGATCAGGTCGTTTTACCGCGACCCAACGCCCCGGTGCATTGCAGCCCCGGCCATGTCCAGGACTATCACCGCTTCCTGGCCTTCGCGACCATGCGCTTCCAGCGCGATCAGGTCGAAATTCTGCGGCGCATGAATCCCGACTGGTTCGTGTTCCACAACATGGGGCGACTGGCCGACGTCGATTTTCGCGGCGGTTTCGCCGACGATCTCGACTTCGTCGGCTACGATGTCTACCCGCTGCTCCACGAAGAGAAATGGCGTACCGGCGGCCATGCCCATCAACAGGCCAGCTTCCTCGACAAGTGTCGCGGCTTTGCCGGCAACTTCATCGTGCCCGAGCAACAGTCCGGTTTCGGCAGCCAGGTCGTGTTTTCGACCCTCGTTCCGGAGCCGGGCGAGATGCGGCGCATGGCGTTTTCCTCGCTCGCCCACGGCGCCGACGGTCTGATGTTCTTCCGCTGGCGACCGGCCCATTTCGGCGCCGAAATCTACTGGATGGGCATTCTGGATCATGACGACATCCCGCGCCGGCGTTTCGACGAAGCCAAACAGATCGGCCAGGAGATTCAAGCGCTCGCTCCGGCGCTGCTCGGTACGGCCGTGCGTATCGATGTCGGTATCGCCGGGGCCGATTTCGATAACGAGATCGCCCACGAGACCTATCCGATCGGCTTTCCCTCGCCGCAGGACGACGGCACGCTGCTGCATCGGGCCTGTTTCATGCGCGGCATCGCCACCGGCTTTGCCCATCCCGAAGACACGCTCGAACGGCTCAAGATCTTCTACGTGCCGCACTGGCTGATGTTCGACGACGACTGGGTCGCTCGGCTGGCGCGCTTTGCCGAAAACGGCGGCACCGTCATCATCGGCGCGCGCACCGGCTCGCGCGATCGCCACAACCATGTCATCCGTACGTCTGCCCCGGGCCCGGCCCTCAGCGCGCTGACCGGCGTAACGGTCGAAGAGTTCGGCCGGCTCGCCGCCCCCGACCAAGGCGAGATGATGGATCGCGACCGGCCCGGCGCAGGGCACTACGTCGAGACCGCACGAGACACCGAATCCGGGCGGCGTCGTTATCACTTCACCTTTGCCGGTCGGGAACTGACCGCCGGCCACGGCTACGAAATCCTGGAGCCTGCCGTCGATGCTGAGGTCATCGGCACCTGGTCGAATCGGTTTCTGGCCGGTCGCGCCGCGATCACTCGTCGACGTGTGGGGAGCGGCCAGGTGATCTATCTCGGCACCTATCTGACCGACGATCTGGCCGAGGCCCTCGTCGACTGGCTCGCCGCGGAAGCCGATATCGCGCCGCTGGTCGAGGGCCTTCCGACCGGCATCGATGCCACGCTGCGTGAAGCCGAGGGGCGCCGCCTGTTGTTCCTGCTGAACACCGAACATACGCCGACACGCATCACCAACCCACCGACCGGTACCGATCTGCTGACTGGCGCGACCGTCGAAGATACGCTGGCGCTCAACGGTTACGGCTGTGCCGTAATCCGGCTGCGCGACTAGGGCGCGTCGTCACGGGATAGACCGCCGCACCAGCGGCCAAGCGGCGACAAGACAAGGCATCGTGCGCCTGGCGTGGCCAGCCACGTGAGCGCGCGATAACGCTGGATTGTCATCACCTGGCCGCTGGCCCTTAGGGGTGGCCCCGTCGGCCGCGCCACGCCGCGTTGCGTGCCTTGACCGTGGCACGCAACGATACGGCGACTCGCGCCTTGCCGGACACACTGCGGTCTCTCGACGAAAAGGGGCTCGAACGAAACATCAACAGGCCCTAGGACAACCAAACCGGGGCCAGCCGACACGAGATGCTGTTCTGTCGGCTGGAGTCGCCGGGCTGTAACCGCATACCTGGCTATCAGCCATGAACCGATGGGTACGGCCGATCGCAGCCCATCAGTCGTACGATGACGGCCCGATCAGCGGAACGCCCGCCGATACTGCTTGGGCACGTCGATGTTGTCGTGTACGTCGCCGTGCAGTTCGGCCGCGGCCCGCAGCGCAAAATACGGATCGCGCAACAGCTCGCGGGCGAGCAGTACACAGTCGGCCTGGCCGGAGTGCACGATGTGCTCGGCCTGTACCGGGTCGGTGATCATGCCGACCGCGCCCGTGGCCAGGCCGGTCTCGCGCTTCACGCGGGCCGCGAATTCGGTCTGATAACCGGGCCCGACGGGAATATCCGGGTTCGGGACGTTGCCGCCGCCGGAGCAGTCCAGCACGTCGACGCCAGCGTCCTTGAGCCAGGCGGCGAGCTGAACGGTGTCCTCGATCGTCCAGCCGCCTTCGGCGAAATCCGAGGCCGAAATACGGAAGAAAAGCGGCTTGTTCGCCGGCCAGACCGCACGCACGGCCTGCGTGATTTCCAGCGCCAGGCGGCAACGGTTTTCCAGCGAACCGCCGTATTCATCGTCACGCCGATTCGCCAGCGGCGACAGGAACTCGTGCAACAGATAACCGTGCGCCCCGTGGATCTCGATCATGTCCATGCCGGCTGCTTCGGCACGCCGGGCCGCAGCCACGAACGCCTCGATAATCTCGCCGATCTCGTCGACGCTCAGGGCATGCGGCGTTGGCGAATCTTCGGAAAAGGCCACCGCGCTCGGGCCCACGGTCTGCCAGGCGCCCTCGTCGGCCGTGAGTGCGCGCCCGCCGTCGACCCACGGCGCCGCACAGGAGGCCTTGCGACCGGCGTGGCCCAGCTGCACGCCGGCTGCCGTGCCCTGGGCATGGATGAAATCCACGTTGCGCTTGAATTCGCTGATGTGATCATCCGACCAGATGCCCAGATCGCCGGGTGAAATACGCCCTTCGGGTGTCACGGCGGTCGCCTCGAGCATCACCAGGCCGGCACCGCCCACGGCACGCGAACCGAGATGGACGAAATGCCAGTCGTTCGGATAGCCGTCTTCGGCCGAGTACTGACACATCGGCGAGACGAATATCCGGTTGGGAAACGTGACGTCTCGCAGGGTCCAGGGTTGAAACAGATCGGGCTTGGCCATGACGACCGCTCAATTTGATGTATTGGACACAATAAATCGGGCCGTTGTCACCGAGTTCAAGGGCGAGCCCCCCGCCGCTCATCGAATGCCAGCACGCCGGTCAGCATGGCAGGCAGGAACGTCAGCGTGGTGAACATGGTGAACAACAGTCCGAACAGCACGATCGCGCCGAGCCCGCGGTAGAGCTCAGTCCCGGCACCGGGCAAAAACACCAGCGGCGCCAGCCCAAAGGTCGTGGTGATCGTCGTCATCAGGATCGGGCGCAGGCGCGAGGCGACGGCATCGCTCACCGCATCCACGGCCACAGCCCCGGCCGCGACGTTCGCCCGTGCCTTTTCGACGATGAGGATCGGGTTGTTGACCACGGTACCCACGAGGATCAGAAAGCCGAGCATGGTGATCAGATCGAACGGCGAGGACACGGCCTGCAGGCCAACCAGGGGCAACAGGCCGCCAACCGCGTTGAGCATCGACAATCCGATCACGCCGCCGGCGATGCCGAGCGGCACGGTGGTCAGAATCAACAGCGGATAGCCCCAGTGCGTGAAGATCGCGACCAGCAGCAGATAACAGATGAGCAGTGCGACGACATAGTTGGAGAACAACGCATCGCGGGTGACGGCCAGTTCGTCGGCCGCACCGGAGATATCCAGCGACAGTGCTGCATCGATCGCGCCGTTATCGCGCAGCGGTGCGATGATGTCGTCGTGGACCCGGGCCACGCCGGCCTCCAGTGCGACATCGCCCGGCGGGATGATGCGCAGAGTGACCGTACGCCGGCTGTTGAGCCGACGGATGACGTCGGCATCGACGGTCGGTACCACCGTGGCCATGTCGATCAACGGCAGAATGCCGGACGGTGTCGTGATCGGTATCCGCGACAGCGCATCGACGTCGTCGAGCTTGCCGGTCGCGTCGTAGAGATAGATATCGGCCTTGTCGTCGGCGAAGTAGTATTCGTCGACGTAACCGCCGTCGGTGAGCACGGCCACGGCAAAGCCGACATCCGCCGGCGCAAGTCCCAGCTCGGTCACGCGGGCAAAATCGGGCTCGACCCGCAGCAGCGGCTGGCCGAGCGATAACGATGCCGGCTCGGCGCGTAGCTGCGGGCCGTCGAACACCGCGCTCGCCCGATCGTAGATCGCCGAGGCCGCGGCGTAGACGCGAGCCAGATCGTTGCCGGCGATATCGACGTTGATCGCCCGCGTGCCGCCGTCGTTGGACGAGATGATCGAACCCTTGGTCGAGAACGCGCGCATGCCGGGATAACGCGCGAAGCGTTCGTTCAACGTGCGCATCAGTTCGTCGATACGCGCCGCATCGACCGGTTCGGCGATGATGCGCATCTCATCGGGCGTGACGTTCATGTTGAGATAGGCGATCGGCGGCACGGCGCCGTCGGTGGCCCGGATCTCGCCCGTGTCGTCCGGCACGTAGGCCATCAGTGCATCGCGAATCTCGGTCGAGATGGCGTCCATCGTGTCGAGGTTGTAGCCAGGGGGCGGCACCATGTAGGAAAAGGTCTTGGCCTCCTCGCCCTCGGGCAGATACTCGGCCGGCGGGGTGAGCAGCACGAGCCCCAGCGCCAGCGCGCCGCCGATCGTGGCCATCGCGCCGTAGCGCCGGCGTCGACGCGCGATCAGCCAGCCGATCGCGGCGATCACGGGGTGCACACCGGACGCGTCATCGCTCTCGCCCGGACGGTGCTCGTCGTCGCGTCGCCGCGCGGGCCTCGGCAGCAGCTTCGCGGCGGCCGTGGGCACGACCAGGATCGCCACCGCCATCGACGTCAGGATGGCCGCTGAAATCGCGATCGAGATATCCGAATACAGCTGGCCGGCCTTCTGGGTGATGAACAATACCGGCGCGAAGACCATGATGGTGGTCAGCGTGGAGGCCGCCACGGCCGGCCACACCTCGGCCACGCCTGCCACCGCAGCCGCGATGCGATCGCGCCCGGCGGCCCGCAGCCGCATGATGTTCTCGAGCACGACGATGGCGTTGTCCAGCGTCATGCCGATGGCAAACGCGATGCCGGCCAGCGAGATGACATTGATCGTGCGCCCGAACACGGCCAGCCCGATGAACGCCGAGATCGCACAGATCGGGACCGCCAGCACCACGATGGCGGTGGCCGCCACCGAGCGCAGGAACAGAAACATCACGATCGCGGCCAGCACGGCCCCGATCGCCAGATTGCGCCAGACCGAAACGATCGACTGCGAGACGTAGACCGTGTCGTCGGCCGACAGCGTCAGGCGCATCCCGGCCGGCGCCAGTACCGTGTCATTGATCTCGGGCACCAGATCGCGCATCGCCGACTTGATCGCCAGCACATTCGAGCCCGGCTGGCGCCGGACCATCAACCGGACGATGGGCTGATCGTTGAAATAGGCGATCTCGCGGACTTCGGCGTGATCCAGGCGCACGTCGGCCACATCGCCCAGCCGGGTCACCGTATCGCCGGTGCGATCGACGACCACGTCGGCGAGGCCACCCACATCCGCGAAGCGCCCGACCGTGCGCACCAGATACCGCCGCTTGCCGGCGTTCATGTCGCCGCCGGAGATATCGTTGTTACGCGCGCGGATCGCATCGCGCACCGCGGCCAGCGGGATTTCACGCGCGGCCAGTTGGGCGGTGTCGACGTGGACCTGGATCTGGCGATCGGCACCGCCGGAAACCGCCACATCGGCCACGCCGTCGACCTGCTCCATCCGCCGTCGGACCTCGTCGTCGACGAAATCGCGCATGAAATCCATGTCCAGCCCGGCGGGATTGCCGGCAACCGGCGCCACGTTGAAATACATGAACGAGTTCTGGGAGAACGAGGCCGCGACCACTTCCGGCTCGTCTACATCCTCGGGATAGCCCGGCACCTGCATCAGGGCGTTGGTAACCCGGATCAGCGCATCGTTGACATCGGTGGAGAACGGAAACTCCAGCTCGATGCGCGCCCGCCCGGTGCGGGCCGTGGCCTCCATGCGCGACAGGCCGATGATGTTGGCGAGGTATTCCTCCTGCTCGATGAGGATCTCGTTCTCGATGTCCTGCGGGGTGGCGCCGGGCCAGCTCGTGGTCACGGTGACGGTGCGCACGGCCAGATCGGGAATCATCTGAACCGGTAGCTTGAAAGCAGCGAGAACGCCGAACAGACAGATCAGCAGAACGATGATCGCGGTCAGCGTGCCGCGTTTGACGATGGCGTCGAACATGATCAGCGTGCCGACAGGCCGTGGGCACCGCTCACCGCCAGTCGGGGCCCGGCCCGAGCTGGCGGCAACATCGCGGCCGCATCGTTCGCCTGCGGTGCGGCGGTCATCGGCAGCCGCTCGACGATCTCGACGGCCTGACCTTGAGACAGGGTTTCGTTACCGCGCACGATCACGATGTCGCCGGCGGCCAGTCCGCGGGCCACCTCGACGCGACCATCCGCCGAGCGGCCGATCGTCACCTGGCGCTGGATCGCCCGTTGTGTGCCGTCGTCACCGACCGTGGCCGTCCAGACCCGTACCCCGCCGCCCGGCACACGCACGAGCGCATCACGCGGGACCTGGACCACCGGCTCGGGCGTAGCCAGCGAAAAGACCCCGCGGATCGACATGCCGGGCGTCAATCGCCCGTCGGCGTTGTCGATAAAGCTGCGTACCAGAAAACTGCGCGCGGTGGCACCGGCGGCCGGCACCACTACGTCAACCGTCGTGCGGCGTTGGCCGCCGGCCGCCGCGGCCAACTCGATCGTGACCGGCATGCCGGGTGTGATCAGTCCGAAATAAGCCTGCGGAGCCGCTATATCGGCACGCAGGCGATCGGTGGCGACGAGCCCGGCGATCACGGTGCTCGTCGCGGCATACTCGCCGGGTTCGACGCGGCGCTCGCGCACGACACCGGCAAACGGCGCGATCACGCGATGCCGATCCACTGTTTCACGCTGGCGCGCGATCGCAGCCGACAGACGCGCAACCTCGGCGGCCCGGGCTTCCACCTCGGCCTGTCGCGCGGCCAGTTCCGTGTCGGCGATCGCGTTCTCGCGGGCGAGCTGACGAGCTTCCGCAGCCAGCCGTCGTACCTCGGCCAGCCGCGCACGGGCCGCCCGGCGCTCGGCGAGCCGGGTCTCGAGCGTCAGCGTATCCAACCGTTGATCGAGCGTGACCAGCGTATCGCCGGCGGCCACGCGATCACCGGCCTCGATATCGACCGCGGCGACCAGCCCGGCTACGCGCGGCGTGATCTCGGCATCGCGGGGCGAGGTCAGCGTGCCATGCAACGACAGCCGCTGCGTCCAGGGCCGTTTTTCGGCTTCGGTGACGCCGACCGGGGCCGCGGCTTCGGCGCCGCTCAGCCAGAACAGCGCGACCACGAGTAATCCGGACAACCGCACGGCGGTGTGTCTCATCGCCCCGGCCGCGCTCACGCGTGCCGTCTTCGCTCGCACTCTCGTCCCCCACGTCATGTCCGCACCCTGCTACCCCGCCCAAGGCGAGCTGGTCCACGGGATCGAATATACGGGCGATGCCTCCGAACGGGACAAACGCGACAACCGACCGGGTTATGCTGGCCATGAGAGCCCATTCCGATATTCGTCATGGCCCAGTCCACTCGTCGCACCCGACACCTCGTTGCCGCGCTGTTCATGTTCGCCCTGGGGATTCCCGGGATCAGCCTGGCCGCGGCGGTCGAACCGCTTGGCATCAATCTCGGCAATTACGATTACCCGGCCCCGGTATCGCGACTGACGCTGGACACCCCTCGCGGTCCGGTGTCGATGGCCTACATGGATATCGCGCCCGGCGGTGATCGCGACAAGCGCACGGCGCCGACGATCGTGCTGCTGCACGGCAAGAACTTCTCCGGCGCCTACTGGGGCGAGACCGCGCACTGGCTTGCCGAGCGCGGCTATCGCGTGGTCATCCCCGACCAGGTCGGTTTCGGCAAGTCGGACAAGCCGGCGACCTATAGCTATACCTTCGCCCACCTGGCCGCGAACACGCAGACCCTGCTGGACCATCTCGGGATCGACCATGCCGTCATCCTCGGCCATTCGATGGGCGGCATGCTGGCGACCCGCTTCGCGCTGATGTATCCGGACACGACCCGTCGGTTGATCCTCGTCGATCCGATCGGGCTGGAAGACTGGAAAGCCAAGGGCGTGCCCTATCGTGGCATGAACGCCTGGTATGCCCGCGATATGAAAAAAGACTATGCCGGCATCCAGGCCTATCAGAAGCAGAGCTATTACCACGGCACCTGGAAGCCGGCCTACGCCCCCTGGGCAAAGATGCTGGCGGGCATGTATGCCAGCCCGGACAAGGATCGGCTGGCCTGGGTGAGTGCCGCAACCTACGACATGATCTACAACGAGCCGGTGGTCTACGAATTCAGGGATCTGACGATGCCGACCACGCTGATCGTCGGGGCGCTGGATCGCACGGCCCTTGGCAAGGATCTCGTCTCGAACGACAAGGCCGCCACCCTCGGCGACTACCCGGCCCTGTCGAAGAACGCGGTCGCGGCCATGCCCCACGGGCAGCGCATCCTGCTCGACGGCCTCGGGCATCTGCCGTTCATCGAGGCGCCGGAACGCTTTCGGGCCGCACTCGCCGACACCCTCGACGAGGGTCCGGCCCCGACCGGCCGTTGAACAGCGACGATTCGACTAACGACATCAACCAGGACGGAGAGCGCCCATGCCTGAGATTCACGCGTTGTCGGCCGGCGAGCTGGCCGCTTCCATCGCGGCCGGCGAGACGACGAGTCGTGCCGCGCTCGAGCATTATCTGACGCGTTACACGCGCTGCAACGGGCCGCTCAACGCCGTCGTCGTCACCGATATCGAAGGCGCGCGGGCGGCAGCCGATGCCGCCGATGCCGCGCTCGCCACGGGCGAATCCCGAGGCGCGCTGCACGGCGTGCCGATGACGATCAAGGACACGTTCGAGGTCGCCGGCCTGGCGACCGTGGTCGGCGAACCGCGGCTGACCGATCACGTCAGCCACACCGATGCGGATGCCGTCGCGCGCCTCAAGGCTGCCGGCGCGATCGTCTTCGGCAAGACCAACACGCCACGACTGGCCCAGGACGTGCAGACCTACAACCGCATCTACGGCACGACGAACAATCCCTGGGACCCGGCCCGGACGCCCGGCGGGTCATCCGGCGGCGCGGCCGCGGCGGTCGCGGCCGGTATCACCCCGGTCGAGCTCGGCTCGGACCTGGCCGGCTCGATCCGCACGCCGGCGGCCTGGTGTGGCATCTACGGACACAAGCCCAGCTATGGCCTGGTGCCGATGCGCGGCCATGTGCCCGGTCCACCCGGCACGATGGCCGAACCGGATCTGTGCGTGGCCGGCCCGCTGGCACGTCACCCGCGCGACCTGTCCTTGCTGCTGGATGTGATCGCCGGGCCACGCGCGATCGACGCCGCGGCCTGGCAGGTCCGCCTGCCGCGGCCGCGCATGCGGCGGGTCGCGGATTTTCGGATCGCCACCTATCTCGAAGACGAGACCGCACCGGTCGCCGAGGCCGTGCGTGGCCCACTCGCGCAGCTTGTCACCCGACTCGGCACGGCCGGGGCCGAACTGAGCGCCCTGGGCGATCTGCCGGGCGGGTTCGAGCCGGGCTACGATCTGTACGATCGGCTGCTCAATGCCCTGGTTGGCGGCGGGCTGCCGGACAAGCTGTACAACAAGGCCCGACGCGGTGCGGCCCTGTTATCCGTACTGCGCCGTACCGAACGCGGCACACTCGGCGGCTTCGTTTCGCGGGCCACCGGCAGCCATCGCGCCTGGGTCGCCGATCACGAGGCCCGGGCCCGGTTGCGCGCGGACTGGCACGCGCTGTTCGCCGCGCACGACGTGCTGCTCATGCCGGCGGTCGGGGTACCGGCGATCCGGCATCAGCAGGCCGGCAACCTGTTCGACCGCACCATCGATATCGACGGCCGCGACAAGCCTTATAGTCAGCTCTTCCGCTGGATCGCGCCGGCGACACTGGCTGGCCTGCCGGCGACCGTCGCCCCGATCGGGCGTACGGCCGAAGGCCTGCCGATCGCCGTACAGATCGTCGGCGATTACGGCCACGATCACACCACGATTGCGTTCGCCGACGCCCTGCGCGAGCTCGGTCTGACGGCCGACCGGCCGCCGGGCTACGACTGATCGCCTTGGCGGTGGGCGGACGAGAGCAACGGCTGCAGGTCGGCGATGACACGCTTGGCGAGCACGGGCTGTACGGCCGCCGTCGGGTGGATGCCATCAGACTGGAAATGGCTGCGATCGTCGGCGATCGGCGCCAGGAAGAACGGGTCGTAAGCCACGTCGTACTGTTGCGCAAGGCTCTCGAAGACCGCATGAAACCGTGTCGTATAGACCGGGCCGAAGTTCGGCGGAATCCGCATGCCGAGCAGCAGCACGCGCGCGCCGGCGTGCTGGGCGGCCTCGATCATGGCCGCCAGATTGTCGTGCATGGCCCGGGTATCGAGGACCTGCAGGCCGTCGTTGCCGCCGAGTTCGAGCACGACGATATCCGGCTCGGCCCGACGCAGTGCCGCATCGAACCGTTCGCGCCCGCCGGCCGTGGTTTCGCCGGAGACACTGGCATTGACCACCCGCGTGCCCGGATACGACTGTGCCAGGCGCTTGCGCATGAGTGCGACCCAGCCTTGCGACTGCGCCATCCCATGCGCGGCACTCAGGCTGTCTCCGAACACCAGCACCGTGGGCGCTGCCGCCGCCGTGCCGGCCACACTCCAGGCACAGAGCAGCAAAACCCACGCCGCGATGCACCGTGCGTGGATCAACCGCCCCCGGCCCTGTAGCAGGATAGTCGTCATCGATGTCGATTCCGTACGCGATTCAAGCGAACAACATAGCCAAGACCGTCACCAGCGGCCACCAGACACTGACGATTCTTGAGGCGCTGGATCTCGCAGTGGCCGTCGGCGAAAGACTGGCCATCGTGGGGACCTCCGGCTCGGGCAAATCGAGCCTGCTGGCGCTGTTGGCCGGCCTGGATGTGCCGAGTGCCGGCACCATCACCCTGCTCGGCCGCGATCTCGCCGGCCTGGACGAGGACGCGCGCGCGGCCTGGCGAGCCGGGCGTGTCGGCTTCGTCTTCCAGTCCTTCCAGTTGCTCGACGGCCTGTCGGCACAAGAGAACGTGATGCTGGCCCTGGAGCTGGCCGGCACGGCCCGCCCGGCCGCACGCGAAAGAGCCGCTACCCTGCTCGCCGACGTCGGCCTGACCGCCCGCGCCGGACATACCCCGCGCCAGCTCTCCGGCGGGGAGCAACAGCGCGTGGCCCTGGCCCGGGCCTTTGCCTGTCAGCCGGATCTGTTGTTCGCCGACGAACCGACCGGCAACCTCGACCGGGCGACCGGCGAACAGGTCATCGAGCGACTGTTCGCGATGAACACTGCCCATGGCACAACGCTGGTGCTGGTGACCCACGACGACACGCTGGCCGCGCGCTGCGATCGATGTCTGCGGCTCGTCGACGGACGCCTGGTCGCCGATCATGCCTAACCCCGCCCGACCGGGCCTGCGGCTGGCCGCCCGCGATGCCCGGCGCGCCCTGACCGGTCCCGGCGCGGCTCGCCTGTTGGTGGCGGCCCTGATCGTCGCCGTTGCCGCCGTCACGGCCGTGACCCGGCTGACCGATCGCGTGGACGCCGCCGTGGTGGCCCAGGCCGCCACCACGCTCGGCGCCGACCTGGTGCTGGCCTCGGACGCCCCGCCCTCATCGGCACAGACCCGCCTGCTGGCTGGATCGAACCTCGACACCGCGACACGCGTACAGATGAACACTGCGCTGGCCGCGGGCGATCGCCTGTTGCGGGTTTCCCTGTCCGCGGTATCGCCGCACTATCCGCTGGCCGGGGCGATCACGCTCGAACGCGATGGCCGAACGATCGACGTCGACCACGGACCGGCGCGCGGCACGGTCTGGATCGCCCCGGCGGCGGCAGCACGGCTGAACGTCGGCCTCGGCGACCGGTTGGCCGTGGGCGATACCACGTTGACCGTCGCCGCCCTCGTCACCGCAAGCCCCGGCGGCGGCTCGGCCCTGTTCGACACAGCCCCGAGCGTGCTCATGGCCACGGCCGATCTGGCCCCCACCGGCCTGACCGGCCCGGGCGCCCGGCTCGATCACGACACCCTCATCGGCGGCCCACCGACAGCGATCGCCGCGGTACGCGCGCAGCTGGCACCGACGCTTGCGCCCGGCGAGCGTCTCGTCGATCCTCGATCGGCCAATCGCGGGTTGGCGGCGGCGATGGACAAGGCCGCGGTCTTTCTCAACCTGGCCGCCCTGGCTGCGGTGGTCTTGGCCGGTGTGGCGATTGCCCTGTGCGCAACCCGGCACGCCGCAGCCCAGCGTGATGCCATCGCGCTCTACAAGACGCTCGGTGCCGCACGCGGCGTGCTTCGTCGCCTGTTGGCCACCCAGCTCGCCCTGCTCGGTGCGGTCGGGCTCGTCGCCGGCTGGCTGCTGGGCGAGACCGTCGCCTACGGGCTGATTCGCGTGATCGACACATTGTTCACGATCGCCCTGCCGGCCGGGCATTGGTGGGCGAGCTGGCCGGCGATCGGCACGGCCGTGGTGCTGATCGCAGGCTTTGCCTGGCCGGCCCAGCGCACGGCGCTGGCCACGCCGCCGGCGCGTGTCCTGGCACGCAGCAACGACCCGGGCACGACCCGTCGCTGGCCTATCCATGGCGCCGCGATTGCGAGCGTCGCCGTCATGGCGGCGGCGGCGACCGGCGACATCGCGCTCACCGGCTGGGTGCTCGCCGGCCTCGCTGGCGCGGCCGCGGCCTTCGCACTCATCGCCTGGGCCCTGCTGGCGATACTGGCCCGACTGCGTCAACGCCTGGACGTGCGTCTGCCGGGCGCACTGCGACTCGGGCTCGACGGCGTGCTGCGTCGCCGGGCGACGGTGATGGTCCAGTGTGTGGCCGTGGCCCTCGGGCTGACGGTGCTGTTCGTGCTCGTCGTCGTCCGGGGCGACCTGCTGGCCGGCTGGCAGACCCGGATCGCCCAGGATGCACCGAACCGTTTCGTGATCAACGTCAATACCGACCAGCGCGGCGGCATTGCCGATCTTTTGCACGAACACGGCATCAATACGCCCACGTTCTACCCGATCGTGCGGGCGCGGCTGACGGCCGTGAACGGCCAGACACTGGACCGGGACGCCGCCCTCAGAAAACAGGCTGGCCGGCTGGCCGAGCGCGCCTTGAATCTGTCCTGGACCAACCAACTGAAGGCCGACAACCGGATCGTGGCCGGCCATTGGTGGGCAGAACACCAGACCGCGGCCGACCACGGCCCGATCAAGACCTCGATTGCCGAGTCGGTGGCGCGCCGGCTCGATATCGGCGTGGGGGATCGGCTGGCCTTCGATGTCGCCGGCCAGGCCTTGACGCTAGAGATCACGAGTATCCGCTCGATCGACTGGTCCAGCCTGCAACCGAATTTCTTCGTGCTGGTCCCGCCCGGCGGGCTCGACGGCTACCCGGTGCGCTGGATCACCAGCTTCTATCTGCCGCCCGGCAAGGAAGCCGCTCTGGCCGCGCTGGTTCGTGCCTATCCCAACCTCAACGTCATCGATATCACGGCGCTGCTCGCCCGGGTGCAGACCCTGGTCGATCGCGTGACGTTGGCCGTGGAACTCGTCTTCGGCTTCACGTTGGCGGCTGGGCTGGTGGTGCTGGCAGCAGCCATGGGCGTGCATCGCGAGACACGCCGTCGCGAAGCCGCGGTCCTGCGGGCGCTCGGGGCGACATCGGCCCGGTTGCGCCGCGCGGCCTGGAGCGAATGTCTGGTCATCGGCGCGATCACCGCCGGCTCGGCAGCGCTGGCGGCCCGGCTCGCCGCCGGGCTGATCGCCCATTATGCGTTGCACGTCGATTACGCTTCTCGACTCGGCGTCTGGCTGCTGGCCGTCGTCATCGCCGTGGGGCTGATCGCAGCCGCGGGCGTCGCCGCCCTCGGCGATGTCCGACGCCAGCCGGCCTGGCAGGCCTTGCGCGGCGGCAGCTGAACGGCCGCCGCGCCAGGGCGTGTTAACACTTCGCACGTGACCGCGTTGCCGCCCCTCAGGCGGCCCGGCGTGACGCCGCGGTCTTTGCGCCGGCGCCGCGGCCCATCGGCTTGGCGTCGTACTCGCCGGACCGGAAAAGCCAGAGCCGCATCCGATATTCCCAGTTGAAGCCGGGATAAAGCGTCGTGTTCTTGCCGGAATCCGTCAGATACCAGCTGGTGCAACCCGACGTCCACGATGTGTGCTTCATGCGTTTCTGGATACCGCGATTGAAGCGATCCTGAACTGTCTTCTTTACCGCCAGCCACTTGAGCCTGTGGCGTGCCATGTGGCCGATGGCCTTGGCGATGTATTCCATCTGCATTTCGGTGAACGCCAGGACCGAGGTATGGCTCGGCCCGGTGTTCGGGCCCATCAGGAAGAACAGGTTCGGGAAACCGGCCACCGCCACGCCCTTGTAGGCCTCGGCGCCGTCCTCCCATTGGGTGTTGAGATCGCGCCCGCCCAGCCCCTGGACCGGAAACGGCGCGGCTTTGGTAGGCACCTTGAAACCGGTCGCACAGACGATCGCATCGACCTCGATCTCGCGCCCGTCCCGGGTCACGATGCCGTTGGCGGTGATTCGTGCCGGCCCGTCGGCGATCAGCTCGGCGTTGTCAGCCTGGATCGCCGGATACCAGTCGTTGGAGATGAGAATCCGCTTGCAGCCGATCGCGTAGCCGGGTGTCACGGTCTGGCGCATCGTCGGGTCCGGCACCTGCTTGCGCATGTGGCTCTTGGCGATCCTCGTCGCGCGCTTCTTGAAGAACGGACGATCGGAAATGATGAACGGCGCGAACAGCTCGCTCATCCAGTAGATCCGAAAACGCCGCTTGTGCAGCTGGAACGGGTGCTCGGCATATTCAGCCTGTTCCTTGTCCGGAATCGGCCGATCGGGCTTGGGCATGATCCAGCTGGGCGTGCGCTGGAAGACCGTCATCCGCGCCGCGGCTTTCTGAATCTCGGGGACCACCTGGATCGCCGAGGCGCCGGAACCGATCACCGCGACGCGCTTGCCGGCCAGATCGTAATTGTCGTCCCACGCGGCGGTATGCATGAGTTTGCCCTGAAACGTCTCCAGCCCCTCGATACGCGGATAGGCCGGATCCGACAACGCCCCGACCGCCGAGATCACCACGCGCGCGGTCAGCGCTTCGCCGGTATCGGTCATCGCATGCCAGCGGCCCTCGGTCTCATCGAACCAGGCCCGTGTGATCGTCGTGTTGAAGCGGATATGACGATAGAGATCGTACTTGGCCGCCGTGCGCTTGATGTAGTCGAAAATCTCCGGCTGCTGACCGAACGCGCGCGACCAGTTCGGGTTCTGCTCGAACGAGAACGAATACAGGTGCGAGGCCACATCGCAGGCCGCTCCGGGATAGTGATTGTCCCGCCAGGTACCGCCGACCTCGGCGGCACGCTCGATAATGGTGACATCGTCGATGCCCGCTTCCTTGAGCTGGATGGCCATGCCGAGCCCGGAAAAACCGGCGCCGACGATGACGATATCCATGTCGGTATCGATGCGCTGGCGCGCCAGTGGATTGAGCCTGGAAAGCGTGCTGATGGCAGCCATGACGAACTCCGTCGCATAAAGAGCGGGCGGCATATCGGCCGCATTTCTGAAAATAGCAATCTTCGGATTATCTGACAATAACACTTGTCAGATCGATCAGTATGCCGATGTTTTGTCCTGGCTCCACAATCAGGTTAACGTATCGATAATTATTCGCATCCAGGACATGGTCGATCCGCGATGCATCCCGAGTGCTTTCACGACAACCTGAGCTTTGCCCGCACGCTGTTCGTCATCCAGCCCGACGAACCGGCCGGGGCCTCGCCGTCCGCAGCACTTGCCGATGCCACCGCGATCACGCCGATGCTGTCCTGCTACAGCCGCTCCTGCGGGGCCTGTGAACCGCGTGCCGTGGCATCGCAGTGGTCCAAGTTCGTGTTCGCGCGGCTGGTCATCCCCTCGCTCGTGCTGCAGTGCTGTCTCGATCGGGCGATCGATTTCCGAACCGCGCCCTGGGCGTTCACGCGGGGCGAGGACGGCACGCCAGCCGGTTTCGTCTTCGCCGCCGATCCGCTGGGACCGGTGGGCACGGGGCATGATTATTCGTCGCTCATCGACGATGCAATCTCGCCGGTCATCGGCGCGCTCTGTGCCGGCGCCGGCCTGGCCAGGCGTGTCTATGCATCGAATGCCTCGATGTACTTCGCCTGGGCACTCGAACAGCTTGAAGGCCAGCGACGCGGCCAGCGACATGCGCTTGCCGCGGCCCGGGACCTGGTCGAGAGCGCTGCGCGCCCGGACGGTGGCTTCAACCCGTTTCATGCCCCGTTCAAGACGCTCCCGCAGGGCTGCTGCGACGGCAACGGCGAACCGGCGAGCGAGTGTCGACGCCTGTGCTGCGTGCGCGATCTGGATGCCTGCTGGGGGCTTTGCTCGAATTGTCCGCGTGCGGTCAAACGCGAGCCGGCTTGCGCACTCGCCGATCAGGCATGACGCTTGGCGCGCCCGTCCCGGCCGCGCCGCCCACAGCCCCGACCGAAGCCCATGGATCTACTGCGCCTGGTGATGCGCGAGTATCGACTCGCCTTTTCTGCCGTGATGCTCGCCAGCCTGGCCAACGCGGCTCTGGGCATCGGTGTCATCGCCTTCATCAACCAGCGCCTGATCGAGCGCGGCGACGCCACGCTGGCCGCCCTGCCCGAATTCTTTGGATTGATCCTGCTGCTGCTCGTGGTCGCCCTGGGCGCCCAGCTCGGCCTGACCACGCTGGGCCATTACTTCGTCTACCATCTGCGCGCGCGGCTGGTCCGCCGGATCATGGAAACCGACATCGCGCGTCTGGAGACGATCGGCTCCGCAGCGCTGTTGGCCAGCCTGTCCGCCGACGTGCGCAACGTGACCATCGCGTTCGTACGCCTGCCCGAGCTGGTACAGGGCGTCGTGCTCACGCTGGCCAGCGTGGTCTATCTCGGCTGGCTGTCGATGCCGATTCTGCTGCTGGCCGCGATCTGGATTGCGGCCACGATGGCCGTGGGCGCCTGGCTCGTACGCCGGGTGTATGCCCATCTGCACGAGGTTCGCGAATCCGAGGACGCGCTCTACGACGACTACGAGACGATCATTCACGGGCGCAAGGAACTGGCGCTCAACCGTCAGCGCGCGGCGGATATCTACGAACGCCGCTTCCGAGGCGATGCCCTGGCCTATCGGCATCACATCATCCGCGCGGACACCTATCATCTGTCGGCCAGCAACTGGACGAACATCATGATGCTGGGGGCGATCGGCCTGGTCTTCTTTCTGGCCAACGGGCTGGCATGGGCCTCCAATGCCACCGCGGCCACCTTCGCGCTGACGCTGTTGTTCCTGCGTACGCCGATGATTTCGGCCGTCGGCGCATTGCCGACACTGCTCAACGCCCAGGTGGCCTTCAACAAACTGGCAGCACTCGAACTTGCCCCCTATCGTGCCGATTTCGACACGACACCCGAGACAGTCGACTGGCAACGTATCGCCCTGGCAGAGGCGACGTTCGTCTACGACGCCGATGACGATAACGGCTTTGCCATCGGCCCGATCGATTTCACGCTCGAGCGCGGTGAACTGGTCTTCATCATCGGCGGCAACGGGTCCGGCAAGACCACCTTCGCGCGATTGCTGGCAGGTCTCTCTGCGCCGGGCGGCGGTCGGCTCATGCTCGACGACACCGACGTCACCGCCGATCGAGCCCGTATACGTCGTCTCTTCTCGGCCGTGTTCACCGATTTTCATCTGTTCGACCGCCTGCTCGGCGCCGACGGCGATCGGGCCGATGACGCCTTCATCGATCATTGGTGTCAGCGTTTGCAGCTCGACGGCAAGCTCTCACGCGAAGGCGCGACTCTGCTCGATACCCGTCTGTCGCAGGGCCAGCGCAAGCGCGTGGCCATGCTCACGGCGCTGGCCGAGCGTCGCGATATTCTCTTGCTCGACGAATGGGCCGCCGACCAGGACCCGATCTTCCGCCGCGTGTTCTATCACGAGCTGCTGCCGGCGTTTCGCGACATGGGGCATACCGTGGTCGCGATCAGCCACGACGATACCTATTTCGCCGCGGCCGACCGTCTGCTGGAAATGCGCGCCGGCTGCCTCGTCGAGCTGACGGGCGACGCCCGTCATGCCGCCAGCCAGGACGCCGTGGCGCGAATCAGCTGACCGGTTTATGCCCAGCCGTCACCGCGTCGGCTGCCCAGGCCTGCATGCCCGATACCGGCATCGAATCGCGGCGCATGCGACAGGCCCACCCGGAAATGATCGCCTCATCCCAAGCCACATCGGTTGGCGTCGTGAGGCGCGCCAACGGTCGTTGTTGACCGATCATGCCTGCTGAATGATACTAAGAATAATTCGCATTTAGGGGGATGGATATCATGGGGCATCAATGGTTTCTTGCCGGCCGATCGCGGTTCGACCTGCGTTTCCCGCTGCTGATCGGCACGGTCTGCGGGTTGAGCCTGAGTTCGGTGCCGAACGCCGTTGCTGCCCCTGATACGCCACCCCGGCCAGCGGCGACCCGTGACAACATGACCGCCTCGGCTGGCGATGCCGCCACCACGCCCAACACGCGACTGGAGAGCATCGATGTGGTCGGGCAACTGCTTGAAAGCGCCACCGCCCCGGTCGATGGCTATGTTGCCAAGCGCAACCGCTCGGCCACCAAGACCGATACCCCGTTGATTCGTGTCCCCCAGGCGGTGACCACGATCACGGCCGATCAGATCGAGGCTCAGAACGCGACCAGCCTGAGCCAGGTCCTACGCTACAGCAGCGGCGGCGTGCCCGAGCTACGCGGGGCGGGCCAGAATCGCTATGATCTGTTCAACCTGCGCGGTTTCAGCCCGGATCTCTATCTCAACGGCCTGCGTCTGGGCGGTTATTTCTACACCATCCCCCGCGTTGATCCATTTCTGCTCGAGCGGGTCGATATCCTCAAAGGCCCCGCCTCGGTACTCTACGGCCAGACGCCGCCGGG
This sequence comes from Salinisphaera sp. Q1T1-3, assembly GCF_003602005.1. GTDB lineage: Bacteria > Pseudomonadota > Gammaproteobacteria > Nevskiales > Salinisphaeraceae > Salinisphaera. The sequence continues at coordinate 14,022 of NZ_QZWD01000006.1, read as the reverse complement.
CGGCGTGGTCAATCTCGTATCCAAGCGACCGTCGAAAGATGCCGTCAATCAGGTCTTTGTCCAGGGCGGTGACGACGGGCGCGTGCGCGGCGGTTTCGATCTGAACGGCCAGGCCGACGCCGACGGCAACGTGCGTTATCGCGTCGTGGGCGTGGGCGGACGCCAGGACGGTCTGCGAGCGACACCGGACACCTCGACGTTTTCCATCGCGCCGTCGGTGACCTTTGATATCTCCGATGCCACCGAACTGACGGTCATGGCCGAGTATCGCAACGACCCGGAGGTCGGCTCCCCCGGCGGCCTGCCCTACGCCGGCACGGTCAACCCAAGGGATGACGGCTCGCGTATCCCACGCGGGTTCTTCGTCGGCGACCGCGGGTTCGACAGCTTCTACCGCCGACAGAAACAGATCGGCACCGAGTTCTCCCATCGCTTCAACGAGCATGTCGAGTTCCGACAGAATCTGCGTTATCTGCAGAGCGAGGTGCAGTATCACAGCGTCTACGCCCGCGGCTATGCCGATCCGGCCACCCAGCGCGCGCTGACCCGCGGGTCGGTCGTCTCGGACGAGTCGCTGGACAGCATCGCGGTCGACAACCAACTGCTGCTGACCTTCGATACCGGCCCGCTCGGCCATACCGTGCTTGCCGGCATGGACTACCAGAACCTCAACGCCAATCGACAATACGGTTACGGCAGCGCCGCGACGGCCACGACCCCGTCGTCGCTCCCGCCGACGCTCTCGCTCGACGATCCGGATTACCACCAGCGCATCGTCTATCCGTCGACCCAGCACTACGGTTTCGACCAGGACCAGCTCGGCTACTATCTCCAGGACCAGATCGCGCTCGGCAACCTCGTACTCATCGGCGGCGGCCGCTACGACCGGATCCAGACCGCGCAGACGATCTACGACACCAACGACCATCAAGACCGGGTCGACTATTCGGCCACCGTGCGGGCCGGCGCGCTTTATGCTTTCGACTTCGGCCTGTCGCCGTATTTCAGCTATACCGAGTCGTTCCAACCGCCGAGCACCGACGGTGTCTCGCCCAACGTGCGCGAACCGACGCAGGGCAACCAGTACGAAATCGGCGTGAAATACCAGCCGAACGGCATCGATGCCCTGATCACCGCGTCCCTGTTCAAGATTCGCCAGAAGAATGTCACCGGCGACACGCTGCCCGACGGCACGGTGACCCAGACCGGCGAAGTCGAGGTCAAGGGCGCCGAGATCGAAGCCAAGGCCAGCCTTGCCGCCGGCCTCGATCTGTCACTGGCCGGCACCTATCTGGATTCCGAGATCACGCGCTCGGACGAAGGCAATCGCGGCAACGAACTCAACCAAACGCCGACCTACACCGGCTCGGTCTGGCTCGACTACACCCAACCGACCGGTCGGCTCCAGGGCCTGGGCGGCGGTTTCGGCGTGCGCTATGTCGGCACCCAGCCGATCGGCAACGCCAACACGGCGGAAGTGCCGGACTACACCGTCTTCGACGGCACGGTGCATTACACGCTCGGCGCCCTGTCGCAACGCCTGAAAGGCTGGCGCGTCGCGGTCAACATGCAGAACATGTTCGACAAGCGCTACGTCGCCTCTTGCCTGTCTGCCGAGACCTTCTGCTACTACGGCGCCGAACGCCGGACCACCGCGAGCGTGAGTTACCGCTGGCAATAAACCGGCGCACTCCAGAGCGGCCCGCCACACCGGGCCGCCCCTTGCGGTACTTGACCGCGCCAACTGCCGATATTGCGCCAACTTGTCGCGCAAGCCGATCGGTCGCGGGCGAAACGCGGCTGCATGACAGACGGGCTCTTGTCCGTGCGACTGGCGCCGTCGCCGGTCTTGGGCCCAATCCGAATGAACGCCGGGCTCTCGGGCCTGCCTTCGTCCGGAAACTCGTGCATTCGCACGCGGCGCCAGCCCAAGCGCGGTACCGCTATCGTGTCCGTAGCGCGCTTGTTTTACCGGTTGCCGCCCGGCGGCGGGCTCGCTATTAACCCGGCATAAAAATAGATGATTCTTCGGGTTGATAACGCGCGTGTGCGAAAGCACGCGCGCCACGGCCAACGGCCGTGAAGCCATTGAAAATAAAAAGACGGACAAGTGCCGGCGTTTATCTTTCGATGGCGTTGAAAACAGCTGACGTCGTCAGCTGTTTTGGTGCCGGATTAATAATCTGCCGACATGGGTGCCCGAATCCTCATCGTGCTGATTCTGACCTGGCAGGCCGCCTTGGCCCCGACGGCCATGGCCACCATGCCTTTCGACCAGCACGAGGTTTCGAATGCAACGCTGTCTGCAAGGGCCGCTACGAGCATCGATCATGCAGCCCCCGCGGCCAGCGATACATCCGGCCTACCCTGCTGCAATCCGGCCAGTCATTGTTCGCCGCCCGGCCTGCCGAGCATGGCGTCTACCGGCACGTCCCTACGTGCCGCGGTCCCGGGGCCACGATCAATGACGGCGCCATTGCAAACCGGTTTCCACACGACACCGTATCGTCCGCCGTCTCGCCGGCCGGTCTGAACCGACCGCCCGGCCGGCGCTGAACGCGCCGCCGTTCTCTTGATCGCGCCGGCATGTGCTGCGGCACGTGCCGGCACACGCGCACGAGACATCTCCATGACCATTTCCAAGACCGCGTCGGCCACGATCAGGGCCGGCGCAGGCCTGGCCGCGCCTGGCGAGACCGAGGCGGACTATTCGAGCAGCCATCTCGGAGCTGCCGATGCCTGCGAGTCGATTGCCCGCGCTTTCAATCAATCACACCGCGCCATCTCTCCGGACGCCAGTAATGTCGGACGTGGCGAGACGCCCCTTTTTCACGCTCATCGCCGAGCGCGCGTGCCCTATGACTGCCGTCGTGAGGAAGCCCCCGCATGACAAACGATACGCTCGACACAGGGCGCCGGCGGCTGCTGCGCGGTCTCGGTGCTTCTGTCGCTCTGACCGGCCTCGCGAGTCTGCTGCCCGCTTATGCGCGCACCGCCCGCGCCCCGCGTATGCCCCATCTGTCACCTGCCGCTGCGACGGTCGGCGCCGGGCAGCCGCGCGAGTGGTCTTCGACCTGCATATCCGGCGCCAGCGGATTCACATTGCCGGCGCAAAAGCCTCGGCCATCACCCTCAACGGCAGCACGCCTGGCCCCTTGATCGAGCTCTGGGAAGGCCAGACGGCGCGCCTACGCGTCCACAATCATCTCGATGAGACGAGTTCTATCCACTGGCACGGTCTCCTGTTGCCGTTCCAGAAGGATGGGTACTCGGTGTGGCGTTTCCCGGCATCCCGGCCGGTGAAACCTTCGAGGCGGCCTTTCCGCTGCGTCAAGCCGGTACTTACTGGTATCACAGCCATTCCGGTTTTCAGGAGCAGATCGGCCAGACCGGCCCACTGGTCGTTCACCCGGCAGGCGGCGAACGCCATCCAGCCGAACGCGAGTATGTGCTCGTGCTGAACGACTGGAGCTTCGGGGAGATCGGTCTGGCCACTATGTTCTTCCCAGATAAAGATGTCGGGCAGCGTCTGTCGCCGTGCAACACACGCGCACCGAGTCAGACTGCCGGGGCATGTGAACCGCTCTCCGGGCAGAGCGCCTGCCCCGAGCAGACACGACAATGCTCCTTTCGGCACCGCCCATGCTTGATCGACATCGCCGATTCACGCGTTTCAGCCAACACAGACCCAGGCTGTGACCCACGTCCGGCAACGCACAACGATGACACCGAGCCGCCCCGCCGCCGGCTGCGTTTCACATCGGGCGCTTCGGACCACGTCATGGCGTTTCAGCTGGCACGCCGGGACTACCGGCCAGCCGATTTTGATCGTATTCGGCGCGCGGCCGTCAGAGTCGTCGCAGACGCCACATGAAATAGCTGCCGCCAATCAGGGTGGCGACCAGGCCGGCCGGTATCTCGTTCGGGAAGATGACCTGTCGACCCACCCAGTCGGCCGCGATCATCAACAAGGCGCCAAACACCATGGCGCCGGCCATGTGTGGCCGGGCACGGGCCAATCCGGACAGGCGCGCCAGATGAGGCGCCAGCAGGCCGACGAACGACAGCGGCCCGACGATCAGCGTGGCCGCCGCCGTGAGCACGGCCACCAGGCCAAGCAACACCACCCGGCTGACCGTCACATGCAGACCCAGCGCACGCGAGACCAGCTCACCGAGTGGCAGAACGTCGAGCCAGCGACCCAGCGGCCATGCCAACGCCACCAGCACCAGGCCGACGCTAGAAATCACGATCGCCGTGTGCATGTCGACGAAATAGGTCGATCCCGAAACCCAGGCGAGCATCGACTGGGTCCGCGGATCGTTGCCGGCCAACACGATTCGCTGAATGGCATCGAAGGCGAACATGACGGCGATACCGGTCAACAGCAGCTGCTCCGGCTCGAAGCCCGAGCGGGCGTTGATGGCGATCAGCACCACGAGCGTGGTCAGCGCGCCACCGGTCCCGGCGCCGAGCAGCGCCAGTGTCCCCGCGCCCGGCACGAACCAGATCAGGGCCAGCAACCCCATGCCGGTGCCGGCGCTCACGCCCAGGACTTCCGGGCTGGCCATCGGATTGCCCGAGACCCGCTGGATGAGCGTTCCGGCCAGCGCCAGCAGCATTCCGGCCATGCCGGCCGCGAGCACGCGGGGCGCCCGCCAGTGACCGGTCTCTGCCCAGGGCAGCGCGAACGGGGCATTCCAGCCGTGCGCATCGCGCCCGGCGAACAGCGCAATGATGATCATCACCAGTGTGGCGACCACGGCGAAGCCGATGAGCCGCCACGGGGCGTTGCGACGCGGTATGGGCGGCGGCGCATTCGTGTTCGGCGAGCGCGCGTTCATCGACAGCCGCGGCACCAGCCAGAGCAACAACGGCGCGCCGAGCGCTGCCGTGGTCGCCCCCGTGGGAATCAGGGCCGCATTGCGCCCGGCGATGAGCTGCAGCGCGAGATCGGTCAGGGTCAGCAGCAACGCCCCGAACAGCGGCGACCAGATCAGCCGGGCCTTGAGCGTACGCGCACCGGCCAGACGCACGATCGCCGGCGAGGCCAGGCCGATGAAGCCGATCAATCCGAGCCGCGAGACGATACTGGCCGTGACGAACACGGCCAGCCCCAGGCTGACCGTCCGCAGCCAGAGCATCGACACGCCCAGATTGCGGGCGTTGACCTCGTCCAGATCCAGCAAGGCCAGCGATCGCGACAGAATACCGGCGCCGAGCGCGACGATGACGAGACACGGGGCCAGATGCACCACGTCCGACCAGTTCTGCTGTGCCAGGGAGCCGGCGCCCCAGATCATCAGGCCATGCAGGCTTTCCTGATTGAACAGGATCAGCGCCAGCGATACCGCCCCGAGATAAAGATTGACCACCAGCCCGGCCAACACCAGGACCGTGGGCGCCAATCCCCGTCGCCAGGCCAGCGCGAACACCAATGCCACCGCGAGCGCGCCGCCAATGAAGGCGATCAGACCGCGCCCGTAGATCAACAGGCCGGGGGCGAATAGAGTCGCCACCAGCAGCAGGGCCTGGGCACCGGTCGCCACGCCGAGTGTCGTCGGCGAGGCCAGCGGATTACGCAGCGTCTGCTGCATCAAAACACCGGCCAGCGCCAGCCCGGCGCCGGCGATGAGCGCTACGACCAGTCGCGGCAACCAGCTGAAATAGACCAGAACCGATGTGATGTCGTCGGCGCCCGGCCCGGCCCAGATCGCCTGCAGGTTGCCCTCGGTGGTCGCCCGCAGCGCCGCGACCGCCAACACCACGACCGGCAGCCCCAGAAACCCGCACAGGCGGGCGGGCGTGATACGAGGTCGGCGATTCATGCCCCGGCCGCCTTCACAGGCCATCCCGGGCCACTGGCCGGCGCTTCACGCAGCGCATGGCTGATCAGACGCGCAAAGCGCGTGGCCGACGGCAGTCCGCCAAAGCTCCAGACCTGCGGTATGTAGAGCACCGGTGCATCCTTGACGATCGGCAGACTCTGCCAGACGCGGCTGTTCTTGATCTGTTCCGCGATCCCGACCGGTATCGGCCCGACCACGACCATCTGGCCGGTCTTGATCTCGGCCAGTCGCGAGATCGGCACGTAGGAAAATCCCCAGGGTGTCGTTTCGCCCTGCCAGGCACTGGTCAGGCCCATGCGTTGCATCGTGGCCTGGATCAGGCTGCCCTGGCCGTAGACCCGCACGTGCTGCGGGCCAGAAAACTGGAGGACCAGCAACGGCTTGGTCGACGACGGCAGCTGATCGGCAGCCTTGCGCACATCAGACTCGACGCGGGCGATCAATGCCTGTGCCGCAGCCGACCGATGGGCGATCTGGCCAAGCCGTTTCACGGCATCGACGGTGTTGGTCCAGACATCGCCCGGCTGGCCGTAGGTATCGACGCTGGTCACCGGCGCAATCTGCTTCAGCCGCGGGCCCGCCGGCGCATAAAACCGGGTGATCAGAATCCGGTCGGGGTCGAGCTGATCGAGCAACTCCAGATTCGGCTGTGCCCGATTGCCCAGATTGCACGTGCCCTTCGGCAGCGGCGGATCCGCTACCCAGGTGGCATAGCCGGCCGTCTGGCCCACGGCGATCGGCGACACGCCCATGGCGACCAGATTCTGAGCGATTCCCCAATCCAGCGTGGCCAGTCTCGGGGTCGGGGGACTCGCGTCATCGGTCGTGTCACGCGACGCTGCCGACGCCTGGGCCGCCAGACCGAACAGGGCCAGTACCAGACCGACGAGCGCGACGATGCCGGGCCCGCGCCGGCACAGGCCTGCAACCGGGGCGTACGTCACTGTACGACAGCGATAGGATGCTGATCCGTCGGATGCGCCATCACGCTCATGCGGATGCCGTAGATGGATTCGAGGGTGGCGTCCTGCATGAGCTCACGCGGGGTGCCCTGGGCCAGCAGCCGACCGTCGCGTAGTGCCACGAGCTCGTCGCAGTAGCGCGACACCATGTTCACGTCGTGCAGCACGATGATCACGCCCACGCCGAGATCGCTGCACAGCCGGCGAATGAGGGACAACGTATCCACCTGATGCGCGATATCCAGCGCCGAGAGCGGCTCATCGAGCAACAGGAACCGGCTGCCCTGGGCCAGCAGCATGGCCAGCCAGACCCGCTGGCGTTCACCGCCGGACAGCGTATCGACCATCCGGTCGGCGAACTGCTCGGTCTGGGTGCGCTCCAGCGCGCGACCCACTTCGGCCTTGTCCTTCTTGGACATGCGTCCGAGCAGGCCATGCCAGGGATAGCGCCCGAAGGCGACGAGCTCGCGCACCGTCAGACTGGCCGCGCTGGGCAGATGCTGGGGCAGATAGGCCACGTTGCGCGCGAACTCGCGATGCCCCCACGTATCCACGGCACGGCCGTTGAGACAGACTTCGCCGCAGCTGGCGCACTGCTGACGCGCCAGCAGCTTCAACAACGTGGACTTGCCCGACCCGTTGTGTCCGATCAGCCCGTAGACCTTGCCTTCACTGAAGCGCAGGTCGGATGCCTCGAGCAGGCAGCGCCCCTGCACTTCGAAACGGCAGGCATTGACTTCGAACATGACGGCTCCGGATGCGCTAGCCGCGCACCGTGTATGACGGACCGAGAATAAGCCAGATACGAATGAGTATCAATGAGAGCGAATCGCGATATCCCCGCACCGTCGCCCGTTGCCGACGGGCGACACCGCGAAAGCACAGCGGACAGCGGACAGCGCGTGTCAGGTCGCGTAACCTGTCGATCATTGCACCTTCCACCTATATCAGACGGAGCCCGTCATGTTCGAGCGCATCCGCCAATTCATCGGCGCGAGCGACCGAGACGATCCCCGTGCCCCCTACCTGTCCGAAGACACCCCCATGATCGATCATCACGCTGCTCGTACCGCACAGACTGACGGCGCCGTCCTCATCGACGTGCGCGAGGTCGATGAATGGCAGGCCGGCCATATTGCCGCGGCGCGTCATATCTCGCTGCCGCTGCTGGCCAGCGACCCCGAGATCGATCTGCCGCTGGATCAACCGATCGTCACCTATTGCAAGGTCGGCGCACGGGCCGAGCGCGCGGCCGAGATCCTGCGGGCCTGCGGGTATGAAGACGTCCGTGCCATGGGCGGCGGCTATGCCGACTGGGCCGCGGCCGGCTACCCGGTCGAATAGACCCCGCCTGTGGCCCCCCGGCGCCATATTCGGTAATGTCGAGACGCCGGGGCGTGCGCATGCGTTGACGTTATCGACCACGACGCGGATATTGTGCGCGTCGCCGCGCCGGCGTCGAGCTCAGGGCGTCGACGAAACAAACCGACCGGGCACGTGCGATGCCCGATCGCATCACCCGATCAGCCGGATAGAGGTCCGATGCCTGCTGTCATTGACGCCGTCGAATACATGCTGCCGGCGCGCACCGAATCGATCGAAGAGATCGCCGCGCGCTTTCCGAACTGGCCACTTGAGCGCATCGCTGAAAAAACCGGCATCCGCGCGCGCCATGTCGCCTCGGACGACGAGTGCGCCTCGGACTTCGGCGTCATCGCTGCCGAACGGCTGATCGAAAAGGCCGGCGTGGCCCGCGAGGAGATCGATTACCTGATCTTCACCACCCAGACGCCGGATTACCTGGCCCCGACCACGGCCTGCCTGGTCCAGCAACGGCTGGGGCTGCCCACCCATATCGGTGCGCTGGACATCAACCTGGGCTGTTCCGGCTATATCTATGCACTCGGCGTGGCCAAGGCGTTGATCGAGTCCGGCCAGGCCAAGCGTCTATTGCTCATCACCGCCGATACCTACTCGAAGTTCGTCCACCCCGGCGACAAGAGCGTGCGCGCCCTGTTCGGCGATGCAGCCGCAGCGACCCTGCTGACCGATCGCGAAGCCGACGGCGAGCCGCGGATCGGCCCGTTCGTCTACGGCACCGACGGCCGGGGCGCGCAAGATCTCATCGTGCCGACCTCGGGCATGCGCAGGCGCAGTGCCCGGGCCGAGGCCGAGGAATACACCGATCGCCACGGCAACGTCCGCTCGGACAACAACATCTTCATGAACGGTCGGGCCGTGGTCGAATTCACGCTGCGCGAAGTGCCCCGCGCCGTGCATGAGACCTGCGAGAAAGCCGGCATCACGCTCGACGATGTCGATGCCGTCGTACCGCACCAGGCCAGCGCCATGGTGCTCGACGGTATTCGCGAGCGACTCAAACTGCCCGAAGAAAAATTCGTGGTCTGCATGGAGGATATCGGCAACACCGTCTCCTGCAGCGTGCCGATCGCGCTCAAGCGCGCCGTGCTGTCCGGCCAGATCAAGCCGGGCGCACTGGTCCTGCTGGTCGGCTTCGGCGTCGGGCTGTCCTGGGGTGCCACGCTCGTGCGCCTGCCCGCCGATTTTCTGATGAGTCCGCAGGACTGAGCCACATCGCTTAAAAAAACAGGCCGCATACGCGGTCGAACAACGACAGGCCAATACCGATCGAAGGACACCGGCAGTCGATTACGCGGGCCGGCTGCCGCTTGTCCGCCGACTCGAAGATTCGCGGCGGCGGTGCCGTGGCGACCTGTCCCGCAGCGACCGGTCCAACGAGGGCCGATCGATCGCAGATCGATGCCGGCACGGCGAGCCTTCATCGAGACACGCCACGATCCGACGGCTCGCGCCGGACATCGGACACGCGTGCGAGATCTCAAGCTGTCCCAGGCCCTTTCAACCCGATCCGCGCGGGTCGGGTTGCTGCCCAAAATCATGATCCGGCAAGGCGCGCAGGGCGCGATTTCGGGCGCGACCCGACGGGACGGCGGTCATTTCTTGCGCAATCCGGCGTTGTCGTTCGCGACGCCAGAGTGACGGCCGTACACGTCCGTAGTCTTGTCTTGCAAAAAAATGAGCGCCGGCGCCGCGCACGCGGGACATATTAACCGGCCCTAGTCGAAATTGACCGTGGCGGAGAGTTTGAACGTTCGCGGCTCGCCCTGGGACAGATACCCGCCCTGCGCCGATGCCCAGTAGTCCGAATCGGCAACGTTGTCGACGTTGGCTCGCCATACGATATTGCGGGCATCGTTCGGCCCCAAGGGCATCCTGTACCGCACGCCGAGATCCACCCGGGTCCAGCCATCGACCTTCAGATCGTTGGTTGCATCGGCATATTGCTTACCCGACCGGATGACACGGCCGTTGAGATGCCACCGCGGCGCCCCCGGTAGCTGGTAGTCACCGCCCAGCACAAGCCGATAATCGGGAACCCCGACGGCAGTGCGCCCATCGGTGGCCGGATTGTTGGTATCGACTTGATCGGCGTCGATATACGTGGCGCTGGCATTGATGGTCAAAAGCTCGGTCGGCTTGCCGTAAACGTTGAGCTCGACACCGCGATTGCGTTGGTCGCCAAAGTAACCGTAGATGCCGTTGTCGTTGATATACCCCTGAGGCTGGCGGATCTGATACAGGGACAGACTGCCGCCCATGGTCCCGAAATCGAGCTTGCCGCCGACCTCGTACTGGGAGGAGTCGACCAAGCCAACCACTTCACCGACGTTGGCAGCCCCCGACGGCGCCGCGTCACCTGGTTGAAGTCCTTCGATGTGGTTGGCGTACAAGGAGGCCCACGAGGTCGGCTTGTAAACGATACCGTAGGCCGGCGAGACGTCGTGTCCGCGTATGGCCCCGCCCGACGGCTCGCCCTCATAGGTGTAATTGAAGACGTGATTCGCCTGATAACGCGCGCCGGCAGTCACCAATACACGATCGCCGAAAAAGCCGAGCGTGTCGGAGAACGACCAACCGCTCGAACGCACCCGATTGCGCACGTTCGGGTCATCCAGATCCCCGCCTTCAAAAAGCGTCGGCAGATAACCGATGTTCCGCGGCTCGTAGATATTGGTATCGACCGTGTCCGACAGCGTGTAGGCCGTATCGGAGCGCTGATAATAGCCCGAGTAGCCGAGAGCAATCCGATGACTGATCGCCCCGGTATCGAAAGCGCCGCGAAGCCCCGCCTGCCCGGTAAAGGCATGGGTCTCGTACGGTACGCCAAGGCGGGATACCGTGGCATCTCCATTCAGATTGGTGACGGTTGGCGAGCCATACTGCCCGTCTTCCTTGCCGTGGTTGGCGCCCACTGCCGCATACGCGGTCCAGTGATTCGTGATATCGAATTCGCCCCGCAGCATGCCGAATTCGTTTTCCAGTTCAGAGGAGTTGAACGACGGTGCATAGTTCGTCGAGGCGTCGGGCGGCGCTGGAATTTCATTGCCCGTCAACCCGCTCGTGTAGACCACCGAACGACCGTGCTTGATGTGCTGGCGCTGATACCCGAAGTCGAACGACAGACGAGCTCGCTCGCCTCGATAATCGAGCCCCAGGCCAACGGATGTATCCCCGAGATTTGCGCCATCGATCGCGGTATCGCCTTTCTCGTGCCGTACGTTGAGTCGGGCGCCGAATTGTTTGTCGTCACCGAACCGCTGGCCCAGATCAAACGACTGGATGAAGCGGGCATCGGATGCATAGCCCAGCGTGAACTGCCGCGTCGGCTGATCTTCAGCACGCTTGGGCTCGAGATTGACCTGGCCACCGACACCACTACCCGTCGGCGATACCCCATTGGTGAACGCGTTGGCGCCGAGAAACAGTTCGACACGATTGACGAAATTGGTTTGCACGATCTGGCGCGGCAAGACCCCGTAAAGGCCACCAAAAGACAGATCGTCGCCGGCCAAGCGAAACCCGCGCACAAGAAAAATCTGGGCAAAATTGCCGAAGCCGAACGCCTGCTGCACAGAAGCGTTGTTCAGAAGGACATCGCCAACCGTCGAGGCCTGCTGGTTCTTGATCAGCTGATCGGTATAGCTGATCACGGAAAACGGCACATTTGCCGCGTCTTTCTCGCCAAGCGCACCAATGCGCCCGCCGGTCGCCACCTGGCCACCGGCATACGCGGGCGGAACGGTGTTCCCACCGACAGCCTCGCCGACGACATCAATGGTGCCGAGCGTGGTGGCATCAGCGGTGCCGCGATCAGTATCCGTATCGCTTGATTCGGGCGCAGCGACCGCCCCGTCCGCGCGCGCAACGTCCGGTGCCGGTACCGGCGCGGTATTGTCCTGGGCCCACGCACTTGTAACAGGCAAGCACAAGACAATCGCGATAACCTTCGACAGGCTCACCGACCCGCAACGCAAGCTGGTATGCGCCCCTACCTGTCCCATCATGCCTCGTCCCCTCGTATCGGCGCAGGAAGGCGCCACGCGCTGACCTGCAGCGCGTCAAAATCGAGACAGAACTTTATTGCAAATACTTCTCATTTGCAATACGCGCATGCGACAGGCAGCATCCCTGAGCTCTTTACCGGACGAGCACCTCGATGGCCGCGCGCGCGCCCTGCTCGTGCAGTCGCGCCAGTGTTTCCTTGTAGGCCGCCACGAAACGCGGCTCGTCGACGAGATCGCCGAACACCTCACGGTTCTCAATGAACGCCGTCGGGTTTTCGCGGTTGCGCGCCGCGATCGTCTTCAGATCGTCGGCGAGGCGGTCGACGATTTCGATCGGCTCGCCGGCTTCATCAGTGCCTTCGGCATAGCGTGCCCAGCTCGCCACGACCGCCGCACTGCGCTTGATCTCACCGCCGGCCGCCAGCTGTTCGCGGATGACCGGCAACAACCATTTCGGGATGCGATCGGAAGATTCGGCACACAACCGTGCCAGGGTGTCGCGAATCTCCGGGTTGGAGAAGCGCGCGATCAGGGTCTTCTTGTAATCCTCGAGATCCACGCCCGGCACCGGTGACAGCGTGGGCTGGCCCTCGTGTGTCATGTAGGCCATCAAAAAGTCGGCGAACAGCTTGTCCTGGCAGACTTCGTGGGCATAGCGATAGCCGGCCAGATAACCGAAATAGGTCAATGCCTGATGACTCGCGTTGAGCAGGCGCAGCTTCATCAGCTCATAGGGCATGACGTCATCGACGATCTGGACGCCGACCTCTTCATACGGCGGCCGACCGAGATTGAAGTGATCTTCCAGTACCCACTGGGTGAACGGCTCGCAGACCACCGGCCAGGCGTCATCGATGGCGAACCGCTCGCGTACCTCGGCCCGGTCCCCATCGGTGGTCACCGGGGTGATGCGATCAACCATGGAATTCGGGAAGTGGACGTTGTCGACGATCCAGGCCCCGAGCTCGGCGTCCTTGGCCTCGGCAAAGGCCGTGAACATCTTCCTGGCGACATCACCGTTGCCCTGGATGTTATCGCAGGACATCAGCGTGAACGGGGGGACGCCCCGGTCCCGTCGCCGCCGCAGCGCCTCCGTGACCAGACCGAAGGTAGTCTTCGGCGCCGCGCCATCGGCCAGATCGTGGGCCACGTCGGCGTTGTCGAAATCGAATTCGCCGGTGACGTGATGGAAGTTATAGCCGCCCTCGGTGATCGTGAGCGAGACGATGCGCGTGGTTTCGGCCGCCATCGTCTCGAGCACGTCCTCGACATCATCCGGCGCGAACTTGTAATCGACGATCGAGCCGACCACACGCGGCTCGTAGGTCCCGTCGGCATGCTTGAGAACCAGCGTATACAGTCCGTCCTGGGCGGCCATGACATCGGCCATGCGCTTGTCGCTCGGCATGACGCCGACGCCGCAGATCCCCCAGTCCAGAGCCTTGCCGTCGTTCATCAGCGCATCGAGATACATGGCCTGATGGGCGCGATGGAATCCTCCGACACCGAAATGCACGATGCCGGTCGTGACCTGGCTTCGGTCGTAGTCCGGCGTGGCTACGCGCTCGTCGAGGGTATGCAGGGTCTTGTCATTCAGTGCAGGCATGGCGGACTCTCTCGTGCGAAAGACAACGACGGCACGCCGGGCGCCACCGCCGTCGCAAAATCATCAGCGGTTCAGGCAGCGCCGCGATCGGCAGCCGCGATATCGATGCCGACCAGCGCCTTCTCGTCGTTCGTATCGAACAGATAGAGCTTGTCGGCCGCGCAGCCCAGCGTGACGCTCTCACCCATCGCCACCGACTGGTGCGGCGCGATCTGGGC
>NZ_QZWD01000059.1 GCF_003602005.1 Salinisphaera sp. Q1T1-3 | reverse complement strand
GCGGTAACGCGGCCATGTGCGACAGCACGCGCGCCACGGCCAGCGGCCGTGAAGCCATTGAAAATAAAGGAACCTCTGATCTATTCATCTACGGTCGCGCCGGTGTCTTTTGCGCGCGTCTGACAAGCCGCCGCGAGCGCCGTTTGCTGAATGCAAATGAGCGAGCGGCAACGCCGCTCAGGCGCGCGCAAAAGCCCGGCCGC
>NZ_QZWD01000005.1 GCF_003602005.1 Salinisphaera sp. Q1T1-3 | reverse complement strand
AACGCTGAGTCGCGCATTCTTGTGCGTGTTCATCCGGGTGGCTCCTTTGGCTTCTGGATTTCAGCACCCATCAGCTTCAAGGGTCGCGGCTCGGATGAACAATCTACTGAGAGGTCACACCTAGGGCCTGTTGATGTTTCGTGCGAGTCCGCGCCAAGTGCGCCCTGAAATTGACGATGGGCGACAAGACGAGGCATGGCACGCATGGCGTGTCATTCTGCGCCAGCGTGCTACAACGCTGGATTGCCGTCGTGTTTTTGATTTTGGGGGCACTTGTCCCTTCGGGTTGGGCCGCAAATCACGTCCGGCGGTGTTGCGAGCCTTGATCGTGGCACGCCACGATAAGGCGACTCGCGCCTTGCCGGACACACGGCGGTCTCTCGACGAAAAGGCGCTCGCACGAAACCTCAACACGCCCTAGCGAACGACAACGTCGGATTGCGGAGAAATACCGCCGTCTCGTCGGGTTGCGCCCAAAAACCGGCCATGCGGCGCTCCACGGCCGTCGCCGGTGTCCGTGAAGCCACGGGTTTGAAAAGCCGACATGAACCTATATAAATGGAATGCGTTGATTCATCCCTTACCAAGGAAGATGTCATGGCATTCGAACTGCCCGATCTGCCCTACGATTATGACGCGCTCGAACCGCATATCGATGCGCGCACGATGGAGATCCATCACACCAAGCATCACAACGCCTATCTGACGAAGTTCAACAAGGCCATCGAAGGCACACCGCTGGAAGACCAGGATCTCGAGACGATTCTGGCCAGCGCCGGCCAGCACGGGGCCGGCGTGCGCAACCAGGGTGGCGGTTACTACAACCACATCATTTTCTGGGAAAGCATGTCGCCCGACGGCGGTGGCAAGCCGAGCGGCAAGCTGGCCGAGGCCATCGATTCGGCCTTCGGCTCGTTCGATGACTTCAAGGAACAGTTCACGGCGGCCGCGACGGGTCTGTTCGGCTCCGGCTTCGTCTGGCTCGTCGTCGATGCAGGCCAGCTCAAGATCGTGTCTACGCCGAACCAGGACAATCCGGTCATGGACGTGGTCGCCGAGTCCGGCAAGCCGATCCTCGGTCTGGACGTCTGGGAGCATGCCTTCTATCTGAAGTATCAGAACAAGAAGCCGGACTACGTGGATGCCTGGTGGCACGTCGTCAACTGGGACGGTGTGGCCAAGAAGTTCGAGTCGGCCAGCTAAGCGCCGGCCCGCCGTCAGGCGAACGAGGCCCCGTCGCATTGCGGCGGGGCCTTTTTTATTGGAGGATGTCGGGCTTGCTGCGTACCGGCCCCGTGCCGGTATCGCCGTCAGTCAAAGGGCCCATCCGACGACGCTGTCGACACCGCTCGACGCATGCCCGCGTCATCGCAAGCAGGACATTACAATTCCATCATGAGTGCGCGACACTTCCTCAGCCTGGACGATCTGGGCGCTTCCGGTATCGATTCGGTGATCGCCAGCGCCATCGCTCGCAAGCGCGAGGCGCCGACCGATCGCCCCCTGCTCGGTCGAACCCTGGCCATGATGTTCGAGAAATCCTCGACTCGGACCCGTGTATCCTTCGAGGCGGGCATGACGCGCCTCGGCGGCCACGCGATCTTCCTGTCGCCCGGCGATACACAGATCGGCCGCGGCGAGCCGGTCGAGGACACCGCTCGCGTGCTGTCCGGCATGTGCGATGCCGTCATGGTGCGCAATCATTCGCATGCCGTGCTCGAACAGTTTGCAGCCTATGCCAGCGTTCCGGTCATCAACGGGCTGACCGATCGTCTGCACCCCTGTCAGCTGCTCGCGGATCTACAGACCTACGTCGAGCATCGCGGCGATATCCGCGGCCGCACGGTCGCCTGGATCGGTGATGGCAACAACATGTGCCATTCGTATATCAATGCCGCGCGCCTGCTCGGGTTCCATCTTCGGATCGCGGCACCGGAAGGCTACGCGCCAGATGACAGCCTCGTGCGCGCGGCCGGCGATCAGGTTTCGATATACGACAAGGCACAGCAGGCCGCCGACGGCGCCGACCTGGTGGTGACCGACGTCTGGGCCAGCATGGGCGACGAGCAGAGCCGCGAGGCACGGCTGGCCGACTTCGCCAACTTTCAGGTCAACAAGGCCCTGATGAGCTGGGCGGCACCCGATGCCCTGTTCATGCACTGTCTGCCGGCCCATCGCGGCGAAGAAGTCAGTGCCGAAGTCATCGACGGGCCGGCCAGCGTGGTCTGGGACGAGGCCGAAAACCGTCTGCATGCACAGATGGCCTTGCTGCTGCACCTGCTCGAGGCCGGCGCCTGAGCGGATCGCGCTGCCTGTTATCAGGCCTCGGCCGCCAACACCAGGGAGTACGCACCGCCCTCGGCTTCGAAATGATCCTGGGCTGACAGCCCGGCCCGATCGAGCAACTGCTGTATCGATGCCGGGCTGAACTTGCGGCTGATCTCGGTCCGGATGCCCTCGCCCGCGGTCATCTCGAATCCGGCGTCCAGGGCCTTGAAAGACACGCGATGGGCCGCCGTGGCGATGAGCCACATCTCGATACGCGATGCCTCGGCGTTGAACACCGATTGATGCCGATACGCTGCGATCGGGAAGTCCCCCCCGAGCTCGCGGTTCAGGACTGTCAGAACGTTACGGTTGAAACGCGCCGTATGCCCGGCCGCATCGTCATAGGCGGCCTCGAGCACGTCCGGGTCCTTGACCCGGTCCATGCCGAGCAGCAGCGCATCCCCCGGATTCATCAGTGCGCGGATTTCCGCAAGCAGCGCCTCACCGGCCGCCGGCTCGAAGTTGCCGATCGTGCCACCGAGAAACACGAACAATCGCCGGCCGCCGTCGGCAGCCAGCGGTAAGTTGGCCAGCCCGCCGGTGTAATCGCCGGTCATGGCCTCGACTTCCAGCCACGGATAGGTCGCCAGCAAGTCGCGAGCCGAGTCCAGCATGATCTGCGTACTGACCTCGAACGGCCAGTAACGCGTCTTGATGCCCTGGCGATCACAGGCCGCGAGCAGATGTCGCGTCTTGCGTGAGCTGCCGCTGCCCAGTTCGATGATGTGATCCGGCGCCACCCGCGCGATCACGGCATGCGCGGATTCGGCCAGCAGCGCGTCCTCGGTTCGCGTCGGATAGTACTCGGGCGTATCGCAGATCGCCTCGAACAGCTGAGAGCCTTCATCGTCGTAAAAATACTTGGGCGGCAGCGCACGGGGCGGCTCGAGAAGGCCGCGACGCACATCTTCGGCGAGCGAGGCCGTCTCGCGCGTGGGACGGACGTCGTGATGACGCAGTCGCGAGTCGTTGTCCGGTTCAGACATGGTGTGTTCATGACGAGAGATACAGCGACGGTATCATGGTCGCAACGATTACCCGCCGACCGCCGCACCATGTGTCGTATCGCTGCCTATCTGGGCCCGCCTCGCCGCCTCGCGGACTTCCTGACCGCGCCGGCGCATAGTCTGGCCCGTCAATCCTGGGACGCACGCGAGATGGCCAGCGCCACCGTCAACGCCGATGGCTGGGGCGTCGGCTGGTTCGATGACGACGGCTGTCCGGCCGTATACCGGCATACGCTGCCCATCTGGGCCGACGGTAACGTCGACGCCCTCGGCCGCAGCCTGACGCGCGGTCTCTGGATGGGCAACGTGCGCAGTGCCACCGCCGGTCTGGGCACCGATCACGTCAATACGCAGCCCTTCGCCGGAGACGGCCTGTTGTTCCTGCACAACGGTTACATCGAGGGATTCGCTCATCTCGTTCGGGCCCGGATGCGTGACGCAATCGCTCCCGCCGTCGAAGAGAGCATCAACGGCAACACCGATTCCGAGTACCTGTTCGCGGTACTCCGCTCGCAGCCCGGCACGCCGGCCGAAAAACTCGAGGCCACGCGGGATCTTGTACATGACTGGCTCGGCGAAACGCCCGAGCGCAAGGCGCTCTTGAACATGATGGTCACCGACGGGCGACGCCTGTCCGCCGTGCGCAGCGCGGTCAACGCACCGGCGCCATCGCTTTACGTGAACCGGGACTGGAACGGCGCCTGCGTGATTGCCTCGGAAGCCCTGGATGACACGCCCGGCTGGCGTGCGAGCGAGACGGAGCGCTCTGTTACCGTATCGATATAACGAATCGACGTTCTCACGTTGCGATGACCGCGAACCCACCCGATCGACTCACCACGCTGCGCGATCTGTCGCGTGCGATGCTCGACGGTTACGATGAAACGACTCTGCGTCGCCAACCGCACCCGGCACTCAGCCCGCTGCTCTGGCATGTCGGCCATGTCTTTTTCGTGGAGAATTACTGGCTGGCCGAACAGGTTTTCGGCGATACCCGGGTCACCGATCCCTGGCGCACGCTGTATTTTCCCGAGCTGTGTGCCAAGGGCGAGCGCAGCGCCCGGCTGCCCGGACCGGCCGAAATGGTCGCATGGACACGCGAGCTGGACGCGGTCAACGATACCTACTGGCAACGTGCCCAGCAGCAGACACACGATCTGCTGGCCGACGGCTATCTGCGCGCGTTTATCCGTCAGCACTATGCCCAGCACATCGAAACCATGCGCATGGCGCGTGCCCAACTGGCTCTCGGCGAGACGCCGCCAGCGCTGACCGACGTGATCTCACCCCGGCCGTCGGTTGCCGATCGGATCACGCTGCCGGCCGGCACGGTCGTGATGGGCACGACCGACATCGTGGCCTACGACAATGAACGGCCCACGGTCGAGCGCTCGTTCGAGCCGTTCGATATCGCACGGCGTCCGGTAGACAACGGGCAATGGCTCGGTTTCATCAACGACGACGGCTACCATGACTCACGATGGTGGGATGCAGCCGGCTGGGCCTGGCGCACACGACACGCCATCACCCACCCCCAGCACTGGCAGCCGACACGCGACGGGCACGGCTGGCATCTGGCCCGGGCCGACGACGCGCCGGTCGAGACCACCGACTCACCGGTCCACGGTATCGGCTGGCACGAAGCGCGAGCCTATGCCCGATGGGCCGGAGCGCGACTGCCCACGGAAGTCGAGTGGGAAGCCGCGGCACGCAGCGGTCGGCTGGAACACGTCGGTCAGGTCTGGGAATGGTGCGACAACGCATTCGCGCCCTATCCCGGATTTCAGGCCTTTCCCTACGACGAGTATTCGATGCCCTGGTTCGACGGCAAACATTTCGTCGCACGCGGCGCGAGCCGCGCCACCGAGGCCGATATCCGGCGGCCCGGTTTCCGCAATTTCTATCCGCCAACCCATCGACATGTCTTCGCCGGACTGCGCCTGGCCTGGTCGACATGACAAGACGGTCGGGCGCGGCACTATCACGACACAGCCACGCCCGGACCGTCACGCCGGCCTGGAGATCGGCTGGCAAGGGACCGGCGTCACTTGGTCAGGTCAGGCCAGCCCGGCCCGAGCCAGTCCGGCGGCCATGTCGTCGATGAGATCGTCGATATCCTCGAGACCGGCATGAATCCGCAGCAGCGGCCCGTCGGCCTGCCAGGCCACCGCACTGCGGCTGTGGGTCGGATCCACCGGCAGCACGAGGCTTTCATAGCCGCCCCATGAGGCGCCGAGACCGTAGAACGACAGCCCGTCGATCAGCGCAGCGAGACATTCGCGGGAGATCGGCGCAAGCTCGATCGCGAACAGCCCACAGGCGCCCGAAAAGTCACGCAGCCAGCGATCGTGTTGCGGATGGTCGGCGCGGGCCGGATGGAAGACGCGAGCCACACCGGGCTGCTCGGCCAGCCAGTTGGCCAGGGCCAGACCGTTGGCCTCGTGCACCGGCAGGCGCTGACCCAGCGTCCGCAGGCCACGCGCGCCCAGATAGACATCGTCCGGCCCGGCACAATAGCCGAGCGCGATCGCTGTCTCGCGCACGGCCCGATAACGCGCCTCGTCCACGGCACTGACGGTGCCGAGCATGGCATCGGAATGGCCGACGATGTATTTCGTGGCCGCGTGGACCGATAAATCCACCCCGTGCCCCAGGGCATCGAAGTAGACCGGCGTACCCCAGGTGTTGTCGGCGATCACCGTCACGCCGTGCTGATGCGCGCATTCGGCGAGCGCCGGCACATCCGCGATCTCGAAGGTCAGCGAACCCGGCGCTTCGACAAAGAGCGCGCAGGTCTGCTCGGTGAAACGCTCGGCCAGTGCCGCGGGCGTGCTCAACGGATCGAAGTATTCGCAGCGCACACCGTGTCGCGCCAGCAGGCCGTCGCACAGCTTGCGCGTCGGCCCGTAGACATTGTCGGCCACGAGCACATGAGCACCGGCCTGCGTCACCGCCAGTATCGCGATCGCGATCGCGGCCAGGCCCGAGCAGGTGCTCACGGTCCCATGCGCGCCTTCCAGTTCCGCGATCGCTGCCTCGAAAGCGAAATGGGTCGGCGTGCCAAGCCGCCCATAGTGCACGCCGGAAAACGGATCGACGCTGGCGGCATCGAATGCCGCCAGCGAATCGAACAAGACGGTGGAGGCATGATAGACCGGCGTATTGACCATGCCGTAATGAGCGGACGGCTGGCGGCCGGCATGAGCGAGTCGAGTGGCGCGCTTCATCGGAGGGCTGACGGTAACAGGACGCTCGCCAGCATACGACATCCACGGTCGCGTCACGACACCCGGCTATACTGTGCCCATCATCCGCCCGCCCGAGCGCCGTGAAACCCTGGCTCGAGGATCTGCTGACATCGGCCTGCGAGACCGTGCTGGCCGCCTGGCCGCGCCGGGCGCCGACGCGCGCCCAGCTCGAACGTGCCGTGATCGTCGCCCATCGCGGCGAGCGAGACGGCGTTGCGGTCAAGGAAAACACCTTCGCTGCCTTTGACCCGGTGATCGCCGCCGGCGTCGGCGCGCTCGAGTTCGATGTGCGCTACACGCGCGATGCGGAGCCCGTGATCAGCCATGACGCCACCCTCAAGCGTGTCTTCGGGCTCGACCGCGCCATCGCCGACATGGACTGGGCGACCCTGCGAGCCCGCGTGCCGGCGGTCCCGCATCTTGATGAGATGCTCGCCCGCTATGCCCGACGGGCGACCCTGATGATCGAGCTCAAGGAACGCGGCAGCGCACGCGGCGAGACGCGCCTGCATACGGCCTTGAGCGATCTGACACCGGCGCGGGATTTCTATTTCCTGTCACTCGAGCCGGCGTTGTTCGCGGCCTGCGGCGACGAGCCGGAGGCCGCACGCATCCCGGTGGCCAAGACGAACTGGGCCCGGATGCGCGACTGGACGCTCACACACGACTGCGGTGGCATCGCCGGGCCGTTCGTGTTCATCGGCCGTCGCGATATCGCCCGGCTGACGGCCGAATCGGCTTTCATCGGCAGCGGCTTCATTCGTCGCCGCGGCCTGCTCATGCGCGAGATCGGCCGCGACATTCCCTGGTTGTTCACCAACCGCCCGCTCGCCCTCCAGCGCATGCTCGATCAGGCTCGGCGACGCCGCGCATGAGATCGCCGTCGGGCGGCTCAATCATCCGCACACCGCAGATGCGAGCGGCCCGGCTCGGCTTCGAAATCCAACACCGGTCCCAGCGGCACGACACCGGTCGGGTTCACGCTTTGATGGCTGCGATAGTAATGCTGCTTGATATGCGCGATATCGACGGTCTCGGCCACGCCGGGCACCTGATAGAGCTCGCGCAGATACCCCGACAGATGCGGATAATCGACGATCCGGCGTCGGTTGCACTTGAAATGACCGTGGTAGACGGCGTCGAAGCGCACCAGGGTCACGAACAGCCGCCAGTCGGCTTCGGTCAGACGTGCACCGGTCACGTAGCGCTGTCCGGCCAGTCTGTCATCGAGCCAGTCGAGCGTTTCGAATAGCTGCATGAACGCTTTCTCGTAGGCCGACTGGGTCGTGGCGAAGCCGGCCTTGTAGACGCCGTTGTTCACGTCGTCGTAGACCCGAGCGTTGACGTCATCGATCGACTCGGCCAGCGCGGCCGGATAGTAATCCCGCTCGGGATGGCCGGCGAACGCATCGAAGGCGCTGTTGAACATCCGCACGATGTCGGCCGACTCGTTCGAGACGATCGTCTCGTGCGCGGTGTCCCAGAGCGTCGGCGTGGTCACCCGGCCGGTGTAGCCCGGTGCGGCCTTCTGGTACAGCTCGTAGAGATAATTCAGGCCATAGAGCGTATCCGGTATCGTGCCGCGCGCTTTTGAGAACCACCAGCCGTTCTCGCCCATGTATGGGTCGACGATCGACAGCCCGATGACATCCTCGAGGCCCTTCAAGCGACGCAGGATAAGCGTACGGTGCGCCCAGGGGCAGGCCAGAGAGACATACAGATGATATCGCCCGGCAGCCGGCTGGAACGGCTGGTCCGCGCCTTCGGCGACCCAGTTACGAAAGCCGGGCGACTCACGAACGAATTCGCCCTCTTTCGTGTCGTAGCCCCGGTCGTGCCAGACGCCGTTGATGAGCAATCCCATGTCACAAACCTCGATACATCGATGAAATCCGCGTCGTCTGCGCCGCGCTCCCGGCCGAATCGAGGCGACAGAAACAACGTGCGTACAGCCCGTTCGGGTCGTTCAGTCGTTTGAGGAACGACAGCGCATCGTCCTGGCTGGCACGGGCCAGCCAGGACGGCAGCATCGCCTCGGCGATGTGCACGCCCAGAGTCTGTGACAGCGCGCCGCGCCAGCTCGACGGCGGCGTCATCGGCTGCAGGCGATAGTCTTTCGGGTCGAGCCCGGCCAGTTTCGCGGCGGCCGCCTCGGCCTGGGTCACATCGCCCAGATGATCGACGAGCCCGATCCGGGCGGCATCCGCGCCGGCCCAGACCCGGCCCTGGGCGATCCGATCGACCTTGTCGATGGGCATGTCGCGCGCTTTGGCCACACGGCTCGTGAACTGGTGATAGCCGTGCTCGATGCCGGCCTGCAGGATCTGCCGGGCCTGGTCCGACAACGGACGATCCAGACGCATGGCCCCGGAGAGTGCGGTGGTACCCACCCCGTCGGTATGGATGCCGAGCTTGTTCAACGGCTCGTTGAATGTCGGCACGATGGCGAAGATCCCGATCGAACCGGTGATGGTCGACGGCTCTGCCCAGATCTGGTCCGCGTTCATCGAGATCCAATAGCCGCCCGAGGCCGCCAGCCCGGCCATGGAGACCACGACCGGCTTGCCGGCTGCGCGCATCGCCACGACCTGACGCCGGATGCGCTCGGCCGCGGTCACCGATCCACCGGGCGAATTCACCCGCAGGACCATCCCCGCGACGTGCTCGTCGCGACGAGCGGAGTCGATCAGCCGGGCGATCGTGTCGCCGCCGGCCGAGCCCGGGGTGCTCTCGCCGTCGATGATGTCACCCTCGACGGTGACCACGGCGATGCGATCGCCGTCACCGGTGGCCGTGTCCGTATCGGCGAGATAATCCGCGGTGTCGACGCGCTTGAAACCATGCGTGCGCTCATCCTGGCCGACGGCCTTGGCCAGGCGCGTGCTCACGGCATCGAGCGAGGCGACCGAATCGACCAGACCGGCCGCCTGTGCCAGTCGGGCCGCGTTGCCGTCATCGGCCGTCAGCCGGTCGGCATAACTATCGATATAGGCATCGATCGCATCCGGGTCGATCCCGCGATCGGCGGTCACTATCGTCTTGTAGGTGCCCCAGAGCGAGTGCATCCAGGAAAGCGCATCGGCCCGGGCCGCCGGCGACATATCGTTTCGGGTGTAGGGCTCGACATACGACTTGTACTTGCCGACGCGGAACACGTTGACGTTGACGCCGAGCTTGTCGAGCGCGTCCTTGTAGTAGTTGTTGTAGACCCCGTAGCCCTGCAGCAGCACGAACCCCAGCGGATCGACCACGATGCGATCGGCCTGGCTGGCCAGCTCGTACTGGGCCTGATTGTAGCCATCGGACCAGGCCACGACCGGCTTGTCCGAGGCTTTCTTGAAGCGCCGAATGGCCGCGACCACGTCCTGCAATTGGCCCGGCGTGGCGCCGTTGAAGTCATCCAGCTTGAGCAGCACCTGCTTGATGCGATCGTCATCGGCCGCCCGATCCAGGGCCGTGACGATATCGCGGGTCACCGACGGTTCCTCGTCGTCGGAGAACAGTCCGCCGATCAGCGAGCCCACGACATCCGGCTGCTCGACCAGCGTGTCACTCGGATCGACCACGAGCACGGCCTGCTGCGGCACCGGTGTCGGCGGTGCGTTGAACACGAAATAGAGCCCTACCGGAATGGCGATCAGTATCGCCAGGAACAGCAGCGAATACAGCAACGCCACCGTGCGCCACAGTCCCCCGATGACACGCCGGAAGAACGACGGTTGTCCAGCCACGCGATTTCCCCTTGGGCCGAGTCGCCCGGCGACACGGCGCTACTTCGATGAGCCAATACCCGCGCGCAGTGTAGCGCGAGTATCCGGCTCATCGGGCATCGCAGGGCCGATCGCTTGAATTCGGTTCCCGACCGCCTCACTTTTCGTTCGACGAATCCGACAGTGTGTCCCGTCATGAGCCAAGCACAGCCACAGCACCATCGTCTGATCATTCTGGGATCCGGCCCGGCCGGGTACACCGCGGCCGTATACGCCGCACGCGCCAATCTCGATCCGGTCATGATCACCGGTATCGAACAGGGCGGACAGCTGATGACCACAACGGATGTCGACAACTGGCCCGGCGACGTGGACGGTCTCCAGGGGCCGGCGCTGATGGAACGCATGAAGGCACATGCCGAGCGTTTCGACACCCGGATGATCAACGACCAGGTTCATACCACAGATCTTTCCGGCCGGCCGTTTCGGCTCGAGGGCGATTCGGGCACCTACACCTGCGATGCGCTGATCATCGCCACCGGTGCGACCGCCCGCTATCTGGGGCTGGCATCCGAGACCGCGTTCATGGGGCGCGGCATCTCGGCCTGCGCCACCTGTGACGGGTTCTTCTATCGCAACAAGAACGTCGCGGTCATCGGCGGCGGCAACACGGCGCTGGAAGAAGCATTGTATCTGTCGAATCTGGCAGCCCACGTGACCGTCGTGCATCGACGCGACAAGTTCCGCGGCGAGAAGATCCTGGCCGACAAGCTCTTCGACAAGGCACGCAACGGCAACGTCAGCATCATCTGGGACCACGAACTCGATGAAGTGCTGGGCGACGAGATGGGCGTGACCGGCGGGCGCATCAAGCATGCCCACACCGGCGCGACGCAGGAGCTGGACGTCGACGGCATCTTCATCGCCATCGGCCACAAGCCCAATACCGACATCTTCGCCGGCCAGCTCGACATGGCGAGCGGTTATATCCAGGTCGCCTCCGGCACCCAGGGCAACGCGACCGCGGCCAGCGTGCCCGGCGTATTCGCGGCCGGGGACGTCATGGACCATGTCTATCGCCAGGCGATCACGTCAGCCGGCAGCGGCTGCATGGCGGCACTGGATGCGGAACGTTTCCTGGATGCGCAGACGGTCGACGAAACGCCGCGCGAAGCGCATGTCGAAAGCCAGGTCGCCCATCGCCAGGTCTGAATGGCAACGGGCTGTCCGGCCAAGCTGCTGGGCAGCCCGTCTCGCTTGCGGCATCATGACGACATTCAGATGACACGTTCGTGTGTTTGCATGTTCAAGCCGTTGATCGGCGGTCTGGCGACTGCCCTGCTCCTGGCAGGCTGTGCCGGCGCCCCGCAGACTGAAAGCGTTGAAAAGAGTCTCGAGCAGACCTCGCCCGAGCGCCAGACCGTGGCCTCCACGGCACTGGCACAGATCGGCGACGCCTACGCGCCCAACATGGCCGGCCCGGATCAGTACGACGATGCCGGGCTGGCCTATTACGCCTATCGACAGAACGGGCGCAGCCTGCCGCGCACCCTGGCCGATCAGCTCAGTGCGGGCGTACCGATTTCACTCGACGCCGCCGAGCCCGGCGATCTCGTGTTCTTCCGCCTGGACACGCCGGACGGCAAGGGCCGACTCACCGTCGGCGTACTGGCCAGCGAGAGCGTTGCCGTGGTCACCCTGCCCGGCGCGACAAACGCCGGTGGCGGCGTACGACGAGTGTCCCTGGCCGGAGACTACTGGCGCGCCCGCTTGATCGGCGTCACGCGTATTCTCGCGGATACCGGCAACGACTGACCGCCGCTTGACCGCTGCCGGGCGCGGTCTGCAACACCTACCCGAGCGGTTACGGAATCGTTCACGCGATCGTCTTCGCGCCATCGCAGACGATATCCAAAAAAAGCGCCCGACGGGCGCTTTTTCTATCGCATCGCGTATCCGCGTGCTCAGGTCGTGTCGTCACGAAGTAGGCCGGGGGCGACCCGAAGGGCCAGCGGCCGTCTATCTCGTGACGAAGCGCCCTAGAAGCGCCCTAGAGCTTTTCGCGAATACGAGCCGACTTGCCGCTGCGCTCGCGCAGGAAGTACAGCTTGGCGCGACGGACGTCGCCCCGACGAAGCACCTTGATCTCGGCGATACCGGGGGAGAACGTCTGGAAGACACGCTCCACGCCTTCGCCGTGGGAGACCTTGCGTACGGTGAAGGCCGAATTGAGGCCGCGGTTGCGCTTGGCGATGACGACGCCTTCGAACGCCTGCAGGCGTTCCCGTTCGCCCTCGACCACACGCACCTGCACCACGACGGTATCACCAGCCGAGAAGTCCGGGATGTTCTTGCCGCTTTTCTGTTCGGCTTCCAATTCGTCGATGATGTTGCTCATGGCCTGCCTCGCAAGTCGTGTTCGAGCCGTGGGTGGGCTTCTAAAGTCGGCGGATTATACCGGAACGCCTGACCTTTGTGACCCTGAAAAACAGTTTTTTCGCCGATTTTTGGACATCGATGCCACACGCTCTCACCCCGGACCGGGCGGCCCGGTCTGGCAGCGCTCGAAACCGGCCGCCAGCCACCTCGCGCAGACACACTCCGCAACGCTTAGCGCGGACACGGCGAGCGCCGGACGGGCGCGTCAATCGGCGTCCTGCTCGGCGATGAATTCCTGCAACAGCCCAACCTGGCGCTCGGAAAGCGCCAGCTCGGCCAGCAGGCCCGGCCGACGCAGCCACGTCAGACCGAGCGCGCGTTTTTCGCGCCAGCGGGCGATCGCGGCATGATCACCGGACAGCAGCACGTCCGGCACCTGCCCTTGTGGCCCGTCGATGACCGGCGGACGCGTATAGTGCGGATGGTCCAGCCCGCTGACGGCGAACGAGTCCTCGGCCGCCGATCGGGCATCGCCGAGTACCCCGGTCTGCAGACGGGCCACCGCGTCGATGACCGTCATGGCGGGCAGCTCACCGCCGGACAGCACGTAGTCGCCGATCGACAGTTCAATATCGACCTCGCTGTCGACAAAGCGTTGATCGATGCCTTCATAGCGCCCGCAGACGACGACGAAACCGGGGCTGGCCGCCAGACGACTCGCCCATGCGTGGTCGAAACGCTCGCCGGCCGGCGACATCAATACGACCGGCGCGCCGTCGTCACCCCGATCGCGCCGGATAGCGGCCAACGTCGTCGATAACGGCGTCGCCTGCATGACCATCCCCGGCCCGCCTCCGTAAGGTCGATCATCGATGCGACGATCGGCACGCACGGCGTGATCGCGCGGATTCCAGGTGGCCAGCGTCAGACGCTGCTCTCTCAGGCCGCGTCCCACGACACCGAACTGCTCGAGCTGGTCGACCCATTCGGGAAACAATGTGACGGCATCAATACGCACGAAATGGATCTCCTGAGACCTGTTGATGTTGCCGCCGAGCAGCCGCGTTGGCATTCGTCAATCGCCCTCGGCACCGCGCTGGTCGCGGCGCCAGGCAGGTACCGACACAGGTCGGCGACACCGCGGGACGCCCCGCGCCGATTCGCACGACACCCCCACAAAACCCGGGGCGTGTCGATGCGACGTGAGTGCGTTCATCGCACGTTGCAGGCCGCCGCTGATGGCACAACCCGTGGACCAGGGCATGTCCTGTCGGCTGCTTCGACATGACTATGCCTGCGGGCAACGGTGACGTCGTCTGAGCGCGTATCCCGATTCGGCACGACTTCGTGCCGGACAGCTTAGCCTGCGAAGACTCGGTACGCGCCCTGGCCCGCGCTGGCTTGCCGACAGACACGCCCTGAGCCGCCGGCTTGAGGCAGACATCTCGAATGGCGCGTTGTGCGTCTGGATCAGGGCGCGCCAAAATACGGCGACACGCGTCTTGGCTGGCCCGGTTCGCGCTCACCAATACGGCGCGAACGACACATCAACAGGCCCTAGAATTCCGGGTCCCAGTCGACGGTCATGCGGTTCGCCTCGAAATCGACATCGATCACGAATTCGTCTGCAACGAGGGGAATGAGCCGTTCTCGATCACCGGTGACCACCAGCACATCGTTCGCGCCTGTCTCCATCATGGCCGTCACCCGGCCAAGCGGGATGTCCTGCGTGGTCTGCACATTCAGGCCGATGAGATCGACCCAGTAGTACTCGCCCGGTGCGGGATCGGGCAACGTTGCCCGCTCGACGGCGATGTCCTGCTCCAACAGGGCAACGGCGGCGTCGCGATCAGCTAGCGGCTCGCCGTCGTCATCGGCAAGCCGGGCAACCAGGGTCTTGCCCTGATAGCGTCCTTCCAGAACACGAAATGGCCGTGCCTCGTCGGCACGGCCGATCCACCAGCGTTCATGGTCGAGAATGGCCTCGCGGGGCCGCGTGAAGGAATAGACCTTGATCCATCCGCGGATACCGAACAGGCCATGCACTTGGCCGAGTACGACGGGACGCTCGGGCGTCGTACTCGCCATATCAGGTCGAAACGCGGCGCGGGACGCCGGTTCAGCCCTGCGGCTGCTCGCCCAGGCCGGACTCGTCGGTCTTCTGCTCGGCGGTTTCCGGGCCGGCGTCGGAGACATCGCCCGTTGCACCTGCCGGGACCTGCTGGTTCGCGGCTTCCTTGGCCTTGGAGACCGGCGGTGCCGCGCGCACTGCGGCTTCACCTTCGCCATGCTTGTTGAACGACTTGACGAGATTCGTCACGCGTTCGGAAAGCTGGGCACCGTGAGACTTCCAGTATTCGACGCGCTCGACGTCGAGCCGGAGCGGCACTTCACCGCCGACGGCCACCGGGTTGAAGAAGCCGAGACGCTCGATGTAGCGACCATCGCGCGCATTGCGCTTGTCGGTGACCACGATGTGGTAGAACGGGCGCTTCTTGGCGCCGGAGCGTGCGAGCCGGATTTTGACCATAGCGGATAGTGACTACTGTTGGGGCCTTAATGGCTTCTAGATCGTCAATGCGACAGCATCGGATGCAAGTGGCCGCATTCAAAGATCGCGCATTGTACGCTTCTTGCCGCGAATTGGAAACTTGTATTGCGCGTTCGACCACCGGCGTCATCCGACCCGGTGCCGGCATTGACTCAGCGGCCCATGCCGGGCGGCAGATTGTTGCCGCCCATACCTGGCGGCATGCCGCCGCCGGCGCCACCGCCGCCCATGCCCTGCATGGCGCGCATCATCTTCTTCATGCCGCCCCCCTTCATTTTCTTCATCATCTTGCGCATCTGCGTGTGTTGCTTGAGCAGACGATTGATGTCCTGGACCTGAGTCCCGGAGCCCGCCGCGATACGTCGCTTGCGCGAGGCCTTGATCACATCCGGGAAACTGCGCTCCTGACGCGTCATGGAATCCACGATGGCGAGCATCTTGGTGACCTGGGTCTCGTCTGCGGCGGCGGCCATGCCCTTGGGCATCTGGGCACCGCCGGGCATTTTTTCCATGAGCGCACCGATACCGCCCATTTCCTGCATCTGGCGCAGCTGATCGGCCAGATCGTCGAGATCGAAGCCCTTGCCCTTCTTGAGCTTCTTGGCGAGCTTGTCGGCCTTGTCGCGGTCGACCTTCTGCTCGGCCTCCTCGACCAGCGAGAGCACATCGCCCATGCCCAGAATGCGCGATGCCACCCGGTCCGGATGGAACGGCTCCAGACCCTCGAGCTTCTCGCCGGTGCCGAGGAACTTGATCGGGCGTCCGGTGACCTGGCGCACCGACAGGGCCGCACCGCCGCGCGCGTCGCCGTCGACCTTGGTCAGCACCACGCCGGTCAGCGGCAGCGCATCGCCGAAGGCCTTGGCGGTGGTCGCGGCGTCCTGTCCGGTCATGGAATCGACCACGAACAGCGTCTCGATCGGGTCGAGCACATCGTGCAGCTCGCGCACCTCGGCCATCATCTTTTCGTCGATGCCGAGACGGCCCGCCGTATCGACGATCAGCACGTCGTAGAAGCCGCGACGCGCCGCCTCGAGCGCCGACTTGGCGATCTTGACCGGCTTGTCGGTGGACGCGCTCGGATGGAAGGCCGCATCGACCTCCCCGGCCACGCGCTCGAGCTGATCGATAGCGGCCGGCCGATAGACGTCGGCCGAAACCACCATCACGGACTTCTTCTCGCGCTGCTTGAGGTAACGCGCGAGCTTGCCGACCGAGGTGGTCTTGCCAGCCCCCTGCAGCCCGGCCATGAGCACCACGCCCGGGGGCTTGGTGCGCAGATCTAGCGATTCGTTGGCCTCACCGAGCAGCTTGGTGAGTTCATCGCGCACGATCTTGACCAGCGCCTGGCCGGGCGTGAGGCTGGACATCACCTCCGAGCCGACCGCTCTGGCCCGGATGTCCTCGATGAACTGCTTGACCACGGGCAGCGCCACGTCGGCCTCGAGCAGTGCCATGCGCACTTCGCGCAGCGTGGCCTTGATGTTGTCCTCGGTCAGACGACCGCGGCCGGACAGCGTCTTGAAGCTGCGATTGAGCCGATCACTCAGAGAGTCGAACATGCAGGGATCCGTTGAATCTCGTATCACGTGGTCCGCGCCGTACGGCACGGAACGTCGTCGCCGGACGGCGCGACGAAGCCATGCGATCGACGATCGATGCCGCCACGGACCGGTCTTTTACAGTGCCATTATAACGATGATGGCGCGTCATCGTTTGTCGGGCACGAAATACGGCACAATGACGGGATGAATGCGCCTGACAATTGTTCGCGATGACGTTCGTGGTCATCGAAGTCCTCATCGCCGCGCTGGCCTACGCCGGCGCCACGCGTGCGGTATGGCAACATCATGCCCGGGGTGCGGCCTATCTGCCGGTCACGCTGCTGGCCGGTCTCGGCCTGCTGATGCAGCTGGTCGCGCTGGTGCACATGACGCTGCACGCCGGGGCGATGATCATCGGCCTGGGCACGGCGTTGTCGCTGTTCGCGTGGCAGGCGGCGCTGCTGCTCTGGCTGTTCTCGCTGCGCGAATCGGTCGGCGCGCTCGGGCTGGTCATGTATCCGGTTGCCGGCCTGTGTGCGATCGCCGGTCTCCTCGTGCCTGATCCCAACGGCGCACGCGAAGCGCTCGACTGGCCGATCCAGGCCCATATCCTGCTGTCGATCCTGGCTTATGGATTGCTCACGCTCGGTGCGGTCCAGGCCGCCGTGCTGTCGATGCAGCATCGCCAGCTGCGGCGACGCCCGCCGTCCGGCGTGTTCACGACCCTGCCGCCGCTGCAGACTATGGAGACGTTGCTGTTCCGGCTCATCGGGGGCGGCTTCTTTCTGTTGAGCCTGGCGATCGCCACCGGCGCCCTGTTCATCGATCATCTGTTCGCCCAGCACCTGGCCCACAAAGCGGTCCTGTCGGTTGTGGCGTGGCTGGTGTTCGCGGTGCTGCTGTTCGGCCGCTGGCGCTACGGCTGGCGCGGCCGGCTCGCGGTACGCGGCGTGCTGGTGGGCTATGTGCTGCTGGTGCTGGCCTATTTCGGCAGCAAATTGGTACTGGAACTGATCTTGGGCGAACATTGGTGGTGATTGCGATGTGCAACGGCCATTCGCCCGTACCACAACTCATTTGATCACGAGCCCCGAAGTCCTTGGACACGATCCCCTTATGGGTGCTGTTCTGCATCCTGTTCTCGATGCTGGCGCTGTCGGCATTCTTCTCCGGCTCCGAAACCGGGCTGATGACGCTCAACCGGTATCGGATGAAGCATCTGGCCCAGACCGGCCACGGCGGCGCGCGCCGGGCGGCAGACATGCTGGAAACACCGGACAAGCTCATCGGGCTGATTCTGCTCGGCAACAACCTGGTCAACATCATCGCCTCGTCGCTGGCCACGGTCATCGGCATCCGGCTCTACGGCGATTTCGGCGTGGTGATCTCGACCATCGTGCTGACGATCCTGGTATTGATCTTTTCCGAGGTCACGCCGAAGACGCTGTCGGCGCTCTATCCGGAACGCATCGCCTATCCCGCCGCGTATCTTTACAAGCCGATGCTGCGCGTGTTCTGGCCGGTGGTCTATCTGTTCAACTCGGCCGGCCGCGGCCTGTTGTGGATCCTGCGTGTCTCGCCCGAGGACGCCGCGTCCCATTCACTGTCGTCGGAAGAACTACGCACCGTGGTCACCGAAGCCGGCGCGATGATCCCGCGGCGCCACCAGCAGATGCTGCTGTCGATCCTCGACATGGAAAACGCCACGGTCGAGGACATCATGATCCCGCGCAACGAGATCGTGGGCATCGATATCAGCAAGCCCTGGCCCGAGATCCTCGAGCAGCTGGTCCACAATCAGCACACGCGACTGCCACTTTATGACGGCTCGATCGACGAGATCCGCGGCATCGTGCACATGCGTCGGGTGCTGGCCCTGATCTCGAACAACGAGCTGGACCAGAACAGCCTGCTGGCGATGGCCCGCACGCCCTACTTCATTCCCGAGAACACGCCGCTCAACCAGCAGCTGCTCAATTTTCAGAATCAGAAGCGCCGTATCGGTTTCGTTGTCGATGAATACGGCGACATTCAGGGCCTGGCCACGCTCGAAGACATTCTCGAGGAGATCGTGGGCGAATTCACCACCGACCCGCTCACGCGCGTGAAGAACGTCACCATGGACGGCGAGAACAGTTACCTCGTCGACGGCACCGTGGCACTGCGCTCGCTCAACCGGGCGCTCGGCTGGCGTCTGCCAGTCGACGGGCCCAAGACCATCAACGGCCTGATCACCGAACAGACCGAAACCATTCCGGAGCCCGGTACACGGCTCAAGATCGACAAATATGTCTTCGAGATCGTCGAAACCAGCGCGAGCCTGGTCTCGACCGTGCGCGTACGCCCGCCGCGTCGCAAGCGCCGGGCGCTGCCGCTGGCAGAACAGACAGCGCAGGCACACGACGAGCGCTGACACATCGGCGCACGCGCCAGCGCCTGCCTGTGCCCACCGGCCATGAGCGCGCACGGCCGACCGGCACCGAGTGCTGATCCACCCTCGGTGCCGGCCCGGCGCGTAACTCAAGACCGGGCCGAGCCGATACGGCGACTGGCCCCTTGCCGGGACACCGGGTATCGCGCCAACGCGGCGCGCATACGCAAAAGCGACGAGCCCTAACCCACCGCCTCGATGGCATCGGCCAGTCGGCCCACGCCGACGACTGCCAGGTCGCCGATCTGTCCGGAGCGCGGTGCATTGGCCTTGGGCACGATCGCCCGCTTGAAACCGTGCTTGGCAGCCTCCGCCAGGCGTTCCTCGCCGCCGGGCACCGGCCGTATCTCGCCGGCCAGACCGATTTCGCCGAAGATGATCAACGCCTCACCCAGCGGCCGATCACGAAAGCTCGACAAGGCGGCCAGCACGATAGCCAGATCGGCAGCCGTTTCCGAAACGCGCATGCCCCCGACCACGTTGACGAACACATCCTGGTCGCCGAGCGCGATCCCGCCGTGGCGATGCAACACAGCCAGTAACATGGCAAGACGCTGAGAATCCGGGCCGAGCGCCACCCGGCGCGGATTGGCCAGCTGCGAGCCGTCGACCAGAGCCTGGACCTCGACGAGCATGGGACGCGAACCCTCGCGGGTGACCATGACCGCACTGCCCGGCACCGCGGCGTCGTGACGCGAAAGGAAGATCGCGCTCGGGTTGGTCACCTGCTTGAGGCCGGCGCCCGACATGGCGAACACGCCCAGCTCGTTGACTGCCCCGAAGCGGTTCTTTACGGCGCGAATCACGCGAAAACGCGAAGAGGCCTCGGCCTCGAAATAAAGCACCGTGTCGACCATATGCTCCAGTACGCGCGGTCCGGCAATCGTGCCTTCCTTGGTGACGTGCCCCACCAGAATGAGTGCGGTCCCCGTAGCCTTGGCGAAACGCACGAGCATCGAGGCCGATTCGCGCACCTGCGAGACGCTGCCCGGCGCCGAGGACAACGCCTGCGAGAAGACCGTCTGGATCGAGTCGACAACCAGCAGTCGCGGCGCCTGCGGCTTGGCCAGCGCCAGCACGCGCTCGACGCAGGTCTCGGCCAGAACGGCCAGATCCGCGTTCGCCACGCCGAGTCGCTGCGCGCGCAACTGGACCTGCTCCAGCGATTCTTCGCCGGTATCGTAGAGTGCAGGTATATCGGCCGACAGCTGGGCCAGGACCTGCAACAACAGCGTCGACTTTCCGATACCGGGATCGCCGCCGATGAGAATCACCGAGCCGGGCACCAGGCCGCCGCCCAGCACGCGGTCGAGCTCGGACAGCCCGGTCGGTGTCCTGGGTGTTTCACGCGGCGTGATGGCGTTGAGTTTCTGAACCTGTGGCGTGGTTTCGCCAAAGGAAACGGGCGGTGCCGCGGCCCCGGGCTTGCTCGGCGCGGCCGGCACGGTTTCGGTCAGCGTGTTCCATGCGCCACAATCGGGACACTGGCCGGACCACTTGGGCTGGGTCGCACCGCAGCTATCGCAGACGAATACCGTCCTGTTCTTTGCCATCCCGTCTTGGATTGATGTAACAAACGGGCATACTAGGGCCTGTTGATGTTTCGTTCGAGCGCCTTTTCGTCGAGAGACCGCAGTGTGTCCTGCAAGGCGCGAGTTGCGGCCCAACACCGTGTTGGCGTTGCGCAAGCCTTGCCCTGCAAGCCGCGCCCTACAGATCGAGATGCGTCACGATCCAGACGGGCAACCGCGGACGACGGGCTTTGTCCCTGCGCCCTTTCGTGTCGGGCGCTGTTGGAGTCAAGCCCGCGCCGGGCACGGTTTGGGGCGAGTTCGGCGCTGCGCTGCGACCGGGCGACGGCGCGGCGAGCGAAATATTGCAGGGGCACGACAGTCACCGGCCGGCACACCGCGCGTCGATGAGCGAGCAGTGTGCCATGGCTTTTCCATCCCAGAACGAGTAGGCATGGTCGACCGCGAAGACTTCGAATTCCAGAGCCACGGCACCACCTGCCGCGCCTGGTTCTATCCGGCACAGCACGACGGACGCGAGGATGCCGCCGGCGTGCCGTGCATCGTGATGGCACACGGCCTCGGCGGCACGCGCGATGCCGGACTCGAACCCTATGCCGAGGCATTCGCCGGTGCCGGCTTCGCCGTGCTGTTGTTCGACTATCGTTACTTCGGCGCCAGCGACGGTCAGCCACGACAGCTGCTCAAGGTCGGCGCCCAACTCGCGGACTGGCGGGCCGCCGTGGCCGCGGCCCGCAAGGTCGAGGGTATCGATCCGGACCGTATCGGCGTTTGGGGCACCTCGTTTTCCGGCGGCCACGTCATCGCCGTGGCAGCTGCCGATGATCGCATCGCGGCGGTGATCGCCCAGGGCCCGATGCTGGACGGCCGTGCCTCGGTGCTGGAAGCCATGCGGCGTAGCGGGCTCTGGCACGTCATCAGACTCGGCTGGGCAGCGATTCGTGATCATCTGGCGAACCTGGCCGGTGCCGAGCCTTATCGCGTCCCGCTCGTTGCCCGGCCCGGTCAGCTCGCGGCCATGAACACCGCCGATGCCTATGACGGTTATCAGGCCATCACGCCGGAGGACTGGCGCAACGAGATGACTGCCCGGCTGTTTCTCACACTCGTGCTCTATCGCCCCGGCAAACGCCTCACCCGGCTCGACTGCCCGGCGCTGGTACAGCTCTGCGAAGCCGATACGGTCGCGCCGGCCGATGCCTCAGCGGCCTTGTTGATGCATGCCGATGATCATGTCATCGAGCAACATTTCGATATTGGCCACTTCGAGATCTATCGCGGCGCCGGCTTCCGAACCGCGATCGCCGAACAGATCGATTTCTGCAAGCGCGCCCTCGCCCGACGCCGTTAGGGCCTGTTGATGTTTCGTTCGAGCGCCTTTTCGTCGAGAGACCGCCGTGTGTCCGGCAAGGCGCGAGTCGCCGACCGTGGCGTGCCACGATCAGACTGACAACGCCGCAGGGCGCGATTTGCGGACCAACCCAAAAGGACAAGCAAGGCGCGGGCCGCCGAGCGGGGGCGGCGCATGAGGCCGCGGCGCGCGACGACAGGCTGGTACCGCGTCAGATGATGTCGAACTGGACGCGCGGGGTGAGCTGGCAGAACAGCTCGTAGGCGATCGTGCCCGCCGCCCGGGCCACCGTGTCGGCGGACAGACCGCGCCCCCAGAGCGTGGCCCGATCACCGATGGCAGCGCCCGGCGCGGTCCGCAGATCCACCGTGATCATGTCCATCGACACCCGCCCGATCAGCGGCACGATGGCATCGCCCAGCCGGATCGGCGTGCCGGAGGGCGCATGCCGCGGGTAGCCGTCCCCGTAGCCGATGCCAACCACGCCCACCGGCATCGCCTCCGGCGTGCTCCAGGTCGCGCCGTAGCCGATGGGCTCGCCGGCCGGCAGGTCGCGGCGACTGATGAGCGGTGCGGTGAGATGCATGACCGGCGACAGATCCAGCGCCTCGGCGTCGCGGTCGGTCATCGGTGAACTGCCGTAGAGCATGATGCCGGGTCGGAGACGATCGGCATGACTGTCCGGCCAGGCGATCACCCCGGCCGAATTCGCGATCGAGCGTTTGCCGGGCAGGCCAGCGGTGGCGTTGTCGAAACAGGCCAACTGGTGCAGGGTCAGCGGCGAGGTCGGATCGTCCGCGCAGCCGAGATGGGTCATCCAGCCGACGAGATCGACCGCGGCCAGGTCGGCGAACCGCGTTGCCAGCGCCCCGGCCTCGTTGGCCGGGAAGCCGAGTCGGTGCATGCCCGAGTCCAGCTTGCACCAGGCCGCAAGCCGCGGGCCGCGATAATCGGCGAGCGCCGCCCAGTGGGCGGCATCGAAGACCACCGGCGAGATCGCATGTTCGCCCATCGCGGCGAGCGTCGGCCCGTCCAGCGGCTGCGATAACGTCATGATCGGCGCCGCGATCCCGGCCCAGCGCAATGCGAGTGCCTCGTCGAGACTCGACACGGCGAACCCGTCGACGCCGGCCTCGGCGAGCGTGGCAGCGACTACGGCGGCCCCGTGTCCGTAGCCGTCTGCCTTGACGGCCGCGAAGATCTCACGCCCCGGCGCCATGGCGCGCACGCGCGCGAGGTTGTGCCCGAGCGCGGCTCGGTCGATCGTGGCAACGGCGCGTGTCATCAGTCGATGAAGTCTTCGTCGTAGTGATCCTGCAGATTCTCAAACCGCGTGAGATGCGACAGGAAGGCCGTGCGGGCGGTGCCGAGCGGGCCGTTACGCTGCTTGCCGATGATGATCTCCGCTACCCCCTTGTCTTCGCTGTCCTCGTTATAGACCTCGTCGCGATAGACGAACAGGATCACGTCGGCGTCCTGCTCGATACCGCCGGACTCACGCAGATCCGACATGCGCGGACGCTTGTTGTCGCGCTGCTCGACCTGGCGGTTGAGCTGGGATAGCGCGATCACCGGGACGTTGAGCTCCTTGGCCATGGCCTTGAGCTGACGCGAGATTTCCGAAATCTCGTTGGTCCGGTTCTCTGTCGTGCCCGGCACCTGCATGAGCTGGAGATAATCGACCACCACCAGGCCGATGTCATGCTCGCGCTTGAGTCGGCGTGCCCGCGCGCGCATTTCCGAGGGCGACATGCCGGCTGTGTCGTCGATGAACAGCTTGGCGTTCTCGTTCATGATGCCGATCGCCGAGGTGATCTTCGGCCAGTCGTCCTCGGTCAGGCGCCCGCTGCGCAGACGCGACTGATCGACCCGTCCCCAGGACGAAATCATACGGATGACGAGCTGCTCGGCCGGCATTTCAAGCGAGAACACGGCGACCGGAATCTTTTCCTTGATCGAGATATTCTCGACGATATTCATCGCAAGCGAGGTCTTGCCCATGGACGGCCGGCCGGCCAGGATCAGCAGATCGGCCGGCTGCAGGCCGTTGGTCAGCTTGTCGAACTCGATCAGGCCGGTCGGTACGCCGGAGAAAGCGCCTTCGCGCGCAACCAGCTGCTCGATGTGATTGACCGCCTTGGTCAGCAGCGCGTTCAGCCCGATCGGCCCCTCGCCGCCCTTGCGGCCGCGCTCGGCGATCGCAAAGATCTCTCTTTCGGCCGAGCCCAGCAGATCCTCGGCGCTCTGCCCTTGCGGGTCGAAAGACGACGTCGTGATCTGGTCGCCCGCCCGGATCAACTGGCGCATGATCGAGCGCTCGCGAACGATATCGGCGTAGGCCTTGATGTTCGCGGCACTGGGAATATCGGCCGCCAGATTGCCGATGTAGGTCGCTCCGCCTGCCTTCTCCAGCAGGTCGGTATTGCGCAACCACTCGGTCAGCGTGACCAGATCCCGCGGCTGGCCCCGGTCGGCCAGATCGGCGAGCCCGCGATACAGCAGGCGATGGTCCTCGCGATAGAAATCCTCTTCGTTGACGGCCCCGGCGATATCGTCCCAGGCCTTTTCGGAGAGCAGCAGACCACCGATGACCGACTGTTCGGCTTCGGTCGAATGCGGGGGCAACTTGGCTTCGGCCATGAAGACTCAGCTGACGGGTGAGCGAAGGTGTGCGCAGTTTACGACAGGAAATCCCCGGAATCATCGGGCGATTGCCGTCAGCGGTCTGCACCGGGGCCCGGCTCGGCCTGTGCCCGAATCACGGGGCGACCCGACCGGCCACGACGGCGCCGCTCGCCGGCGCGACAAGCATGACGAACGCGCAAAAAAACGCCGCCCGAAGGCGGCGTTTTCTGTCGGCGGCATACGATCGCCCTAGGGCGTTTCCCGCTCGCCGATAGGCGCGTCGGCTTCGGTGGCCGAGGCATCGGCGGGTTCGCCGGCATCCTCGACGCGCTCGCCTTCGACCTCATCGGCCGTGGCGTCGTCTTCGGTGTTCTCGTTGACGCGAGCCGGCATGTTGACGCCCATGTCGGTCTGCTGCGCGACGACGATCTCGATCTCGACGACGACTTCGGCGTGCAGGGTCAGCTCGGCCGTGTAGTAGCCGACCTGGCGGATCGTGCCTTCGACCAGCGTGATCTCGCGCGGGTCCAGCTCGATGCCGTCATCGTTGACCGTGGCCGCGATCTCCTGCGGCCCGACGGAGCCGTAGAGCTTGCCCTCGTCCGAGGCACGCATGGCGATGACGAAGCTCTGGTTGCGCAGCTGGCCGGCGCGCAGGTTCGCGCGGTCTTCACGCTGCTGCGATGCGG
Source organism: Salinisphaera sp. Q1T1-3 (assembly GCF_003602005.1). Taxonomy (GTDB): domain Bacteria; phylum Pseudomonadota; class Gammaproteobacteria; order Nevskiales; family Salinisphaeraceae; genus Salinisphaera. The sequence continues at coordinate 198,075 of NZ_QZWD01000005.1, read as the reverse complement.
CTTCCAGCTCGGCACGACGTTCTTCGAACACCGACAGATTGGCCTTGGTGGCCGGCAGCGCCATGCCACGCGGGAACAGATAGTTACGACCGTAGCCGGCACGCACCTTCACGGTGTCGCCGAGGTCGCCCAGGTTGCGGATTTTCTGTAGCAGTACGACGTCCACGTGGATCTCCTACGACGAATGACGGTCGGTGTACGGCAGCAGCGCCAGGAAGCGCGCCCGCTTGACCGCGGTCGACAGCTGGCGCTGATAGCGCGCGGCCGTTCCGGTGATCCGGGACGGAACGATCTTGCCGGTTTCAGTGACGTACTGCTTGAGCGTCTCGATATCCTTGTAATCGATCTCTTCAACGCCTTCGGCGGTGAACTTGCAGTAGCGACGGCGACGGAAAAAACGAGCCATGTCGGTATTCCTTTAGCTGGCGGCCGGGGCCTTGGTGTCCTTTTCCTTCTCCGCGTTCTTGGACAGCGGCGAAGGATCGACATCGGCCTTGTGACGCGAAATGACGAGATGACGGAGCACCGCATCGTTGAAGCGGAACAGGTCTTCCAGCTCCTCGCGGGCTTCCTGGCTGCACTCGACGTTCAGCAGGACGTAGTGCGCCTTGTGGATCTTGGTGATCGGGTAGGCCAGCTGACGACGCCCCCAGTCTTCATGGCGATGTACCGTGCCGCCGTCGTTCTCGACGACGCCGCGATACTTGTCGACCATGGCGGGCACCTGCTCGCTCTGGTCCGGGTGGACCAGAAACACGATTTCATAATGTCGCATGGTGAATTCCTTGTGGTTGACAGCTCCCGGCGATGGACGCCGTGGAGCAAGGACATGCGGCCCTCGGCCGCAAGGCGCGCGATTTTATGCGCTCGACGCCGACAACGCAACGTCTGTCATGCGATCGCGCTGCGGCGACGCACGGTCTCGAACAGGGCCAGGCTCGTGGCCACCGACACGTTCAGGCTTTCCATGGCCGGCGCCATGGGAATCGAGACCAGACGATCACAATGCTCGGCCGTCAGACTGCGCAATCCGCCGGCCTCGCCGCCGGCCACCCAGACAATGGGCTCGGGCAACGCCGCGCTATACAGGCTTTCCCCGGCTTCGCCCGCGAGTCCGATGGCCCAGAAGCCATCACTTTTGAGTCGGTCGATCGCCCGGACGAGATTGCTCACGGGCACGAACGGCACGAGCTCCGCGCCTCCGGCGGCGACCTTGCGGGCCGCGCGGGTCAACCCGGCGGCCCGTTTGCGCGGGGCGATGACGGCACTTACACCGGCCGCGGCCGCGCTACGCAGACAGGCGCCGAGATTATGCGGATCCTGAACCTGATCGAGCGCGAGCACCCAGGGTTGCGACACCGCGGACAGTAGTGCCGGCAGCGCCGATTCCCGGATGATCCGGGTGCCCTCGATCTCCGCGGCACATCCCTGGTGACGGACATCCGGCAACAGGCGATCAAGTGCCGCCCGGTCGCAGTGCTCGACCGTCACCCCGGCCGCGGCCGCTGCGTCGAGCAACGCCCGGGTCCGGCCATCGGCGGTGCCCCGCGCCACGCGCACACGGCGCACGCGTCGCCCCTGCGTCAAGGCCATGGTCACGGCGTGCATGCCGCCGATCCAGTCCTGTTCCTGCTCGTCACGATCGGTCATCGACGCCCTGCGCGAAAATGGATGAAAACAGGCCGCCGTGCACCGCACGACGGCCGATCAGTAGAGACGCACAACACCTGATTTACACAAACGGTCGCCGGAATCTCGAGCGCCCAGGCCAAATCCGGTCGTGCCCAGGTACCGGCATCACCACACGGCTGCGCCGCGGCGACTATAGATACACGGAAATCAGATCGCCTCAGACCGTCTCAGCTGCCGCTCTGATTCTCGAACTGCGGGTTGCCGAGATTGGGCGGCGCGCTGAAGGCCTGCTTCTCCTGGCCCTGCACGATCGGCTTGATCACGATCGCGACGCGCCGGTTCTGGGCCCGACCGGCGGCGGTGGCATTGCTGGCCACCGGCTCGGTCTGTCCCCGCGCCCAGGTCAGAACGCGTTGCGAATTCACACCGCGCGAGTTCAAGAACTGCGCCACGGACTGGGCGCGCGACTGCGACAACGACAGGTTGTGCTGCGCACTGCCCGTACTGTCGGTGAAACCAACGACATGAGTGGCTGTCTTGTCGTAGTCCTTGAGCACGTTGGCGATCGTATTGAACGTGTTCTGGGCGTTCGGGCTCAGGCTGGCACTATCGACGCCGAACGAGGCATCGCTGGCGATGCCGACTTCGAGCGCATCGTTGCCGATCCGTCGAATGCTCAGCTGGTCCGCGGCCTGCTGTTCGGCCAGCTTGGCGTTGAGCTCCTGCTGCTGGCGATCCATGTAATGACCGACCCCCGCACCGGCGAGCGCACCGACGGCCATACCGATGGCACTGTTGGTGGTCGAGTGATCACCCAGCGCGGAACCGATCAGACCACCGACGGCCGTACCGATGCCGCCGCCGATCTTGGCGCGGCGGTTCGGATCGCCCGCGCAGGCGGTCACCGCCAGCGTGACGGCGAGCATGAGAGCGACGGCGGCAGCCGGTCGGCGTCGAACAGTTATCGTCATATCAGGCCTCTCGATGACTTGCGGGTATCAGGAAGAGTTCTTCTTCCGGCGCTTGCCGCCGTTGGACCGCTTGTTTCCGTTTTTGTTGCCGCCCGATTTCTTCTTCGGGCCGCCGCCGGACTTGTTCGTTTTCTTCGATTTCGATGCCCCGGCATCGCCCTCGACCGGCTCGAAGTCGATCTTGCGCTCATCGAGATCGACACGCGCCACGCGTACTCGCATCTTGTCGGCCAGCCGATAGACCCGGCCCGAATGCTCGCCGCGCAGGCAACGTGCCTGGGCATCGAAATGGTAGAAATCACTCGACAGACTGGAGACATGCACCAGACCGGTGGCGAAGATGCCTTCGAGTTCGACGAACAGGCCGAAACCGGTCACCCCGGTGACGGTGCCGTAGAAGACCTGCCCCAGCGAGTCCTGCATGTACTCGCACTTGAGGAAGTCGTCGACATCACGCGTGGCGTCGTCGGCCCGCTGCTCGGCTTCCGAGCAGATCTGGCCCAGACCCTCCATCGCTGCGTTGTCGTAATCGAAGGTCGCCGGCCTGCCCTTGGCCTCGAGATGCTTGATCGCGCGATGGACCAACAGATCCGGGTATCGACGAATCGGCGAGGTGAAGTGTGTGTAGTCGGCCAGCGCCAGCCCGAAGTGGCCATCGTTGTGCGGTGAGTAGACGGCCCGCTGCATGCTGCGCAGCATGACGGTCTGGACCAGATGCGCGTCGGGCCGCTTGGCCGCCTCGGCCAGAAGCCTGGCGTAATCGGCCGCTTCCGGATCGTCGCCGCCGCCCAGGTGCAGACCGCGCTCGCCGAGGAAGGTGCGCAGATCCGCCAGGGCGTCCGCTGCCGGCGTGGCGTGCACGCGATAAAGCAGCGGCATGCGTCGCTTGGACAGATATTTCGCAGTCGCGACGTTGGCCGCGATCATGCATTCCTCGATGATCTTGTGCGCGACGTTGCGCTCGGTCGGCACGATGCGCGCGATCTTGCGATCCTCGTTGAACACGATGCGCGTGGCCTGGGTCTCGAACTCGATCGCGCCGCGATCGCGTCGTTGATCGAGCATCGCCTTGTAGAGCGCATGCAGATCGTCGAGCGGCTTTTTCAGCGCGGCGTACCGGCTGGGCAGGTTGTCGGGGTTTTCCAGCCAGTCGGCGACCTGCTCATACAGCAGGCGCGCGTGCGAGCGGATCACCGCGGAATAGAATTTCGAGGCCTGGATCACGCCCGACTTGTCGAGACGCATCTCGCAGACGAGGCTCAGGCGATCGACTTCCGGGTTCAGTGAACACAGCCCGTTGGACAGGGCCTCCGGCAGCATCGGCACGACGTGATCCGGGAAATACACCGACGTCGCACGCCGCTGTGCCTCGGTATCGAGCGGTGCGTCCTTGGTCACATAGTGCGAGACATCGGCGATGGCCACCCAGAGCTTGAAACCGCGCGGCGTCTCGCGCGCATAGACCGCATCATCGAAGTCACGCGCGTCGGCGCCGTCGATAGTCACAAGCGGCAGGTCGCGCAGGTCGACGCGATCGGCCTTGTCGGCCTCGGCCACTTCGTCGCCGCACTGCTTGGCCTCTGCGATGACTTCGGAGGGAAATTCGTGCGGAATGCCGTGCGACCGGATCGCAACCTCGATTTCCATGCCGGGCGCCATGCGATCGCCCAGCACTTCGATCACCTCACCGACGGCCTGGGCCCGTTTCGACGGCGCCTCGGTCAGCTTCACGGTCACGACGTCGTTGTGCGCCGCACCGCCGCGCGCGCTTTCGGCGATGCGGATCTCGTGCGGAATGCGTGCGTTGTCCGGCACGACGAAATACACGCCGTGTTCTTCGACGAAACGCCCGACGATGGTGTCGTTGACGCGCTCCAGCACTTCGACGATGCGTCCTTCGCGCCGCCCGCGCTGATCACGACCGGTCACGTGAACGACCACCTTGTCGCCGTGCATCACCTGGCGCATCTGGCGCGGTGCGAGAAAGACATCATCGCCGTCGGTGTCTTCGGGCAGAAGAAAACCGAAGCCGTCGCGATGGCCCTGCACGCGTCCGCGCACGAGATCCATCTTGTCGATCGGGCCGAGCGCGCCGCGACGATTCTCGAGCAGCTGGCCGTCGCGCAGCATCGCGCGTAGCCGATGCGCGAACGCTTCGGCTGCGTCATCGACCAGCGCGTAGTATTCGACCAGCTCGTCCTGCGTCATCGGCCGGCCTTCGGCGGCCAGATCGTCCAGCACGAGCTGACGGCTCGGCACGGGCTCGTCGTAACTGCCCTGCTCGGCGCTGTAGTTGGGGTCTCGATCGCGCCAGTCGGCTGCGCGATCGTCCTGTTGCTTAATCAAGATCCTGCTCCATGGGGCGTTACGATACCGGAATGGAAAAATCGCTCAAGCGGTAATTGACAAGCCGCGAATCGATGTCTAAATTACGCGGCTTCCGCAGCCCAGGTGGCGGAATTGGTAGACGCGCTAGCTTCAGGTGCTAGTGACCTAACGGTCGTGGAGGTTCAAGTCCTCTCCTGGGCACCAAGACAAGGAAAAGCCCGGCCCGCGGCAAGCAGGCCGGGTTTTTTTATGGCCGCAATGCGCGCGTGTCCTTCACGAACGGATATGCCCGGTTCGATCAACGCCGGCGGCGTATCCAAGCAACCGTGGTGTTCGACCGGACACACCGGCAGGCGCACAATCTACGACGGCGTGATCTCCAGCGCGCTCAGCAATTCACGGAACGTCTCGGCGCGCGCGACCTCGATACCGTCGGCATCGCGGGCGAGATAGTGGCCCGTATGCGTGCGCAGGAGTGTCAGCGGTTCCCAGTCATTCGGATTGACGACCTCCAGCTCTTCGCACTCCCCGGTGTTGGACAGGGCCCCGTTCCAGCCGCGCCAGCCGCCCGGAAAACAATGGTCCGCCAGCGCGGCCTGGAGCGCATCGACTTCGGCCGGACCGAATGCATAGCGCTGGAAGGGAAGGATCGTGGCCATAACACATGTCCCGGGTCGGTGCCCTGCGTTCCATTATCGAATATCCGGGGACCGCGCATAAGACAGTACGTGCGTACCGGCATATTCGATGCACCCGGTTCATACCCCATGATCGAGCCTTTGCTAGGCTTTTGCACCATAAACCCGCACGGTCTGATGGCCCCGGCGCCGAAACGGGTCGGCCGCATCCGTGCATACAGCCCAAAGATCAGGATTCGCTGCATGAACGACTGGCTGACCGGCCTGCCGAAGGCCGAGCTGCATCTGCATATCGAAGGCACACTCACGCCGCATCAACAGTTCGCACTCGCGACACGAAACGGTGTGACGCTGCCCTACGACGACGCCGAGGCACTGCAGGCGGCTTACGAATTCGACGATCTCTCATCGTTCCTCGCCCTCTATTACCAGGGTATGAACGTTCTGCTCACCCGCGCCGATTTCTATGATCTGGCCATGGCCTATTTCGAGCGCGCTGCCGCCGACGGCGTCCGGCATGTCGATCTGTCTTTCGACCCGCAGGCGCATGTCAGCCGCGGCGTGGCGCTGGCCGATGTATTCGAGGGGCTACGTCAGGCCAGACAGGACGCGGCCGCGCGCCTGGATGTCAGCAGCGCCCTGATCATGAGCTTCATGCGGGATCGCGATGCCGATGACGCCATGACCACATTCAAGGCCGCGGCCCCCTGGCACCATCACCTGTCGGCGATCGGGCTCGACAGCGCGGAAGTCGGCAATCCGCCAGAGAAATTCACTGCCGTCTTCGAGCGCGCGCGGGCCATCGGCCTGCCGCGCGTCGCCCATGCCGGCGAGGAAGGGGGCCCGGAATACGTCCGCGGTGCACTCGATGCACTCGATGTCTGTCGTATCGATCACGGTGTGCGCGCCATGGAGGACGACACGCTGATCGAGCGCCTGCGCACGACCCAGACACCGCTGACGGTCTGCCCGTTATCGAATCTGTACCTGAAGGGCGTCGCCGATCTCGCGGACCACAATCTGCCGTTGATGCTGGAGGCCGGGCTCAACGTGAACATCAATTCGGACGATCCGGCCTACTTCGGCGGCGGCATGGTCAACAATTTCGCCGCCTGCGTGGCAGCTTTCGACTGGGACCGCGAAACCTGTCGTACTGTTGCGGCCAACGGTATCCGTGATGCCTTCATGCCCGAGTCGCGCCGCGCGGCCCTGCTGCTGGAACTGGCCCGCTATGAGTAGGCCGGGTACCGATCCGGACGCGCACCGCCTGTCGTGGTCGCCGTACCGGCCGTGCCGCAACAGCGCCCGGCGCGTTCAGCTGCCACGATAGGTCGTGTAACCGTAGGGCGATAACAACAGCGGCACGTGGTAATGTGCATCTGCCTCGTGGATCCGGAAACGCACGACCACGACGTCGAGAAACCGACGCGCATTGGGGTCGCCGATCGCGGCGTGATAATCGCCCACACTGAAGATCAGCTGATAGGTGCCCGCACGATGCGCCGCCCCGGATAGCAGCGGCGAATCGAGGCGACCATCGTCATTGGTCACCATCGTCGATAGAGACTCGGCCCGGCCGTCGTCGAGCCGTTCGAGCCGGATACCAAGGCCGACGGCCGGACAGCCGCGGGCCGTGTCGAGTACGTGCGTCGTGAGATAACCCATGCCATTGTGCTTTGTCAGTGGCCGGCCGCATCGTGCCGGCACTCTTGCTTCGGGGTGTGATGTCGGCCGTTGAGCAACAGATTGCTCGACACCGCCGCGATTGTCGTCAGCATGATGCCACTGTGCACGATGGGCGCGGCCCAGTCCGGCCAACCGGCGAAAAGCGCCGGTACCGTCTGCGGCATCAGCCCGAAGGCCAGCGCGATCGCGACGACCAACTGATTGGATCGTGCCGAGAGATCGGCCTGGGACATCACGTTCAGGCCAGCCGCTGCAATCATGCCGAACATGATCAGTGACGCCCCGCCGAGCACGGCCTTGGGCACCGCAGCCACGACGAAGGCCGCCTTCGGACAGAGGCTCAACGCCAACAGCACGCCACCGGAAACGACCGTCACGAAGCGGCTTCTGACGCCTGTCATGCCGACCAGGCCAACATTCTGGGCAAACGAGGTGTGCACGAACCCGTTGAACAGCCCGGAGAAGGCCGTCGTCAGACCGTCGGCAAGCAGCCCGCGATTCAGGCGATGCCGATCGACCGGTGCATCGACCATGTCGCCAAGCGCCATGAACATGCCGGTCGACTCGACCAGCGTGACGATCATCACAATGCACAGTGCGGCGACGGCGGCCGGTGGGAATGTCCACATGCCGAAATGAAACGGCGTGATGACCTCGATCCAGGGCCGCTCGGCCAGTCCCTGCCAATTGACCAGGCCAAACGCCGCAGCCGCGACATAGCCCGAAGCCAGACCAATCAGAACGGAGATGTTGACCCAGAAACCACGCCCGAGGCGATTGATCAGCAAGATGATGACGAATACCAGGCCCGCCAGAACCAGATGGCCGAGCGCGGCGAAATTACCGGCCTGCGCCCCGCCGCCGACCCATCGGATGCTCACCGGCAACAACGACAGCCCGATCGAGGTGATCACCAGCCCTGTCACGAGTGGCGGAAAGAACACGAGCAACCGTGAAAAAAGCGGCACGATCAGCATCGCGAACACCCCGCTGACTGCAGTGGCGCCGAACATGCCGGGCAGGCCGATCTGGCCACCGTCAGCCATCGCCACCAGCGGCCCGACGCTGACGAAACTCGCGCCCATGATGACCGGCATGCGAATGCCGAAACACGCCACACCCGCCGACTGGATGAGCGTGCCGAACCCTGCGCACAGCAGATCCGCGTTGATCAGATAAGCCAGTTCATCGTGCGGCAGCGCCAACGCATAACCAATGATGAGCGCCACGGCGACCGACGCGGCATACATCACGAGCACGTGCTGAAGACCGGACAGACCGAGCATCATCGGCGAGCGCCTCGGCACGTTAGCCGGCGTTTTTCGTGTCATCTTGTCCCAGGTCTTGTATACGGTCTGGCATGAAAACCGCACACATTTTCTATGCCACCCCTGCCCTGGAGAGCGACATGCACGAACCCGCCCCGGCAACCGCCGCGTCCCCGAGCCAGTGGTCCCGCGTGGTCTTCGTCGATCGCTTCGCAAGCATCTACGAACATTCGCCCTGGGTCGCCGAGCAGGTCTTCGATGCCGGGCTCACGACCACCGACGACACACTTGCCGGTCTGGCCGCGCACATGGCGGCCGCGGTGGATGCGGCGAGCGATGAAGAACAAATGCGCCTGATTCGTGCCCATCCCGATCTGGGGGCCCGCGCCGGCCGGACCGATCATCTCAGTGCCGCCTCGCAGGCCGAACAGGCCGACGCCGGGTTGGCTCATTGCAGCGCAAGCGAGTACGCCGAGCTGCAGACTCTGAATCGAGCCTATACCGACCGCTTCGGTTTTCCGTTCATCATCGCCGTGAAAGGCATGACACGACAGGACATCCTCGTGGCGATGCGCGCCCGTCTGGAAAACGATGCCGCGACCGAGCGCGCCCGTGCGTTAACCGAGATTCATCGCATCGCGCACGCGCGCCTCGCGGCGCTGATGTCCTGATGACAGAACACAGGCCGCCAACCGGACGGGCGCCCTCGCCCGCCCGCCGTGATCACACCTGGCATGCCCGACGTTGTCGACGTTGCCATCGAGCGACACGCCGAAACCAACCCCGGCCGGCACGCCTAGGGCGTGACCGTGAGCAATATGTGGCCGTAGGGCGGGCGCGGGTCGCAATACACCTTGGCCTCACCGGCGCCGGTTGCCCCGGCATTGGCCTCGAAGGCCGTGTCCCAGAGCCGATTCTGGGCCTCGAAATGCAACCAGGCCAGTTGCGGGAAGCGGGCAAGGATTCGCTGCCCCATTTCGTGCACGAGATGCTGGATGGACAGACTGTTGAACTCGTGAAAGACAACCTGCACGAGATCGCGGACCTGCGCCGCATCCACGTAATCGACCGGGCTCTGTCGCGAGACGGCATCTCCGTCGCGATAGCGCCAGTACACGTCCAGATGAATGAACAACGGCCGATCCTGTCGTTCAGGTAGCGTCGTGTGCGCATCGCGTGGGAAATTCATGAAGGAGCTGCCGGTCAGCTTGATCAGCTGCAGATCGCGGCGACCGCACTGGTGGTCGGTCAACGCCGGGCCGTCGTCTTCGCGCATGACGGTGAGCCGCGCATGGCCATGGTCGCCGCGGCTTCGCGAGAACAGGCGATCGGAGGGAATGAGCGCACCCTCGGCATCGGGCACTGTCGCTGCCAGAAACGGCTGTTCATCGCCCGCAATATGGATGCCGGCCATATCACCGTAGGTCGCCAGGAATTGTTCAGCGATAAAACGCAGCAATCCCTCGAGCGTGCTGCCGGCGAACACCTGCGCCTGATACAGGATGAAGTTCTTCATCGTATCCGTCGCCACGACCGCTGAGTTGTCGCCTTCTGTGTAGGCCGCCTCGACGTGATGGCCCAGCACATGCACCGCAATATTCACGGCGAACAGTCGATTCTCGCGCCCTGTAAACGCGGATTCCGGGATTGGGCGCAGACCGTGCAGTGGCGTGGCATAGCTGCGATAAAGGCTCACCTCGCATTTACCGTATTCGACGTGTTCGATTTTCATCAGGACTCCCGGGTCAATTTAGTCACTTATAAACTGTGACTAATATCAAGCAATATCTGTACACAAAAATCGAAACGATCGAGCAATTTCGTAATCGCTTGATTGATACAACTGCTCATGCCCGCCTCTGCAATCCAACTGGAACATAAATTGCGTCAATCCTGTTGACAGTCGAAAACGCTTAATTGCACCAATCCAGAACGACTGCACTATCAGGGGGAACCATGAAGACAGTAATGGCACGCCAGCCACTGTGGCGTTGGGGGGTTTTTCCGGGGAGTCTGCTGGCCACGATGGTCTGCCCACCGAGCTGGGCCGACGAAGACCGAGAGACCGACAGGCCCCCTGTCGCTGCCGCACCGGCCGAGCCGGCCACATCCGAGTCTGCACCGACCGCCGCCGCGCCTGCCGCTGCGGTGCCGGCCACCGCGAGCACAGCCGCGAGCAGCACATCGCCGGCGCAGACGCTCTCGGCGATCACCGTGACTTCCGACCGGGCACCGGCCAACGTTCAGGACGTGGCCTCGTCGGCCACGGTGATACCGCGGGAAAAGATGGAAGCGCTCAACACGAGCGGTCAGGACATCCGCGTGCTGTCCGGCAACACGCCGAGCCTTTACGTGGAGTCCTCGAACGGACGGACGCTGCCGCGTTTCTATATCCGCGGCTATGGCAATACGGATTTCTCGATCTTCGCCTCGCAGCCCGTCGGGCTGGTCTACGACGATATCCAGCTCAACAACGCGGTCCTGAAGAGTTTCCCGCTCTACGATCTGGCGAATGTGGAAGTGCTACGCGGCCCACAGGGCGCGCTTTACGGCCGAAACACGCCGGCCGGCGTCGTCAAGCTCGAATCGGCGGCCCCGTCCCTGACCGACGACGGCAGTGGCTATTTAAAGACCTCCTGGGGACGCTACAACACCATCAACGTGGAGATGGCACATAACACCGTGCTCAGCGATAGCCTCGCGCTACGGGTCTCTCTACTCGAGGAGCATCGGGACGACTTCATCGACAACACCTATACCGACCAGGATGATCAGCTCGGCAGCTACGACGACCGTGCCTACCGGGTGCAACTGCTCTACAAACCCAACAGTGCTTTCCGTGCGCTGGCCAACGTCCACGGCCGGATTCTGGACGGCACGGCCCGAGTCTTCCACGCCAACGCCTTGAACACCGGTAGCAATTCGCTGCGGCCCGGCTTCGATGTCGACAAAACCGATACCGACGGGCGTAACGACCAGGATCTGTCGACCTTCGGCACCAATCTGCATCTCAGCTACGACACCGGGCATGACATCACGCTGTATTCCATCACCGGCTACGAGTCGGTGCTGAACTACTACAGCCGCGGGGATATCGACGGCGGCAATCCGACCAATACACCTTTCTCGGTGGAAACCGCTTCGCGGATCAACGATCTCGCCCAGATCACACAGGAATTCCGGGCGCAATCAGACTACGACGGCCCTCTCAACTGGCAGGGCGGACTCTATTACTTCTATGAAGACGTCGATGGCTCGAACCTCACCTACGACACGCTGGCCGGCGGCGACGAGGTCAGCAGCATCACCGACGAGCAGACGACCCAGTCCGGGGCGGTGTTCGGTGCTCTGACCTACGACTTCACGGACCGGTTGCAGTTCAAGGCAGGCGTGCGCTACACCTACAATGACAAGAAGTTCGCCGTGAAGCGCATCGACAATCTGTCGATCATTGGACCGCGGCAGGACGACACCAGCGAGGGCAAGGTCAGCTGGGATGCCACCCTGTCCTACGACTGGACCGACGACGTCATGACCTATGCCCGTGTGGCGACCGGTTTTCGAGCCGGCAGCTTCGCCCGACCGGACAGCAACCTGCCGATCACCCAGGCCGGCAGCGAAGACGTCATTTCCTACGAGCTGGGTGCCAAGACCGAATACTGGGATCGTCGCATTCGCACCAACTTCGATATCTATTACTACGATGTCGACGGCCAGCAGCTCACCGCCACCGGCGGGCAACGCAACATCACGCGGCTGCTCAATGCCGATTCCACGCAAGGCTACGGCGCGGAGCTGGATGTCGACGCCTTTCTCACATCGCGTCTGATGATCACGCTCAACGGCAGCTACAACCACACCGAGCTCGACGATAACAACCTGTTCTCGAGCGGTTGCGGTGCCGCCTGCACCGTCACCGACCCGTCCGTCGGAAGCGGGCTGTACGCCCTGGACGGCAACCCGCTGCCGCGGGCCCCGAAGTTCATCGGCACCATCAGCGCGCGCTACGACTGGCCGCTGTCCGACGGGCGCGGTATTTATCTGTACACGGACTGGTCCTACCGCGACGATTTCAACATCTTCCTCTACGAAGCCAAGGAGTTTCGTGCGAAATCGCTCGTTCAGGGGGGCGTGCGCCTCGGCTACACCTGGGATAACGAGAAATACGAAGTCGCTGCCTTTTGTCGCAACTGCACCAACGAGATTCGTTCCAATGGGGCAATCGACTTCAACAATCTGACCGCTTTCGTGAACGACCCGCGGATCTGGGGGGCCCAGTTCAAGATGCGTTTCTAGACGTCCGTCGCCCGGGCGTTGTCTCGGCGGCGACAATACTGAATTGTCGCCGCCGGACCACGGCTCTTTCGAGCCTGACCGGCCGGACGCACCCGCGGCGGGCCGGGATTTACTGACAACGTCGCCTGCGCCGGCCGGCTGCCACACCCACCGGCCGACACGCACCGATGTCGGCCGGCTCATCAAAACAAAAGGGGAAATCATTGATCCGTTTCATCCGCATACACCCGGCCCTGATCGCGGCCGCCAGCCTCCTGCTGCTCCTGGCGACCCGGACGTGGGCGGCCCCCGCCCCGGCGCATGACGATGCATCACCGATTCCGATCAAGGCCGTGGTCGTCACCATGTTCGAGATCGGCGAGGATGAAGGCGATACGGCCGGCGAATTTCAACTCTGGAAGAAACGCGCCGGCTTGACACAGCGTTTGAGTCTGCCCGGCGCCTATCACGATGCCTGGCTCAACCCCAAGACCGGCGTGCTGGGCGTGGTCACGGGCGTGGGCACGGCCAACGCCGTCTCCACGATCGCCGCCGTCGGCTACGACCCGCGGCTGGATCTGTCGCATGCCTACTGGGTGGTGGCCGGTATTTCCGGCGGCGACCCCGCCGATACGTCGCTCGGGTCGGCGGTCTGGGCAGATTACGTCGTCGACGGCGATCTGGCCCACGAAATCGATGCCCGAGAGATTCCCGACAACTGGTCGACCGGCTACCTGCCGATGTGGGGCACCAAGCCATACCAGAAGCCCATCCCGGGCGACTTGAACGCCGTCCAGCGTTTCCGTCTGAACGCCGGGCTGACCGACTGGGCCTATACGCTGACCCGAAACGTCAAACTGCCGGATGCCGACGATGTCGCGGCCTATCGCGACCAGTTCCAGCAGAAAGCGGCCCGACGCCCGCCGCGAGTCCAGAAAGGCGACAATCTGGCTGCGATGACGTTCTGGCACGGCGACCGGCTCAACGACTGGGCCAACCGCTGGGTCAAGTACTGGACCGACGGTCAGGGTGAATTCGTGACCTCGGCAATGGAGGATACCGGGACGCTGCTGGAACTCCATCGTCTGGATACCGCCGGGCGTGTCGATGCCGACCGCGTACTCGTGCTGCGCACGGTGAGCAATTTCACCGTGCCGCACGCCGGCCAGACGCCCGCTGAAAGCCTGGCCAGCGAACAGTCGGGCTATTCGGGACTGGCATTGTCGGTGGAATCGGCCTACCGGGTCGCCTCGCCGGTCGTTTCGGCAATCGTCGACGGCTGGCCGACCTATCGCGACCAGATGCCCGGCACTGGCGAGCGCACCGGGCCCGACCATGCCGATTAAGCCGTCCGGCCGCGCCGCACTCGCCGGGCTTTTGCTCGGTGTCTCGCTCAGCGCCCAGGCCGCGATCGACGACCCACCGGGCGATACCGACGATACGGCCGCGACCGCAGCGACCATGGCCGATCTCGTGGATCAGCCGCCGCAGCTGCGGCAATTTCTGCGCGCACTGCCAAAGGGCGGGGATCTGCATCATCATCTCGATGGCGCTGTCTATGCCGAGCACCTGCTGCGCTGGGCGGATGCCGATCAGGCCTGTATCGACAAAGCCGACCACCGGGCGCATCCCGGGCCCTGCGACGCCGACACGGACGAACCGGCGCGCGGTCTGGCCTCGCGTGCCCCGGCCTTCTACAACGAGACCGTCGATGCCATGTCGATGCGCGATTTCGTGCCCGGGGACGGCGCCGATTCGGGCCACGATCAGTTCTTCGACACGTTCGGCCGGTTCGCTGCGATCAGCGCACGCCATCGCACCGACATGCTCGCCCTGGTGCTTCAGCAGGCTGCAGCCGAGCACGTGCGCTATATCGAAACGATGACGGACCCGGCGGCGCTGGGCACGCTGGCACCGCTGGTTACCGATATGCCTTGGCAGACGGGCGCCTACGACAAGGCCCTGGCCCATATCCAGGACGGGATCGGGCAACGCGTGGCAGCGGCCCGACAGGCGTTCGACGACGACATCGACCGGCTCGATCAACGTCTCGGCTGTGACACGCCCGACGCACAGCCGGCCTGCGACGTCGCCTATCGATTTCAGTTCTATGTGTTGCGCACGTTACCGCCCGAAAAGGTCTTCGCGCAGATGGCACTCGGCTTCGCTCTGGCTGCGGCCGATCCACGCGTGGTGGCGGTCAACATCGTCGCGCCCGAAGACAACCCGACGGCCCGGGCCGATTATCGTCAACACATGGCGATGTTCGCCTTCTTCCATCGACGCTATCCGGACGTCGCGCTGAGCCTGCATGCCGGCGAGCTGACGCCGGGACTCGTGCCGCCGGCCGACCTGCGCTTTCATATCGCCGCAGCTCTCGCCGCCGGTGCCGATCGCATCGGCCACGGCGTGGACATCGCCAGCGAAGACGACGCTGCGGCCACGCTGGCCCGTATGCGCAATCAGCCCGTTGCGGTCGAGATCAATCTCACCAGTAACGACGTCATCCTCGGTGTGGCCGGCGCCGAACACCCGTTGAACCTCTATCGACGCGCCGGCGTACCCGTCGTGTTATCGACCGACGATCCCGGCGTCTCACGCATCGATCTCACCCATGAGTACGAACGCGCCGTTCGTGAACAGGGCCTCGATTATCGCGCTCTGAAGCAGCTCTCGCGGAACAGCCTGATCTATGCGTTTCTTCCCGGCCCGAGTCTGTGGCAGCCCAAGGCACCCCGGCGCGCCGTACCGGCCTGTGCACAAGCACTCGAGGCGCAGCGGATGGATGCGCGCTGTCGACGTTTCATCAAGGCCAGCGACAAGGCACGAAGTCAATGGCAGCTCGAGCAGGACTTTCACCGCTTCGAGCATCGTGTGACAACCGGCCGCTCATGACCGATCCGCCCGCTATCGATACGCGGCCGGTTCGGTGACGATGATCCGGCTGGCGCCTGAGCGGAGCCGGGCGATGGCCGCCGGTCATCGTGTCGGCACCGTTCCCGATCCCGACGCGCCGGCGTCGATATGCCCCAGTTGTATCGTCGGGAGATCAGCAGCCGCATTGGCCCGCCGACGTTGCCAGGCAAGGCGCGCCCGCGGCCTGGCCGCAGGCGCCGCGACGGTCTATCTCGTGACGACGCGCCCGGGCCTGTTGATGTTTCTTTCGAGCGCCTTTTCATCGAGAGACCGCCGTGTGTCCGGCAAGGCGCGAGTCGCCGATCGTGGGGTGCCACGATCCAGACTCGAAACGCCGCCGGGCGCCCATCGTCGATTTTTCATGGGCGGCCCAACCCGAAGGGACAAGCGCCCCAAAATCAAGAACACGACGGCAATCCAGCATTGTAGCCCGCTGGCGCAGAATGACACGCTATGCCTGCGGCGCCTCGTCTTGCCGCCCATCGTCAATTTCAGGGCGCGCTTGGCGCGGACTCGCACGACACATCAACAGGCCCTAGCGTGCCCGACCTTCGATCTGGAGCAACTGGCCCATCACGCTGACCGCGATTTCGGCCGGCGTATCGCTTTTCATCGGCAGGCCGATCGGCCCGACGATTCGGGCGATGGTCTCGTCGGCCACGCTGGCCTCGCCGAGTTTGCTGCGAATGACATGGATCTTGTGGCGGCTACCCATCACCCCGAGCCAGCGCCACGGCAGATTCGCGACGGCCGCCAGCACCGCGACATCCGCCAGCACGTTATCGTTCATGACCACGGCGAACGCCCCGGTCGCATCCCGTGTGACGATATCGGGGATACCGGTCTCCGGCAGCTGGCGTCGTGCGACACCGGCCGGCCACCCTGCATCGGACAACACCTCGCCGCGCCGATCATGGACGGTCACGTGATAACCGATATCGGTTGCCAGACTCGCCAATTGCCGCCCACAGTGTCCGCCGCCGAAAACGACGAGCCGACGCGTCTGTCTCGATGAGATCGTTACCCGCGCGCAAGCCCGGTCGGTGGCCGGCCAGACACCGGTCGGCGTCGCCTCACCGGCCACGAACACGACGGGCGCGTCGGTCGTGATTGTCAGCACGCCGGTTTCACCGGTCACGAGCGCCCTGCCGAAGGCTCGGATGGCGGCGCCGTCGCGCTCGGGTTCGACAACGAACATCACGTTGCACTGCTCACCGGCACAGATCAGTCCGGAGGCTACTTCCCCGGCGTCCGCGCGGTGAACCTCGCGACGCCAGCGCGGCCCATAGGCCGGGGCGCCCAGCGCGGCATGGCCATCGGCGATCAGACGTTTCTCCATGCCCCCGCCGCCGATCGTGCCGCCGACATCGCCGTTGTCGGCCACGTAGAGGACCGCGCCGGTGGTACCTGGCGAACCGCGAGTATGGGCCACGACGGCGACGATCCAGAGCCGCTGGCCGGCGGCCAGACGCTCATCAATCGCCGCCCAGATGGATTGCGCAGTCATCGTGCTCTCCGATTATTAATCCGGCACCAACACCGCTGACGACGTCAGCTGTTTTCAACACCATCGAAAGAAACGCCGGCACCTGCCTGTCTTTTATTTTCAATGGCTTCACGGCCGTTGGCCGTGGCGCGCGTGCTTTCGCACACGCGTGTTATCAACCCGAAAAATCATCTATTTTCATACCGCGTTGATAACGAGACAGACCGTCACTCGGCCGGCTCCGGCAGTGCGGAAATACTTCGTCGCGCGGCCCGCTCGGCCATGGCATCGGCCGCCGCCAGAACTGCCTCTGGCGTGGCGGGCGCGTTCAGAGGCGCGGCGCTGCGATACCCGTCGATGGCGGCCAGTGCGTCCTTGAGGGCATGCAAAACCGACAGGCTCAGCATGAACGGCGGTTCGCCGACAGCCTTGGAACGATAGACCGCGTCCTCCACGTTCTCCCCGCGCTCATAGATGCGGGCAGTGAATCGCGCGCAGACATCCGAGGCGACCGGGATCTTGTAGGTCGAGGGGGCGTGCGTGAGTAGCTTGCCGGATGCATCCCAGACGTTTTCCTCGGTCGTCAGCCAGCCCACGCCCTGGATGAAGCCGCCTTCGATCTGGCCCATGTCGATGGCCGGATTCAGCGATTTCCCGACGTCGTGCAGAATATCGACACGGGTCATCCGGTGCTCCCCGGTCAGCGTGTCGATCACGACTTCCGAGCAGGCCACGCCGTAGGCGAAGTAGAAAAACGGGCGCCCCCGGCCCAACGCGTCGACTTCGATCTTGGGCGTGGCATAGAACCCGGCCGCCGATAGCTGGACCCGGGCCCGGTGCGCGATCTGCACGATGTCGGCGAACGAGCCCAGACGGCGCGGCCCGGCATGGACCGCGTTCTCGCCAAAACGGATGGCATCTTCGCTGGGCACATCGAAATGATCACGAATGACCGGCAGCAGCCGATCGACGATCTTGCGGGCGGCGTTGTAGGCCGCAGCCCCGTTCAGATCGCTGCCCGACGAGGCGGCCGTGGGCGAGGTGTTGGGCACCTTGCCAGTGTTCGTCGCGGTGATCCGCACCCGCTCGAAGTCCAGCCCGAAAACCTCGGCGACGACCTGCGCAACCTTGGTGTGCAGGCCCTGGCCCATCTCTGTCCCGCCGTGGTTGAGCTGGACACTGCCATCGAGATAGACCAGGACCAGCGCGCCGGCCTGATTGAGAAACTTGCTGGTGAAGGAGATCCCGAACTTCACCGGGGTGAACGCCAACCCTTTCTTGAGCACGGCATTCGCGGCGTTGTCGTCCGCGATCGCGGCCCGGCGGCGGGCATAATCGACCGAGGCCAGCAGTTCATCGGTCAACGGATCGAGGATGTTGTCGTCCACCGTCATGCCGTACGGCGTGCGGTTGCGATTCTCGGTGCCGTAGTAGTTGCGCCGACGCACGGTGAGCGGGTCCAGACCAGTCGCTCGGGCGATCTGCTCGATGATCTCCTCGATGCCGATCATGCCCTGCGGCCCGCCGAAACCGCGGAAGGCAGTGTTCGAGACCTTGTGCGTGCGACAGCGATGCGAAGTCACCCGGACATCGCCGAGATAATAGGCGTTGTCGGCGTGATACATCGCCCGATCCGCGATCGAATGCGACAGATCCGGCGCATAGCCGCAGTCGGCGGCCTGGATCACGTCGAGTGCGACGATCCGGCCGTCGGCGTCAAAGCCCACGTCGTAATCGATGACAAACGGATGCCGCTTGCCGGTCATCGTCATGTCATCGTCGCGATCCAGGCGATACTTCACTGGACGCCCGGTAGCCGCCGCCAGCCAGGCCGCGATCACCGCGAACCAGGCCCCCTGGGTCTCCTTGCCCCCGAAACCGCCGCCCATGCGTCGGTTCTCGACCGTCACCGCATGATCGGCGCGGCCGAGCACGTGAGCGATCGCCCGCTGGACTTCGGACGGATGCTGCGTCGAGCTGTGGACCAGCAGATCACCATCCTCGCCGGGCACGGCCAGTGCAACCTGGCCCTCGAGATAGAAATGCTCCTGGCCGCCGACCGTCGTTCGTCCGCTCAACCGATGCGGCGCGCTTGCCAGAGCCCGGTCCGGATCGCCCTGGCCCCAGGTCTTGGACGGCACAACGAACGCCTCGGCGTCGATCGCCGCGTCGGTGGTCAGAATCGCCGGCAGATCCACATATTCGACGATCGCCCGACCCGCGGCTCGACGCGCCGCGGCGATTGATTCGGCCGCCACGGCGAACAGCGGCTGGCCGTAGAACAGGACCTCGCCATCGGCGAACACCTGGTCGCCCGGAAAGACCGGCCCGATATCGTTGGTCGTAGCCGCCAGATCGGCCGCCGAGACGACCGCAGCCACGCCCGGCGCCGCCCGGACAGCCGACAGATCCAGTCGACTCACACGAGCATGGGTGCGTTCGGCCGGAAAGGCATAGGTATGCAACAGACCGCGCGGCTCCGGGATATCGTCGCCGTAACGGGCCGTACCGGTGACGTGTTTATGCGCACTGTCGTGCGCGATCGGCTGACGGGCGCTGGGATTGTGCTTCGGGGTGGGCTGATCCATCACACCGGCTCCGCCGCCAACACGCGTGTCGATGTCTCCGGCGTGGTGGTTTCTACCCAGAAACGATGCAGAAGCTGCGCGGCCGCCCGCTGTCGGTACGACGCCGAGGCGCGCATGTCACTGATCGGCGACAGCTCCTCGGCCAGCGCATCACGGGCAGCCGCGACACTCGCCTCGTTCCATGCCTGTCCCACCAGCGCGGCTTCGGCCCGGCGGGCGCGAATCGGAATCGCGGCCATGCCACCGAAAGCCAGCCGGGCTTCGATGACGCGCCCTGCATCCAGCGTGATGCGAAACGCAGCACAGACCGCCGAAATATCCTGGTCGAAACGCTTGGAGAGCTTGTAGCAGCCGAATCGCTGATTCGCGCTCAGACGCGGCACCACGATGCGAGCGACGAGTTCGTTTGATGCCCGGGCCTGTTCCTGATAATCACGGTACAGCGCCTCGAGCACGACCCGGCGCCGATCCACCGGGCCCGCCAGTTCCACCTCGGCCCCGAGTGCGATCAGCACCGGCATCGAGTCACCGATCGGCGAACCGTTGGCGATGTTGCCGCCCACCGTCGAGGCATTGCGGATCAGACAGGAACCAAACCGACGAAACAGCTCGCCGATATCCGCATGCAGCGCGGCGAGCCCGCTCAGGGCGGTTGCATGTGTGGTCGCCCCGCCGATGATCAACGTCGTCGGCGATGTCGCGATCCCCTGCAATTCGCTGACCCGCGACAGATGAATCAATACCGCCAGGTCACGATGTTGCTTGGTCACCCACAGACCGACATCCGTGCCACCGGCCACCAGCCTCGCCGTGGGATGACGCGCCAGCGCCTGCTGTACCCCGGCCAGATCGCGCGGCGCGATGAAGCGGCGATCACCGTCGCCGACATCCATCGGCTCGCCGTCGTCCAGGGCGCGAAGACGGGCGGCAATGGCCGCGGTATCGCCCGCATCGACGACCGGATAGTCGTGCATGCACAGGGCGGCATCCACGATCGGACGATAGCCGGTACAGCGACACAGATTGCCCGCGATGGCGTCCGACACACCGGCTCGCGTCGGCGTCTGGCCACTGCGATAGAAACTGTAAAGCGACATCACGAAGCCCGGCGTACAGAAACCGCACTGCGAGCCGTGGTGATCGACCAGCGCCTGCTGGACCGGGTGCAGGGTGCCGTCTGCGGCGGCCAGATGCGCGACAGTCAGCAACTGTGCGCCGTCGAGCATGCCGACAAACATGATGCAGGCATTGAGCGCACGATAGACCATAGCCCCATCGGCATCCGCCCGACCGATCACGACCGTGCAGGCCCCGCAATCCCCTTCCGCACAGCCTTCCTTGGTTCCGGTGTGTCCGTTGGCACGCAGCCAGGCGAGTACGGTCTGAGTCGGATCGACGCCGGTCAGCTCCTGCAGCGTATCGCCCAGGAGGAAGCGTAGAGTATGGCGCACTGTCACCTCCCATACAGACGCCGGCGAAACGATTACCGGCAATATATGACTATACTTGTTAACAATTTCCGTGCCATTCAGCGAACAAGAGTGCTCTGCCAGACGGCCTTCTCATGAGTGAATTTCTGCAGCAATCCGAGCCACCGACCGCCACGGACGATCCCGCCTGGCGTATTGCCCGATCAGTGCGTCACGCCATCCTCAATCAGCAGCTGCCGGCCGGGACGCGGCTGCCGGAATCCCGGCTTGCGCAGGTGTTCGCGGTCAACCGGGCGATCGTGCGCAAGGCGCTGGTACGGCTGACCGCCGACGGCATCCTCACCAGTCGTCGCAATCAGAGCGCGACGGTGGCCGAGCCCAGCCGGGAAGAAACCGCGGAACTGTTCGCTGCGCGCCGGCTCGTGGAATGTGAAGTCGTGCGCCTGACGGCCGGCGCTCTATCCGCCGGCCAGCGCCAGGCGCTGGAAAAAACGCTCGATGACGAACGCAGCGCGCACGAAGCCGGCGCACACGACCAGCGTATTCATCACTCGCTGGCCTTCCACCAGCAGCTTGCCGCGGCCTGTCCCAATCGCGTTCTGGCCGGCATGCTGGACGGACTGATCCTGCGCACCTCCATCGCGGTCGCACTTTATAAGGTCCCGGGGATGGCAGCCTGCTATCGCGAAGACGACCATCGCCATATCATCGAAGCGCTCGATGCCGGCGACAGCAAACAGGCCGCCGCGCTCATGACGGCCCATCTGTCGCATCTCGAAGCGCGACTCGATTACGCCCGCGCGCAGAATACGGTCGATCTCGCCGCGATCTTCGGCGCGGCCACTGACACGCAGCCGGCAAGCCCGGGATAACGCGGCACATCGCGGCCGCACGGCCGATTGAAGCATCAGACCTGTCGAGGCTGATTCGTCGTCGCGCGCCCGGAGCGTTCGTCGCGAAACAAGGCGTGGCCGTACGAACGGTCCGAGCCCGTCAACGGACAGGCGAGGCGCCACGCGCGGCCGGGGCCACGACCGCGCTCCGAAATTGCGCCGTTGGCGCCGCGCATCCGCCGGCCCGGACCCACAACAGCTACGCCGTGACGCCACGAGAAAAATTCAGGCCCGGTTATCGCCTACACAGAAGACGGTCGCGTCGCCAACTCGACCCGCGGCCGCGCTCTGGACGGTGGATCGCAGCGAGCCGATGGGTACTCGGTCAGTGCCCTTCTACAAAAAAGACGCCCAGGCACAGGCTGAAAAACAAGACGATATATATAACGAAAACCGCCATCGCCGTATCGCTGAGATACCCCAGACGCGGATCCTTCAAGCTGCGATGCTCGCGTCTGATGACAAATCTCAAGGTCGCAAAACCTGTCTTCATCGCGTGGTTCCGGAACAGGTCGGGCCTGCCCATCCGCGTATATCGATGCGGGTGTACTTTTTCGAGTCGACGGAACAACAACGTCAATAAGACAAACCAGACGATGCCGAGCACAAGAAGACAGATGAAGGTTGCCGAAAGCGCCGTGCTCATGCGTCTCGCACCTGCCGGAGTTGATACGCACGTGCCATCGCCGCGCGAGCTCGGTGATCAATCACGCCGGATTGCTCTTCTTGGAGCGTTTGCGACCACGGCCGGTCTTGCCTGACGCGATGCACTACGACAGAAAGGCGAAATACGCCACGAAGATCGCGAACAGGATATACATGACCGGATGCAACTCCCGCCCGCGGCCGGCCACCACCATGGTGATCGGATACATCACCAGACCCAGCGCGATGCCGTTGGCGATGCTGTAGGTCGCCGGCATGGCGATCAGCGTCAGAAATGCCGGCACGGCGATCTCCAGCCGTTTCCAGTCGATTTCTCCAAGCGAGGAGACCATCAGCACGCCGACGATGATCAGCGCGGGCGCGGTCACGTGTGCTGTCACCACCGCCAGCAGTGGCGAGAAGAACAACGCGGCAGCGAACAGCAGCGCCGTGACGATCGAGGCCATGCCGGTGCGGGCGCCGGAGGCCACTCCGGCCGTGGACTCGATATAGGAAGTGGTCGGCGAGGTGCCGATCAGCGCGGACGCGACCACGGAAGACGAATCGGCGAGCATGGCCGGCCGCGCACGGCGCATCGTATTCCCCGCCATCAGTCCGGCCTTGTTCGCCACGGCCATGAGCGTGCCGGCCGTGTCGAAGAATTCGACGAACAGAAAAGTCAGCACCACGACCAAGAAGTTGAGCGTGAACAGCGATTCGGGGTGCGCGAAAAGCTGGCTGATGGCGGTCCCGAACACCGGGGTGACGCTCGGCGCGAGGCTCACCACGGCATCGGGCATCGCGATCACCCCCATGGCGATTCCCAGCAGTGATGTCACCACCATGCCGAAGAAAATGGCACCGGGCACGCGTCGGAGCATGAGCCCGACCGAGACGATCAGTCCGACGACGGTGAGCAGCGTCGCCGGCGCCGTCAGATTGCCGAGCATGACGAGTGTCGCCTGGTTATCGACAACGATACCGGCATCCTCGAAACCGATGAGCGCAATGAAGAGCCCGATGCCACAAGCCGAGGCGAGCTTGAGATCCAGCGGGATCGCATCGAGAACCATCTCGCGTATCCGCAGCGCTGTGATGGCCACGAAGATCAACCCGGAAAACAGCACACCGACCAGCGCTGTCTGCCAGGACACGCCCATGCCGAGCACCACCGAATAAGCGAAAAAGGCATTGAGCCCCATGCTGGGGGCGATGCCGACGGGATACCGCGCAACCAGCGCCATGAGCAGTGTCCCGACGATCGCCGACAGGCCGGTGGCCGTGAACAGCGCGCCCTGATCCATGCCGGCCGCCGACAGGATGGTCGGATTGACGAACATGATGTAGGCCATGGCCAGGAACGTCGTCACCCCGCCGACGATCTCGCGCTGCCAGGTCGTCCCCTCGCGTGCGAAATCGAAGTAACGGGCCACGGGATCCTGTGGGGTCGAGGCTATTGCCGGTTCACGGTCAGGGGTCTGGCTTTCGCTCATATCGCGTTTGTTCGGTGCAGTCGTCATCAGGTTACCGGCATGAAACGATTGATGTGAGCGCGCACGCCGGCCGGCGGGTCACGTTCCGGCGCTGACCCGGGCAAAACAGCCGACGGCATACGGAAACGCGACCGGACTGTTAACAATCAAAGGCCTTTGGTGGAAGCAGAATCCGTGCCACGTGATCTTCAATCCTGCGGGCTAGGGCCTGTTAGGGAACCTCTGATCTATTCATCTACGGTCGCGCCGGTGTCTTTTGCGCGCGTCTGACAAGACGCCGCGAGCGCCGTTTGCTGAATGCAAATGAGCGAGCGGCAACGCCGCTCAGGCGCGCGCAAAAGCCCGGCCGCCAAGCGGTTTGGCCCAAAAGGCCGCGCTACGGCCTTGCATGGCTGGATCATGGAGTGGCTATGACGCGGCGCCATGCGCCTTGTATCGTGGCCTTTTGCGACTCGAACGCGACCGTGGATGAATAGATCAGCGGTTCCTTAGGTTAGCCGTGTGCGCGTGCGGATGTGTCGGCGCGCGCCGATGACGCCGCTGACCGGCAACCCAGGTTTCGAGCACGCTACGGTCATCGCCCAGAACGAAGGTCATGAACAGCCGGGCGGCAATATCCGACGCGTGGCGTGCACGCCGTGCCATCAAGGGCGTCGCGGCCGGGTCCAGAACCACGAAATCCGCCTCGTATCCCGGCATCAAGCGGCCGATGCGATCCGCCACATCCAGCGCTTCGGCCCCGGCCAGCGTGGCCAGATACAACATGCGCGCCGGTGACAGCGTCTGGCCCGTCAGCTGGGCGGTCTGATACGCCGCGGTCGCCGTTGTCAGCATCGAAAAAGAAGTCCCGGCCCCGACATCCGTCGCCAGTCCGACGGTCGTGCCGTGCCGGTGCGCTGCACCGAAATCGAACAGGCCGCTGCCGAGAAACATGTTCGATGTGGGACAGTTCACTGCCACGGCACCGGCCTCGGTCATCCGACGACGATCGACGTCATCCATATGAAGACAGTGCGCAAAGACCGCCCGCTCCCGCACCAGGCCGGCCCGATCGTAGACATCGAAGTAGCTGCGTGATTCCGGAAAAAGCGCGGCCACCCAGGCGATCTCGTCGTGATTCTCGGCCAGATGGGTATGAATATAGGTGTCCGGATAGGCGGCCGCGAGCGCGCCAGCCGCGGTGAGCTGTGTGGCCGAGCAGGCCGGCGCGAAGCGGGGTGTGATCGCATAGCTCAATCGATCGTACCCGTGCCAGCGTTCGATCAGATCGCGGGTCCGGGCCATGCCTTCGTCGCGATGGTCACAGAGCGCCGCAGGCGCATTGCGATCCATCAATACCTTGCCCGCTGCCAAGCGCATGCCGTGACGGGCCGCCTCGGCGAATATGGCCTCTGCGGAGTGCGCGTGCACCGTTCCCAGAACCAGCGCCGAAGTGGTGCCGTTACGCAACAGTTCGTCGATAAAGAAAGCAGCCGTATCCTCGGCCACGGCACGATCCGCGAACGCTGCCTCCGCCGGAAACGTATAGCGTTCGAGCCAGGTCAGCAGCTGCTCGCCGTAGCTCGCGATCATATCCGTCTGGGCGTAGTGGATATGCGTATCCACGAACCCGGGCACGATCAGGCAGCCCCGATGATCGATGATCGGTATGTCTTGCCCGAGCCGATCCTGCACGGCCTCGAACGGGCCGACATCGACGATGTGGCCATCGGCGGCGACCAGCAGGCCGTCCTCGTGCACAACGAGCCCCTGGCTCGCGCCCGCCGTGTCCGGGTCACGCTGACAATGGACGAGTGTGCCCCGGACGGCATGCGGCTGACTGGCTGATCCCATGATGGCTGGCGCTTGTGATTGTCGACAATCTGTTTTATCGATTGTCGACAATCATCTCAAGCGCTGGATCGAATCGCACCCCACCCATCGTCCGCTCGACGCGGCCCAGGCGCAGGCACACGTTTCCGGAGAATCAGTCCATCAAGGGGTGGCGAAGCACGATGGTGTCGGCACGATCCGGTCCGGTCGAGACGATATCGATCGGTACGCCGACGATCTCGGCCAGACGATCAAGATAGGCGCGTGCGTTGGCCGGTAGCTTGTTGTAGTCGCGCACGCCCGAGGTCGACTCGGACCAGCCGGGCATCTCTTCGTACATTGGCTCGCAGTCTGCCAGGGCTTCGGCGCCGGAGGGCGGCACCGACAGCAGTTCACCGTTGCTGCGATAGCCGGTGCACAGCTGGATGGCATCGAGCCCGTCGAGCACGTCGAGCTTGGTGATGCACAGCCCGGACAGGCTGTTGGCGAATGCCGCTCGCCGCAGGCCAACGGCATCGAACCAGCCGCAGCGACGCGGCCGCCCGGTCACGGCACCGAACTCGGCCCCGCGGTCGGCCAGATGGCGCCCGTAGTGATCGTCCAGCTCGGTCGGGAACGGGCCGGAGCCCACCCGGGTGGTATAAGCCTTGACCACACCGAGCACGTAGTCGAAGTACGTTGGCCCGACGCCGGAGCCCGTCGCCGCCCCACCCGCGGTCGTATTGGACGACGTCACGAACGGATAAGTGCCGTGATCGACGTCGAGTAGCGCCCCCTGTGCGCCCTCGAAAAGGATCGACTCGTCGGCGACATAAGCCTGGCGCAACAGCTCGGCCACGTCGGCCACCATCGGACGCAGCTGCTCTGCGTGCTCGAGACAGGCATCCAGCGTGGCCTGGAAGTCCACGGCCGGCTGGCCGAGATACTGCTTGAGCACGAAATTGTGGAAATCCAGCGCCTCGCCGATCTTGGCGGCCAGCAATTCACGCCGGAACAGATCGGAGACACGCACCGCGCGGCGGGCCACCTTGTCTTCGTAGGCCGGACCGATGCCGCGTCCGGTCGTGCCGATCGCGGTCTTGCCGCGGGCCGCTTCCCGTGCCTTGTCCAGGGCGACGTGATACGGCAGGATCAACGGGCACGCCGGGCTGATGCGCAGCTTCTCGCGCACCGGCACGCCGCGCGCGTCCAGCTCGCCCATTTCGGAAAGTAGCGCCTCGGGAGAGAGCACCACGCCGTTGCCGATATGACAGGTCACGCCCTCGTGCAGGATGCCCGAGGGAATGAGTCGCAGAATCGTCTTCTCGCCGTTGATGACCAGCGTATGGCCGGCATTGTGGCCGCCCTGGAAGCGTACGACGTGCCTGGTGCGATCGGTCAGCAGATCGACGATCTTGCCCTTGCCCTCGTCGCCCCACTGGCTGCCGATGACGATGACGCGTTTACCCATGAGTTTGGTCTCTATGCTTGCAGAGGACGGACCTGCCAGCGTCCGTCGATATGATCGATAATCCGGTCACAACCGGCCTCGGCCGTCTCGTGATGCGCCGGCGTGGCCACGACGACCCGCTCGCCTGCTGCCCTGAGCCGGCGTATTTCAGCGAGCAGCGCAGCATCGTCGTTGTCAGCCGGGGCCGCGATACCGCACTTCGCCGGCCGGTCGTCGGCGAACTCGCCCAGTGCCGCCAGCAGATTGAGATCGGCGGAAAAGCCCGTGGCCGGGCGCGGTCGCCCGAACGCCTGACCGACATCGTCATAGCGGCCGCCGCGCGCCAGTTCCCGACCGAGTCCCGGTGCGAAGGCCGCAAACAGCAAGCCGGTCTTGTAGCGATAGCCGCGCAGCTCCGCCAGGTCCAGAAACAGCGGCATATCCGGATAATGGGTGGCAATCAACGCGGCCATGTCCTCGATCTCGTCGAGCGCTCGATCGATGGCGGTATCGATGCCGCCGAGTGCTTGACGGGCCTCGGGCAGTACCGCCACCGGCCCGTTGAGATCGATGAGCGCGACGAACCGCGCATGCGTGGTCGACTTGATGCGCCCGGCCTCGGCCAGCGCGTCCAGGTCGGGGCGCGACTTGCGCTGCACGATGTCGAACAGCGTCGGTTCAAGCTCGGCCTCGATACCACAGGCCGCGCTCAGCTGTCGGTAGATCGCGACGTGGCCCAGATCGAGATAGCTGCGCTCGATGCCCATCACGGACAGGGTTTCGAGCATGAGCGACACGATTTCCAGATCGCTGTGCAGATGCGAGTCGCCGAACTTCTCGACGCCGACCTGCAGGGGCGAGCGCGAACCGCCCGGCTCCTCCGGTCGCGTGCGCAACACGCTGCCGATATAACAATAGCGCGCCGGACCGTTCGCACCCAGCCGGTGTGCATCGATACGCGCGGCCTGCGTGGTCATGTCCGAGCGCACGCCCATCATGCGACCGTTGAGCTGGTCGGTCAGTTTGAAGGTCAACAGATCGAGCTCGTGGCCGGCGCCGGTCAGCAGACTGTCGAGATACTCGATCAACGGTGGCCGAATGAGATCGTATCCCCAGCGCCAGTACAGATCGAGCAGCGACCGGCGGGCGGCCTCGAGCCGCCACGATTCGGGCGCGACAGTTTCCTGGACGCCCTCGGGCAATAGCCAGCGTTTGGATTGCATCATGCTAGAACTGATGGATTAACTGCAGCACCACGACCCCAATGGCAATGGCCACTGCGCCGCCGATGCGAAGCTGGCCGGCCGGCATATCGGCCAGTCGCAGCATGGCCGCACGCCAGCGTTCGGGCGCGACGAAGGGCGCCAGCCCCTCGATTACCGCCACGAGCGCCAGCGCCCGGATGAGATCAAGCCACACGACAGCGCAGGATCAGGGCGTGCCCGACCCTGCGCCCTTGGCGACGGCCGGATTGAAGTACTGGAACAGTGCGCCATCGGGCTTGAGCAGCAGGAAATCGTCCTTACCGATACTGTCCCGATAGGTCTGCAGACTACGATAGAACTTGTAGAAATCCGGA
This sequence comes from Salinisphaera sp. Q1T1-3, assembly GCF_003602005.1. GTDB lineage: Bacteria > Pseudomonadota > Gammaproteobacteria > Nevskiales > Salinisphaeraceae > Salinisphaera. The sequence continues at coordinate 169,006 of NZ_QZWD01000005.1, read as the reverse complement.
TCCTGCGAATACGCCTTGGCGTAGATTCCGGCCGCCTGGGCATCGCCCTGGCCCTTGATCCGCTCAGCCTGGTTGTACGCCTTGGCCAGCACCACGGTGCGTTCACGATCGGCGTCCGATCGAATTTCCTTGGCCGCGGCGTCGCCCTGGGCACGCAGCGTCCGGATGACCTCCTGTCGCTCCGAGCGCATCCGCTCATAGACGGTGTCGCTGACCTTGTCCGGCAGGTCGAGTTTCATGATGCGGACATCCTCGACCTCAATCCCGAGCTGCTTGGCGGCCTGACTCACCTGAACCTGCACGGCCGCGACGATCTCGTTGCGGTCGTCGCCGACGGCCTGGCGGATCGTGCGCTTGGAGAATTCGGCGAGCAGATCGTTTTCGACCGATTCCGTCAGCAATCCACGCGCTCGAGCGGCGTCGCCGTGCGTGGCCAGGTAGTACTTGACCGGGTCGGCGATTCGCCACTTGACGAAATAATCCACCGACAGGTTCTTGTTCTCCGACGTCAGCACACGTTCGATATCCCCGGTCAGCGTCATGACGCGACGATCGAATCGATGCACGGTCTGGATGAGAGGCCACTTGAAGTGCAGGCCCGGCTCATAGTCCGAGCCCACGATCTCGCCCATCTGTACGAGAACCACACGCTGCTTCGGCGTCACGATGAAGGTCGAGCTATAGACCAGCGCGGCGACGATCAGCACGGCCACGAGAATCACGGTCTGCTTGGCATTCATGAGTTACGGCTCCGGCTGCGCAGGGCGTCGATGTCGTAGGCGTTGCTGTCACTGGAACGGCTGTTGCCGTTCGAGCCGCTACTGCTGTTGCTGTTCGTGCTGCTCTGGCCGGATCCGTCGTCGCTGGATCCGCTGCTGCTCGAACCGCTGCTGTCGTTGCCGCTGTCCTGGCCGGACGATTCACTCGTGTCGTCATTGGCCGACTTGCGGCTGGCCTTGTCGATCAGCTTGTCGAGCGGCAGATAGGTCATCGAATTGCCGTCGCCGTCATTGAGTACCAGGTGAGACGCCGACAGGACATCGCCCATCGTCTCCAGATACAGACGGGTACGCGTGACCTCCGGTGCCTTCTGATACTGCGTGAGCAGATCGTCAAAACGGGCGGCCTGGCCTTCCGCGCGGTTGATCTTGCGCGACTTGTAAGCCTTGGCCTCGGCGATCATCTGGGCCTTGTCGCCCTGGGCGCGGGCCACCACGTCACGGGCGTAGGCCCGGGCGATGTTCTTGGCACGCTCTTCTTCCTCGCGGGCCTTGATCGCTTCCTGGAACGCGCCCTGGACCTGCTCCGGCGGCTGTGCGTACTGCACGTTGACCGCAACGATGTCGATGCCGGCGTCGTACTTGTTCAGCGTGTACTGCATGATCTGCTTCACGTTCGACGGCAGCTTGGCGCGCGAACGATCGGTGATCTGCGGGTACTCGTTCTGTTTTTCCTTGATCTGGCCGACGAGCTTCTGGTCGATGTCCTTCAGCCCGTCCTTCTTCTTCGGCTGACCGGTTCCCTGCTTGAGATCGACATTGCCGATCGCCGGATCCTCGAGCTGGTTGACCTGTACGCCTTCCTGAATCACCTGATTCATGTTCGAGGTGCCGACGATCTCGCGCACCGCCGAGCGCAACACCTGCTGAACCGTCTGATCCGGATCCTGGAGATTGAACAGGTAGTTCATCGCATTGGAGATGCGGTACTGCGCCGATATCTCCACGTCGACGATGTTCTCGTCCTTGGTCAGCATCACAGCGCGATTGGAGACCCGACGCACCTGCTGGACATCCACCTTGGTGACCGAGGCGATCGGGTACGGCAGATGCCAGTGCCAGCCGGGTGAGGCGGTATCGGCATATTCGCCGAAGCGCAGGACCACGCCTTTCTCGCCGGGCTGGACCACGTACAACCCGCCGACCACGAGCCATGCAAGCACCAGCACACCGACGATGCCGGCAATCAGCCCGGTCGGGATGCCGCCGGAGCCGTTACCACCGCCGCCGTTGTTGTTCGAGCCGCCGCCGTTGCCCGAATTGAATCGAGCCTTGAGGCGCTTCCAGATCTGATCCAGATCCGGCGGCCCACCACCGTCGTTGTTGCGGTTGCCACCGCCCCCGCTCCAGGAATCCTTGCCCTTGCCGGGCTCGTTCCACGCCATGCTGAAAAGCCTCTGATCGAGTCGATCGACGACCTTGGCAGGTCGCCCCCGTCCTGTTCGCAAAGCATCGCCGATACGCCCGAAAACGCGAGCGACTCGTCGTTGATGAATTCGTGGCGCGGCAGCGCGCGACACATCCGCGAATCGGCCGCGATCGCGGAACACGCGATGCCGATCACGCCCGAAACCGAGCGCAATACGCTGGCCAGGGCGCCAGTCTATCGAGCGTCCAATACCCTGTCGAACCCTGTGACGACCGCTCGGTCTTCCGCGGCCGTTTTGTTCATTCGATGCCCGTCTCTGCCATGCCCGTTGCGTCGATGTGCACCGGTCGTCTTTCGACCAGCACCGCGTCGACCGAAAGCCCGGCCTGGGCGGTGATGCGCTCCAGATCGGCCTGGGAAAGCGTGACCGAGAGCAGCACGTTGCCCGCCGTATCGTAGTCCTCGCCGGAGACCACACCCAACTCGAACAACTGGGCCCGGAGCCAGCCGGCAGCCGGCGGCAGACGCAGCGTGCCGGCAATCGTATCGGGATGACAGAATGCGGCCAGCGCGTGTCGCAGGGCATCCAGGCCTTCGCCCGTGGCCGCCGAGACATAGACCCGCACCGGCTTGCCGTGCGCGTCATATTCAACGCGCGGCTGCTCTCCCGGCACCTGATCGATCTTGTTGAAGACTTCCAGCTGCGGGACTTCGCTCGCCCCGATCTCTTCGAGTACGGCGTTGACCTCGCGTGCATGGGCACGTCGTTCCTTGTCGGCCACGTCGATGACGTGAACCAGCACGTCAGCCTCGCGCGTCTCCTCGAGCGTGGCACGGAACGCGGCCACCAGTTCATGCGGGAGATCGCGGATGAAACCGACCGTGTCGGCCAGGATCAACGGCTCACCGACCGGCACATCCATGCGTCGCAAGGTGGGATCGAGCGTGGCGAACAACTGGTCCGCGGAATAGATATCCTCGCCGGTCAGGCGGTTGAACAGCGTCGATTTACCGGCGTTGGTATAGCCGACGAGCGAGACCACCGGGGTCCGGGCCCGACGTCGCGAGGCGCGGCCCTGATCGCGCCGGGCCAGCACCTTGTCGAGCCGGTCGCGCAGCATCTTGATGCGATCATTGAGCAGACGGCGGTCGGTCTCCAGCTGGGACTCACCCGGGCCGCGCAGGCCGATACCGCCTTTTTGTCGCTCCAGGTGCGACCAGCCACGCACCAGGCGCGTGGCCAGATGCTGCAGCTGGGCGAGCTCGACCTGCAGCTTGCCTTCGTGCGAGCGCGCCCGACGCGCAAAGATATCGAGAATGAGACCGGCGCGATCGAGAACGCGTGCCTGGAGACGTTTTTCCAGATTGCGTTCCTGACTCGGAGACAGATCGTGGTTGAAGACCACGAGTTCGGCCCCGTGCTCGGTCACCGCGGCCGCCACTTCATCGACCTTGCCGCCGCCGATGAAGTAACGCGGATCCGGCACGCGGCGAGAACCGCCGATGTGCGCAAGCACATCCGCGTCCGCCGATCGGACCAGTTCGCGGAATTCACGATCGGCCTCGGCATACTCGTCGTTGCCGAAGCCGATGTGAACGATCACGGCACCCTGGCCGACCGCCGGCCGCTCAAACATGCTGGGCTACTCGTTTACGAATCGTCCTCGGACTCCTGCGACATCTCGTCGCGTATCTCGCTGCGCACGTTGCGCGACGGCACGATGGTGGAAATCGCGTGCTTGTAGACCATCTGGCTCACAGCGTTGCGCAACAGCACCACGAACTGGTCGAAAGATTCGATCTGGCCCTGCAGCTTGATACCGTTCACGAGATATATCGAGACCGGCACGCGCTCCTTGCGCAGTGCATTGAGGAATGGTTCTTGTAATGTTTGACCTTTGGCCATGGACCGGGCTCCGACTCAAGGGGTTTAATAAATCGTTAAGAATGTTATCACGCCCGTCACGTGCCGGCTCGCATGATTAACGCCTCGGCGCGCGCGGTGTTGTTGTCATCATCACTCGCCAGCCAGTGGGCATCCGCGAGTGAACGCAGCCATGTCAATTGACGCTTGGCGAGCTGCCGCGAGGCGATGATCCCGCGGGCGACACCGTCGTCGAGCGACAGATCACCATCGAGTACTTGCCAGAGCTGACGGTAGCCAACCGAGCGCATGGACGGCTGCGACAGATCGAGGTCGGGCCGCGCGTGCAGTTTTTCAACCTCTGTGAGCAATCCTTCACTCATCATCTGCGAAAAACGCTGCTCGATGCGGTCATGCAGCGCTGCACGCGACGCCGGACAGACCACCATCCGGACCAGCCGCTGCCCGGCCAGGCCCTGTGTACCGCGGGCATGCAGCACGCTCGGGCGCTCTCCGGTCAGCGCCATGATCTCCAGCATCCGCTGGATACGCTGGGCATCGTTGGGGTGGATACGCGCCGCCACCGCCGGATCGGCCTCGGCCAGCCGGGCATGGAGCGCCGCCCAGCCGAGCGTTTCGGCCTCCGCCGACAGGCGGGCGCGCACGTCCTCGTCCCGCCCCGGCAATGCCGAAAGCCCGTCGGTCAGGGCACGGAAATACAACGAGGTGCCGCCGGTCAGAATCGGGAGCCGGCCGGCCGCCCGGATGCGGGCGATCTCGCGCCTGGCATCGGCCACGAATTCCGCGGCCGAATAGGTCTCGGCCGGATCCCGCAGATCGATGAGCGCGTGGGGGGCAATCGCCTGCGTGGCGGCATCGGGCTTGGCAGTGCCGATATCCATGTCCCGATAGACCATGGCCGAGTCCACCGAGACGATCTCGGCGTTCAAGCGCGCGACCAGATCGATGGCCAGCGCGGTCTTGCCGGAGGCCGTCGGCCCCATCAACAGCACCAGCCTGTTGTCCTCGCTGGCCGTCATTTGCCGCGCATGAACAATCGATCGAGCCCGGCGCGATCGACGCTCACCCAACTCGGGCGGCCGTGGTTGCAGTGCCCGGCCCGGTCGGTGTGTTCCATGTCGCGCAGCAGGGCATTCATCTCGTCCAGCGTCAGACGGCGCCCGGCCTTGACCGCGGCCTTGCAGCCGATATCGGCCAGAACATCGTCGAGGGCGTCCCGTACGGTATCGGCCCCGCGCGCGCCGTCATCGATCTCAGCGATCACATCCCGCGCCAGGGCCAGATAATCGCGATCAGCCATCAGCGTCGGCACGCCGCGCAGCAGCGCCTCGGTCGGGCCGCTCTGGGTGATCTCGAAGCCGACCTGCGATAACGCTTCGCTGGCCGATTCGACCGTTGCTGCTTCACTTTCCGAAAGCGACAGCGTCTCGGGTACGAGCAGATGCGTGCACTGAATCGTACCCGCCGAGAACTCGGCCTTGAGCTGCTCGTAGAGCACCCGTTCGTGGGCCGCGTGCATGTCGACGAGCACCAGCCCCTCGGCGTTTTGCGCGAGGATATAAATGTCGTGGAGCTGGCCGATCGCATAGCCAAGCGCCGGGGTCGCGTCGGTTTCCGGCAACGACGCTGCCTCGCCCGCCGACGGGGACGCAGCGGCCGCAGGGGCGATGTCGGTCGCCTCACGCGTACCCGGTGCCCGGGTTGTCGGCGCATGGTCGGCAGCCGCGGGCGCGGTCGATGCCGGCGTATCGTCCGGCGCCTGAAATCGATACGCGGCAGCCCGCTCGGACACGCCGGATCGCTCGCTGCGAAAATCGAAGCCTCGCGGCGTCATGGCAGGCCGTGGCGACTCGGCAGCCGACCCCGGGCTCGGTGACAGATCGACCGTCCGGGCCTCGTGTGGCTTGGCCTCGACCGCCGCGAGTGCCCGCGAGACACTGCGAAAGACGAAGTCGTGAACCAGCCGGGATTGTCGGAAACGCACTTCGGCCTTGGCCGGATGCGCGTTCACATCCACCTGGCGCGGGTCTACGCTCAGATACAGCGCATAGGCCGGGTGGCGCTGATTGTGCAACAGATCGCGATACGCCAGCCGCACCGCATGGTTGAAGACCTTGTCCCGAATCGGCCGGTTGTTGACGTAGCTGTATTGTCGATCGGCCTGGCCGCGCGAGAATCCCGGCGTGGCGATCCATCCGGTCAGCCGCATGCCGGCCGCGGCTTCGTCCACCGCCACCGCGTGGTCATCGAATTCCGCGCCGAGCACGCTGGCCACGCGACGCTTGGCCCCGGCCTCGTCCGTGGCCACCGGTAGCGCGGCATTCTCCACGCCGCCGTGGGAGAGCTTGAAAGCCACATCGAAGCGCGACAGCGCGAGCTGCTGGAAGGCCTGTCGGACGTGCTTGAACTCGGTAGGCGGCGCACGCAGGAACTTGCGCCGCGCCGGGATGCGCGCGAACAGTTCACGCACCTCGACACGCGTGCCGTATTCACCGGCCGCCGGGCGGACCACGGTCTCGCGGGCCGCCGCGATCTCGCTGGCGTGCGGGGCATCGCGGGTTCGCGAGGTCAAGGTCAGTTCGGCCACCGAGGCCATACTGGCCAGTGCCTCACCGCGAAAGCCCAGGCTGCCCACCGATTCGAGGGCCGACAGGCTGTCGATCTTGCTCGTGGCGTGTCGCGCCAGTGCCAGCGGCACTTCGTTGGCCGCGATACCGCAGCCGTCGTCGATGACCGCGATACGTCGCAACCCGCCCTCTTCGACAATGACCTCGATACTCGTCGCCCCGGCGTCGAGCGCGTTCTCCATCAGTTCCTTGACGATGGAAGCCGGGCGCTCGACAACCTCGCCGGCGGCGATCTGGCTGACCAGCGTATCGTCGAGACGTTGTATGGCCATGGCAGTTGGGCGGCCGAGCCGCGCGGACAAACGATTAGCCGACCAGTTTCGGGCAAACCGTCGGCCGATGGCAACGCCGCGCCGCATGTGTTTGCGGTCGCACACCGCGAATGCGGATATCGACAGGCCGTTCCCATCGCACCGTCGTGCGAGCCGCCACGCGGAGCGCAGGTCGCGATGCCGGCACGCCGACGGCTCATCGAACAGCGTGCGCAACACCCGGCGCGGCGGGCCGATCAATCCCGCGGCTGGACCATCGCAAGCGGACGTGGCTCATCGATCCGAGGGAGTTTCGCCCGCCCTGCGCGAGCCGGTCTTGCCGCCCGGCAGACCGTCGCCGCCGATGGATGAACACGTCGTCGCCCGGCTCCCGAACATGGGCCAGACCAAGGCGTCGAACCGCCACACCGCCGGCGACGCGATCGTTCGCCTGGCGTGTTGCAAACCGTATCTACAGCCGAGAAAAAGTCGCCGACGACACACACCGTATCCGAGCAACGAACGTGCCCCGACTGCCGGCCGCGACGGCGCGCGATGCGTGCCGCCGTTCTCGTCATCGCGCCCCTGTTGTCGCCCGGCGCCGCGACGACCGGAACGGGATCTCGGCCCAGTCGCGTGCATCGATTACCGAATCGAGACGCGGCCCCTTGAACCAACATCTGAACGCGCCTGCCATCGGCCGGTCGATCGGATCCGTGTGCTCGAGACGTCGGGTCGGTCGGTAGCGTCGCAGCCCCCGCGCATCGAACAGACCGGCGATGTTGCTGGCCAGCACGACAGCCTGTCGGCGGGCATCCCGACCGGACAGCGCGCGCCGGTTGTCGAAGCCGGCGGTCGCACCGCTCGCGAATGTTTCGCGCATTCCCTGCATCCGGAGTTGTCGATCGATACGCAGATCGGTCGGCGCGCGGTCGGCGCGCGGCCCCTGCCCGATCGCATACGCCAACGCACTCGGCGTACCGGTCCCGGCCCACAACAGATGATCGGCGAAAAAACGCCGACCGTCGGTGGTGATCACTGCGTTGGGCGCCAACCCCGTCGCCACGGTCTCGCACACCACATCCACACCGCGCTCGGCGAGCCGTTTGAACCAGCGCAGGCCTCGCCGACCCGGTGTCTGACCGGACCAGAGGAGCGTGCACGGCACCGGCCCTGCCACACGACGCGACAACGCCTCGGCGACAAGCAGGGCCTGACGTGTCCCACCAGCAATCACCACGCCGGCCGATCCGGCGCTGGCCTCCAGAACACGCGCCAGGCCGAACAGATCATCGACCGAGTGCGCGGACCAGACGGCCGGCGGATTCATCCGGGTCGATATTGCCCAGTCGGGGAGACGACGATGACCGGTATTCAGGCTCGCGGCGTCGTATTCGAGTGCCTGGCCATCGGCGATCCACAGTCTTCGATGCAGCGGCTGCAGGCCGATCACGCGTGTTCGGCGAATCTCCACGCCCGGCGGCGGCACATAGCGCGGCTGCGCCTCCGTCTGCACCGACGTTTCGGCCAGGCACGCCAGCGCATGCCCGATGTAACGGCCGCCATGGGGAGCCAGAACGGTCAGATCAAAGATTTCGGCAAGTGTGCGTTGATGACGCGCGAGCAGCTGCATGTGCACATGGCCGAGCCCGACCAGCAGCAGTCGACGTCGCCCCGCGGGCGCGATCACTGCCGGCTGGCGAGTTGCTGCGGTTGGGCCGCGTCGATTCTCAGCTCCTGACCGACACGCAGACGGGTATTGTCCAGATCGTTGTTCTGCTTGAGCACGGCCGGACTCACGCCAAAACGCTCGGCGATTTCCGAAAGCGTGTCGCCGGGCTTGACGCGATAGACCTGCGCGGCGGTGATGTAGGTCGAGGGTCGATAGCTCGCGAAATATCCCTTGATGCCGCGCAGCATGGCGCTGGCGAGCTGTTGCTGGTAGCGCGCACTGCCGAGGCGGCTCGCCTCGGCCGGGTTCGAGATGAAATTGGTCTCGACGAGAATCGAGGGGATATCCGGCGATTTCAGCACCATGAAACCGGCCTGCTGCACATCGGACTTGTGCAGATCGCCGAGCCCGTCGAGCTGGGTCAGTACCCGCTTGGCGGCATCGAGGCTGGCATCGATACTCGCGCTCTGCGACAGATCCAGCACAAACGACGCGAGACTGCTGTTCTTGCCCTTGAGGCTGACGCCGCTGACCAGATCGGACGCATTCTCGCGACGTGCAAGCCAGCGCGCGTGCTCGCTCGTCGCGCCATGCGGCGAGAGCGCATAAACCGAGGCGCCGCTGGCCGATACGCCACGCGGCGAGGCATCACAATGAATGGAAATGAAGAAATCCGCCTTGTCGCGCCGCGCGATCACCATGCGCTGACGCAGCCCGACGTACTCGTCGCGATCGCGGGTCAGCACGCCCTTCATGTGCGGCTGGTCATCGACCATGGCCTTCAATCGGCGTGCAATCGCCAGCGTGACAGTCTTCTCAAGCAGGCCGTTGGGCCCGTGGGCGCCGGGATCCTTGCCGCCGTGGCCGGCGTCGATCGCCACCACGATGTCGCGACCGGCTGCCTGTGCCCGCTCGGCGCGGGTCGGCCCATCGACATCGCGAGCCGTGGCGGAGTTCTTCTGGCCATGTGTATCGGCCAGAATTTCGGCAGCGGCCTCGGCAGTGTCGTCGCTGTTATCCGGGGACGGCTCGGGCTTGGCGGGTTCGGGATCGCGCTCGGCCACCCGTGTGCCGGGGGCCTTGGCCGCGCTGTCGCCGGGATACAGATCGACGACGAGCCGATAGCCGTGCTGGCCATCCGGGTCGAGCATGAAGCTCTTGGCCTGGACGCGCTGTGTCAGATCCATCACCACGCGCACGTCGGTACCATGCCGGATTCCCGCGCGCACGCCGCGGATCAGGGACGAATCGGCGCTATTCTGGGCCACACGTCCCAGATTGCGCGTGTGCGGCAGATCCACGACCAGCCGGTTCGGGTTGGCGAGCATGAAGATATCGGGCTGCGTATCGGCGGACAGATCCAGCACCACGCGCGTGCGGGCATCAGTAGCCCACAGGCGGGCATCCTGCAGCTTCACGCTGCCGGCGAATGCCGGCACGCTGAGCCACACGAGTGCCAGAACCAGCAATCGCGCCGATCGGAACCACATGCGTGCTTGCCCCCGAAACCCCGAGAAAGCCATGAAACGCGCCTCTTCCAAGACTAGCCGCGGCGCGGCGTCAAGGCAACATTTTCGCCAGCGCGACCTGAACCGGAACGGTCCGCATGACGGCTGGCACGGCATACGCGGTCATTGACAGCACCCCACATCGTCGTCGATACCGACCATGCGGTCGACGAATCGGGCTAGAGCCGCGGCAATGAAGGCGTCAGCGACCGGGTTCGCCGGGCGCGTCCAGCCGCGCGAGCATGGCCTGACCCGCCGGGCTTTCCGGCTCCAGCACAGCGCAGCGTCCATCGCCGTCATAGTCGAGCGTGATGAGCAGATCCGGCGACGGCAGGAAACCGGCGCCGCGCTCCGGCCACTCGACAAGAACCAGATCCGTTGCCGGGTTGAGCTCGCGAATGCCCAGAAATTCCAGCTCCTCCGGATCGCCCAGCCGATACAGGTCCAGATGAAAGACCTGCCGGGTGCCGATCGCGTAGGGCTCGATGAGCGTATAGCTGGGCGAAACCACCGCCCCCTCGTGGCCCAGCCCCTGTAGCGTGGCGCGCACGAGCGCGGTCTTGCCGGCGCCGAGCTCGCCGCGCAGGTGTACCACGGCGCCGGCCGTGTCCAGTGCCAGCGCCCGGGCCAACCGATGCCCGAGCGCCTCGGTCTCGGCCGGGCCGACCAGTCTCAGATTCATCGCCGGACCGGGTTGAGTTGCGACGGCAGCGCCGTCACCAGGTCGCTGGGCAGCATGCCACGCTCCCCGGCGCGAGCCGCGATGGCATCCCCGGCCAGGGCATGGGTATACGTGCCGAAGACGGCGGCATCCGACAACGTGAGATTCTGGGCCACGAGCGCGGTGATCACGCCGGTCAGCACATCGCCCATGCCACCGACCGCCATGCCCGGATTGCCTTCGGCACAAAGCCAGATCTCATCGGGTGTGGCCACCAGACTGCCGGCCCCTTTCAGAACCACCACCGCCTTATAGCGATCCGCAAGATCGCGCACCGCGGCAACGCGATCCGCCAGGATATCGGCGGTCTGCACACCCAGCAGGCGCGCGGCCTCGCGCGGATGCGGCGTCAGAATCCAATGGCCGCGCTGGACAGGGTCGACGGCCAGGCGATTGAGGGCATCGGCATCGACCACGAGCGGCTTCGAGCTCGCCAGCGCCTGCTCGAACAGCCGGTCGCCCCAGACATTCTGGCCCAGACCCGGGCCGACCGCGATGACCGAGGCCGCCGCGATCTGCGCGTCGAGCCGGTCGGCCATATCGGCCTCATCCGACAGCCCCAGACACATCAGCTCGGGTCGAGCCTGCGCCATCGCCCCGGCATGATCCGGGTGACAGACCACACTGACCAGACCGGCGCCGGCCCGCAGTCCGGCTTCGGCGCACAGGCGGATCGCTCCGCCCATGCCACGATCGCCGCCCAGACAGAGCCCGTGGCCATTGTTGCCCTTGTGCGCGCTCTTGGCCCGCGCCGGCAATGCGCGGCGCAGATCGCGATGCGCGATCCGACGGGCCCGATACGGCTGATCGACGTAGAGCGCATCCGGCGCCCCCAGGTCGTCGAAGGCCAGCGCGCCACAGTGCACCGGGCCGTCTCCGGTCAACAGACCGAGCTTGACGCCGATGAACGTCACGGTCGTGTCGGCCTGCACGGCATCGCCTCGCCGTTGTCCGGTGCCGGCATCCAGCCCCGAGGGAATATCCACCGAGAGGATGCCGGCACCATCTGTGCCGGCTTCGTTGATCCGCGCGATCGCCTGTGCCATCGCGCCTTCTACATCCCGATTGACGCCCGTACCGAGCAAGGCATCGATGATGAGATCCGCGCCCTCGATCGCCGCATCCTCGAATGCGACGACACGGCCGCCAGCGCCGCGATAGGCCTCGAAGGCCCGCGCCGCCTCGCCTTCGGCCTCGTCCAGCCCGGCCGGGGCAACAAGCCGTACATCCCAGCCGTTGGCCTGCGCCAGCACTGCGATCAGGGCGCCATCACCGCCGTTGTTGCCAGGCCCGCAGAACGCGACCAGCCGGCCCGGCATGGGCCAGCGAGCAACGAGCTCGTCGTAGGCGGCGCGTGCGGCGCGCTCCATCAGGCTCCGCCCGCTGACGCCGAATTCGGCAGCAAAACGCGCATCAAGCGCGCCGACCTGCGCGCCGTCGTAGAGTCGCGGCGGCAGATAATCGTTCGTATCGTGCATCGCCGTCCTCCCTTGGCTCATCGCTGCCAGCGTTGCCGCACGCGGGACAGAAGTGCAGCCGTCGAGGCATCGTGCGCCGAGGGCGTGCCCGCGGTGTTCAGATCCTCGACCAGCTTGCCGGCCATGGTCTTGCCGAGCTCCACGCCCCACTGATCAAAGCTGTTGACGTTCCAGATGATGCCCTGGACGAACACCTTGTGCTCGTAGGCAGCGATCAACGCGCCCAGATGGTGGGCATCCAGCCGGTCCATGACGAGCATGTTCGAGGGCCGGTTGCCGGCGAACTGACGCGCGGCCAGACGATGCGACAGGGCATCGCCCGACAGCCCTTCCGCCTTGAGCTCTTCGGCAAGCGCCTGACTGTCACGGCCGCACATCAGCGCTTCGGCCTGTGCCAGACAGTTGGCCACGCGCTCGACTTCGCGTTCGTCGCCGGCCTGATCGGCATCGGACAGCGGCAACACGAAATCCAGATCGACGGTCAGATCGCCCTGGTGAAGCATCTGGAAATAAGCGTGCTGGGCGTTGGTCCCCACACTGCCCCAGATGGTCGGCACGGTCGCCACGGTCGTGGGCTGGCCGTCCCGCGTGACCGATTTGCCGTTGGATTCCATCTCCAGCTGCTGGAGGAACGAGGCCAGATTGGCCATGCGCTGGGCATACGGCACGACGCAGTGGCTGGTCAGATCGAGGAAGTTGTTGTTCCAGATTCCAGCCAATGCCAGCCAGATCGGCAGATTGTCCTCGACCGGCGCTTCGCGAAAATGCGTGTCCATGGCATGCGCACCGCCCAGCAGAGCTTCGAACACATCCGGACCGAGTGCGAGCTCGATGGACAGGCCCACGGCCGACCAGAGCGAATAACGGCCACCAACCCAGTCCCAGAACCCGAACATGCGTTCGATGCCGAACGCCGAGACCTTCTCGCGATTGCTCGACACCGCCACGAAATGCTTGGCGACATCGCCCTCGCCGGCGCCCCCGTCGATCAGCCACTGGCGCGCCACGCGCGCGTTGGCGAGCGTCTCGGCCGTACCGAACGACTTGGAGGTGACAATGACGAGCGTCGTCTTCGGATCCAGCCGGGCCAGCGTGTCATCCAGATCGTGCGGATCGACGTTGGCCACGAAATGCGGCCGCGGGCCGTCACCGGTGTACAGCGACTCGCAGATCAGGCGCGGACCGAGATCAGAACCACCGATACCGATGTTGACGACGTCGGTGATGGCATCGCCGGCGAACCCGCGCCACTGGCCGGCGCGTACTTCCTGTGCGAAGTCGGCCATGGCATGGCGAATTTCGTGCACTTCGTCGTACATCGGCGCTGCCTCGGGCGCACGCAGCGCCACATGCCAGGCCGCCCGATCCTCGCTGGTGTTCACATGATCACCGGCGAACATCGCATCGCGGGCCTGTTCGACGCCGCACTCGGCGACCAGTCCGGCGAGCTGAGTGCGGATGTCGTCATCGATGCGCTGCTTCGAATAATCGAGCGTGATGCCGGCCGCTTCCAGGCGATAACGCGTGGCCCGCTCGGGATCGCGATCGAACAGCGCAACGGTACGCTGGTCGCCTCGGTCGGCGGCGAGTTCGGTCAGGGCCTGCCAGCTCTGGGTCTGTGTCGGATCAATCATGGTTTGCCTTTCGCGTTGTCGAAACGCGGCTGTCTCGCAATATCATCGGGTGCCCCGCAGCCTAGCCCACGGCGTCAGTGCAATCCACAGATCGCGGGCACAGACGAAGCGGGACGTGGCACCGCATGTGCACCGGCTTACCGTCCAATCCGCCGCCGGTAATCACGCGGTGCGCGCGGCGCCCATGTTATCGATCAGGCGGGTACGGCCGAGGTAACCAGCACCCAGCACGCGGAACTGCTGCGTCTGAGGCGTCGCCGGTGCCAGTGTGGCGTCGCGTATTTCAAAGTAGTCCGGGTCGAAGCCGGCATCGGCCAGCTGGGACCAGCCGCGCGCCTCCAGACCGCGATAATCGGTCTCGCCGGCTTCCAGCCGCGTGCGCACGTCGCGAATGGCCGCGGACAGAGCCAACGCCTGCTTGCGCTGGGATACGTCCAGATAGCCGTTGCGCGACGAATAGGCCAGGCCGTCGTGCTCACGCACTGTCGGCACGCCGATCACCGCCACGCCGAAGGCCAGGTCGGCGACCATCCGACGGATCACCGCCAGCTGCTGGTAATCCTTTTCACCGAAATACGCTGCATCCGGCGTCACGATGTTGAACAGCTTCGAGACCACCGTGGCCACGCCGTCGAAATGCCCCGGCCGCCGCGCGCCACACAGCATCTCCGTGATACCCGCCACATGCACCGTCGTGGCACTACGCGCCTCGTCCGGATACATTTCGGCCACGTTCGGCGCGAAGACCGCCGCCACGCCGGCATGTTCGAGCGCGGCCCGGTCGGCATCGAAAGTACGCGGATAGCTGGCCAGGTCCTCGTTCGGGCCGAACTGCAGCGGATTGACGAAGATGCTCGCAATGACCGAGGTCTGTTCGGCCGCGGCGGCCTCGACCAGCGCCAGATGACCGGCGTGCAGGTTGCCCATCGTGGGGACCAGGCCGACCCGCTCACGCGTGCGCCGCCAGGCGCGCACCTCGGCGATCGTTCTCAGAATCTGCATTGTCTGTCTGCCGGGTTACTTGAAACCGTGTTCGTCGCGCGGATAAGCCCTGCTCTTGACCGCGGCGACATAGTCGGCCGTCGCCGTGTCCAGGGAGTCGGCATCGGCCATGAAATTCTGGACGAAGCGCGGCTTCTTGCCGGGCGACAGCCCCAGGATGTCGTAGATCACCAGGATCTGGCCATCGGTATCCGGACCGGCGCCGATACCGATGACCGGTATCGACAGCGCCGCCGCCACGCGGGCCCCGAGCGACGAAGGCACGCACTCCAGCAGCACGATATCCGCGCCGGCCGCTTCCATGCGCTTGGCATCGGCGAGAATCGTCTCGGCGTCGGCAGCATCGCGCCCCTGAACCTTGAAGCCGCCGAGTTTGTGCACCATCTGCGGTCGCAACCCGAGATGCGCGCAGACCGGCACGCCATACGTGGTCAGAAAATCCACGGTCTCGACGATTTCCGCGCCACCCTCGATCTTGACCATCTTGGCCTGGCCTTCAGCCATGAGCCGATGGGCGGCCGAAAGCGCGGCTTGCGGCGTGGCATAAGTCAGAAACGGCAGATCGGTCATCAGAAAGGCGCGAGACAGACCGGCGGCCGTGATGCGGCTGTGATAAACCATGTCATCGAGCGTCACGCCGGTCGTCGAGGCGCCGCCCTGGACGACCATGCCGAGACTGTCACCGACGAGTACGACATCCACGCCGGCCCGATCCTCGAGCGCGGCGAAACTCGCGTCATAGGCGGTCAGACACGCGATCCTGTCACCGGAGTTCTTCATGGCGCGCAGATCGCCCAGCGTGACGGGCCGGGCCGATTGCTGCTGCAGATGGGGGTAAGGGCTTGTATTCATGGCCCGGACTATAGCATCGGCGTCCCAGTCCCGGGCAGCGCGTGCACCGTCCCGGGGCATGCAATCGCCTCGCGCAGGCGCGTATAGGCACCCTCGTCGCCAAGGAGATCGAGCGCATCCGTATCCACCCGCACCACCGGCGCGGCCGCATAATCGATGAAATGCGTCTCGTAGGCAGCCTTGACCTGCGCCAGATAGGCACGCGTCAAACCGGCCTCGGCGGTCCGGCCACGTCTTGCCACGCGCTCGACGAGCGTGTCGATACCGGCATCGAGATAGACCACGCAGTCCGGACACGGCGCCTGCCACGCCAGTCGGGCATGGATATCTTTATAGAGTGCCAGCTCGGCGCCCGACAGGGTCAGACGGGCGAACAACGGATCCTTGTCGAACATGAAATCGGCCACGCAGCCGGCCGAGAACAGGTCCGATTGCCGCAACGTATCGATCTGACGTGCCCGCTGGAGCAGAAAGAACAGCTGCGTCGACAACGCCTGGGCTTCCGGATGATCGTAGAAATCGGCCAGGAACGGATTGTCGTCGGGCTGCTCGGCCAGCAGGCCGGCGCCGAGATCGGCAGCCAGACGCGTGGCCAGAGTCGTCTTGCCGACGCCGATCGGCCCCTCGATCGCGATATAGGCGCCCGGCTTCATCCAGCCCCCCGCCACGGCGCGATGTCATTGGCATCCACGCGGGCCAGACAGTCGATGACACGTCCGGCCGGCCCCAGCGAGAGCGCCGGCGCAATCTCGGCCAGCGGCACCAGAACAAAAGCCCGCTCATGCGCCCGTGGATGCGGCAGCGTCAGTCGCGGATCCGCCGATCGGCGATCGTCGTAGGCGATGATGTCGAGATCGAGCGTGCGCGGGCCCCAGCGGACGTCGCGGATGCGCCCATGCGCGGACTCGATGGCCTGCAGGTACGATAACAGCGCGGGGGCATCGCGTGTGGTGGCCACCGCCGCAGCGGCGTTGCAGAACATCGGCTGATCGGCCGGGCCGCCGACCGGCACCGTCCGGTAGCAGCGCGAGCGCGCCAGCAGTCGCGGCTCGGCGCCATCGGCGAGTGTGGCCAGGGCGTCGGCGACGTGGCGGGCCGGATTGTCGAGATTGCTGCCGATGCCGATCCAGGCCACCGCGCGGTGCCGCCGATCCTCACCGGCCCTGTCTGACCGATCGCTCATGTCGAGGCGCCGCGCCTCAGCTGGTCTGGTCGACCTGCGGCTTGCGACGACGGCCGCCGCGGCGCTTGCGTTTCTTCGGTACCGCGCCGGAGGCCGGCTTCGGCGTGGACGGATCGTCCTGCATGACAGTCCACCAGTCGGCCAGTGCCTGGTCGACTTCACCGGCCTCGGCACGCAGCAGCAGGAAATCGTAGGCCGCGCGGAAACGCGGATGCGGAATCAGACGATTGGGCTGGCGTCCGCGTCGTTTGTGAAAGCGTGGCTGCAGTTGCCAGATCTCGCGCATCGGAATGGAAAAACGCTTGGGGATCGCCACGCGCTGGGCCTGGCGTGTCACGACATAACTCTGGGCGCTGGCCAGCGCCGGTGCCGGCGGCATGCCCTCGCGTTCCAGATCGGCGGCACGTTCGCGCACCGCCGGCCACAACAGGGCCGCGAAGATGAAGGCCGGCGTGACCGGCTTGCCGGCCTCGATGCGGGCAGCGGTGTTGAAGATCGCTTTCTCGATCAGCGTCTCGCTGGAGGCGCCTGCCGGCGAGGCGAGCACTGCGCCGGTCTGCGGGAACAGCGGCCGTAGCAGGTCGTAGTGCTTCAAACCGGCATAGACCGCCGGGCCGGCCGGATGCATGAGCAGCTTGAGCACTTCGTCGAACAGACGCGCGGCCGGCACATCGGCCAACAGATCCACCATATCGGCCGGCGGCTCGGCCGGCGGATCGATCGTGAGCCCGAGCTTGGCCGCGATGCGCACGGCCCGGATCATGCGCACCGGATCCTCGCGATAACGCACCCGCGGATCGCCGATCAGACGCAGCCGGTGGGCTGCGATGTCGTCCATGGCACCGACATAGTCGTGGACGCATTCATCGGCCACGTCCCAGTAGAGCCCGTTGATCGCGAAATCGCGTCGGCGCGCGTCCTCGGCGATCGAGCCGAAGACGTTGTCACGCAGCACGCGCCCGGCCTCATCAACCTCGCGCGTGTCGTCGCCGTCCGCGGTGCCGGGATCGGCCCGGAAGGTCGAGACCTCGATGATCTCGCGACCGAAGCGGACATGGCAGATCTGGAAACGTCGGCCGATCAGGCGTGCCTTGCGCCCGAACACGTCGACCACGGCCTCGGGCTCGGCGTCGGTGGCAACATCGAAATCCTTGGGCACGACGCCCAGAAGCAGATCGCGCACCGCCCCGCCGACGAGGCAGGCGCGATAGCCGGCCTCGTGAAGCCCGTCAAGCACGGAAAGCGCGGCATCGGACAGATCTGCGCGGGCGATGCCATGCTCGCTCGCCTCGATGACTTTTAACTCGTTAATGAATCCGCCCCGAATGAAGATGACTTGCGAAACGGCCGCTAGGGCCTGTTGATATTTCGTGCGAGCCCGCGCCAAACGCTGTTTTGCGGCAAGACGAGGCGTAGCACACATAGCGTGTCATGCGGCGCCAGCGTGCTAGAACCCCGGATTGCCGCAAAACAGCGGTCGTCTCGAAGAGTTGGGCCGCAAACCCTGCCCTGCGGCGTCGGCAGGCCGGATCGTGGCACGCCACGATGCAGCAACGCGCGCCTTGCAGGACACGATTTACGAACGCCAACGCGGCGCTCGCACGAAACATCAATAATCCCTAGTTTACATGCTGTGGCCCGAAACGGCGCATTATCCCGGTCGGCGACATATTTCGCGACCGACCGCGCGAAGCCGTAATCTGGCCGGACAGTCACCGACGGGCCGCAACGATGCGCTTCGAGGAATACGTCAAACACGATGCCACTGCCCTGGCCGACTGCATAGCACGCGGCGAAGTCCGGGCCACCGAACTCGTCGACACGGCGCTGGCCCGTCTATCGGCGATCGATCCGGTCCTCAATACGGTGGTCACCCGCATGGACGATCACGCCCGGCAACGCGCGGCCAAGCCGGCGCCCGGGGCGTTTTCCGGCGTGCCGTTTCTGCTCAAGGATCTTTTCCAGGACTACGCCGGCGTACGCAGCACCTACGGTTGCAAGGCATTGCGCGCGGCCGATTTCCGGCCCGAACGCCACGCCGAAATCGTTGCGCGGTTCCTAGCAACCGGCGTCAACGTGCTCGGCAAGACCAATACGCCCGAGCTCGGCGCCAAGGGGGTGACCGAAACTGCGGCCAACGGCATCACGCGCAATCCGTGGGATTCGACACGCACGCCGGGCGGCTCGTCCGGCGGCTCGGCCGCTGCCGTGGCCGCCGGTGTCGTTCCGATGGCCGGTGCCAACGATGGGGGCGGCTCGATTCGTATTCCTGCGGCTTGCTGCGGCCTGTTCGGCCTGAAACCGGGGCGTGCCCGCGTACCGGCCGGTCCGCATTTCACCGATCAGGCTCACGGCATCGCCACCGATCATGTGATCAGCCGGTCGGTGCGCGACAGCGCGGCAATGCTCGATGCCGTGGCCGGCTACGAGCCCGGAGCGATCGCCCATATCACCCCGCCGATACGGCCTTATCGCGAGTCGGCCGAAATCGACCCGGCGCCGATGACGATCGGCGTGATGGCGGAATCCCCCCTCGGCTTGCCGCTGGCGCCCGAAGCCCACGCCGCGCTCGAAATCACGACGAAACAGCTCACGGATGCCGGTCATCACGTCGAACGCATTGCGCCGCGCATCGACGGCCGGCAGCTGACACAGGATTTCCTGATGACCTGGTATGTGCGCATCGCCGTCGCCCTCGACGAGATCCGCGCCCGGACACACGGTCACTGGCGGGATTTCGAGCTGGACACACGGGCCATGGCGCATGTGGGCCGGGCGTTTTCGGCCACCGAATACGCCGCCATGCACGAGCGCTGGCGCGGTTATCGCCAAGCCCTTGCCGATTTCCATACCCGATGCGACCTGCTGCTCACGCCGACGCTGGCCGGCCCGCCATGTCCGGTCGGCTCGTTCGACACGCCGGCGATCTTGCGCGCGCTTCTGCCCGTGATGCTTCGCCTGCCGACCGGCCGCGCCCTGATCGCCAGCGGTATGCTCGATCGCGTGGCCGAAACCAATCTGGCCTGGGTGCCGTTCACGCAGCTGGCCAATCTGACCGGCACGCCGGCCGTGTCGGTACCGTTGTACTGGACGCCCGAAGGGCTGCCGCTCGGCAGCCAGTTCGTTGGGCCACCCGGCGGCGAAACCCGACTTTTCGAACTGGCCGGCCAGCTCGAGCGCATGGCGCCGTGGTTCGATCGACGCCCGGTGGTGCCGGGCGTCGATGACATCAATTGAGACGCCGCATCCAGTAACCGGTGCCCAGGGCCAGCAATACGGTCGGCAGGCTGGCAGCGAACCAGGGCGGGATGCCGTAAACGGGCCCGGTCGAGGCAACGATCTCGTTGAACAGGAAGAACAGCAGCCCGATCAGCCCGCCGACGAACAGACGCTGGCCGGCGCTGGCGCTGCGCAACGAACCGAAGGCGAACGGTAGCGCGAAGACCACGAGCGCCCAGACCGTGAACGGCGTGACGATATTGCGCCACAGCGCGAGCCGGTAGTCGTCGGCATCGATATCGTTGGCATCGAGATAGTCGATGTAACGCCACAAGCCGCTGGATGACAGCTCGTCCGGCTGCGTGACCGCCAGTTCCAGCACGTCCGGGGAAATCTTGATCGGCAACGCCAGATGCTCGGGCGTTTCGGTCTGGCTTTTCGTCGGCGAAAGCACCGTGATCTGCGGCGAGTCCAGAATCAGCTGATTGCCATCGGTATGCGCCGATCGGGCCTTGACCGATTCGGTGAGCTGGCCATCGTCGTTCAACTGATACGCGTACAGCCCGTCGATACGCCCACCCGGCAGTACGGAATCGATACGCAGATACCACTGCTGCTGGCGCAGCCAGAGGCCGTCGTCCACCGAACGCTTCGCCTCGCCGTGGCGTGCCTTGTCGCGCAGCTGCGTGGCATCGGAAACCCCGGTGGGGGCCACGAATTCGCCGAGCAGCACAGTGACGATCGCCAGCGCCAGACCGGCGAAGCTGACCGAGATCGCCAGCCGCTTCATCGATACGCCGGCACTGCGAATCACGACCAGCTCACTGCCGGCTGCCAGCGCCCCGAGTGCAAGCAGCGAACCAAGCAATGCCACCACCGGCAGGACCAGATAAAGGCGTGCCGGCAGCATCATCGCCACCCAGGCCAGAATCTTGAGCAGTCCGTAGCTGCCGTCGCCGATGTTATCGACCTCGCTGATGAACAACATCAGCGACAACAAGGCGCCGATGACGAGAATCACGACCCCGGTGGCCGCAACGATGGTGCGCGCGATATAGCGATCGATGAGATTCATCGCTGCCTGTCCTTCGGCTGCTGGCCGAACCCGTTCTCGCGGGCGATCAGATACATCGCGATACCGGCGACGACGACATGCACCCACCATTCGCCGATGATCGGCGGCAGAAGTTCACTTTCCAGCGCCTGACCGGATAGCCGGACCAGATTGAGATAAACCACGAAAAACAGAATCCCGACGATGATGCGCCCGTAACGACCCGCCCGCGGCGGCACGCGGCCGATGGGCAGCGCGATGAGCGCCAGAATGATGATCGACAGCGGCACCGAGACCCGTGTCTGCCAGGTCGCGATGTATTCGCCATCGTCGCTGGCCATCAGTGCGAGCGTGGACATCGCATCCTCATCGTCCTTCTTGACGGCATTGCCGGGCAGCAGATGCACACCGTGCTCGCCAAAGCGCACCATGCGATAGTCCGCCTGGCCCGGCTGGCCCTCGTAGCGCCAGCCGTCGGTGAGCACCAGCGTGACGGCCCGCTGATTGTCGATCTTCTGTCGGGCCTTCCGGGCCGTGACCACCGTCTGGACCTTGCGGCCGGCCTCGTTCTCGCGCACGACGCGAATGAAGACATCATGCAGATTGCCGGCATCGTCCCGGCTGCGGGCATAGAATGCGATGCGCCCGTCATCGAAGCTCGCGAACCGCCCGGGTGTGACGGACTGCACGGCATTGGCCACGGTCTGCGCGCCGAGCTGGTTCATCGTACGTTCGGCGTAAGGCGAGACGACCAGCGATAATGTCCCGGCGATGACCGCGACGCCCACCGCGACCGTGAGAAACGGCCGATAGATCACCGATAGACCGGCGCCGCCGGCCATCAGCGCCGCCATTTCATTATCGCGGCACAGCCGTCCGACCACGAGCATGATGGCCAGCAGAATGGACAACGGCATGACGATGTCCATGTTGCCGACCACCGAAAGCACGGCGAGCGTGATGACGGTGTTGACCGGAACCTGTCCGGCCGCGGCGTCACCGATGAAACGAGACAGACCGATACCGAGCGTGAGAAACACGAATACGGCAGTGATCACGAGCCAGGTCTTGGCCGTTTCACCGAGCAGATGACGGAAAATCACATGAGGCATGAACAGCGGCTATTCCAATAACGAGAATTATTTATTTAAATAGTTGGGGCGTACCCCGGGGGATGATTTTTTTTTGAGTTTAGGTAAACTTCGCGCTTTCGCCAATTCGGCTTGCGTCATCGCCTTTCGACTTCAAGGAAATGACATCGCAAAGCGTCGGTTGGCAACAGCATTTTTAACTTCGGCTTCGCAGGAGCAAGCATGGAATATCTCGTCAAGAGCGGCAGCCCGGAAAAACAGCGTGTCGGCTGTGTCATTGTCGGTATCTTCGATCGGCGCAAGCCGTCGGCGCAAGCCGAAGCACTCGACGAAGCCAGCGGTGGCCTGATCGCCTCGGTGATGCGCCGGGGTGACATGGACGGCAAACTCGGGCAGACCACACTGTTGCACGGCCTGGATGATCTTTTCTGCGATCGTATCCTGCTCGTGGGCTGCGGCAAGGAACGCGACTTCAACACGCGGGCCTATTACAAGGCCTGCAAGGCAGCTGCGGCCGAACTGGATGTCATGGGCGGCGTGGACGCAGCCTGCTATCTGACCGAGCTCAACGTCCGCGGGCGCGACGACTTCGGCTGGAGCGTCAAGCAGGCGCTGCTGGCGGTCGAGGAGACGTTCTATCGTTTCGAGGCCTGCCGCGGCCCGGAATACGAAAAACACTCGCGCAAGCTGTCTCGCCTGACCTTTCAGGTGCCACGTCGCTCCGACCTGCCGCGCGCCGAGCGCGGCGTCAACGAAGGCGTGGCCACGGCCAACGGCGTCAAGCTGGCCAAGGATCTGGCCAACATGCCGGGCAACATCTGTACGCCGACCTATCTCGCCGAACAGGCCGTCGCCCTGGCCGATCGCGAGAACAGCGTCAAGACGACCGTGCTCGAGGAAGCAGACATGGAAGCGCTGGGCATGGGAGCGCTGCTGGGCGTGTCGCGCGGCTCCAGCCAGCCGGCCAAGTTCATCGTCATGGAATACATGCAGGGCGCGAAGAACGACAAGCCGACGGTGCTTGTCGGCAAGGGCGTGACCTTCGACGCCGGCGGCATCAGCCTCAAGCCCGGCGCGGCCATGGACGAGATGAAATACGACATGGGCGGCGCTGCCGGTGTCTTCGGCGCCATGCAGGCTGCCGCGGACCTGGACATGCCGGTCAATCTCGTCGGTGTCATCGCGGCAACCGAAAACCTGCCGGACGGCAACGCCTTCAAGCCCGGTGACGTGCTGACCAGCATGTCCGGCCAGACGATCGAGATCCTGAACACGGACGCCGAGGGCCGGCTGGCCCTGGCCGATGCCCTGACCTATGTCGAGCGCAACTACGACGCGGATGCCGTCATCGACATGGCCACCCTGACCGGGGCCGCCGTGGTCGCGCTCGGCCATCACGCGGCCGCGCTGTACGGCAACAACAGCCCGTTGCGTCGTGCCCTGCGCGATGCCGGCGACGTGGTAGGCGACCGGGCCTGGCCGATGCCGCTCTGGGAAGACTATCAGTCGGATCTGGATTCCAACTTCGCCGACATGGCCAACGTCGGCGGGCGCGCGGGCGGCTCGATCACGGCGGCCAGTTTCCTGCATCGCTTCGCGCGCAAGCTGCGCTGGGCGCATCTGGACATCGCCGGCGTGGCCTGGAAATCCGGCAAGGAAAAAGGCGCGACCGGCCGCCCGGTCGGCCTGCTCGTGCAGTACCTGATCGATCGCGCGACGCCCTCGTCGTGATCGGCTAGTCGAGGCGACGACCGGACCCGATGACCGAAGTCTTCTTCTACATACTCGAAGACACCGCGCCCGAGGCGTGCACGCACTTCGCGTGCCGCCTCGTGGAAAAAGCACACGGTGAAGGGCATCGGGTCTATCTGCACGCCGGCGATCAGGCCCAGGTCCAGACCCTCGACCGCCAGCTCTGGACCTTCCGTCAGGGCAGTTTCGTGCCGCATGTCGCGGCCGATGATCTGGCCGCCGACGATGACCTGACGCCGGTGGTCATCGGCAGCGCCACACCGCCGGACGGCTTTGACGACGTGCTCGTCAACATCGGCGGCGATGTGGGCGCCTTCTTTTCACGTTTCTCGCGCCATAACGAAATCGTCGGCCCCGACGACGTGGCTTCGGCGCGCGAACGCTATCGCTATTTCAAGGATCGTGGTTATTCATTGACCACGCACAAGATTCCGGCGCGCTGATCCGCAGGCGCGGAGCGCAGCGCGATCGACAGCGACCACCTCTTTCAGTGCGCGGTCCTTTGCTGCCGTGAGAGGCATGGTCCGCCGTACCGACCCTCGAACCCAAAGACGACAGTCAATAGAATCGCGGCGACAGCCCGGACAGAGAGACCCCATGGCCGAATTGGACAAGACCTTCGACCCGCATGCGATCGAGGCCCGTTGGTACCCGGTATGGGAGGAGCGCGGCTATTTCGCGCCCGACTACAACGCGCCGGGCGAGCCGTACAGCATCATGCTGCCGCCGCCCAACGTCACCGGCAGCCTGCACATGGGACATGCCTTCCAGCACACGCTGATGGATGCGCTCACGCGTTATCACCGCATGCGCGGTCATCCCACGCTCTGGCAGCCGGGCACCGATCACGCCGGCATCGCCACACAGATGCTGGTCGAGCGCAAGCTGGAGGCCGAGGGCACGTCGCGCACGACGCTCGGGCGCGAGACGTTCATTGATCGCATCTGGGACTGGAAAGCCGAATCCGGCGGCCATATCACGCGCCAGATGCGGCGCATGGGCGCATCCGTCGACTGGTCGCGCGAACGCTTCACCATGGACGACGGGCTCTCCGATGCGGTCCAGGACACCTTCGTCGCCCTGTATGACAAGGGGCTGATCTATCGCGGTCAGCGTCTGGTCAACTGGGACCCGGTGCTCAACACGGCGATCTCCGACCTCGAAGTCGAGAACATGGATTCGCCCGGCCACATGTGGCACTTCAAGTATCCGCTTGCCGATGGCGCGATCTACGAATACGTTGAACGCGACGCGGACGGTGTCGAGACATTTCGCGAAACCCGTGACTACATCTCGATCGCCACCACGCGTCCGGAAACCATGCTCGGCGACGGCGCGATCGCCGTACATCCGGACGATGCCCGCTATGCCCCGCTCGTCGGCCATCGGTGCGAGATTCCGGTCGGCCCGAAGGCCCAGCGCCGATTGATCCCGATCATCACCGACGACTATCCCGATCCGACGTTCGGCTCCGGCGCGGTCAAGATCACCGGCGCCCACGATTTCAACGACTACGCGGTCGCCACGCGCAACGACATCCCGATGTATCGACTCATGGATACGCGGGCCCATCTACGCGACGACGGCGAACCCTACGCCGAGGCCGCCGCCCGGGCCGCGGCGATCGTGGCCAGCGGCCAGACGCCGGACGCGATGACCGTCGATGCCATCAACCTCGTGCCCGACGACTATCGCGGGCTCGACCGATTCGCCGCACGCGAGCGCATCGTCGCCGATATCGATGCCGAAGGCCTGATGATCACGGTCGAGGACAAGGCCATCATGCAGCCTTACGGCGATCGGTCCGGCGTGGTCATCGAACCCATGCTGACCAATCAGTGGTTCGTCGATGCCAAGACCCTGGCGAAACCGGCCATCGCGGCCGTCGAGGACGGGCGGATCCGCTTCGTGCCCGGCAACTGGGACAAGACCTATTTCGAATGGATGCGCAACATCCAGGACTGGTGCATCTCGCGCCAGCTCTGGTGGGGGCACCGCATTCCGGCCTGGTATGACGAGGCCGGCCATGTCTATGTCGCTCGCTCCGAGACCGAGGTCCGGGAAAAGCACGGGCTGTCCGCCGACGTATCGCTGACCCGGGACGAGGATGTCCTCGATACCTGGTATTCCTCCGGTCTGTGGGCCTTCTCGACGCTCGGCTGGCCCGAGCACACCCAGGCGCTGTCGACCTTCTACCCGACCAGCGTGCTGGTCACCGGTTTCGACATCATCTTCTTCTGGGTTGCCCGGATGATCATGATGGGCCTGGAATTCATGGGCGATGTGCCATTTCGCGAGGTCTACGTGCACGGCCTGGTGCGCGATTCCGACGGCGCGAAGATGTCCAAGTCCAAGGGCAACGTGCTCGACCCGATCGATCTCATCGACGGCATCGATCTGGAATCGCTGGTCGCCAAGCGCACCGCCAACATGATGCAGCCGCAGAAGGCCAAGGCGATCGAGAAAGCCACACGCCGTGCCTTTCCCGACGGCATCGCGGCCTACGGAACCGACGCTCTGCGTTTCACCTTCGCCGCCCTGGCCTCGCCCGGGCGCGATATCCGCTTCGATCTCGGCCGCGTCGAGGGCTATCGCAATTTCTGCAACAAGCTCTGGAACGCCGCGCGTTTCGCGCTCATGCAGGTGCCCGCAGATTTCGAGCTGCCCGACGACGCGGCGATCGAGCTCTCGGCCGCGGATCGCTGGATCGTGTCGCACCTCCAGCGGGTCGAGCGCGAGGTCACGACCCAGTTCGATGCCTATCGTTTCGATCTGGCCGCCAGCGCCATTCACGATTTCGTCTGGCACCACTTCTGTGACTGGTATCTCGAACTGATCAAACCCGTGCTGTCCGGGCCCGCCAGCGCGGCCGCGAAAGCCGGCACGCAGCGCACGCTGGTCCGCACGCTGGAAACCACACTGCGCCTGATGCACCCGTTGATGCCGTTCATCACCGAAGAGATCTGGCAACGTGTCGCGCCGCTGGCCCGGGGCGATGCCGAGACAGCCGGCCGCAGTATTTCCCTGGCCCCGTTCCCGGTAGCCGACGAGGCGCGCATCGACCCGCAGGCCGAAGCCGAGATCGATTGGCTCAAGAAGGTCATCGGCGGGCTGCGCACGATCCGCGGCGAGATGGATCTGGCACCGAAGCAGCGTGTTCCGGTCCTGGTGGCCGGCGCCGATGCCGCCGATCGTGACCGACTGCGCGCCAACCGCGCCGCGATCGATTTCCTGGCTGGTGTGGCCTCGATCGACGAGCTGCCGGCCGCCGAGATCCCGGAATCGGCGGTCGCACTCGTCGGCGACATGCAGCTGCGTGTGCCGCTCGCCGGTCTGATCGACACCGAGGCCGAACTGGCACGCCTGGACAAGCGTCTGACCAAGCTGGAAAAGGATCTCGCCGGCACGCGCAACCGGCTGGCCAGCGAGTCGTTCGTGGCCAAGGCACCGGCCGAAGTCGTGGACAAGGCGCGTGCGCAGTTGCTTGAATTGGAGCGCGAGCACGGCGAATTGACCGAACAGCGAGCGCGCATCGCGGCCCTGTAGACAGATCGACCATGCCGAGGCCGCACCGACAACATTCACGAACCCGACGAGACAAACCCATGGCTGCCCGATTGCTTCTGTTGTTCATCATCGCGCCGATCGTCGAGCTGTTCGTGCTCATCAAGATCGGCGGGCTGATCGGCATCGTGCCGACCATCGCGCTCGTACTGCTGACCGCCGTGATCGGCAGCCAACTCGTACGGCGTCAGGGGCTGACCGTCATGGCCCGGATCCGCGAGGCCCAGGCGCGTGGCGAAGCCCCGGCACTGCCGATGGTCGACGGCGCCGCGCTGCTGTTCGCGGGGCTTTTACTGCTCACGCCGGGCTTCATCTCCGACATCCTCGGGTTCTGCCTGCTGGTACCGAACCTGCGTGAGCGCATCGCCCGCGGATTGTTGTCCCGACTCGTCATACTCGCCCCCGGCGGACGCGGTGCCGGAGCGGCCGGCGGCTGGCGGCGTGGCCCGGGCAGCGGACGTGACGGCAGCATCGAAGGTGAATACCAGCGCAAGAATGATCCCGACCGCAGCCACGACGATCGTATCGGACGCGGCGATTGAGCATCGCATCGTCTTTGCAGGCCGGGTAGGCTGACCCTATCGCTGTTCTGTTGTCACTTCGATGATGCGCGAGCGTGGTTCCTCGCAGACCGCCGCCCGGCCCGACCCGCAGTCGCCGGGCCGGCTCACCGATATCCGCATGTGGCTTGCCGAGACATTGCACGGCAAGCCCGAGCCGATCGATCTGTCGTTGGTCTGCCTGCTGGCCGGCGGACATCTGCTGATCGAGGATGTGCCCGGCGTGGGCAAGACCACACTGGCCCAGGGACTGGCCCGTGTCTTCGCCCTGGATTTCACTCGGATCCAGTTCACCAGCGATCTGTTGCCCGGCGATATCGTCGGCGTCTCGGTCTTCGACAGCCACCGCACGGCCTTTGTCTTCCGCCGTGGCCCTCTGTTTCATCGGCTCGTTCTCGCCGACGAGATCAACCGGGCAAGCCCGCGTACCCAGAGTGCGCTGCTGGAGGCCATGGCCGAAGGCCAGGTCACCGTGGAGGGCGCCACGCATGTACTCGAAAAGCCTTTCCATGTGATCGCGACCCAGAACCCGGTTGACCGCAGTGGCACGTTCGATCTGCCCGATTCGCAACTCGATCGGTTCCTGATGCGGATCCATATCGGCTATCCGCCGGCGGATGCGGAACGTCGCCTGCTGGCCGCCGCCGGGCGGCCGGCCGATCCGACACTGGTTGCCGTCGCCGATCCGGCACAACTCATCGCCTGGCAACAGGCCGTCGCAGACGTCGCCCTGGCCCCGCCGCTGATCGATTACCTGCTGGCCCTGATCGTACGGACCCGAACGGATAACGCGTTCGCCACCGGCTTGTCGCCGCGAGCCGGTATCGCCCTGCGCCGGGCGGCCCAGGCGGCCGCCTGGCTGGCCGGCCGGGATCATGTCACGCCCGAGGACGTTCAGACCGTGCTGCCGGCCGTCGTCGACCATCGGCTGCATCTGGCCGCCGATGACGGGCTCGCCTCGGCCCGTCTGCTCGCCGCCGTCGATCTGCCCTGACATGGCAGCGCCGAGGCGCGGCATCGGCGGTTTCGTCGCGCGCCAGATCGACCGTCGTACGCCGCGCACGCCGCCGCCGCTGGCCGTCTCGCCGCGTCGGCTGTACATCCTGCCGACGGCCGCCTGTGGCCTGTTCGCGCTCTTGTTGCTCGTCATGACGCTCGGCGCGACCAACTACGGCAATAACCTCGCCTTCGTGCTGACGTTCTGGCTCGGTGCCGTCGGCCTGGTCTCGATGCACCGGGCACATCGCAACCTGTCCGGTCTCACCCTGGACGAAATCCAGGCCGCGCCGGTCTTTGCCGGGGACACCGCTCGGCTCAATCTCGTGTTCACGCGCCGTGCCCGCCGTGATCGGCGCCGGTTGGGTATCACGCTCGGGTCGACCGCAACGCGTTTTTTCGATGTCGGCCCACACACCACGGTCGAGATCGACCTGCCCACCACTCGGCGTGGCCGGCTGGCCCTGCCCACCATGAGGCTCGAGTCGCGCTATCCGCTCGGCCTGTTTCGATGCTGGACGCAACTGGCGCCGGATGTTTCGGTCATGGTGCATCCGCGCCCGCACGGTGATTCGGCGACCCCGACGGGCCCGGCCGACGGGGCAGTCGAATCCAGCCCCCACGGTGGCAACGAGACAGAATTCGCCGGGCTGCGCGCGTATCGCGACGGCGACCCGGCCCGCGATATCGACTGGAAACACAGCGCGCGTCGACCGCATCTGCTGGTTCGCGAACGCGCTCGATCCGGCGGTGCGCCGAGTGCCTGTTTCGACTACGGCGCGCTCGACCATCTGGCCCTGGAAGCGCGGTTGTCGCAACTCGCGTTGTGGATCGTCGAGGCCGATGCAGCCGGCCGGCGCTACGAACTCGTGCTGCCCGAGGCCCGCTACGGTCCGGATCAGGGCCCGCGCCATCGTCGTGTCTGTCTGGACGCGCTGGCGGTCTTCTCATGAGCCGGCACGTTTCCGCGATGCGCCTCGGCACGCGAGAGCGCGGCGTGCTCGTCGGACTCGTGGCGTTGATCATGGCACCACACGTCATGCATCTGCCGTGGTGGGTCAGCGCGCTCGTTGCCGCACTGCTAATCTGGCAGGGCATCGCCCTGGCCAGACGACATCGCCCCCCGCCGCTCATCGTCCGAGCGTTGTTGACCGCGGCCTGCTTCGCGGGCGTTTTCGCGGCCTTCGGCCGGGTCAACGGCCAGGATGCCGGCGTGTCGCTGCTGGTGTTGATGCTGGGCCTGAAGCTGTCCGAACTGACACGCGCTCGCGATGCGTATGTCGTGCTGACGCTGTGTTGTTTCGTGCTCGCCACCCAGTTTCTGTTCTCGCAGTCGATGGCCATGGCGGCCAGCCTGGTCATCGGTGTCTGGGCCGTGATCGCGGCCTTCGTATATCTGCACACACTGCCCGGCGCCCACCGGAGCGGGCACGCGCTGCGCGAGTCGGCGGCGCTTCTGGGCCTTGCCGTGCCCATTGCCGTGGCGCTTTTTCTCCTTTTTCCTCGCCTGCCGGGCCCGTTGTGGGGCCTGCCGGCCAACGACGGCCGCACCGGGTTGACCGGACTGTCCGATCGCATGTCGCCCGGGGCGATCGAGCGACTGGCGCGTTCGGGCGCAGTCGCTTTCCGGGCACGCTTTGACGGCCCGGTGCCATCCCCCGATCAACGTTACTGGCGCGGCCCCGTGTTCTGGGATCTGGCCGGCGGGACCTGGCAGAACCGGGCTGCGCCCCCGCCGCCCGGCGATGTCGAGGCCCTGTCCGCGCCGCTGCGCATTGACATCACGCTGGAGCCGAACGGCAAGCGCTGGCTACTCGCTCTCGATGCGCCGCTGAAAGCGCGCCCCGGCGATGGGCGCACCACGGGCGGTACGCTGGTCGCCGAGGCGCCGATTAAGGAACGCATACGCTACGTCGAACGTTCAGCGACATCGTATCGGCTCGGGCTGGACCTCAGCCCGGCCACACGCCGGCGCGCACTCGCCCTGCCGACACACGGCAACCCCCGCGCTCGCGCACTGGCACAACGCTGGGCCGCCGCGGCCGATTCCACACCGGCGATCGTGAACCAGGCCCGCGCGCTTTTTCGCCACGAGCCGTTCCGCTACACGCTCAGTCCGCCGCGCACGCCGCGCGAAGACAGCATCGATGCGTTCCTGTTTCGCACCCGAGCCGGATTCTGTGAGCATTACGCTGGCGCCTTCACGTTTCTCATGCGAGCCGCGGGCGTGCCGGCCCGTGTGGTCACCGGTTTCCTTGGCGCCCGCAAGGCCGACTACGGCGATTACTGGATCGTGCGCAATGCCGACGCCCACGCCTGGTCCGAGGTCTGGATCGCCGGCCGGGGCTGGGTGCGCGTCGACCCCACGGCGGCGGTCGCCCCCGCGCGTATCGACGACAGCATTGCCGCGGCCGTGGCCGACCGCGGCGATCTGGCCTTCATGGCACGCGGCGACGACCGCGACCCCTGGTTTCAGGCACGCATGGCCTGGGACGGCATCAACGCCGCCTGGAACCAGTGGTTTCTGGCCTATGGCCCGGCTCTGCAGGAGAAACTGTTCAGCCGTCTCGGTCTCGGCGGCTTCGGGCCGGCGCTGGCCGTGCTCACCGGCCTCATCGTCGCCGCCCTCGGTCTGATTTCCCTGCTGCTGGCCTGGCGCATGCGCCCGACGCGCTCTCCCGACGGCGTGGTGCGTGCCTGGCTGCGCGTGGAACGCCGGCTGGCCCGTCGTGGCTTGATACGCATAACCGGCGAAACACCAGGCGCCCTGGCCGCCCGAGCCGTCCGGCGCCGACCCAGCCTGGCGCCCGAGCTGCCCGAGCTGGCCGCGCAATACACCCAGATGCGCTATGCGTATCCGGCTCCCGGTCCGGCTGCCCGCCGGGCCTTCATGCGCCGCGCTGCGCGCTTTCGGATCGGCCGTGGTCGCTGATACGGTCCGGCGATGGCCATGGCACATCAAGCGCTGTCGTGCAGCCCCCGTGTCACGAAGCCCAGCGCCACGAGCGCGCTCACGGCTGCACTCGCGAGGAAGACCGCGGGGATGCCGACCGCTGCCGCGATCAGACCGGCCCCGAGCGGTCCGGCGACCTGGCCGACGTATTGTGCCGACGTCGACCAGCCGATCACACGACCGATACCGGCCGGATCGCTGATCTGCTTCAGCCGCGCGCGGATACAGGGCAACGCGCCGCCGATCGACAGACCGAGCAGACAACGCAGGACGACCAGCGTGCTCGACCGGTCGACGAATACATGCGCCACGAGCCACACCGCCGACAGCCCGAAGGCGGCCGCCAGCACACGCTCGTAACCGATGCGGTCGGCCAGGCGCCCGGCGATCGACGACGAGACGACGCTGCCGAGCGCCATGGCCGACAGCGCCAGCCCGGCCGCGGCGAACGGAGTCTGCCCGCCCTGCAGGGTGCTGACGTAGGCATAGATGATCGGCTCGATCGATACGCTGACGATCATCACGGCCGCGGCAGCAACCAGCAGCCCAGCGTATCGCCCATCCAAGGCGGGCGACGGCCGCGTGCACGAGCGAGCGTGACCGGGAACGGCTTCCGGCCGGTCCGAGGTCAGGCCCAGCGTGGCGATGACATTGACGAGAATCAGCGCGCTGGTGATCGCGATCACGCCGCGCATCCCGATGCCGACCGCCAGAAAGCCACCGATCGCTGGCCCGGCCAGACTGCCGAGCAGGACGCTGGATGCCAGCAGGCCCTGGGTGAAACCGCTGTGTGTGCGGCTCTGCTGTGCCACGAGAATGGCCGCCCCCGAAGTGTAGCCACCGGCCGCGCCGACCAGGGCGCGCAACAGAAACAGTTGCCACACCGAGTCGGCCAGCGCGATCAGGCTCATACAGACAAACATGCCGCAGCTGGCGCGAATCAGATTGGGCTTGGAGCCGTAGCGGTCGGCCAATCGTCCCCAAACCGGTGCCAGCACCGCGGCCGTCAGAAACGTCACCGCATAACAGGCCGCGGAGGCGACATAGACCTGATCCGGCGAGTAATCGCCGAGCGACTCGACATAAGCCGGCAGGAACGGCATGAACACCGTCATCGCCACGATATTGATGAACGATCCGAAACAGCAGATCGCCAGATTCGTCGAGAATCGCGTGTCGCCCACTCTTGTTCTCCTTGCAGGGCCTGACTTGCACGGTTCGCATCACATCGACGATAGACATCGCCGTGATCGCGCCGGCGGATGCAGGCTAGGCGTGGACGATCGATCACTCAAATGAATTTGTTTCTGTCATCGATTCGGTTCTGGAATGACCGTCGGTCGGTGGCCTGCGGCATGGTCTCGTCGCGGCCGGGATCGCGTAGGATAGGCGCGCACTGGAGGAACCATGGATGACCGTCGCCGCTATTGCCCCGTCTGCGCCACCCCGCTGATGACCAAGCGCCTGTCCGGAATCGATCGGCGCGTCTGCGGCGATCCGGGCTGTGGTTTCGTGTTCTGGGACAACCCCATCCCGGTCGTCGCCGGTATCGTCGAGCACGAGGGCCAACTCGTCTTCGCGCGCAATGTGCGCTGGCCAAAGGGGATGTATGGCGTGGTCACCGGCTTTCTCGAGCCACGCGAAGAACCGCGCGATGCGGTCGTGCGGGAAGTCGCCGAGGAACTGGGGCTGGCCGCCGAGATCACCGAGTTCATCGGCGTATACGGTTTTGCCCGCAAGAATCAGATCCTGCTGGCCTATCACCTGGTCGGCCACGGCGAGATCACCCTGCCCGACGGCGAACTCGCGGAATACTTCCACGTGGACAAGGCCTGCGCGCAATACTGGCCGGGCGGAACCGGGCTGGCCGTACGCGACTGGCTGCAACGCCAGGGCTTCGATCCGCAGCCGCGCCAACTGCCGCCCGAGGTCGAGGCCTGGTTGAAAGCGCCCCCAGAACTGGACTGAACGGGCAGCGCTGCGCCGCATCCACAACCATCCGCGATAGCGATCGGCCGGCCCCGGTCATCGCGCGTCAGCGCAAACCGGCTGACGCTCGTGCCTGGCTGATGGACCGCCGAGCGCCGCCCGATGGCATGGTCGACAAGATACCCGGCAGACCATAACGGTCCGCCGAGCGACGACGCCTGTCTTACGTCTGGATATAGGCGACGTGTGTCCGGGTGTATTCGTACAACCCGTGCTTGCCGTCCGCGCCGCCGATGCCCGACTTGCCGGTGCCGGCGTGGAAGCCCTGCATGGCCTCGAAGTTTTCGCGGTTGACGTAAGTCTCGCCGTATTCCAGTTCGCGCACGGCCTTGAGCGCCTGATTGAGGCTGGCGGTATAGACCGATGAGGTCAGGCCATAGTCGGAGTTGTTGGCGAGTGCGATCGCCTCGTCCAGATCGTCGACGACCTGGATCGGCAGGACCGGGCCGAAGATCTCGTCTTTCATCACGTCCATGTCGGGCGTGCAGGCGGCAAGCACCGTCGGCTCGAAGTGATAGCCCTGGCCGACATCGGCCACGCGACCGCCGGTCAACACTTCGGCCCCGGCCTGTTTGGCCGAATCGACCATGCGCGAGACCTTGTCCAGGCCGGCCTGGTTGATCAGCGGGCCCATATCCACCGACGAATCCGCGCCCGGATCGCCGTAGCTGGTGGCCTGCATGGCCTTGGCGATCTTTTCCTGGAAGGCCTCGGCCACGCCGCGCTGCACGTAAACCCGCTCGGCACAGTTGCAGACCTGACCGTTGTTGATCACGCGCGAGTCCTTGATCGCCTGGACGGCCAGATCGAGATCGGCATCGTCCAGCACGATCGCCGGTGCCTTGCCGCCCAGCTCCAGGTTCACCTTGGTGATGTGGTCCGCGGCGTTGTGCATGATCGCCGAGCCGGTGCCCACGCTGCCGGTGAAACTGATCAGATCGACATCCGGATGGGCCGTAAGCGCGTTACCGGTGCTCGCCCCGCCGCCGGAAACAACGTTGAACACGCCCTTCGGCAAGCCGACGGTATCGGCCAGTTTCGTGAACTCGAAACAATTGTTCGGCGTTTCCTCGCTGGGCTTGACCACGATGGTGTTGCCGGTAACCAGGGCCGGCGCCATCTTGCGGGCGATGAGGAAGAACGGGAAATTCCAGGGCAGGATGCCGGCCACGACGCCGAGCGGCTTGCGAAACAGGAACATGTGCTCGCCGGGGCGATCGCTTTCGATGATCTCGCCCTCGATGCGTCGGGCCCAGCCGGCCATGTAGTCGAGATAGTCGGCGGTGAAGTTCACTTCGGTCTCGGCCAGGGCGCGCACCTTGCCCTGCTCGGCCACAATGACGCTGGCCAGATGATCGGCGTTGGCCCGTAGCTTGTCGGCGATCGCGGTGAGATACCCTGCTCGTTCGACCGCCGGTGTGGCCGCCCAACCGGCCTGCGCGGCGCGCGCGGCTTCGACCGCCCGCTGGACATCGTCGGCATCGGACTCCGGCACCCGTGACAACAACGCATCGTTCGCCGGATTGCGATTGTCGCGCAGCTCACCGGCCACCGACTCGACGAACGTGCCATCGATGTAGTTCTGGTAGGTCGTCACATCACTCATTGCGTTCTCCTTGCTTTGGTTTTGCAGTGCTGCTGCGGCCAGCGCACCTATCCATCCACCTTGCCAAATGCCGATGTCGCCCGCGTTTTCCCCGGCGCACCGCCGAGCCCGAAGAGCAGTGCGGCGCCGAGCACCGCGACTCCGGCCAGCGTTATCAGCCCGGCCACCTGATTGCCGAACAGCGCATCGGCACGAACACGAATCATCGGCGCCAGAAAGCCACCGAAGGCGCCGAACATGTTGACGAAACCGATGCCTGCCGCCAGCGCGGTCCCCGACAAAAGCCGGGTCGGCAGCGTCCAGAAGATCGGCTGGACCGCGATGAAACCGATCGCGGCCACGCTCAGCGCCACGATGGCGGCCAGCGGCGAGACAAGACCCGATATGCCGATGCCCAGTCCGGCCAGGAACAGCGTGACAGTCGCGGTCACGCGCCGCTCGCCGGTCCGGTCCGAGAATTTCGGGATGAGCCACGTGCCCAGAAGGGCTGCGAGCCAGGGAATGGCGGCGACCACCGAAGCCCGGAAGCCGACCTCGGTGCCCAGAAGGGCCGCGACCTGAGTCGGCAGGAAGAAGATCAGCCCGTAGACCGCGATCTGGATCGTCATGTAGATGATCGCCAGATGCCAGATGCGCGGCTGTCGAGCGGCATCGCGTATGCGGCCGGTCGCGGCGTCCGCCTTTTCGCCCGTGAGCGTCTCTCGCAGCACACGTTTTTCCTCGCCGGTGAGAAAACGCGCTGTCTCGGGCGTGTCATCCAGCCAGACGAACGTGAACACGCCTGCCACCACGGCCATCAACCCCTCGACAAGAAACATCCAGAACCAGCCCGGCTGACCGACAAAGCCGTGCATTTCCAGCAACGCGCCCGACAGCGGCGAGCCGAAAGTCAGCGCCAGGGGCGCGCCCATGTAGAACAGGCCCATGATCCCGGCGCGCTTGTCGCGCGGGAACCACAGCGAGGTCAGATAGATCATGCCGGGGAAGAAGCCGGCCTCGACCGCCCCGAGCAGCGTACGCACGACAAGGAATTTCGTCTCGGTATCGGCCCAGGCCATGGCGGCCGACAGCAGGCCCCACAGCACCGTGATCGTGCCGATCCATTTCTTCGCGCCCCAGCGATGCATGATCAGATTGGCCGGCATGCCGAGAAAGGCATAGAGCACGAAGAAGATACCGGCACCCAGCGCATAGACCTCGTTACTCAGCCCTGTATCGAGCTGATAGGCATCCTTGGCAAAACCGATGTTCGACCGATCCAGGAACGCCAGCACATAGAGCGCGAGCATGAACGGCACCAGTCGCCGACGATTCTTTGCAACGGCCCGATCGAGCGCCGTCATGCCGGAATCTCGTCTGGCGCGACCATCACGACCCTCAATAGGTCCGGCTTGCGGACCCGCCTGCCCCCGCGCGCTCGCCGCCGCGATGGCGTCTTGCGGTCGCACGTGCCGTATCCGCCAGCATCACGATATCGATGCCGGTTGCGATGAACTGAAAACCGGCCTGCCCGTAGGCATCGGCATCCGAGGCGGCGGGCGCCAGAATCCCGGCCGGCTTGCCGGCCCGGCGTGCCGCCTCCAGCGCCTGATGAATCAGTCGCTGGACGGTCTCGTGGCCGGGCGCCCCCGGATGACCGACGCTCGTCGACAGATCGGCCGGGCCGACGAATACGCCGTCCACGCCGTCAACCGCGGCAATCGCCTCGGCGTTCTCGACACCGGTTTGGGATTCGATCTGAACGATCAGGCAGATTTCATCGCGCGCTTCAGCCTGATAGTCGGCCACCGCGCCCCAGCGGCCAGCGCGAATCAGACCGCCACCGACACCACGAAAGCCCGCGGGCGGATAGCGTGTGGCCGCCACCAGGGCCTCGGCCTGTGCGGCCGTCTCGACCATCGGGATCATCAGCGTCTGCGCACCGATATCCAGCAACTGCTTGATCAGCGCCGGGTCGTGATTGACCGCACGCACGACCGGCGCCGTGTCGTAGGGCGCGATCGCCTGGAGTTGGGCCAGAATGCCGGGCACCGTGTTGGGCGCGTGTTCGCCGTCGATCAGGAGCCATTCGAAACCGGTGGTCGCCACGATCTCGGCGACGTAGGCACTGCCCGTGCCGAGCCAGCAACCGTGCACCGGTGCTCGGTCCAGCGCGGCGAGAAAACGATTCTTGGGATGTTCCATGGGGAGCTACTCCGCGAAATTACTGCAGATTCACGAACAGACCGCCGTCGACCAGCAGCGCCGCGCCGGTGACGTATTGCGCCAGATCCGAGGCCAGAAACACCGCCGGTCCGGCCAGGTCATCCGGCGCGCCGAGTCGGCCGAGCGGCGTGCGGCTTTCCATATAGGACCGCTTGTCCGTATCGGCCAGATCGGCGCGATTGATGTCGGTTTCGATCGTGCCGGGCAACAGGGCGTTGCAACGGATGCCGTGCGGACCCAGGGCCACGGCCGTCGATTGCATCAACGACAGCACGCCGGCCTTGGTGGGCGTGTAATGCGTCTGCATGCCGCCGCCGACCAGCGCCGAAATGGAGCTGACCGCGACGATCGCGCCGCCCTCGCCCTGCGCGACCATCTGGTTGGCTGCGGCCTGAACGGCGAAGAAAGCGCCGTTGAGATTGACGTCGACCGTCTTCTGATACGTCTCGCGTGGCATGTCCAGAAACGAATGGAACGGACAGATGCCGGCGTTGTTGATGAATGTATCCAGCCGACCGAAGGCACGGACGGCCGTATCCACCAGTCGCTGCCCGGTTTCGGGATCCTCCGCGGGTGCAGCGATCCAGGCCGATTTCACGCCGTGGGCAGCGATAGCCTCGGCGGTCGCGGCCAAGGCGCCGCGGGATTCGGGACTGTCCTCGGCACTGATCGCGACGTTGGCGCCGTGCTCGGCGCACTTGAGCGCGATGGCGCGACCGATGCCCTTCGATCCGCCGGTGACAAAGACGTTGCGATTATTGAGCAGCATGCGTTTTCCCGTCCTTTCGTTAACGCAGATAATTGCCGAAGCCGACCATCACCACCGAGACCAGGATGATCACGATGCCGGCCAGCAGTACTTGGCGATTGGTCCGGGACGTGCCCTGCCATTCCTTGAAGAACAGCCCCCACAGGCTCGACACGATGATGATGAACGACATGTGCAGCACCCAGGAGCTGGCGTCGTTGGCCAGTCTCGAAGCCCCCATGCCGTAGAAGAAGAACTGCAGGAACCACGTCGTGCCGGCGATCGCGCACAGCAGATAATTACGCACCAGCGGCGTGTCGGTGTTCACGTAGTCGGTGTAGCTGCGGTTGCGGATATTCATCGCGACACACCAGATGGCATTGGTCGTCAGTCCGCCCCACATGATCAACATGAAGGTCACATTGTTCTGGAACAGCGAGTTGGCGCCGCTGTCCAGGGCCGCCTGAGCCAGCGGGTGGCCGGCGTTGATGCCCCAGTTGAAGGCCGCCGACAACACGCCCGAGACAATCGCCACGGCCAGCCCCTTGGGCAACGAGAACTCAGCCACGCCGGCATACTTGTCGGCATCCGAGACCTCTTTTTCCTTCATCATGCCGGCCCGGCCGCAGACGCCGATACCGACCAGCGACACCACCACACCGCCGAGCACGAGCAGCCCACCGGTCGTCGAGAACATGTAACTCAACGTACCGGTCGTGGCGTCGGTGAACAGATCGCGATACAGCGGCGGCATGAGCGCGCCGAAGGCCGAGGTCAGGCCCATGACGATCGCCATGCCCAGGCTCAGACCGAGATAACGCATCGTCAGGCCGAAGGTCAGCCCGCCGACACCCCACAGCACGCCGAAGATATAGGTCCAGAACAGCGTGGACGTGTCGGCATTCGACAGGATCGAACCGTAGCCCGGGACCGTGATGAGTGCCGCGATCCAGGGTACCAGGAGCCAGGAGAACAGCCCGCCGAGAATCCAGAGGCTTTCCCACGACCAGCGTTTGACCTCCTTGTAGGGGATATAGAAGCTGCCGGCTGCAAAGCCGCCGACGAAATGCAGGAACACCCCGAGTAGCACGGCGCCCATGAAGCAATCTCCTCTGTTTTGTGTCTCGTCTTGTTATGTCGCGTCCAGGCGATAGACCCGGCGCGCGTTATCGGCGAAAAGCGCCGCGCGATCCGACGCACTCGCCCCGCCGAGGATCTCGGCATAGGCCGTCCAGATCGTCGGATAGTCGGCATAAAGCCCGTCGACCGGATAGTTCGAGGCGAACAGGCACCGCTCGACGCCGAACGTATCGATGGCCTGGAGGATCAGCGGCCGGATGCTGCCGTGCGTCCAGTCGTGATCGAGCATGCCGAACCCCGAGAGCTTGATCGTCACGTTGGCCCGTGCGGCCAGTGCCGCCAGCCCGTCGCGCCAGGCCCGCCAGCCGGCTGTTGTATGTCGATCGACATACATGCCGGCGTGGTTGATCACGAAGGTCACGTCCGGAAAGTCGGCTGCCAGCTGCGCGGCCGAGCCCATCTGGTCCGGATAAA
This sequence comes from Salinisphaera sp. Q1T1-3, assembly GCF_003602005.1. Classification (GTDB taxonomy): domain Bacteria; phylum Pseudomonadota; class Gammaproteobacteria; order Nevskiales; family Salinisphaeraceae; genus Salinisphaera. The sequence goes on along the minus strand of NZ_QZWD01000005.1, from coordinate 128,754 downwards.
GCTGCAGATCAAACGACAGGCCCTGCGCGGCGAGCTGTTCAAAACCGGCTCGCCAGGCCGGCTCGCGCATGTAATGTCGGCCGACGTAATCGAATAACGGATCGGCGTGCACGTTCAGGATCTGGCGTACGCCGCGCACCCGATCGCTGGCCGCCATCTGTCTTGAAAGCGTCTCGCCGACGTCCGGCGCCGACAGATCAGCGCCGACCACGAGCGCGCTGGGCAGATCGTGCGAGGCATCCGCGCCGGGTAAACCAGCCAGCCATTCGGTCTCGGCGACCGGATCGATGGCATCGGCCTCGACATGCACGACGGCCTCGATCTCTATATCGCCGGCCGCGGCACACAGCTCGACCGGCCCGAAATCCCGGGCCATCGGCGAGTAATCGCCGAGCAGATTGGGTTGGGGATTCTCGAGCCAGGGCTGGTTGCCGCGATCCAGCCGCCAGAAATGAACATGCGGATCAATCACGCGCATCGTCGCCCTCCTCGATCAGTGAAAAGACCGGCGTCAGCGGCACTTCGACCGGCGCATCGTCGGCTTCGGTTTCCATGATGTCCGCCATATGAGCCCACCAACGCTGCATGACGGCAGCCTGCGGCAAACCGTCGGCCCTGTGATCGTCGGCCAGGGTCATGACCGCGAACAGGGTGCCGGTCGTCTCGTCGCAGAAGATGCGATAGTCGATGATGCCCGCGGCTCGCAGCGCGCCCGCCAGCTCCGGCCAGATCGCGTCGTGCCGACGTCGATACGCGTCGATCTGGCCGGGATAGAGCTGCATTCGAAACGCCCGAACGATCATGGCCGATCAGTGCGTATAGGGCCGAGCCAGATCGGCATCGGCAGCGATCGTCACCCCAAAGCCCGGCGCGTCGAGCGCGCTGGCCTTGATGCGACCGTTTTCGGGCACCGGCTCGCCCTCCAGCAACGGCGTGAACATCGGCACGACCCGATCGGCCTCCGGCGCCATCATCAAAAACTCCGAGAACGGGCTGTTGTGGCGCGTGATCACGAAGTGATAGCTATAGACCGACGAGCCGTGCGGGATGACCAGCTTGTTGTGGGCATCGGCCAGCGCCGAGATCTTGATCAGCTCGGTCACGCCGCCGCACCAGCCGACGTCCGGCTGGATCACGTCGCAGCAGTCCATTTCCAGCAGCATCCGGAAGCCCCAGCGCGTGGCCTCGTGTTCGCCGGTGGTCGACCACATGCCGGCCGGCATGTTGCGGCGCAATGCCGCATAGCCCCAGTAGTCGTCCGGCGGCAGGGCCTCCTCGATCCATTTCAGGCCGAGTTCGGATGCGCCGTGGGCCAGGCGCGTGGCGTATTCCACGTTCAGACTCATCCAGCAGTCGAACATCAACCAGAAATCGTCGCCTACGCGAGCCCGCATGTCGGCCAGCTGTTCGAGATTGGCCTGCAAACCGGTATCGAATTCGGCCGGGCCGTGCTTGAGCGGCAGCTTGCCGCCGATGAAGCCCATCTCCTGGGCCAGATCGGGCCGCGCGCCGGTGGCATAGAAGGTCAACTCATCGCGTACCGGACCGCCGAGCAGGGCGTGCACCGGCTCGCCCCGCACCTTGCCCAGCAAATCCCAGAGCGCCAGATCCACGCCCGAGATCGTGTTCACCACGATGCCCTTGCGGCCGTAGAACAGGGTCGCGTGATACATCTGGTCCCACATCTTTTCGATGTCGGTGACCTTTTTTCCCTCGAGAAACCGCGACAGATGTTTCTCGACGATATAGGCCCCGATCTCGCCGGCCGTGGTCACGGCGAAGCCGATCGTGCCGTCGCTGGCCTCGATCTCGACGACCAGCGTGCCCAGCACGTTGAGCCCGAAGCTGCGGCGCTGCATGCGATAGGCCGGATACTTGCTCATGGGCGTGGCGATCTGGCCGTCGATCCAGTGGCCCTCGCCCTGATCGTGATAATCGGCCCCGCCACCGCGAACGGTGTAGGCACGCACCTGCTTGATGGTCGGCATGGCCATGAGCAACTCCTTATCAACGGCTTTTGGTTTTCTCGATGCAACGAGAAAACCAGCCGGCTTGCCCGAGACGCCAATACGCGCACGACACAAAGCAATGCATTTTTGTTATCGATAAACCAAAGCCTTGCCCAGCAGGCTTTGACAGGGGATGGCTCAATGCCGTCTTCAACCCTCTAAGACCAATGTCTCAGCCGCGATACGAGCAATAGCATGAAGGTATTGCTAAGTTCTGCGCGCACTTCTCAACGGGGCTCGTCGTGGCAGCCGTCTCTCAAACCGCCCTGCTCAATCGCCTGCGTTACAAGCATCTGTTGATGATCCGACTGCTCGACGAGCGCCGGAATCTGCATCGCGTGGCCGAGGCGATGAACATGTCGCAACCGGCGGCCACACGGATGCTGCGCGAGATCGAAACCACGTTCGACAGCACGCTGTTCACGCGCGAGGCGCGCGGTGTGGTCCCGACCGGTCTCGGCGAAGTGCTGATCGGCTTCGCCCGCAACGCCCTGACCCGCCTGGACCGGTGCGCCGGGGAACTGCAGCGGTATCGCGACGGTGACGGCGGCGAGCTGGTGGTGGGCGCCATCATGGGTGCAGCACCGGATCTCGTCGCGCGTGCGGTCATCGACATGAAACGCCAGCGCCCCCTGCTGCGAATCCGGCTCATGGGCGAAACCAGCGATCAGTTGCTGGATCTGCTGGCCCGCAGCCGGATCGACATGGCGATCGGGCGTTATGCCGCGGCGTTGCAACACAACGAGTTCGATTTCGAGCCCCTGGCCAATGAACGCATGATCGTGGTGGTGCGCCACGACCATGCACTGGCCGGCACGTCGCGGCTGGACCTCGCCCGTCTTCTCGAGGACTGGCCGTGGCTGGTCCAGCCGATGGCCACGCCGGCCAGACAGGCTTTCGAGAAAGAACTGGAACGCCGCGGCCTGGTCTCGCCACGCGATACCATCGAATGCGGCTCGATTTTCGCGGCCCTGCAACTGGTCAGGCGCGGCGACGGCATTCTGGTGATGAGCGAATCGGTGGTGCGGGATTATCTCGACATGGGGCTGATCGTGCGTCTGCCGGTCCAGCTCGACGAAGTGATGGCGCCCTTCGGCATTCTCACACGTCGCGGCGAAGCCCTGTCGACCTCGGCGCGCCAGTTCGCCGAGCTCGTACGCACGATCGCCGCCGACGAACACGACCACCTCGCCGGCAACGGGTAACGTTCGCGGCAGCCAGAGACGGCCACCAGCGTTTGTCGATACCGTGACGAGACTACGCGGCGTGCGGCGTCTTCAACCCGTAGATCGCATGATCGATGAAATGATCGTAGAGCCATTCGCGGTCGTGCAGTATGCCCTCGAGCGAAAAGCCGAGCCGCTCGGCGACCCGTCGACTGCGCTCGTTGTCGACCCCGCAACGGATCTCGATTCGATTGAGCCCCAGCGTATCGAAACCGTGGGCAAGATAGGCCCGGCAGGCCCTCGTCACGATGCCGCGGCCCTGGGCATCGGCAATCAACCAGTAGCCGAGCGTGGCCAGCCGGTTGCCGGCATCGATCTGGTTGAAACCGACCATGCCGACCAGAGCGTGGTTTTCGTAGATCGCCGTCTGCATTTGCCCGCCCGCATGGTAGGCCGCCTGCATCGCGACGATCGCGCCTCGTGAGTCATTCACCGACCGTGTGCGATCGACCCAGGGGTGCCATTGCCGCAAGTGGGTACGATTGGCATCGACGGCCGCGAAAAGATCGGGGCCATGTCGAGGTGCGACCAGGGTAAGCTGCAGCGCGTCATCGAGCGGATAGGCGAACATCGTCGAACTCCGAATCTAGGGCCTGTTATTAATCCGGCACCAAAACAGCTGACGACGTCAGCTGTTTTCAACGCCATCGAAAGAAACGCTGGCACTTGTCCGTCTTTTTATCTTCAATGGCTTCACGGCCGTTGGCCGTGGCGCGCGTGCTGTCGCACACGCGCGTTATCAACCCGAAAAATCATCTATTTTTAGGCCGGGTTAATAACAGTTCGCACGTGACCGCGTTGCCGCCCAGAAACCGGCCAGGCAAGGCGCCGGCCTTGGTCACACCAAGGTCAAGCCGTGCAACGCCGCACGGCCGGTTGTTGGACGCCACCCGACGGGACGGCGGTCATTTTCCGCAATCCGGCGTTGTCGTTCGCGACGCCAGAATGACGGCCGTACGCGCCCGATGCCTTGTCTTGCAAAAAATGAGCGCCGGCGCGGCGCACGCGGGACGTGTTAACAGGTCCTAGACTCCACGCGCGTCAGACACCATCCCCCCGCGATGAACAGAATGACCACGGAAACGATCGACAGCCGCGCGCTGCCGGAAACGGCGGCCACGACACCGACCAGCAAGGGCCCGAGAACCGCGGCGAACTTGCCGAGCATATTGTAGATACCGAAATACTCGCCGGCCTTGCCTTCGGGAATCAAGCGCGCGAAATAGGATCGCGACAGCGACTGCACGCCGCCCTGCACCAGCCCGATCGCCACTGCCATGGCATAGAATTGCCAGACCGCCTGCAGGAAATAGGCCCAGGCCGAGATCGCGCCGTAGACACACAGACCGAGATAGATCGCTTTTTTCGTATCCCAGCGCGCGGCCAGCCAGCCGAAGGCGATCGCCGCCGGAAAACCGATGAACTGCACGAGCAAGAGCGCCAATATCAGGCTCTCCTGACCGAACCCCAGCGAAAGTCCGAAGTCCACCGCCATGCGCACGATGGTGTTCACGCCGTCTATGTAGAGCCAATAGGCCAACAGAAACAGCCAGACCGCACGCTGGGCGAGAATCTCGGCCACCGTGACACGCAGATCGCGCAATCCGTCGATCAGCGCCCGGCCGATCGGCGCACGAGCCGCGCCGCGCGGTTCTCGTGCCAATCCGAAGACGGGCAATGAGAACAATGCCCACCAGACCGCCACGCTCAAGAACGACCAGCGCACCGCGGCCGTCCGATCGGCGAGGCCGAACATTTCGGGACGCAGCGTCATCGCGACATTGACAGCCAAAAGAATGCCGCCGCCCAGATACCCGAGGCCATAGCCAAGCGCCGAAGTCCGGTCATAATCCTCGGGCGAGGCCACGTCCACGATCAGACTGTCGTAGAAAACCATCGCCATGAAGAAGCCGATCGAGGCCAGCACGAACAGCGTCATCGCGCTCAGCCAGGCGCCCTGACCGACCCAGAACAACGCCGCCGTCGCCCCGACCGCCAGACCGGTCGACAGTCCGAGACCGGCTTTCTTGCGATGCCCGCGATCGGCAATGGCGCCGCCGACAGGGGCAAGGAACAGAACCAGAAAACTGGCCAGTGCGCTGCCGAGCCCGAGCTGCAGCGTGCTCGTCGCAGCCGGATAGTCGGCACTCCAGTAAGTCTTGAAGAATACCGGGAAGAAGCCGGCCACGACCGTGGTCGCGAAAGCCGAATTCGCCCAGTCGTAGAATGCCCAGCCCCAGCGGGCACCTGCGGAGAACCGGGGCGTCGATCGGCTCATGGCGTAATGTCCAGCGACAACAACAAGGCATCCTCGCGGACGGTTTCGCCGGGATAATAGCCGGGCCGCCGGCCCTGTTCGATAAAACCGTAGCGTGCATACAGCCGCCGAGCCGCGGTGTTCGAGGGGCGCACTTCGAGCATCACCACCGCGGCCGCTTCACGCCGCGCCTGGGCCACGAGCGAATCCAGCAGACGCGTGCCCAGACCACGGCCGCGTGCGGACTCGGCCAGACAGAGATTGAGCAGATGGGCTTCGCCCACCGCGATCGAAGCCAGTGCATAGCCGGCTAGCGGTCCATCGACGGGCTCGATCACCCAGGCGCGGTATCCCACGCGCAGGCAATCGCGAAAGATCCGCTCACTCCAGGGATAATCGTAGGCCGTGGACTCGATGCCTCGGACCGCGGCGATATCGTCGCGACGCATCCGACGGATCTGCCAGGTCTCATCGAGCCGCGCACTCACGAGTCCAGCGAGCCGATATGTCGGGCGATGCGCTTGAGATCGGCCCAGGCGCGTGCCTTCTGGTCGGGGCTGCGCAGCAGATAAGCCGGGTGATAGCTCACCAGCACATCGAGATCGCGCCGCGGATACCGATGCAGCGCGCCGCGCAACTTGCCGAGCGGCGTCTTGCAGTCGAGCAGCGTCTGTGCGGCGATCCGCCCGACCGCGACCACCAGCTTCGGCTGCATGAGATCGATCTGGCGTTCGAGCACCGGCCAGTCGGCTGCGACTTCGTCGGCATTCGGATCGCGATTGTCCGGCGGTCGGAACTTGCAGATATTGGTGATATAGACGTTGGTCTCACGCGAACAGCCGATGGCGAACAGCATTCGATCGAGCAGCTTGCCAGCACGCCCGACGAACGGCACGCCTTGTGCATCCTCGTTGGCACCGGGTGCCTCGCCGACGATGAGCACATCGGCATCGCGTGCCCCGATGCCAAAGACCGGGCGGCTTGCCCCGCGATGGTCCTGTTGGCCCAGCCAGGCTTCGAGTGCGTCCCAGCCCAGTGTGGCCGGGTCTTCGGAAGACGACGGGGGCGTCGGCCCGATGGCCGCGGCTGCCGCGTCCGAGGCGAACCGTGCCTCGGGCTCGGCTGCGGCCGACGACTCGGGCGCATGCGACGTGTCGATCGGCTCATCGGTCGCGCTCGGGGCGGCCATCGGGGGCTCGACCGTCGATGGCGGTTCGCCCGCTGTCTCGGCCGGGTCCGGTGCCGGGTCCTGCATCGACGGACCAAGCGCGGCGGCCGATCGCTCATCGGCCGCCTCGGCCGCACGCGCGAGGCCGAGGGTACCGGCATCGCGGATCCGCCAATCCGTCAGGCCCAGCGCAGCCAGTAGCGCCCTGCGATCGAGTGTTTCGTCCATCTGCGTCAGCCTAACCGCTCTGCTCGGCTTTGCCAGCCCCACAGTCTGTCGACGTCGGCCGGAATTCGGTCACGATGATCGAATTCTCACCTGAGCCCGGTGACTGCAGCACCGCATGGAACGCCTTCGGCTCGCCGGCCTGTGTCAATACGCCCGGCGCGAGCATCAGCACCGGGCGCGACGCGGCGGGCAGATTCTGTGCCCAGCGACATGCGGCCGATAGATCCTCGGCATGATGAATCGGGCGATCGAGCGCAATCCGCCAATAGACGGCTCCCACCGGGGATACCGCAGCGATCGGTCGTTTGGCGAGTGGCTGCATGTCAGCGGCCAGCTGAGCATGGAAGACACGCGCCGGCAGCCAGCGCACCGGATGGGCGATCCATATCGCCACCGCGCAGGCCAGACCAAGACCGCATCCAAGTGCCGTGATGGTGCCGGCACCCGAGCGCCCGGCGCGCCAGCGCAGCCCGCCGGCCACCAGGCCGAGCACGACCAGGCCGGCCGCCGCTGCGCCGAGCCCCACGTCCAGCCCCGGCCACGGCGCGCCGTCAACCGGCCGCAGGCGCGCCACGAGCAGTCCGCCAACCGCGAGCGCGACAAGCGCAAGCACCGTGCTCGTCACCGTGTGCAACCGCGTGGCGGTCAGCGACGAGACCGCCCAGAGCAGGACCAGGGGCGCGATCACGGTCGGCCCGATGGGCGAGGCCATCGGGGCGGTCGCGGCGATGATGAACGCGATCAGCACAACGAGCGGAACGCGCCCGCCATGGCCCAGTCGATCGAGCGCCGCGCCCGAGAGCCCGCCCAGAACCAGCGCCCCGACACAGCACACGACGAGCGGCGCCCAGACCGGATGTAGATCGAACCACAGCGGCCCGAGCGTGAAGGCACGAACGAACGTGGCGAGCGCCGGCTGTTGCAGATGCGGCGTCAGCGTCAACGCAGCCGTGGCGATCAGGGCCAGCGCCGTCAGGCGCGTGCTGGCCAGCACGCGCCAGTTGCCGTGACAGAGCCCGGAATGCAGCAACACGCCGGCGCCGATCGCGAGCGCATAGGCCCCGACGCCGTTGACGACGAGCCCGGTGACCGCGGCCAGGGCGAGTAGACGCACGCCCAGGCCCGGCGAACGCGTGACGATCAGGGCCCGGTAGAGGATGAGCCCGGCCAGCATGTCGATACCGATGCCGGCCGATGCCACGGGCGCGTACCAGGTCAGCGGCGAGAGCGCGAATACCAGTGTGGCCAGCCCGCGGGGCGCGCGTGGTGGCAGACAGGTCGCGAACACGATACCGGCCGCCAACACGGCGAGCGCATCCGGTAACCGCAATATCCACAGCGCCGGTCCGAGCACGAGACTCGGTACGCCGGCCAGCACCAGATTTACGATCGGCAGGCCGTCGGCAGCAAACTGCGACAGCGCGCGCCAGATCGATGTGCCCGGGGCGACCAGATCGCGCAGGCCGGCCAAGGCGCGGGCTTCGGATGCCCCGAGCGGCACCGCCCACATGGCCATCGCCAGCAGCAGCGCGGACGCCGCCCCGGCAAGTGCGACCGACCACCAGACACGCGTCGGGGACGCGTGCGAACGCGGATCATCGACGATCAGGGACGCAGACAATTCAGGATACCACTGCCCCGACCGGGCGAAACGAGCGAACCGATGGACGAGAGCTTACGCGGCCGACGCTGGAGTCGCGTTACACCGCATCGATCCGCGACCGCATCTAGCGCTCGCGGGCAGCGCGGCGACGGTGCCGCTTGAGCGCCATGACCGGCCCGGACAGCGCATACACGAGAAAGCCGATGAACAGCACGCGCGGCGGATCGATGACGATGAGCACGAAGGCGACCACCATCATCAGGATGTAGCGAAACGGCACCCGCCCGCCGATGTTGAAGTCCTTGAAACTGTTGTAGCGCACATTCGAGACCATCAGCGCCCCGGCGCCGATGGTCAGCAACAGCACCGGAATCACCAGCTCGTAGCCGGCAATGCCGAAATCCGCCCCGACCCAGATGAAACCGACGAGCACGCCGGCCGCGGCCGGGCTCGGCAGCCCCAGGAAAATCTTCTTCTCGACGGCGCCGCCACGCGTGATGTTGAAACGCGCCAGGCGCAGCGCCGCTGATGCCGTGTAGAAGAAGGCTGCCAGCCAACCTAGCTTGCCGAGCGTATCGGACAGACCGGCCAGCGAGTGCAGGCTGTAGTTGTAGGCGAGCAGCCCGGAGGCCAGCCCGAAAGCGACCAGATCGGCGAGGCTGTCGTACTGGATGCCGAAGTCGGACTCGGCGTTGGTCAGGCGCGCGACGCGCCCGTCCAGCATGTCGGTCAGCATGGCCACGAAGATCGCGATCGCGGCCACCGCGAAACGATCCTGCGACGAGGCGATGATCGAATAGAAACCGGCGAACAACGTGCCGGTCGTGAACAGGTTCGGCAGCAGATAGATGCCACGCTTGCGGCGCGGCCGCGATGGCATTTCCGACGATTCCGACATGGCAGGCTCCCGAGCAGAAAATGACCGGGCGCGTGCCCGGAACGGCGCGGCGCGGTTCAGGCCGGCCGCGGCGTGGAATTGTGGACGCCGCAGACGACGTTGCAGCTGCCGTTCTTCTTGTGCACGAGCTTGGCCAGAACACAGGCGCCGGCCCGCACATGATCGCCGAGTTCGACCTCGACGCGCGAATTCATGGGCAGGAACAGATCGATACGACGCGTCAGGCGTCGGTTGCCGCAGCAACGCCCCTGGCCAACGCGTTCGCCGTAGTTGCTGCGGCAGGGCCGCTGGCCGAACAACGCCCCGTCGCGGACCGCCATGATCAGCTCATCGCCTTCATCGGTCCGGATCCAGGAGGCCGTGCCGCCCAACTCGGCGATCGTCTCGCCGGGCAACTCGAGCACCGTGCCCTCGACCGGAGAGCGAAGCAGATACGCGCCGAAGAAATCGACATCGATCGACAGCTTAATCGCCTCTCGATCGAGGTACGGGTCATAACACTCCCGTCGATGGCGTATGACGCCATCGACGGGGGCGATGACCGCGAGCGGCTCAGCCGGCACATCGCGCGGCGCATCCCGGAAATAGGCCGTCGCCGCCACGATGAGGGCCGCCGCCGGGATACCGGCGAGCACGCCCAGCCAGGCGTTGAACACCACGAGTGCCACGAGGAGTCCGGCCAGTATCAGCCACCCCTCGGGCACGATATGCAACAGCGTCTTGCGCTGCATGAACCGTCGTCTCGCGCGGTGTCCCGGGCGTCGCGCTTAGTTGCGCGACTTGTCCACGATCTTGTCGGCAGCGATCCACGGCATCATGCCGCGCAGCTTCTCGCCGACCCGCTCGAGCTCGGAGTCCGCGGCGATGCGGCGCCCGGCCTTGAGCATGGGGCTGCCGGCCTGATGCTCGGCGATGAACTCGCGCGCGAACGAGCCGTTCTGGATCTCGGTGAGCATCTTCTTCATCTCGGCACGGGTCTCGTCCGTGATCAGACGCGGGCCGCGGGAGATGTCGCCGTATTCGGCGGTGTTGGAGATCGAGTAGCGCATGTTGGCAATGCCGCCCTCGTAGATCAGATCCACGATCAGCTTGACCTCGTGCAGGCACTCGAAATAGGCCATTTCGGGCTCGTAGCCGCCTTCGACCAGGGTGTCGAAACCGGCCTGGATGAGCGAGACCAGGCCACCACAGAGCACGGACTGCTCGCCGAACAGATCGGTCTCGGTCTCGGCCTGGAAGGAGGTCTCGATGATGCCGGCACGACCGCCGCCGTTGGCCACGGCATAGGACAGCGCGACATCCTTGGCGTTGCCCGAGGCGTCCTGGAAGATCGCGATCAGGCTCGGCACGCCGCCGCCTTTTTCATAGGTCGTGCGCACGAGATGGCCGGGGCCCTTCGGCGCGATCATGATCACATCGAGATCGGCGCGCGGCTCGATGAGCTGGTAGTGCACGTTGAAGCCGTGCGCGAAAGCCAGCGTGGCGCCCTGCTTGATGTTCGGGGCGATCTTCTCGTTGTAGATCGCGACCTGGTGCTCGTCGGGCGTGAGCAGCATCACCACGTCCGCCGACGCGGTCGCGCCTTCGACGCTGTCGACCTTCAGGCCGGCCTCTTGCGCCTTCTTCGCCGAGGACGAGCCTTCACGCAGGCCCACCACCACATCGACGCCGGAGTCCTTGAGGTTGTTCGCATGGGCATGGCCCTGCGAGCCGTAGCCGATGACCGCGACCTTCTTGCCCTGGATCAGGGACAGATCGCCGTCCTTGTCGTAGTACACGTTCATGCTCACGTTGGATCTCCTGCTGGATGATGATGGGGCAGCGCATCGCCGCCGCCCGGATTGACACTGCCTGGCGCCGTGGTCAGCCCTGTCCGGCCACGGCGAGTACGTCGGCACGGCGATAGCGCAGCACCGAAGCACCCGGCGTCATGGTCACGGCACCGCTGCGGGCGAGCTCGACCAGCAGTCCGGCGGATTCCAGCGCGCCGATGAAGCGATTGAGCTCGTCGCCGCTGCCCAGGAATCGAAGCAGCGCCAGACCGTCTTCCTCACTGATCAGGGTTGTCTCGTAACCACGCGAAAGCGCTTCGAGCGATTGGTCGGCAGTATCGCGACGGACCTTGATCAGTGCCAGTTCCGATTCGAGATGTTCGTCGCCGGTCATGTCGAGCACATCGATCACGTCCACCAGCTTGAGCAACTGACGGTTGATCTGTTCGATCACATTCTCCGTGCCTTCGGTGACCAGGGTCAGCCGCGACATGGTCGGGTCTTCGGTCGGACCGACGTTCAGGGTCTCGATGTTGAAACCGCGCTGGGAGAACAGACCCGCGACGCGCACCAGCGCCCCGGCCTCGTTCGCCATGAGAATCGATATCACGTGTCGCATATTCGCACCGTACAGGGCACGCCACCGGCAGAGCGCGCAAAATACGCGCATCGGGAAAGTGAAGCAAACCGTGGCTTCATTTCCGTCGGAAAAGCCGGATTTTCGGCTATAATGGATGCTTTTCAACGGCCGCAGGAAGACTGTCATGAGTCACGCCGAACAAGCCCCTCGCTCGCAAGATCGCCACCCGATGGCCGGCACGGTAATGACCGGCGCCGACATGATCGTACAGGTGCTGGCCGACGAGGGCGTGGACACGGTATTCGGCTACTCGGGCGGTGCGATTCTGCCCACCTACGACGCGATTTTCCGCTTCAACGAAGCACACCACGATATGATGCCGCTCATCGTGCCCGCCAACGAACAGGGCGCGGGTTTCATGGCCGCCGGCTATGCCCGTGCATCGGGCAAGGTCGGCGTGGCCATGGTCACCTCCGGGCCCGGAGCGACCAACGCCGTGACCCCGGTGCGCGACGCCATGGCCGATTCGGTCCCGATGGTGGTGGTCTGTGGCCAGGTCGCGACCGCGGCCATCGGCACCGATGCCTTTCAGGAGGCACCGGTATCCAACATCATGTCCAGTGCCGCCAAGCACGTCTTCATGGTCACCGACGCGGCCAAACTCGAATCCACCGTGCGCACGGCGTTCGAAATCGCCCGCTCCGGACGGCCGGGCCCGGTCGTCATCGACGTGCCCAAGGACGTGCAGAACTGGGAAGGCGCGTTCGAAGGCGAGGGGCTGCTGCCGGTGCCGGGTTATCGCCAGCGCATGCACGAACTGCGTGCCAGCGAATTGTCGGATGCCAAGTGCGCGGAATTCTTCTGCCTGCTCGGCGAATCGCAGCGGCCTCTGATCTATGCCGGCGGCGGCGTGATCAACGCCGATTCGGCCGCCGAGATGCGAGCGCTCGCCCAGGCCTTCGGCATCCCTGCCGTGACCACGCTGATGGGCATCGGCGCGGTCGACACGACCGATGCGCTGTCGATGCACATGCTCGGCATGCACGGCACCGCGTTTGCCAACTATGCGGTCGAGGACTGCGATTTCCTGATCGCCATCGGTGCCCGTTTCGACGACCGCGTAGCCGGCGTCGCGCACAAGTTCGCGCCGAATGCGAAGGCGATCGCCCATTTCGATGCCGATGCCTCGGAGATCAACAAGGTCAAACAGGTCCAGTGGCACCACGTCGGGCTGTTCGCGCCCAGCCTGTCGCGCATTCTGGCCTACGGCCGCGAGCACGGCGTGGCCACCGATTTCGGGGCCTGGCATCAGCATCTCGCCGGGCTCAAGCGCGATCATGCAATGAACTACGATCGCGACAGTGCGCTGATCCAACCGTATGCCGTGATCGAGCAGATCAATGCGCATACCGACGGACGGGCCGTGATCGCGACCGGTGTCGGCCAGCATCAGATGTGGGCTGCACAGTATTTCGATTTCCGTGAACCGCGGCTATGGCTGACCTCCGGCTCCATGGGCACGATGGGCTTCGGCCTGCCGGCCGCTATCGGCGCCGCCTGTGCCCGACGGGATCGATTGGTCATCGACATCGACGGCGATGCCTCGATCCGCATGAATATCGGCGAGCTGGAAACCGCGACCACTTATAATCTGCCGGTCAAGGTCGTCGTGCTCAACAACAACGGCGACGGCATGGTCAAGCAGTGGCAGAAGCTGTTCTTCAAGGGCCGATTGTCGGCCTCGGACAAGTCGCTGCACAAGAAGGACTTCGTCAAGGCTGCCGAGGCGGACGGTTTCGAGTTCGCCCAGCGCGTGGCAGACCCGGATGCCCTGCCCGGCGTCATTGCCGATTTCCTGGCCTTCAAGGGCCCGGCGTTCCTCGAAGTCATGGTCGATCCGGATGCCGGAGTCTATCCGATGGTCGGGCCGGGCAAGACCTATCGCGAGATGATCACCGGCGACTGGATCAACAGCCGCTATGCCGACGATGCCGGCGATACGGACGTTGGCCCCTCGGAGATGTTCTAGGGCCTGTTGATGTTTCGTGCGAGCCCGCGCCAAGCGCGCCCTGAAATTGACGATGGGCGGCAAGAAGAGGCGTAGCACGAGCAGCGCAGTCATTCTGCGCCCGCGGGCGACAACGCTGTATTGCCGTCGTGTTTTTGATTTTGGGGCGCTTGTCCCTTCGGGTTGGGCCGCCCATGAAAAATCGACGATGGGCGCGCGGCGGCGTTGCGAGCCTTGATCGTGGCGCGCAACACGGCATGGCGCGGCCCGCTGAGTAACCCGAAGGACGAGCGGCGCATGCGGCGTCGTTGCGCGCCGGTCGCTCGTCGCGGGTTCGTCGGCAACCGCACGGCCGGATGGGGACAGAGACGTCTGGCCTTGCTGCGAACGTTGTCGGCCTAAATCGCTGACCTGCGCTGAAAACGATACCGCCCTTCTCGAGCCGCCGATTTCCTCTCGAGCCGTCGTTGCCGGCGCGCATGACCGGTGTCGTCAGTGCGGCAAGGCCTGTGGATCGGCCCACGTGCCCGGCGGCCGCGCCCGAGACGTCCGGTTCATTACCGGGTTGCAAAATCCATTGCCGATGCAATGGTTGATATAGCGGCGCCGCGGAGACAACCGGCGCGCACTATGTCTTGAACCAGCAAGGACTCGTCATGCACGTACTTGTCGTCGGTGCCAACGGCCAGATCGGCCGTCGTTTTATTCACGCCATGCAACACAGCCAGCACACAGTGCGCGCGATGGTCCGTGATGCCGATCAGAGCGCGCGCCTGGAAGCCATCGGTGCCAACGAAGTCGTCGTCGCAGATCTGGAGGGCGATTGCCGCAGCGCACTCGCCGGTTGCGATGCTGTCGTCTTCACCGCCGGCTCCGGTGCACACACGCCGCCCGAAAAAACCGAGGATATCGATCGCAACGGCGCGATCTCGATCATCGACCAGGCCGTCTCGGCCGGTGTCCGGCGTTTTCTGATGGTCTCGGCCATCAAGGCCGATACCCCGGAAAAGGGCCCGGACAAGATGCTGCATTATTTCCGGGCCAAGGGCGCGGCCGACAATCATCTGCGCAACTCCGGTCTGGAATATACGATCGTACGCCCCGGCAAGCTGACCAATGAGGACGGCACCGGCCATGTCGATATCGCGAAATCGCTGAATCGTGACGGCGAGATACCGCGTGCGGATGTGGCTGAAGTCCTCGTCATGACGCTGGATTCGCCCAATACCGTGGGCCGGCATTTCGAGCTGCTCTCCGGCGAGACACCGATCGACAAGGCGTTGCTGGGCATCTGATGACCGACGCAACGCGGGCGACACGCCTGAGCTTCGATTCGACCGCCGCCCAGACACATCTGAGCGCGGCCGATCCGATACTAGGTCAACTGATGGCCCGTTGCGGCCCGTATCGGCCCGCCACCACGGCCGCCCCGGACGTCTTTCATTCGCTGATGCGCGCGATCGTCTATCAGCAACTGTCCGGGAAGGCCGCGGGTACCATTCATCAACGGGTTCTGGCAGCGCTGGGCAATGGTGATGCACCGGGGCCGCATGCCATTCTGGCTACCGATACCGACACGCTACGCGCGGCCGGCCTGTCAGCGAACAAGGAAGCCAGTCTGCGGGCCCTGGCCACGGCTCAGGCCGCCAATGAATTGCCCGACGAGAGCCGGTTGGGCGATTACGACGACGCCGAACTGATCACGGCCTATTCGGCTATCCGCGGCATCGGACGCTGGACCGTGGAGATGTTGCTGCTCTTTCATCTCGGCCGACCGGATGTCATGCCGATTCACGATCTGGGCATCCGCAAGGGTTATGCCCTGACCTACGGACTGACCGAACTGCCCAAACCCAAGGCGCTGGAAGCCGACTGCGAGATCTGGCGGCCCTATCGATCCGTGGGCAGCTGGTTCATGTGGCGGGCACTGGAGGCCGAAGGCGCCGCGCCGCAACCGGGCTGATTGTTGCGATACCAGAGAAGCGCTCGTCGTTCGAGACGCACTACGACCACATTCTTCAAGCGGCCATAGTCGGCGCGGCTGGCCGCCCGAGCGGCACAACGTCGTTTGGCCGCGGCGTAGGTCGTGGCCGCTGCCCCAACAGACGGGCCTCGCGCTGGAACCGTGCCGGCCATCCCGTACGCGCCGCACCGATGCGCACCGCGCGGCCCAGGGGCCGCTCAGTCGCGCACGAGCACGATCTTGCCCAGATGCCCACCGGTCTCCATCTCGCGCTGCGCCTCGATCGCTGCCTCGAAGTCGAAGGTGCGATCGACGATCGGCCGCAGACGGCCTGTCTCGAACAGGGGACGCAGGCGCTCGTCGAAGATACGGGCCATCTCGATCTTGCGCTCGAGCGGCAGGCTGCGCATCGTCATCGCGATGAGCGACAGCCGGCGCATGAGCAGCACGCCCATGTCGAGCTGCGCTTTTGTCCCGCCCATGACACCGATCTGAACCTGACGTCCCTCGTCGCGCAGACAGGCCATGTTGTCGGCCAGCACTTTGGCGCCGACGAAATCGAGCACGAGGTGCGCGCCGCCGACCTGCTCGTGCACGGTATCGGCCAGCCCGTCGTCTTCATCGACGAGGCCGAGATCATACGGCTGTGCCATGCCCTGCGACTTGAAGCGGGCCGCCAGCTCGTCGAGCCGTGCGCGGCTTCGGCTGGTCGCGATCGAGCGCGCACCAAGCGCATGGGCAAGCTGGAGCGCGGCGGTGCCGACACCCGACGTGGCGCCGCGCACCAGCGCCCACTGCCCGGGCATGAGGCCCCCTTCCATGAACAGACCACGGTAGGCGGTCAGAAAGGCCTCGGGCATGGCTGCGGCCTGGGCATGGTCGTAATAGGCCGGCGGGCGCATGGTATCGCGTTCGTGCACCACGACCTTTTCGGCGTAGGCGCCGCCGCCGATCAGCCCCATGACCGGATCGCCGACCTTGTGGCGCGTGACGCGCTTGCCCACCGAGGCCACTTCACCGGCATATTCGAGCCCCGGTCGTCGTGGATCGAATCCGGCCGGCGGCGGATAGGCGCCCTTGCGCTGCAACAGATCGGCCCGATTGACGCCGATGGCGCGCACGTCGACCAGAATCTCGTCGGGGCCTGGTTTGGGTGTCTTGATTTCCTCCAGACTCATGCCGTCGGAGTGTTCGGCTTCGTCGATCAGCCATGCGCGCATGAGCACACCTTGTTCGGGTCGTGAAACAATGGGCGCCGGTGGCAAACCGGCACGTCGAGCACGATACACACCCTGCGCACAATCGTGAACGCCCGCGCCGGCGAGTCCTTGCCAGAAGCCAGCCAGCGCCGACATTCATTTAAGGGCAAGCCGTCCCGCGGCTGAATATGGTGCATACAGCGGCTGCGAGGCCGGCCCGGCATCCGCTCTGGACTCGCGCCATCCAATCGCAACGCATCACGATCCTGCTAGGGAGCTCGCTATGAACAAGACCCTCACCACACTCGCTGCCGCCGCCATGGCGGTCGTCATGCTCGGCGGCTGCGCGAACTCGGGCTGGAACAACTCCGATACCGGCACGCTGCTCGGCGGCGCCGCCGGCGGTGCGCTCGGCAGCCAGATCGGCAGCGGCACCGGCTCGACCATCGCGACTGTGGTCGGCACCCTGGCAGGGGCGGCGCTGGGCAACCGCGTGGGTCAGCACTTCGACCAGAAGGATCGTCGCCAGTTCGGCAGCGCGCTGGAATCCAACCAGACCGGCAACACCTCGCGCTGGACCAACCCGGATACCAACGACACCTACTCGGTGACGCCGACCCAGACGTACCAGCAGGGCAACCAGCCGTGCCGCAAGTTCACCATGAACGCCAACGTCAACGGTTCGCCGGAAAAGGTCAATGGCACCGCCTGTCGTCAGTCGGACGGCACCTGGAAGGTCGTCAACGGCTAAACCGCCTTGCCGAGGCGCGTGCCGAAAGGCCGGATCCCGTGATCCGGCCTTTTTTGTAAGGCGCCCGACTCGTCATTCTTTTCGAACGGATCCGCGCCATGGCCGAGGATGATCGCCCTGCCCGCACCGACTACCGCTGGTTCAACGAGCTTCCGACTCGCTGGATGGACAACGATGTCTATGGCCACGTCAATAATGTGACCTATTACTCGTATTTCGATACGACGGCCAACCGGTATCTCATCGAACACGGCGGCCTGGATATCCAGAACGGCGCGATCGCCGGCTTCGTCGTGGCTTCCCAGTGTGCCTATCACGCCCCGATCGCTTTTCCCGACCGGCTCACCATCGGCCTGCGGGTCGACCATCTCGGTCAACGCTCGGTCACCTACGGGCTTGCCGTGTTTCGCGAAGCCGAAGATACGGCCCGTGCAACAGCCACGTTCACGCATGTCTTCGTCGACCGGGCAACTGGCCGATCGGTGGCCATGCCGAACGCCATGCGCGCAGCCCTCGAAGCCATCAGATAAGACGGGATCGCGCGACTGTTTAGGGAACCTCTGATCTATTCATCTACGGTCGCGCCGGTGTCTTTTGCGCGCGTCTGACAAGACGCCGCGAGCGCCGTTTGCTGAAATGCAAATGAGCGAGCGGCAACGCCGCTCAGGCGCGCGCAAAAGCCCGGCCGCCAAGCGGTTTGGCCCAAAAGGCCGCGCTACGGCGTTGCATGGCTGGATCATAGAGTGGCTATGACGCGGCGCCATGCGCCTTGTATCGTGGCCTTTGGGGACTCAAACGCGACCGTGGATGAATAGATCAGAGGTTCCTTAGAACCGATTCGTGACATGCGACTTCAAGCCGACGGTTCTTGCGCCCGGTCGGCCTGCCATCGTCGCCTTGCGGCCTATCGACCGTCGGCGGCGGGCACGCCCGTGCCCGAGTCGGGACTTGCCCCGCCGGAGAGAGCACCGGCGCCCCGTGTCTTCGACTACCCAGGATCAATATGTTCGTGGATGTCATGATCGACGAGATCGGTTCCGTGCCCCGCCGGGATTGACGCGCCGGACTCGATGCCCGTCTCCGTAGAACGGCGGACGCCGAACCCGTTGCATCCCGCTAAGCTGAGCCCACGACTTACACCGCGACTGCCGATGGCTGCCTCCGCCGACCGTGCCGCGATCCAAGCCCGCGATTATCACGCGCGGGTGACCAATCCCGATGATGGCGTGACGATCGCCATCACAGTCATGCAGCCGGCGCTCTCGGCGCAACAGACCGCCCCGCTGTTGCTACATGGCCACGGTTTCGGCGGATCACGGCTGACAGGACGTGCCGATCCGGCGCTCTACGAGACGCTGTCAGGCGGTGCACTGCCTTCGACCGAAGCCGCGCGGCGAGCCGCGGACGACGGTTATTTCGTGATCAGTTTCGATCAGCGGGGTTTCGGCGAATCCGGTGGGCACGTCCACATCATGGATCCGACGATCGAGGGCGCGGACATCGCCGCCCTGCTCGACTGGGCAGAACACGAGATGACCCACGCCGACCGGCTGATGCGCCGCGATGGACACATCGTGGTCGGCGGACTGGGCCTGTCCTATGGCGGCGGCTTTCAGCTGACCGGAGCCACGCTGGATGCCCGCTTCAGCGCGATCGTGCCCACCGCCACCTGGCACGACCTGTGTTACAGCCTGGCTCCCGAAAACGTGGTCAAGACCCTGTGGGGGTCGGCGTTGGTCGCGCTCGGGCTGCCGACCTCGGGCGTGAAGCTCGATCCGATCATGTACCACGCGCTGCTGCAGGGGCTGGCCTCGCCCCTGACCGGCCGCGGCATTTCCGATCGCGTGGCGCGCCGGCTGCGGGCCCACAGCCCGGTCGCGATGTTCGCCCGCCGCGAGGACGACGACGCCGACTGTGCCCCGGGCGCCGACGCGCTGCTCGTGCAGGGTGTCGGCGATACGCTGTTCAACCTCAACGAGGCCGTGGCCAACATGCAGGCCCTGCGCCGGGCCGGTCGCGATGTCCATCTGCTGATCATGCGTCACGGTCACAGTCTGCCCTTTCTCGAAGACATCAACCGGATCGCCTACGAAACCGACGACCGTCTCGAGCGCGGCGACCAGCCGGTCGAGACCGCAGCCCTGGAACTGGCCTATCTCGACTGGAAGCTCAAGGGCCATGATGCCCCGGCCCTGCTGCCGCGGGTCACGGTGATGCTCGACGATGCGACCGTGCTCTCCTTCGACGATCTGCCGACCGTCGATTCGCCGACCCATGAATTCTCCGGGCGCGCGGCCACCGGCGGACTCGATCTGCTCAAGGGGGTATTGCGCGAGGACACACTGGCCGGCCTCTGGCACGTGGCACGAACCGCCGGCACGAACGCACGCGAACAGATCGGCCAGTGGCTGAGCGGCGACGACCGGCAGCGCAGCGACGACAATACGGCCCTGCTGGCCCGGCTGGTCAACGCCCTGCCGGCCGATTACATCGACGAACTCGCCAGCGGCGGCGTGTTCCTCCCGGTCTATGACGTCGAGACGACGGGCGATGCGTTGATCGGCATTCCGATCGTCGACATCACGCTGTCCGGCGGCGGTCCCGCTCCGGTCGTGTTCGTCGGCATCGGCATCGAGCGCGCGGGCCGACACACGACCATGCTGGTCAACGACCAGATCCGCCCGATCCGGCCGCGTCCGGGCGGCGGCCGACGACGGGTCGAGCTCAACGGCGTGGCCATTCGTCTGGAACCCGGCGACCGAGTGGGCCTGCTGGTCTACGGCTATCATCCGCAGTTTCTCGCGAGTTTCTCGGCCATTCCCGGCCATGTCGACGTTGCCGGGCAGCTCGGCCTGCCCCGCGTGCGGATCGCCGATCACGCCCCGCAGAACGACTGTTAAGCTCGTTGGCATACCTTCTCGCTTCGTCATACTGCTCATGACTGCTCTTGCCGCCTTCGGGCTCGGCCTCGCCACGGCACTCGTTTTGCTGATCGTCGTTTGGTTCGTCCAACTGTTCACGCGTGATGCCAGCCTCGTCGATGTCGTCTGGTCAGCGTCGCTGGGCGTCATCGCGCTGGAATACGCGCTCGTCGGCGATTCGCCGGTGACCGGGCGTTTTCTGATGGCCGTACTGGCACTCGCCTGGTCACTGCGCCTGGCAGGCTATCTGGCAGTGCGCATGAAAGGCGCGTCGGAGGATTCGCGTTATGCCGCGGCACGCGAATCCTGGGGTGCCAGGGCCAATGTGTACATGCTCGGATTCTTCATCCTGCAGGCGGTCATCGCGGCCGTCCTCTCGTTGCCGTTTCTGGTCATCGCCTACATGGATACCGGCCCGTCACTGATCACCGCGGGCGTGGCCATCCTCGTCTGGTTTGTTTCGGTGGTCGGGGAAGGCACGGCCGACGCCCAGCTCAAGGCGTTCAAGGACCAGCCCGAGAACAGGGGCCAGGTCTGTCGCCAGGGGCTCTGGTACTACTCGCGGCACCCGAACTATTTCTTCGAGTCCCTGCACTGGGTGACCTATGTCGTGCTGGCAATCGGCGCGAGCTACTGGTGGGCTACACTGGCCAGCCCGGTGCTCATGGCGCTGCTGCTGCTCAAGATCTCCGGCATTCCGACGATCGAGGGCCGGGATGCATCCGAAAAACGACAAGGCCACGATGAATACGTACGCACCACCAATGCGTTCTTCCCGTGGCCGCCACGGGACTGAGACGCGGCCGATAACCCACGCCCATTTCGTTGCGTAAAGGAGCCGATCGCTTGGAGAGTCTGTCCATCGAAGCCTGCGAACGAGGCCTGGTCCCGGATCCACTGGCCCGTGCCGGCATGCGCCGTTTGATCGGATCGCGCCTGCGAACCCCGCAGGCCCGCGATCCGGCCGCGCGCGACGCACACATGCGCGAGTTTCTCGCGCGTGCCGCTTCGGGGCCTATCGCCCAGCACACCGCCGATGCCAACGCCCAGCACTACGAGCTGCCGCCGGCCTTCTTCGAAGCGGTGCTCGGGGCGCATCTCAAATACAGCGGCTGTCTGTTCGAGAAAGGCATCGACGATCTGGATCAGGCCGAGCACGCCATGCTCGCACTGACCGCCGAACGCGCCCGGATACGCGACGGCCACCGGATACTCGATCTCGGCTGCGGCTGGGGGTCGTTTTCGCTCTGGGCGGCACGCCGTTTTCCGCATGCCGAGATCCGGGCCGTGTCGAACTCGAACGGCCAACGCGAGTGGATCGCAGCGCGCGCCGCCGAACGCGGTCTGACCAACCTCACGGTCGAGACCTGCGACATCAATACCTTCGATCCGGGTGACAAGCGTTTCGACCGCATCGTTTCGGTGGAAATGTTCGAACACATGCGCAACTACCGGGCCCTGTTCGGTGAATGCGCCCGCTGGCTGGACGATCATGGCCGGCTGTTCGTGCATGTCTTCGCACACAAGCAACTGGCCTATGCGTTCACCAACGACTCGACCAACGACTGGATGGCGCGTCATTTCTTCACCGGCGGCATCATGCCGAGTGCGCATCTGTTCGCGCATTTCCAGGAGGATCTGATCCTCCGGGATCACTGGTGGCTTTCGGGCACGCACTATCGGGATACGTCGAATGCCTGGCTGGCCCGCATGGACAATGCACGGGACCGGATCATGCCGGTAATGACCGAGACCTACGGCGCCGAACATGCCGAACGCTGGTTCAACCGCTGGCGCATGTTTTTCATGGCAGTCGCCGAACTGTTCGGCTATGCCGGCGGCAACGAATGGGGCATCGGTCATTATCTGTTCACCCCGCGCCGCGATCTCGGCGCGCCTCCCACACGTCCGGAGCGTTGATGCCCATGCGTCTGTCTACTTCGTTCGTCCTCGTCACCGCCTGCTCACTGGCGGTGTCGGGATCTGTGTTTGCCCAGTCCGATGCCACCCGAGTCCAGAACAACGGCCAGACCTGTTTCAACGGTTACGGATATACGCTCAAGGGCGGCGATTATCGCTACACCGAGCATCACGAAGTCAGCCGCCGCAACGGCCGGATCACCGACTGGAACGTGACCTACGTCGGCCGCCAGGGCCAGGTCATCGCCCGGAAGCACATGGATTTCTCGACCAACCCGACGGTCCCGGTCTACGAGATGACCGTACCCCGAACCGGTTACGAGGAAGGCATTCGCCACCAAGGCGACACGTGGACGATGTTCAAGCGCGCCTCGGCCGATGCCAAGCCTCAGACCCAAAACTTCACCATCGATCCGCCGATGGCCGCGGATTCGGGTTTCAACCAGCTGGTCCAGCAGAATTTCAGTGCGTTGACCAGCGGGAAGACGGTCCACTTCAAGTTCGCCGCGGCCGGGCGACTTTCGGTCATCGATCTCAAGGCGAGCCAGACCGGCACACCGACCTTCGAAGGCAGGCCTGCGGTCCAGTTCACCGCGAAACTCGACATGTTCCTGGTCAACCGGTTCGTCCAATCGCTGAAGCTGACCTACGATCCGGACACCAAACGCCTGCTTGAATACGAAGGCATCGGCAACATCCCCGATGACGATGGCGATGTCTACCCGGTGCGGGTCAGCTACTACAGCGACATGCCACAGGTCGCCCGCCAGCACGACGCGCCGGCGGCCGCGTGTGGATCGGTCGACGACAACGGCAGCGGCTGAACCACGACCGTCTACCACCCGGCCGGCTCGCCAGACCGGCCGGATGCGCTCGAACGATCGGCTAGCCGTAGCGTGTCAACTCCGGCTGGCGCTCCAGCCACGGCTGCATGCGCGCGAACGCTTCCTCGATGTTCTCCATCGACGTCGAGTAGCTGATCCGCAACAGATCCGAAGAATGCTCACCGAAGGCATCGCCCGGAATCACGCACACGCCGGTTTCCTCGAGCATGCGCATGGCCAGCTTGCCGCCATCAACGCCGTTCGGCAGCGACGGCGCGATATAGAAGGCGCCCTGCGGCCAGTAGCCGGTCAGACCCGGTGTATCGCCGATCAGATCCACGACACGATCTCGTCGACGTGCGTACTCGGTCACCATGTCAGTGATACACGACTGATCGCCGTAGAGCGCGGCCACGCCGGCCCACTGCGCCGGCGTGCTGGCAACCGTGGTCGTGAACATGTGATAGCGGCGCAGCGTACGAATGGTGTTCTGGTCGGCCACGATCCAGCCGACCCGCAGCCCCGGCATGGCATAGGTCTTGGAAAAGCTCGAGACCACGGCTACGCCATCGAGATCCGTGGCACAGGACAACACGCTCGGATACTCGATGTCGTCGAGAATCAGGTTGTCGTAGACCTCGTCCGAGAGAATCTCGACGCCGCGATAGGCCGCTTCCTGACACAGCCATTCGATGGTCTCGCGCGGATAGACCGTGCCCGTGGGGTTGGACGGCGAGTTCAGAACGATGGCATGCGTGTTCGGCCCGATCATGTTGATGATGCGTTCCGGATCGATCTGATGCCCTTCGCTGGCCTTGGTCGGCACCGTGCGTACCTGGCCACCGTTCATGCGGATCAGCGGCGCATAGAGCAGAAACGTCGGGTCCGCGATGATGAATTCCCGACCCGGCGCGGCCATGGCCGTGAGCAACAGATAGATGCCCTCGGTCGCACCGGTCGTGATCAGGAAATTGTCCTCGTCCAGCGTGGAGCGGTACTTGGCGTTGTAGTACTCCTTGAGAGCCGTGAGCAGCTCGGGCAGCCCGGCATCCATGGTGTAACCGGTCTGGCCGGCCTGCAGCGCATGGATATGGGCATCGATGATGTGCTGCGGGGTACCGAAATCCGGCTGACCAATGGACAGATGCACCACATCGTCGAGCTCGGCCGCGCGGTTGACCATGCGACGAATGCCCGAGATCGGGATCGCGTGCATCGCCGGGTTCCAGACCATCTTGTCGCGGACATAGCGCTTGTCGGGTTCCGGCGGCAGCACGTTGGCGCTGGACTCCATATTCACAGCCATGGCTGACCTCATTAGGGGGGATAGGAAACGGGCGAGAACCCCGCTCGAACACGGGGCCGTCAGCCGAGCGTAGGCACCCCCGCGAGCACCGGTCAAGACTTGGTTCGAAGCCGATCGGCAAGCCTTGTTGACGCCTTGTCAGACGGCTGGGTACCGTCCTTGTCTATTATTCCATCGTCGCGCGCTCGCGCGCCTGAGGCTGCATGTCCGATAACGGGGCCATCACTCGCTCTTCCGCTCTGCGCATCACCGTGCTCACCGACGGCGATACCCGGCCACCCGGCCTGGACAAGGTCGAGGCCATCGGCGACGTGGCGATCGCCCACGATGAAGCAAGCCTGCGCGATGCCCTGCCCGGCAGCCAGATCCTCCTGGTCACCGATTTCCGCACCGCGGCACTCGAAGCGGCCTGGGATGCCGCCGACGCCCTGCAATGGATCCATGCCGCCAGCGCCGGCGTCGATGCACTGATGTTCGATGCGCTGGTCGACTCGGATATCCCGGTCACCAACGCACAGGGCATTTTCGATCGCAATATCGCCGAGTACGTGCTCGGCGCGATCCTGATGTTCGCCAAGGACAGCAAGAACAACATCCGCTATCAGCAGGCTCGTCGCTGGGTACACCGCGATACGGAAACGATCGAGAACAAGAAACTGCTGGTGGTCGGCGCCGGTTCGATCGGCCGTCATATCGGCCAGCTGTGTCGCGCGGCCGGGATGCAGATCGCCGGCGTGGCCCGACGCGCCAAGCCCGGCGATGATGTCTTCGACGCAATCCATGCCCAGGACGAGCTGGATGCACTGCTGCCGGCCGCCGATTACGTTGTCGTTGCCGCACCGCTGACCGAGGACACCGAGGGCCTGTTCGATGCGGATCGTTTCGCGGCGATGGCACCGCACGCCCGTTTCATCAACATCGGACGCGGCGCGATCGTCGATACGCCGGCGCTCGTGGCCGCACTCGACGATGCCCGCATCGCCGGCGCCGCCCTGGATGTGTTCGATACCGAACCGCTCCCGGAAGACCATCCGCTGTGGCAGTTCGACAATGTCCTGATTTCGGCCCACATGGCCGGCGATTTCATCGGCTGGCGGATCGCCCTGATCGATCAGTTTCTCGACAATCTGTCACGCTGGCAGCGACAGGAGCCGTTGTTCAACCTCGTGAGCAAACGCTTCGGCTATGCCCCGAGCACACCCCGCTAGGCGGCCCGTGTCCGCCGGCGCTCGGATAGCATCCCGTCGTGCCAGCGACGCCGGTTCCGGCCCTGCGCCCAGGCCCGACCCACCGGCACCGTGGCCGAGCCGGCCATCGGCCATGCCGCCGGAACGCCTGCATGCTGTATCGTCGGACGATATCGGTCTGGTGGATCGACGTCGTCCGACCCAGTCGTCGTAACCTGTACGGGCCCGGCAAAAACCCGACCGTCGATTGAATTGCCGAGGTCACGCCACGATCATCGCTCCATGCGTCGACGGCGGCGTGATCGTTGACCGTCTCTCGGATGCGCCAAAGGAATAGCAACTCATGATCGAATCGTATCTGCTCAAGAACATCGCCGGTTACATCGATGGCCAGTGGATCGCCCAGGCCGATTCCGGCAAGACCACCGAGGTCTTCAATCCGGCCAACGGCAAGACGCTGGCCGAAACCCCCTACATGGGCACCGACGAGACCCGGCGCGCCATCGCGGCGGCCAAGGCCGCACGCGACACCGTGCCGGACGTGGCCACGCGGCGCGGCTGGCTCGAGGACTGCTACGAGGCGCTGACGGCGGAAAAGGAAGAAATCGGCCGCATCCTGTGTCTGGAACACGGCAAGCCGTGGGCCGAAGCCCAGGGCGAAGTCGATTATGCAGCGAGCTTCTTCAGCTATTTCGCCGGCATGATGGAAGACACGCTGGCCCCGGAAACCCTGCTCGAACAGGCCAAGGACTGTCGTTGGACCGTGCACAAGCGGCCGATCGGTGTCGCCGGCCTGATCACGCCGTGGAACTTCCCGATCGGCATGATCGCCAAGAAAGTGGCGCCGGCCCTGGCTGCCGGTTGCCCGCTGGTCATCAAGCCGGCGGCCGAGACGCCGCTGACGATGATCGCCATGTTTCAGCTGCTGCACGAGCGGCTCGATCTGCCCAAGGGCATGATCAATCTCGTGATGGGCAGCTCCAAGGAGATCGGCGGCGAGATCATGTCCTCCTTCGACGTGCCCATGATCTCCTTCACGGGCTCCACCGAAGTTGGCCAGCTGCTCGTCGAGCAGTCCAGTCAGCACGTCAAGAAGCTCGGCCTCGAGCTGGGGGGCAATGCGCCTTTCATCGTGCTGGACGATGCCGACCTGGAATCGGCCGCCGATAACCTCATCGCCAACAAATTTCGCGGTGCCGGCCAGACCTGTGTCTGCGCCAACCGGATCTTTGTCCAGGACGGCGTCTACGACGAATTCGTCAACAAGGTCGTCGAACGCGTCAAGAAGCTCAAGGTCGGCGACGGCATGGACGAGAATACCGATGTCGGCCCACTGATCAACGCCGCCGGCTTCGACAAGGTCCACGACCACGTCAAGGATGCGCTGTCCAAGGGGGCTTCCCTGGTCGCCGGCAAGCATCCGGACGAGCTCGATTCGGGCAAGAACCTGTTCTACACCCCCACCGTCGTCAGCGACGTCACGCACGACATGAAGTGCTGTCAGGAAGAGACCTTCGGGCCACTACTGCCCTTGATCCGCTTCGAGACGGACGCACAGGCGCTCGAAATGGCCAATGACACCCAATTCGGCCTGGCTTCCTACGTCTTCGGTCGCGACAAGGAGCGTGCCCACAAGCTGATCGGCAAGTTGCACTTCGGCCACTGCGGCTACAACACCGGCACCGGCCCGGCTGCCCATGCGCCGTTCGGTGGTTTCCTGCATTCCGGCATCGGCCGCGAAGGTGGTGTCGAAGGGCTGATGGAATTCGTAGAATCGCAGACCGTACCGGATGGGAGCTGATCCTCTGATCTCCGACGAATAGAACGGGCGGCCTTCGGGCCGCCTTTTTTGTGTCTTGTGACGGATCTCTGCGTCGGTTTGTCAGCTCACGAGCGGCTTTACCCGGACGTTTTCGCACTGCCGTGCGAGTGTCTTTTCTTGTTTGCGCAAGAAAAGGCACCCAATGAAGCGCCCCCATCCTCGGCGCCGGCTTCGCCGGTTCACGCCGAGGCTCACGTCGAGGCGATGTGGCAAAAACGCCCATCGCTTTCGCGATGCTCGAACACTTTGCCGCACCGGCGCCGTGCGCCGGACACGCGTCGCCGCTGCGCGTCTCCGTCGCCTCACAATGGGCCATTACAGCGCGGGCTGGTGTTCATCTGGCGCCACTTTGACGGTTTGCGAGCGTCTTGGGGATCGTCGTATCAGCTTACGGCCTTCAGTCGAAGCCGACCTACGCACTCCCAAACTGCCGCGCCATGCCTGTATTCGGGTGCCCCTCAGGGCCCGCTACGCGTACCCGCGCAGCGGGCGGACATGTAGGGGGCCTTTCCTTTGGTTACTTTCGTTTGGACAAGCAAACGAAAGTGACTCGCACAGCAGTACGAAACCACGGCTAAAAAACCCGGCAAGCATTTCAACGGCGTTACAAGCCAGAGCGACGTTAAGACCGAAACCCCATTGCAGCCCAATGACCTCACGGCGTATTTTCAGACCATCCCCAAGGGCCGAAAAGGCCCGTCCCAAAAAGCCAACCGGATGCCCGTAGTGAAAGCTTATTTCGACGAAACCCAGAACCTGCATCATCCGCAGAGCTATCTCACCCGTGGCGCCATGCGGTCGCCACAGGAAGTACCGGCCCGTATTCCGCCGCTTCTCGCCGCCCTCCTGAGTCTCGACATCGAGCTGGATACACCGCGCGACCACGGCATGAATCCGATTTCGGCCGTTCACGACATGGGCTATCTGCGCTATCTCGAATCCGCGCATCGGCGTTGGCCGGCCGACTGGGGCGAGGAGGTGATGTCCAACATCTATGTCCGCAAGGGCAATCCGATGAAAGGCGTGCTCGCCGAGACCGCCTATTACATCGCCGACGGTAGCTCGCCCATCGGCCCGCACACCTGGCAGGCCGCTTATGCAAGCGCCCAGTGTGCCCTGTCGGCCGCTGACGACGTCGCCGCCGGGCAGAAAGCCGCCTACGCGGTCTGCCGGCCGCCGGGGCACCATGCAAGGCCCGACGCCGCCGGCGGTTTCTGCTTCCTCAACAATGCCGCCATCGCCGCCCAGGAACTGCGCAAGACGTTCGGCAAGGTCGCCGTCCTCGATCCCGACATGCACCACGGACAGGGCGTACAGGAGATCTTCTATGAGCGCGACGACGTGCTCTACGTCTCGATCCACGGGGACCCGACCAACTTCTACCCCGTGGTCAGTGGCTACGAAGAGGAACGCGGCGCCGGCCCGGGCTATGGATTCAATCTGAACCTGCCGATGCCCCACGGCTCGTCCGAGGCCTTCTTCTTCGAAAAGCTGGATCAGGCATTGACTGCCATCCGCTTGTTCGAAGCCGATGCCATCGTACTGGCGCTCGGCTTCGATACCTATCACGAAGATCCCCAGGCCAAGGTATCGGTAACGTCGCAAGGCTTCCAGAACATGGGTCAGCGGCTCGCCGACACCGGCAAACCGGTCTGCGTGATTCAGGAAGGCGGCTACGACGTCGATCATCTCGAGACCAACGCCACGCATTTCTTTAACGGATTGCTCTAGAGCCTGTCGAGGTTTCGTTCGAGTGCCTTTTCGTCGAGAGACCGCCGTGTGTCCAACAAGGCGCGAGTCGCCGATCGTGGCGTGCCACGATCAAGGCTCGCAACGCCGCCGGGCACCCATCGTCGATTTTTCATGGGCGGCCCACCCCGAAGGGACAAGCGCTGCCTTGCGCTTACCGGACGCCCGGTCCAGCGGGCGCCCAACATCTGGAGGTGACCGTCTTGCCAGTCGACAAATCACTCGTGGATGCCGCCCGTACCGAGGCTATCGCCCGCTGGGGCCGACACGCGCCGGCCGGAGCAGCTGCCGTCTATCTGGCGGACGGCTGTATCGTGACCAGCGTCGGTCTCGACACGCCGAACGAGGCAGCCAATCTCTGTCATGAGACCGGCGCTTATTGCGAAGCATTCCGGCGGAACCTGGCCGTGATCGCCTCAGCCTGTGTCATCCGTCTTGCGCCCGACGCCCCCTTCACGGTGGTTGCGACCTGCGGCCTGTGTATCGAACGACTGGCTATCTGGCGTGATGTCGTCGAAGTTGCCGTTCCACGACCGGATGACGCATCGCGCTGGCAATCGATCCCTTTTCACCAGCTATCACCGCACTACTGGGCGTCGCCCATCGCGGACGGATCAGTCTATTGAGCGGGCTTGCTGACGACGGTCGCCGCGGCCGTCCACGCCCTGCCCACTGAGACCTCGGCACAGCAGCGAGCGCCAATCCTGATCGCGGACTGCGATCCCGCCTGCCCCCACATTTCACAGACAGACGCGATCACCCGAGTCGACGTTCTGGCCGGAACAGATCGCCACAGCGCGATCCGTGGGCGCCCATATCATGACCGCCAGACATGAAAAAGCCCGCCGTAGCGGGCTCTTTCACCTGGCGCCGATAACGAGATCATGCCCCGCTACGGTCATCACGGCCGTCTCGTTCAGACGTCGCGCTTCTGCATGCGACGCACGCCGAAACCGAGCAGCAACAGGCCGACACCGAACATCGCGATCGAGGACGGCTCCGGTACCGGACGGATCGACTCGATGGTCGTCACGTAGTCCTGGTAATCGTTGTCGTCGCCGTCTTCCCAACCGAACAGATATTCGTTGGTCAGAAGCGAGCCGCTGTTGTCGCCCTGATAACCGACCATCCGATCATCGCCGCCGTTCAGGTCGGCATCCGAGTAGAAGGTCTTGCCACCGATCGTCAGGAAGTAACCGAAGACTTCCGACCCGAGATTCTTGATCTGGTTGTTGGACGTCGCGCCCGTGCGCACGTCCTGCGTGTAGGCACTGAATTCGCCGTCACCCAGATAGTTCAGAAAGCCCTTGGTCTCGTCGTTCGTCTCCGCACCAAGCTGCGAGCCGCCGTACAGAAGATTCAGACGGTTGGACGGATCATAGATGCTGTAGACACCGAACGTGGCATCCTGATAATTACCGGTCCAGGTGGCCTGCAGCACGCTGTTGCTCGTGCCGTTGGCACCGCCCGACCAGTGCGCGTTGTTGACTTGCGGGTCATTCGAACCGAGATTCTCGAACAGCGGTGCCTTGCCTGCTCGCGACCCGTTGGCAATGTCATAGAGCGACGGCTCGCCGTTGCCCGTATTCGTGTTGATGTCGATCTGATTCGCGAGTGCAGTACCGCTGAAGAGCAGCGCTGCGACGGCGCCGATCGAACCGTGAAGTATTTTGTTCATGTCGTATTTTCAGCTGTTGAAATCACAGGCCGGATCATTCGGCTGCTTGTGTATCGCAACTCGCGTGCCAAAAAAATAACACTTGAATTTCAAATACTTGAAAAAGACCAATACACTTGAGGCCTGTCACTGCAAGGTTTCCCGACAGCCTTGCGGAACAGGGGCCGAACGGGGGCCGGCAAAAAGACAAACCGCGGTACCACGAGCGCAAGTACCCACCAGTCATCCACCCCAGACATGTGTCTCCCCCGGCCCTTCATGGCCTGGTGTAAGGTTTACCGACAAACCACGGACCCGGCATGTCGGATCCGGTCGAAAACCGCCTGTTGGGGATCACCGATCGACACACCCGCCCCGATTTTTCAGCGCGGCTTTTCGCCGGTCAGCCAACGTGATGCGTGTCGCACGTCCGGCCCGAGACAGGACGCCAGCGACGAGAAACTCGCGTTCAGGCGCTGGTCGAGCTGCCAGGGCGGATTGAGCATCAACAGACCACTGCCCTTGATGCCCTGGTCCGTCGATCCGTCAGCATCCACATGGAGCTCGCTGCACCACAGTTTGGGCAGCCCGGCGGCTGTCAGCGTCTCGTGCATCGTCTCGTGACGGCTGGCCGCCAGCAACGGATACCAGACGGCCACGACCGCATGACGCACCTTGCGAGCGACGTGGCGTAGAGTCTTCGCCACGGCCTTGTAGTCACCCTTGACCTCGTAACTGGGATCGATCAGCACGCACAGCCGCGGCGTCGTCACCGGCACCAGTTTGCCGAGACCGGCCAGTCCGTCGTCCTGACGGATGTATCGCTCGTGGCGCGTGCCGAAGCGCTGGGCAACGAGCGCCTCGTACTCCGCGGGATGACGTTCGAACAGCGTCAGCCGATCCTGCCGGCGGCGGTCGCGTTCCAGCCACCAAGGCGAACCGGGATAGTGGCGCAACGTCCGGCTCCCCTGACATTCGGCCAGCCGCGTGAGCCATGCCACGAGCAGCGGATCATCGATGTCGGCACGCTGCGCCCAGAGGCGGGCCACCCCGTTCTCGTATTCGGCGGTCTTTTGCGATGCCGCTGCCGATAATGGATACAGCCCGCGCCCGGCATGCGTGTCGACGAACGTGATGGCCGAATCCTTTTTCTGGAGTGCCTGCATCAGGCCCACCAGGGCGATGTGCTTGTGAACGTCGGCGAAATTGCCGGCATGATAGGCGTGCTGATAGGAAAGCATGCAGAATTTTCCGATCCCGGATGGGTGATGCTGTGTGATGGAGGAGCGCCGCCAGGGCCGCTTTTATTGAACCGGCCCAAAGTGGATGAATATTCGGGTTGATAACGCGCGCATGTGAATGTGTGCGCGCCGCAGCCAGCGGCTTCGAAGGCATTGAGAATGAACGACGGACAGGCGCTCTCGTTTATTTTCGATGGCGTTGAAAACAGCCGACGCAGTCAGCTGTCTTGGTGCCGGATTAAAAAGATGAACCCGGCCGGCAGCGAAGGCGCGATGCGCTCAATCGCTCTCCTGGGCGAGCGCCCGAACCCAGAACACGAGCTGCTTGGTCGTTTCGTGATCCTGGTCGATATCCTGCCAGCGATATGCCGCTACGATATCGTCGCGTCGCGCGTAGCCTCGCCGGCGCCAGAATGCATCGAGCGGCTGGTGGCCGGCCGGGCGCAGCGGATGATCGGCCGGCCGCTGGACCGAACAGAAACAGGCATGGCTGAAATCGCCCGCATCGCCGGCCCAGGTTTCGCGTTCCGCGAAAAAGCGATGGCCGAGGCCGTTGCCGCGATATGCCGGCAACAGCAGTGATTCGCCGAAATAGAACAGTCGTGATACGTCGAAACCGGCGGCAGCGAGTGGCTGGCTGAACGCTGCCTCCTCGTCGCGCATCGGCAACGCGGTGGTCGCCCCCACCAACGCCGCTCCGTCGTAGACAAGAAACGCGAGTGACCGTTCGGACGCGATATACGTCTCGAGATAGGCGCGTTCGTAGGCGATATCGCCGTCGTAGAGATAAGGGAACGTCCGAAAGACCTGCATCCGCAGGGCGGCCAGGGCATCGACATGCGGGCGGATCGACTCGCCGCTGCAATGCAGATATCGGAGGGCGCGCGGGGCGCTCGGCTGCTTGTCGGACCCTGTCATGCGGGATTCCCTGTGACGTCGGTTCGCCTGATGCATCGTGCGCGTGTCTTGCATGCCGCCCGGCCGAGCCGCCGAGACAACGCGCATCCCCTGGCCGTGCCCAGCGCGCAAGCGCCGCCCATGCCGGGACATGCCGGGACATGCCGGGACATGCCCGGCCGTGCACGCGGTATCCGGCCTTGTCGTCGTATCGTAGCGATGCCGCGGGCCGCTCACAAAGCCCCGGGGCGTGCCGACAGGCGCCTTGTGCGGCGATCGTCTCAACACACGTCGCCGAGATGCGTCCGCGCGGATCGGCATCGCATACGAGCCAACGCGATCTGGCGTCGTTGTACCACGGCGTCCCGTCACAGACGGGACAGAAGCGCCTGTTTCTTGGCTGCGAATTCCGCCTCGGTCAACAGCCCCCGATCCCGCAGTGCCCCGAGCCGCTCGATGGCATCGAAGATATCGGTGCCGGGCAGCGCCGGCCTGTCCGCTTCGGTCGTTGTCGTCCTGGCCGCCGGCTCTGGCGGCAGATCATCGTCTGCCTCGGTCGCAACCGGTGCACGCGGCAACGTACCCAACGGCACTTCGCCGTACTGGCTGGTGAAGATGACGCTCTGATGCCGGCCCTGCTGCGATTGGGAGATACCGGTAATGCGATGGTCGCCGGTATCGTAGACGGTGATCGCGCC
Organism: Salinisphaera sp. Q1T1-3; assembly: GCF_003602005.1. GTDB lineage: Bacteria > Pseudomonadota > Gammaproteobacteria > Nevskiales > Salinisphaeraceae > Salinisphaera. The sequence continues at coordinate 94,870 of NZ_QZWD01000005.1, read as the reverse complement.
CGCCCGTTGCACGACAAGCCGGCGTTGCCGATCGAAATAGGCATAGCAGAGATCGTCCTGTTCGCCCATCGCACTGGGCTGTCCGAGCGCGGCGGGCCACCAGACCGCTGGCCGGGTCGCCGAGACATCCACGCCCCGCGGCTCCGCGACGCGCGACGTTCGTATCGGCTCATCGTCCCCGGATCGCAGCGCGGACAGCGCATTGCACAACGCATCGATCCGGTGCTTGCGCCCGGTGTCACTCGGATCGGTGATCAGGATCAATCCGCCCCGCATCCACTGCCCCGGCCCACAGAACTCCGGATGATCAAACATCGCCATGTCGCCGCCGCCCGCCTCAACGGCCCGTGCGAGATGCGCCACGGCCGCTTCGGAAAAATCGAAACGCGCGGACAGATCCGCCAGCGTACGGCGGGATGGCATGGTGGCCGCCATGACAGACTCCGGTGGAGATCGATCCAGCACTCGACTATACGCCAGACCGCCATCCATCCAATCATCGATCGCCTGGCACGGCGCTGGCTACAATCGGCGCCTCACCCGTCGCCGGAATCCCCGACATGTTCACGTCGCGCAACCGTGGCAGCCGCAGCCGTCTCATCGGTGACATCTACGATGTGCTGCGCGCGGCCAGTCCCACACACCTGCACCTGCGCAGCCGGCTCACCAAGGCCGTGATCGTGACGCTGCTGGTTGATCTCGTGGGCAGTACGCTGATGTTTCTCGTCGAACACGACGCGCCCGCCAGCCAGATGCATTCGCCGTGGGATGCGTTCTACTGGACGACATCCCAACTGGTGACGATTTCGTCGACCATGCCCAATCCGGTCACCGCTTTCGGCCAGCTGATCTGTCTGGTGATCAATATCTACGCGATCACCGTCGTCTCGACACTGGCCGGCATGTTCAGCGCCTTCTTCTACAGCCGCAGCGCCGAACACCGCCGGTCATGACCGGCGATGATGGCGCGTCAGAAATCGTGTCCGGCGTCGGCCGCCCCGGGCTGATCCGGATGAAAACGCTGCAGATGCACACGCCGTACCAGCCGGATGGTGGGCCGGATCAACATCTCGATACTGCCGACGAGAAACAGCCAAGTGCCCCAGTAGACGAGTGAATCGTAGAAGAAAAAGACGGTGCCAATGAGAAACCAGACACCAATCAGGACATCATTGGCGATACTGACGATTTCGTAGCGCTGGCGGATGACGAGCTCTTCGCGCCCGAAATGGATCACGGCCGTATCGCGGGTGCTGTCGGGAGAAACATGCGACATGAGGGACAACCTTTTGACAAACGATGAAGGGTCCCCGCCAATCTGGCAGGCTCATGCCATGAGAGCCAGGGCCGCATGCCGCTGCGCATGGCGTGCCGGGGGCTCGGACCCATTGTCGAGGCCATGACCGAAACGTCCGACACGCCGCCGGTGCGTAAGATCGTCCATGTCGACATGGATGCCTTCTATGCCTCGGTCGAACAACGCGACAACCCCGCCCTGCGCGGTCTGCCCGTGGTCGTCTGCAAGAAAAGCCCGCGGGCCGTGGTCACCGCCGCCAGCTACGAGGCTCGCCCCTTCGGTATTCATTCGGCCATGCCGGCCATGCGTGCCGCGAAACTATGCCCCGATGCCATCTTCGTACCGCCGGATTTCTCACGTTATCGGGCGGTCTCGGCTCAGATACGCGAGATATTCCACCGCTACACCCAGCACGTCGAACCGTTGTCGCTCGACGAAGCCTATCTGGACGTCTCCGAACCACTGATCGCCTCGCCCTCGGCCACCGAAACCGCGCGCGCCATCCGCGATGCGATTCGCACCGAGACCGGCCTGACCGCCTCCGCCGGCATTGCACCGAACAAGTTTCTGGCGAAAATCGCATCGGACTGGCGCAAGCCGGACGGCCAGTTCGTCATCAAACCGCGTCAGATCGACCGTTTTCTGACCGATCTCGACGTCGGCAAGATCCCGGGTGTCGGACGCGTCATGCGTGGCAAGCTCGAAGCGCTCGGACTGGCCAAGGTCGGCGATCTCCGGGACGTATCGCCGGACGTGCTGCGCGAACGCTTCGGGCGCTGGGGACAGCGGCTCTCCGAGCTCGCGCGCGGCATCGACGATCGGCCGGTCAAGTCGCATCGCGTGGCGGCCCAGATCTCGGCCGAGGACACGCTGCGTGAGGATCTGCCGCTTGCCGCGCTCGCTCCCCACATCGCGCAGATGGCGGACAAGACCTGGCGCAATTACCAGAAGAAGGCCGAACGCGTGGCCCGGACCGTGGTCCTGAAGCTCAAGACCTCCGATTTCCGGATCCTCACGCGTAGCTATACGCCGCCGGTACCGCCGGCGTCGCAAGCCGAGCTCACCGATATCGCCTGTGCACTGTGTCAACGGGTCGATTTGCCCGTCGAGACACGCTATCGCCTGGTCGGCGTCGGCCTGTCCGGTTTCGTCGACGAATCACCGGCCATGCAGCAGACCGCCCTGTTCTGAAAGAGCGGCCTCAACATCCGCCGAATTGACGTCGTCGTCGCGCTTTGCTGCGATAAGCTCGACCAATCGACTCGGGGCATTCGATGAAATTCTGGCTCTACTACTGGCCCAGTATTCCTGGCCGTGGCGAATTCATCCGTCTGGCACTTGAAGCGGCCCAGGCCGACTATATCGACGTCGGGCGCAACCAGGGTTCGGCGGCGGTGGCCGAGCGTGTCCATCGCGGTGATCATTTCGCCCCGCCCATACTCGACACGGAACACGAATCACTGTCCCACGTCGCGCACATCCTGGCCTGGATTGCCGGCCCGCTCGATCTGGCACCGTCCGGCGAGCGCGAATTCCGGCGCATGATCCAGCTCCAGCTCACATTGACCGATTTCGTCGCCGAGATCCACGACACCCATCACCCACTCTGCACGAGCCTGTACTACGAAGAGCAGCAAGCGGCGGCACGAACGGCCGCGCGGCACTTCCGGGCCGATCGGCTGCCGACGTTTCTCGATTATTTCGAACAGACCCTGCGCGACAACCCGTTCGGTGACGATTGGCTGGTAGGCGATCGATGTACTACCCTTGATCTATCGCTGTTCCAGGTCGTACGCGGGCTGAAATATGCCTTTCCGAATGCCATGACCCGGTTCGACACGCCACGGCTGGCTGATCTGACAGCCCGCGTGGCGCATCGCCGCGGCATTCGCGGTTATCTCAACAGTGATCGCTGCATCGCCTTCAACAATGATGGTGTATTCCGCCACTATCCGGAACTCGACGAGCAGACTTGATGGATCGTGAATTCTGGCACGAACGCTGGGAAAACAACGAAATCGGTTTTCATCAGGCATCGGTCCATCCGATGCTGGAAACCCACTGGCCGAACCTAGGCCTGGTGCCCGGCTGCCGAATCCTCGTGCCGCTGGCCGGCAAGTCCGTGGACATGCATTGGCTCGCCGAATGTGGCTATCGCGTCGTCGGAGTCGAGTTGTCCGAACGGGCCGCCCGTGATTTCTTCGCCGAGCAGGGTCTGGCCTATCAACGCACACGGCGTGGCACGTTCGACTGTTTCATCGGCGAACGTATCGAGATATGGGTGGGTGATATCTTCGATCTCACCGCAGCCGAGCTCCAGCGCTTCGAAGGCTTCTATGACCGAGCCGCGCTGATCGCCCTGCCCGAAGACATGCGCCGTCGCTACGTCGATCACGTCATCGGCCACATGCGTCGCGGCGCGACCGGCCTGCTGATCACGTTCGCCTACGATACGGCGCTCATGGACGGCCCGCCCTTCGCCATCGACGATGAAGATGTCGGCGAACTCTACGGACGCTACGCCCACGTCGATCTGTTGGCCGAGCGGCGAGGCCTGCCCGAAAGCGACGATCTCCGCGCCAAGGGGCTGACCGACGCACGCGATGGCATCTACCGCATCGTGCGGCGCTAGGGCCTATTGATCAGTCGTTCGAGTTCACCCCAGGCTCTGCCCGAAATTAACCATGGGCGGCAAGATGCGGCATAGCACGCATAGCGTTTGGTTCTGCACTCGCATTCTGATACACGAAGAGGGCAATTGGCTCTTCGGGTTGGGCCGCCGACGGCAAATCAACGACGAGCCCCAGCCGCGTTGCGCGTCTGGAGCGTAGCACGCCGCGATGCGGCGACTCGTGCCTTGCAGAACGCGACTTGCGGACAGGAACAGGACGCTCTCAGGAAACCGCAACAGGCCGCGCTAGGCTGCGTCATCACGTGCAGATAACAGCCCGGCCATCAACCACACACGGCGAAAACCCAGCAGATGACCCAATTTTGGCCATATTATCAACTCAAAAGCAGAAAGATTAAATTTCACACGTTAAATGTCATAGAAAAGCGCGGCAGCATCTGTCCGTCGTTGATTTAACATGGCAACGTGGCTTCTTTTCGCCGCAAGCGCGTATTTTCGCACGTCTTTATCGAACCGAAAAATTGTCTATTTAGGCGCTTTTTATTCCAAGCCGGGCATTCGCTGCTCGATCCTTGAAGTACACCGATCATCGATCTCAGCTGCGAAGCGCGACGAACCTCCAAGGCCAGCACGGTGCGACAAGCCCCCCCCCCGGCGCGGGAATCATCCGCGCCAGGGAGAAACAGCGCGTCGCTGCGTTTAGCGGCCGAGAAGTCGGCCTCAAACAAGATCTTTTTATCAATGCCCTACAATACGTAGCGCCAAGTCGCCGAGTTCCGAATTGGTTTTATTGTTGTCCAGATATACCGGACCACTTTCCACGTTGAAATAACCGCCGCCATTATCCGATACGTAACTCCTGCCACTCGCATCGACGATTTGAATTTTCCATCGCCCACCCGCCGACTCGCCGTAAAAGCTGTTGGCTAGGAATTTTGTCTGATACGCAATATACCCCTTATCCCGCGGTGCATTCCATGCGCGCGCAAATATGCTCTGCATTCCGGGCAGCAAGACAGCGCGCGTTCCGGACGGGGATGTGACAGCAATGCCGATATTCATACCCGCAGTCGAATCCCGCTCCACACCGTTTTCGTAGGCGGCAAGGATATCCGGATTAGAGATCGTGACACGCAGCATCATCGACTCGATGGTTACGTCGTCGGGCACATCGATATAGCGCGTGATACCGGCTGCATCGTTATCGGGAATATCGATCGGCTGATCGATATCGCCGCTGATCCAGTCGGTATCGACCATCGGACCGAGTTGTGGCGGATTATGTTGGGCTTCGTCCACGGCCGCTGCGGCATCGACAAGACCAAACCCATACCTGTTCGAGAACGACAGCCCAGCCGCGTTCTGAACCCAGCCCGGATAGGCCAACCACGACCCGCGACCTGTCCTCAATGATACCGGCTCATCCTGTCTATCGATCGGCCGAGCCGTATGGGCCAGAATATCGCGAATCTGTCGCCAATTGAGCCCCGGATTGGCCGATGCAATCAGAGCGACGACACCGCTGACGATCGCGCTCGCCGGCGCCGTGCCCGAAAACCTGCTGGTATATTTACAGTTGGTATTAAGCAATGACATCAGCTGCGGCGCATCGAAAGGAAAAATTCCTTCCGTTGCACTGCCGTAACCGGCATTTGTCATTCCATACGCTTGAAGGCCGGGGAACGAGCTGTAACCGGCGAGACATGTCGTCTGATCGGCGGCAATGATCCCTGGTTGTTCGAAGCCGTCTTCCCCTCCCGGCGCTGCGAGAAAGATATTAGATCCGCCCGAAGAAGAACTCGCCTTGACGCCCGCCGCATTCACAGCCGATACCGATAGTACGTACGGCGAGACGATGTTCGGGTCCATGTTCGAATTCACACACCCGAACCCTGTCTCATTGATACTCGCGATCTGACAAAGCCTTGAAAACCCGGTTGTACGCCAATAATCGCCGTTCGCGGCAATATGCAAGGCGCCTTTGCCGTTGCGCATATGAGTCGGCGCGTACTCGTTGATGGATTCCGCGATTTTCGCGCTGTCGCTATCACCTGCATAAAGTGCAGCCGTGCGCAGTGACTCCGCATGATCGAAGGCGACGATATTATCCTGCGTCGTGAATCTGGTGCCCGAAACACCGTTCGCCGCCATTTGCCGGGCAATGGCAATAGAGCGAGAAATAATCGTATCGTTGTAAGTATTGATACCGATCAGTTTCGCGTCGGGTGCAACGCCACGACCACCGATGCCGTTCCATCCTGTCCCGGCGATCACACTGGCGACGCTCGTCCCACGCGACCCGGTCCTGATTGCCGGATTGGTCGGGTCGCTCGGATCCAGTACGCTGACCATAAAATTCATCGAAAGTCCGGGCGCGACATTGGCTTCCAGATCTTCGTGCGCGATTTCCATCCCCGAATAGTCCGGCACCACGACCAATGCATTCTGACCAGTAATCCCCGCACTCTGAACCGGAAACACGTTGGCATCGATCCCCGGTACCGAAACGTTCTCCGGATAATGAATCGAACCGGCGTCTTCTCTTTCTATCTGGCCCGTTTCGACCAGATAATCACGGTAACTCTCTAACGCCGCGTCTGTCTGCGAATAGGCCAACTGACCGGTATTGCGCAGATACCACTCCTGCGCGAGCAACGGATCGCCAACGACCGAAGTGATATCCACTTCAACACGTGCACTCGCGTTACCATCGGATGCCGTGACGTAGAAAGTCGCGGGCGAGTCATCGTAAGGAATATAAGTGAACTTTCCGGTGTGCTCGTCGATCGTCAGCCTGCCCGACGGCTGCGATCCATCGTTGGTTACCAGCAAAGCAGAGTACGTCAACGCATCGCCATCCGGATCGGAGAAATCCGCCTCTCCCGTACTTGGCTGCCATTCCCTTGCATCGGTGATGGTCACTTTCGAAGCCCCCGCCGTCGGCGCGCTGTTATCCGCAGCACCGGAGCCGCCCCCTTGACCATCACCGCCATCATTGCAGCCGGATAAACACAATAATGCGATAAGGCACATCGGCGCATATCCCCGGCGCCCTTTTCTTTCTTGAGTCAATTTCTTCATTTGAAAATTCCCAAACCCCAATATCTGGAAATCGAGCGTGGACCGGTCATCCCTGCATCGGCCCCGTGGGCATCCCTTATTTGGGGACCGCAAGTCTTGCGCTCTTTGCCGATCGCGCTCCGCCCCCCAACCGCGAATTTGCTCAACGGGTCGACGCCGGACCGCGTCCGACGTCACCCGAAAGGATTGAGCGAACCACGCGACCATGTATGCGCCTACCGTCGTCCGGATTATGCGATGACTCGCAGTGGCAGGCAGATGGAACTTGTTGGTTCGTCACCGACCTACGCCAACACTCGATAGTTTAAATAGCGGGCGGCCCGGATATGTAAAACCGCCAGGCTCTCCCTGACCGGTGTCGCGCACCGGGCCCGCACATCACATCGGCTTCTTTGCTTGATCAAGGACATCAATTCTTGCAGCCTTGACACCCTCCTGTTGAAGGAGGCTATGGCGCACATCGAGCAGATTCTGGTCCTTGCGCGCCTTGAGCACGTACAAATTGATTTCCGGGACACGACGCTCGATCGAAAGTCCCTCGCGCTCGGCGATTTCGTCGATATCGCCTTTTTCAATAAGCACCACGACCGAACCAGTCGCTTCCGCAAGCTCGCCGGTGATCTGATTGCGCAGTACCGAACCCATGACAACGCTGTTCGCAGCGGGCGTGTCTTCATTTGCGTGCAAATCGCCCTCGTCTGCATCTTTTTGAACCGCGGCCATGTCCCCAAGCTCCCCGATTCGATCAGTGGGCTGCACCTGATTGGCTGGCTTGAGTTCTACATTCGGTAAAAGCTTGTAAACACCGAAAGTATTCGTCGACTGGTCCATCGTAGCGGCATGTCTCGACACCGATCCGGAATGTACCTGGTCGAGCTTTTTCGACAGCGACTGAGCCGGATCGGCCACGGCCGAAGTGAAGACACCGAAGCTGGCAAGTGCGGTCGCACAGAGCAGAAGATTTTTCATTGATAGATCCTCTTAATATTTTTAAAAATTCAATCAGTGGCCCATGACCCGGATAGCGACCGCATCCAGCGTCGAATCCACCGTATTGTTATTCAAGACAAGCGGATCCTCGCCGACGACCCCACCGCCATTCTGAAGGCTGTAGCTCTGGTTAGAGGCATCCAGGACATGCACGGTCCATGTTCCCGCTGAAGGTTCACCGTAGAATGCATTAGCCAGAAACGCGTGGTTCAACATGATATTTGTGCCGTCGGCCCCACTCAGACCGGTTGCAGCAGGTGGAAAATAGACCGACTGTTTACTCGTCAGAAGTATGGCTTTGGTCCCCGACGGTGATGTCACCTCGATAGCGAGGTCGATACCGGCGGTCGACGCTTGACTGACCCCTTCTGCATTAGTGGCCGACGTTATCGCGTCGCGCATCTCAGGATTACCGACCGACAAACGAACCTGTAGGGATTCAATATCAAGATTCTGCTTGACGGTAACCTGGGCTGACGCACCGGACACATTGTTATCCGGAATATCGATCGGATCAGGAATTCGTGCAGACGTCCATCCCGTATTGGTCATCTTGCCCAGATGGGGCGCATCATCCTTCGCCATCTTCACCGCGGCCGCCGCATCGATCAGCCCGAAACCATACTTGCGATTGAAGTGCAGGCCGGCAGCGTTCTCGATCCAGCCCGGATAAGCGGTCCACTGTGTCCCACCGACATCCAGCTGGACCGGCGGATCGCGGTCATCTATTTTCCTGGCAGTATGCGCAAGAATATATTTGATCTGGCGCCAAGTCAGATCCGGTTTGGCCTCGGCCAGCAATGCAAGCACACCGACCACGTTCGGCGTGGCCGCGGACGTACCGTTAAACGTGTTGGTGTAGTCACACCCCTGGTTGTATTCATTGACCGAAGGCGCATTAAACGGAAAGATCGCTGCCATTATGTCCGGATAATTGAACGAATTGCCCAGATTGGAGGCTGCAATGAAACTGCTATAGCCTTTGAGACAGGTTGATTGATCGGTCGTGATCATGGCCGGATAGCGAAAACCGTACTCCCCGGCAGGCGCAGAAATGAACAGATTGGCGCCCGGGGTAGAATAGCTTGCGCGAGTACCGTCAGCATCGATCGCAGCCACACTCAGGTTATAAGGGCTTGCATTAGCCCCATCCATATTTCCGTCGGTGCAGGAAAGGCCGTACGCGTTCGGATCCACGCCTTCTTCAGTACAAATACGCGTCTGGTTACCGTCGTCACTCCAGCTATTGCCGTTTGCCTTGACGTTGAGTGCGCCCTTCCCATTCCGCAGGTATAATTCCGGATAGGAAATGATCGTTTCTTCAATCGGATCGATGTTGTAAAAGATCGGCGCCGTCAATCCATAACTTCGATTGAACGCAACAACGTTGTCATCCGGGGTCAAACTCGAGCCCGGCATACCATGAGAAAGCATCTCGGTAGTCGTCGTCTGGGCCTTGAGAAAGTTCATGCCGACAAGACTCGCTTCCGGCGCCGCACCGCGACCACCGATCCCGTTCCAGCCAACCGCTGCAATCAAACCGGCGACACTCGTTCCGTGGTCACCATCTTGATCAATACGGTTGGTAGGGTCCGTCGGATCATACGCATTTTGCAAGAAATTCAGCGATTTGCGCGGCAGCAAATTCTCTTTCAGATCGGGATGATCGATCTCGAGGCCCGTATCCGCGACAACGACAATCGAATTCTTGCCTGTCAGCCCTTCGGCCTGAACCGGGAAAACGTCCATGTCTATATCCGGAATCGACACGCTCTCGGGAAACGTGACCGTGTTTCGATCTGACTCGTTGATTTGTCCCGTGGCCACCAAATAATCACGATATCCTTCGAGCGCCCGGTCGAGATGTGCAAAAGCCGTCTGGCCGGTATTTCTAAGCTGCCACTGCTGGTCGGCATACGGATCGCCGGCCACCGACTCGACATCCACTTGCGTGCTCGCGCTGAGCTGCCCATCGGACGCTGTGACAATAAATTCCGCTTGCGCCGTGCCATACGATACATAGGTAAACTCGCCGGTCTTCGAGTCGATGCTGACCTCGCCCGGCGCATCTGCACCATCGTCTTGCACCAACTGGACCGCGTAAGTCAGCGTGTCACCATCCGGATCGGTAAAACCAACCTGCCCCGTCACCGGCGACCATTCGCGGGCAGAGTCCAGAACATAAACTTTCTGCTCAGCCGTGGGCGCCTGATTTGAGCTGCTACTGCTATCGTCACCCCCACCATCACCATTACAGCCCGCAAGAAAAATCGGCATTACGAAAAAAACTCCGCAAAAGCAAAACCTTTTCCTCACTATCAACCCCTTTCAAATGAATTCTTGCAGTCGTAATAAAAGACGAAAATTTTCGAAGCGAATTAATTCCTTCGTCTTCAACTCCAATGCCAAGAATTAGTTTTAGTAGATTTTCACGGCGTGGATTTATCCGGAAGCCAATGTGAATCGAATACATCTTTCGATTCCAAGCATCAAGGAACCAAGAAATAAACCGAAAATTCCAGCGCCCTGATATAACCAACAAGAACCATGCCAAAAAATATTCGATTTAAATTTATAAAAAAACCTAATCTTCTGTTTTTTTAAAATATTCGACAAATCATTGAGTTGAGATTCATGGAGTTGCCGGAATGGCGCCAAAATCATGACGTGAACCTTGCAGGCCGCCCTTTCTGAGTCGGCTCATGATTATTTTTGTCCGATTGAGGCGCTGTCCGAACAATAACCGGCTTTGGCGGGCCTGATCGACGACTGCCCTCAGCAGGCGATCGATCACCGCGCCGTCCGTCAACCGCTGGCGGTTCTTGGTCAAACGCTAAGGCATCCCAGACCGCTTCATCCAACGACAGCCCGGCCAACCACTGAAATCGCAATTTTTAGCGGAACTTCTGGAGAAACTGATGTTTGGAGAGAATCGAGCACAGCATCTCGCCCGACCACCCCGTATGGGAATCGCTGACCGTTGGAGTGACTTCCATCGAGTCCGGGGCCGCATCGGCCATCGAACGAATCCGAAGTAACGGGTAGTCGGCGAGCACCAAATTGGACGCCTGCGAATACTATTAATCCGGCACCAGAACAGCTGACGACGTCAGCTGCTTTCAACGCCATCGAAAGAAACGCCGACACTTGTCCGTCTTTTTATTTTCAATGGCTTCACGGCCGTTGGCCGTGGCGCGCGTGCTGTCGCACACGCGCGTTATCAACCCGAAAAATCATCTATTTTTATGCGGGGTTAATAAAACAACGAGGGCTGCTCAGCGTCGGGCTGCGCATTGGCTCGGCTCCCATTCACTCACTCTTGCTGACCATGCTCTCGAGATTTCCCTCAGTAGCGCTTTAGAGGGTTCTGACGAGCGAAATGAGAGCACGCTTTTGGGGCGCATCAGTAGGACAGTTAGAAACAGCCGGCGGCCTATCGCGCTGATCGAGAACCGATACGGACGAACAGCTGCCCCCCATGGGCCATTGGGCAACTAGAGCCTGTTAACACTTCGTGCGCAACCCGCCGCGCCGGCGGTCATTTTTCCGCAATCCGGCGTTGTCGTTCGCGAAGTCAGAATGACGGCCGTACGCGCCCGATGCCTTGTCTTGCAAAAAATGAGCGCCGGCGCGGCGCACGCGGGAAGCGTTAACAGGCCGTAGAAACGCGTAACATGTCGAGATGACCGCAGGCAATGGCCACTGTGTCCTTGAAGGCGACTGACAAGATCATCCGCTTTGATCCCCGATTAATAATCGTGGCGCAACGTCAGCCCTTGGCTAAGAGCGCATCCTGCAGCCCCGGCGCGAATTTCGCGCCGTGGGGGACGGTGACGGTTGACGGCGTCAAGGCCCCACCGAACGGCTCGGCTCGCCCGCCGAGATGGGCAGCAAGAAATGTTTCGGTGATCGCATTGAAGGCAATATTGTTAGCTGGACGCGCGAAACCGTGGCCTTCATCCGGGAACAGGACATAAGTGACGGGAATGGATTTTTCGGCGATTGCAGTCACGATCTGATCGCTTTCAGCCTGTTTGACACGCGGATCGTTGGCCCCCTGACCGATCAGTAAGGGTCGTACGATCCGATCCGCGTAGCTCAGCGGCGAGCGCTCGGCAAGCCAAGCTCTACCAGACTCGGTATCGGGATCGGCCATGCGACGATACATCTGGCGACGGGCGGCTTCCCAATAAGGCGGGATACTGTCCAGCAACGTCGCGAGATTCGACGGCCCGACGATATCCACGCCGCAGGCAAACGTTTCAGGCGTCAGCGTCAGTCCCGCAAGTGAAGCGTAGCCGCCGTAGGACGCCCCCATGATGGCGACACGCCCGTCGTCGGCGACGCCTTCGGCTACTGCCCAGTTCACGGCGTCGATCAGGTCGTCGTGCATGGCCGCGCCCCACTCGCCATTGCCGGCCGCAACAAACGATTTACCGAATCCGGTCGAGCCCCGATAATTGACCGACAACACCGCGTAACCACGATTCGCCAACCAGTGGTGATAACCGTTACTACCGTAACCGTCTCGTACCCAAGGGCCGCCGTGCACCAACAAGACCATCGGTAGCGGCGTGTTCGGGGTCACGAAACCGTCGGCATCGCTGCCACGGGGCAACGTGAGATAGGCGGTTAGCGTAAGCCCATCGCGGGCCTTGATCTCCAACGGCGTCATGCCCGCCAGCGGCGCGCCGACCAACTCGGGACGGCTGACGAAAAGCGGCGTAAGCGTGCGCGCGTCCCGATCATAGAGATGTGTCTGGACCGGCGCGGTCACGGGATCGTTGACCACCACCCAACGACGATCGTCGTCGGTTCGCGATGTGACATGCACGTCACCGGCTAGCTGAATTTCCAGAAATGTCAGATCGTCACCGATGGCAGCATCGATGACGTGCCACTCGGTACGTAGATAATCCGCGGCCCAAGCCTGGATCGCGTGCGTGTCCGGATCGGCCATCACGCCGGTGATGTCAGCCTTCGGCGACGCCGCAATCGACTGTATTTCGCCGGTGTCGAGACTTTGGGAAACCAGCGCAGCCGTATCGCGATCGCGGCTATCGATCCAGTAGAGCGTTTTGCCGTCGCGAGTAAAACCCACCGGCCCGGTATTGGCACTGTCCTCGAAGCTGATGCGTGCGAACGGCTCGTCACTGATCGTGCCGCCGTCCTGCACGATAAAGAAATCCTGTCCTCCGTCCTCGCGCGGACATTGGGCGAGCCGAATCTTAAGATCCCGATCCACCAGAAACCCGCCGTAACCCTCGTTGTACATTACTCGCGTCAATGCGCCGGTAGCCAGATCCAAGCGATAAACATCGTGCCACCGTGGATCACGATCGTTGATACCAATCACAATGTAATCCGGCACGTGCCGACTGACACCAAGCACCTGGACACGCACGCCATCCTGCGGCGTCAGCGTACGCTGTGTCGCCGTTTCGACATCAACGCTGAACAGACGAAAGTTCTCATCGCCGTCCTGGTCGTTCACGAACAACAATTGCCGGCTGTCCGGCGACCAAAAGTAACTACGGATCGGTCGCCCGCATCCGTCAGTCAAGACGCGCGTGTCATGCGGTCGATCGGCCGGCGCCACCCACAGATTGAGCACGTCATTGGCTGGCGCTATCCAGGACAGCCAACGACCATCAGGACTTAGCCGACCCTGTATACGACTCGGATTACCGAAAAGTCTCTCGCGCTCGATCAGCGGCACATCGGCGATACCAGCGGGGCCAGCGCTCGCTGGCGCAGTCCCCTCGTCGGTCGGGTGATTCCAGCGCATAGGCGCTCCTTGTGTAGAAAAGCAATGAGTACCGCGTTACTGTTTTGTAAAATTTCTGATATTTTTATTTTTACAAAGACAAAATTCCATATTTTGACTTCATAAAATAATTTTAAACTCAATATAATCGCCATATTCGCAATATCTCAAGGCGCATTGACATGCAGCATCTTTTTTCTGTTCATTGATCGCAAAAACTGCTCCAAAGCCAGCTTTCTCTCAAATCGGCTCACGGAAAACACGGCGTTGCAGTTCCTGATGAGGACAACCCACGAGTCAGGCCAATCGGATACCTTCACGAACGTTTACGAAAGATTGACGCCAACTAAAACAGGAATTACTGAAGACACAACCTTCGGACTGATAAAATCCAGAAAAATTCGAAATCGATGTTTTATCATCAATTTACAGAATAAAATTCGGAACATTTCACAATTTATTTTTTAAAGGCTTTGCGGCATCTTGCATCCGCGAGCACGGTTATCAATCCGGAAAACCATCGATTATCATGCTGGTCTAATGGCTATCTCTTTCAAGCGCAAATTTAACCGCCGCCTCCACGTGGAGCCGAGTCGAATCAAATACCTTGAGCTCGGAGTCTTTTTCATCAATCAGCAGGCCAATCTCAGTACAACCCAGAATGACGGAATCGCATCCGGATGCCCGCGCGCACGAAATAATTCGCAAATAATCGGCCCGGGATATGTCCAGGATCCGGCCGACACAAAGCTCCTCGAAGATGATCTCGTTGACTGTTGCTCGCGCGTCGGCATCCGGCACCTTGGCCTCGATACCGAAGCGTGACCGCAACCGGTCTCGATAAAAACCACCTTCCATCGTATAACTCGTCGCCAGCAGCAAAGGCCGCTTGGCACCAGCCCGGACCAACGCCTCCCCTGTCGCATCGACAATATGAATCAAAGGAACATCCAATCGATCCGAGACGTCGTCGGCAACCCGATGCATCGTGTTGGTACAAATCAAGATGCAGTCTGCACCGGCCCTTTGCAGGTTAAAACCGACGGTTGCCAGATATTCGGCTGCGTCTTGCCACGCTCCTGCCTTCTGCCATGCCACGACACGGGAAAAATCGACGGAGTGAAGCAACAGATCAGCCGAGCTCAGACCGCCACGAACGGCCCGAATACGCTCGTTGATCTTTCGATAATAAGTGGCGGTTGACTCCCAACTCATTCCACCGATAAGACCGATTGTTCTCATAACGATTTTCAATACCCTGTTCTACTATTAACCCGGCGCCCCAAACAGCGGATTCCGCCAGTTGTTTTCCAGCACCTTCAAAGGCCAGGACAGAAGGCCTTTCCGTGTTTCTTTGTCAACGAATACAAACGATTGACCGCGATCCAGATGCCTTGCCATACGCGTAGCGGGACCAAGAAAAACCATTTTTCTCTTGGCAATACAAACCTTAAAATCCTAATGGCCTTAAAAATCGTAATAGACCGTCAAGTGCGCACGACGTCCCTCCTTAACCGAGACGAAGTCGGGAACCGAGGTATAGTTATAGAGCCGGCTATCGAAGATATTCTTGACGCCTAGGGTCACCGCCCAGGCTTTCTTCCGATAAAAAATTGAGGTGTCCACCTGGGCCCAGCTCGGCAACTTGAAGTATCCCGCCGTGTTATTGCCGTTGGTCGTCTGGCTGGCGGCAGTCACGCCAAAACCACCCCCCAACCCTGCCAGCAGACCATGCTGTAGTTGATAGGTCGTCCAGAGATTGACCGAATGCCGAGGCTGACCGGTAATTCTTGTTGGTGCGACATCGGGCTGTGTATCGGAAACTTTCACGCTCAAGTAGGTATAACCAAAAGTGACGTCCCATCCCGGCATGGGACTACCGTCGATATTAAGCTCAAACCCCTTGCTACTACGCCCCTGCGCGCTGATGTATTCGCCTGTCTGTGTATTTTGCACCGGGACATTGTCTTGTTCGATCTCGAAAATATCGCTAGTCACAGTCAACTTGCTGTCCAGAAGCGCCCATTTAAGGCCGAACTCCTTCGACTGACTTGTGCTAGGCGGTAACGGCTCCTGGTTCGTGTCGACTTGCATCGTGCCGTAGAAACCGTTGAGCAAGTTGAAATATGCCGTCATATCCGGGGTTATATTGAAGGCGATTCCGTAGTTGGGTACAAACTTGCTTTTTTTGAATTTGCTCGCCGAACCCGAGCCAGCCAACACATTGAGCCGGTTATCCCATGTCGTGTAGCGACCGGAAAAAAGCAGGTGCAATCGATCGTTGAAAATCGAGGCATCGTCCTGCAAAAGCCACCCCTTCTGAATTTGCAGTTGCGTGAAGCTTTTCTGCTCGGCCTTTGGAATGGCCGGGTAATTCAATGTATCGGGGCGCCATACGTTATGCCCGAATACCGGCCCGGTGGAAAGATCGAACTGACTAGAATCAGCCTGCATGAAACTGTGGGCAATCTGCACCTTGTGGTGGATTGGGCCGGTATTGAACTTGCCCTGGATATCGTTCTGGGTACTGATAGAGCTTAGGTCGATCCGGCTCGAAAATGGATGGGCGACGATATCCCCATTCGGCTCGATGGCCCACGCTTCATGTAGCCGTATATCGACCATGCTGTCGAGGTAGGTCGCCTTACTGTTGAACGTCCAGCCCGGTGCCAAATCCTGACTGAATTCGTAATAGATGGTGGACGAATCTCCCGAGACATGGTCATCCCGGTCACCGAAGCGGAGGCGGGGAATGTCCTGGACCGCGCCTTCGGCAAAATCGTAGTACGTCGCACTCAGGCCTTCGGAAGAGCGAGATTTCGAAAATTGCCCCCCCACCTTGAAACGGGTGCCGTCGCCGCGCCAACCGATCACCGGCGCGACGAAGAAGGAGTGGCCACCATCGTAGTCGTACCACGTATTGTCGGACTTCATGCCCGAGATATTAAAGCGATAGGCCCACGACTTGTCACGGCTGAGCGGCCCGCCGAGATCCAGCGCAAGCTTGTACTCGGCATGGTTGTTGTCAATGGCATCGGCTTTCAATTGATGCAGCGGCTCGCGCACTGGCGCCTTGCGGACCAGGTTGATACTCCCGCCGGGCGAACTGCTACCAGCCATGACCGAATTCGGCCCTTTGATGACCTCAATACGCTGGATACCATCGATGTTCGCGGATGGTGTCGTAAGATTGTTCCGGCTTTCAAAATTGGTTACACCATCCACTGATGTCTGCGTTACATCGTAACCACGGATGGCGAAGGAAGAACTGCCGTGCCCGCCGGGTTGTATGGAGACACTGGGCGCATTCCTGAGTGCATCTTCTACGTCTGTCGACTGCTGGTCATCGAGAACATCCCGGCCAATAACATCCACGGCGCGAGGTGTCTCCTGCAGCGGCATACCCATGCCG
Organism: Salinisphaera sp. Q1T1-3; assembly: GCF_003602005.1. Classification (GTDB taxonomy): domain Bacteria; phylum Pseudomonadota; class Gammaproteobacteria; order Nevskiales; family Salinisphaeraceae; genus Salinisphaera. The sequence continues at coordinate 77,691 of NZ_QZWD01000005.1, read as the reverse complement.
TAAGCGCCGCTCGAAAAGCCTGGGTTGTAACCCAAGTCGTCGAGGAACCCGAACACATCGATGGTCGAAAGCGTGCTGTCTACAGCAGCTGCCGGCTCGACGGATGCCGGCTTTTGGGACGAACTCTTTGACGGCGGCCTCTTGGCTTCAGACGATCGGGGATGGCCCGATTTGGCAGACGAGTCCGGTGCGACCGACGTGCCAGAATCATCCTCGGGCTCTGGCGTTTGATAAGGCGCCGCGACCAGTGGCGGCGCAGTCATCATTGCCATACCGACGGAAACTGAAATCACCGCAACCCGGTTCGCTCTGGATCGCATGTTTGTCACTGCTCGCCCCCCTTTCAAGAACCGCTAGAAATGCCGAAACGACACGTCGGTCTCTATGGGGTATGTGTGATAACGCGCGAAAAGTGACAGCTACAAGACATAAAATGTCGCCGTTGACCGACTGGCGACTGGCTGCACCCGTTGCCAGTTGGCGGCATATCCCGTGCCTAATCCGTGATTGCGACGCAGAGAATTCCGACAAGGCAATCGCGACGGTCCCGTTATCGATACGGTATCCAAGCAGCTGAAATCGCCAGCCGTTTCCACCGCCATCGGAGAGAACGCCGCCGCGGCTCATTTTCAATGGCTTCGCACTCCAGGCGGCGGCGCATATATCGTCGCAAAGCGCTTCGTCAACCCGAAAACGATCTATTTTTATACTGGGTTAATAAACCTCAAAGGCCGATACCATGGCCGACGCCAGGCGATTGGATCGGATGATCACGACGCAACCGGCAAAGACGATAGCCGCTTGTGCTGCCGCGCCGTCGCCAAACGCTGTCGGCAGGCGATGCTGGCACCGCTTCGCACGCCCTATCCGACGGCCGTCGCCAACCGCGAGAGAGCTCGCGAGATTCTTTCGCCGAGAACTGTCATTTCGTGCTTCGAAATACACAGATATAAGAGTGGCATCGAGAAGTCCGGCAGCCTTGCAAACGCCCGCCTCTGTGTAGCGGCCTCGGCCAATCCGGCATGAATATACGTTCACGCTGGATTGATCGCACACCGCAACCATGGCGCTGCGGCCATTCGACGGCCGGATCTTTGAAAACTACAGACAGGCACGCAGCCGACCAAGGTTTGCAGGGGGCTGAGAGAACGGCCGGGTTTCGGCCTTCCAGTGCCGTTCCGATATGGACTGCAGCACCGAGCCAATCGAATAAGCAGATCTCTTGCAATGCGTTTTCAAAATCAAGGGCCAAGGATTATTTATTTTTTATTTATTGGCTTATCGCCCTGCGGCCGGATTCGATAAATGAGCGATCTTATCAAGCGGGGCCGTCGTCCCGGCATCGGAGAGATGATCCTTTTGTTCTGGCGGCACGCTCCGTCTTACTGGCAGCGGTTTGCGTTATTGGCGCTGATCCTGGCGATCATGTTCGGCAGCACGTCACTGGCCGTCTGGGCAAACCGCCTTTCCGGCGAGTTGATCGATGCAATGGTGTCGCGCGATTGGGCGAAGATCAAACCGCTAATGCTGATCAGTTTCTGCGTCGGGCTAGGCGTCGCGATATTACCCATCGTCAGCTACGTGTTGCAGCAGATCCTGCAAGTGAAGTGGCGAAGCTGGCTGACCGATCACTATCTCAAACGCTGGATCGACCATCACGCTTACTACAGCGTCGAACGCGACGACCTGATCAGCAATACCGACCAGCGTATCGCTGACGATGTCGCCCGCTTCGTCGATATCACGCTCAACCTGTGCCTCAATACGCTATCGGCGACGGTATCGACAATTTCTTTCAGCGTGGTCTTGTGGAACCTGTCCGGTACGCTTCACTTCCAAATTGCTGGCGTACCGCTGGCGCTGCCGGGTTATCTCGTCTTTGCCGTGCTTATCTATTCGATCCTCAATCTCGCCTTGGTCCACTATGTCGGCAAGCCACTCATCGGGCTTAATAATCGCCAACAGACGGTCGAGGCCGACTTTCGTTATCTCGCCATGCAGCTGCGCGAGAATTCCGAGCAAATCGGTTTTTATGGTGGCGGTTCCCGAGAAAAACAGCGTTTGGGCGACGCATTCCAGCATCTTCTGACCAACTGGTATCACATTATTTCCCGCACATCAAAAATAATGCTTACCCGCGCGGTCTATAGCCAGACTTTTTCCGTCCTGCCCACACTGCTCGTGCTGCCGCGTTACCTTGCCGGCGCAATCAGCTTCGGCGATATCGGCCGAACAACGGGTGCCTTTTCCATGGTCGAGAATTCGTTGTCTTTTTTCTCACAGGCATACGAGCAATTCACGCAATGGCTTGCAATCACAAATCGTCTGCGTGACCTGGAATGGGGCTTTTCCAAAGCCAATAGCACGCCGACAGATCTGATACAGGCCTTCCCGGCTGGCGCCCAGGCATTGAAATGCCGGGATCTGTCTCTACGTGACCCGTTCGGCAAACTGCTTACACGTCTGTCAGAATGGCAAGTCGGCCCGGGGGAACGGTGGCTGATCACGGGCCCCTCGGGAACCGGCAAGAGCACGCTGCTGCGTGCCTGTGCCGGCCTCTGGCCCTACGCGAAAGGCGAAATCCGACAGCCCGCGACCAGCCGCTGCTTTCTACCCCAGCGCAGCTATATTCCCAGCGGACCATTGAAATCGGCACTTTGCTATCCACAGCCGCCAGACAATTTTGATAATGATGCCTGTCGGCAGGCGCTAACCGCTGCCCGCCTTGAGACATTGGGTGACTCATTGTCCGTCAACGCCCGGTGGCAACAAAAACTGTCGGGCGGTGAACAACAACGCCTGGCACTGGCTCGGGTGTTGCTACAGCGTCCGGCATTCGTGTTTCTAGACGAAGCAACCAGCGCTCTGGATCCCGAGACCGAGAACGCCTTGTACCGTGCTTTGACGACACAGTTGCCCGATAGCGCGATCGTCAGCGTTGCGCACAATGAATCTCTGCGGCCCTTCCACGACCGTACACTGACGTTACGACCAGCCAATTAAAGATATGACATTGCAACAAACGTCGACGCCCCACTCTCAAGAGCCGCACAGTGACCCGGCATATGCGTCGTTTTTTTGTGCTCGGGTCGACGACAGCCTGTGGCACCGCAGAGCATTTGAGGTCAATCCAGTGTAGCGCCTGTCGAGAGTCAGTACGTGTCCGCGCCAAGGCTTGTCTACTGCCAAGACGAAGCGTCCATGGCTGTGCCACGCAAGACAGGGAAGGGACAACGCGGTATTGCCGTCAGACAAGCCCTGGCCGGTTGGGGCGCCAATTGCAAGATACCGCGTTACACGTCTGGATTGTTACACAGCACAATGCAGCCGCGCACGCCTTGATTAACCCGATTAGCGTTCGCCAACGCGGCGCGATCCTCAACAGACGCTAGGGCCTGTTGATGTATCGTTCGAGCGCCGCGTTGCGCCACAAATCGTGTCCGTCAAGGCGCGAGTTGCCGATCGTGGCGTGCCACGATCCAGGCTCGCAATGCCGCGGGGCGGCCATCGTCGAGTGTTCATGGGCGACCGAACCCTTCGGGACAAGCGCCCCAAATCAAAAACACGACGGCGATCCAGCGTTCGAGCACGCGGGCGCAGAATGACACGCTATGCGTGCTACGCCTCGTCTTTGCGCCCATCGTCAATTTGAAGGCGCACTCGGTGTGGAAACGCACGAAACATCAGCAGGCACAAGGCAGTTATTCCTATTCCTCGATAATCAAGACATCGGCGCACACACGACGTCTTGGGCTCTCCGCATACCCCCCGGATTCGCCAATCGACCCATCGTATATCTTCAGGGGTTTTGCACGACCTCTTCCAACCGCGTCTGCACCGCGGCGATATATTGACGGACCATACTCTTGGAAACGCCGATCTTCGCCGCCGCCTCGGCCTGCGTCAGCCCCTCCAGACGACAATAGACGAATGCCTGCCGGGCTTTTTCCGGTAATGTGTCAAACGCACGATCCACAGCCAGCAGAGCATCCATCATCGCATTCTGGTCTTCGGCCGACACCTCAATGGTTGTCGGCATCTGAGCCAGCAGCTGCAGATAATTCTGATAAAGGCTGCGGCGGCGAAGCGTGTTGAAGAATACCCGATTGGCGATCGTGGTTAACATGGCACGCGGCTCGCGCACGCTATCCAGCTCGCGTACAGCTGCAAACTGCACGAACGATTCGGATGCTATATCTGCTGCCTTGTCGGGATCGCCGGTGCGATAGCGTAGCTTATTGGTCAGCCACGAATAGTCCTTGCGAAAGACTTCGTCGAGTCGCTGCTGTCTATTCTTTTTCATTTGCCCGGGTTCCTCCGGCGCTGAACAATCAGACGCTTTATTGACACCTTCCGCGCCCACGGATATTCATTCACCACAGAACCGTCGCTCTGACTCCATCGGCAAACCGTAGTCGTGCCGCGCTTTACTCGCGAGTCAGCCTGCCAACCAGGCACGAATTCAACAATCAAACGCATGCCGACGACGCATTGCTGCGTTTCGGCTGCCCCAGTCGACAGCCGGTCGTTACGAAATATCGCCATATCCTCGCCGCATATGACTGTTCGTTGTGCCAAATCCGACACGCGCCGCCGGCCATCGTACGCTGCGCCCAGAAAACGCTCCGAATTGGCACCAAGAGCATTATCGCGACCACGCATGATGACGCAGTCTGTCGATCGATGGCAGATCCAATCGCCAAACAGTGCTGGCACTCGCTTGTATTGCCCCGCCATACTTCTTCTGCCTAAGACGACCAGTTCGTTATCGGCCCGAAAACGCACCACGACACGGCGATCAATCGGGATAAACCACTACCATGCAGAAAATTGAAGGCAAATTCTGCGCCATCTCGAATGGCCACGTGCACGTCCATTGCCGGTCAAGCATAGAAACTGGATCGCTGAAGGTTTCGACCCACCCTGCCGCGGGCTCGATTATTATTAACCTGGCATAAAAATAGATGATTTGCAGGGTTGATAACGCCCGTATGCCGGCCGCGGCGCGGCCAGAGGACGCGAATCCGTTAAAAATGAACGCCGGAAACGCACCAGCGTTCGTTGTTTGGTAGCGTTGAAAACAGCTGAAAAATTCAGCTTTCTCATGCTGGATCGATAATGATTCTTGGGTTATCGCTTCGATTCGCGAGCCTTCAAACCGGGGCCTCACGCAGCAACCGCAACAGATAGAGCCACCAGTCGTGGTCGAACGTCGATAGCCAGACCCGGGCATTCTCGTGGAAGGCTTCTTCTCGCGCGATGTATTCCTGGTCCTGGGGCTGTGCTTCCCATTCCCGTTGTGCCTGCTGCAAGGTCTCGGGGGTGAAGCGCCCGCCGGGCTCGCGGGCCTCTCGCTCACTGAACCAGCGGAAAAGCAACATTTCCATCGCAAAATCCTGATGCCGCCAACCGTGCAGAAAACGCACCATCGAGACCTTGGCGTAACTGCCCAGGCCAAGCAGTAGATGACGCCAGGCCCGATGGGCATCGTCAGCCGGCGGCGGCGACGCACACATGATCAATTCGGCGACATGTCGTTGCAGCGTTCGGTACGGATCATCTCCCGATACCATGTGACTGGCTGCCAGACGTAATTCCCGCCATTCCCCGGCTGGCACTATCTCTCCGCGACGACGCTGCGCATCCAGTGTCAGCCATTGTCGTCGCAAACCGTCAATGTGGCTGTCATTGATCAATTCAGCCCAGGGTAGCTCGGGCGCCGCCAGCCAAGCACTGAACAGATTGATTGCCACATCACGCAACTTACAGCCCGGCTCTAATACATCGAACAACTGATCGATCTGATCACGGGTGGCGACATCCAGAAATTCGAGCACGCAGGCGAAGGCATATGGCATGCCGGTCATGCGCTCGAACAATTCGGCATCGGTGTCGTGGACCATAGCCGCGGAGATCGTGCCTTGTCCGTCATGCCAGCGCGGCGCATTCCAAGTGTCGATATGCCCGGCACGAGCATGCCAGCGCAGGCGTTGGTAGAAAAAATCGCGCAGTTGGCTATCACCGTAGAAGGCGCGCCAATCGCCGCGGCCAGGAGACAACCCGTTTTTCAGCAAACCCTGCTCATATAGCCAGTGCTCGATCCCGTCTACGGTCACCGGATAGGGCAGCAACGCGGGCGTCGCAAGCGGCTGAAGCAGCATGAGCAAGGGCGGCTTTAGCCCCAGACGGTCGAGATGCTGGGCCTGCCCGCGGCTGTCAAGCCAAACGCAATGAAGGCGTTTCTCACGCCCGTGCAATTTGGACAGCGTCTCGATTACAGACGAGTATCCTGCGGCATCGGGATCACCTGCATAGAGCAATATCGGCCCTTCGGTGGCCATTAAGGCGGCTTCGAGCATGTCGCCATCGAACTCGTGAATTGGTTCTGGCATCAAACGCTACACTCCGATTGTTAGCAGTGGACGGCGAGATCTGCCGGCCAGCCGGATCCTCTTTTGTTAATCCGGTACCCAGACAACTGACCCAGTCAGCTGTCTTCAACACCGTGCTGACATGCCCGCGCTTGATGCCGCACGGCTTCGCAATGCTTGGCCGCGGCAGGCATGCCTTGGCATAGGCACATCGTTAACCCGATAAAACCACCTCGATTCGCGGCGCATCAGCGAAGCGCTAAACAACTGTTGCGGTCGCACTACTGGTTTTGCGCATGGGCTGCTGGCAAGGAAAAGCGAGCGTGGTCTGCTCAGCGCCCGCTCGCATGCTCTGACGCCAATCAGACGCGGGCCGCGCCCGGGCTGCTCGTTTCGCGAACACGCATCGCACGGGATTCGGCCGCCAATGCGCCGATACCGCGTTGCCGAGCTTGACCTGCCGATTATCAACGCCTTGGGGCAGATGCCACGCTCGGACGCCTTGTATCGACACATTCGAGGACACGAACGCAAGCCGCCAGAGGTTGTTCCGAGCTTCCTTGGTCAATCGTCGATGTCCTCAAAACACGTTCCGCCCGCATGCCAGCAGGCTCGATGAGCCGACGCAACACTTACGGCATCGCCGGTGAGTTCGCGACGGCCCCAAGCCTGTTGAACTGGCATCGGATGGTCGAACGCTCAGCCGCTTTCAATACCGTGACGGAAGGCCGACGCACGGTCGTGCCCCGAAGACACTCGGCTAGACCTGTCGCAGGCGAAGTCGCCACTGTCACTTTTCGATGCTCATTGCACACAAGTAGAAACATGATGCGTCGAGCGGCGGCCGCGGTCCAATCATGAAAACCCGGTCACTGTCAGGTCGGCGCGGCGGAATCCAGGGATATACCTATCCCGATGCCCCTCCTGCAAGGACCCATGCAATGAGTAATATCCAAGCTGTAACCCTGGCCGATTTCGAAGATCGCGTATTACGCGCCCGATCTCCGGTGCTGGTCGATTTCTGGGCACCATGGTGCCAGCCATGCCGGTTGTTACAGCCCGTACTTGAAGAGATCGCGACAGAATACAGCGACCGACTGATTGTTGCTGCCCTTGACGTGGAACAAGCCAACCAGACACACGATGACATAACGGCAACACGCTTCGAGGTTCGTAGCCTGCCAACGCTGGTTCTGTTCGATCAGGGACACGAAAAAGATCGCCGTGTCGGCCTATTGTCACGGCTGCGCCTGCGCGAATTTATCGACTCGATCGGCGTGTCGCACTGAAGATGAGCAATACACACGAATCGAACAACGCCCACGCGGTCGGCCACGATGAGAACCGGCCGAATATCGTACCGGATACTGGTGGTGAACCGGTGACCGGTCAAGCCGGACACGAGCCCGCCGTGGCCTATCAGCGCCATGGCGGGCTCGTCTGGCTGATTTTCGGCGCCGCGGACGGCAATCTCTTCGACGAGACGCTCCTCGATACGCTGCACGCCGCGCTTACGCGTTTTGTTGCCGATCCCACGTCCCACTTGGCCATACTATGCGGCAAGGGCGATGACTTTTCACGCGGCGCCGCTCCCGAGGAGCTCGGCACGCTCTACAACAGCGATGCCGCGCGGCCGCTGTGCGAGACGCTTCAGGCCAGCCCTAAGCCCGTCGTTGCCCTACTTCGCGGTGCTGTACTTGGCACGGCACTGGAGATCGCCCTGGCCTGCTCCTATCGCCTCGCCGTCGGCCCGGTTCGTATGGGATTTCCGGAAATTCATCTCGGCTTACCGCCGGGCGCCGGCGCCACGGTGCGCTTGCCACGACTGATCGATAACCTCGACCGATCCGCGCGCCTGTTGCTTTCCGGTGCAAGCATCAATGCAACCGTCGCCATGCGTTGGGGCCTGCTCGATCATCGCCTTTCCCGGGATGACCAGGACGAGATCGAGGCGGTTCTGCACAACCTGCCTGCCCATGGACGGGAGACGGCAATGAACCGCCCCTCACCCGCGGGAGCACTCGCTGACATGGCCGCATGGCCGGTCCGCCACATGGCACAACAGGCTATCCGGACAGTGCTTTCCGAACCAGACGCGGCAACCGCCGACGCGCTGGAACGCCAACATTACCGCCAGTGCGAGGAATCGACCGAGCGACACACGATCGCTGCACACTGGCAGACTGAAGTGATCGCAGCGCAGCGCCCGCTGAACGGCGTCGCCCTGCCTGTCATCGATCGCATAGTGCTACTCGGCGGTCACGACATCGACGCATCGCTGGTTCTCCCCGAGGTTGTGCGTACTGAGACGGTCGCGACCTGTATCGCCGAAGCAGCGCGATCGACCATCATTGTCGTTGACCAGGACCCGATCTGCCCGGAACAGATCGAGAAACTCGATCAAAGCCTACCGACTGATCAACCGCTACTCGTGTTACGTCCAGAGACCGAATCGCCACTGATCGGCAACGCACGGCTGATCGACATTGCATTGAGCGGCGGCCACCCCCGCCGGGTGGCGATGCTGGGTCCGAGCGAGTCCGAAGACCAGCCCCATTTGGCGCCGGCCGTTGCCGCCCTGCGCGCGCTGGGCTTACCTTGCCTGCATCTTCAACAACGACAGCCGCTGGGCGCGATCCTGATCGACGCAACGACGGACACTCTGATCCGAACGGCAGCCGCGATCGGTACGAACCGCGGACTTCATCGCGCCTGGCGTGCGGTTGGCCCGGCCGTCGCACTGCAGCAGCTGCGGCCGGATACCGATTCAAGCCCGGCAACCCCGCCATTACCCTGGAAGAGACTCGTTTACTTGGCATTACTCAACAACGCGTTGCGTTGTCTCGCTGGGGAATGGAATCTCGCGCGTCATCCGGATGATCTGGATCTATTGCTGATTGAAGGCTTCAATCTTGATGTTACCCAGGGTGGCATACTGCGCCAGTCACTCATCGAACCGGAAACATGCTTGCGCGACATCACGAATCTGGCGCAACGCTACGGTGAACCATGGCGACCGGCGAAACTATGGCAACGAATTGAGCGCGGAACAGCTGACGGTCGTTGACTCAATACCACACTAAATAATATGACGGATCGACAATCAATCAAACATATATTGAATTGACCAAAGCCTGTCGCTAGATTGATGGAAGGGCTTCTTCCATCATCCGCCATGGCCTATAGAGATTATTACGAAACCCTGGGCGTTGCGCGCGATGCCTCGGCCGACGACATCAAGCGCGCTTACCGCAAGGCGGCGCGCAAGTATCATCCGGACGTGAGCAAGGAAGCGGATGCCGAGGACCGCTTCAAGGATGTCTCCGAAGCCTACGAAGTGCTCGGCGATCCGGAAAAGAAAGCGGCCTACGATGCGATCCCGCCCGGCGGTGAGCCGCCGCATGACCGCACACAGGGCGCCGATACGGCCGCCGGGTTCGATTTCCACGGCGGCGGTTTCACCCAGGCCGATGCCGCGGACTTCAGCGATTTCTTCAGCGACATGTTCGGCGGCGCGACCGGGCCTCGTCGCCACGGCGCGACGGGCGGCACACGGCTGCGCGGCCAGGATGTCCACGCCCGGATCGAGCTCGCCATCGAGGACGCGTTCGATGGTGCGGTTCGAAGCGTCAATCTCGCCCGGCCTGAACAGCTTTCAGACGGTCGTATCGTCGAGAAACGACAGAATCTACGGGTCACGATCCCCAAAGGCGTGCGCGCCGGCCAACAGCTACGGCTGACCGGCCAGGGCGGGCCCGGCTTCGGCACCGATGCGCCGGCCGGCGATCTGTATATCGAGATCGACTTCGCACCGCACGCCATCTATCGACGCGACGGGCCCGATCTCATCGTCGATCTGCCGATCGCGCCCTGGGAGGCCGCGCTCGGGGCAACTGTCAAGACACCAACGCCCGGCGGCCCCGTCGATCTCAAGGTACCACCCGGGAGCAACAGCGGACGCCGACTGCGGCTGCGTGGCCGCGGCATGCCGGGCGGCGAGACGGCTGGAAATCTATATGCGGTGCTGCGGGTCACGATGCCGCCGGGCGGTGATGCGATCGATGCCGAAACCCGGGCACTCTACGAACGGCTGGCCGAACGCACGCCCTTCAATCCGCGTGCCGGCCTGGGAGTCTGATCATGTCCGATATTCACGCCCCGTCGCTGGTCTGCGAACACCTGCCCGGCGATCATACGGTCTCCCTCGGCCAGCTCGCCCGGGCCTGCGACATGCATGCCGAATGGATCATCGAGCTCGTCGAGCACGGTGTCATCGAGCCAGCCGCCCGACATCGAGGCCCGCAAGATGTCACGGTCTGGTATTTCAGCACCACGCATCTCGTACGCGCCCGTCGGGCCGCCCGACTGCATCGTGATCTGGCCGTCAACACGCCCGGTCTGGCGCTCGCCCTCGAACTCATGGACGAAATCACGACACTGCGAGCCGAACTCGATGCGACCCGCGAGCGCACACCGCCGGCGAGCGCCCGCGACTAACGGCGGGCAGCGCCAATCACGCGAAACCGTGCGTGCAACACGCACGCCTCGTACCGTGCTCCCACCGGGTATGGCGCGCGGATGGATGCAGGTTACCCGACTGGTGTTCGCCGGCGCGGCGCACGCGGGACGCGTTAAAAGGCCCTAGAAGGCAGCGCGGCGATATCGACGATAACGCGGGAACCAGAAATTGCGCTCGACGGCGTCACGGATCGCCGCGTCGGTCGAAGACAGCGCCACACCGTCTTCCTGGGCCTGCTTGGCGACGGCGAAGGCGATGGCCTGCGACAGTTCCCGCACGGCCGACAGTGGCGGCAACAATGCGCCGGTGTCCGAATCGGCGAGCGGCGAATTCTCGGCAAGCGCGCGCGAGGCCGCCATGAGCATCTTGTCCGTGACCTTGCGCGCACGGGCTGCAATCACACCGAGCCCGACGCCGGGAAAGATATAGGCATTGTTGCACTGGGCGATGGGAATCCGTCGCCCGTCGAGCTCGACGTCGCGGAACGGACTGCCCGTGGCAACCAGCGCATCGCCCCCGGTCCAGGTCAGCACTTCCTCGGGGGTGGCCTCCACGCGAGACGTCGGATTCGACAACGGCATCACGAAGGGTTTCGGGCAATGCTTGTGCATGGTCTTGATGACCTGCTCGGAAAACAGGCCGCGCTGGCCGGACACGCCGATCAGGACCGTGGGCCGCGCGTTTTCGATCACGCTCATCAAGGCATCTTCGCCACGCGGCGCGGTTGACCAGTCGGCCACCGCATCGGCTTTATGGGCCAGCCGGGCCTGGAAGTCGTATAGATCGTCGACGTCGTCGGTGAGCAGCCCCACGCGGTCGATCATGTAGATGCGTTTGCGCGCCTCGGCATCCGACAGGCCTTCGTCGGTCATGGCGACCACGATCTGCTCTGCGATACCGCAACCCGCCGAGCCGGCGCCGACGAAGGTGATGGTCTGCTGGCTGACCTTCTCGCCCTTGGCCTTGCAGGCTGCCAGCAGCGAACCGACACAGATGGCCGCCGTGCCCTGGATATCGTCGTTGAAGCAGCAGATCTCGTCGCGATACCGCGACAGCAGCGGATTCGCATTGGCCTGGGCGAAATCCTCGAATTGGAGCAGCACGTTCGGCCAACGCCGCTTGACCGCCTGGACGAACAGATCGACGAACTCGGAGTACGCGGCATCGGAAATCCGCTCGTGCCGCCATCCCATATACATCGGATCGTCGAGCAACTGCTGGTTGTTGGTGCCGACATCGAGCACCACCGGCAGCGTATAGGCCGGCGAGATGCCGCCACAGGCGCTGTAGAGGGACAGCTTGCCGATCGGGATGCCCATGCCCCCGATCCCCTGATCCCCCAGGCCCAGGATCCGCTCGCCGTCGGTGACCACGATCACCCGGACATTGTCCTTGGTGGCCGAGCGCAGGATATCGTCCATGCGATGCCGATCGGGGTACGAGATGAACAGGCCGCGATGATTGCGATAGATCTCGGAGAACTGCTCGCAGGCCTGGCCCACGGTCGGCGTGTAGATGATGGGCATCATCTCTTCGAGATGTTCTTCCAGCAGCCGGAAGAACATGGTCTCGTTGTCGTCCTGGATCGCGCGCAGATAGATATGTCGGTCCAGGTCTGAATCACAGGCCTGATACTGCTTGTAGGCGCGCTCGACCTGTTCCTCGATCGATTCGACGTTCTGGGGCAGCAGCCCGATCAGATTGAAATCGACACGCTCGTCCGCCGTGAAGGCACTCCCCTTGTTCAGAAGCGGCATCTCGAGGAGCGTCGGTCCGGCATAGGGGATATAGAGCGGACGTTTTTCGTGCTGCGTCATGGCTTGCCTGTCGATCGATCGCGGGTCGCTAGGATAACGCCTCGTCGCCGCCCGCGCGTGAATGAGAAACGCCGGCACGAAGGCCGGCGCTGGAAAGCGGATCGCATGTCGGTGCGGGGACCGCGGGATCAGCGCTGGCTGGACTGCCAGTTCTCGGCGCGATAGAAATCGGCCGGCTCGGCCGAGCGCGACTTGCCCCGGACATAATCGGCGATTTTCTCGGCGATCATGATCGTCGGCGCGTTGAGATTGCCCGTGGTGATGCGCGGCATGACCGAGGCATCGACCACTCGCAGGGCTTCCACGCCGTAGACACGGCCCTCGCCGTCGACCACCGCCTCATCGTGGGTGCCCATCGCACAGGTACCCGACGGATGGTAGGCCGACTCGCCGTTGGCCCGCACCCAGGCATCCAGTGCCTCGTCCGACTCGACGTCTTCGCCCGGGCCCATCTCGGCACCGCGAAAGGCATCGAACGACGACTGGGCGATGATCTCCCGCGTCAGCCGGATCGCATCCCGCATCTCGCGCCGATCGCGCTCGGTGGCCATGTAGTTGAACACGATCTTCGGATCGGCCTTGTGATAAGCCGAGGCCAGCCGCACTTCGCCGCGGGATTCCGGCCGCATGGGCCCGACGTGTGCCTGGAAGCCGTGCGATGTGGCCTTGGCCGACCCGTCATAGGACACCGCCATCGGCAGGAAGTGATACTGAATGTTCGGGTATTCGATACCCGGCTCGCTACGGATGAAGCCGCCCGACTCGAAATGGTTAGTCGCCCCCAGGCCCTTGCGCGTGAGCAGCCACTGCGCGCCGATCTTGCCCATCGCTGCCTTGCTCTGGGCCGAGTACAACGTGATCGGCTGCTTACACTCGTACTGGACGTAGACTTCCAGATGGTCCTGCAGGTTCTGGCCGATGTACGGATTCTCGTGCACCGGCCGGATGCCGTGCTCGCGCAGCTGGTCGCCCGGGCCGACGCCGGAGAGCATGAGCAACTGCGGCGAGTTGATCGCTCCGGCACAGCAGATCACTTCGCGACGCGCCTCGAAGACCTCGCGCGCCCCGTTGCGATCGACCTCGATCCCGGTTGCCCGTGTGCCGTCGAACACGATGCGACGGGTCTGGGTGCGTGTCATGACGGTCAGGTTCGGACGCCGCATGACGCCGCGCAGATAGGCGTTGGCCGTGGACCAGCGCACGCCGTCCTTGGTCGTCATGAACATCGGACCGAAGCCTTCCTGCTGATGCCCGTTCATGTCCGGCGTGTAGGGATAGCCAGCCAGCATGCCGGCCTGGACGAACGCGTGATAGAGCGGATTGCGCCCGAGCCCCGTGGTGACGTGCAACGGGCCACCAGTGCCGTGGTATTCGTTTTCGCCCTGGTCGAAATCCTCGGCCTTGCGGAAGTACGGCAGTACGTCCTCGTAACGCCAGTCCTCCAGACCGAAATCGCGGGCCCAGCCCTCGTAGTCCAGCGCATTGCCACGCACATAGGCCATGCCGTTGATCGACGACGAGCCACCCAGCACGCGGCCACGCGGGCAGTGCATGCTGCGATTGTCCATGTAAGGGTCCGGCTGGGTATGGTAATTCCAGCTGAACTGGTCGCCGTTCATCGGGTAGGCGAATGCCGAGGGCATGTGGATGAACAACGAGCGATCCATCGGACCCGCCTCGATCAGCAGTACCTTCACGTCCTTGTCTTCGGACAGACGGTGCGCCATGACTGCCCCGGCCGAACCGGCGCCGATGATGACGTAATCGTATTGCGCGTGGTGACTCATGCGTTGACCCTCGAAAGACGTTGTTTCAGTACGGCGCGTCGACCGCACCACGGGCGACGAACACGCTCTTGATGCGTGTGTAATGCGACAGTGCCCGCCGGCTGTTCTCCTTGCCGATGCCCGAGCCCTTGATCCCGCCGAACGGCATTTCGATCGGCGTGATGTTGTAGTGATTGATCCAGCAGATGCCGGCCTCCAGCGCCCCGATCACGCGGTGTGCGCGTTCCAGGTCGCGCGTGAAGACCCCGGCCGCCAGGCCGAATTCCGTGTTGTTGGCCCGTGCCACGACCTCGTCCTCGTCGGTGAAAGAAAGCACCGACATGACCGGCCCGAAGATCTCCTCGCGCACGATCTGCATATCGTCGCGGCAGCCGTCGAAGACCGTCGGGGCCACGAATACGCCGTGTTCGCATCCGGCGACGGTGACTCGCTCGCCCCCGGTGACCAGACGGGCCCCGCTCTGCTTGCCGGCCTCGATGTACTCGAGAACCTGCCGACCATGTTCCGGGCTGATCATCGGCCCGACATCGGTCTCCGGCTCGGCGGGATCGCCGATCACGAGCCGCTCGACGCGTTCGACCAGCTTGTCGAGAAACGCCGTACGTACCGACTCGTGGACGAATACGCGCGTACCGTTGGTACAGATTTCACCCTGGGTGAAGAAATTGGCGAGCAGCGCGCCGGAGACCGCGTTGTCGAGATCGGCGTCCTCGAAGATCACGAGCGGCGACTTGCCACCCAGCTCGAGCGAGACTTCCTTGAGCGTGCCGGCCGCATCCGCCATGACCCGCTTGCCGGTGTCTGCGCCGCCGGTCAACGAGATCTTGT
The DNA here is from genome assembly GCF_003602005.1 of Salinisphaera sp. Q1T1-3. Classification (GTDB taxonomy): domain Bacteria; phylum Pseudomonadota; class Gammaproteobacteria; order Nevskiales; family Salinisphaeraceae; genus Salinisphaera. Next base: position 62,369 of record NZ_QZWD01000005.1, on the reverse strand, counting down.
CCACGCCCGGATGCGTGGACAGCGCCTGCCCGGCCTCGCCGAAGCCCGGTACCACGTTGAACACGCCGGCCGGCACTCCCGCCTCCTGCGCCAGCTCGGCCAGACGCAGCGCCGACAGCGGCGTGAGTTCGGAGGGCTTGAATACAAAGGTGTTGCCCGCGGCCAGCGCCGGGGCCGCCTTCCAGCAGGCGATCTGCAGCGGGTAATTCCAGGCACCGATGGCGCCGACCACGCCCAGCGGCTCGGGTCGCGTATAGAAGAACCCGCCGTCGACTTCCTGATACTCGCCCTGGATCGAGCTGGCCTGCCCGGCGAAATACTCGAGGCAGTCGGCCCCCGAATCGACGTCGGCTTCCGGTGTCTCGGCGATCGGCTTGCCGCCGTCGCGCATTTCCAGCGCAGCCAGCTCATCGCGATGTTCGCGGACCAGCATCGACAGTCGATGGAGAATACGCCCGCGCTCGACGCCGCTGAGCGCCCGCCAGGCCGGTATCGCCGCGCGGGCCGCCGCGACCGCGGCATCGATATCGCCGCCGCCGCCGCGCGCGACCTCGGCCAGCACCGTCCCGGTCGCCGGGTTGATCGTCTTGAAGAATTGATCGTCGCGGCTCGGTACGAACCGGCCGTCGATCCATAGATATCGCTGGGCAGACTGCGGCATGGGCATGGCAAAAGACGTCAAGAAACCAACGACCGCGCAGCTTATCACGGCGCCATGCCTTCACCGGTCAATGATGCATGTCGCATCTATCGCCCCGCGGCCGGCCGCCACTGCCGTTTTTTTCACACGTGCGCTGGGCAAGTATGTGGACAACTCGTGGGAAGACGCGGCCAAGCCAGTCAAGACGGGGGTTTCGAACCCAATGGTTATTTTTTGACCAGTCGCGCATCGGAACGCGCAGCGACCGCGTCACATGATGTGAGCCGTTTATTCACGGCCCGGCTGGATAAGCCTGTGGACGGTCGTCGGCAAACACGACAAAACGCCCGTGGCATCAGGGCTGGCGTGAGAGTGATCACTTTCTAACCAATCGGTGCTGTAGGCCATCGGCCGAAGACCCTCGCGTCTTCCTCGCGACGAAAAAAAGCCCGTCATCACATCGCGTGATGACGGGCGGATCGCTGACAGCGTCACGCCGAGGCTATTCAGCCGGCGCGTCTCCGGTCTCGTCCGGTGCGGCATCGTCGCCGCGCCGACGTTTCTTCAACGGCTTGGTCTGATGATCGACTTCGCTTTCCTCGATCACCCGCACATTGGCCGCCGGCGCTTCGCCCTGTCGGTCTTCGCCGAAGTACAGGGTCTGATGCGGATACGGGATCTCGATGCCGGCGCGATCGAAATGAATCTTGACCAGCCGGTTGAAGGCACGGCCGATGCCCCACTGCGTACCGGGCTTGGTCTTGATCATGATCCGGATATTGACCGAACTGTCGGCGAGCGCGGTCACGCCGGGCACGGTCATGTCCTCGAGGATGTTCGGGCCGTGTGTCGGGTCCGACTTCAGATCCTCGAACGCCTCACGCAGATAGTAGATCGCGTTGTCGATGTCCTCGCGATAGGCAATGCCGTATTCGGTACGGAAATAGGCCCAGTCGCGCATGTAGTTCGACACCACGCTGGCCGAGGAGAACGGCACGATGTGGTAGCAACCGTCGATGTCGCGAATCGATACGGAACGGATGGTCAGGCGTTCGGCAGTGCCGGTGACCCCGCCGACCGTCACGACATCGCCCGTGTTCATCGCGTTTTCCAGCTGGATGAACACACCGGTGATGATGTCCTGGACCAGCTTCTGCGCACCGAAACCGATGGCCAGACCGAAGACCCCGGCACCGGCGATCAGCGGCCCGATATTCACGCCGATCTGCGACAGGGTGATCATCACCGTGAAAGTGGCGATGATGATCGCCAGCGCGTTGCGGAACAGCACCAGCAGCGTCTGCTGACGCGCGCTGGGCGCACCGCGGCCGGTCTTGTCGCTCAGCCGATGCTCGATGACGCTCGCCGCGATCAGCCACAGCAGCGCAGCAGCCGCGAGGATGATCAGCACTTTGAGCGTGACGGACACGGCGGTCAGGCCGGCATCCGATGACAGCCACTGGCCGAGATTGAACACTTTCCAGGCGTTGGCGATCAGCGCCACGACCACGATCAGGATGAGCACGCGGATCACCTGAAGCGCGTTCGGCACGTAGGAGTTGACGCGTGATTCCAGCATCGGGAGCCGCTCGCGCAGCGAATCCGAGAATCGCAGGCGACGCCCGATCGCCTTCGAGATGATCCCCGAGACTCCCAGGCCGATTGCGGCGACGATCAACGTCTCCAGCGTGGCGAGCAGCATATAGGGCAGCGCGCCGGACGGATCGATCTGGCTGACCACGAACAGCACGGTGAAGTAAGCGACCGCCAGGATCACCCAGACACGGGCCAGCAGACGGTACAGCACGCCGAAGAATCCGTTGGAGGCATGATCGGCCTTGTCACGGATGCGCTCGGTGAGCAGTTTCCGGTTGCCGAAGATCACGGCCAGCGCATAGATATAGGCCGCGCCCATGATCACGAACGTCAGGATGGCCCCGGCAATCAACGAAACCTGCTCGTTGACGATCGGCACCGCGACGAGCAGTGCATAGCCGACCACGCCGACGAAACAGCGCAGGCGGATACTCCACCAGCCGGCGACCGCCGAATCGAGATTCAGAAGCCGCAGGCTGGCGTGGCGCGAGGCAAACAACGCCCGGATCGCGACCTTGACCAGCTCGATCATCATGAAGGCGTTGATGAACAACGATTCGCGCGTGCCCATCGCGCCGGCGTCGCCCACGGCGAACAGCCCCGCGGCGTAACCCGCGCCGCCAGCCAGTGCGACGACGATCACATCGATCACGATGCCGCTGAAGATGGCCGTGGCCCGGCGGACCAGGGAACTGCCGTCCTCGTCCTTGCCGGCGCCAAAGCGCGCGATGGCCGAGAACATGAAAGAGGCCAGCCAGCGCAGCACGAGGAAAGCCGCCACGGTCGAGCCAACCACGATGGCGAACATGAGCGCAGCCTGCAGGAATACCTGCAGGTCGAACTTCGCCTTGTCCTTGGCACCGTTCGAACCCGGCTGGGCGATGGCACGTGCCGCGTGCCAGGCCGTCGTCACCTTGTTACTGATCGCCTCGGACCACGCACTGGTGGTCTGGGCGAACTGACGCGCGAACGAGACACGCGGCGCCGGTTCGGGCAGTGCAGCGGCCTTGTCGGTGGCCGCATTGGCATTGCCGGCCGTTTGATCCGCGGCTGTCGAATCACCCTGCCCGGCCGCACCATCGGCGGATTGTCGGAGCTGGGCGATCAGCGCCTCACGTGTCTTGTCGTTTTCGAGCAGATCGGCCAGCTGGTTCAGCGACACCGACTGGCCCGCTTCCTGGTCGCTGCTGGACTGATTGTCAGCGGCTGACGGCGCGGCCTGTACCGACGGTGCGGCAAACAGCACGGCCGCCGTCAGGCAGACGGCGAACAGATACAAGATCCGGGCGAAACCATTCGCCGCACGGTACTGATCCATGAATGTTTTCCTTTCCGCGATTCGTTCTGGGTCGGCGCCCGCCGGAATGGAAACCGCGGCGCCGACGATCTGTTTTGCCCGACATAATGACGCGACGCACTACGTAAAAACAAACCGTTGTGGATTCGCCAAGTCCGTGCCGATACACGGCACGGTCGATTCAACGACCGCGCGGTCGTCGTCGATCAGACCGCAGCCGGTGGCTCGGGCGTGTGGCTGCCGGCAGCCTCCAGGGCCTCGCGCGTCAGACCGAAGTGCCATTTGATACGGTCCACATCGATCTGCTCGCGCAGGCCGTGTTCGGCACTCTCGCGAATGGCCTCGGCGTGACGCGCCAGCATTTCACGTTCGTCGCTGCGGCGGGTCAACGGCGCCAGCTTCTCGATCACCGACAACATCTGTTCCAGCGTCTCGACGCTGGTGCGCCCGTAGTTGCGGATCGGCATGAAGGCGGTATCGAAAAGACTCGGGAAATACGGCAGTCGCAACACCAGCCGCAGCTCGCCGTCGTCATCGACATGGGCCTCGGACGGTCGCGGCCGGCCGAGAACGGTCGCCAGCGAACGCCCGATGCGGTTCAGGCAATCGAGCGCCGTGTAGGGATTGTTCAACGCCGGCGACAGCGCACGCACTGCGATCTCGCTGACCTGATTGACCGCGAACATCAGGTCGCGATCGGTCGTCCGATCCGGGCCGAGCACATACTGGCTGACCACCTGCGACACCGCATCGTCGGCGAGTTCCCGGCCATGCACCCGGGCCAGCACGGTGCCGGCGAATACATAGTCGCCGTAGGAGACACGCGACTCGATGAGGACATCGTGTTTCTTCGCGCAGGTGATCAGCGCCTTCTCACCGACGGTCTGCACATAGCCGCCGTGCTCGGCCACGATCTCCTGCGTGCCGTGGCCGAGTTCCGGCGCGCGCACGCCGTCGGCATCGGCCGGTTCCGGGGAATCACTGTCGGGATAGACCCGCGCGATGGCACCGTCGAGCTCGCCCGCCACGGTTTCGAGAACCCGGGGAGCCGAGACCAGCGCGGCCATGTGGTGGGTAAAATAGATCAGCGTGCAGGTCGAGAAAATCGACAGCGCGAATCCGACGGTCAGCGAAATGCCGGGCACGAACTGGTTCTTCGGATCGTTGCCGACCATGTGAAAGACCAGCAGACAGTAGACGAAGGTCGCCAGGAAGATGCCCAGCACGCTCTGATTCGCCCGATCACGCATGAAACTGCGGATCAATCGATGACCGAACTGGCTGGTCGCCAGTGTCAGCACCACCATCATGGTCGAGAACACCACCGTGGCGATCGCCACCATGGCGCCGGTCAGCGTCTGCAGCAGATTGCCCGCGTTCGACGGCCCCCCGCTATAGAACACGCGGCCGAGCCAGGCGCCGGTTACGCCAAGCTTGTCGAGGCTGAGCGTGGCCGCGAACAGCACGATGCCCGTCGTCATCATCAGCGACGGGATGTACCAGAAACTGGATCGTGCGATCTCCAGCCGCTCTTTGAGTTTTTCGTACATGGAAGCGTCGACCCCCTGGAAAACGGCCGGTTGTATCAGTGCCGCCGTAACAGTTGACGGTCTCGATGCCGTCAGCGTCGTCACAGGCCACTTGCCGCGCCATTATCCATCGCGCATGACGCGGATTTCATGCCCGGCAAAAAAAAGCCGCCGATCACACGATCGACGGCCTGGCTGCGCGTGGCGATGTGCGATCGCCTCAGACGGTGGCGTCCAGCGCCTTGGCGAAGATATCCACGCCTTCGTCGATCTGCTCGCGGCTGGCAACCAGCGGCGGCAGCCAGCGCACGACCTGTTTGCGCGGGCCACATCGCAGCAGCAGCAGACCGGCGGCTTCACAAGCCTTGGTGATGCGCTCGGCGCGCTCGCCGTCCGGTTCGCCGTCCTTGTGGATCTCGACGCCGATCATGAAACCCTTGCCGCGCACATCGACGATGCAGTCGTGATCGGCCATCAACGACTCGAGACGCTGTTTGAGATGCGCGCCCTGCTCGGCTGCGTTCTCGACCAGGCCTTCTTCCTCGATCACATCCAGCGTGGCCAGGGCCGCGGCACAGGCGACCACGTTGCCGCCGTAGGTGCCGCCCTGGCTGCCCGGCCAGCCTTTTTCCATGAGCCCGCGCGGCGCGGCGAATGCCGACAGCGGAAAGCCGGAAGCCAGCCCCTTGGCCGTGAGGACGATATCCGGCTGCACGTCGAAATGTGTATGCGACCAGAACTCGCCGGTCCGCCCGTAACCGGCCTGGACTTCATCGACGCCCAGCACCATGTCGTAGCGGTCGGCGCGCTCGCGCAGGCCCTGCATGAACCGGCTGTTGGCCGGCACGAAGCCGCCCTCGCCCTGAATCGGCTCGATCAGCATGCCGGCCGTATCGCGCGGCGAGCTGACCGTCTCCAGAATGTAATCGAGCTCGCGCAGACAGAAATCGGCGGCCTCGTCTTCCGACCAGCCGTAGCGAAAGGCGTTGGGGAACGGCGCGACGACCACGCCGCCCATGATCGGCTGCAAACCCGCGGTGTAGGCAGTGCCCGAGGTGGTCATGGACGCCGCGCCCATGGTCCGACCATGGAACCCGCCGTGGAAGACCACGATGTTGGGCCGACCGGCGGCATGGCGCATCAGGCGCATCGCGCCCTCGGCCGCTTCGGTGCCGGCGCTGGCATAGAACACGGTGTCGATATCGCCCGGCATCTTCTCGGCCAGACGGGCCGAGAGTTCCTGGATCGGGCGATGCGTGATCGTCGTGTACTGGCCGTGAATGAGCTTGCCGACCTGTTCCTGGGCCGCGGCGACCACCTTGGGATGACAATGACCGGTGCTCGTGACCCCGATACCGGCCGTGAAATCCAGATAGCGCTTGCCGTCGCTGTCGAACAGATAACAGCCCTCGCCACGTTCGGCGTAGACATCGGTTGCCTGTTTGAGCAGCGGGGACAGGTTACCGGGGCGGTTGGCCGTCATGGCAGTTCTCCTGGCTGTAAGAATAAGCGGTTTGGGGCACGGCCGGACGCCGTGCCCGTCGAGGCTAGACCTGTTGACAGGCCCGTGCAACGCACGCGGTGTACGGGCGCGCCGGCCGTGCGGATGAAGGCTCAGCCAGTCCGATCGGCCAACGCAGCGACGACCGCATCGCCGATGACATCGGTGGCGCGCGCATCGCCGGCGTGTGCGGCCAGATCATCGGCCACAGCCTGCTTAAGCCGGACGCCGGCACGGGCTGCGGCCGGATCCTGCTCGCCCATCCAGTCGAGCATCATCGCCGCCGTGAGCAGCATGGCGGCGGGTCCGGCCTTGTTCTGGCCGGCAATATCCGGGGCGCTGCCGTGGGTCGGCTCGAACATCGGTGGACGCGTCCGATCACCGGGATTGAGATTGGCCGAGGGCGACACGCCCATACCACCGTTCAGGACAGCGGCCAGATCGGTGAGGATATCGCCGTGCAGGTTCGAGGCAACGACGACATCGAACAACCACGGATGGCTGACGAACTTCATGCAGGCCGCATCGACCAGCTCGTGATGCGTGGCGATATCCGGATAGTCCGCCGCGATCGCCTCGAACATCTCGGTGTACATATCGCCCCAGAACTTCTGGGCGTTGCGCTTGGTCACGAGACAGACCTGGGCCGGTTTGCCGTTGAAATCCCGCGTTCGGCCCTCGGCCTGTCTTGCCGCGGCGCGGGCGCGCGCCTGCTCGAAGGCATGCCGGATGATGCGATCGGTCGCGCGATGCGTGAACACCGCGGTCTGTGTGACCACCTCGTTCGGCGTGCCGCGTGCCAGCCGCCCGCCCTGGTTCACATACTCGCCTTCGCTGTTCTCGCGAATGACGAGCATGTCGATGTCTTCGGCGCGCGGGTCGGCCAGATACTGGGGAGCGCCTGTCAACCGACGCACCGGGCGCTCGCAGACCCACTGATCGAAGCCCTTGCGGATCTCGAGCAACGGCGCCAGCGAATCCGAGTCCGACAACAGATAGCGTTCCGGGTCGGTGGTCGGCCCGGGATCGCCCAGGGCACCGAGCAGAATCGCGTCGTAATCGGCGAGCCGGTCGAGATAGTCGGCCGGCGCCGATTCGCCGTGGGCCTGGTGCCAGGCGTGCGACGGCCAATCGAAGACGTCGTAATCGATCGACAGCGCGGCATCGGCCTCGGCCAATGCATCGAGCGCGCGGGTGGCTTGCGCGATGACTTCCGGCCCGATGCCGTCACCCGGCAGGACCGCAACGCGCCATGTGGTTTGCGTTTTCATCCCGCCAACGTATCACCGCCGGCACGCCTTGCGAATGCCCTCGCTCGACCTTTTTCGGCAACCACGGTTGATCGTCGTTCGTGGGCGGGGAAAAAGCCTGCCGCCCCGCCCGATCATGCCGCCGCGGCATCTCACCGCCAGGGCCTGTTGATGTTTCGTGCGAATCCGCGCCACGCGCTCACTGCAATCGACAATGGGCGGCAAGACGAGGCCTGCTCGCACGCATCGCCTGTCCTGCTGCGTCAGCGCGCGAGAACGCGGGATTGCTGCTGTGTTCTTGATGCGCGGGCGCTTTTCCCGATGGGTTGGGCTGCCCATGGACAATCGCCGCTGGCCGCCCGGCGGCGATTCGCGCCTTGCAGGACGTACGGCGAACTCGCAACGATAGCGCTCGGACGAACCATCAACAGGCGCCAGCACGTCGGGCACGAAAGAAGCGACGCAACAACGAGGCACTCTGCTCACCCAGCACGCCGCCGACATGGGCCACACGATGATTCAAGCGCGCCTCGTCGAGCACGGCGAAGATCGAGTGCACGGCACCGGCCCGGAAATCGTCGGCGCCGTACACCACCCGAGCGATGCGGGCATGGCCGATCGCCCCGGCACACATGGCACAGGGTTCCAGCGTGCAATAGAGCGTGGCGCCGGGCAGCCGATAGTTATCGGCATATCGACAGGCATCGCGGATCGCCACGATCTCGGCGTGCGCGGTGGCATCACCCGCGGCGATCGGCTGGTTGTGACCGCGCCCGATGCATACCCCGTCACGCACGACAACGGCACCGACCGGCACCTCACCCGCAGCCTCGGCCTGCTCAGCCAGCGCGAGCGCCTGGCGCATCCAGATCCGGTCGTCTTCGCTGACGCTTGCTTGCATGGCTGTCCTGCGTGCCGATTCGTCGGCCATCGAAAATCTCTTGGTCATCCGCGACGGGGGTCATGTGCCGCGCCACGAGGCCTTACATTATAAGCGCGACTTGTTCTGGTGATCTTTGATGGCATCTCTTGCAAACACACGCGTGCTGGTTCTCGGCGGCAGTTCGGGCATCGGTGAAGCGATCGCCCGCCGCAGCGCCGAATCAGGCGCCGCCGTGACCATTGCGTCACGTTCGGCCGACAGGCTGGCCGCGGCCGCCGAGCGCATCGCCCGCGATATCGACACGGCCGTTCTGGATACAGGCGACAACGACGCGATCGAGGCGTTCTTCGCCGAGCACGGTCTGTGGGATCACGTCATCGTGTCTTCTGCCGATACCGCCCGCGGGCCGATGCGCGAAATGCCCCTGGCCGATGCCTACGCCGCGATGGACAGCAAGTTCTGGGGTGCCTATCGCATCGCCCGCGCTGCCCGAATCGCCGAGCACGGCACCCTGACTTTCGTGACCGGCTTTCTGGCCGAGCGCCCCGCGGCCGGTGCAGCCCTGCAGGGGGCGATCAACGCAGCTCTCGAAGGACTCATGCGCGGGCTGATGCTCGAACTGGCCCCGGTGCGGGTCAATGCCGTTTCCCCGGGGTTGGTGGACACGCCCCTGTGGGACAACCTGTCCACGGCACGAAAACGCGAGATTCTCGACAGTACTGCAGACCGGTTGCCGGTCGGACGCGTCGGGCGTGCCGGCGATGTCGCCAATGCCGTCCACTATCTGCTGATCACCGGGTTCGCCAGCGGCTCGGTGGTGCGGATCGACGGCGGTGGTGCCATCAGCTGACGCCGCGTGTGCGGTGCCGGCCGGCCAATCGTGATACGAACCCAAGCGTCTTGTTTTTCGCGGCCGACGTAACCATCTCCCGTCCATGCTTTCAATTCGAGCGACCGAATCATGAAGATAGAACTCAACGGCAAGACCGCCCTCATCACCGGCTCGACGGGCGGCATCGGGCTGGCCATTGGCAAGGGTCTGGCCGGCGCGGGCGCCACGGTGGTACTCAACGGCCGCAAGCAGGATCGCGTGGATGCCGCCATCGCCGATCTGAAGGCCGCGCTCCCGGATGCCGACGTGCGCGGCGTCGCCGCGGACCTGGGCACGGCCGAAGGCTGTCAGGCGGTCGTCGATGCCGAGCCGCAGGTCGATATCCTGGTCAACAATGTCGGCCTGTTCGGCCCGCATGATTTCTTCGACGTGCCGGACGACAAGTGGCAGCAATTCTTCGACGTGAACATCATGTCGGGGGTGCGTCTGTCGCGCGCCTACGCCCCCGGCATGGAGGCCAACGGCTGGGGTCGCATCGTGTTCATGTCCTCCGAGTCCGGCATCAATATTCCGGCCGACATGATCCATTACGGCTTCACGAAATCGGCCAATCTTTCGGTCTCGCGCGGCCTGGCCAAGCGCATGGCCGGCACCGGCGTGACCGTCAACGCCGTGCTGCCCGGCCCGACACTGTCTGAAGGTGTGCAGGACATGCTCCGCGAGGATCAGAAGGATTCCGGCAAATCGATGGAAGATTTCGCCCGCGATTTCGTCATGGAGGCCCGGCCCAGCTCCATCATCCAGCGTGCCGCGCACGTCGACGAAGTCGCGAATATGGTGGTCTATACCTGCTCAGAACAGGCCTCGGCCACCACGGGCGCCGCATTGCGCGTCGAAGGTGGCATCGTCGATACGCTGGTCTGATCCCGCCGGTCGCCTGCCGCCGCCACGCGGGTTGCGGCGGCGGCCGACATGCGCCGTTATCGAGCGGTCACAAGTCGGCAAAAGACACGCGCTGCCCGCGACGATTCAGTACGGTCCGCCAAAGATCATGATCGCCGCGTGATGCGACCCTGCGCTCGCCTGGCCGCTCGCCTGCCGATACGGTCGATATGGCGGCCGAACGCGCCGGCCGCTATCGCCAATTTCGATGCGCCCACGTCAGGCTCCTCGCACGGCAAATGCTGCCACCACGCATTGACCGGCGACCCAGCGCAGCTGGGACCGCCCGCCCCCGGCTTTCGTCGAATGTTCGGAAACGAACATTACTCATAAGGTGAGCACGGATTTCACACTGACCCACCGCCTTGACCGATCACAAAGCCGACGACGATGAACCCATCACGCCACGCCAGGAGGCCATCGTCGCCCGTGTGCAGCAATACGGTTTCGTGGCGATCGAGGCCCTGGCCCGCGAGTTCGACATCACGCCGCAGACCGTCCGCCGGGACATCAACGCGCTGTGCGCGCGTCGTCTGCTGCAGCGCTATCACGGCGGGGCGGGGCTTCCGCCGTCCACCGAAAATCTGGCCTATGAAACCCGCGAAGGCCTGCATGCCGACGCCAAGCGACGCATCGCGGATCTCGCTGCTACCCATATCCCCGATCATGCCGCCGTGGCCATCGGGCTCGGCACCACGGCACAGGCAGTCGGGCTGGCCTTGAAGGGGCATCGCGGACTGCGGGCCATCACCAACAATCTGCGGGTGGCCGCGACCCTGTCGGCAAGCGACTCGAATGAAGTCATGCTGGCCGGCGGCATCGTGCGCCAGATCGATGCGGGCGTGACCGGCGAATCGGCCATCGATTTCTTTCGCAGCTTCCGCGTCGACTATGCGCTGATGAGTATCTCGGGTATCGAGGAGGACGGCAGCCTCATGGACTTCGACTACCACGAGGTCCGTCTCCTACAGGCCATCCTGGCTAGCGCCCGGCGCCGTTTCCTGCTCGCCGACGCCAGTAAATATCGACGCCATGCCCTGATTCGTGTGGCCAATATCTCGGATTTCGATGCTCTGTTCACCGATCGTCGCCCGAGCGGCGAACTCGCCCGCGTGGTGGCCGATGCCGGTGTGGCCGTCTACGTCACCGACACGCCCTGACCGGGCACCGGACGATTTCCGGTCAGCCATGATCGGCCACATGCCGCACATCGAGCGCCGCCGCCGGCCATCGATCTGGGCCGTAGTCACGGGTTGGCTCGGCCGCAGGTGCCCGCGTCGCTTGCCCGACACCATGATGCGGGGCCTTGTCTCTACGACTTTTGACGCGTTGCGGTTGTTCACTTCCGAGCGTTAACGTCGCAAACCGAAAATCAACCCGGCCACCCTTCGCCATGCATGAGACATCCTGCTACGACCTGATCGTCATCGGTGGCGGTATCAACGGCGCCGGCATCGCCCGCGATGCCGCAGGTCGCGGGTTGTCGGTCCTGCTGTGCGAGGCCGATGATCTGGCCAGTCATACGTCCTCGGCCTCGACCAAACTGATCCACGGTGGCCTGCGTTACCTCGAACAGTACGAGTTCAAGCTGGTCGGCAAGGCGCTTGCCGAACGCGAAGTGCTGCTCGCCGCCGCGCCGCACATCATCTGGCCCCTGCGCTTCGTGCTGCCACATCAGAAACATCTACGCCCGGCCTGGATGATCCGCGCCGGTCTGTTTCTCTACGATCGCCTCGGCGGGCGCCAGACACTGGCGCGTTCACACGGTATCCGGTTCGCGACACATCCCGCGGGTGAATCGCTGCAGGACGCGTTCGACAAAGGCTTCATCTACTCCGATGCCTGGGTTCAGGACGCGCGTCTGGTCGTATTGAACTGCATGGACGCGGCAGCCCGTGGCGCAACGATCGCCACCCGCACGCGCTGCGAGTCCGCACAGCGCGATGCCGCGGGCTGGCAGGTCCGGCTCGAGAAAGCCGACGGCACGCAGATCGACGTGCGTGCGCGCGGTCTGGTCAACGCGGCCGGGCCGTGGGCCGTGCGGTTTCTCGACGATGTCGCGCATCTGACGCATCGATACGCGCTGCGTCTGATCAAGGGCAGCCATATCGTCGTGAACCGTCTGTTCGACCACGACCATGCCTATATCTTCCAGCAGCCGGACGGCCGCATTGTCTTCGCGATTCCCTACGAGCGCGACTACACCCTGATCGGTACCACCGATGTCGAGCACGACGGCGCCCCCGGGGCCGTCACGATCTCCGACGACGAGATCACCTATCTCTGCGATGCCGTGAATCGTTACTTCAAGGCACGGATCACCCCGGGCGATGCCGTCTGGTCCTATGCCGGCGTCCGACCGCTGCTTGACGATGCCGAGGACAACGCCAGCGAGATCACGCGCGACTATCGCATCCAGCTCGACACCGAAGCCGCGCCGCTGCTCAACGTGTTCGGCGGCAAGCTCACGACCTTCCGCCGACTGGCCGAGGATGCGATCGATCAGCTCGCCCCGACGCTGGGCAACCACGCACCGGCCTGGACGGCCACCGGCCATCCGTTGCCCGGCGGCGATGAGCGCGAGCCGCAGCGAATTGTCGACGCGCTTGGCGCGAGTCATCCGTTCATTCCGTCGACGATGGCCCGGCGTCTCGTCTTTGCCTATGGCACCCGCGTCCATGACGTGATCGGCCAGGCCGAAAGCCTCGCCGATCTCGGCACGCATTTCGGCGCCGACCTGTACCGCGCGGAAGTCGATTATCTGTGCCGATACGAATGGGCCCGCAGCGCATCGGACATTCTCTGGCGCCGCTCGAAACTGGGCCTGCGAATCGGCACCCGCGATCAACAACGGCTCGCCGATTATCTGGCCAAACCCGAGGCCCGGACGACAGCACCGATGGCCTGCACGGCCTGACCGTATTCATATCGATTACCCAACAGACCCGCGAAACGAGGAGGAGAAGATGAATTCGACCCGATACGAGACAGGCGCGGCATGCGTCCGTCGATCCACCAACAGCCACCGCACGCTGCGGCCCTGACGAGCGGAGCAACGAGCGATGGACATGGGAATCATCGAAACCATCCTGGTGCACGAAATCGCGGGCACCGCTTTTCTGACGCTGCTGGGTTGTGGCGTGGTCGCCAACGTACTGTTGAACAAGACCAACGGCCACGGCAGTGACGGCATCGTCATCTTCTTCGGCTGGGGCTTGGCCGTGTTCGGCGGCGTCTACGTGGCCTACGACACCGGCGCGCACATCAATCCGGCCGTCACGATCGCTTTACTCATCGGCCCTGCCAAGGAATATGCCGACGGGATTCCGATTAACTTTGCGACCACGATGGCCTACTTCGTCGCCGAATTCGTCGGCGGCTTTCTGGGCGCGATCGCCTGTTATCTGGCCTACAAGAAGCAGTACGACGAAACCGAGGACGGGGCGGCGAAACTCGCAACATTCTCGACCGGCCCGCAGATCCGCTCCTATGGGTGGAATCTCGTGACCGAAATCATCGGGACCTTCGTGCTGATCTTTGTAATCATAATGTTCGGACATACGCCGTCCGGCCTCGGCCCGTTGGGCGTCTCCCTGCTGGTGGTCTCGATCGGGGCCTCGCTGGGTGGGCCGACCGGTTACGCCATCAACCCGGCGCGCGATCTCGGACCCCGCATCGCACATGCGGTACTGCCGATCAAGAACAAGGGGCCGAACGACTGGTCCTATGCCTGGGTCCCGGTCGTGGGCCCGGTGATCGGCAGTGTCCTGGCCGCGCTGGCCGTCTACGTCTACTGACGTCATACCGTCACAATACGCATCACATCGTTTGCAGCTTACGCACGAGGAGCCAGAGCCAATGAGCAACGACAAGAAATACGTTCTCGCGATCGACCAGGGCACGACGAGCTCGCGCTCCATGCTGTTCGATCACGACGGCCAGGTGGTCGGCATCGCCCAGCGCGAATTCGAGCAGATCTTCCCGCGGCCGGGCTGGGTCGAACACAATCCGCGCGAGATCATGACCAGCGTGCTCACCACGCTGACCGAGGTCATCAACAACACCGGTGTCGATGTCTCGGAAATCGCCTCGATCGGCATCACCAACCAACGTGAAACGACGGTCATCTGGGACAAGAATACCGGCCAGGCCGTCTACAACGCCATCGTCTGGCAATCGCGTCATTCGGCCGAGATCTGCGACGACCTGCGCGAGGCCGGCCATACCGACATGATCCGCGACAAGACGGGTCTGGTCGTCGATGCCTATTTCTCCGGCACCAAGGTGAAATGGATCTTCGACAACGTCGACGGCGTCAAGGAAAAGGCCGACAACGGCGACCTGCTGTTCGGCACCATCGATTCCTGGCTGGTCTGGAACCTCACCGGCGGCAAGGTGCACGTCACCGACGTGACCAATGCCTCGCGCACCATGATGTTCAACATCCGCGATCGGCAATGGGATCCGGAACTGCTCGCGCTGTTCGATGTGCCCGAGTCCATGCTCCCGGAAGTCCGCTCCAACAGCGAGATCTATGGGCATGTCCTGCCGAAGTTTCTCTTCGGCAACGAAATCCCGATCGCGGGCATGGCCGGTGACCAGCAGGCCGCGCTGTTCGGCCAGGCCTGTTTCGAGCCCGGCATGGCCAAGAACACCTACGGCACCGGCTGCTTCACGCTGATGAACACCGGGACCGAGGCCACCGCCTCGGAAAACGGTCTGCTGACCACCGTCGCCTGGGAAGTCGACGGCACACTGGAATACGCCCTCGAAGGCAGCGTGTTCGTGGCCGGCTCCGTCATCCAGTGGCTGCGCGATGGCCTGCGCATGCTCGGCAAGGCCTCGGACTCGGAAGCCTATGCCGAGCGCGCCGGTGACTCCGACGGCGTCTATCTGGTCCCGGCCTTCACCGGCCTCGGTGCGCCGTACTGGAACTCCAACGTACGCGGTGCGATGTTCGGCCTGTCGCGCGGTACCACCAAGGAACATTTCATCCGGGCAGCCGTCGACTCCCTGGCCTATCAGAGCGCCGACGTGCTCAAGGCCATGCAGGCCGATGCCGACATCGCCCTCACCGAGTTGCGCACCGACGGCGGCGCGATCGCCAACGACGTGCTCGCCCAGTTCCAGGCCGACATCCTCGGCGTCGACGTCCTGCGCTGCGCGGTCAGCGAGACGACGGCCCTGGGTGCCGCCTACATGGCCGGCCTGGCGGTCGGCTTCTGGACCTCGCGTGATGAAATCTCCGACCGCTGGGCCCTGGAGCGACGCTTCAGCCCGGATATGGGCGAGGAGAAACGTGAAGAACTCTATGCCGGTTGGAAGCGCGCGGTCGAAGCGACCATGGGCTTCCGGGTAGAGTCCTGACCGAGACCGCGCGCGCCATCGCGTGAGCGTTCAAGGCCTCGTCGATATCGACGGGGCTTTTTTGTGCGCCAGACAGACCGCCGGGCGCCCCCGCGCAGACGACCGCGCACGCCCGTTTCGGCAGGGGCTGCGGGTGGCCGGGCACAACGGCCCTGTCAGCACGCACGGTTGTGGCACCGCCCTGCCGCAGGTGTGGCGACCGCGCGCGCCACGCCCCCGAGTCAACAAGCCCTGTCGTCCATCTTCCGTTGGCGCAGAACTTGCGCGATGCTTCAGGACACGGCCTATCGCGAATGACGCGAACGCCGGGCACCGGTCACCGCACGCCGTGACGCATCGTTCGATCATCTTGGCGTCGGCCCGTGTCGAAATATAAACAGGAGGAGACGAAGATGAACGCAGTCGCAGCCAAGCAGGTCGAACTCGAACCCGGGGTCCGGGAATTCATCGACACCCCACGCAGAATGCTCATCGGCGGGCAATGGGTGGCCGCCGAATCCGGCCAGACCTTCGATGTCTACAATCCGGCGACGGACGAGGTCATCGCCCAGGCCCAATCCGCCGGCAAGGCCGATGTCGACAAGGCGGTCAAGGCAGCACAGCAGGCTTTCGATGATGGCCCGTGGACACGGATGTCCCCGGCCGAGCGCGGTCGCATCGTCTGGAAGATCGGGGACCTGATCATGGCACATCAGGAGGAACTGGCGCAGCTCGAATCGCTCGACAACGGCAAGCCGATCTCGATCGCCCGCGCGGCCGACGTCCCTCTGGCTGCGGAGCTGTTCCAGTACATGGCCGGCTGGGCGACCAAGCTCAACGGCGAACAGATCGGCATCACCGTGCCCTATGCCCCGGATGCCCAGTGGCATGCCTATACCCGGCGCGAGCCTGTCGGTGTGTGCGGCCAGATCATCCCCTGGAACTTCCCGTTGCTCATGGCGGCCTGGAAGCTCGGCCCGGCGCTGGCCTGTGGCAATACAGTGGTCATGAAGCTGGCCGAGGAGACGCCGCTGTCCGGGCTGAAGCTCGCCGAGATCATGCAGGAAGCCGGCGTGCCGGACGGTGTGGTCAACATCATCACCGGTTTCGGAGAAGAAGCCGGCGCGCCCATCGCCGCCCATCCGCAGGTCGACAAGATCGCCTTCACCGGCTCGACCGACGTGGGCCGGCTGATCGTCGATGCCGCCAGGGGCAACCTGAAGAAGGTGTCGCTGGAGCTCGGCGGCAAGTCGCCCAACATCGTGCTCGATGATGCCGATCTGGAAAAAGCCATTCCGGGCGCAGCCAACGCCATCTTCTTCAACCACGGCCAGTGCTGTGCCGCCGGTTCGCGGCTTTTCGTCCATGAAAAAGTCTATGACGAGGTCATCGAAGGGATTGCCGACTATGCCCGCAACATCAAGCTCGGCCCCGGGCTGGACCCGGAAACCCAGATGGGCCCACTGGTCTCGCGCACCCAGCTCGAGCGCGTAACCGGCTATCTCGATGCCGGCAAGCAACAGGGGGCGAAAGCAGCCGCCGGCGGCGAGCGGGGCGACGGTGCCGGCTATTTCGTCAAACCGACGGTACTGGTCGATGTCGACGACGACATGAGCGTCTACCAGGAAGAGATCTTCGGCCCGGTCGTCGCGGCCACGAAGTTCTCGGATGTCGACCACGATCTCGTGCGTCGCGCCAACGATACGGTCTTCGGCCTGGCCTCGGGCGTATGGACCCAGGACATCGGCAAGGCCCACAAGCTGGCTGCCCGGCTCCGGGCGGGCACGGTCTGGGTGAATTGCTACAACATCTTCGACGCCGCGCTGCCCTTCGGCGGCTTCAAGCAGTCCGGCTGGGGCCGGGAGATGGGCGAGCAGGTGCTGGCCAACTACACCGAGACGAAGTCGGTGGCGATCTCGCTGTAACGCAGCTGCGGCTTGCGCAGGCCGGTCCCGGTGTGGGCCGGCCTGCGTGGGACCGCGATTCGGCCACCGCAGTCGAGAGCACCAGCCGGCGTTGCACCGCGCGCCCGGGCATGCTCGAATGACGTCATGCGAGACGGCTGGTCCCGACTGTCGACCTGGTGCAAGAGCGCGCTGGCCCTGTGCCTGCTGTGCAACGCCCTCTTGTGGTCGGTGCATGGTCTGGCGGCTGCGCCGAAGCACACGCATGCCTCGGCAACGACGGCGACGACTGCCATCGATGCCTCAGCATCCGCCGCCACGGCCAGCCCCGACCAGCCGGATCCGCCCGCAGACCATTGCTGCAGCCACGCCGAGCTGCATCACCTGGGTGTCATCCATATCTTCGTACACGAGACCCGGCCCGGTGCGGCCGCGCTCGTCACACGCACGCCGGCCCGCTATACCAGCGTTGCCGCCCAACCGCCGATTACCCCGCCCATAGCCTGAATTCTCTCGCTCTTCTTCTTTTCGCGATGAGGATTCATGCATGTTTCTGCCCTACCTGCGGCCGGGTGCCTGCGCGCTCGGCCTGGGGCTGGCGCTGTGGTCGGCGAGCGCATCGGCGCTCACCCAGATCCCCCAGCCCCTGACACTCGCGGCCGCGCTCGACTGGGCGGCCGAACATAACCCGACACTGCGCGCGGCCCGGATCGACATCGAACGCCGAACCGGTCAGGCCATCCATGCCGATGTCGCTGTCCCTTCGAACCCGCGTGTTCAGATCGGCGCCGGCCAGCGGCGCACCCCGGCCGGTCGCGGCACCGATCTGGACATCACGCTCAGCCAGACTTTCTGGATCGCCGGTCAGGGCGCGCTACGCGAGGCCGCGGCGAGCCACGAGCTCGGCGCGGCCCGGGACCGGTATCGCTATCTGTTGTCGGCGACGAGCACGCGCGTCCGCCATGCCTTTCTGTCCGTGCTGCTGGCCGAACGGGCCGTTTCCACGGCCGACCGGGTACAGCAGGCGACACGCCGCATCGATGGCTATGCACGTCGACGTCTGGATGCCGGTGCCGGCACACAGCTGGAAGCCAACGCCGCCCGTCTGGGCCTGCGCCGGGCCGAGGCCCTGCAGGCCCGGGCCCGTCGACAGCGGGCCCGGGCCCGGTTTGCGCTCGACGAGCTGCTCGGCATCGCGCCCACGCGTCGACTGGATATCGTCGGCCGCCTGCGTGTGAACCCGGCCGACCTGCCCGACCGACAAGCGCTGCTCTCGCGCGCCCTGCGCCAGCGCCGTGATCTGCAGGCCGCGGCCGGTCGCGTGGCTGCCGCGCGCAAACGACTCGCCCTGGCCGATCGACAGATCATCCCGAATCTCGAGGTCTTCGGTTTCTATCGCCGCGAAAACAGCGGGCGCGGCGAGGGCCCGGCCGGTAACGGCGCGGATATCCTCGGGGGCGGGATCTCGTTCGAGTTGCCGCTTCTTCACCGATACCAGGGAGAGCGGCGTCAGGCCGCGGCCGAACTCGATGCCCGTCGCCTGGCTCAGGACAATCTGCAGCGGGCGGTACGCCTGCAGGTCCTGCGCGGTCTGTCGGACTACGAGACGGCACGCGAGGAAGTGCGCAGCCTGGATCAAGCGGTGATGGACGCCGCGCAACAGAGCCTTGCCCTCACCCGTCGCGCCTTTGCCGCCGGCGAAGTCGGTGCCCCGGCGATCACCGCGGCCCAGAACAGCTTGATGGCCGTACGACGCGAATATCTCGATGCCCTGGGCCGGTTTGTCCAGGCAACCACCGATATCGAACGTGCCACCGGCGGCCTTGTCGCCGTCACCGGCGCGCCCACGCCCCATGCCGGAGATTGAGATGCGCGTATCGATGAACTGTCTCTCTGCCCTGTTGCTGATCTCGCTCGCCGGCGCGCAGACCGGCTGTAACCCGGAGACCACACCGGGCCAGACCGATCCAGAACCACAACGCACGGCCAAGACAGAAGACGAACACGGCGCCGGTGAAGATCATGCCCATCACGACGCCCACGAGGCGTCATCCCGTCGACTGACTCTGACGTCCGCCCAGCGCGAACGGCTGCCCATCGAGACCGGCCCGGCAGAGGCCGGCACGGCCGAGGCGACGCTGAGCGCACCGGCAGAGGTTCGTTTCGATGCCGACCGTGTTGCCCATATCGGCCCGCGCGTCGAAGCCAAGGTGGTATCGGTGACGGCCGACCTCGGCGATACCGTCGCGCCCGGCGACACGCTCGCCGTCCTTGACAGTGTCGCCCTGGGCCGGGCCAAAGCCGCCTGGCTGCGCTCCAACGCCGAAACGCGCAATGCCCGCGCGGTCTATCGGCGCAAGCAACAACTGGCCGAGGATCGGATCGTCAGCGCGACCGACGTCGATGCCGCGCAAGTCGCATATGTATCGGCACGTGCCGAACGACGAGCGGCCCGCGCCGAACTCGTCTTGCACGGCCTGACGGACACGGACATCGCCGCCATCGATGCCGGGGACGATTCCCGGCTGTCGCGTTTTTCGCTCATCTCACCCATCGCGGGCACCGTTCAGCGTCGCGATCTCGTGGCCGGCCAGACCGTCTCGTCCGATGCCACGCCGGTGCACGTCGTCGATGCCGACACGCTCTGGGTGATGATGCAGATCAGTGCCGACCAGGCCCCGCGCGTGCGTCCCGGCCAGGCGATGAGCTTCACCGTGCGCGCGCTGCCGAACCGGCAGTTCGATGGCCGTATCGACTGGGTTTCCCAGGCCCTCGACAACGAATCGCGCACACTGGCCGCGCGTGCGGTGGTGAATAACCAGCAGGGCCGCCTGGCGGCCGGCATGTTCGGCCAGGCCCGTATCCAGGCGGCCGGCGGGTCGCCACGCGCGCTGGTGCCGGTCGATGCGGTCCAGGTGCTGGACGATGATCGTCCCGTGGTCTTCGTACCCGGCGATGCCCCCGGTCATTTTCGCGCCGTCGCGGTGGCGACCGGCGCCGAGACTGCCGGACTCGTGGAGATCGTCCGCGGCATTTCGCCCGGCGAGACCGTGGTGCGTCGGGGCGCCTTCGATCTGAAATCCATCCTCACGAGCGGCACGCGCAGTGCCGCCCACAGCCACTAAAGCGGCGGCCACGATGATCACTGCATTCGTACGCCTTGCACTCGCCAACCGCCTGCTCACGCTGGTCACATTGACCGCCGTGGCACTGACCGGAATCTATGCCTATCAGCAGGTGCCGGTCGATTCCTATCCGGACGTCACGCCACCGCTGGTCCAGATCTATACCGCCAGTCCGGGGCTGTCGCCGGTCGATGTCGAGACCCAGGTTTCCTATCCGGTCTCGATCGCGATGTATGGTCTGCCCGGGCTGGCGCGGGTCCAGAGCACGTCGATCTTCGGCCTGTCCCGCGTCAACGTCTATTTCGAGGACGGCACCGATATCTATTTCGCGCGGCGGCTGGTCATGGAGCGCCTGGCCCAGGCCCGGCAGGAGATTCCGGACGGCCTCGGCGATCCACAGCTCGGCCCGCTGACGAGCGGGCTGGGCCGCGTGATGATGTACACGGTCGAAAACACCGACAGCGGCGATCACTCGCCGATGGCGCTGCGCAGCGCCCAGGACTGGATCATCAAACCGCAGCTGCGCACGGTGCCCGGCGTGACCGGCGTCCTGTCCATCGGCGGCCAGGAAAAACAGTATCAGATCACGCTCGATGCGAATGCCCTGTCGGCGCGCGGGCTCACGGTGGCCGATGTGCGCGCCGCGGTGGCCGCCAACAACCGCAACGTGGGCGGCTCGTTCATCCAGCGCGGCGGCGAGGAATACATCGTGCGCGGCTATGGCTGGGTCAACGCCGGCGACGCCGGGCTGGCGGATCTGCGTCGTATCCAGATCGCCGTGCGCGACGGCACGCCGATCACCATCGACGATGTGGGCGATGTGGCCTACGGGCCGGCGCTGCAGCGCGGCACGCTGGTGGCCAACGGCCAGCCGGCGGTCGGCGGGTTCGTGCTCAAGCTCATGTCGGCGGACACCCAGCGCCTGCTCGCGGCCATTCGCGACAAGGTCGAGACCCTCAATGCCAGCCTGCCCGAGGGCATGCAACTGGTGCCCTACTATTCCCAGGCCCGGCTGATCGACAGGGCCACCGGCACGGTGACACAGGCCGTGCTGTTCGGCGCACTGCTGGTCGTGGCCCTGCTCTATCTGTTTCTCGGCAACCTGCGCTCCACGCTCATCGTCGTCGCCAGTCTGCCCCTGTCGGCGCTGGTGGCCTTCATCGCCATGTACGGCGTCGGGCTGTCCGCGAACCTCATGAGCCTGGGCGGGCTGGCGATCGCGGTCGGCATGATGGTCGATGGCTCGGTGGTGATGCTGGAAAACATATTCCGGCATCTCGAATCCCGCCGCGAGACAGCCGTATCGCGGGTCCGGCTGGTTGGCGAGGCCGCTGCCGAAGTCGCCCAGCCCATCACCTTCGCGATCGCGATCATCGTGCTGGTCTTCGTGCCACTGTTCACGCTCCAGGGCACGGAGGGCAAACTGTTCTCGCCGATGGCCTGGACCATCGC
The DNA here is from genome assembly GCF_003602005.1 of Salinisphaera sp. Q1T1-3. GTDB lineage: Bacteria > Pseudomonadota > Gammaproteobacteria > Nevskiales > Salinisphaeraceae > Salinisphaera. The sequence goes on along the minus strand of NZ_QZWD01000005.1, from coordinate 40,072 downwards.
CTTCGCGCTGCTCGGAGCCTGGCTGATGGCATTGACCTTCGTACCGGTCATCGCCTCGCTCGTTTTCTCGTCCGGCCACCATCAGACCGAGCCCCGCCTCATGGCCTGGATCCGCGCCGGCTATCGCCCGCTGCGCGATGCCGCGATGGCGGCTCCGCTCATCGTGGCCACGGCCGCCATCGTGCTGTTCTGTGCCAGCCTGGCGATCTTCCCGCACCTGGGAACGGAATTCATACCGACCCTGCGCGAAGGCACCTTCATGGTTCGCTCGACCCTGCCGCCCGGCGCGAATCTGAACAGTGCGACCGACTACGCCCGGCGCGTGCAGGCCGTGATCGGCGAGTTTCCGGAAGTCGAAGGCGTCTATTCCCGCGTCGGCCGCGCCGAAGTCGGGGGAGATCCGGAGCCGGTCAATGTCATCGCCTCGGTCATCACGCTCAAACCCCTCGATCAGTGGTCGACCGGGCACGATTACGAAGCCCTGCAGAAGGCCATGGCCGAACGCGTCGGCAAGACGTTGCCGGGCCTGGCCAACAACTTCTCGCAACCGATCCAGCTCCGCACCGACGAGCTGCTGTCGGGCGTACTGGCCCAGGTCGTCGTCAGTATCTACGGCGACGATCTGGACGCGCTGGCCAAAGCCGGACGACAGATCACCGCCATCGCGCGCGAGGTGCCGGGGGCTGCCGATGTGCGCATGCAGCAACAGGCCGGCAAGCCGCAGATCGTGATCCGCCCGGATCGCGCCGCCCTGGCCCGCCACGGCGTGTCGCTGGATGAAGTCCTCGGTGTCGTGGAAACCGGGATCGGCGGCGCCGCGATCGGACAGGTCTTCGAGAACGTCCGCCGCTTCGATATCTTCGTCCGGCTCACCGCCGAGGCCCGCGACAGCGTGGCGGCCATCCGCAACCTGACGTTCCGCACCTCGCAAGGCGCGTTGGTTCCGTTGTCGCGGCTGGCCGATGTCGAGGTCTATCGTGGGCCGAAGAAGATCTCGCGTGCCCAGGCCAGCCGGCGGTTGTTCGTGCAGCTCAACGTGCGTGGACGCGACATGGGCAGCGTGGTCGCCGACCTGCAGACACGCGTGGCCGAGCAGGTCGATCTGCCGGTCGGCTATTTCATCGAGTACGGCGGCCAGTTCGAGAACCAGCGTCGGGCGATGGCCCGGCTCTACGTCGTCGTGCCGATCACCCTGGCCGGCATCTTCCTGTTGTTGTTTCTGGCGTTTTCGAATCCACGCCATGCTGCGCTGATCTATCTGAACGTCCCGTTCGCCATCACCGGCGGCATCTTCGCGCTCTGGCTCTCCGGTCTTTATCTGTCGGTCGCCGCAGCGGTGGGCTTCATCGCGGTCTTCGGCGTGGCCGTGCTCAACGGTGTGGTGCTGGTCTCCTACATCAACCAGCTGCGTGATCGGGGCATTTCGGTCGACGACGCCGTGCGCACCGGCGCCGAACATCGGTTGCGGCCGGTACTGATGACGGCCACCACGGCCATCGCCGGGCTCGTGCCCCTGATCCTGGCCAACGGCATCGGCGCAAACGTTCAGCGTCCGCTGGCCACCGTCGTCATCGGCGGCCTGGTCACCTCGACGTTGCTCACCCTGCTGGTGCTGCCGGCGGTGTATCGATGGTTCGCCGGGCCATCGCGCTGAAAGCCGGCCGCGGGCCATGCGTGGACGGTATTCATCCGTCCACGCCGGCATCGAGCGCAACGAGCGCGACACGAGGATTCGACCTCGCGTGCCGGATCTTGTCGCCCCGCGCCGGTGGTCGAACCGTCTGTTTCAGGGCCACGCCGTCCGCGATGATTCGCTCAGCGTCGATCGAAGACGACGTGGTCGGCCGGGGCAGTTCAGCTCGCGTCGTCGCGCGCGGCCCGGTACCGAAGACCGTCGACAACCGTATGCAGTGCCCGAGAGGACTGCCGCCGCGACGGATAGTACAGATAGTGCCCCGGCCAGGACGGTGCCCAGTCATCGAGCGTCGTTTGCAACACGCCGGTCTCGATGTCCGAGGCCACCATCTCGATCGGCAGGAAACCCAGACCGTAGCCGCGCCGCACGGCCCGCCGTATCTGATAAAGCGTGTCGAAGACCAACCGCCCGGGCACCCGCACGTCGATCTCTTCGTCGCCTCGCGCGAGTTCCCAGGCATAGATCGCGCCCCGCGTCGGCAGCCGCAGATTGGCGGCCTGATGACGAGCCAGATCATCGGGCGTCGTTGGCGCTGGATTGTCGGCGAAGTATGTCGGCGCGCCGACGATCACCATGCGCTGCTCGGGTTGCAGGGCCACCGCGATCATATCCTGTTCCACCGCCGGGCCCAGTCGTACGCCGATATCGAAACGGCTCGCGACGATGTCGGTCAGTGCGTAATCGGTACAGACCTCGACGGTGATCTCCGGAAACTGTTCGATCACCGCTTCCAGGCGCGGCCAGAGGATGTACTCGGCCACGAAATCGAACGTGTTGATCCGGATCGTACCGGCCGGGCGCTGTTGCTGGGACTGCAGCTCGGCGACTTCGGCCTCGATATCGGCAAAACGCGGCCCGAGCATGGCCAGCAGGCGATCACCGACATCGGTGGTGGCGATGCTGCGTGTATTGCGGGCCAGCAGGCGCAGTCCCATGCGTTGTTCGAGCGCCTTCATCGACTGGCTCAAGGCCGACTGCGAGACCCCCAGCTGGGCGGCGGCCCGCGTGAAACTGCCCTCGCGGGCGATGGTCACGAACGAAAACAGATCATCGTAGTAGCGGCGCGGCATCGGCAGGCCTTCGTGGGGCGACCTAGAAGCAGGCCTTATAAGGCCTTTCGTTAGAACAGTATGGATGTGTCACGAGCCGCCCACAATAATGTTAAGTATTCCAGTTCACGCCGAATGCGATGAAAACCGGAGTTATTGATGAATTATCAATCGAAGACCGCGATCGCCTGTGTACTGCTCGGTTTCGCCATGGCCAGCCAGGCGGCCGATCAGAACACCGACGCCAGCCAGGGCGATTCGAACACGCTGCGCATCAGCCATGCCGCGGATCGCGACACGCGCGCTGACCTGTCGAAGTATTTCACGGGCAAGGCCCTGGTCAATCCGCTGTTCTCGGCCGAAGACGACTCGCACGCCACGGCGGCCAGCGTGACCTTCGAGCCGGGCGCCCGCACGAACTGGCATACGCATCCGGTCGGCCAGCAGCTGGTCGTCACCGATGGCATCGGCTGGGTCCAGATGAAGGGCCAGCCCAAACAGACCATCAAGGCCGGTGACGTGGTCTGGATACCGGCCGGCGTGAAGCACTGGCACGGCGCAACGGCCAATCACAGCATGACGCACATCGCCGTTCAGGAACGTCGGGATGGCGACAACGTCTCCTGGGACGGCCCGGTCACCGATGCACAGTACAACGCCGAATAACACTTTTTGCCCTCGAACCATAAGGAGTCTGTAATGGATATCAGCAAGAACGGAACGCGCCCGTCCAACCCCGGCCCGGACGATTTCTTCACCGGCACGGTGCGCATCGACCCGCTGTTCAACAACGACGACCCGGCCCGCACGAGCGGCGCCAGCGTGACGTTCGAGCCCAAGGCCCGCACGGCGTGGCACACCCACCCCTACGGCCAGACGCTGATCGTCACTGCCGGCAGCGGTCTCGTTCAGCGCGAAGGCGGCCCGATCGAAGCCATCAATCCGGGGGACGTGGTCTGGTTCCCGCCGGAGGAAAAGCACTGGCACGGCGCCGGTCCCGATACCGCGATGACCCATATCGCTGTCCAGGAGAAAGCCGAGGACGGCCCCGTGACCTGGATGGAAAAGGTTACCGATGCCCAGTACGAAGGGCGCGAATAAGCGGCTTCACGGCGACCGGTCTTCCGGTCGCCGTCTTTTATCGAGGGATATATCCATGCCAAAGCGATCCATCGGCCTCGGGTCGCGGTTGTCGGCCGTCGCTGTTGCGCTGGCCTGTTCAACCGGCGCCAGTGCGGCCACCGACACCGCCGACGACAGCGCCAAGACGACGTCGCCCGACCTGTCGCAGACACCGACATTGCAACAGATCAGCGAGGTGGCCCCGGCGCTGTCGCGCTATTCGCGCGATGTGATCCGGGACGATCTCTGGCAGCGCAAGGCCCTGTCCACGCACGACCGAGCCCTGGTCACGGTCGCGGCCCTGATCGCACGCGATCAGACCGGCGACATGACCTTCTACTTCAAAAAGGCACTGGACAACGGGGTCACACCGGCTGAACTCGGTGAAGTGATCACCCAGATGGCCTTCTATGCCGGCTGGCCGAACGCCATGGATGCCGTCAACGTGGCGCGGCCCATCTTCGAGGCACGTCATGTATCGGCCGATCAACTCGCGCCCAACAAGCCCGATCTGGCGCCGGTCGACAAGCAGACCGAAGCCTCACGCAAGGCCTCGGTCGAGAAGATTGCCGGGCAAGCGTCGCCGGGCGTGGTGACCTTCACCAACGATGTGCTGTTCGGCGATCTGTGGCGGCGGCCCGTGCTCAGCCCGCGCGATCGCAGCCTCGTGACGGTCGTCGCTCTCGTGGCCACCGGCCAGGCCGAACAGATCAAGTTTCACCTGAACCGAGCGATGGACAACGGTCTGAGCCAGGACGCGGCATCGGAAATTCTCACTCAGCTGGCCTTCTATTCGGGCTGGCCGAAGGTCTTTTCCGCGATCCCGGTCTTCAAGGCGGTATTCGCCTCGCGGTCGCAGGACAGCCAGGCTGGCGCGACGGACCAGCAGACCACCTCGGATACCGGGCAATAACCAACAGCACCGCCCGCGGTGCCCGCGGCAGCCCGAGAACACCGGCTGCCCTTCTTTTCAGGAGTCATCCCATGACGGACGCAATCGATAACCGGGTCGTCGTGATCACCGGCGGCAGTAGCGGCCTTGGCGAAGCCACGGCCCGTCATCTGGCCGAACACGGCGCGATCATCGTGCTGGGCGCACGGCGCCTCGAGCGCATGCAGTCCATTGTCGACGACATCAAGGCCGCCGGCGGTACCGCGATGGCCATCGAGACCGATGTCACCGACCGGACACAGGTTCAGAACCTCGTGGACAAGGCCGTGGCCGAGCACGGCCGTATCGACGTGATGCTCAATAACGCCGGGCTGATGCAGCAATCCGCACTCGAGCGGCTCAAGGTCGACGAGTGGGACAACATGATCGACATCAACATCAAGGGCACGCTCTACGGCATCGCGGCCGTGCTGCCCCAGATGCAGAAACAGAAGTCCGGCCACATCATCAATGTCTCGTCGGTCGCCGGGCACAAGGTCACCCCGGCCGGCACGGTCTATTGCGCCACCAAGTACGCCGTACGTGCGATCAGCGAAGGCCTGCGTCAGGAGGTCAAGGACTACAACCTGCGCACGACCATCATCTCCCCCGGCGCGATCGACACCGAACTGCCCGGTCATATCACCGATCCGGACGCCTCGGAAGCAATCAACGGTTTCTACGAATCGGCCGCCATTCCGGCGGATTCCTTCGCCCGGACGGTCTACTTCGCCATGAGCCAGCCGGCGGATGTCGATATCAACGAAATCCTGTACCGGCCGACCGCACAGCCGCTCTGATCGCGCCATGCAAGGCGGTGGCCCCGGATAGGTGTGCCACCGCCTCGATACCGCCATCACCGAATCCCCGGGGCGACAGATGAACCGATCGATGCCACTCGCACGCCGTCGTGCCACATGTCTTATGCCTGCCCGACGGCAACGCGTGTTCAGCCAGACCGTTCTGGCCGCACTATGCCTGGCCGGCGCGTTCATCTTCGCCCGGGCGGCCTTCGCCGAGACCAAGGAGCCCTCCATGATTCCCATCAAGGTCACCGTCGCCGATCACGTGCTTGAGGCCAAGCTCGACGACACCACGGCCGGCCGTGATTTCGCGGCCATGCTGCCACTGGATCTGACGCTGTCGGACTTCCACGGTATCGAGAAGATCGCCGATCTGCCGCGCGAGCTCGACACCAGCGATGCCCCGGACAGCTACAAGCCGGAAACCGGCGACATCACGCTGTATGCCCCCTGGGGCAATCTCGCGATCTTCTACAAACCGTTCCAGAAATCGCGCGGGCTCGTTCGCCTCGGCGAATTCTCCGGCCCGATCGATGCGCTGGTGCGCGACGGCGAGACGCCCATCCATATCGAGCGCACCGACTAGAGCCTGTTATTAATCCGGCACCAGAACAGCTGACGACGTCAGCTGTCTTCAACGCCATCGAAAGAAACGCCGGCACTTGTCCGTCTTTTTATTTTCAATGGCTTCACGGCCGTTGGCCGTGGCGCGCGTGCTGTCGCACATGCGCGTCATCAACCCGAAAAATCATCTATTTTCATGCCGGGTTAATAACACGTCGCACGTGACCGCGTTGCCAGACGATAGACAGCCGCCTTGTCTCGCCTCTGCTCTGGTGTCAAGCAAGGCGCAGGCCACCGATCGTGCGGCACTTCGGGCGCCTGATGGCGGACACGGTTCGTTTGCCATCTCGCAGCCGAACCACGTGAACGTCGACGTCATCCGGTGCCGGCGGACCGCCGCCCACCCCGGCCGGGATCACCGCCGGCAAGCCAGCGACCCGCAGGCTTGCCCTGGCTCGTTGATTAATCGAACCACTTGACAGCGATGCGCGCGCAAGCCGTGCGCATCGTCTTCGAACCACCGCATTCACAAAGGTTTCGACCATGGAATACCGCACTCTGGGCCAGTCCGGCCTCGCTGTTTCAAAACTCGCGCTCGGCACCATGTATTTCGGCAACGAGACGCCGGAAGCCGAGGCGTTCGACATCATGGATACATTCGTTGAAGCCGGCGGCACCCTGATCGACACGGCCGATGTCTACGTCGGAGGTATGGCCGAACAGGTCATCGGTCGGTGGTTTGCCGATCGGCCCCGCGAGATCACCGATCACGTCGTGCTCGCGACCAAGGCCCGCTATCCGATGGGCGACGACGTCAACGCGCAGGGGCTGTCGCGTCGACATCTGCAGCGCGCGCTCGATGCCTCCCTGGAACGTCTCGGTGTCGAGACGATCGATCTGTACCAGCTTCACGGCACCGATCCGCTCACCCCGATGGAAGAGACGCTGGCGTTTCTCGACGACGCCGTGCGCGCCGGCAAGATTCATCACATCGGCCTGTCGAATTTCAACGGCTGGGAGATCCAGCGCATGGCCTCGACGGCTCAGGCGATGAACCTGACCGTCCCGAGCGCGCTGCAGCCGCAGTACAACCTGCTCTCGCGCGAGATCGAATGGGAAATCGTGCCGGCTGCCCGACACAACGGCATGGGCCTGTTGCCCTGGTCGCCGCTGGCCGGCGGCCTGCTCACCGGCAAGTACGAGCGCAACAGCCAGCCCGCCGCCGATACCCGCGCCGGGTCGGACAACCCCATGTGGCAATGGACCATCGCCGAGTTCGCCAAGGACGACCGCGACTGGGCGGTCATCGATGCCGTGCGCGAGATCGCCGACCAGACCGGCGCGACCGCCTCGCAAGTCGCCCTGGCCTGGCTCATGGCCCGGCCCGGCGTGACCGCACCGATCTGCGGCGCCCGGACCCCGGCCCATATCCAGGACAACCTGGGCGCCGCCGAACTCACCCTCGACGCCGAGCCCATGGCGCGGCTGAACGACCTCAGCGCGCCGGTCGCCGTCAACAGTTATCCGTACGGCAATTTCGGCGAGGCCATGCGCACCCGCTATGTGGATCGCGCCGAACATGCGGTGGGCCGTGTGGTGGCAGATGGGGCCGATGCGCCGCTCGGCACGCGGGACGACTGATCCGCTCGGCACTCGGCGCAGCCAGGCCCTGCCGGGGCATCCGCCGTTCGTTATACCCGGTCTGTCGCGACATCAAAACACACGACAGCTCGCCCGAGCGCGGCACCCGCCGGCGTGCCGTGCTCGATAGCATCACGGGCGCCGCCTCGTCGAAAGGATCTTGGCGGACGAGCGTCATGCCACCGGCCGGGAATCGATCCGGATGCCCGGCAGATAACCGCAGGTCGAGGCGACGATGTGCCTATCGCGCACGACACGGGCGCGACAGCGCGTGGATCAGGCTGCCGTCGAACACGGCGGTTCCGCCCGGACGGCGGCCGGGCGAAACCGCCGCCCGTTGGTCATCAAAGCCATGCCGTGGCCCGATGGCAGGAACGAGCCGAGATCGATCCACGGGCCATCAGCCACCGCAAGGCTCAGCTGACCGATGCTCTCGCCAGCTTGCTGGCGGAAGTCGCCTCGCTGATTCCGGGACGGGTTGCGGGTCGAGGATCGCGCACACGAGCGGCACGACAATCAGGCCAGCCTGCATCTTGCCGTGGACAGCCGCTATCCGCGCGATCGGCCGTTCGCTGCACAGAACGTCGTGGTCGGCTCATCCCACCGGATGCGGCAAGGCATCGCGCCACTTGATACGCATTCCACCGATCGAGCCAACGGCCCCGGCCAAGCCCGACGCGGGACAGCCCAAACACCAATGCACGGGCAAACGCATGCGATGACCTTGCCGATCCGGCGCCCGCCTCGGCATCGACCCACTCAGCCATCGCACTGGGCATCCGCAACCGGCCAGTGATACGCAATGAAATCGCTTGGCCCGCCGGTATACCGGTCGTAGAACCCCCGCCCACGTGCGTTGAAGTGCTGCGTCAGCCAGCGGACGGCGGGCCAGCCGCGGTCGGTGGCGCACTGCCGGATGCCGGCGAACAGCGCATCCGCGGCGCCGCTACCGCGATATGCGGCAGCCACGTACAGATCATCGAGAAAGCCGATATCGGTGCCGCCGAGCGTCTGCGGACAGGCCCGGATATGCGCCAGGCCCACCGGGCCGTCGTGTTCATCGACAACGACCAGCCCCTCCAGCGGATGGGCCGGATCGCCCAGCCAGCGCCACACGGTATCGATCGTCGCGCTGTCGATATCCGGTTTGTCGTAGAAAGCAGCGTAGCCCTGGAACAACCCACGCCAGGCCTCGGCATCGTCGGCCCGCAGCCAGCGCACCGTAGGCGTTTCGATCGTCTTTTTGCCGCCCGGCTCGGCGTTTCGCGCCCGCATCGTCAAGCGAGACAATCGTTCGCGCTGCCGGCCGTGTTGATCGAAATTATCGGGCGACAGCCATGCCCGGAACGCTGCTTCGAGCGCGGGCCATTCATGGTCGAGCATCGAAAACCAGGCCGTGTCCCGGTTACGGCCCTTGGCGATGCGATGCTGGCGAAACACGCCCTCGAAGCGAAACCCCAGACGCGCGGCGGCCGTCCGCGAGGCCGCGTTACCGGCATGGCATTTCCATTCATAGCGTCGATACCCGAGCGCAAAGACGTGCTGCATGAGCAGAAACTGGGCTTCGGTGGCCGCCGCCGAGCCTTTCAAGGCATCGGCATAGTGGATATGCCCGATTTCCAGCACGCCATCATCGGGACGAATACGAATCAGCCCTGCCACGCCCAGCGCTTGCCCGCTCGCCCGGCCGATCAGCGCCACATAGCGCGCATCGTGTTCGGCATTGGCCCGTGCAATCCAGCGCGCATAGTCGGCGCCGTCGGCGAACGGCCCATAGTCCAGATAGGTCCAGCCCGGGGCATCGTCGCCGGCACGATAAGCCGCCATCAGCGCCTCGGCGTGACGACCGACATCGAGCGGTTCGAGCCGGACATATCGCCCCGTCATCTGGACCGGTTCGGGGAATCGGGGCGGCTGCCAGTCCGGCAGCGCCGCCCCGAGCGGCGAGTGCAAGAAACGCGGTTGCATATCATCTCTCTGTCGAATGGAAACCCGATCGGCCCGCCACTCGGTGCCAGTGCGGCACACCAAGGCCGTCACGGGCTGGAGCCGGCGGACACGGCCAGCATGCAAGGGCAACCGGCGCTCTATAAGATCCGGTCATGAGCGAATCGAGGGAACCAGTGAGCGACCGGGCAGTATTCGCCTGGGTCATCGACGGCCTCAATCGACGATTGGCGGAGCCGAGTGGCGATCCCAAGCAGCGGCGCGTATATAACGCGCTGCGCGCCTGGATCGTCAGCGGCGAGCTGATGCCCGATATGCGGCTGCCGTCGAGTCGCCTACTCGCGCGCGAGACCGACATGGGCCGCAACACAGCACTGGGCGCCATCGATCAGCTGGTTGCGGAAGGCTTCCTCGTGGCTCGCGAAGGGGCCGGCGTCTATGTCACCGCGGTCGGCTTTGCCGGTCTATCCGACACGCCGAACGCGCCGACCTCGGATCGCCTGTCACAGCGCGGGCGCGCCGTGCTCGCCGTCAGCCCGGACGATGCCGTCACGCACCCGGCCTTCACCCTGGGTATGCCGGCGCTGGATCGGTTCCCCGAGGCCCGTTGGCGTCGCGTGGTGCGCCGACACCAGCGCCCGGGCGCGCAGCAGGCCCTGCACTACCGCACGCACGGCGGGCATCCGGACTTGAAGGCAGCGATCGCGGATTATGTTCGTCTGGCGCGCGGCGTCGTCTGCCAGGCGGATCAGATCCTCATCACGCACGGCACCCAGCAGGGCCTCGGCCTGGTGGCCACGCTGCTGGCCGACGGCGGCGACAGCGCCTGGATCGAAGACCCCGGCTATCTCGGCGCGCGTGCGGCATTCCAGGCAGCCGATCTGCGGCTCATCCCCGTGCCGGTCGACGACGACGGGCTCGATGGTTCGGCCGTTGCATCAGCGCATCCAGCGCCTCGGCTGATCTACACCACACCCTCGAACCAGTATCCGCGCGGCGTCACACTGGCCCTCAAGCGCCGATTGGCACTGCTCGAAACGGCACGCCAGCACGAGGCCTGGATCGTCGAGGACGATTACGACAGCGAGTTGCGTTATGTCTCATCGCCCCTGGCCTGTCTGCAGGGCCTGGCTGGCGGTGCGCCGGTGATCTATCTCGGCACATTCAGCAAAACCCTGTTCCCGGCCCTGCAGCTCGGCTATATCGTGGTGCCACGGGCGCTGATCTCTCGCTTTCGCCGGGCCAACGCGCGGCTGTTTCGCGAAGAGGATCCGGCCTTGCAGGCCGCCCTGGCCGATTTCATGAACAGCGGTGAGTTCGCGGCGCACATCCGGAAGATGCGACGTTGTTATCGACGCCGCCAGGCCGCGCTACGTGAGGCGCTCGCCCCGGCAACGAATGCCGGGCTGCGCCTGTCGTCCGGCGCCGCCGGACTGCATCTGGTCGCCTATCTCGACTCGATCGCCCAAGAGACACGCCTGGTCGATGAAGGGGCCGCGGTCGGCGTTTCACTGGCGCGCCTGTCGACCTATTTCATCGGTGGCCGCACCGAACCCGGGCTCGTGCTCGGCTACGCCGGCGCGGACGAGGCCGAGATCGCCCGGCCGGGCGGCTGGCTGGCACGCGCATGGCGGGCCAGCCAGGACGACGGGTCGTAAAACGATCCGGTCAGCGCCGCGGGCATGGCGTCCTTGTCGATGGCGTGAACGGCTGCTATAAATTGAACACCGTTTAGTTATTGGGAAAAACGCCATGGCGTCCGGACAGTTCAGACTTCTCGGCGAACGACGTTTCGCGCCGTTCTTTCTCACGCAGTTTCTCGGCGCGTTCAACGACAACCTGTTCAAGAACGCGTTGGTGATTCTCATCGCCTTCCAGGGCTCGAGCTGGGCGATGGCCCAGGGCGGCATGAGCACGAACGTACTGGTCAACGTCGCCGCGGGACTGTTCATCCTCCCGTTCTTCCTGTTCTCGGCCACGGCCGGCCAGATCGCCGACAAGTACGACAAGGCCACGCTCATGCGCTGGATCAAGGTGCTGGAGATCGTGATCATGGCAGGGGCAGCGGTGGCGTTCGCCCTGCACAGCCTGATGCTGCTGTTCGTCCTGCTGTTTCTGATGGGTACCCAGAGCACGCTGTTCGGCCCGGTGAAATACGGTTACCTCCCGGCGCATCTGGGCACGCGCGAACTGACCGGTGGCAACGGACTCGTGGAGCTGGGCACCTTCCTCGCGATTCTGCTCGGCACCATCGTCGGCGGTCAGCTGGTGCATGTGATCGGCGACCGGGTGATCATCATCGGCCTGAGTGTGCTGGTGTTCGCGGGATTGGGCTGGCTGGCAAGCCTGTGGATTCCGCGCACCGCGCCCAGCGCGCCGGGGCTCAAGCTCAACTGGAACCCGGTCACCGAAACGGTGCGCATCGTCGGCTATGCCCGCGAGAACCGCACCATCTTTCTGTCCATCATGGGCATCAGCTGGTTCTGGGCGGTCGGCGCCCTGTATCTGGCCCAGCTGCCCAACTATGTCCGCGTCGACCTCGGCGGCGACGAAACCGTGGTCACGCTCCTGCTGGCGCTGTTCTCGCTCGGTATCGGCATCGGCTCCATGCTCTGTGACCGGCTCTCCGGCGGGCGGATCGAGCTGGGGCTGGTGCCCTTCGGTGCGGCCGGCCTGGTGGTCTTCAGCCTGCACCTGGGTTTCGCGGGCGTTGCCGCACCGAGCCAGCCCGCCGGTCTGGCGGCCTTCCTGGCGCTCGACGGCAGCTGGCGCGTACTCGCCGACCTGGGCTTGATCGGCCTGTTCGGCGGCTTCTATATCGTGCCGCTATACGCCCTCATCCAGGAACGTGCCCCGCGCGAGCGCCTGTCGCGCATCATCGCCGCCAACAGCGTCATCAACGCCTTGTTCATGGTGCTGGCCTCGCTCTACGCGGTGGGCGCGCTCGCGCTCGGGCTGACCATCCCCGGCCTGTTCCTCGCCACGGCGGTGATGACGGCAGCCGTGGTGGTGTTCATCTTCACGCTGGTGCCCGAATTCACCATGCGTTTCATCATCTGGCTGCTGGTGAGCACGATCTATCGCGTGCGCAAACGCGGGCTGGACAACATCCCGGATGACGGCGGCGTGCTGCTGGTGTGCAACCACGTCAGTTTCATGGACGGGCTCATTCTCGGCGGCTCCGTACGCCGCCCGGCCCGCTTCGTGATGTATCACACGATCTTCAATATCCCCGTGCTGTCCTTCATCTTCCGCACGGGCAAGGCCATCCCGATCGCCCCGGGCAAGGAAGATCCGGAATGCCTGCAGGCGGCCTACGATGCCATTGCCCGCGAACTGGCCGATGGCCAGGTCGTCTGTCTGTTTCCCGAAGGCGCCATCACGCACGACGGCGAGCTCCAGACGTTCCGCGAGGGCGTGGAACGCGTGATCCGGCGCACACCGGTCCCGGTCGTCCCGATGGCGCTACGCGGCATGTGGGGCAGCTTCTTCTCGCGCAAGGGCGGCGCGGCCATGCACCATTGGCCGAAGCGGTTTCGTTCCCGCATCGAGCTGGTAGCCGGCGCGCCGGTCGACCCGGCCGACGTGAGCGCGGCCGATCTGCAACAACGCGTGCATGCCATGCTCGATGACGGCAAGCCGGTCTGAGGGCTATGCGGCGCCGCCCGTCGGCGCCGCCTCGGCACGCACGCCGGCCAGATAATGGCTCACGAGATCGTCAGTCAGATGGGCGACCGCCTGGCCGCCAACCATGTGCAGCTTGCCCGTGAGGGTGAGCATGCAGATGCCGTGGACACCGCTCCAGAGCGCCTGGGCAGCGGTATCGAGCGCGGCGCCCGTCGCCCCCGTGGCCTCGGCCAGCGGATCCATGATGAGGGCAACCAGCCCGGCGATGCGGGTATCGATATAGTCCGGGCCGGCCACCGTATCGGGCAGGCGGTGCTCGAAGCAGGCCCGCCACAGGTTCGGTTGCGCCTGCGCGAACGCGGCATAGGCACGCGCCACCCGCCGCAGCTGCTCCGCACTCGAACCCGACTCGGCCACCGCGGCTGCCATCGGCACACGCAGGCGATCCAGCGTGCGGGCGTTGACGTGCAGAATCACGTCGTCGAGGTTGGTGAAGACCAGATAGATGGTGCCCGGCGTATAGCCGACACGCCGGGCGATGGCGCGCGCGCTCAGCCCGCCGAGCCCGTGATCCACGATCAACTGCTCGGCCGCGCCCAGAATCAGATCGCGAAGCTCTTCCCGGCTATGGTCGCTGCGACGTGCCATCGATGCGTCTCATGAAATGAAGACATCATAACGCGCTATTGAACGGCGTTCATTTCCGCCCCCATCCACGGCATGCCCGATCGCGCGCTCGATCGGGTGACCGGTCCGCCGATTGTCGGCAGGCGTGCCCGGTTCCCTCGGCCCGACCGGTCGGCGGCGTCATGCGCAGCTCTCGACAATGGCACGAAAGTTCTGCAATGACGGGCTCGTTTGATCGGCCCGCCAGATCAGCCCGGTCTCGAGCTGTGGAGCCCCGCTCTGCAGCGGCACGTAGCGCGTACCGGTCCGTGCCAGATGACGTAGCGATGCCGGCACCAGTGCGATGCCCATGCCGGCCGAAACCAGGCTGATGATGGTCTGCATCTGGATCGCCTCCTGCACGATGTCCGGCGTACCGCCACAGGCGTGGTAATAGCCGGTGACCAGATCATGGAAAGCCGGCGCGACCTGGTGCGGGAAGACGATGAGTGGCGAGCCGACCACCGCCGCCGGCGTGAGCGCGCCGCCGGCCAGCGACAGGCGTCCATCTCGCAACCACGCGTCCGGCACCGCGGCCACCAGCGGCTCGGTCAGCAATCGGGTATAGGCCAGTGCGGCCGGCAGCGGCGCCCGGGCCGGCGGAATGACGATGCCGGCGTCGGCCGTGCCGGCCAGAACGGCCGCGATCTGGACATCGCTGGTCGCTTCCTCGAGCGACAGCGTCACATCGGGATAGGCCGCCCGAAAACGAGCAACCAGGTCAGGAAGCAGGCTGTAGTCGGCGGTGCTGACGAACGATAAGGCCAATCGCCCGATTTCCCCGCGCTTCATGCGCTCGGCCGTCGGCCCGAGCGCATCGAGGCCCGCCAGTGCCGCACGGACCGGCACCAGCCACTGGGCACCGAACGCGGTAAGCGCGACGCGTCGCTGTGTCCGCTGGAACAGATCGGCGCCCAGCTCGGCCTCCAGGGCCCGGATCGACTGGCTCAGCGGCGGCTGGGTCATGTGCAGACGTGTGGCGGCGCGGCCGAAATGCAGGGTCTCGGCGACCGCGACGAAATGCCGGAGCCGGCGCGCATCCATGATTGATATCTCTTGCGACTCAGTCAGGCCGAAATTATATATTTCAGATGCAGACGATGACGACCTACGATAAGCGCCCACCCCGTCGCCAAATCGACTGCCATGCCTGCCTATCGCTCCCGTACCACCACCCATGGCCGCAACATGGCCGGCGCCCGCGCGCTCTGGCGGGCCACCGGCATGGGCGATGCCGATTTCGGCAAGCCGATCATCGCCGTGGCCAACAGTTTCACGCAGTTCGTACCCGGCCACGTGCATCTCAAGGATCTGGGCCAGCTGGTGGCTGAAGAAATCGCGGTGGCCGGCGGCGTGGCCAAGGAATTCAACACGATCGCCGTGGACGACGGGATCGCGATGGGCCATCAGGGCATGCTCTATTCCCTGCCCTCGCGCGAGCTGATCGCCGACAGCGTCGAGTACATGGTCAACGCGCACTGTGCCGATGCCCTGGTGTGCATCTCCAACTGCGACAAGATCACGCCCGGCATGCTGATGGCAGCCATGCGGCTGAACATCCCGACAGTCTTCATTTCCGGCGGCCCGATGGAAGCCGGCAAGGCGGTCGTGAAAGGCAGCAGCCGGGCCTTCGATCTGGTCGATGCCATGGTAGTGGCCGCCGACGAGCGCTATTCCGATGACGACGTCGCGACCGTTGAACGTTCGGCCTGCCCCACCTGTGGCTCGTGTTCCGGCATGTTCACGGCCAATTCCATGAACTGCCTCACCGAAGCACTCGGCCTGGCGCTACCGGGCAACGGCTCGATGCTGGCCACCCACAGCGACCGCGAGCGGCTGTTCCGTGACGCCGGCCGCACCGTCGTCGAAATCGCCCGACGGTATTACGAAAACGACGATGAGCGCGTGCTGCCGCGGCGTATCGCCAACCGCGACGCGTTCGCCAACGCCATGAGCCTGGACATCGCCATGGGCGGTTCGACCAATACGGTCCTGCATCTGCTGGCCGCGGCCCAGGAAGGCGCCATCGACTTCTCCATCGCCGAGATCGATGCGCTCTCGCGGCGCGTGCCCTGTCTGTGCAAGGTCGCCCCCGCCAAGGCCGATGTGCACATGGAAGACGTCCATCGCGCCGGCGGCATCATGGCCATCCTCGGCGAGCTCGACCGCGCCGGCCTGCTCGACACCACGCTGCCGACGATCCATGCCGAGCGCATGAGCGACGCACTGGCCCACTGGGACATCGTCCGCACCACCGACGCCGCGGTCCGCCGGTTCTACCAGGCCGCGCCGGGCGGCGTACCGACCCAGACCGCGTTCTCGCAGTCCGCCCGTTGGGAGGCGCTGGACGCCGACCGCGAACACGGCGTGATTCGCTCGGCCGCGCATCCGTTCTCCACCGACGGCGGCCTGGCCGTGCTGTTCGGCAACCTCGCGCCCGAGGGTTGCATCGTCAAGACCGCCGGCGTGGATGATTCGATCCTCACGTTCACCGGCAGCGCCCGCGTTTACGAAAGCCAGGACGCCGCCGTGGCCGGGATCCTGTGCAACGAAGTCTCGACGGGCGAGATCGTCATCATCCGCTACGAAGGCCCGAAAGGCGGCCCGGGCATGCAGGAAATGCTCTATCCGACGAGCTACCTGAAATCCAAGGGCCTCGGCAAGGCCTGTGCCCTGGTCACCGACGGGCGTTTTTCCGGTGGCACGTCGGGCCTGTCCATCGGCCACGTCTCACCGGAAGCCGCCGAGGGCGGGCTCATCGGCCTGGTCGAAACCGGCGATACGATCGCCATCGATATCCCAGGCCGGACGATCGAGCTGATCGTCGACGAGGCCGAGCTGGGCGCCCGCCGGACCGCCATGAACGAACAGGGCCCCAATGCCTGGCAGCCGAAGAATCGCCTGCGCAAGGTCTCGACCGCGCTCAAGGCCTATGCGGCGCTTGCAACCAATGCCTCACGCGGCGCCGTGCGGGATGTGAATCAGGTATCGTCCTGAACATATCCCATGACGAACTTAACGGGCATCCGCCAGCCGGGGCCAGACTGACGCCGGATCGCGCGGCAATGCATATGATGGGGTAATCCGTGCGCTCGATCATGGCCCACGTCTGCCGGTCGCGCCGCGGGTCCTAGATATTTGGTCCTGCCGTATGGTGGTTCAACGTTGCATGGCCGGTTTTTGGGCACAACCCGACGGGACGGCGGTCATTTTTTAGCAATCCGGCGTTATCGTTCGCGACGCCAGAATGACGGCCGTACGCGCCCGATGCCTTGTCTTGCAAAAAAATGGCCGCCGGCGCGGCGCACGTGGGACGTGTTATCAACCCGGCATAAAAATAGATGATTTTTCGGGTTGATAACGCGCGTGTGCGACAGCACGCGCGCCACGGCCAACGGCCGTGAAGCCATTGAAAATAAAAAGACGGACAAGTGCCGGCTTTTATTCTTCGATGGCGTTGGAAACCGCTGAGCAGGTCAGCTGGCCCGATGCCGCGTTCACAGGTCTTGAAGGTCGGCACAACTCGCGGCGACGCGCTCGAGTTCGCCGTCTTCATGCCACCAGACATGGACCGCCGCCAAGAGCGCCGTGCCCTCGGCAGCCGGCAACAGCACGAGCTGGTTGCCATCGCCGTCGGTCGCGATGGCGATCGCCTGCGCCGGAAAGCCGGGCCAGGCGCGGGCAGCCATGGTCTCCTGCACGATATGGCTGGCGGTTCGTTTGGCCCGTCGGGCATCGGAATCATCAAAGACCGGATGGAGGCGCCAGTCCGCGTCGAGAACATCCAGCTCGCCACCGTTGTCGCATCGAAGACGTGCCGTCAACGCCGCCGGGAAAACAACGCCCAGTGCGGCCTCGGCCTGGCGGATGAATCGAATATCGGTCGAAAAAGCCATCGATAGGGTCCTGAAAGTGCCCGGACTGCGCCCCCGCTTCGGGCCATGAATATAACCGCGGAATCGTCGTGCCGCCGAGCGCCAACGTATTCTGACCGTCTCGCGGTGATACCGACGACAGGCAACACCGGTACGGCGCCGCTACGCCGCCTGGGCCTTCGCACTATCCAGAATGGTGGCCGCCACCGACGCGGCGAATTCCTCGGGCACGCCGAGTTTGCCCTGCGACAACACCACCGGCGCGATATCCAGCGGCTGCATTTCTGCCTGCGACTTGCACGGCGTATCGCCACCCCGGATCAGCTGTCGCCGCTCGCGCGACAGCCCGGCGGCTGCATCATGAAAATCGGCGCGATCCTCGAACGGGTCGAGTGCGCCGGTCGCGAACCGCACCGACGTATGCCGCGCTCCGGCAGCGCCCCCCTGGCGTTTATCGGCCATGCGGGACGGCGTCAGCCAGCCGGCGTCGCTATAGACGTGCCCGGCTACCATGCGCCGGATCATCCAATCATTCAGATTGAGCGCGTACAGCCCCGGGCCGATCAGTCGATGATCCATCGCCGCACAGAGCCCACCGAGCCAGGCCGGGCGACGGCCGAGCATGGTCGGCAACGGCCCGCGTCACGTCGGCGCAACCAGGGCCAGCGCCGGCGCCGTTGTCGGCGCGCCGGCGAAATGACGCAACACATAGCCGGCCGCATGGGGCCGGCCGCGACAATGGGATGCGGACGCGATACACGCGTTTCCAGGATATGCGCCAGAAATGCCGACATCGCCGCCGGTGTCCACGCCACGTGCGGCTTGTCGACAGGCCCGACCCCCGGCCAGTCAACGGCAACCGTGTTGAAATACGGCGCTGGACGAGCCTGCAACGAGGCCATCTCACTCCGGGCGGCAATCGCGGACAATGCCAGCAACAGCCGTGCCTGCGGGCCGGTGCCAAACCACGTCGCCCGACATGCCAACGACCGGTCCTGCCACGACCGGGGTGAACAAGTCCTCGCGCGGCGGTGCGTTGTCCGTGCTTGTCGCGTCTGAATGCCGCAACGCCCGATCTCGCTGCGGTCGGTGTTCACGATGCCCCGAGCGGAATCGCCCCCGATACGCGTTCCGCGACTATCGCCGCGCTATACGGCGCCCGTCCAGCCCAGTCGCGCGCCGCCTTCGGCATCTCGATCAGACTATGCGCCGACGACGACGGCGTGATCGCCATCATCGTGACCGCGGGGCCCCCTTGAAGACCGGCCAATCGCGCCTGACCAGCAGCCCCCGCCCCGGTGGCAACCGGCGCGCCGCCGTGGACGCCCTACAAAAGCACTCGAACCGGTGACGCCGCCCGTGGCGCACCGGCAACCTCGGGCGCGCTGGCGTGGCCGCCGACTACGCCGCCGGCCGATACAAAACGCGAGCGCGTCGCGCGGCTCATTCGATAAGCCGGCCCCTGTTTGTCTTCGGCGAAGTCCGCTGTCGCTTTTTTTGACAGACGGGGACTATTAATCCGGCACCAGAACAGCTGACGACGTCAGCTGTTTTCAACGCCATCGAAAGAAACGCCGGCACTTGTCCGTCTTTTTATTTTCAATGGCTTCACGGCCGTTGGCCGTGGCGCGCGTGCTGTCGCACACGCGCGTTATCAACCCGAAAAATCATCTATTTTCATGCCGGGTTAATAATGGGCGCCATGGCACGTATCAAAACCGTTGCAAAAGCGTCGGAATACCTGACACTCACGATGAGCCATATGACATACGCTTTTGTTTTAAAAAGACAAAAAAAGCTGGCTCGAACGTTGCCAAGCCGAGCGACCTGCTGGCCATCCGGCCACCCACTCGTTTCGTGCAGAAACTCACAGAGCATCCATATGGTTCATCGCTCCCTCCAGAATGCCGCTTTCATCGGCATCGCCATGTGCATCAGCGCGAGCGCCAGCGCTTATACGATCACGTTCGATCACAGCGCCGATGCCAACGGCCTCGCCACGACCAACGTCGCCGGCGCCAACGTCCTCGACTTCAAACAGCAAGCGACTTGTGGCGGTTATAGCGGATGCTTCGGCAGCTACACCTTCCGGACGGGGAGCTTGGCCAACGAATACAGCGCGCCGGAACTCAGCCCGGGACGCAACAGCACGCCGTATTTATCCAACCCCACCACTCTGGGCGAGGACAACCGCGCCAACTTCTATATCCCCGACACAGCCAATTATTTCGGCCTGCTCTGGGGCTCGATCGACCCGGCGAACTCGATCACTTTCTACAACGGCTATCAGAGCGCCACGACGGCGGTTGCCCGCGTCACCGGCACCGACATCCGCAACGCGGCAAGCAGCCAGAACATCTCGTTGGCCGATCAGAACGACAGCGCCTACGTGAATCTTTTCGACCTGCCGGATTTCAACACGATCGTCTTCAACAGCGATGACACGGCCTTCGAAAGTGACAACCATGCCTATGGCAACGCCAGCGCGCCGTCGGCCGACGTACCGGAGCCGAGCTCGCTGGTACTCTTCGCGTTGGGCCTGTTCGGCCTTGGCGCCCTCGCGCGTCGTCGCGGCCTGATTTAAGCCGCCGCAGCATACGCCGCAAGCGTGCAAAAGACCCAAGGCCCGTCGACAAGTCGACGGGCCTTTCCATATGCAGCAGCGACAAGCCACACCGTGCGAAAGCCATGCGCATCGACTTCGGCGCATCGACGGCCGTCGCCGGCTGACGATTCACGCCGCGGCATCTCGATGAGAAAGATGAACGTGTCGGGCACGGCATGCGGCGTCAATCGTATGGCGGGCCGGATGATCGATCCCCGAGGCCGATGCCTTGCGGCGCCGTGTATTGTGAGCAATCGTGACTTGTCCCATTGATTGACGAAGCGATGCATCCCCGGACTCGAATCCTCAAGCCGATAGCCGAGGCGATAACCACCGAGCGATTTCGCCGTTATGTGGTGCGCCGAGACCGGCAGGACCGGGCATGCCAACAACGACTCGGTCTGGATACCTTCGTCGCGGACTGGGATCGTTTGATGCAGGCACCGCCAGCGCCGAACCCGCCGGCGCGAACCATCTGGATGCTCTGGCTGCAGGGCGAGACCGAGGCACCGGCCCTGGTGCGCGCCTGTATCGAAAGCTGGCGGGTACGGAACCCGAGCTGGACGGTACGCGTGCTGGACGCAGAAAGCCTGGTCAACACGATCGCGCTCCCCCGGTTTCCATCGCATATTTCGCCAAGCCACAAGGCGGATATCATCAGGCTGCGGCTGCTGGCTCGCTATGGCGGCGTCTGGGCCGATGCGACCACGATCTGTCAGCGCCCGTTGGACGAATGGATTGATGTCACAACGCCGCGAGGCTTCTTCGCCTTCACCCGACCGCAGCCTCTACGTTCGGTCGCGAACTGGTTCATCGCCGCCCACACCGATGCCCCGTTGCTTCAGGCCTGGTTGGCCTGGAGCGAGACCTACATGTTGTCTCGCCGACCGGCTCGAAGCTACTTCTGGCAACATCACACATTCGACTGGCTGCTAGCCCGCGATCCCGAGCGACAACGTGAATGGGACGAGACGCCCAAGATCAGCGCGCGCGGCCCGCATGTCTTGCAACGACTCCTGGATGGGCATTTGTCAGCGCAGGCGCGGCCCACCGCCGAACAACTGGCCAGCCTGCCGTTATTCAAACTCAATCGCCGCAAGGGCTATACGCTGACCGACACTCGGCGGATATTTCTGGATTACGGCCTGGAGCCTGTTGATGTTTCGTGCGAGTCCGCGCCAAGTGCGCCCTGAAATTGACGATGGGCGCCCGGCGGCGTTGCGAGCCTTGCCGGACACACTGCGGTCTCTCGACGAAAAGGCGCTCGAACGAAACATCAACAGGCTCCAGCGCCCCCATCCATTAACCCGGCACCAAGACAGCTGACCTCGTCAGCTGTTTTCTACGTTATCGAAGATAAAGGCCGCTTGCCCGTCGTTCGTTTTCAATGCCTTGGCAGCCGCTGTGTGTGCCTTGATAAGCCCATCGCGGTTGATCCGCGCTCAGATCAACCCGAGGCGGCGTTGATGAAATGTCGATCTTGGCGGTTCAGGTCAGACTCGCCGGATGATGTCGGCATTCGTATGACAGCCTCGAATGCCTTGCCAGAATTGGCGCCACATCACAGGGACTCAGAAGCGCCCAGAGGACTGATCTGCCACTGCGTCGTCAACGACAGCGGTTGTGGCTCGATGCCGCGGCCGGGCGCACTTCGACACGCCATCAGGCATGCCACCTCGCAAGAGCCGCCCGCACACAATCGAAGGCTCGAACATGTCCCGGCGACATCACCCGCGACAGTTCATGCGACCGGGCTCGTGGACGGACGATCCGGTACGTCGTGGCGCCAATCGGTCTGAACCCGGAGCCGCGATCGGATCCGGCGCCGCCGTGGTCGAGTGATGGTTCGTCTTCATCGACCTCGCGCGGCCTCGCCCCGGGTATCGGCGCATGGCGACACCGCACCGGCCACCTCGAACTTATGAGGCGCCGGGCAGCACGCGACGTCGGTCGCGCGCCTGTGATTCGGCGTATACGCGGGCCAGCGTGGTCCGCGCTGGCACAGGTGGCCCGGCGATACCGTGCCGCGGCGGTCTGGCGGCATTATCCGCAAGGATAAGCACCCGACCGACAGGACATGGCGCGACGGTTGACGCCGGCAGATCGAAACCGCTCGTCGCGCCTCTGAGTCCCGTCAATACGAAAGCCCTGACGGCCCGATCCGAACGCAGACCGGGCGCCGACTCTCTCGACCCAATCGCGGATCGACAATGAAACGCCCCGAGCGCAGCGCCTGCCCGTGTCCGCGAACCGCCCCGGAGATCACGCCCCGCTTTTTGTCGCCCCCATTCGACATCGGCCGCATTCGTGGTGCCTCTAAAAGCCTGTGCATGAACCGCGCGCCGGAATTGCCAGTCGATAGCAGGCACGCGCACCACGCCGGAAAAGCCGCGGGGCCTGCGGCTTTGCCCGATCGTTCCGGGCCGTGGCGACACCACCGCCCGAGCACCGTAATCGCAGCCGAATTGAGATGGATCAAATAAACTGGCAGGAAAGCGTATGACACTACGGACTTGACCGGCTTTAACCGGATTCCACCCGGCTGACGGAGATCGACGTTGGACTACGCCACGCTTCTGTTACTCACGCAAGACAGTTCCCACCAGGCGGACGTTGCCGATACGGCGCTTCGCATCGCCAGCGACGCCAATGCACATCTCACGGCGCTGCGTGTCCACGTTCCGAGCTATCAGGCCTACGTTGCCGCCGGCACTTATCCGGTCGCGCCCAGTGCAGAGGCTATCGAACACGAGAAACTCGAAGCGGCCCAACACGCCGATCGCCTGAAAACAGCGTTCGTCGAACAGGCCCATCGGGTCGAGTTCCAGAACTTCGAATGGCGCTACCATGCAGGCGAGATGGCCGACGGCAGCGTTGCGGATATCGCCGCGCTACATGCCCGCTATGCCGATCTCGTCATACTCGGCCAGCACGATCCACAGGAACGCGACAGCCAAATCAGCGCCGACACGCCCGCTGTGATCGCGACCGCCTCAGCCCGCCCGGTTCTGATACTGCCCTACGGCAGATGCCCCGATACGCTCGGCCAACATATCGTGCTGGCCTGGAATGCCACGCGTGAGGCCACGCACGCGATCACCGCGGCCTTGCCTTTTTTGAAACGTGCGGCCCTGGTCGAAATACTGATCGTCGACGAGGGCGAGGCCCGTACGCACCGTATCTATGGCGACGAACCCGGCGCGGACATCGCCTTGTTCGCCGCCCGGCACGGCATCCGCGTATCGGTAACGCAGCTCGACGGTCGCGGGCTGAGTGTCGCCGAAGTATTGTTGTCAAAGATCGCCGACAGTGGCGCCGACCTGCTGGTAATGGGCGCTTACGGACATTCCCGCTTGCGCGAGCTGGTCTTCGGCGGCGTCACCTATGAGCTGATGCGCCATATGACTGTTCCTACATTGATCGCGTCGTGACCCAACGTGTCGTTCGATACCCAAGGGCCGCCACTGCAGCTCAGTGAGCTTCTGGTGTACGGCCAGAATGCCAGTGTTCAACAGCTGTGTTCCCCGCATACGCTGGACGACAACGTACTCACACAGCTGGCCGCCCTGCCCATGCGCGAGATCAAGCTGGCGCGTGGTCAAACCCTGTTCCGACAGGGGCATGGCCTACATGGGCTTTACATCGTGACCGAGGGGTTGCTCAAGACGACACTGGTCGACGCCCAGGGCCGACATCAGATCACCGGCTTCCATTTCCCCGGCGAACTGGTCGGCCTGGATGCCTTTCATAATCGCGAACACCTCTGCATGGCCACGAGCATCGAACCCAGCACGGTGCGCGTGTTTGCCCTGCACCGTTTCAACGAAACCATGGCAAGGCTGCCCGGGCTGTACGACGCGTTGGCCAGCGTGCTGAGCAAGAATCTGGCCGAACATGAGCAACTGTTGATGGTCGTCAATCAACGCGATGCAAGCGCCCGTGTGGCCATCTTTCTATTCAGCCTCGCCTGCCGGCTCGGACGAAATGGCCAGGTGGCAAGCGACTTGATACTCGCCATGCCCCGCGCGGATATCGCCAACTATCTGGGGTTGACCACGGAAACCATTTCACGCGCTATCGCGGCACTACGCCAAACCGACATCATCGAAGGACGAGGCAAACACCTGCGCTTGGTTGCGCCGGCGCGATTGGCCGACTGGGCCATCAACGGGCGTCCGAGTTCGTGATGGCCATCGATCGTCTTTTCGACCAACGCGCCATGGCATTCGGCTATGACATCAATCGTGCTGCGAAAATCAAGCGTCCCGCATTTTACAGCGCGAACCACGCAGCCCGATCGTTATTTCCGAAAGCGCGATAAAATCAAAGAAAGTCAGCACGTTCGATATACGTTCCGGCACGACTCAAAAGAACAACCACGGGCCCGCCTCATCGATGCCACATCGATAGCTATTGGGGAAAGACCTTGCCTTACTATATCGCCAGAAGAGCAATCGCACCTTTGTCCGCCGACCGGCTCAGCCGCGATAGAGTCGAAAGACTTCTGAACTTATCGGTTATCGGCTTCACGACCGGAACAGAACCGCGCCTGGACCTCCAGGTACGCAAAGAGGCGGTGCCGGATTACAAAGGCTATTATGTTCCTGCGGCCGTTCATTTCGGGATCGCAGGCCGCGAGCATCCAACATACGGCTTGACGGTTCTGGATGAAGAAATCGACGCACGCGTCGTCGTTTCCTCCGCAGCCAGATCACCCTGGCTCGAAACAGGTCATCCATCCTTGGCTTCTATTGAGCAGCACTGGAAACCTGTTGATGATCAGAACTCTCTTGACGAGATGCTGCGCCTGTTCGCATTAGTCGAGGAGTACGCTCTAAATCATCATTACCCACATCTATCGCGCAGCGAAAAGCTTTCAGTCGTGAAAGAGCCACACGTCAACGTCGATGCATTACGAGAATTTGGCGAGATGCTGAGCGGCTTTGATACAGCGGCTGACAATTACATTGAAAAGCATCTGATTTTTCCCGCCCGAGATCCCCGTGGCTTTTTGACGAAAGGCGGCCGATGGAAAAAGATGACACTTTCCGATTGCCGGGAGTTCTCCTGGCATGATGCGATTTACGACGAGAAAGGCTATTTTGCAAGACACAACCTCATAGCCGAGATGGACTGGAAAGCCACCGCGGCGGATGTGGCATATCAGATCAACCTGATCGTTGAATCCAGAGGGCTGAATATCGGCGACATATCCCTTCCGAACGACGAAGAGACAAATCTAACCGGCCGGCATCTCAACGAAGCCGCGAAAAAGTTATCTCATAGCGATATCGCGATCATCATTTTCGACGACGATAGCGATTCTCACATCTTCACGTTGATGCCGAAATCGCGGGTGGATCGTTTTCTGGCATGCGGGCACGAGATCGGCCTGACTCTCCAATCTCTACCGCCGCCAAGGAACAAAATATCAAAACTGTTGACAGGCTGGCTCTCCTAATCGCTTCGGCCTGCCGGACTCCAACACGATCGTCCTCGATCGCCGGAACACGGCCCTCGAAATCGGCAACGCTGCCCATGGCGACACCACTGCCCTGTCGGTCTGCGTGCGCCGCAACCCGGATCGCTCGCTGATCCGCTTGGTGCCTGGGCTGCCCGCCTCGACGCCTTCGCGGTCTCATCTGTGCCTGCGGCCATCGCCCCAGGACAAAAGGCCCATCGACGTCTCGACGGGCCTTTTGGAGTTCGTCGCAGGCCGACGGTTCCGCGCCAGCAGCGCGGCATAAAGAGAACGCATGTGGAATTCGGACCTTGAGTCGCGCCGCCAACCGCCAACCCGCCCGGTCAGGCCGATCCCAACCCGATGAGCACGAACCCGCCGTGATCCGCCTTCTATTGCTCACCTGCAACAGACAACCCGTATCTAGTCGTTCGGGAACAGGCTGTTATCGATCACCGAAAAGCCGTCGCTCGCCGTCTGCCAGTTGGCGGTATCACGAATGCGTGCGGCCAGACCGTTGTTCCGGTTATCGAAACCCCCGGCATATCGGGCATTGGCGGCGGCGAAGCTGATCGCCTGGCCGGTTGTGGCCAGATCCGCCGGGATATCGCCGGCAGTCTCGTCGCCGATGTGAATGGCAGCCAGGAACCGCTGTACGGCGAGGTAGCCGGCATCGGCGTCTGCCACCGGGCCAACGAAGGCATAGATCGTCTCGCCCGATTTGCCGATGCCGCCGTCGGAGCCGACCACCGAGCCCTTGTCCGCGGTCAATGTCTTGGGCTGGACGGTGACGAGGGTGCCGGGCGCATAATCGACGTCGGCCGTCCAGGTATAGGCGGCTTCGTTATCCGGCCAGTGCGGCGTGCGCGCGGCATCGTAGTCCTTGTCGGTCAGCCCGATCTGGGTGCCGGCCCGGGCGCCGCCCAGCAGGATGAAAGCCACGGCATCGGTGCCGGACCCATTCACGCCGACGAACAGCGTATTGGCCGGTGTCAGCGCGGTCGCGAAGAACGCGCCGTCGTCGGATAGCACAAAACCGTCGTCATCGTCGTTGACGCGCCAGTTGCCAGCATCGTCGATGCGCTGAACAAGAGCCGGCAGATCGGACTCGTCGAACGAGCCGCTGTACTTGGCGTTGGCCCCGTCGAAATGCTGGTAGGCACCGCTCGATGCCAGTGTGGCCGGGATGTCGCCCGCCGCCTCGCCGCCGGTATTGATCGCGGCCAGGAAGTGATCGACCGAAAGCCGGCCGGCATCGGCATCATCGATCTGGCCGGCAAACGCATAATAGGTCTCGCCCGACGCGCTCACGCCACCGCCTTCGCCGCTGACCATGCCCTTGTCGGCCAGGGGGCCGTCGGTTGTAATCGTGACCACCGTGCCGGCCGGGTAATCGGTATCGGCCGTCCAGGTGTAAGCCGCTTCGTTATCCGGCCAGGGCGTCGCGCTCGACGCGGCGTAATCCTTGTCGGTGAACTGGATCTGCGTGGTCGCGTTGACCGGCTTGAGCAGAATGAAGGCAATGGCGTCGGTGCCGTGGCCGTTGACGCCGATGAATCGGAGATCGCCCGCGGCCAGCGGGGTTGCGCCCGTTCCCGCGCCGGTGAGAAAGGTGAGCGCGTCATCGCCGGCGCGCCCGGCGTAAGCGTTGCCGACGCGATCGGTGAAGGCGTTGTCGTCGATCGTGACACGATAATCCGCGCCAGCCGCGAGCCCGCCGCTCGGTGACACGGTCACGGTATCGCCGTCGATGGCGACCTGCGACGTATCGGATGCATCGATGTCCGTGGTATCGCCGTTGGCCTGCAGGAGATGAAGGCTGCCGCTACCGGCCTGGATGTCTTCACTGAACTGCAGCCGAATCCGGTCGGCAGTCACGCCGCCTGCGCCGTCGGCAGGCGCCGTCGAAACAAGGCGCGGCGCGATATCGTCGGCGGCGGTGGTGAAACGGGCGTCGGCAAGGCTCGCCAACGCCGGCAAGGCCCCGCCGTCGGTCTCTTCCACGGCGCCCTCGGGAATACCGATGCGATACGTCTGCTGTGCAACAAGGGGTGCGTCGGGCGTGATCGCCAGCGTGTTCCCGTCGACGATCGCCACATGCTGGCGGTCGGTGACATCGAAGCGCCGGCTGTCGCCGTTGCCGTTGTCGAGCGTGATTTCGCCGCTGCCCGCCTGTATCGAGCGGTTATACGTCACATAGATATGCGAATGGATGCCGACGTTCTGACTGTTCGTGGTCGGCGTGTATACCCACAGCTGTGGCTTGTGCGGGCCACCGCCGCCCATCTCGTTGGCGGTATAGATCACGTGATCGGCATCCATCGTGATGCCCTCGTTCTGGCCCGCAACGCCGATTACCAGACGGCCGCGGATATGGCCGTCGTGGTCGGTCTGCACGATCACGCCGGATTCCTGGCTGAGCAGCAACAGGTCAGCGTAGTTCGCGCTGCCCGGATCGACCCCGTTGGAGACCGCATAAACATCGGCCAGATCGGCGACGTCGAGCGTCTCCGGATCGAACAGATTGGTCGAATTTTCGGTATCGAGACCGCCGTTGCTGGCCGTGCCCGCGGCAAAATCCACCTGCGTCGCGAAGACACCGATCGGCTGTTTTTCCTTGACCAGTACGTAACCGCTGGCGGACGGGTCGCGGCTGATGCCTTCGAGACCGGTGTTGCCGATGGTTGTGCCGAGCTTGATTGCGGCGACGCCCTGACGCGTCAACGTGGCCCCGGGCTGGTAGGTGAATCGATTGATACGCCGATCGCGCTCCTCCACCAGCACAAATTGGCCGTCGCCGGCGTAGGTCAGGCCCTCGGTATCGTAGAACGCACGGCCGGACGGGCTATCGTCGTCGGCCGCGAGCGCCATCGAGTCGATGAGCCGGCCCTGCTTGTTGACCTGGACGACCGCCGTGCCCCCGTCACCCACCACGAACAGGCTGTCGGTATCCGGATCCCAGGTCACTGCCGATGCCTCGTCGGCCAGCCGATTGTCGGCGTCGGGCGCGACCGGTAGATCGTATTGGGCCGTCAACGTGTAGTTATCGACCGCCACACCCTGGCCGGGCGGCGTAAACGCGATGTCCGCAGCCGGTGCCGGTGTCCCCGCTCCGGTATCGCCGGTCGAAACGTTCGCATCGTCGTCGTTACAGCCCGTCAAGCCGAGCGCAACCACACTGGCCGTCATGCCCGCCAGTAACCAACCCGATCCCCGAATGCACAGCCCTGTCATGCCGACCCCCTAGACGGCCCGAATGGACCCGGAATCGTGCGGCTGATTCATGTCGTCTGTATGACAGCGCGTCGTATCTGCCGGCCGCCCAAGGGCGGAGCACTCGAAGACTCTCTTTGACCGCCATTGGCTGCATCGGATGCTCGGCTACATCGGCGACTGGGTATCCCCGATCCAGCACTTGCCGAGCCGCTTCGTCCTTGAATTCCGGGGTATATCGCTGACTACTCATTACACTTCCTCCTATGCTCAAATCATAGGCCAGAAGTGTCTAATGGCCCCGGCCAAGTCCAACCCCCTGATCTGGCTGTCCGAAATAGCCGGGCATCTCGACTCGCGAACGTGTTCTTCGACGGAATAGGACGACAGCGGACGCACTGGCTATCGATGTTTCAACGAAGCGCGAAAGCGCTCAGGTGATAACCCGAAGCATCGTTTGAAGGCGCTCGATAAAGAAGCGGAACCTGAAAAGCCCGTCCTTGAAGCGATCTCTTTCAAGGATGAATCCGTCGCGAGCAGTTTGCGGACGTGTTCCAATCGTGCAATTTGCACAAACCGCGCCGGTGACATGCCGATACTTTGGGTAAAGCGTCTGTGAAAGGTCCGCTCGCTCATGGCGGCGTGCTGTGCAAGCCGTGTCACGCTCAAACAGGCCGACAGGTCGTTTTGTATGTGCTCGATCAGTTCGGCAAAGGGCGCATCGGCTTCGAATTGAGCACGCAGTACAGGGCTTAGTTGCCGTTGATGGCTCGGCCGTCTTTCGGCCAGCACAAGGCGTTTGGCGATCCGGTGTGCGACCGAGACACCGAGATCCTGCGCCACCATCTCCACACACATATCGATGCCGGACGTCACCCCGGCCGATGTCCAGAGACGGCCGTCGTTGACGAATACCGCATCGCGATTGATCTTGGCATTCGGCAGTTGGCGGGCGAGTCGCTCGCAGGCGGACCAGTGGGTCGTCACATGGCGGGTTCCTATCAGACCATAGCCGGCCAGCGCAAATGTGCCGGTACAGACTGAGCCATAGCGCCGTGCAGCCTTGCTGCCCGCGACCGCCCAATCACGCGCACGCGGGTCGGCGATCAAGGCGTCCAGACCGGCTGCCTCGCCGCCGGCAATCAGCAAGGTGTCGATGCATTCCGGCGCCAATTCGACAATCGAGCGTGTCGATAACACGACCGCACTGCTCGAAGAGACAAGTCCGCCGGCTACCGAGAGAATATGAATGTCGTAGCAGCGATCGTCGATCAGATCATTCGCTGCTTCGAACACCATGGCGGGCCCGGTCACATCCAGAATTTGGCACCTTGGAAAGGTGAGTATCGCAACGGCGCGTGTCGTAACCATTGGCAGATATTAGATGAAGATTGTCGTACTTCGAATGCGGCCAATCGTCACACTGTCACCATCTCGGACCAATCAGATCATCCTTGTATGCCGCTCACCTCGTTGCGCCTCAACCCCGAGGTTCTAACGGCGCTTGGCGTTGCTACGACGACGCTGATTGCGGCGACCCCGGTCTCGTCAGCGGCGGCGGAATCACCATGGCAGGGTCGGCGCCCCCCGCTGAGCGCGGCCCCGTCATCGCAGATGCGCGTGGACCGATCACCGACATCATCGACGCAGATCCCGGGTTCAGCACAGCGCCCTGAAGCGGCACCGATCACCCAACTGCCAGCACTGACGGTCACAGCCCCCGCGTCGTTTCTCGCCGGCCCTTACACCATTACCGAAACACATGCGGCGACCCGGACCAACACCCCGTTGCTCAAGATCCCGCAGTCAGTGCAAGTCATCGATCGGCAGATGATCCAGGACCAGGACGATCGAACACTGGCGGACGCGCTGGTCAACGTATCAGGCGTGGTACCCAGCCAGCCGGATGCCGATCTTTTCTTGCCGATTCTTATTCGTGGATTCCCGGCCGAAGTCTATGTCGATGGTTTGCCGTTGTTTGGCAACGCGGCCGAGACCGCGCCCACGAGCCTGGTCGGCGTACGGCGCTTCGCGGTGCTCAAAGGCCCGAACGCGGCACTGTATGGCGGCGGCCTTGGCGCCCCGCTCGGCGGCCTCATCAACGTCGAGTCCGAAGCGCCGTCTAAAGATGGCAAAGGCTATGTTGCCATGCGAATCGGAAGCGACAACACGCTCGATCCGTATTTTGACGTCACCGGTCCGCTGTCATCACGCGTCAATTTCCGGATTGCGGGTGAGTATCAAGACAATGAGAGTTGGATCGATCAGGTCCACGGCCATCGCTCGTCGCTCAAGCCGAGCCTGTCGTTTCAGCTCAGCCCGAAAACGAAATTATCAGTATACGGCCAGTTCAATCGCGATAGCCGGCTCGAATATTCCGGCTTACCGGCAATGCAGGCACTCGCGGGAAAACTTGAGCGCAACGCATTTCCGGGTACGCCCGAGGGTCAGCCGGAAACACAGAACAAAAGTCAGATTGTTACGGTTCAGCTACAGCATACGTTCAATGACACGCTAAAAGGGCAGCTTACGGGGCGCTATTATCACAACGAGACGGCGGAATACGGGAGTTTCGTCTATCCGCAACTGTATCCGCCAGACCCGGCGACGCCAACGCGATACCCCATCGTGCCGCTCGATATCATCGGGCATATCGACGAGGCGGCCTTCGATGCCAATGTGACCGACAGCGTGCATTGGCTGGGCGGCACGCATCGGTGGCTGGCCGGGGTCAATTACGATCGCACCAACTTTTCGTCCGACCTGGGTTTCAACGGCGTGGCCCGTGGCACGATCGATCTCGTAGATCCTCGCTACGATCTGTCCTTCGGCCCCCGATTGGCGACGACGCTGAAACAGACCGATCGCTATCGAACCCAAGCGGCCTATGTTCAGGATCAAGCCACTTACGGGCGTCTCGGTCTGACGGGATCGCTTCGACTGACGCAACTTCAGTTCTACGAAAAAGAGCAGAACACCGATCAGACCTATCGTCGCGTCTCACCGCGCCTTGGCGCGACCTTCGACATGTGGCGGGGCATCTCCCTTTTTGCCGGCTATGCCACGGGCTTTCGCGGCGCATTCGCCTTCACGGGGCAAGAGGCGCCCAAACCCATCACCTCCGATAACGTCTCGGGTGGGTTCAAACTGGCGCTGGCAGATTCGGGCTTGTACGCCACCCTCGCCTTCTTCCGGCAAACACGAGAGAACATGCCCACGGCTGATCCGACCCATCCGGGTTTTTCGATTCAGACCGGGCAACAACGCGCTCAGGGCGTGGAGGCCGATCTCACGTGGGAGCCAGTACCGGCCTTTTCACTCACAGCCAACTACGCCTATACAGACGCCGAAGTGACGCGTGACGACACGATCCCGGTCGGTGAGCGCTTGGCGCGCGTACCGCGCAGCAGCGGCCGGCTTGCCGCACGCTATCGCTGGCTTTCCGGACCGGCGAAAGGCCTATCGCTGGGGGCTGGTGTCACCGCGCTCGGCGCACGCGAAGATACCTTGCCGAATACTGTCTCCGTGCCCGGATATGCCCTGATCGACGCACAGGCGGCGTACACGTTCAGCCGTTATAGCGTCCAGGTCTCGGGCGTGAATCTCGGCGATAACAAAGCATTCAACACGTATGCGTATCTCGGCTTCCCGGTCGTCCAACCTGTTCAGCCCCGATCTGTCTATCTCACACTCAAGGTGAACCTATGACCGACATACATCGTCGCCGGCTTCTGCTTAGCGCGCTTTGTGCGCCACTGGCTATGGCGAGCGCGCCCGTGCTTGCGAGCACTTTGACAAAAGATAAACCTGGATCACGCGAGATGGATATGCCCAACGACGCAGTCCATTGGGTCGGCGACGAAAAGATAGCCATGTTGGTCTATCCTCAGATGACACTGCTCGACTTGATCGGCCCGCACAGCATGCTGGCCTCGATGATGGGTGCCCAGATCGACCTCGTCGCCCCCTCGCTGGAACCGGTCGTCAGTGATTCAGGCGTCACTATCACGCCGACCGCGACGTTCGAAGACTGCCCCAAGGATCTCACGGTACTTTTCGCACCGGGCGGGACCACCAGCACACTCGCCACGGCGCAAGACCCCAAGACGCTCGCATTCATGGCTGATCGTGGTGCCCGCGCAAAATATGTTACCAGCGTGTGCTCCGGGTCACTGATTCTGGGGGCCGCCGGTTTGTTAGAAGGCTACAAGGCAACCTCCCACTGGTCATGTATCGACGCGCTCAAAGGCTTCGGCGCGATTCCCACCAACGAACGCGTCGTCAAGGACCGCAATCGGATGACGGGCGCCGGCGTGACCTCCGGGCTCGATTTCGGTCTAACGATGGTTGCGGAACTGCGCAGCGTCTTCTACGCCCAATGCACGCAACTCGTCGGCCAGTACGATCCGCATCCCCCGTTTCATGCCGGGTCGTTGCAAACCGCGCCGCCTCAGGTGAAGCACGATATGGTTAAACTGCTCTCCGATTTCACGGCCAAAGCCAATGCCCTCTCTGAGAATTACTCAACTCAATAGGAAGGCAAAGCACAGTTAGGCCCGGTATTCATGTCAAAAATTGGCCCGCTATCTCATCACACTCTTCTGAGCCGCTCGCGAAAAAATCCAAATTACTGACTTAGGCTAAATAGCTTCACGAAACCATCAGGGTTTGGTCGTTTCTTGGCCCGCATATCTGCAAGGAAGGCTTGATATGAAACATTCGCAAGTGGACGTCGGTGGAGGTATCGAGCTTCACGTCGCAGAGCTTGGTGAAGGCAAGCCTGTCCTGTTCTGCCACGGCTTTCCGGATACCTGGCTCGGCTGGCGGCGGCAGATGGAGGCCGTCGCGGCTGCTGGCTATCGGGCAATCGCGATCGATATGCGAGGCTATGGGCGAAGCTCCGCGCCCTCGGACCCCCATGCCTATACGACATTACACACCACGGGCGATCTCGTTGGGCTGTTGGACGCGCTCGGGTTGGCGACGATCACGATCGTTGGTCACGACTTCGGTGCCGCTGCGGCCTGGGGGGCGGCCATGATGCGCCCCGATCGTTTTACCGCCGTTTTCGGTGTCAGCGTCGCCTTCGCGCCACGCGGCGAACAGCATTTTCTTCAATCGCTGGAAGCGGCAGGCAAGCGCGACAGCTTCTATATGTTTGACGAAATGAAGCCTGACGCGGCCGAGCGCTGGCAGGATGCGGCCGTCACTTTCCCCGGTTTTCTTTACTGGTCGTCCGGCAGCCCGGCCGCTGCCGACCGATGGGACCCATTCGATACGACACGCGAGCGTACCCGCAAGGCCCCGGTGGCGGTGCCCGAGTGGGCGGACGCGCACGACGTGGCTGAGCAGATCGCGGACTTTCAGCGCACCGGCTTTCAAGGAGGGCTCAATTACTACAGCTCTCTCCAACCCGGCTTCGATCTCACCGCGGCATTCAAAGGCGTGCCTATACACCAGCCCTCATTCTTCATTTACGGCGAGCTGGACGGGCTGAACGCGGTTCGCGAACCGAGCGAGGCTGAGTTGCGAAAGGGACTTCCCGGATTGCGCGGTTTCGTCGCCATGCCAGATGTCGGCCACTGGCCCAATCGCGAAAGTACCGAGCAGTTCAATCGCGAGCTTTTAGGGTTCCTCGACAGTCTGGAATAAACCCAACTTCAGTGGTCCGGGTGCCGTATCTCACCGGTGCAACGGATCGGCCGTCGCCATGGGTGATATGAACCGTCAGCGTCAGGTGGATCGGCTGGCCGTTCATCTGGCTGAACCACCGGCGCGCTATCAGGTTTCGAGAAGGCCGGGCACGAACACGTCTTCGATGGTGAAGCGACGATCGGTCAGCCCCTGTTCGTGATGATAGCGCAGCACCGTGTCGATCGCAGCGCGATTGGCGCCGATGCCGTAGGGCCACCAGTCCTTGCCCATGAGCTCGCGGTTCTCGGCGATCAGCGCGGTCAGCCAAGGATGCATCAGGTCCATATTATTGAAAGTCATACCCTGCGCATAGTGCTCGATCATCTGATCTTTGGCCTGGCAGAAGCTTTGGTAGATCGACTTGATCAGTTCCGGATGGTTCTCGGCCATCTGCCGTTTTACCGCGACGAGATGCATGATCGGGAAGATGCCGGTGTCGCGAAAATAGGCGCGCTCACGCTCCAGGTAGTCGCCGAACAGTCGGCGGATGCCCGACCGCTTCTGCAACATGCCTGCCGGGATGTCGGCGGTAAAAAGCGCATCGATCTCGCCCGTCACCAGCATCTCGCCGAGATCGACGTCGCTACCGGCATATTCGACCTCGCATCCGGCCGGTACCGGACGGGAGACGAAATCGACGGGGTCCATCGGGAAGTCGATACCACCGACGATCCATCGGCTCTGCTCCGGCCGCCAGGCGGAGGTGTCGGACAGAATGCCCTTCGACATAAGGCCGGCATCATGCCCGTAAAGAGCGAGTTCGCCGATCCGCTTGCCGGCCAGATCTTCCGGGCGGCTAATGCTCGAATTTTCGTTCACATGGATCGCGCCATGGCGGAAGGCGCGATTGAGGAAGACGGGCAGGGCCAGAAAAGGCGAGCGCCCGTCGACGAAGGTTCTGAGGAAATAGGTGAAGCCGAGCTCCGACACGTCATAATGGCCGTCGATCATCGCCTTGAAAATCTGCGGCACAATGCGCGCGGAGTGAAAGCGCGGCTCAGCGCCCTGAATCGGGATGGTGCCGTCCAAAAGCAGGCGCGTGCGGTCGTAATCCCAGAACGCGATATCGATCGTTCGATTGGTCATGGCCGTTCTCCGCTGTCGGACGGGGGCCGGGCCATAGCCGAGGTGCGGCGACGTCCCCAAAGAATGAAGACGAGCAACGCCAGGAAGACGAGGTTGACCGGCAGGTCTTCGGCCTCGCCACGCGAGATGTGAAAGATCATCGCGCACAGCTGGAGCAGCACGCAGCCCACGGCGGCGGCGGTCGTCAGGCGAGGTTTGATGCGGGTCAGATCGGGCAACAGGACGCCTATTCCACCCAACAGGTCGATCACACCGAGCGTTCGTACAATCGGTGGCGGCAGATCGCCGGTCCACGGCCACATGCGGGCAAGATCCGCTATCGGCGACAGCAGCTTCTCCGATCCCGCCCACAGAAA
Organism: Salinisphaera sp. Q1T1-3; assembly: GCF_003602005.1. Taxonomy (GTDB): domain Bacteria; phylum Pseudomonadota; class Gammaproteobacteria; order Nevskiales; family Salinisphaeraceae; genus Salinisphaera. Next base: position 3,736 of record NZ_QZWD01000005.1, on the reverse strand, counting down.
GGCGAGGAAAATAAGCCCCTGTGCGACCCAGGTCGCGGCGCGCAGAAGCTTTCGGCGCGATATCGAACGTCGGTTCGTCATGGCAGGCCCCCCTCTCCGATCGCAAGGCGACGCCGAGAAGGCGACGACATGCATGGCAATGATGCTTACACTATCACTGCAACGATCAGAGGATTAGTCGGCGCAAACAGGACATCGCGTTCCATTCAACGAGACAATAAATGCGGGATCTCAACGACCTGACCTACTTTGCCGCCGTCGTGGCGCATGGCGGTTTCTCTGCGGCGGCCCGCGTGATGGGCGTGCCGAAGTCGCGCGTCAGTCGCAGGGTCGCGGCGCTCGAGAAGCGCCTGGGCGTCCGTTTGATCGAACGCTCGACGCGCCGGTTCAGCGTCACTGCCGTAGGGCGAGAAGTTCAGGCGCACGCGCTTGCCGCCCTGGACCAGGCCGATGCCGTGGAGGCCGCAGCCGCCCGGGTCACCGCCGAGCCCCGGGGTCTGGTCCGGATCGGCTGCCCGCTCGGGGTCGAACGCCTCCTCGCCGAGCGACTGCCCGAGCTTATGCGTCGGTATCCGCGATTGCGCGTGCAGGTCATGGTCGGCAATCGGCGGCTCGACCTTATCGAAGAACGGATCGATGTGGCGCTACGCGTGCGTGAAACGCTCGACGGGGATGCCGACGTGGTCATACGACAACTCGCGCGCGGCCATGCCTGTCTGGTCGCCAGCCCGGCGCTGCTGGACGAACGCGATCCGCCGTCCATACCGGCCGAACTGGCAACCTGGCCCACCATCAGCCAATCCGAGCAGAGCGGATATCATCGGCGAAGGCCACAAGGCCAGCGTGGATCACGAGCCGCGAGTGGCGGCGACCGAGTTCGCCATTCTGCTACAAGCGGCGATCGATGGCCTCGGCGTCGCCTTCCTGGCCCACTATGCCTGCCGTGCGGCGCTGGATGATGGTCGCCTGGTGCGGATACTGCCGACCTGGCGCAGCCGCGAAGCGAACATCCATCTGGCTTTCCCATCTCGCCGCGGCATGCTGCCGGGTGTACGCGCTACGGTGGATTTTCTGGCCGAGACATTTGCCGCAGATTCTTCCGCCTGGCGTCTCCCGTTGTGACGGGGTGATCGAGCATCGTGGCATCTGATCTCGACACTGCGTCGGCAGCGAGTGAGAACTCGCTATGCTTTTTCAATAATTTCAATAACAGGACTTCCAAATCGACAAGCCGACTGGTGCCGGTCGCTGTCCAGCCCAATTGCTGACGCGTACAGGTCCAAGCTGGCGCTGCCGACCGTGAACGAGGCTCACTTAAAATGAATCAACTCGCAGGCGGATGCCTGCAGCATTGGGGACAGACCCAGCGCTGTTCACTTAACCACCTGAGCCGTGTAATTAGGCTGTCCGTTGAGTCGCTCGTCGCCTTTTCGGGATGGATAGTCTTTCGTTCGTCTTTTGATTCGTCGTGGATTGGTTTGAGCTGGTCCCCGAAAACTGGACAGAGCGCTAAGTGATGAACTGCTCCACACTGGCCGCCCAAGGGCGGAGCACTCAAAGGCTGGCGGGCCTGATGCACTTGAGCACACCGCCCGACTAATCCATCACGTTCAAGCCAGATACCACGAACGCGGCCCGTAGCTGAGGGGCCCGGCGATTACTGACCGCCTCATCATGTCGGGAAGACCGAAAGAAGCCCGTGAGCTGTCGCGATAATCAGCGCCCCAGATAGCGCGTACGCAGGTGGCGCTGATAGTGCGCCGGGTTGAGCGATTCACCGCTGGCGCGACGGATCAACTCGTCGGTCTCATACAGGCTGCCCTGCTGCCAGACGTTGGTCTTCAGCCAGTCAAGCAGCGGCTTCGGGTCGCCGGCGGCGATGCGCTCGTCGAGGTCAGGCCGTTCGCGGCGGGCGGCGGCCATCAGCTGGGCGGCCAGCATGGCGCCGAGACTGTAGGTGGGGAAGTAGCCGAAGGCGCCGTCGGTCCAGTGGATATCCTGCAGGCAGCCGTCGCGGTAGTTGCCGCGAGTATCGAGTCCCAGCAGGCGCTGCATACCCTCGTCCCACAGCCCGGGAATCTCCTCCACTTCGATGTCGCCCTCGATCAGGGCGCGCTCGATGTCGTAGCGCAGCAGAATGTGCGCCGGATAGCTGACTTCGTCGGCGTCGACGCGGATCAGCCCCGGCTCGACGCGCTGCGCCAGCCGCACCAGATTGGCGGCCTCGAACGCCGGCTGGTCGCCGAACTGCTCGACCAGCCAGGGGCGCAGGCAGCGCAGAAAGGCAGCGCTGCGTCCCAGCTGCATCTCGAAGCTCAGGCTCTGGGATTCGTGTACCGCCATCGAGCGCGCCTTTCCCGCCGGCTGGCCGCGCAGCGCCGCGGGCAGGTTCTGCTCGTAGCGGGCGTGGCCGGTCTCGTGGATGATGCCCATCAGCGACGAGAAGCATTCATCCTCACGATATCGCGTGGTCAGGCGCACATCCTCCGGCACGCCGCCGCAGAAAGGGTGCAGGCTGACATCCAGCCGGCCGTGCTCGAAGTCGAATCCCAGCCAGTCCATCATGCGCTGCCCCAACCGCTGCTGATCCTGCTGCGGGAAGGGGCCGCGCGGCGTGGTGTAGTCACCCGTGGCGCGCTGGTGTTCGACCACTTCCTGCAGCAGTCCCGGCAGCCACTGGCGCATATCGGCGAACAGGCGGTCCAGCTCGGCAACGCTCATGCCGGGCTCGAACTTCTGCAGCAGCGCCTCGTAGCGCGAGCAGCCCGCCGCTTCGGCGCGGATTGTCGCCTCCTCGCGGGCGAGACGGACCACCTCGCGAAAGGGCTCGAGAAACCCCTGCCAGTCGTTGTCTGCCCGGCAGCGGCGCCAGGCCCGCTCGCCGCGTGCGCCGGCCAGCGACTGCGCCTCGACCAGCGACGGTGGCAACACCCGAGCATCGTCGACCTCGCGCTTCATTTCGCGCAGATTGGCACGCTGACTATCGTCAAGAGTCGAGGGGGCGACGTCGTCAAGCAGCCCGCGGGTGGCGTCGTCGGTCAGACTTTCGTGCATCAGTACCTGCAGCTCGGCAATAGCCGCAGCGCGCGCCTCGCTGCCACCGGAAGGCATCAGAGTGAGCTGATCCCAGCCGGCCATGGCGCCCAGGTGGGCATAGCGGGAGAGTCGCGCGAAGCGCGCTTCGAGCTTGCAGTAGGCATCAGTCATGGCCGGAGCGTCCTTTGGGCAATGGGAACATCGCAGGTATGGCCACCAACGCTACCAACCGTGAAGGCTTTGTCACGCCGGCTCGATCATGACACCAGCGTGCGGGAGGTGCCCCCTGATCGGCCGATGGTACTTCGCCGGATGCCACCGCGGTCGCCATAGCGACAGGTCTTGCATGGCCACAAGCCCGCCCGTGCCTTCCGATTCATGTCGTTTGTATGACAGCGCGTCGTATTGGCCAACCGATAAGGGGCGTGCACTCTGAGACTGCTGGACTTGATGCAGCTGAGCACACTGCCCGACTAATCAACGCCTTTGGGGGGTGGATGCCATAAACGTAAACGTGGTCTGTCCCCAATGCCGTTCACTTAGCGATATACTATTGAATATTGATCGCTTCCAGTAATCGGCATGGCAGGCAAGGCGTCGACGTTGGGTGGTCCCATCCGCATGGCGGACTATCTCAGCATTGGATTGCTGTCACGCCTGGTCTCGCCAGCGCTTGTCGATGAAGCGCTTCGTCTTCATG
>NZ_QZWD01000058.1 GCF_003602005.1 Salinisphaera sp. Q1T1-3 | reverse complement strand
CCGAAGATCAATCTGCAGATCCGGCGCGACAACACCGAGGTGGCGGCGTTCTACGAGCGGCTCGGCTATACGCCGGACGATGCGGTCAGCTTCGGCCGGCGATTGATTCCAGACTAGGGCGTGTTGACACGTCCCGCGTGCGCCGCGCCGGCGATCATTTTTTGCAAGACAAACCGCCGCATTACCCCCGTCGGCGCTGCCTGGCTGCTCTGGCCCCGCGGCGCTGCACTTCCGGATACGCCA
>NZ_QZWD01000057.1 GCF_003602005.1 Salinisphaera sp. Q1T1-3 | reverse complement strand
CTCGATAGAGCTTGCGCCAGCGGAACAGCTGATTGGCGGCCACGCCGTTACGGCGCGCGACCAGCGATACGGTCATACCGGGCTCGTAGGTCTGTTCGACCATTGCCACCTTCTCGGTCACCGACCACCGCGCAGGTGAATCTTTTCAGTACCCGCTTCCCAAGCGATCTTGTCGGTGAAATAAAGACTGACCGCCTCCTTCCAGTCGACCCACTCGACCGGGAGACCACCTGCATCGAGCTTGAG
>NZ_QZWD01000056.1 GCF_003602005.1 Salinisphaera sp. Q1T1-3 | reverse complement strand
GCCGGCCTGGTTCGACGACTACAACAACACGCACCCGCACAAGGCGCTGAACATGCGCTCACCGCGGGAATTCAGACAGGCTCAGGCAAGTAAGAATGCGTGTCCGGTTTTATAGGGGCAACTCCAGAGCGCGACTTTGTCGCGCCCGAACCCAACATCAAATGGGTCACCGACATCACCCAGATCCGGACGGGCGAAGGGTGGCTGTTTCTCTGTGTGGTGATCGATCTATACAGCAAGCTCGTCATCGGCTGGTCGATGGACGCGACCCAGCAGCGGCAGCTGG
>NZ_QZWD01000055.1 GCF_003602005.1 Salinisphaera sp. Q1T1-3 | reverse complement strand
TGAACGGTGAGTCGCGCATTCTTATGCGTGTTCATCCGGGTCGCTCCTTAGGTCTGACGGATTTCTGCACCCATCAGCTTCAAGGACTGCGGCTCGGATGAACAATCTACTGAGAGGTCACACCTAGGGCCTGTTGAGGTTTCGCCATAAGCGATTGAAATAGAATGGCGAACTCGCATTGTTGCGGTATTCCACCCCGCTTCAAAACGAGTTCGCGATGGCCCGCCAGATGCGCTCAGAAAAGCTCTGGGCGAAGCTCAGACAGATACTGCTGGCTGAGTCGATTGACGACAAGCCCCGATTGCGGCAAACAGTCGAGGGCATGCGCTACCGTATGCGGGTCGGATGCCCATGGCGCGACCTGCCGCCGGCCTTCGG
>NZ_QZWD01000054.1 GCF_003602005.1 Salinisphaera sp. Q1T1-3 | reverse complement strand
CTGCTAATCTTCTCATAAAATATGCAAACCAATCATCGCCATAAGGTACATAAATAGTGAAATTATAGCCTTCATTTGCGATTTCTTCTGCTAACTCTGATCTAAAACCATAGAGCATTTGGAATTCCATACGATCTTTTTCAATGTGATTTTCTTTCATAAATTGTTTTACATGATTAATGATGCGATGGTCATGTGTTGCAATTGAAGTGAAATTGCGTGCGTTTAACAAACGTTGTTCAATTATCTTGATGTAATTTGCATCTACGTCTTCCTTAGATTGAAATGCAATTGATTCGTTTTCTTTATATGCACCTTTAACCAAACGTAATCGTAAATCTTGCTACTTATCAACTAATTCGTGGCTATCGTATAAATA
>NZ_QZWD01000053.1 GCF_003602005.1 Salinisphaera sp. Q1T1-3 | reverse complement strand
ACGTAGCCCCGCGCGGTGTTGGACACGTGGTTCACCGCGGTGCGGACGATCCCCTGGGCGTCCCGCCGGGTCATCGACAGGATGCCGTCCGCATAGGCGTTCTTGCGCGTCCCGACCACCCGCCGCACGATGTCGTCAATGGGCTCCCCGTTCGTCATCCCGAGCTGCAGGGCCGTGGTCAGCCGCTGCTGGTCCACCGCCTCCAGGGTGCTGAACCAGTCCCGGAGGAACCGGCCCTGGAACGGGCGGGAGGTGGCGATGGCCCGGAGCTGGTCCGCGTTCACTGCCATGAAGCCCACGTCAATCGTGATGGAGGACTGTAGCAGGTCGATTTCGGCCTGGCCTTCGAGGACGGCGAGCTGCCCGAGTTCGTCCCGCACCAGGG
>NZ_QZWD01000052.1 GCF_003602005.1 Salinisphaera sp. Q1T1-3 | reverse complement strand
GGTAAGCGCCAAGAGTCTTGGATTGATTATGTTGACCCGAATGAAGCAAATAGCGCAATGATATTGCTTGGGCCTAATATGGGAAAAGAAGGAGTTCGTTATACACATATGGAAATTCACCCTTGCACAATTCTTGGAACAATGGCAAGTCTTATTCCATTCCCTGACCATAATCAAGCTCCTCGTAATACATACCAGGCTGCAATGGGAAAACAAGCAATGGGGGTGTATACTACAAACTTTCATGAACGAATGGACACTGCTGCTAATGTGTTGTGTTATCCTCAAAAACCTCTTGTATACAATCGCACAGATACGTATTTTGATAATACAGAATTACCAAATGGAATTAATGCTGTAGTCGCAATTATGTGTTTTACTGGTTATAATCAGGAAG
>NZ_QZWD01000051.1 GCF_003602005.1 Salinisphaera sp. Q1T1-3 | reverse complement strand
ATTCAGAACAACATCTTTTCTATCTATCTGTATGGCAGAAGCAAATGATGATGTATCGAAATTGGTAGCCTGCGTAAGCTTAAATGCATAGTCAGCCATTTTAGCATATTTCAACATTTCATCAAGTATGAATTTCTGATCAGCTATTTCCTGCTGGGTCATTTTTTTACCTGCAACAGAATTCTTTATATTTTCTGTAAGATAATGTTCTAAGTTTTCTGAAGAAACATTAGCTTCTACATTTTTACTGTTTCCTATAGCAAGCTTCGTAGCTTTCACAACGGCTCTATCAAGAATACTACCAGCCCCAGCTTTTTCAAGATTCTGTAAATATTGCTTAATAATAGGCTGATTCATAAATAAAGCCTGCAACTTTACAGGAACGCCTATTCTTGTAAGAAACATAAATGTGC
>NZ_QZWD01000050.1 GCF_003602005.1 Salinisphaera sp. Q1T1-3 | reverse complement strand
AGCGACGCCGGCGCTCCGGCCCCAACAGCTCGCTCCCACCACCCATCGCACTAGTCCTATCCACAGTCATATGCCTACCTCGTATTTAAGCACTGATCTGTGTCCGGCGTTCTACGGGGCTACTCCAAGACGAGCATTCTCGCGCTTGAGCCTGGCGATCTCTTCGTCGCGCGGTGTGCTGGTACCACCAAAGGCAACAGCACCTGACTGCTCAAGCTCTTTGCGCCATCGACCGAGCATCCCGGCCCCAAGCCCCAATTCGCGGGCCACCTGCGCCAGCGTGACCCCGGATTGGCGGGTCAACTCAACCGCCTCGCGCTTGAATTCCGGGCTGTATCTTCTTCGCTTAGACATAAACACTCCTTCGGTGCATTGTGCACCTTCTCTGAAGTGTCCGTGCTAGCGGGTGCTAA
>NZ_QZWD01000049.1 GCF_003602005.1 Salinisphaera sp. Q1T1-3 | reverse complement strand
GTCTGGAAGAGTGATATCAGTAATGACAGGTTGACCATTGCCATTCATTATAATTGCTTTACTCATATCAAATATCCGTAAATCTCTACAATTAAAGTCTGTGAAGTTCCTGTAGCTGCTGTGGTTAGGTTAAAATATACCCCTGTACTGGCAGGTATTATCTTAGACATACCTAATAGAGACATTCCAAATAGGTCTGTTGTACTTATCAAAGCACTCATACCCTGAGCTGCATATATATTGTTTGTACCTGCGGGATAACCTATTCCTGCTGAACTACCTGATGTAATCGCTGTAGCAGAACCGCATCTCACTGCATAACCTGTAATTACAAGAAGCTTTCCAGAAGGTGTAGTATACAATAAAGTATTACCCACTGTTTTTGCATCAATACCACTTACACTAGCTATTAC
>NZ_QZWD01000004.1 GCF_003602005.1 Salinisphaera sp. Q1T1-3 | reverse complement strand
CTGAAACGGCGATCGGCTCAATCGATGGCGCTCGACAATCCGCCATTCGGAATCAGCAATAGCGATCTCGAACACGGTCTTGGCCAAATCGACGGCAATCGTCATACTCGAAGTCATGGACGTCTCCCGTGCTTCTGCTGTTTTTCGACAACTTCAGCATGGCACGTTGATGCCGAATAAAAGAGCGGGAGGCGTCCATTCCATCACTGCAGTTGACCGCCCAAAGCGCTATCGCGCTTTGGATTCCCTCCGCAGGCTACGCCTGCTCCGGCGTCAACTGAGCTTAGGCGTTAGGCGAGCGACTGAAAATAATATGGAAGCTAATCCGTGGGACATTCCGGACTGGCACGCTCTCGGGCGTGAAGCATCGCTCGTTCGGCATTTAATTGGGTCCGGGGCGACAGCTTTAGGTAAAGCGAACTACGCCGATCGTGTCGGCGATTACTATACGGCGTTTTTTGGCCTATCTGTCGGTATTGAAAGGCTATCTAAATTGATACTAGTGGCCGAGTTTGCAATCAAAAATTCAGGCAAAATGCCGGATCAAAAAAAGATAAAAAAGTTTGGCCACAACCTGATAGCTCTTATAGAACGAGTCGAAGATATTCAGCTGGCGAATGATCTCTCTATTCGCTATCAAAAGCCGAGAAACGAAACAACTCAAAGAATGCTTCAATGCTTAGATGCATTTGCCGATGCCAGAAGAGGACGCTATGCAAATTTCGCATCACTAGGCGACCCGAATTTGTCGGATGAGGACCCGGTAAGTAAGTGGTGGAGCGAAGTGGCGGAATCTATATTAAGTAAACACTACTACGGGAAGCGACCGCAAGAACGAGTCGAAAGCAATGCCGAGTTTATCGACTCCATGATTTCGCCCTTTACATCTGTACATCATACCGACGAAACGGGAAATTTGTTGCACGATGTGAAATCCGCCTCTATTCGAACGGGCCAAACGGAGATCGTCCAAAAATACGGTCGATTCTATGTATTAACTATTATTCGATGGTTATCCGATGTCTTAAGTAAAATAGCTCGCATTGCGTGCTATAGGTATGGGGCGGAAGGTTTCTTCGGTATTGAAGAGTATTTCTTTACATATACGGTAGAAGATAGTTTTTTGAAAACGCGAAAAATCTGGCCGCTCGGAACGCGCGCCTAACGTTGCGCTGCAGTTGACCGCCCAAAGCGCTGTCGCGCTTAGGCCGGCAACTGAGCTTGGGCGTTATACCGTTTAAATACTGTCAGTATCAGAGGAAAATCGATGAGCGAAGAACGGGAGCTGGAGGATTCGACGTTGAGCGGCCCGCTGACTAGCGGGCGTCGAAAAGTCGAAATTCAAATTTATCGATTGAAAGGAGATCAGGCGTGGACGCTTGAAGTCGTCGATGAGTACAACAACTCGACGGTCTGGGACGAAACATTCACGTCAGATTCGGCCGCACTTGCAGACGCCAAAAAGGCAATACTGGAGAACACCATCGGCGCATTTATCGGCCCTGAAGACGGAAAACCAACCAACGACTGGCGTTGAGTCGACGATGTATAACAATTCGCTGCAGTCGGCCGCCCAAAGCGCTGGCGCGCTTTGGGTTCCCTCCGTAGCCTTCGGCTGCTCCGGCGGCGGCTAGGCTTCGGCATTAGGTGCGATTGCAGATTTTGATGTTCGATTGGCTTAAAAAGAAGAATTCCGCCGGTCCGGATTTTTCCTCGTTGGATTCACGAGAGAAAGCCGAGGCTGCTGCACGGCAGGGTGACCTCTCGCCTATGCTGCTAATGCCCGAGGAGTTTGGCGGCGAGCCTATTGGCCCCAATCTTGTATTTGTTCCAGCTTGGGCCGCCGAGCAAAAGCGCAGAGTGGATGTGGGTACCATTCTTCCGCTTGCCGAGAGTGGAAAAATTAGCAGGTACTCCGCGCAGCCCGCCTACAAAGGTGACAGCTTCATTCCCTCATCCATCACTGTTTGCGCGCATGACCCGGGCGATTTCAGCGAAACCATTGAGATTTGGTAGTGCGCCGGGAGGCACCTAACAATTCATTCAAGCTGAACCCGATTCGCACGTCCGCTTAATTCAGGCGTTAGGTGTGAGTGTTGAAGAATCAAAGCGCAGAGCCCGTGAGCAAAGAGACGTCGTCGAACATGTGCTGGCGGCATATATTGAGCGCCATGGCCATCCATGCGAATGGCCAGAGTTCGCGTTTTGGGCGAGCAAACCGCATGGTGACGGAATGGATACCCTGCAAAATGCGCTTGTGCTGGCTGCCCTGAGACTTGACTGTTTTTCTGAGCCAGGCCCGGATACAGGGGGGCTTGAGCTGGAAGAGCGCGTGGTCTGCAAGAAATGTGAAAAGGCGTGGACTCATACATCGGTCGAAATCACAATGCTTGCAAATTGCGAACGCCTGATTCCTGCCGCAGGCGCGGTTTCTGATATGCGCTATAAAGGTAATGCATGGCGTCCATGCATCATGGGTTACGGTTTTTTTAAACCAGAAAATATCCATTCCGAGATTTTAAAAAAATGGACACGCTTCATGCGCAAAAGTAATGGTAAATAAAAAACCTGACGAGGCGTATATGGGCGCCTCCCGCAAGGGGTGGATCCGACAGTCTTTTCTGATGGCAGCCCGAGGAACGGTTGCGGTCGTATATCCGGCTTCTGATGGGCATCTGTCCGAGCCTTTATGGAATCCGCACGCCGAGGGCCTATCGCTCAGCGGCTGTGATAGCCGGAACTGTTATCGGCCTTTCTCGGCGCGGGTCCGACTCTGAAGCGTCCGCATCAACAGGTGAGAACGCCTTGGCGAGCGCGTAGGCGTGGTGCTGATGTCTTGTGTCTTTATGGCACGTTCCCGATTTGTCCGGCCGGCGTTGAAAATAAAGGATAGGCTCGGAACAGGTTCCATAAAGAAAAGAAATGGGTGCCCCAGGGCAGGAATGCCAGCCTGATTATTATAACGAGCGGTTTGGTTGTCGAGCAGGTTCTGGCTGGGCGTCGCGCGTAACACATCTCAGTTGCCCATTTTGTGAGCCATATCGGCCTCGATGGGCACCATGCGCCGGCTTCAAACGGGAAAGCAAATCATGGGGCGACTTTCGGAGGACGAATTCGAAGCGACTTTTACGCCGCCGATGACGGATGTCACGACTTCGGTTGTCGCGATGGTTGATGTCTGGCCGTATATCGAGCGCGTACTGGCCTCGGAGTATGAAGCCTTCGAGACGGATTCCTGGGACGTCGAGTATGTTTATATCAATCGGCCGGAATCCCATCTGCATCTACTGATCAATACCGGCATGGAAAACGTCTATCTGGTGGTTGTGGTCGATATCTTGGAGAAAGAGATATACGGGCACGATCTGTTGAACTTGAACCAGAAGTACGGTCTTGGCCATTGAGTGTTGAATGAGCGGTTCTGGGCCGCGTCGGCGCTGACGGGCGTGCCGGCCTGTGGTTGTTCGCCGGGCCCGCTTGCCTTCGACTCACGGGACGATACGACGGTCGACTGGCGTGATCCGCCATTCGGAGCCCGCAATATGTGAAGCGCCGCGCGTTGATTTTGTGTCGCGCACCGGCTGGCTTTCGATCGGTTCGGCCGCATCCGAAAGACGTTCGAAAGCCCACAGGCCGGCGCCAGTCAGTAGCGGCCCCGCCGGCGACAGAGCGATATCGCTCGCGGTGCCATCAGGCGCCCGGTTGTCTTCTCCCAGGTGGTTCGGCCCTGCCGGATGACAGCGGCGATATCCGTCGAGGCCGGTCGGTGGGGTGTGGCGGTTCCGTGGATGGGTGTCGGATTTCGGCGGCCGTATTCGAGCATCGAATGATGCATTGTGAAGGCATTTTAAAGTCGCGGCGGGATGGGTCGTTAATACACGGGGAGATCTTGTGTCATGTGGCCGGCGGCCATGCGGAGCTGGAACTCACTTCCGCACGTGATGTTGTAGCCGGCGCCGTTCTCCATGAAGCATTTCTCTTCGATAAAGCATTTCGTCGTATTGGCGGCCGGCGCGTGCCTCCTTTGTGTGGTCGCTGTGCTGCTCGTCTACAGTTATATCGCCACCGAGCGTACGGGCACGTTCGTGCAGCAACGCACGGGTGACTTGCTCAAGGAGGGGATCGACGCGCGCTTGTCTGCGCTGGCCGATACCCAGGGGGAGCAGATCAACCGCAAGCTCGAACAGGCTTTGAGTATTGCCCACGGCTTGGCGGGGGCGAGTGAACTGGCGAGCGTGCCCGGTGCGTCGAATACCGCTTTCACGTTCGGCCGGCCGGAGTTGTCGGCGCTGGTCAAGCAGGCGGTGGCGAAGAATCCGTTTCTACTCGACGCGTTCATCGGCTGGGAGCCCAATGCGTTCGGGGCCGACAGTGCCTACCGGGTGCCGGCCGACAACACCCAGACCTACGACGGCAGCGGCCGGTTTCGCCCGTGGGCGTTTCGCAACGATCAAGGTGTGGTGGAAGTTCAGGCGCTCCGCCTTGAGGCGATGGAAAGCCGGAAGATGCTGGATTCCGGGATCCGCCGCGGTGAGTACTATCTGTGTTCGAAGGAGAGCGGCCAAACCTGTGTGGTGGACCCGGCAATCTATGATTACGACGGCGATGATGTGATGGTCGCGACGTTTAGTGTGCCGATCATGGTTGATGGCACGTTCAAGGGCGTGGCCGGTACCGATATATCCGTCGATTTCATCCAGACGATGCTGACGAAGGCCAACGCGGGTCTCTACGATGGCGCCGGTCGCATGGCGTTGGTCGCGCCGCTGGGACGCCTCGTCGCTTATACGGGCGATGCCTCCAGGCTCGGCAAGCCGGCCGCCAACGTATTGAGTGCCGATGGCATGTCTCGTCTGGCCGGGGCACGCCGCACCGGCGAGACTGTCGATGTCACGTCCGACGATGGCCAGACGATCGAGCTCTATCGCCCGGTCCGCATCGGCAACACGGACAGCGTCTGGACGCTGGTCGTTCAATTGCCGGTCGCGGCGGTCATGGCCGATCTGGACGGGTTGCAGGCCAGCCTCGCGGATAAGCGCACCACCGATATATTCGGGATGATGCTCGTCAGTGCACTGGTCGCGCTGCTCGGTTTGATCCTGGTCTGGATCGTGGCCCGCGGCATTGCCGGTCCCCTGGGCGACCTGGCCGAGCGCATGCGTGAGATCGCAAGCGGCGACGGTGACTTGACCCAGCGTTTGCCGGTCGCCGGGCGCAACGAACTCGCCACGGTCGCCACGCAGTTCAATGCCTTCGTCGACCGGATCAACAGTGTCCTGCGTGAGGTGCGCGCGAGCGGCGATAACGTCAAGCTCGCTGCCGGCGAGATTTCGAGCGGCAGCGACCATCTGTCCAGACGTACCGAAAGCACCGCCGCGAACCTGGAGCAGTCCGCGGCCGCCATGGTGGAGTTGACCAGCACGGTCGCCAATTCGGCCGAGTCCTCGCAGCATGCCGCCACGCTATCGTCCGAAGCGGCCGAGTCCGCGCGTGAAGGTGGCCAGGCGATGGTCGACGTGGTCGGCACGATGCGCGAGATCAGCGGCTCGGCCCGGGAGATCGAGAGCATCATCACCGTGATCGATGAAATCGCGTTCCAGACCAACCTGCTGGCCCTCAATGCGTCGGTCGAGGCGGCCCGCGCGGGTGAGCAGGGCCGCGGTTTCGCCGTGGTGGCCGAGGAAGTGCGCAGCCTGGCCAACCGCAGCACCCAGGCCGCACGCGAGATCAAGACGCTGATCGACACCTCGGTGGACAAGACCGCCACCGGTGAAGCCCTGGTGCAAAGAGCCGGTGAGCGTATCGAATCGATCGTGGCGCAGGTGGACCGCGTCAATGCGTTGATCGGCGAGATCACCGCAGCAGCGCAGGAACAGAACAGTACGATTCACGAGGTCAATCAGGCCGTCGCCCAGCTCGATGACATGACGCAGCAGAACGCGGCACTCGTCGAGGAATCAGCGGCGGCTTCCAACGCGCTTAGTGAAGAAGCAACGCGTCTGACCCGGATCATCAGCGTATTCAAGCTCAGTGAAAAAGACGGCCACACCAACGTCGAGCGGCCGGCCCGGCCGGTTCGACACGACGTGCGCCCGGCCGGTGCAACGCGCGCGCCCGCTCGCTGAGACAGGCAAGCGCGAGCCGGCCATTGTCCTTGACCGGGCGATCGGACGATCCAGCGTACGCGGCCGGGCGGGGCGCGATCGGCGCACCGGTCACGGCGATTTCGATGGGGCGTCGGGCTCGATGCTGGATGGATGCGCGACAAAACGATTGAACCGGGCCAAGTCGACCGCTGTGCGGCAAGGCCCGGGGTTCGAACCGGCGATAGGGGGAGGCGGTGTATGAAACCGCGTATTCTTGATGATCGCATTGCCGCTGCCAGGGCTGAATTTCATGCATCGAACAAACTTTTTCCAGTATGCGATGTCGATCGGCACGAGTCTCGGATTGCTCTCGCTGATCTTGCCGGCGGCGCGCGACACGAGTGAGCAGATGATACTCGGATGGGAAGCGTTCCGCGTGTCGATCATGATGCTCTATGGCCTGGGCGAATGTGCGCCCTGCTGGGTGATCGCGTTCGCGGCCGTCTCGAACGGACTGTTCCTTCTGGCGCCGTTTCTGGCGCTGAGGCATGTCAGCCACGCCAAGTTGATGTGTCTTGGCATCGTCTCGGTATCGGCGCTGTTGGCCGGCATGGCCACGCCGATACTCGTTTCACTGGATTCGTCGGCATCGATCACGCCGCACGTGGGCTACTACGTCTGGTTGCTGGGTTATGTTGCCTTGATTGCAGGCTGCATGCATGACCTGTGGCGCGACCGGAACCGCGCGGTGGCGTGAGCCGGATACGACGCGGGGCATGCAACAGGCGGCCGTATACCACGCAGCATGGGCTGTCGGCCCCGAACCGCGTCGCATTTACGGGGATTGTCGCGCTGTCGGCGCTGGCCTGCGTTTGCCAACTCGCGGCTCCGGCATCGATGCGCGCTGCCGCCTGGTCGAAGATCGGTTCGTACGTTGTGGCCCGGTCTTGTCGCGGCCACGGCAAACGCCGCCGTGACCGGCGGTTGCGACTGATGGTGTGGGTATGCGTTAAGCTGAACCTATCGTTTTTGGCCTTGGGTCCTGGCAGCGGGCATCGTTGGATGCGGCACGCGCGGCCCGAGGCGCGAGACGGCGCTGTGTTGTCTTCCGGCGTCGTCTACCCCTGAGGTGAGCGTGAAGTATGCTGGCGAGAATGCGGCACACGGGCAGTTCCGTGACTTCATGGCCCGGTGTGTGCTGCTGGCCACCAGTCTGAATTCGATTGTCGTTGCTGTGTTGATGTCTGTCGGCATCTTCAGCATCCCGGCCTATCATCAGGCACTCGTGTTCACACAGGGCGGGCTCTGTTTCGTTTTCTATCTGGCGATCCGGTATCGGCCGGGCTATCTGCCGGTGGCGGTCTGGTTCTACATCATCAGTACGGTGTGCGTGGGGACGTCCACGGATTTGATGAATGTCGCGGACCCGATGCGCTTCACCTGGCATTTCGCGACGACCTCGGCGGCGCTGATCATCGGCGGTCTGCCGGCCGGCATCATCGTGACGCTGGCATCGCTTGTGTCCGTGGTGGTTGCGAACCACATCTATGGGCTGTTGCCGGAGGTCGGTATCGTCACGTTGTGCTCGGCACTGACCGTGACGTTTGTGGTAATGACCATACTGGTGCAGTACGTCTATCGGACGTTGAACGATCTGCAGATGTCGCGCGACAACTTGGACAAACTCGCGCACACGGATGCCCTGACCGGCCTGCCCAACCGTCTGGCCTTCGATCGCTATCTGGCGAGCAAGGTGGCCAGCGAGCGGGATTTCAGCCTCGCCATTCTCGATCTGGACCGTTTCAAGCACATCAACGACACCTACGGCCATGCGCTCGGCGATACGGTGCTCAAGGAAGTGGCCTCCATTCTGGCCAATACCGATGCCGACATGGCCGCCCGTTTCGGGGGCGAGGAGTTCTGTCTTCTGTTCGCCGATATCGATAGCCGATCCGCGCAACAGCAGATCGATGACATTCGCCGACGTATCGAGCACCGGCCGGTTCGGGCTGCCGACGGCGGTATCCATGTCACCGCCAGCTTCGGCTTCGTTCATTCCTCGGCCCCGCACCGCAGTGGCAGCGCGTTGTTGTCGGCAGCCGATCATGCCCTCTACGACGCCAAGAGCGCCGGTCGGAATCGATGTGCGGCAGCCGCATGAATCGGCCGGGCCGCCGTGTGCATGCCCCGTAACCGCGGGATTGGTGCGATTCCGACGCGGTTTCGGGGCCCGCTGGCCGGTCCTGCCGGTTCCGGGGCTTCAGGCCGGCAGCGGGCGTGGTCAGGCGTTCAGGGCGCGGCCGGTTCGGACCCGTGCTCCAGCCCGGGCTGAACGACCGGGTCGGGCCGTTCGGGATGCCACAGCAGGGATAGGGGGCTCGTGGCTTCGATCATCCAGTGGTCGATAACAGATGCCCGGCAGTTGCAGTCGCTGCCACGCGGCCGGTACCAGACTGACGTTGGCCGGTCCCGGCGAGACGCACACGAATCTGGCCGGCATGTCCTGCGAATCCGGCATCTTCAACGCCTGCGAGGAAGCACTGCCCGGCCTGGTCCGCAACGTCCATGCCCATACGGCGGGCGTGGGCAAGTTTCTGGCCGTGCTGCAACTCGTCAAGAAGAATGCAGCTGACGATGGCAACGCCCGGCAGGCGGCGCTCATTGCGCTGGCCGTCTATCGCGAGCTCAAGAACGTGATTCTGGTGGACGACGATGTCGATATCTTCGATACCGACGACGTGCTGTGGGCCATGCAGACTCGTTATCAGGGCAACAGGGACACGGTTTTCGTGCCCGATATGATCGGTCACGTGCTGGACCCGAGCCAGACGCCGGCATACGACCCGAACCTGCCTGCCAAGGGCACCGCCTGCAAGACCATCTTCGATTGGACCGTGCCCGGCGCCCGGAAGTCTCGTTTCGTACGTGCTCGTTTTCTTGACGTCGACTCCGGCGCCGGCCTCTGGGCTCCCGACCTGTCCTGATAGGCCAGCCCGCACGTCAGGAGAATCGCCATGAAACAACAACGCCTCATCGTCGCCATCACCGGAGCAACCGGCCTCGTTTACGGTGCCGGGGCGCTCTAGATGCTGCGCGCGGCGGGCGTCGAGACCCATTTGATCGTCTCCAGGGCCGCCGAGCAGACCCGTCATCTGGAAACCGGCATCGACCATCGCAGCCGGAAGAGCGCGGCCGATGTCAGCTATTCGGTCAACGATATCGGTGCCGCGCTGGCTTCGGGCTCGTTCAAGACCAAGGGCATGCTCATCGCGCCCTGTACCATCAAGACGATGTCGGAGGTCAACGCCGGCATCGGCGCAAATCTCATGTCTCGCGCCGCGGATGTCGTGCTCAAGGAGCGCCGCCGGCTGGTGTTGGTGCTGCGCGAAACGTCGCTGCATCTCGGGCATCTGCGCAGCATGACGTCGCTGACCGAAATGGGGGCGGTGATCTTTCCGCCGGTGCCGGCCTTCTATACCCGGCCGGCTACCGGGCCGGCGCACTGAAACGCCCCGCGCGGGCATGATCGGACCGGGCAGGACGTGCGATCACTGACGCGCTCGCGGCAGGGTAAAAGACAACGAGAGCGCTGACGCCGATCGGGTCGCCGCCTGCGATGCGCCGGGCGATGTCGCGTGTGTTTCGACGCCGTCAGCGATGCGGTCTCGTACGCTTGGGGCAATATGTTTCCGACGCGTGGTATCGGCACCCGGGCGGTGTGTGCACCTGTCGTCGGGGACGGCGCCGTGGGGCTTTGTATCGGTGCGCGTGGCAGGATAGCGGCCCGGCCCGCGTGCCGGCAGGTATGAAGCCATCGTGTTGCGGCTTTCAATCCCCCGATAGCATCAAGAATCGAGATGGACATTCGCATATTCGAACCCGCCGATGAGGCGGCCGTCATCGCGCTTTGGGCTCAGTGTGGCCTCACGCGGCCCTGGAACGATCCACGACAGGACATCGCACGCAAGCTGGCCGAGCAGCCGGAGCTGTTCTTCGTCGGTCGCGACAATACCGAGATCGTGGCCTCGGCGATGGCTGGCTTCGACGGACACCGCGGCTGGGTCTATTACGTGGCGGTCGCGCCGAGCCGGCGCGGGCAGGGGCTGGGACGCGAGCTCATGCAGGCCGTCGAAGCCGCGCTGATCGCGCGCGGCTGCCCGAAGATCAATCTGCAGATCCGGCGCGACAACACCGAGGTGGCGGCGTTCTACGAGCGGCTCGGCTATACGCCGGACGATGCGGTCAGCTTCGGCCGGCGATTGATTCCAGACTAGGGCGTGTTGAGGTTTCGTGCGAGTCCGCGCCAAGTGCGCCCTGAAATTGACGATGGGCGGCAAGACAAGGCGTAGCACGCATAGCGTGTCATTCTGCGCCAGCGTGCTAGAACGCTGGATTGCCGTCGTGTTTTTGATTTTGGGGGCACTTGTCCCGAAGGGTTGGGCCACAAATCACGCCCGGCGGCGTTGCGAGCCTTGATCGTGGCACGCCACGATCGGCGACTCGCGCCTTGCCGGACACGATTTGTGGCGCCAACGCGGCGCTCGAACGAAACCTCAACACGCCCTGGGGCGTGTTGACACGTCCCGCGTGCGCCGCGCCGGCGATCATTTTTTGCAAGACAAACCGCCGCATTACCCCCGTCGGCGCTGCCTGGCTGCTCTGGCCCCGCGGCGCTGCACTTCCGGATACGCCATGTGGCTGATTGGGCAGGGCAACACCCGGCCGCGCAAGGCTTGCCCTGGCGTTAGAGAAAGCTGTCGTCGTCGCCCCAGCCGCCGAATGTATCGTCGCCCGGGTCATAGCCCGGATCGTTGAAATCGGCAACGTTCGTATTCGACCCGTCGTTGGCATCGCCGGCGCCATCGAACCCGGCATCGCTGAAATCGCTGTCGCCGGGTGCCGGTTCGTTGATGATGTCGACGATCTCGTCGGGCTGGCTGTGGTGGAACAGTCCGGTCAGCATGTCGGCGGCCATGATACCGCCGGCCACACCGGTCGCGGTTTGCAGCGCGCCGCCGAGAAAGCCGCTGTCGCGCGCGACCCCGGGCGGCTGTGACCGTGGCTCGGGCATCTCGCGGCCGGCCCGGGGCGTGGTTGACGGGCGGCCTCCGAACAGGGAGGCGAGCAGACCACTGCGATGCGACGGGCTGTGGCTGTTGCCCTCGGCTGTTGTCAGTCGCTGTTCGAGGTTGGCGACTCGGGCATGGAGTTTCTTGAGGGCGGCTTCCTGCACGAGCATGGCCTGGGCCATGTAATACGGGGCGTGGGGCTGTTCGCGCACGCGCGCAGCGATGTGATCCTCGGCCTGCGTATCGCGTGGGCCGGTCTGTGTTTCGGCCTGTTCGAGCCGGTCGAACAGGCTGTCGATCGTCTGTTTCTCCCGAGATTCCATTGCCGATCTCCTGCGCCGGGCTGTGGCCGGCGGCGTGATTGAACGTCCTTGGTCTTTAAACAGACGTTCGCGGCAAAAGTTCAATCTCGCTGGGGAGTTGGCCGCCCGGGCGCGGCGTTTCGGGAGGCTGGATATCGACTCGATGGCGTTCGAATGCGGTGGTGGCAATCACGCCGGCGCTCAAGAAACGCTATCGTCATCGTCGTCGTCGTCGCTGAGCGAGGCCAGGCGCTGGCACAGGTCCGCATGTTCGCGCTGTAGACGGGCCAGTGAATCCACGGCTCGGGCATCGAGGTCGGTGGCGGTCTGGGCCGCCAGGCTGCGCAGGGCCGATAGCGGCTGATCGCGAAAGCTCTGTCGATAGATATCGCGCATCTGCTGTGCGTAGGTATCGTTCTGTGCCCGGTAGTCATCTCGCGCGGCGATCAGGGCCGCATCCCGCGCGCGCTCCTGCGCGACGGTTTCGGCCTGTTGTTCGGCTTCAAGGCGTGCCTGTTCGGCACGGTCTCGCAGGCGTCGCAACTCGCTGGCTCGGGCGGCCTGCTCCCAGTGCCGGGCCAAGGCCTGTTCGTGGGTGGCCTTCAGGGCCGTGATCCGGGTGATGTTCTCCTCCAGCCAGGCCGGCATGTCCTTGAGCAGGCTGTAATCGGCATAGGCATTGTTGAAGTCGACGATGGTCGCGATCCAGTCGTCGATACGACGGGCCCAGCCCCAGCGCGCATAGTGCTGGCTGGCATAGCCGCGGTTCAGCAGGTAGACGAACAGGCGATCCTGCTCGAACGCGCCGCGTTTGGCCTCGAGCTCGGCGCGGGCATCGGTCAGACGATCCTGCAGGTCGGACAGGGTCTGGCGCGTGCGTTCGTAGTCCTGGGCGGCGCGCCGATAGTCGGCATCGGCCTGCAGCTCGCCCTCGACGGCAGCGCGGCAGGCGGCGTGGGCCGCCGCCGCGGTTTCGGCCGGTTCGCGGGCAGCCGCGAGAACCTCGGTGCGTCGCGATTCGCGTTGTGCCTGTTCCTGCCAGGCGCGCTCGATGGCCTGGCCGTGTGCATGGCGCGCGTCGCGCAGTTCGAGCATTCGCCGGTCGCTGCGGGTCAGCGCGCCGGCGATGCGGCCCGCGGCCAGACTCTGGGCGCGGGCGTCGGCGAACTGTTGCCACAGATCGGCCTGGCGGGTCTCGTTGTCGGCCAGTCGGGCCTGCAGCCGCGCGATGCGCGCGTCATTCGAATCGGGCTCGGCCACGGTTCAGCGCTCGACGGCGGGCCGGTCTTGTCGCGGTGCCAGCCAGCGGACGTACAGACGGGCGAGGGCGGCCGCCAGGCCGCGCGCCGGGCGGTGTGTCAATCGTCGGGCCAGGTGTTGCTCGATCGCGGCATCGAGTGTCGCCGTATCGATATCGATATGCTGGGCGGCGTACAGCCCTTCCAGCCGTTCGCGCAGGGCCTGCCGGCGGCTTTCGTAATCGCTGGCCCGATCGAGCGTATCGGCCCGTCGGCGCATGCGATCGGCGATGTCCATGACGACAAGGCTGTCTTCCAGGCCGGGGCGGGACGGATCGGCGTCGGTCATGGATTATGCGGGATCGGCGGCGGGCTCTTCGTGCAGCAGACGGCTGTAGCGAGCCTTGCCGGCTTCGACCAGATTGGCGACTTCATTGGCGTTCTCGGTCGCCAGCTGGCGCATTTCACGTGTGGTTTCGAAGGTACGCTGCTGATAGTCGCCGATGGCATCGACGAGTTTCGCCACGCTTTCGGCCCGCAGACCGGGGCCGTAGCCGGCACGCGTGCCTTCCGTGAGGACGTCGTCGCCGACGTCGGCCAGGGTCTCGATCGATTCGTTCATGCCCTGTTTCATGCGTTCCAGCGTCTGCGTGGACTCGTGCAGGCCGCCCAGCGAGACGAAGGTCGCCGCCAGGGCGGTGAACACGCTTTCGTTGGTGCTGAAAAAAGCGACCGATTGTTCGTAGACGCGTTCCTTGACGTCGCTGCTCTGGGACAGTCGACCCATCACGGTTTCGCCTGTGGCGTAGGAGATCTGGAGGTTTTCGGCCAGATCCTTGGCGATCTGTTCGTTCTTGCGAGCCTGCTCGAAACCGGCCATGGCCTGGTCCCGTGCCAGTTCGGCCTCGGCGCGTTGGCGGTCGCCTTCGGCTTCGGATAGGGCCCGTTCCCGGGTTTCGAGCGTTTCGCGTGCGCCGGCCAGCTGTGTCTCGGTCTGCTCGTGCAGCGCGTGCGCCTCGACCTCCGACTGTTTGAGTGCGCCCCGAAAATCGGCGTAGGCGGCGAGTATCGCCTGCTCGCGTTCGATGGCGGCGCGCGAGTCGCCGATCACGTCGCGATAGGTACGGGCGATGTCCTGAAAACGCGCCTCGATCGAGCCGCGGCGCAGTTTCATCCAGCGTTGTTGCAGGCGCTGCGACAGGCTCAGTCGGCCGTTCTGGCGCTGATTGACCAGCGTACGGACATCCTCGCGAATGCTGGTGAAATCCTCGGCGATCTGGTTATAGCGATCGGCCAGGTCGTGGCCGCGAATATGGGTGCGCACGACTTCGTTGAAGTGGCCGGCCTGTTGCAGCGTGCGGGCAATGACGAGCACCCGGTCGGGGTCGATCGGCTCGAGCCGTTCGAGCAGGCCGAGCACCGGCGCGGGCTCTTGGCTCGGTGTCGGCACGCCCACGGCGGCCAGTTTCGCCGTGGCCGATTCGAGAAAATGCATCACGCTGGTCATTGTTCTGGCTCTGGTCGCCGAATGCCCAGCATGCAGCTTAGGCGCGAGGTGGGTGCAGCGCAATCCGGGCCGGCCGCTTGCCGGATCGCTGCGATGCGGCGCTCTTTACATGCTCGCGGCCACCCAAAGCAGCGATATGGGACCGGCGCTTCCCATATGACACGGGGCGAGCTGGTATGGCCCGGACCCGATTTAGATGAGGCGATAAAAGACCGGGAGCGATCGAATGTTGTGACCGAGCTTGATTCGCGTACGCTGCTCTAATATCGGTGGACGTCGCACCGTTAACAGGGGGACGCATGTCGCTGCCGGTCTTGCTACAAGGCATCTATCTTTTCGCCACGGTCTTTGCGCTGGGTGTCATTGCCATCGAGAGCATGGGATTGCTCGGCGATGCGGACCACGACGGCGGCGGCCATGACGCCGGCGATATGTCTGTGGGCGACCATGCCGGTCACGACGGTGGCGGCGGCGAGGATGCCCACGGTGAATCCGGCGTGGCGGTCAAGGGCAACGCCTGGCAACAGCAGCGTCGCTCGGGCCATGCCCTGTTCACGCTGCTGGGCGCCCTGCGCCTGGTGATCTATTTCGGTCTGGGGTTCGGCCCCATGGGGCTGGTGGCCACCGTGCTCGGGGCGAACGCGTTCGTCAGCCTGGTCTGTGCGCTGGCGGCCGGCGTGGTGGCCGCGGTGCTCTATCGCCGCGTGATTCGGTTCCAGCAGAAGGATCTGGATTCCACCGTCCACGATCGGGACCTGATCGGCGAACGGGCCGAGGTCCTGATCGCCATTCATCCGGGCGAGATCGGCCGCGTGCGGATCGCTCTGGATCAGCTGGTCTGCGATCGCTACGCGGCCAGCGATGCCGACGATTTCATTCCCAAGGGCGCCCGCGTGGCGGTGGTCGCCGTGAGCGATCGCGGCCTGATCGTGGCCATGCCCGAGGCCTGATGACGACAGTGGCGGCCGTGCCGGCCGTCCGAGAACAATCGAGAACAGGAGCGCTTGAACATGGGTGTCGATTCGGGACAGGCCCCGGCACTGCTCGGCTTTGCCACAGCCGGCGGTATCGCGGTACTGATATTTCTCATTCTGGTGGGCTTTCTGCGCCTGCTGGTCCGTGTATGTCCGCCCAATCACGTGATGGTGATCCAGGGCGCCAAGACCACGGTCAACGGCAAGACCTACGGTTTCCGTGTGATTCTCGGCGGGCGCGCGATCGTCATTCCGTTTCTGCATCGCGCTGAGCTGCTAGACCTGAGCGTGTTGCCGATCAACGTCCGCGTGGAAGGCGTCAACTCGGCCAACGGGATCACCGTCGGTGCCGATGCGACCGCCTGTGTGTGTGTCGATGTCGAGGACCAGGCTCTCCTGTTCACCGCGGTCGAACGCATGCTCGGCAAGAGCCGGGCCGAGATTCAGGACCAGATTCAGCAGACCATGATCGGCAACTTCCGGGGCGCGATGAACCGCACGACGCCGCTGGAGGCCATGGGAATGGTGGAAAGCGTGGAGAAGGTGCAGGCCGGTGAGTTGCCGGAGGCCGACGAGAATACGAGCGTCGGCGAGGGCGAGCGGGCGCATTTCCGTCAGGAAATGCTCGAGGATGCCAACGAGGATCTGTCGAGCTTCGGCATGAAGGTCGTCTCTGTCTCGTTTCAGCGCATCTGGGACAGCTCCGACTACATCTCGAATCTCGCGACCAAGGCGGTGGCCCACAAGCGCCAGGAGGTCGAGGTGCAGGAGGCCCGCCTGGCCGCGGTCGCCGAGTCCGCGGAATCCGACAGTGAGCGCCGTCAGGCGATCGCCAAGGCCCGGGCCGACGAGGCGATCGTCGAGGCCCAGCAGCGCCTCGGCCTGGTCGAACAGGAATGCAATGCCCGTATCGCGCAGGCGCGCCAGGAGGCCGATGCCGGCATCGACGAGGCCAGCAGCACGGCCCAGTCGAAGGTCGAGACGGCCCGCAGCGAACTGCAGGAATACAAGAACAGCTCTGACGTCACGCTCAAGCCCGAGAAGGAAAGACTGGCCGCCGAGATCCTGGCGCGCGGCGATAACGACGCCGTGAACATCCTGCGTGGCGTGCGCAACGAGCTGCTCGAGCGCAAGGCCACGCTGCTGGCCAGCGCCGGCGCCAACGCACGCGTGCCGTTGTTCGTCCAGCAACAACTCGGTTCGCTGTTCGATGCCTATGCCGACGGCGCCAAGAATCTGCGTCTGGATAACCTGACCTTCATGGGCGATGGTGATGACGACGGCGTGAATGCCGCGGTCAACCGTGGCCCGGCCGGCCTGGTGAACTTCCTCGAACAGTTCGAGCAGGCTTTCGGTATCAGCATCAAGCAATTCATGAGCACCGGCGAGCCCGCCGAGCGTGCCCGCGCCGCCGAGGAGGGCTGAGCCATGGCATCCACACTCATTCTGTCGTTCCTGCTGCTGGTCGCCCTGATCGTACTCACGCTCGCCTTCCAGTTCGTGCGCAATTTCAAGGTCGTGGGCGCCAACCAGGTCGCGATCGTCGCGGGCAAGGGCCCGCACGGTTATCGCACCTATCACGGCGGCCGCGTGGTCGTCTGGCCTCTCATCAACAAGCGCTACGACCTGGACCTGCGGCCCAGCACCACCTCCGTGGAAGTCCAGTCCGCGATCGCCAAGGGCATGGTTCCGCTCGACGTCACGGCCACCGTCTCGTTCGCCGTGTCGTCCTCCGGCAAGGTGTTGCAGAACGCCATTCGCCGGATTCTGTCGATCGCCCAGGATCGCGAGGAACTGATCCAGGTGACCAGCTCCATCGTCGAGGGGCATCTGCGTGACTCCATCGCCACCATGACCCCCGAGCAGGTCATGCGCGACAAGGACCAGCTGGTGCGCAACATGATTCGGGTCTGCAAGGAGGATCTCGAAGCCATCGGCCTGGAGATCACCACGATGAACATCGCCGACGTCGAGGATCATCGCCTGCCGGGCATGGGCGACGGCGAGCTCTATATCGGCCTGCTCAATCGCACGCAGTCGGCCAGTGCCAAGTCGCAGGCGCGTTGCTCGCAGGCCGAGGCCCACGCGACATCGCGAGAGCAGGCCGAGGCCCGGCGCGGCGAAGTGGAATGCCGCAAGCGCGACAACGAACGCGAATCGCTGGAGACCAGCACCAGTGCCAAGGTGGCCGATGAGCGCCAGCGCGGTGCGGTGGGCATCGAGCGGGCCAAGCGCGACGGATCGGCCAATGAAGCCGGCGTGCGGGCGCAGATCACCGCCGAGAAACAGCGCATTGAATATCTCACCGCGCAGTACGAAGCCGAAATCGTGACACCGGCCCACGGCAAGAGCGATCGGCGCCGGCTGGAGGCCGAACAGGAGGCCTTCGAGATTCGCGGCGTGGCCGAGGCCGAGATCGAACAGCTCGCCAAGACCATCGAGATTCTCAACAAGGGCGGGGCCTCGGCGCTGGAGGCTTATCTCATCGACAACTTCGATGCCTTCATCCGTCCGTTCGCCCAGACGCTCAACCTGTTCCCGGCCTCGCAGGTTTCGGTGTTGAGTGGCGCGGGCAGCGAGCACGCACCGATCTCGGCCGTGGACCCGCATCCGATCGAGCAACAGAAAGCCGATCTGATTCGCAAGGCGTTCAATCGGGACGAGGTCGCGGGCGCCTGGGCCGACGACGAGACGACGGACAAGACATAGCGCACCGACGATGCAGAAGACGCGGCATGATCGGTCCGCTCTGAATCGATCATGCCGCCGGTATCGCCGCGGCCTGCGTGGGCGACGCCGCCGAATGTCGATGGCTGGCCGAGGCTGTCGAACAGGCCCCGGTACTGAGACCGTGCTGATTCCGCGCCTGGAGCCGGTCGGCAGGCCGCCGCGGCACCGTGGCCGGAGCGGACAGCCGGCCCGGCCGCATCAAAGTCGCCGGTGGTGGAGAAAGGCCGGAACGGTCAACGACATCACGCACAGCAGGGAATAGACGATATACAGCCCCGGGCCGCCCAGGGCCGTGATCCTAAACCCGATGCCCATATCCAGATAGACGAGCACGATCTGGAAGGCAAAGACCTGAATGGAAGCACGGCCCAGATAGGCGAGCCAGCCGATCCGGGCGTCTCGGCGAACGTAGCTGAGCATCCCGCCGGTGAGCAGCAGCAGACCGAGTGTGTCGAGCATGCGAAGCCAGCCCATGTGGGTGCTGTCGACGGCTGGGGCGGCGGCGGACACGCCGAGTGTGACGATCCCGTGCCGGGCCAGAAAGATCGCCCCGAGGAACAGGATCAGCGCCAGCCATAGTGCCGGTGACAGGCGCGCGATCAAGCGTTTGACGGGCTCTCGGTAGTAGCCTAGCGCGAGTCCGGCCACCCAGAGCAGCTGCCAGCAGAGCAGGTTGAAATGACCGGGGCGGAAATCGCCGTCGAGTTGGGCCGTGAGCGATGCCGTGGGATTCACGAGGCTGCCCAGCGCCCAAATGCCGACGCTGACCAGCAGCACGATGTGGCCCCGGCCGCGCGCGAATCCGAGGGCGGCCAGCGGTGTGGTCAGGACGAAGATCACGTACATCGGCAGGATGTCGAAATAGGACGGCTGGTTGATCAGTGCGATCGATAACAGGGGCCATGTCACCGGATGATCGCTGGCGCCGCCGAGGTGCCAGTAGGCAGCGAGCCGGGGCATCAGCCATGTCAGGCCGACGAGCAGCGCCAGCAGGGCAACGTGGTAGCGATAGATCAGGCCGGCGCGCCGCAGGGACTTCGTCAGCAGGACCGGCATCGAGGGGGCACGTAGCGCATAGGCCAGTGCGAACATATAACCGGACAGAAAGACGAAGCCCTCGGCCGCCGTCACATAGCCAAGCGGCGAGTAGGTGATGGCGTAGAGCGGCCCGCCGAGATGATCGAGCGTCATGATCACCAGCAGCAGTCCGCGCAGACTGTCTACTCGTGCATCGCGCCCGCTGCGCGCGGCTGCTGTCGTCGGCGATGCGGCCGCCGATATATCGCGCCCGGCAGAGCGGGCCCGTGCCCATGTCATCCATCGTACCGGCCGGCCCAGCGCGTGCTTCAACATCGTTTCCCCCTGCGGATGTCGAAAAGCTGGCTTGGCAAGATTCGCTCCAGGCTCGCAAATATTTGAAACGCAAGGGCTGATCGCCTGGTGTAGCGGGCGCGTGCAAGACAGCTGTCAATTTTTCCGACAGGTTCGATCCAGTCAGGCCGGTCATCGGGGCCCATGTCGTGGACTTGCGTGCTCGGCGACGCGACGATTGTCTGTCGAACGGTTTGACAGCGGGCGGGCGCGCCGGTGTGGCCTGCCCGGTGTGCCGGTCCTATCGGCCCGGGCCGCCCGAGCCGTGTTCTCGTCGGGGGCGCCGGATCGCACGGGCCGGGCGTGTTGCTGTCCGCGTTGTCCATGACGCGTTGCCCGGCGGTGGATGCCGGGCGCAGCGCGCGATAGATTGGCCGCCATGGCGGTTCTGATCACAGGTGCGGCCGGTTCCGGTACGAGTACGCTCGCACGGGCGCTGGCGGACAGACGCGGCACGGTTCGGGTCGAGGCCGACGATATCTACTGGTATGCGACGGTGCCGCCATTCACGACAAAACGCCCGGCCGCCGAGCGACAACTCCTGATGGCAGCCCGTCTGCGGGCTGACCCGAACGCCGTGGTCGCCGGCTCGGTCATGGGTTGGGGCGATGAGATCGAGAACGCCTTCGCTGCGATCGTTTTTGTCTACGTGGACCGTCGGACCCGGCTGGCGCGGCTCCGGCAACGTGAACAGGCACGCTACGGCCGGGTGAATCGGGCCTTCCTGGCCTGGGCGGCCCGATATGACGCCGGTACGGCGCCCGGGCGCAGCCTGTCGCGTCATCGCGCATGGCTGGCTGCGCGCACTTGTCCCGTCGTTGAATTGTCAGGCGCGATGCGCGTGGCCGAGCAGTGTGAGACCCTGGCGAGATACGCGGCGTTGCGGTGACGCGTTTGCAGGCACGGCACAGGCTGATGAGCGAGGCCGGCCGACGCCGTCGTGACGCAAGCCGCGGGTAACGCGTCAGCGCCCTGTCGCGCGCCCGTGCGTCGACGACCGAGCGGTCGGGCGAGGCTCGCGTCGCTGTGTATAACGCGAGACAATGACGGATTGTTTACAGCCGGCGTGGATATGCTCGAATCCGTGCTCTATCTGTCTGATCTCGCCGGCTATGGATATCTGTTGTTGACCATGGCCGCGGTCAATCTGCTGCCGCCCTTGCCGGCCGAGATGACGATCCCCTTCGCCGCGGCCCTGTTTGATCACCATCATCTGCGCGTGGCGCTGGCGATCACCGCGGCCACGCTCGGGCTCGTCTGCGGAACGCTGCCGTTGTATTACCTCGGCCGACTCATGGGCGAGGCGCGCTTCAAGGCGTTTCTGCGCGGCCGGGGGCGTTGGCTGCTGATCACGCCCCAGGATATCGACCGTTCCGGTCGCTGGTTTCGACGTTACGGGGTCTGGCTGGTGATGATCGGCCGGCTGATCCCGGGGATGCGCTCGATGATTTCCGTGCCGGCGGGCTTCCATCGCATGCGGCTCGGGCGTTTTCTGGTCTTCACCACGCTCGGCTCGTTGCTGTGGGCCAGCGCTCTCGTCCTGCTCGGACGCTGGGTCGCCGATGCCTTGCTGGGTATGACGGCGCTGCGTATCGGATTGGGTCTGCTCGCTGTGGCGATCGGGCTCTATATCGTGCGTTTCCTGCGCCTGTTGCGCGGTACCGACTGACGATATCCGGCGTCGGTATCAGTCCCGGCCCGCGGTCTTGCCGGTTCACGGTGCGATCGCCGAGCGGGGGCGGATGCGGCAAGCTGCCCGCCGGCGGCCGGTCCGCGCCGCATCGTTGAGGTGATCACGCGGGCGGGGACGGACCGGACCGTGCCTGTCTTCAAGCCGTCATCGACAGGTGTTTCGGCGCGGTCCAGCGGGTCAGGGCCGTGTTCGGCGCGCGCAAGGCTTCGATGATCGAGAAATGATGTTCGCCGGCGATCTCGTGGGCTGCCGTGGTCTGGCCGAGGCCGGTCCAGATATTGGCCAGCAGGTGGCTCTGCCGCCTGAGTTCCGGTAGTTCGTCGGCGCCGACGACACACAGCAGATCGCCGGCGAAAGCGGGGCGTGCCAGCGCCGGCGAGAGAGCGGCCGCCCGGCCTTCGTCGAGCGCCAGCGTGCCGCCGATATCGGTGGTACGGGCCAGGGCGCGCAGGTCGTGCAGGCCGCTGATCGAGATCACGCGTTGTATGCGTGCACGCACGGGATCGGGCAGGCCGGCGTGTTCGGTCACGGCATGCGTGACGAGATGGCCGCCGGCGGAGTGGCCGGCCAGCGTCAGGTCGCCGTCGACGCGATCGGCGATATCGCCGATCGCCGCGAGCACCGAGTCACAGAGGGATTCGAGCGAGACGTCCGGACACAACGGATACTCGATGAACGCCACGCGCCAGCCGCGGGCCAGCGGGCCTGCGGCCAGTTGATGATTGGCTTCGACCGCCATCGATCGCCAATAGCCGCCGTGCACGAATACGAGCGTGCCCTGGGGCTGGGTATCGGCCGGCTCGACGTAATCGACGAACTCACGAGCCTGGAGTCCGTAGGCCCGCCGATGTATGCGCGATTCGTGGGCCCGACGAAACGCTTCACCGTCGGCCTGCCAGGCCGCGATCCAGTCGTCGGCATCGGCGACGGCGCCGCGGTTATCGTAGGCGCGGTCCCAGTCGTTGCTCATGAGGTGCTCCCGTCGACGTAATCGGCGAACGTCTGGCGATAATCGGAGTGCCAGCGCGACAGCGCCGGCCGGTTTTCGGTGATGTCGCCAGCGGCCCAGGCGATGCGCCGACGGTCGGTGGCGGCATCGACCGCGTTGTCCGGGCAGATGATGTAGAAATCACCGGCCGCGAGTGCGGTGTCCATGTAGTCGATGACCTGAGCCGGTGTCCAGGCTTCCGCCGGTTGGGTGGGGTGGCGTGATTTCGACATGCCGGTATAAGTAAAGCCCGGAACCAGCAGATGGGTCGTGACCCGATCATCGCCCGTCATTTCGCGCAGTTCGTGGGCCATGGCCTCGGTATAGGCTTTCACGCCTGCCTTGGTGACGTTGTAAGCGGCGTCGCCCGGCGGGTTGGTGAGGCCCTGCTTGGAGCCAGTGTTGATGATCGCGGCCGGGCCGTTCTGCGCGACCAGCCGCGGGCCGAAGGCCTGGCAGCCGTGCAGGACGCCCCATAGATTGACCTGCATCAGTGTCTGCCAGCGATCGTGTTTCTCGAAGACCCCGCCACCGCCGTTCACGCCGGCGTTGTTCATCACCACGCCGACATGGTCGTATGCAGCGAACACCGCATCGGCCAGGGCTTGCACGGCCGCGAAATCAGCCACGTCGGCGGCCCGCGCCTCGACGACGCTGTGCGCATGGCCGGCCTTGCGGGCGGCATCCAGCACGTCGCTTGCCGCATCGTCGAGCGGATGGCCCGGACGATCGACGAGCACAACGTGCATGCCGTGGGCGGCGAAATGAACCGCCGCGGCATGCCCGATGCCGCTGGCGGCCCCGGTGACCACGGCCGCGTTGCTGGCGGCGATCGCAGGATGCTGTGACACAGGATTCTCCAACGAGATCGACCGGCTCGGCAGGGCCGAACCGGTCGATGAAATGCATCCTGCAATGATAACAGCCGGGCCGGCGCCGATCGGTGCCGGCCCGGCGGCCCGGTCAGGTGCCGATATTGCGCAGGCGCTTGCCCGACAGCAGGTTCTTCTCGATCTTCTCCAGCGAGATGCCCTTGGTCTCGGGGACAAAGGCCAGCGTGAAGAGGATGAAGACCGCATTGACGACGGCCAGCAGACCGAAGGTCCAGGCGCCGCCGATGCCGGCGAACATGATCGGAAAGAAATAACCGATGCCGAAGTTGCCGATCCAGTTGGCGCCGGTGGACGCCCCGATGCCGAAGTCACGGCCCTGCAGCGGCTGGATCTCCGCGCACAGCGTCCAGATCATCGGGCCGGCCGACATGGCGAAACCGGCTACGAACAGCAGCACGGCGGCCAGGCCGGTGTATTGCAGCGCGGTGTTCGTCGCGCCGATGTACAGCACGAAGGACAGCACGGCCATGGTGACCGCCATGATGCCGAAACCGGCGAACAGAATCGGCTTACGGCCGGCGCGATCGATCAGCGCGATCGCGATGAAGGTCGCCAGGACGTTGGTCAGGCCGGTGACCACGGTCGCCCACAGGCTCGCCGACGTGCCTTCGAAACCGGAGGCCTGGAAGATCTGCGGCGCGTAATACATGATCACGTTCATGCCGGTGAACTGTTGCACGATCTGCAGGGCGATCCCCAGAAACACCGAGCGTCGGAAATTCGAGTTGCGCCAGAACATGGCCCAGCCCTTGGATTCCGATTCCTGAGAGATCGCCTCCTGGATCTCGCTCATCTCGTATTCGACTTCTTCGCTCGTGCCGCGCAGCTTGGACAACACGTTGCGTGCTTCGTCGAAGCGATCCTTGGCCGCCAGCCAGCGCGGGCTGTTGGGCACGGACAGGGCCCCGAAGAACAAGAGAATGGCCGGAATCGTGAGTACGCCGAACATCCAGCGCCAGCTCTCGATATAGGAGAAGGCAGCGTTGGAGACGAAGGCGGCGAGAATACCGACCGTCACCATGAGCTGGTAGAAGGAGATCGTCGTGCCGCGAATGCGCTCCGGCGTCACTTCGGACAGATACAGCGGCGCGGTGAACGAGGCCACGCCAACCGCCAGACCAAGCAGGATGCGCCCGATCCACAGCAGCGTCGGGCCGGTGGCGGCCACGCACACGAGTGCCCCGACGATAAACAGCAGCGAGGAGGCCAGCAGCGCGCGCTTGCGGCCCATGTTCTTCGAGATGGAACCGGCCGACAGGGCGCCGACGGCGGCGCCGACCATCATCGAGGAGACGATCCAGCCCTCCATGGACGGTGACAGATCGAACTCTTTATTGATGAAAGGCAGGGCGCCGGAAATGACGCCGATGTCCATGCCGAACAGCAGGCCGGCGAGCGCGGCCAGGCCGCAGGACAGCCAGACCATGGGCACGATATCGGCGTGCGCGACGGCCGAGGGGGCTCGGCCTGTCGAGGCGGAGCCGGGATTGGCGGAGCCAGCCATGTTGATCTCCTTTGTTTGATGGGGCGGGGCGCCCGTTTGATGCAGGGCGCCGACATGCGGCGGCGTACGGTGGCGCATAAAATAGCGTGCGCTGGGACCGATTCCCACGAATAAATGGTGTGCCTACCACTAATGTCGTATGCGGTTCACGGGCGGTTGTCCCGCCGACGAAGCACACGCGGGATGCGATCGTGACCCGGCAGGTACTCATCGGCAAGCGCGGCCCAGAGTCGTTTCAAGACCTGGTTCGCCAGAATATCGTGCTGCTGGGCCATCGTATGCACGGTAGTGGGCAGGAAATCCAGCAGGCGATGATCGCCGAACGTGGCCAGTTGCGGCAGTGCCTGCTTGGGCCGCGATGTACCGTGATCCAGCAAGACATCCAGGGCGCCGTCGAGCAGGGGATAGGCGGCCGTGATCACGGCCGCGGGCGGCGCGTGTTCGGCCAGATAGGCCTGCATGAGTCTGGCCCCCGTCGCGCGATCGTAGCGGACGCCGGTGCACGCCGCCGATGA
Source organism: Salinisphaera sp. Q1T1-3 (assembly GCF_003602005.1). Lineage (GTDB taxonomy): Bacteria > Pseudomonadota > Gammaproteobacteria > Nevskiales > Salinisphaeraceae > Salinisphaera. The sequence goes on along the minus strand of NZ_QZWD01000004.1, from coordinate 233,209 downwards.
GGACGCGCCGCGCGCGGCAAGCGCCCGTTCGTACCCGGCGCGGCGCCGCTGAGTGATCGACAGCCAGGGGACGGCATCCAGCCACAGGGCCGTGCCGTTGATCCGGGATCGTACGGCGCTCGCGAGTTCGTAGGCAGCACTCTCGTTGGCCGAGGCCACGCTGCAGAGCCGCGTGGGATCCAGCGGTCGATCGAAGCCGATCACCGGCAGGCCGTCGGCGACGATCTCGGCATAGAAGGGATCGTCCGGACTCAGGCAGGACGCCACGATCAGCGCATCGCAGCGTCGGGCCCGCAGGGCCGCCACGAGCGTGCGCTCGGTGTCCGGGTCGTCATCGGAGTCGACGACGAACAGCTGATAGCCGGCCCGTCGGGCGCCGCGCTCGATGTGCTTGGCCAGACGCGCATAGCTCAGGTTTTCGAGATCGGGCAGGATCAGGCCGAGCGTGCGGGTTTCGCCCCGTCGCAGGGCGGCGGCCCGGGCATCGACCCGAAAATCGTGCTCGGCGATGACCGCGTTGACCCGCGCCACGGTCGCCGAACTGATCCGACGGGCCTCGGCCTGGCCGTTGACGACATAGCTGGCGGTCGTGCGCGAAACACCGGCCAGCCGGGCGATGTCGGCGAGTGTGCGTGCTGTCATGATCGCGTCTGCCGGTCAGACTTTTGTCTTAAGGGGCGCCATTTCACTTGCTTCCATCACGGCCTGGTTTCAGCATGCACTCTAGAACGGCTGACACGATTCAGCCATGCGCCCTTCGGCGAATAGTCAGCAGGCTCGTTCAACGCCTACGGTCGCGCCCGTACCGGGAGAACCCATGCTCGAACTCACCCCTGATGCCGTGCTGCTCGACCAGACCGCCGACGATTGGCGCGATGCGCTGGGCGCGGCCGGTAAAGCGCTCGTCGAGGCCGGCCTGGTCGACTCGGCCTATGCCGATGCCCTGTTCGATCGCGAGGCCCAATCCTCGACCTATCTGGGCAATGGCATTGCCATCCCGCACGGGACCAAGGATGCCAGCGCCCACGTCGATCATACCGGGCTCCGGGTGTTGCAGTTCCCCGACGGGGTGACCTGGCACGACGGCAACACGGTTTCGGTGATCGTCACGATTGCCGCGGCCGGTGATCAGCATCTGGATATCCTGCGACAGCTTACGCATGTGCTGGATACGCCGGGCGTGGCCGATCGGCTGGCCGCGGCCAGCGATGCCGAAACCGTGATCAAGCTGCTCTCGCGCGAGCCCGTCAGTGCCCGGCTCGATCGCGCCACGATTGCGGCCCGGGTGCCGGCCGCAAGCTGCGAGGGGCTGACCGCGATCGCGGCTGCCCGCCTGCACGAGGCCGGCGTCGCCGGTTCGGGCTTCGTGCGACATGCCCTGGCCAGTCAGCCGATTCCACTCGGGGAAGGGTTGTATCTGGTCGAGTCCAGCCACGATGTCAGCCAGCCGGCGCTGGCCGTGGCCACGCCTGCCGAGCCGCGCTCGGTTCATGGCGTATTCGTGCTGGCCCGCATGTCGCGGCCCGAGGCCGCTGCCGAGCACGTCACGCAAGAACTGCTCGGCCGGCTGCTAGGCGTTCTGGAGGCTGGAGAGGGCGCCCGGTTGCCGGAGCTCGATGCGGCTCAATTGCTGGGGCGGCTGGCCGGCGAGTCGGCCGGGGCCGAGGTGTTGCGGGTGCGGGTGCGTAACGCCCACGGCCTGCACGCTCGCCCGGCCAAGCAGCTGGTCCAGATCGCCCGCGAACAACGCCTGCCAATCCGTGTTCGGCTGGAGGCCGGCGGGGCGGACTCGGTATCGGCCGCCAGCCTGACCAAGGTGATCGGCCTGGGCGCACGACGCGGCCAGATGCTGGTCTTCTCGGCCGAGGGCGAGGGGGCGGCCACGGCGCTCGGGGCCATCGCCGATGCCGTGCGTGCCGGCCTCGGCGAGGATGTGTTGCCGTTGGAGGACACCAGCGAAGCGCGGCCCTCGCGTAACAAGACCACGCCTGTCGCCCTCGCGCCGGCTCCCGACGACGATACGCCGCTGACGGCGGTCGCGGCCTCGCCGGGCATGGCGATCGCGCCGGTGTTCGTGATGCGTCTGCCGGCGTTCGATTATGCCGAAACCAGCGACGATTCGATCACCGAGCGCAAGCGTCTGGACGATGCGATCCGGGCGTCCTATCGCCAGCTGACCGATCTCATCCAGGCCGCCGACGGCGGCGACATGGCCGAGATCCTGTCCATGCACGAGGAGATGCTGCGGGATCCCGAGCTGCGCGAGGCCGCCGTCGAGGCGATTAACGAAGGGGCTTCGGCCGAGGCCGGCTGGTGGTCGGCCATCGATGCCTCGGCCCGAGCCCAGGCGGCGCTCGCCGACCGCGTGCTCGCCGAGCGCGCCGCCGATCTGCGGGATGTCGGCCGCCGTGTGCTGGGCGTGTTGTGCGGTGTGTCCATGCCCGAGCCACCCGAGCATCCCTATATTCTCGTGGCCGAGGACATCGGCCCGTCCGATGTCGCCCAGCTGGACACGGAGCGGGTGCGCGGTCTGCTGACGGCCAAAGGCGGGGCGACGTCGCACAGCGCGATTCTGGCGCGCAGTCTCGGCATTCCGGCGGTGGTCGGTGCCGGCGAACAGGTGCTCTCGCTGGCTGACGAGACATCGTTGATCATCGACGGCGAGCGTGGTCGGTTCGTGGCCAACCCCAGCGATGAACGTCGGGCCCGCTCCGAGCGTGCGATCGCCGAGCGGGCCGCGCTCGAGGAGCGGGCCTTCGCGGCGCGCGACGAGCCGGCGATCACGCGGGACGGCGTGCGGATCGAGGTCGCGGCCAACCTGGGCAATACCTCTCACGCCGGGGACGCCGTCGGCCGCGGGGCCGAGGGCGTGGGGCTGCTGCGCACCGAATTCATCTTTATGGCGCATCCGTCCGCGCCCGATCTGGAGACCCAGGTCACCGAATACCGACGGGCCTTCGATGCACTCGGTCCGGATCGGCCGCTGGTGGCCCGGACGCTGGATGTCGGCGGCGACAAGCCGCTGGATTACTGGCCCGTACCGCCCGAGGACAACCCGTTTCTCGGGCTGCGCGGTATTCGCCTGGCGCTGATGCGGCCGAACATCCTTGAAACCCAGATCCGGGCCCTGGTCACCGCCAGCGAAGGCCGTCCCCTGCGGATCATGTTTCCCATGGTCAAGGACGTCGCCGAGTTTCAGGCCGCCCGAGCCATCTACGATCGCGTGCTGGCCGAGTTCGATCGCGATCTCGATGTCCAGCTCGGCGTGATGATCGAGATCCCGTCCTGTGCACTGCTCGCCGAGACGCTGGCGCCGGACGTCGATTTCTTCTCGATCGGCACCAACGACCTGACGCAGTACACGCTGGCCATCGACCGCGGCCACCCGCGGCTGTCCGCCGAGGCCGACGGATTGCATCCGGCCGTGCTGCGCCTGATCCGCATGACGGTCCAGGCCGCGGCCGGCCACGACTGCTGGGTCGGCGTGTGTGGCGAGCTGGCCAGCGATGCCCAGGCGATCCGGGTACTGGTCGGCCTCGGTGTCGATGAAGTTTCGGTCAACGCGCGTCAGGTGCCGTTGGTCAAGGCGCGTATCCGCGATCTGGACCAGCGCGAGGCTGCGACCCAGGCCGATGCATGGTTGCGACTGCCGACCGCGACCGCCGTTCGCGAAGCGCTGGAGCATCCGGTATGAGTCGCGTGGTCACGATCACGCTCAATCCGGCGATCGATCTGTCGATCGGCGTGGATGTGCTCTCGCCCGGCACCGTGCATCGGGCCGAACGGACGACGACTCGCTGTGGCGGCAAGGGCCACAACGTGGCCGAAGTGCTGGCCGCGCACGGCCATGCGGTCACCGCGGCCGGTTTTCTCGGCGCGGCCAACGCGGACCGGTTCGTCGCCGCGTTTGCAGCGTGTGGCATCGTCGATGGTTGTACGCGCATCGCCGGTGAAACCCGGACCAATGTGAAGATCGGCGAGGCGGATGGTCGTGTCACCGATCTCAATACCGCCGGGGCCGGCATCGACGATGAGGCCTGGGCCCGGCTGCTGGCCGACGTGGATGATCTGCTCTCGGCCGCGCCGGCGGCGGTGGTTGTTTCCGGTAGCCTGGCCCCCGGTGTATCGCCGCATGCATTCGCCGGGCTCGTCTTGCGAATCACGGCGCGCGGCACGCCGGTCTGGCTGGATACCAGCGGGGCGGCGCTGGCCGCGGGTATCGCGGCCGGCCCGACGCTCGTCAAACCCAACGAAGCAGAGCTCGCCGAGTGGGACGGGCACACGCCGGCCTCGCGCGACGAGCTTCTGGCCGCCGCCCGGCGCATGCAGGCCGGCGGGGCGGCGGATGTCGTGATCTCCCGAGGCGATGACGCGTTGCTCTGGGTCACGCCGGCAGCGGTCTGGCAGGCCGAGCCGCCGCGCGTGCGTGTAATCGACACTGTCTGTGCCGGCGATACGTTGCTGGCCGGCCTGCTGCACGGCCGCCTGTCGGGCTGGGCCGATGCGCGCACGCTGGCCTTCGCCGCCGCACTGGCCGCCGACGCGGTTACGCGAGTGGGTGTGGGACGCAGCGATCACGCTGGTTTCACGGCGCTTCACACGGCCACGCGTATTCACAACCTGAGTGATTCCACCGCTGTCGACGCGGTTCGAGGGGGGAGAGCATGAAACTGACGATCGTCACCGCCTGTCCCGGCGGGCATACCACCTCCTGGCTCGCCGGCCAGCGTCTGGCGCGGGCCGCCGAACGACGTGGCTGGTCCAGCGTGTTCCACGACGAGGATACGGGCACGTCCGATTGCGTGATCGTGGCCGCGAGCGCGCCGGTGGATCTGGCGCGCTACGATGGGCGAGCGCTTTATCACGCCGATATCGCGGACGCACTGGCAGAACCGGAGGCCGTGCTCGATGCGGCCGCCGAGGGCAGCGTGGTCTACGACCATACGAATGCGCCGTCGGTTCTCAGCCGGCCGGCAGGCCAGGCCTCGTCCGATACCGCCGGCGACGGCCAGCGCATCGTCGCGGTCACGGCCTGCCCGACCGGTGTGGCGCACACGTTCATGGCGGCCGAGGCGCTGACCGAAGCCGGTCGGGCGCTGGGCCACGAGATCCGCGTGGAGACCCAGGGCTCGGTCGGCGCACAGGATGCCTTGACCGAAGACGAGATCGCGGCAGCCGACGTCGTGCTGCTGGCCTGTGACATCGAGGTCGACGACACGCGTTTCGCCGGTAAACGCATCTACCGGACCTCCACCGGCAATGCCTTGAAAAAAGCACGGGCGACCGTCGAGGCCGCGCTTTCCGAGGCGGTCGTTGAAGGCGAAGGCACCGCGTCGGCGCCGGGTCGCGCCAACAAGTCGATCAAGGAACGCGGCGTCTACAAGCATCTGTTGACCGGCGTGTCCTACATGCTGCCCATCGTCGTGGCCGGCGGTCTGTGCATCGCTTTGTCGTTCATGTTCGGTATCAATGCCGCCGACGAGAAAGGCAGTCTCGCCGCCGCGCTCTCGCAGATCGGCGGCGGGGCGGCTTTCAAGCTGATGGTGCCGGTGCTGGCCGGCTACATCGCCTATTCCATTGCCGATCGCCCGGGCCTGACACCGGGGCTGATCGGGGGGTTGCTGGCCACCGACCTCGGGGCCGGTTTCATCGGTGGCATTATCGCCGGCTTCCTCGGCGGTTATGCGGCACTGGCGGTCAAGCGGGCGATTCCGCTGCCGGCGAGCATGGAATCGCTCAAGCCGATCCTGATCATCCCGTTGTTGTCCTCGCTGGCGACCGGGTTGATCATGATCTATGTCGTCGGCACGCCGGTGGCCGCGATCCTGGCGGAACTCAAGGCGTTTCTGAACTCGATGGGCTCGACCGATGCCGTGCTGCTGGGCGCGCTGCTCGGCGGCATGATGTGCATCGACATGGGCGGGCCGATCAACAAGGCGGCCTACACCTTCGGGGTCGGGCTGTTGTCGAGCCAGACCTATCTGCCGATGGGCGCGATCATGGCCGGTGGCATGGTGCCGCCGATCGCCATGGGCATTGCCTGCCTCGTCGCCCGATCGAAGTTCGCCGAGGCCGAGCGCGAAGGCGGCAAGGCCGCGCTCGTGCTGGGGCTGTGTTTCATCACCGAAGGCGCGATTCCGTTTGCCGCCAAGGACCCGCTGCGCGTGATTCCCTGTTGCGTGGTCGGCGGCGCGGTCGCCGGGGCGCTGTCGATGTTCTTCGGCTGCCAGCTGATGGCACCGCACGGCGGCCTGTTCGTCCTGCTGATTCCGAAGGCGGTGGGGCATGCGTTGCTGTATCTGGCGGCCATTGCTGCCGGATCGGTCATCACCGGCCTGGCCTATGCGGCCATCAAGCGACGCCCGGTGGATCAGGAAGCCGGTGCGCTCGATAAACAGACCGGGCCGCTGGGCGCCTGAGGGCGACGACAGCCAGCGGCGCCAAAACCCGCGTCGACCCGTTGCGGGCTGACGACGCGGGTGCGGTTTGCGATAGGCTGAGGCGCTGGTCCTGTCTTCGATTCGGATAACGCTGCCAGATGCCCAAGAGGCGCCGTGTCACCATCGCCGACGTTGCCGCCCGTGTCGGTCTGACGAGCATCACGGTGTCGCGGGCACTGAATCGGCCGGAGCTGGTCAAGCCCGAGACCCGGTCCCGGATCGAGGCCGCGGCCAGCGAGCTGGGTTATGTGCCCAATGCCTTTGCGCGGGGCCTGAAGCACAGCGAGAGTCGACTGATCGGTTTCGTCACCGCGAGCGTGGACAACCCGTTCTACGCCGAGATGATCAAGGCCGTGTCGCGTCATGCGAAACGACACAACTACGCGATTCTGCTGTTCGATACAGATGGAGAGCCCTGGCTAGAGGCCAAGGCGATCGAAACGCTGCTCAGTTACCAGGCGGCTGGCATCATCCTCTCGCCCGTATCCGACGAGCCGCATTACCGACCAGCCTACGTCGAGCGTCTGCGTAACAGCGATGTGGCTGTCGTACAGCTCGATCGCACTCTGGCCGACGCCGGTTTCAGTGCCGTGGTGCTCGACAACGCCTGGGCAGGCGAATGTGCGGCTCGTCATTTGCTCCAGCGTGTATTCGCCGAAACCGACGCGGTCTTTGAGCGCCGGGCGACGGATCTGTTGGTGGTGGCAGGCCCCGAGCGTTCCCGAATCACTCAGGAGCGCCTGGCCGGTGTGCGCAAGGCGCTCGCGCGCCGTACGAGTACGACAGCGCTCTCGCTCGACATCGTCTGGGGGGATTACACCCTGGCACCGGCGCGTGAGCGGGTGAGCGAGCATATCGAAAGTCGGGGCATGCCCGGTGCGATTTTCGGACTGAATCAGCTCATCACGCTCGGCGCATTACAGGCCATGAAGGCCCACGGCATCGCGCCCGACACACTGAGCGTGGTCAGCGTCGATCGGCTGCCCTACCTCGATATCTTCGATATCCACGTACCCTGTGTGGTGCACGATGGCTTTCATGCCGGCCAGCGGGCGCTCGAGATGTTGCTCGAGCGGATCGCCGAGCCGGAACTCGCGCCGCAGACCGAGACGGTCCGCGGCGTGCTGATCGAATAGCCACGGTGGCCCGCGCGATCAGGGAATTAGCAGCACCTTGATCGATTCGGCCGCGGTGGCCATGCGGAAACCCTGTTCGTAATCGGCCATGGGAATCTCGTGCGTGACGATGCCGTCAGTGCTTACGAGCCCGCGTTGCATCAGGTCGATGGCGACTGGAAAGGTCCGCGGCGACAGATGGGCGCCGCGTATGTCCAGTTCCTTGCGATCGCCGATGATTGACCAGTCCACGGATGTTTCCTTGCCGAATACGCTGAACTCCACGAAGCGCCCGAGCTTGCGAATGATGTCCAGCCCCTGGCGGACGCCGGTCGGTGAACCGGTGGCCTCGATATAGACATCGCAGCCGTAACCGCCGGTCAGCTCGCGGACACGCGCGCCGACATCGTCTCGGGATGGATTGAGGGTGACATCAGCGCCGAAGCGTTCGGCCAGTTCGAGCCGTTCATCGATCATGTCGATCACGATGAGCTTTTTCGGTGTCTTGAGATGGGCGACCTGGACCATCGCCAGGCCAATTGGCCCGGCGCCGGCGATCACCACCGTATCGTCGAGCTGGATATCGCCGCGATTGACGGCATGAATCCCGCAGGCCAACGGCTCGATGAAAGCCGCCTCGGCCCGACTCAGGGCTTCCGGAATCTGATGCAGGCGGCCCTTGGCCGGTATGCGCATGTATTCGGCCATGCCGCCATCAGCGGCCTCGCGCTGGAAGCCGAAGATGTTATGGACTTCGCACATCCAGTAATGACCGGAATCGCAGTACAGGCACTCGCCGCATGGCACGATCTGTTCGGCGATGGCCCGGTCGCCGATCGTAAGCCCGGTGCGCTCGGCAGCACCCGTACCCAGCTCGACGACTTCGCCAAAGAATTCGTGGCCGGCCACCACTGGTGCCTTCACCCACGACGGTTGGGACGCGCTGCCCCAGAACATGGCCGCACCGCCGCGACACTTCACGTCGCTGGCACAGATACCACAGGCACCGATCTTGAGAATGACCTCGCCGGGGCCGGCCGTCGGTCGGGCGATGCGCTCGTGGCGATAATCCTCGGGCCCATGACAGACAATGGCCTGCATTGTTTCGGCGGTCTGGCTCATGACGGAATTTCCTTGCCGCGTCGCGGCGTTGAACAGTGAAGTCGGGTTGGAGACAGGTCAGGCGTCGCGGCCGCGACCGATGTAGACGGCCAGCAGGATGATCCCGCCCTTGATGACGTCCTGCAGATAGGACGACACGCCCATCAAATTCAGTCCGTTGTTGAGCATGGCCAGTAGCATGGCACCGACGAGTGTGCCCAGAACCACGCCGCGCCCGCCGGCGATGGCTGCGCCGCCGAGTACGACGGCGGCGATTGCGTCCAGCTCGAAGCCTTCGCCGATGCCCGGCTGCCCGCTCATCAGACGCGAGGTGATCACAAGCCCGGCGATGGCCGCCGTCAGGCCGCTGATCGTGTAGACCAGCATCTTCGTGCGCGGCACCCGGATGCCGGTCAGGCGGGTCGCTTCCTCGTTGCCGCCCACGGCATAGACATAACGACCGAACGGGGTGTGATGCAGGACCACATAGGCGATCGCATAAGTCAGAAGCATGATCAGGATCGGCAACTGAATGCCGGCCAGCGTGCCGCGGCCGAACCAGGAGAACCACGACGGCAACCCCGAGATCGGGTAGCCGCCGGTGTAGAGCAGTGCCAGGCCGTGGGCCGCGCCCATCGTGGCCAGGGTGACGATGATCGGCGGCATTCGGCCAAAGGCGACACAGAAACCGTTGAAGGCACCGAAGGCGCTGCCGAGGCAGAGTCCGGCGGCGATTGCGACCGGTGCCGGCCAGCCCGCGGCCATCAGCCCGGCCATGATGGTGCCGGACAGGGCCATCACCGGGCCGACCGACAGATCGATGCCGCCGGTGAAAATGGCAAAGCTCATGCCCACGGCGATGATGCCGATCACCGAGCCCTGTCGGATCACGTTCTGGATATTCCCGAGATCAAGAAACCGGTCGTTGACCAGACTCATGATGATGAATACGGCGATGAACCCCAGGAGCGGGAAGAACATCGGCGAATGCAGCAGCCGCTGCCAGCGCGAACGGCGTTGTCGTCGCGGCGCCGCGACGGCGGCGGATGGGGTGGCGTCGCTCATCAGGCGTCCTCGGTCACAGAATGGGAGACATCGTTGCGGCGTGGCTCGGTCACGGCGTGTCGCATGATGGTGTCGGCCTCGATCGCCTCGTCGGCCAGTTCGGCCACGATCCGGCCGTGGCTGAAGACCAGCACGCGGTCACACAGGCCGGTGATCTCGGGTAGTTCGGAAGAAATCATGATGATGGCGATGCCCTGGGCAGCCAGCCGTTTCATCAGTGTGTAGATCTCGGCCTTGGCGCCGACATCGATGCCGCGCGTCGGCTCGTCGAAAATGAGAATCCGACAGCCGCGATCCAGCCAGCGGGCAATGACCACCTTCTGTTGATTGCCGCCGGAAAGCGAGGCCACAGGGGTTTGCGCACTCGGTGCCTTGACCCGGACCTGATCCATGGCCGCATCGACGGTTTCGGCTTCTTGCTTGCGGCTGATAAACGGAGCCGGCCGATAGAATTGTCCCAGGTGATTGAGCGTGATGTTGTCGGCGCAGGAAAACGGCAGGATCAGTCCCTGGCGCTTGCGATCCTCCGGCAGCATCCCGATCCCCGCATCCAGCGCATCGGCCGGTGAGCGAAACGTGACGTCGGCGCCGTCGAGTCGAATTTGGGCGACGCGCGTCGGATAGGCGCCGATCAGGGCCATGGCAAATTCGCTGCGCCCTGATCCCACGAGCCCGGCAAACCCCAGAATTTCGCCCCGGTGCAACGTGATCGAATCGGTGTGGTCGGTCTGTTTCAGGCCGATCTCGGCCGTGAGCAGAAGCGGGGAATTCGCGGCCCGTGCTTGGCGCGGAGGGAAGATGTTCTCGACCCGACGCCCGATCATCATTTCCACGAGTGCGTCGTGATCCGTGTCCGCCACGCGGCAGCTGTCCACGTATGTGCCGTCGCGCAGCACTGTGATCCGGTCGCAGATCTGGAAGATCTCTTCGAGATGATGCGAGATGAAAACCATCGCGACCCCGTCTTCGCGCAGGCGTCGCATGATGCGGAACAGGCGTTCGACTTCACTTGGCGTAAGCGGGGCGGTTGGCTCGTCGAGTACCAGCACGCGGGCGTTGAGCGACAATGCCTTGGCAATCTCGACGAATTGCTGATCGGCCACGCTCAGCCGGTGTACCGATATCTCCGGGTCGATGTCGATTTCCAACCGGTCGAACAGAGCGTTGGCTTCGGCGCGCATCTGTGCGTGCCGGATCAGGCCGAGGCGATTCCGCGGTTCGCGGCCTAGAAAGATGTTGTCGACCACCGACAACCACGGCACGAGGCTGAATTCCTGAAACACGATGCCCACGCCGGTCGCACACGCATCGCGATAGCTGGTGAATCGACGGGGTTCGCCATCCAGCCGAATCGTGCCTTCATCGGGTTGATGAATACCGCATAGGATCTTCATCAACGTCGATTTGCCCGCGCCGTTCTCGCCCAGCAGGGCATGAATTTCGCCGGCGGCGACCGTCAGGCTGACGTTATCCAGCGCCTTCACACCCGGGAATTGCTTGCTCACTTGTTCCAGTGACAACACGGCAGTCATCGATCGCTCCTGCGCAGTACGAGCGCGGCGCCTTACTGGCGTCGCGCTCGCAATGAGGCTCAGCTGCCCCAGTGGAAGCCGGCAGCGTTCTCAGGAGTCACCGGGGTGACATCGACCGGGATTTCGTCCGGGCTCTTCTCGCCGCGATATTTCTTGAGCGCCAGTTGCAGCGCCTTGACGACTTCGACATCCGGGTGCTGGGCCACATCCACGACGATCGGCGTATCGGGCTTCTGCATTGCCTTGATGACCTCCGGAATACCATCGATCGTGGCCAGTTTGACGTGATTCTGGCTTGATTGAAGCGCAACCAGCGCGCCGAGCGTGCCACCATCATTCACACTGAACAGGCCGTCGAGGTCGGGATGGGCCTGAAGCATGTTTTCTGTCACGTTCATGGCGGTGTCACGTTCCTGGTGACCGTTCTGTTCGTCGACGATCTTGATGCTGTCGGCCTCGCCGAGTGCTTTCTTGCAGCCCTTGACACGTTGCAGGATCGGCGTGACCGGAATCCCGTTGAGGATCGCGACCTGGCCTTTGCCGTTCAGGCTCTTGGCCAAATACTGACAGGCCAGATAGCCAGCCTTGAAATTCTTCGAACCGACGAAGCCGGAAACCGGTCCGTCCGCCTGAGCGTCGACCGCGACGGTCGGAATGCCCGCGCTGTGGGCAGAAACGACGGCTGACTGGATGCCAACCGTATCGGTGGGGTTGAGCAGCAGCACATCCACGCCGCGCTGGATCATGTCTTCGACGTCGCTGGTCTGCTTGGCGATGTCGTGATGGGCGTCGGTGACGATCAGCTTGGCTCCCATCTTGTCGACCTGTTTCTGCAGTGCCTTCTGCATGGTCACGAAGTAGGGATTGTTCAATTCCTGGAACGACATCCCGATGACGAGTTCGTTATCCGGCTTTTTTTGATCGTCGGCCGCAGCGGCAGGCAGGGCGACGGCGGCAATCGGCATCAGGGCCAGCGCCAGCGCGCGGCGGAGATTGGGTTTTCTCATGATCGACATTGGGTTCGCTCCTCCTCGTGGCCGTCGCCGGCGCTGCTGATCGTTGGGCGATGCAGCCATACCCGGCGAGGCAGTTATGTTAACGTTGTCATTTCACGCTATTGCGAGGCTTGGCGTTTCACAATCCGCCTTTTGGATTACTTGGCGCGCGTCGTCACGAGATCGACCGTCGCACCCGTGGCCAAACGGCGGCAAGACAAGGCATCGTGAGAATGGCGTGGCTCAGCCATGTGAGCGCGCGATAACGCCGTATGGTCGTCGCTTGGCCGCTAGTCCTTCGCGTTGCCCCTGCTATCTCGTAACGACAGGCCTTCGGGCGTGTTGAGGTTTCGTGCGAGTCCGCGCCAAGTGTGCCCTGAAATTGACGATGGGCGGCAAGACGAGGCGTCTCAGGCACCGTGCAGTGATGCTGCGCCAGCGTGCTGGAACGCTGGATTGCCGTCGTGTTTTTGATTTTAGGGCGCTTGTCCCTTCGGGTTGGGCCGCCCATGAAAAATCGACGACGGGCGCCCTGCGGCGTTGCGAGCCTTGCCGGACACACGGCGGTCTCTCGACGAAAAGGCGCTCGGACGAAACCTCAACACGCCCTAGGCTAAAGTCGAAGCGGATTGACGAGCGCGTTCACCAGAAACGCGGCAGAGTGGTCGCCCGGTGCGGTGTCAGACCGAGCACGCCGGTTCCACTCGGCAAGAGGAGATTCCATGAGCGCGTATTATCTCGGCATTGACGTGGGGTCGGGCAGTGTTCGGGCTGGCGTTTTTGATGGTGCCGGGCGCTGTCTGGCCCAACGTGCCTGTGCGATCGCGCAGTTTCGGCCCGCGGCGGCGTTCGTCGAGCAATCGAGTGACGATATCTGGCGGGCCTGCGTGCAGGCCGTAAACGAGGCGCTCGATGCGGCCGCGATCGCCCGCGAGAGTGTCCGCGCCATCGGCTTCGATGCCACCTGTTCGCTCGTGGCTGTCGGAGCCGATGGGGCACCGGTTTCGGTTTCACCCACCGATGACGATGCACAGAACATCATCATGTGGATGGACCATCGTGCCACTGCCGAAGCCGAGACGATCGCGGCGACCGGTCACGAGGCGCTGCGCTACATCGGCGGCCAGGTCAGCCCGGAGCTGGAATTGCCCAAGCTGCTCTGGCTCGCGCGAAATCGGCCGGATCAGTACGAACGCGCCGCGATGTTCCTCGATCTGGCCGATTACATGGTGGCGCGAGCCGTTGGGGCGCTCGATAGCGACAAAACGCCGGGCAAGAGTGTCTGCACCCAGGTCTGCAAGTGGCTGTATCTGGCCCACGAGAAACGCTGGCCGACGGATCTGCTGGCTGACATCGGCCTCGAGTCCCTGCTCGACAAGCCGCGTATGACCGGCCCGATCCGTGAACCCGGTGCGCCCGCGGGGCATCTGACCCCGGCCGTGGCTGAAGCGTTCGGACTGCGCGGCGATGTGGTGGTCGCGACTGGGCTGATCGATGCCCATGCCGGCGCGCTCGGCATGCTCGGTGACGACCCGGAGGCTGGCCTGGCGGTGATTGCCGGAACCTCGACCTGCCATATCGCGTTCTCGCGCGCGCCTTGTTTCGTGCCGGGCGTGTGGGGGCCGTACTGGGGCGCGGTGCTGCCGGATGGCTGGATCAACGAGGGCGGGCAGAGCGCGGTCGGGGCGTTGATCGATCACGTGATCGCGGACAGTGCGGCAGGCACCGCCCTGATGGCAGAGGCTGATGCCCGCGGCATGAGTCATTTCGATGTGCTCAACGCCCGCCTCGATGCCATGGAGGCAGAACACGGCGCGCCGACACTGACCCGCGATGTTCATGTTCTGGATTACCACCACGGCAATCGGTCGCCACTGGCGGATGCCACGCTCACCGGCGCATTCACCGGCCTGACGCTGGGAACGCGTATTGACGATCTGGCTGTTCGTTACCTGGCGACGCTGCAGGCGGTGTCCTATGGGACGCGGCACATCATCGAGGCACTGAACGACAACGGTCACGCGGTGACCCGGCTGCGCGTGTGTGGCGGCATCCTGAAGAACGAGCGATGGCTGACGGAGACGGCCGATGCCATCGGTCTGCCTCTTGAGGTGCCTGCCGAGACGGAGACGGTTCTGCTCGGTAGTGCGATGCTGGCCGTGACTGCTGCCGGCGATGTGCCGGATCTGCGTGCCGCCGCCGCCCGAATGAGCCGGACGGCCCGCGTCGTCGAGCCACGCGACGAGCGACGATCCTTTCACGATGCCAAATACCGGGTCTATCGCGCGCTGCATGCCGATTCGGTCGGCTACCGGGACATCATGGCGTCGGCCGACATCTGATGGACCGATAGACGCCGGCGTGGCGGGGCAGGGCATGCGGGCGGCAGTGGTCGTCGCCGGGCGGCCTCGATGCCGTCGTTCAGACTGGACGGATGAGGCTCAGCGGTTTGCATTGCCCACAATCTATACCCCACGGCATCCGGGGCGGACGGCATAATATGTGGCAATTACATATTATTTAAGGAAAATCGTTGGGGAAGCGCAGTGTGGAACGGGTCGGCACGACGCGATGTGTGTCGTCGGGCCGGATGCTGTCGGCCGTGGGCGCGCTCGCGCTGGGATTGACCGGCATCGCGGCCACGGCGGGGGCCGCCGAGGCGCCGGCCGACGGCGAGGAGGCCGCGGGCGGTTTCCTGCAGCAGGCAGAGCAGCAGTGGGTCCGCGGGATCCGTCTTCACGGGCGTGTCGGACTCTATGACTTCTACCGCGATCACAACCTGAATCAGCCGTTTCCCGGGCAGCGCGACGGACAGGCCGACGACGACTACGAGCTGGAGTCGCTGGCCGTCGGCGGCAACATCTACGCCGAGACGGGCACGCTCTACGGCTTCTCGGCGGGGTTGGGTTTCTCGTTTGCCCAGGCGCTGCGGGACAAGACTGACTACAACCCCAACCTCGTCGGTGCGACCGGGCACTATCGCACGCTCAACCGTGCTTATCTGCAGTACAACATCGACGGCGTGCGAGTGCGGGCGGGCCGACAGAACATCTATACGCCGTTCGCCTCGGATGACCAGTTCGCCTTCATTCCGCGCTCGTTCGCCGGGTTTTCGGTCGCCGTCGACCCGCTCGCCCTGACCCGCGGCGAAGACACGGATTTCGATACCGGCAAGACGAAGAAAGGCACGCTGAGCCGTCAGCGCAAGGCGCCCGTGTCCTACGACAACGATCTGCTCATGCCCATGACGTTTGCCGGGGATGTCGCGTCGATGCCGAAGTGGCGTGTCTATTTCGCGCGCATGTATAAGTACGAAAGCCGTCAATCGGACCATTTCGCCGACGGCAATCGCTACGTCGACGATACCAGCGGTTTCTACACGCTCGGCACGCATGTGCGCCAGCGCACGCACGTCGGCGACTACATCGCTCAGGTCTGGCACTACAACTTCAACGACACCGCCGATCTGCAATACGTCGAGGCCGGCTACCAGACGCCGGCGCTGCTGGGCGGCGAGAATTTTTCGGGCATCCGACCATATGCCCGTGTTCAGTACGTGCACGAGACCGAGGCCGGCGCGGCGCGCCTGGGCAACGTCGATGCCCAGGTCTACGGCGCCAAGTTCGGTGTGCGCACGGCCCATGTCAATCTGGCGGCTGTGGGGCATTACGCGCCGCGACACGAGGGCAGTTTCCGCAACGGCGGCGTCGTGCATCCCTATACCGATCTGTCCGGTCTGTTCTATACCGACACCATGAACGACGGTGTCGGCGATCTGGGGCCGGGTTACGGCTATGGCGGGCGGCTCGACATCCAGGCCACGGACAACATCAGCGGTTTCACGCGCTATGTGCGCTATCTCGCGCGTGACGGCCAGAGTCACAATTTCTACAACTACGACGGCCCGCGGGGGTTCGCGGCCGGCACGCCGATCACGCACGACGAGCACTCCTGGGGCTGGGACACGGGGGTAACGTTCGATCTCGGCGCGATCAGCGACAAGCTCGCCGGTGTCCAGATCCAGAACACGCTCGGTATCACCGGATTCGAGAACAGCCAGACCTTCTACGACGACCGTTTCCGGCTGTTCTATAAATTCTAGGGCCTGTTGATGTGTCGTTCGAGCGCCTTTTCGTTGAGAGGCCGCCGTGTGTCCGGCAAGGCGCGGGTTGCCGATCGTGGCGTGCCACGATCCAGACTCGCAACGCCGCCGGGCGCCCATCGTCGATTTTTCATGGGCGGCCCAACCCAAAGGGACAGGCGCCCCAAAATCAAGAACACGACGGCAATACAGCGTTCCAGCACGCGGGCGTAGAACGACGGCGCGGCGCCAGCTAGGCCTCGTCTTGCCGCCCATCGTCAATTTCAGGGCGCACTTGGCGCGGACTCGCACGAAACCTCAACACGCCCTGGCGTGGCCAGGGGCCGACGCGACCCGGTAAGACGGCGCGTTGACGCGCCGCGTGCGACATGAGGCAGTGATATCGGCTGCGTCCCGGTTGCGCCGGGCCGACGACGTTCGCGCCCCGGTGGCCCGATCGGGCATACACTCAGCGCATGAGTCAAAAGCAGTTTCTCATGCGCGAAACGATTCAATACGCGGCCGTCGCCATCGTGCTGGCCGGTCTGTCGATGCCACTCTGGGCCGCCCCGGCCGCGAAAGAGGCCACGGATGCCGATGTCGCCGGTGCGCTGGCGGCGCCGGAAAAGACCAACGGCGCCGATGCCGCGCTCGACCCCGTCGCGCGTTTCGGCAATGATTTCAAGCTGGTCGGCATCGCCGTGACACCCGATGGGCATCTTTTTGCCAGCGCACCAGCGAGCGCGGATGCCCGTTCATCGGCCAGCGTGGTGACGGTAGATCCGGAAACCGGGGCCACATCGCCTTTTCCGAATGCGGCCTGGAACCACTACGACGCGCAGGCCGCAGGCCGCCAGCAGTGGATATCGGTGCAGGCACTCTGGGTCGATCGGGCGAATCGGCTGTGGGCGCTCGACAAATCGCTGCCCGATGCGCCGGACAACCAGCCGCCCAAGCTCGTGGCGCTCGATCCGGCGACTGGCCGCATCACGCATCGCTATACGTTCGGCAATGTGCTCGAGCCGGGCGACTCGCTCAACGATGTCCGTGTCGACGACAAGCACAACGTGGCTTATATCTCCAACGCCAAGAACGGCGGCGGAATACTCGTGGTGGATCTGGCCAGCGGACGCTCGCGCATGGTGCTGCGCCGCGACCGCTCCAGCGTGGCCGACCCGGATCAGCATCTGAAATTCGGCGATCGTATCGCCCGTACCCAGGACGGTCATGAGCTGTCCCTGGATACGGATGGCCTGGCCCTCTCGCCCGATCGGGACTGGCTCTATTATCGCCCCCTGTCGGACCGGCATTATTATCGTATTCCCACCGCGGCGCTCATCGATCGATCGCTGACGCCCGCCCAGCGGGCCGCCAAGGTCGAGCCGCTCGGCGATCATGCGTTGTCCGGGGGGCTGGCGATGAGCGATGCCGGCGTGCTCTACGCCGGGGATCTCGAACATCACAGCGTCGTCGCGCTCACGCCCACGCGCGACGACAAGGGCCGGCCGCAGCTTGAAAGTCAGGTTCTCGTGCACGACCCCGAACGGTTGGCCTGGGCCGACGGGTTTGCCATCGCCAACGGCTATCTCTACATCGCGGATTCGCATCTCAACGAAACCCATTTCGCCAACGGCTATCCCCGTCGCGGTGATTTCACGATTTTCCGGGTGCCGCTACTCAACGGGCCCGGCGGTGCGCCCGATCCGGACTGAACGATAGTTGAGCCGTCGGCCGTGGCTTTGCACACTGTCGGTCATCCATACATTGCCGCTGCGCAACGGAGCCAGCCATGGGATATGTGAAAGTCGGTACCGAGAATTCGAGCCCGGTGGAGCTGTACTACGAGGACGTCGGTGCAGGCCGGCCGGTGGTCCTCATTCACGGCTGGCCGCTGTCCGGCCGATCGTGGGAGCGCCAGGTACGGGCGCTGGTCGAGGCCGGCCATCGCGTGGTGACCTACGACCGGCGCGGGTTCGGCAAATCCTCACAGCCTTACACCGGCTACGACTACGATACGTTCGCCGCCGATCTGCACACGCTGATCGAAACGCTGGATCTCAACGAGGTGACGCTCGTCGGTTTTTCGATGGGCGGGGGCGAAGTCGCGCGCTATATCGGCACCTATGGCACGAAACGCCTGTCGGGTGCCGTGTTCGCGTCCGCGGTGCCACCGTATCTGTTCAAGAGCGACGACAACCCCGACGGCGGTCTGGACGACGCCACGATTCAGAGCTTCGAGGATGGGGTGAAACAGGATCGGGCCGCGTTCTTCGAGCGGTTCTCGGCCGACTTCTTCTCCACCGAAAGCGGCGGGCTGCTGGTCTCCGAGGCCAATCGGGTCTATCACCGCAATCTGGCGTGGGCGGCCTCGCCCAAGGGCACGCTGGACTGCATCGCAGCGTTCGGGCGTACGGATTTCCGTGACGATCTGAAAACGATCGATGTACCCACGCTGGTCATTCATGGCGATGCCGATGGCATCGTGCCGCTCGAGGTTTCGGGCAAGCGCACGGCCGAATCCGTGGCCGATGCCTCGCTCGTGGTCATCGAGGGCGGCCCGCACGGCATCAACGCCACGCACGCCGCGGAGTTCAACCGCGCCTTGCTGGAATTCCTCGGCTAGCCGTACCGCCGGTCCTGCAAGACAGGCGGCTTTTCAATTTCAGGGAGAAACGAGATGCGTGACTGGATCGGGCGGAGTGTGCTGGCGTTGACCGTGCTGGTACTGGCCGGTTGTGTGCAGAACAACGGGGCCGACAAGACGAGTGCCGATATCGATCAGACCAAGCTCTGTCAGGTCGATACCTGGAAACCGTTGAACGTGGCCAATCAGTGCCAGCCGGGTCAGAAAGTGCTCTATCGCCCGGGCGGCTCGGGCGATGCCGAACAGGCGGCCCTGTTCGCCGCGGCCAACTGCGATCTGCGCTACACGGTTGCGGTCACACCGGGCGGGACGGCCTGTATCTACAAGCCGATCAGCTCGGCCAACGCCCTGCCGGGCGGCGAGCGCGCCCATGCTGAGGCCGACGACGGGGCCGGCTGAGCCACGTCGATAAGGGGCCGGCGGGCCATGAAAAAAAAGCCGGCGCCATCGCGGCGCCGGCTTTGCCCTCAAGGGCCGTTGATCCGGAGAGCCGTGATCAGGCGGCCGCCTTGTCGAACGACTGCATGTCGATGACGAAGCGATAACGCACGTCACCGCTCTTCATGCGTTCGAAGGCTTCGTTGATGGACTGGATGTCGATCATTTCGACATCACAGGTGATGCCGTGCTCGGCGCAGAAATCCAGCACCTCCTGGGTCTCCGGCATGCCGCCGATGAGCGAACCGCCCACCACGCGCCGTTTGAAGACCAGGTTCATGCCGGTGATCGGCGGCTCGATCGGGTCCATCAGACCGACCAGAATATGCGTGCCGTCGTATTTGAGGCAGTTCAGATACGGATCGATCTCGTGCTGGACCGGGACCGTGTCGAGCATGAAGTCGAAGGTGTGCGCGACCGCGGCCATCTGGTCGTCATCGGTCGAGACGACCACATGATCGGCGCCGTTGGATTTCGCCTCGTCGACCTTCGACGGACTACGCGTGAACACCGTGACCTCGGCGCCGAGCGCCTGGGCGAGCTTGACGCCCATATGTCCCAGGCCGCCCATGCCGATCACGCCAATGCGGTGACCGCGACCGACGCCATAGTGCTTGAGCGGGCTGTAAGTGGTGATGCCCGCGCACAGGATCGGCGCGGCCGATTTGAGATCGATCCCATCCGGCATGGCAACGACAAAACGCTCGGAGACCACGACGAAATTCGAATAACCCCCCTGGGTCATCGTGCCGTCGTGCCGGTCCGGGCTGCCGTAAGTCATGGTGAAACCGTTCAGGCAGTACTGCTCGAGCCCGTCGTTGCAGGCGTCACAATCGCGGCAGGAGTCCACCATGCAACCGACGCCGACAAGATCGCCCACGGCAAACCCGGAAACGTCGGGGCCGACAGCGGTGACGCGGCCGACGATTTCGTGGCCGGGCACGATCGGGAATTCGGTGAAGCCCCAGTCGTTCTTGGCGAAATGCAGGTCTGAATGACACACGCCGCAATAGAGGATTTCGATGGAGACATCGTCCGGGCGCGGATCGCGACGCTCGAAGTGCCAGTGTTCGAGCGGCTTGTCGGCCGCGTGGGCGGCAAAGGCTTGTGTCGGTGTCGGCATAACGACTCCTTAGTCGAAGTGACGATCGGCTGACGATCGAAAAGCGATAAGCAGAACGAAGTATTGCGATGGCCGACGTCGATCACCATAGTCATTCATCGCTGTGTTTTGCCTAAAAATCCAGGTTGGCGACCTCTCTACGCTATAACGTTGCCTAATCATGCCCAATCATCTGTCCTCGGCGCAGGCTGAACGCTGTGCCCGGCTGGCGCGCCGGATCGAGGCGCATCTCGACCACGACGGGTACAACGTCACTGACATTCCGGAACTGCAGCTGTTGTCGGCCCGCGAGCACAGGCCGCGGCAGCCGGTCTGCTACGCCCCCGGTCTGATGTTTTTCGTCCAGGGCGACAAGACCGGCTATGTCGATGATCGCGTGATTCGTTACGGGCCCGGTCATTATCTGGTCCAGGCCATGCCGCTGCCGTTCGAGTGCGAGACCTTCATCGGGCCCGGCGATGCGCCGCTGCTCGGCGTGGCGTTGCGTCTGGATGCCGATCTGCTCGCCGAGCTGATCTCGGAATGGCCGGCAGGCGGTCAGTGGCCCGACGATACAGACGACCATGCGTTGCCCATGGCGGCCGTAACTCTCGATGACGCAATCGGCAGCGCGCTGGAGCGATTGCTGGATTGTCTCGATGATACCGCCGCGGCCCGGGCGCTGGGCAGCGGTCGCGTGCGAGAAGTCGTTTTCGAAGCGCTGCGCGGGCCGCAGGGCCATCTGCTGCGCCGACTGATGAGCGAGCAGGGCATCTATGCACGGGTCGGTCAGGCGATCGCGCGTCTCCAGGCCGATTTCACGGCCCCGGTCTCGGTGGCCGAGCTGGCGCGCGCGGTCAATATGAGCGTTTCCAGTTTTCATGCCCATTTCAAGCGCGTGACGCGTGTCTCGCCATTGCAGTACCAGAAACGGCTGCGTCTGCTGCGTTCGCGCGAACTGTTGTTGGCCCGATACGGCACGGTGGCCGGAGTCGCGGCTGCCGTGGGCTACCAGAGTGCCTCGCAGTTCTCTCGAGAGTACAAGCGCTATTTCGGCGTGGCCCCGGTCAGCCATGCCGAAATCGTCCAGGCTGCGGTCTGATTCGACTCAGTCCGTGGCGTTCGGCGGCGGCAGGGCCAGCGCGGTGTCGATGAAAAAACGTACGGCGGGGTCGGCTTCCTCGCAGCGGTGGGTCAACGAGATGTCCATGCGCGCGTTCAGGCCCGCGATCGGCCGGAACACGACATCGCCGCGAAAACGCGCGGCCAGAGCCGCCGACACGAGAGCGAGACCGACGCCTGTCTCGACCAGTCCGAGTACGGTCACCGGATTGTCCGCGCGATAGGCGATGTGCGGCTCGACGCCGAGTACGCGTCGATAGAGCATCGCACCGGCGGCATCGTGTGGGCCGGCATAACCGATCATCGTCTGATCGATCAGCCTGGCGAATGGAATCGTGTCATGCGCGGTCAATGGGTGACGGCTGGGCAGAGCCGCCCGAATCGGAAACTCGCAGAGCGTGTGACGCATCACGCCGGGCGCGTCGGGTAACGACAGCGTTGTACTCAAGACCACATCGACCTGTCGTTCGGTCAGGGCATCGCGTAGCGAACGGGGGTGAATCTCGTTGAACGACAGCCGTATGCCCGGCCGCTCGGCCATCACGATGGTCAGACAGTCGCGTAGCAGACCGCTGTAAAGCGCGCTGGCCGAATACCCGATCCGGATATGGCCGGCTGCGCCGGCCACGGTATTGGCAACGGCCTGCTGGGCCTGGCGTGCCTGTTGCAGGCAACGGCGGGCTTCGGGCAGCAGTGCCTCGCCGGCCGGTGTCAGCCGGACGCATCGTCGGCTGCGCTCGAACAATGGGGTGCCGAATTCGGTTTCCAGCGACTTGATCTGCATGCTCAGTGCCGGCTGGACGATATGCAGCCGCTCGGCGGCCCGGGCGAAATGCAGTTCTTCGGCCAGGGTGACGAAATAGCGCAGATGGCGCAGTTCCATGGAGAGTCTCCGCTCAGTGGCGCGTATGGCCTTCTCGACCGGACCGGTCGGCGTCGCCGATTCATAACGTTTATCAAACGATTGTCGTTTCATCAGCAATACTGATCAACTGATCATAACCATTAATTATCCCGCGGCCCGACGTGCCCTTAGGCTTTCGTCGCATTCCGCGCTCCCCGACATCGCGTCGGCCGGCAGAACGCGGACTACGGCGCCGACAACCGCACTGTGCGAGACGTCGCGCCCCTCTCTCATTCGATACGCAAGAGCGAGACTGTCGATGCGTCTGATAACTGTGTTTTTCATTCTGGCGGCCGCAAGCGCCATCTGTCCGGTGGCGTTTGCTCAGGGTTCGGATAACGCCGCCAGCGAGACCGAAGCGCGCCAGGCCTGGCAGGCCAAGCGTGATGCCCTGGCCGAGCAGCGACTTGGCGGCGCCAGTGAAGACAAGGCCGCCAAACGGTCCGCGACCGAGGCGATGCTGAACTCGCCGATTCGCACGGACGATGCAACGCCGGTGCCGGACGATAACGCGCGCCGGAACAATCGCTAGGGCCCGTTGATGTTTCGTTCGAGCGCCGCGTTGTCGCCCGCTGGTGCCGCATGGCTGCCCGGCGCCTGCGACGCCTCGTCTTGCCGCCCATCGTCAATTTCAGGGCGCGCTTGGCGCGGACTCGCACGAAACCTCGACAGGCCCTGAGCACGAAAACGAGAACAAGAACGGGTTTTCATCAGCGTCCATGGGGCGCTTCGCTCAGGAGTCATTGGTGTCTATAAAGCAGTTTTCATCGCGATCCGCGGTGTTGGCGATGTGTGTCGCCGCCGCGCCCGCGGTGTTCGCAGAACCCCCCAAGACGGGCAACGAAGTCGAAGCCCGTGTGGGGGCGATGGTCGATAACATGAACACGGCCGAGCGCATCGGCTATATCCGTGTCGACGACGGCCATATGCTGCCGCCGCTGGCCAAGTTCGATCTGCCCGGCACGGTCGCCTACGACTCGTCGATGGGCGTGCATGTCAACAACAAGACCTTCGGCGCCCAGTATCCGTCCCAGTCGGGGCTGGCGGCGACGTGGAATCTGAATCGGGCCAAGGAATTCGGTCTGGCGATCGGCTACGAGACCCGTGCCGCCGGCGGCCAGCAGATACTCTCGCCGGGCATGAACCTGTACCGCATGCCTTTCGGCGGCCGTGAAGCCGAATTCGTGACCGGCGAGGATCCGTTCCTCGGCGCGGTGATGGGCCCGGCCGTGGTCAACGGCATCCAGGCTCAGGGCATTCAGACCTCGGCCAAGCACTTCCTGATGAACGAGCAGGAAGCCAATCGGCACGGGCTCGACGTACGCGTCGACGAGCGCACCATGCGTGAGCTCTACATGCCGGGCTTCGAGTCGTTGGTCAAGAACGCCAACGTGACGTCGATCATGTGCGGCTTCAACAAGGTCAACGGCCAGTACGTCTGCGATAACCATCACCTGCTGACTGATGTCCTGAAAGGCGAATGGGGCTTCAAGGGCTTCGTGATGAGTGACTTCAACTCGATCAACGATCCCTTCGAGGGGGCCTGGGCCGGAACCGATCTGGATATGCCCAGCGGCCTGAAATTCACCGAGGCGAACCTGATGCCCTTCATCTGGGCCGGCGCGCTTTCGCCAATCGTCATCGAGGACAAGGTGCGTCGCAATCTGCGCGCCCTGGTCAGCTACGGGTTCGACAAGGGGCTGCCGGTCGCGACTGGCTTGACCGAGCCCGAGCACGGCGCCCGGGCATCCCTGGATATGGCGCGTGAAGCGATGGTGCTGCTCAAGAACGGCCAGGATGACAGCCAGCCGGTCCTGCCGTTGTCCAAACGTGCACGGATCGCGGTCGTGGGCAACATCGCCAACGGCGTGCCGCCGTCGCCGTTCGGGACCGCCAACTCGCCGCCGGATACCTACGTCAATGAACTGACAGGCCTGCGCAAGCTCAATCGCTCGGCCAGCCGGGTCGATTATCTCTCGGCGCTGGCACCCGACCCGGCCACCGCGGTCTGGTATCAGCCCAAGACCGATGCCGATGCGGGCGACGTCACGGGCGTGAAGGCCGAGTACTGGGACAACAGCTACATGATCGGCCAGCCGACGGTGACCCGCGTGGAGCCGGCCATCAACTGGAATTTCACCGCCGGTCGTAATGTCGGCGCCCAGGGCAGTACCGATGCCTCCGGGCTGGATACCTCGGCCTGGCATTTCGCGGCCCGTTTCACTGCCCGCATCAAGCCCACGATTTCCGGCCCGCATGTCTTCAAGATGCGCGGCGACGGCGGCTATACGCTCTGGATCGATGGCAAGGAAGTCTTTCACGACGACGGCGATCCGGTGGCGGCCGATCTGACCTATTCCCCAGCCCATTCGGCCAAGACCGTGTATCTCCAGAAAGGTCACAGCTACGACGTGCGGTTCGAGTATCGCCGTTATCGCAACGACTTCATCCCGGCGCTCGGCGGCATGCAGGGCATCCAGCTGAGCTGGGCCTCGCTGGGGGCGCCGAAGAACCTGGATAAATACGATGCCGTTGTCGTCGCCGCCGGTCTTGGCAGCGAATACGAGGGCGAGGCGTTCGACCACCCGGCCGAACTGCCCGAGTATCAGTCCGATCTGATCCAGAACCTGAGTCGTGCCAATCCGAACACCGTCGTGCTGATCCACGCCGGTGGCGGTGTGAAGATGATGCCCTGGGCCGAGAATGCCGGTGCGATCATCCAGGCCTGGTATCCCGGGCAGCTGGGCGGTCAGGCCCTGGCCGAGATCATCTACGGTGATGTCAACCCGTCCGGCAAGCTGCCGATCAGTATCGCGCGTCAGCTCAAGGACAACCCGGCGTATCCGAGCTACCACGACATCTACGCGTATCGCGGGCCCAACGCCAAGACCGAGATGGACTATACCGAGGGCCTGTTCCTCGGCTATCGCGGCTACGACAAGTCCGGTGTGGCGCCGTTGTATCCGTTCGGGTACGGCCTGTCCTACACCTCGTTCGGCTACAGCGATCTGGCGCTGTCGCGCAAGCGCTTCCGCGCAGGCCAGACCATCGCAGCCCAGGTGACCATCACCAACACGGGCAACCGGGCCGGTTACGAGACCGCCGAGCTGTACGTGCATCCGGACCAGAGCGCTGCGGCCCGGCCGGAGAAAGAGCTCAAGGGCTTCACCAAGGTCTATCTGCAGCCCGGCGAGAGCAAGCGGGTGACCATGCCGCTCAACGGACGGTCGCTGGCTTACTACGTCGATCGAACGGATAGCTGGGATATCGACAAGGGCCGCTACGAGGTTCGTGTCGGCGGTGCCTCCAACGACCTGCCGGTCTCGGCGACGTTGACAGTACCCCGGGCCGTGCGTCTGACCACGCGTGATTCGAACCCGCTGCCGCTGCCGCTGCAGAAGGCGGTCCAGGTGTCGGCCGAGAGCGCTTACTGAGTCGGGACGCGTCCCGGGCGTGAGCCGTAAAAGCCCGATCGATAATCGATCGGGCTTTTTTATGGCCGCATCATTCCGGCGGTCGGCGACGCAGTGCCTTGAGACGCCCGCGTTGGGTCTTGCGATCGGCGCGCCGGGCCCGGGCGGCCCGGCTGGGCCGGGTCGCCCGGCGTTTCTTGGCCGGACGACCGGCTGCCGCGATCAGTCTCGCAAGCCGTTCGCGGGCGGCTGCCAGGTTGGCCGACTGATGCCGGCCGTCGGTGGCCTTGATCACGATCACGCCCTGATCGGTGATGCGCCCATCGGCACAGGACAGCAGACGTTTCTTGTAGCTGTCCGGTAGCGACGAGGTCGCGATATCGAAACGCAGATGGATCGCGCTCGCGGTCTTGTTGACCTTCTGGCCACCCGGGCCCGGACTGCGGATCGCCTGCCAGCTGATCTCGCGGTCGGGAATCACAACGCGCGACGAGATCCGCAGTTCGCCGGTATCGCTCATGGGCCGGAGTCGCTCGATGTCGCGGGGTGTTCGTCGCTGTCATCACGCATCGGCGCGATCGCGAGCGGCTCGGCGAATGTCAGCGTGCGGTACGGGAACGGGATTTCCATGCCCGCGGCATCGAGTGCCGCCTTGATCGCCACGACCACCTCGCTGCGCGAGCGACGCACGGCCAGTGGTGTGGCCCCGCACCACCAGGCGACTTCGATATCCATGCCGCTCGCGCCGAAGCCGTGCGCGAAGACCTGAACGGGCCGGTCGCGCTGTACCTGCTCGCAATCCCGCGTGGCCGTATCGATGACCTCCAGAGCGGCGGCCAGATCGACGCCGTAGGCCACGCCGGTCATGATCGAGATCCGTCGCTCCGGCTGGTCGGTCAGGACCACGACCGGATTCTTGAACAGCTGGCCGTTCGGTACGAGCAGCAGCTCACCGGTGGTCTGGCGCAGCTCGGTCATGCGGATATTGATGCGCTCGACGCGGCCGAGGATATCGCCGCTCTCGATGAAGTCGCCGGCCTCGAACGGATATTTCCACAACAACAGCATGCCGGCGAAGAAATTCTCGAACGTGTCGCGAAAGGCAAAGCCCACCGCGACCGACAACAGTCCGAGCCCGCCAATCGCATTTGCTGGCGAGATGCCGGGAAAGACAATGATCGCGGCCAAAAGGAGCCCGAGCGCCCAGATGATCAGCTTGAGCAGGCGCTCGACCAGTCGGACCAGGGAGGGGCGGGCCCGGGCGCCGGCCAGCAGGCGCGCCAGTCGCAGGCTGATCCAGGTGATGGCCCAGGTCAGCGCCAGCACGACGACGGCGATCCCGATCAGGGGCAGACGCGTCAGGAATTCGGCCCACGCCTGACCGATCGTATGCCAGAGACTGCTGAGGATTCGATCCCAGTCGAACAACGGCTGTGTCTCCGGCGCGGCCACGGCGATCTCGTGCGGGTGGTCCGGTCATTGTCGGCCGGCGCCGCGCGTGCGGCAAGCCGGGGCCGATCGTCTGCATCCGAATCGTCGATTATTGTATAAATAGACAGCATGAATACGATCGACAAGCTGGCGATCCTCGCCGACGCCGCGAAATACGATGCCTCCTGTGCCTCGAGCGGCACGAGCCGACGCTCGTCGCGCGACGGGCGCGGGGTGGGTTCGTCCGAAGGCTCGGGCATTTGCCATGCCTATGCGCCGGACGGACGCTGCATCTCGTTGCTCAAGATCCTGATGACGAATTTCTGTATCTATGAATGCAGCTATTGCATCAATCGCAATTCCTCGAACGTCACCCGGGCCCGTTTCACGGCCAGGGAAATCGTCGATCTGACGCTGGATTTCTATAAGCGGAACTACATTGAAGGGCTGTTCCTGTCTTCCGGGGTGATTCAGTCGGCCGACTACACCATGGGCCAGCTCGTCGAGGTCGCACGCTGCCTGCGCGTGGATCACGACTTTCGCGGCTATATCCATCTCAAGACGATTCCCGACGCCGACGGTCAGCTGCTGGCCGACGCCGGCCGCTATGCCGATCGCCTGTCGATCAACGTCGAGCTGCCCACGCGCATCGCGCTTGCCGATCTGGCGCCGGAAAAGGATCACCGCACGATCAAGCTGTCGATGGCCCGGATTCGCGCAAAGTCCGACGAACATGCCGAGGCACGACGCGCGGCCAGGCGCGTGACCAACCAGCGCCCGAAGTCGGCCGATCTCGGGCGATTCGCGCCGGCCGGCCAGTCGACCCAGATGATCATCGGCGCCGAGCCGTCCACGGATGCCGATATCCTGAACACCAGCGCCGAGCTGTATTCGTCGTATCGGCTCAAGCGCGTTTATTTCTCGGCGTTCTCGCCGATTCCGGACAGTTCGTCGCGCCTGCCGTCGCAGCGGACCTCGCTGGTGCGCGAACATCGGTTATATCAGTCGGACTGGCTGATGCGTTTCTACGGCTACGCGCCGCACGAGATCACGGCCGGGGCCGACGATACGCCGGCCGACGGCATGCTCGATCTGGATATCGACCCCAAGCTGGCCTGGGCACTGCGCAATCGGGCGTATTTCCCGGTCGATCTGAATCGCGACGATCGCGAACGATTGCTGCGCGTGCCCGGTCTGGGGGTGAAATCGGTCAATCGCGTACTGGCGATCCGGCGCTGGCAGAAAGTCCGGCTCGATGACCTCGTGGCCATGAAAGCCGGCGTGACCAAGGCCATGCCGTTCATCGTCTGTGCCGGTCATCGGGCCGGGGCGGGCGAGCTGGCCAGCCCGGCGCTGCGGGCGCGATTTGCACCGCCGACCGCGGCTCAGCAGACTTTCGATTTCTGATGCGCCTCGTTCGAGCCCGCAGGAGCAGCCATGCCAGAGACCGACGATCGGCTCGCGGTGATCACCGGCGATATCGTCAAATCCAGTGCGTTATCGGAGACCGAGTTCGAAGCCGTGATGCAGGCACTCGAAACGGCAGGCCGGGCGATCGCCGCATGGCCGGGTGTGCAAAAGCTCGACTACGAGCGATTCCGCGGCGACGGCTGGCAGCTGGTCCTGGCGCCGGCCGTGTTCGGGCTGCGGGCGGCGTTGATCATGCGGGCGGCCGTGCGCAGCGCCGTGGCGGCCAGCGAAACCCGACTGGCGCTTGGCATCGGGCCGGGCACGCGCGGCTCGAGCCCCGGAACGTCTGCCGGCCCGGCGTTCGAGCGTTCCGGACAGGCCCTGGACGCGCTTGCCCGGCATCGGCTCTGGGCATTCGGCGGCACACTCGGCGATTCGTGTGTGGATCAGTTGACCGATGGGCTGCTGGGGCTGGCCGACGAGCGTTCGCAGGCCTGGACCGCGCGCCAGGCCGATATCGCCGCCCGCCTGCTGGCGCCGGCGGCGCCCTCGATGGCCGCACTCGCCGACGCCTGTGGGCTGCGGCCACAGACCGTGTCCAGCCATTTTGCGCGGGCCGGCGGCCACGCCTTGCAGGACGCCGTCGAGCGTTTCGAAACGGTGACAGGACATATCGGGAGAGCAGCCGCGAAAGACTGATATCGCGGTATCAGTCGTTTTCGGCTGTTTTCTCAGTCCGGCCGAATGTGGCGCTCGGCGCGCTGATCCGACCATGATCCGATCGTTCGTCGTACTGTTGTTCGCCCACGTCCTCGCGGATTTTGTGATGCAGACCGGCGGCATGGTCGCGCACAAGCGACGGGTGCGGGTCTTCGGTGCGCATATCGTGATCGTGGCGCTCACGGCGGCTGTTGCGCTGGCTGCCTCGGGGGCCGTCTCGTGGATGACCGTCGGGCTTGTCACGCTCGCCCACGCCGTGATCGATGCGATCAAGATCGGCTCGTCGGGCCTCATACGACGCCGCAGCGACTTCGCGGCACTCGAGATCTTCGCGATCGATCAAGCGGCGCACCTCGTCTGCCTGGCCGGTATCGCAATCGCCCTGCCTACGGCGTTCATTGACGGTGGTTGGCCGCGTTTGCTGGCGCCCGGGACGCTGACAACGGTTGTCAGCGCGGTGAGCGTGGTCACCGGTTTCATCGTGGCCACACGGGTAGGGGCCTTGTTGATCGGGCTGTTGATGCAGGGGCTGTCCGGACTGCCGGCATCGTCCGAAGCATCGGTGGTCATGCCCGCCGATGACGAGCCGGCGCACCGACTGCGGGCTGGCGTATGGATCGGCTGGCTGGAACGCGTGCTGGTCTTCGTGTTCGTGCTGCTCGGCCAGTTTGGTGCCATCGGGTTCGTGATCGCCGCCAAGTCGGTGTTGCGGTTCGAATATGCGCGCAAGGTCGAGCAGAGTGAGCTGGTCATCATCGGAACGCTGGCCAGCTTTGGCTGGGCGATTCTGGTGGCGCTGGCGACCCGGGCCGCGCTGTCGGGGCTGGCGTGAGCGGCTATCAGCCATCGCTGTTCGACGGCGCCGATACGGCGGGTGATCAGGCGGTCGTCCGCTTTGCTGGCGATTTCGCCGGCTGGCAACGGGCCGCCAGACGGCATCTGGCGGCGGCCGTGCCGCCGGAGGCGATCTGGTGGCAGCCGGCGCCTGTTTCGTTCGAGGCCGAGAGCGACGCGGCGGCCGCCCGGGCAAGCGAACGGCCGGGAACGATCCGTGTGCCCAAACGTTTCGTCGAGCTGGCTCGGGCGGCGGCCTGCCACAGCGCGCCGGATCGCTGGGCGCTGCTCTACCGGCTCCTGTGGCGGCTCACCCACGGCGAGCGACATCTGTTATCGCTTGCCGGGGACAGCGATGTCGCAACGGTGTCGGGCTATGCCAAGGCGGTGCGTCGCGACGTCCACAAGATGAAGGCTTTCGTGCGATTTCGTGCCGTCGACGAAGCCGGCTATGAAACGCCGCGCTATGTGGCCTGGTTCGAGCCGAGCCACGATATCGTGGCCTATGCGGCCGGGTTCTTCGTGCGGCGTTTCGCCAATATGCGGTGGTCGATCCTGACGCCGGAGCGCTCGGTGCACTGGGAAGGCGAGGGCACACCGTGGTTCTCGCCGGGCGCTGATCGGGCACAGGCGCCCGGCGAGGATCCGCTCGAAATGGCCTGGCAGACCTATTACGAGAGCATCTTCAATCCGGCCCGCGTGAAATGGTCGGCGATGCGCTCGGAAATGCCGGTCAAGTACTGGAAGAACATGCCCGAGGCCCAGTTGATCCCGAAGCTCGTCGCCGGTGCCGATCGTCGGGTGGCCACGATGGAAGCGGCGCGTCGCGATACCGATACCCTGCACTGTGGGCCGAGACCGGCAAGCCCGGCGGCCGTGACTGAAGCGGCGGCCGAGGCCTACCCGGCGTTTTCGCTGGAGCGTCTGGCCGCTCGAGCGGCGCTGTGTCGTAACTGCGCGCTCTGTGGGCCGGCGACACAGACCGTCTTCGGGGAAGGGCCGGTCGATGCCCGTCTCATGATCGTCGGCGAACAGCCCGGTGATCGGGAGGATCTGGCCGGGCGACCGTTCGTCGGTCCGGCCGGACAGCTCCTGGACCGGGCGCTGGCCGAGGCCGGAATCGATCGACAGGAAATCTATCTGACCAACGCCGTCAAGCACTTCAAGTTCACGCCGCGCGGCAAGCAGCGGCTGCACGCCAAGCCGGATTACGACGAAGTCCGGGCCTGTCGCCCCTGGCTGGAGGCCGAGCTCGGCCATGTGAATCCGGCCACGGTGATCACGCTCGGCGCGACAGCGGCCCGTGCGCTGCTCACGCGCGAGATCGCGGTGACGCGCGAGCGCGGTCGGCCGATCGCCTGGCACGGGCGCACCCTCTGGCCAACCGTGCATCCATCCCATCTTCTGCGTGCCGGGGAGACCAACGGGCCGGGCTATGCGCGCTTCGTGGCCGATCTGGCCCGCGCCGCGACCGAATAAGTCGCGCCGAAACGCGCCCCTTAGCCGAAAGGCGGAGTTTCGATCACAGCTGAACACGTCATAATGAATCGATTCAGCAACGCTGAAAGGCCGCGATCCGGGATTGCGAGACGTGTTTCAAATCGGAAGAATCGAATGACCCAGGAAAGCGCTGAGGCGCCGGCAGGGCTGCTGCACGGCCGCGCCCTCATCATCATGGTTTCGGTGATCGCCGCGCTCGGCGGCCTGCTGTTCGGCTACGACACGGGCATCATCGGTGTGGCTTTGCTGGGGCTCTCCAAGGATTTCGCGTTAACTGACGGTGTCAAACAGGTCGTGACTGGCGCCATCATTTTCGGCGCGATCTTCGGTGTTTTCGGTACCGGTGCAATCTCGGACCGGATCGGGCGTCGGGCCTCGATCCTGATCGTGGGGCTGATCTTCACGGTTGGCTCGTTCATGTCGGCGCTCGCCCCTTCGGTCGAATTCCTGATCGCGTCGCGTTTCGTGCTCGGGCTATCGGCGGGCAGTGCCACGCAGATCATTCCGGTCTATATCGCCGAGGTCACGCCGCCGGCCTCGCGCGGGCGACTGGTGGTGATGTTCCAGTTCATGGTGGTCTTCGGCATTCTTGTGGCGTATCTGACGGGCTTTGCACTCGGCGACGCCTGGCGCTGGATGTTCGGGCTCGGGGCGATTCCGGCGGTCATTCTGATGGTCGGCATGCTGTTGTTGCCCGAGTCGCCACGCTGGCTGGTCAATCAGAAGCGCGAGGCGGCCGCACTGGCGGTACTGCATCGGGTGCGGGGCGATCATGAGGCCGCCCGCAGCGAGATCGCCGAGATCAAGGATATTTCGGCACGTCCGGAAGGCCGCTGGCGTGATCTGTTCGCGCCCTGGATTCGGCCGGCTCTGGTCGCCGGTGCCGGTATCGCGATGTTTTCGCAGATCACGGGTAACAATGCGCTGCTCTACTACGCACCGACGATCCTCTCGCAGGCCGGGTTCGGCGACAACGCCTCGATTCTGGCCTCCATCGGCGCCATCGTCCTGGTCAATATCAGCACCGTGTTCGGGATTCTGATGGTCGATCGTATCGGGCGTCGTCGCTTCCTGCTCTGGATGGTGCCGGGTTCGGCCGTGGCCATGGCCGTGATGGCCATTCTGTTCACCGGCGGGATGCCCCAGTCGGCCGGCCTGCAGTATCTGCTGATCGCCTGCATGGGGATCTACATGGCGCTGAACTGCAGTTTCGGCGTCGCGCTCTGGCTCATCAATGCCGAGGTCTATCCGTTATTCGTGCGCGGCAAGGGCGCCTCGGTCGGTGCGTTCTCCCACTGGGGCTTCGATCTGCTGGTCACGCTGACCACGCTGACGCTGATCAATAGCCTGGGCACGTCCGGTGCGTTCTGGCTCTATGCCATCATCAGTGCCATCGCCGTGGTATTCGTGATCCGCTATATCCCGGAAACCAAGGGCCGCTCGCTCGAGCAGATCGAAGCCGATCTGAAAGCCGGCCAATTCTTCCCGCGTGACAAGAGTGCGCCGGCACCCGCCCGGACTGGATGACGACGAAGGCGCGGCTCGAGGCGTATGCTGGTGCGATGCGACAGCTCACACGGACCACGCTCTGTATCGCGGTGCTCGGCCTGACAATGCTCGGGCCGAGTGGCTGCGCCACCTGGCAGGCGACCGGCTCGAAGTCCGGCGACACGGAAACGGCCCGCAGCGATGATCCGCTGGGACACGTCTTTGCGAATGAAAGCCGGCGCGATAAGCTCAACGACGGCTACAGCGCGCTGCACAAGCAGCTACGCGGCTTGTCCCAGGTCGATCGGATCTTCTACGTCAAGATCGAGTCGGACGATGTGCAGAACGTCGTCGGTGATCTCACGGACTACAGCGGCCAGCTGGCCGATCGCCTGGAGAAGCTGGCCGAACAGTTCCCGGCGATGAATCTGAAACGCACGACCACACCGCCGATCATCGACGATGCCCACACCGCACAACGCAACGGTACGCTGAAACGATTCGCGCCGCTCGTCGGCCAGAGCGGAGCCGCATTCGAGCGGGGCGTGTTGCTTCGGCTGCTCGGCGTTGCCGATCAGGAACGCTATCTGACACAGGTATTGGCCGAACAGGAGCCCAATCCGGCGCTGTCGAAGATCATGCAGGATGCCTCGACGCATTTCGCCGATCTGTTCGACGAGATCAATGCCCTGCTCGACAAGCGATTCTATCGCCACTAGGGCCTGTTGATGTTTCGTGCGAGTCCGCGCCAAGCGCGCCCTGCGGCGTTGCCGGTCTGGATCGTGGCACGCCACGATCGGCAACCCGCGCCTTGCCGGACGCGATTTGCGGTCTCCGACGCGGCGCTCGAACGAGACCTCAACAGGCCTTAGCGGCCGGCTGCCGATCAAGGTGGCGCCACCCGAGACGTTGGTCCGTCGGCCTGTCGTTGAAACTGTATCGGCCCGCAGCACCCGGCGATCGCGGTATGCTCGCACGATATGCCCGCGCCGCTGTCCGGCCGGGCAATCCACGTGCGCCGGAGACACGGCATGGCCCGAAACGATGAGACAGGTGGACGCGCCGGACTGTTCGAGCAGGTCTCCAGCCTGACGTTCAATCTATCGCGCAGTGCAGTCGGGGCGCTGGCCAGTCGGGTCGGCGGCATGACGTTCCGGATCGGCTCGACCCTGATTCTCGATGCCAGCCAGCGGCGTCTGTTGTCATCCGAACAACGAGCCTGGATGGCACGTGCCGGTCAGGCGATTCAGGATGCGCGGTTGACCGCGGGCCTCTCGCTGGAAGGCCTGGCCGCAGCGCTGGATCTGGAAGACAAGACCGTGCTGCAGGCCATGGAGCAGGGCAGTGCCACGGTTTCCTTCGAGATGATCCTGCGCCTGACCTCCCTGCTTGCCCGCAACGATCCGATTCCGTTTCTGATCAGCCTCGTGCGGGGCTTCAATCCACGGCTCTGGGCGTTGGCCGAGGATTGGGGCATCGGGCATCTGCCGACCATGATCGAGCGGGATCGGAAGTGGTTGAACATTTATCGCGGCAACGAAGCCGTTCGCCAGCTGCCCGAGGCCGAGTTCAACCAGGTGCTGTCGTTCTGCGAGAGCGCGCTCGATACGGCGATGGCGTTCCGCCGGACCCAGGCCGTCGTCGATCCTCGCGCCGTGGGGGGCACCGGCGAGCCGTATCGCCGGGCCGACGATATCGATCCGTCGTCCCCGGAACCGACGGATCCGGGGACGACCAGAGGGCCTAGAAAGTCCAGAAGTTGACGATCAGGTGAGCCAGGATCGAGGCGACGTAACCGATCGCGATGGCCCAGGTCCACTTCAGATGGGACATGAAAGTGTAGTAGCCGCGCGCCTGACCCATCAGGGCCACGCCGGCGGCTGAACCGATGGACAGGAGCGAACCGCCCACGCCGGCGGTCAGCGTGACCAGCAGCCACTGGCCGTCGGGCATGCTCGGGTTCATTTGCAGCACGGCAGCCATGATCGGGATGTTGTCCACGATGGCCGAGAGCACCCCGACGATGGTGTTGGCCAGCGTCGCACCGAGCCCGTCATAAAGCACGTTGGCCAGTAGCGACAGATACCCCAGAAACGCCAGCCCGCCGACGCACAGCAGAACCCCGTAGAAGAAAAGCAGCGTGTCCCACTCGGCCTCGGCGACGTGGCCGAACACATTGAAGCGGTCGGCCGAATCGCCGTGTTCCTTGTGCCGGATCAATTCCGGCGGCGTCATCTCGTCGGATTCCCGGTAGGCCGCCAGCGCCTCGTCTTTGCGCATGGCGGTCTTCATCAGGTAGTACATCAGCAACTGGAGATAGGCCAGGCCCAGCATCATGCCCAGATACGCGGGCAGGCCGAATACGCTGTGACCGATCACGGCGGTGGCCACCGTGGCGGCAAACGCCACCATCACCGCATAACCGCCGCGCCGTACGTGGCCGGTGTTTTCGCTGGCCTCGGGGGTGCCTTCCGGCACGGCCTTGTACATCAGCATCGCCGGCACGATGAAATTGACCAGCGACGGAATGATCAGCAGGAAGAACTGCAGGAAACCCAGCTGGTCCTTCTGCCAGACCATGAGCGTGGTGATGTCGCCGAACGGGCTGTATGCACCGCCGGCGTTGGCGCCGACCACGATATTGATGCAGGCGAGCGTGATGAACCGGCGATTGCCGGCGCCCACCGCCAGCACCACGGCCGACAGCACGAGCGCGGTGGTCAGGTTATCGATCATCGGCGAGATGACGAAGGCCAGGGCGCCGAGAATCCAGAACAGCTGTTTGTACGAATAACCGCGCGAGGCCAGCCAGGTCCGCAGGGCCTCGAAGATGTTCCGGTCGGTCATGGCGTTGACATAGGTCATGGCCACGAGCAGGAACAGGAATAGCCCGGCGAATTCGACCAGCGTATCGGTCAGTGCTTCCTCGACCGCGGCGGATACGCCGCTGAAGTGCACATAGCCACCGATGATCATCCATATCAGCCCGGCGGCGAGGATGACGGGTTTCGACTTGCGCAGATCGGTGTATTCCTCGAATACCACCAGAAGGTAGGCGCCACAGAACAGGGCCAGCGCCAGCAGGCCGGGCCAGGCCGTGACGAGATCCAATCCGTGGGATGAGCCGCCCTCGGCGGCCAGCGCCGTCATGGGAAACAGCAGGCATGCGAGCAGGGCCGCTCGCGACATGAACGCGCGGGTCGGGCTCATGAAATCTCCGTTGGTCGACCAGGAAAGACGCCGAGGGGCGTCGTGACGAATATAAAATAACGAGCTTAGCAAGGCCGCAGTCCGGTTGATATGTCCGAGACGGTCACGCATTCCGTCCTCGGAATCGAGCTGGATGAGGTTGATGCCGGATCATAGCTGCCCGGCTCGGCCTGGCCCCCGTGTCGCCGCCGGGGCGATACGGCGAATCTCAGGGGAATGCCCGAGTCCGCCAGAGCGGCATCTCGCGTACGATCTGACGCGCACCGGCGCCTGATGATTAAAAACCAGTGCCGGCGTGCCGCTCAAGGGGAGAGACAACTAGATGATCGATTGCAGAAATACGCGTCTTGTCTTGCTTGCCGTCCTCGGTTTGACCGGGCCGGCCACGGCATGGGAAGCCGCGGGCGATACCAATGTGCTGGGGATCGAGAAAGCCGCCGATCCGGACCGTGTTCCAGCGGACCGCCCGGGCTTCGGCGACAGCGCCGAACTCGTGCCGAAGGGTTGGTTTGAAATGGAAGGTGGCCTGCGTTTCGACGACAACCAGGGCGGCGGGACCACAACGACCGTGCCCTCCGGGCTGCTGCTGCGCACGGGCATTGCCGACAGCGTCGAGCTGCGTCTGGGTTTCGATGGTTACGACATCAACGCGCCCGGCGAAGACGGACCGGGCAATGCCTCGGTCGGGTTCAAGATCCGTGTGCACGATGAGACGACCTGGACGCCGGCCTTCAGCGTGTTGCCGACGGTGGCGCTGCCGGCCGGTGACGACGCCGTGGCCGCGTCGAAGGCCGAGCCCTCGGTACATTTCATCTGGGCCAAGCAGCTGACATCGCGGTTCAGCCTCGGCGGCAACGTCAATCTGACCGAGCAATTCGAGCAGCGCACCGGCAATCGACAGCTGGAGACAGCCGTCTCGGCCTCGGGCAGCTATGCGTTGACCGATCGCCTGTCCGGTTATGCGGAATACTACACGCAGCTGCCGGAGGGCGGCGCCCGGGACACCCATGCCATCGATGGCGGTGTTAGTTTCCTGACCACGCAGCACACGCAGCTCGATGCCTTCGTGGGCACCGGGCTCAATGATGTTCAAAGCGATGTCTATGCCGGATTCGGGATCGCCCATCTGTTCTGAGCCGGTTTGGTCGCGCGTTCGGACTCCGGCAGGCTGGTGGCCTGTCTTGCAAAGGTCTCTGTCATGTCGTCGTCTCTGCGTATCGATCTGGTCTCGGATATCGTCTGCCCCTGGTGTGCGATCGGTCTGGCTCGACTGGAGCAGGCCATCGCCCGGCGTAGTGATCTGGATGTCGCGCTACAGTGGCATCCGTTCCTGCTCAACCCGGATATCGAGCCCGGTGGCCGTGACATGACTACCCATCTATCGGCCAAGTACGGCAAGACACCGGCCGAGATCACCGAGTCGCAGCGCCAGATCGTGGCCGCTGCCGAGGCGCTCGATCTGGATTTCTCGCAAGCCTTGTCGCGTCGCTCCTACAACACGCTGACAGCACACCGCGTGTTGCATCACGCACGTGAGCAGGGCGTCGACGATCCGTTCAACCGGGCCTTGTTCGAGGCCTATTTCGGTCGGGCCCGGAATCCGAACGACGCTGACCTGCTGGTGGATATCGGGACCGGTCTCGGCCTCGATGCCCGGGATATCACGGACATCGTCGACTCGGACCGCCACGGCGAGGCGGTTCAGGCCGAGGTGGCCGAGTTTCGCGAGATGGGGGTGACCGCGGTCCCGGCCTTCATCGTCGAATCCCGATATCTGATCAGCGGCGCGCAACCGCCCGAGGCGTTGGCCGATGCGCTCGGCCGGATCGCGGCCGAGCGTGATGACGCCCCGGCCGATGAGGCGCCGGCATGGCCGTAACCGATACCGTGGTCGCCGCGCGTATCCGGGCGAGGGTGGCTGCGAGAGGGGCGGGCAAGACCTGTTGTCCGTCGGAGATCGCGCGGGGATGTGGTACGGCCCAGCCGGCGGCGATGGCGCAGGTGCGCCGGGTGGCCGCCGCGCTGGCCGCCACCGGCGAGATCGTGGTGACCCAGGGCGGCCAGCCTGTCGACATCGAACGTGCCAATGGGCCGGTGCGCCTGGGGCTACCGGCCGTTGGTAACAACCCGCCCGATGACGGCGTGGCCGATACACAGCCTCCGGCCGGTTTGGCCCCCGGATCGACCTGATAAGGTAAGACGTATTCATCGGTTGGGGAGCGCCCGTGACGGGTGACGACATCATTGCGGCATTGGCACTTGCCCCGCATCCCGAGGGCGGCCACTACCGGCAGGTCTATGCCGCTGCGGATCAACTGCCCGAGACCGGGTTGCCGGCCCGGTACGACGGGCCGCGCGCGGCCGCGACCGCGATCTATTTCCTGCTGCGTGCCGGCGAGCGTTCGCATCTGCACCGTCTGCGCTCCGATGAAATCTGGCATTTCTATCGCGGCGCGCCGGTCTGCGTGCATGTGATTTCGCCGGACGGGGTCTATCGAACCCATCGCCTCGGGCCAGACCTGGCCGCTGGCGAACGGCCGCAGCTCGTGGTGCCGCACGGTCACTGGTTCGCGGCCGAGCCGCTGACCGAGACCGGTTATGCCCTGGTTGGCAACACGGTGGCGCCCGGTTTCGATTTCGCCGATTTCGAGTTGGCCGAGGCCTCGGCCCTCGGCCAATGCTTCCCCGATCTGGCCGAGCGAATCAAACCACTGTGTTCTCATTGATCAAACGGCGTCGGCGATGGCCGCGCCCCCGGGTTTAACAGGCCGCCATGTCACCGAAAAGCGCGATCCTTGCCGGCGTTGTCGCCAGTCTTGTTCTGGCCGCGGCGCTTGTGGCCGAATCCCTGTTCCCGGTGCTGCCGGCCTATGATCTGGTCGGTCTGATCCAGCGATTCACCGGCGGCCCGCGTGCGGCCGGCTGGCTCGGCTACGCGCTGGTCGGTGTTCTGCTCTGGCCGGCCGTGTTCGTGCTGCTCAGAGCGCGGCTGCCCGGCGCTTCCGACATCGCACGCGGCCTGGTTTTCGGCGGCTTGGCCTGGGCGGCCATGATGCTGTTGTTTCTGCCGATCGCCGGCGCCGGTTTCTTCGGACTCGTGATCGGCTGGTGGGTGCCCGTCATGGCGTTGCTGCAGCATCTGCTCTACGGCGCGGCGCTGGGGCTGGTCTATCGGCCACAGGCGCCGCCGCGCAATCGGCGGCGCCGACGCTGAGCGATATTCCGGCCCGGTCGCCGGCCACTGGATCCCTCGCGACATGCCGGGGTGTGTAAACCCGGCACATTGTTCACGGATGGCTGCAGGCAGTCGGCTGATGGGGGGTGATTCAGGCTGGCGTGGAGTCGATGCCAGTGATCGTCATGGCGCCAGCGCGGCAGAGAGACCGCGTGCGCTTGAGTCCGAGCCGTCGACAGGCCTGGGCCAATCGACGGGATCGATAAAACAGGCCCCGTTATCGGTCAGCACCGCTTTGAAACGGATGCCCGGGCGTCGGTAATGATGCAGTGTGGCGATCAGCGCACGGACGGCGCTTGTCGCCGCTTTTGGGGGCAGCAACACGACCCGCGCGGATAGGCTTGACAGGCGCTGATCCTGACGCCCGGGCGCGTTACCGGTCGGGCCGCGGCCAACCGGCGGGCAAATTTTGCGAGCGCACAACGAAAGACGGCCCCGCAAGGGGCCGTCGTTTCGCTCATTGCCGGGCGGAGATCAATCGTTGCCCTGCTGATCCTGCTTGGCCACGATCGCGTGGATCATGTCGAGCAGAATGTGGGCACTTTCGGTCTGGTACGCGTCGATCTTGTCGGTGTTCGACATGCCGGGCGTCTGATCCGGCAGCGTCTCGCTGTCGTCGCCCTCGTCGTCGTTACCGCTCTGCTCGGCGTCCTGGGCATCCTCGAATGCCTTGTAGTTCTCGTACGGCGGCTTGCCGGTCGCCTTGCGATGCGTGTTGGCCAACGAGAGCATCTGCTGCTGCAGCTTGTTCTGCTCGGCCCGGCGTGTGTCGATGTTCAACGACACGGTGGTCTTGTTCGATTCCTCGCGTGCCGCCTGGATCCGCTTGACCAGATACTGGAAATCGGGCTCGTGGGCCACACGGGCATTGTGCTCCTGTCGCAGTGTGTTCAGCACGCCGTTGATCGCGTCCGAGGTCGGGTAGGCGGTCGGCGGGATCGTGTCGTAGGGCAGGGCGTTGGGCAGCGCGGACTCGCCGATCTTGTCCGGGTCGATCGCCGATGCGAAATCGATGTCCGGCTTCACGCCCCGGTCCTGGGTCGACTTGCCGGAGACGCGATAGAACTTCGCTTCGGTGAGCTTGAGCTGGCCTTCCGACAACGGAAGCAGCGTCTGGACCGTGCCCTTGCCGAAGGTGCGGCTGCCCAGAATGATCGCGCGGCCGTAGTCCTGCAGGGCACCGGCCACGATCTCCGAGGCCGAAGCCGACAGCCGGTTGGTCATCACGGCCAGTGGGCCGGAATAGACCGCGCCGTTGTTGCGATCGCCCAGCACCTGGATGTTGCCGTTGGCGTCGCGGATCTGCACGCCGGGGGCAGAATCCATGAACAGGCCGATCAGCTGCATCGCCTCGCCCAGTGCGCCGCCGCCGTTGTTGCGCAGGTCCAGAACCACGCCGTCGACGTTGTCCTTCTTCAGCTTGACGAGTTGTTTCTTCACGTCGTCGGAGGTGCCGTTGTAGAACGACGGCAGTGTGAGCAGGCCGATCTTGTGCGACTTGCCGTCCTGCTTGACGTGGATGATCTTCGAGCTGGCAGCCTGATCCTTGAGCTTGATCTTGTCGCGCTGCAGCGTGACCGTCTTGGTCTGGCCGCTGTCGGCCGGCTGGACCTGCAGACGGACGTAGGAGTCCTTCTTGCCGCGGATCAGCTGAACCGTTTCGTCGAGCCGCATGCCGATCACGTCGGTGAAGTCACCCGATTTGCCCTGACCGACAGCAATGATGCGATCGGTCGGCTTGAGCTTGCCGGATTTGGCCGCCGGCCCGCCCGGAATGAGACGCACCAGCTCGGCGTAGCCGTTCTTGGAACGCAGCTCGGCGCCGATGCCCTGCAGCGACAGGTTCATGTCGATCGAGAAATCCTCGGCGCGACGCGGCGAGAAATAATCGGTGTGTGGATCGTAGCTGTGGGTGTAGGCATCCATGTAGACCGAGAACGCATCGGTCGGCTCGGCCTGACGCAGCTGCTTGAGCTCGTTCGTGTAACGCTGGGTCAGCCGTTTCTGGATCTCGTCGGGAGCGACATCCGACAGGCGCAGGTCGATGACCTGGTTTTCCAGCTGCTTGCGCCACAGTTTTTCGCGCGCGGCCGCATCGGCCGGCCACGGCGCGTCCTCGCGATCGACGTTGAAGGACTCGTCGTTGTTCAGATCGAGCGTGTCCAGCCCCTGGCCGATGCGCGCCAGCGCCCACTGGTCGATCTGGATGCGTCGCTTCTGATAGGTGTTGAAGATATCGAAGGCGGCGTTGAGATGCCCGTTTCGCAGCTGGTCGTCGAGCGAGTCGCCGTATTTCTTCTTCAGCCGCTGGATGTCCGAGGCCAGAAACACGCTGTGCGTGCCATCCAGGTCATCGAGATAGGCCTTGAAGAACTGCGTCGAGAATGCGTCGTCCAGACCCACCTTGTTGTAATGGTTCTCCTGGAGCTCGCGCACGATCTCCTTGTCGATCTTGCCTTCGTTGTTGTCCGGAACCAGCGGCGTATAGCCCTTGGCCGGGCCGGCCCCGGCATCCGGCACCGGTTGCGGCATCTTGTCGGTATCCGACGCCGCGCAGCCGGTCTGTGTGAACAGGGCAGCAACGAGGGTCACGGTCAGAGCGATCTTGCGCATGAAATCCTTCGGTCCTGTGAATCGGTCCGCATGCTCGTGGGCGTCGATCGCGGAGCGCGACGCCGGGCACGTGAATATCGGCATTCCCGCAACGATACAGGATCGATGCGGCGTGCAGTAATCGCCCATGTTGCCAAACGTGCTACGCGCGCGTGTCACATTCGGCCGGCGGCTTCGCTCGGACCGCCATCGCGCAGGCGAAAGAACGTCAGTTCATGCTTGTTGGCATGCAGATGGCGCAGGCGCGCTCCGGGAATGGCCAGAAAACGGGCGATCAGGTCCGCATCGACCGGCCCCTGGCATTTCACGGTCAGAATGATGTTGGCATCGGGCAGGGCGTCACACCAGTAGCGCGCGAGCTCGAGAAGCCGTTCCGGATAGGCGATCAGATCCGAGCACACCCAGTCGATGTGTCCGACATCGGCGCCGCGGACGGAAAATGCATCGCCTGTACGCGTCTCGATGCGCGCGTTGGCGGCCACGGCCGGGGCCAGGGCCGCGCGATCGACGGCGAGCACCCGGGCCCCGAGCGCCGCCAGTACCCAGCTCCAGCCACCCGGGGCGGCGCCGAGATCGAGACAGCGCTCGCCGGGGCCCGGCTGTATGCCCGCGAGCGTCAGTGCTTCCCAGAGTTTCAGATAGGCGCGGTTGGGCGGGCCTTCTCGGTCTTCGACAAACGCCGGCGCGCCGTCGGCGAATGCGCTCGTGGTGTGTCGCGAGGCCAGGAGCCGGTCATGCGAGAGCAGTGTCCAGGCGCCCAGCGGCGCACTTGGCGGCGCGCTCGGAAACGTCAGCGGGCGGAACCGGATCGTGGGCAGCCGCTCGGCGATCAGCCGTGCCCGGCGATGGTGCCCGACCGGATGGGCATGCCAGTTGCGCTGAATGGCCTTTAAACAGTGGGCGGCCGCGCCGATCGACTCGACCCGGTAGAGCGCGGGGGCCAGCCAGGTATTGGCCGCCCAGGCCGCCGGCCCGGGCCGATCGGCGCTGAATACGAGATCGTCCTGCGTGGCCACGACCCGGCTGCCGCGGTGGACCAGCTCGTCGATCAGCGCATCGCGGTGATCGGCGGCCGCGACGTGTACCGTGTCGTAGTCGACGGCCAGCGGTTCGGCGGGCGGGGCGGCCATGAATGCTCAGGTGAAGAAGACGAGGCGCACGGCCGGGGCGATGAGAATGATCGCCAGCGCCCGGGCGAAGGTCTTCTGATCGATGCGGTAATGCAGGCGGTGGCCGAGATAGGCCCCGATGATCACCGCCGGCAGACTGGCCGCGGCAAGCCAGCCTGCATGTGCATCGAGCAGTCCGAGATGGGCATAGGTGAGCACCTGGACGGCCGAGCTGACGAGAAAGCCCATCGTGAGAATCGCGCGGGCTTCCTGCTTCGGATAACGCAGGCTGGCATAGATCAGCAACGGCACCGGTGACACCCCCACGGCGCCGGCGATCACGCCGGCGAACAACGAGCAGCCGGCCAGACCGCTGGCATCCAGCCAGCTCAGGCGCGGCACCTGCTTCGGGGC
Organism: Salinisphaera sp. Q1T1-3; assembly: GCF_003602005.1. Taxonomy (GTDB): domain Bacteria; phylum Pseudomonadota; class Gammaproteobacteria; order Nevskiales; family Salinisphaeraceae; genus Salinisphaera. The sequence continues at coordinate 189,293 of NZ_QZWD01000004.1, read as the reverse complement.
CGGGGTCTTGAACAGATTGATTGCCACGTAGCACAGGATGACCACACCGAGGCCGCGTTGCAGCACGGTGACCGGTAGCACGGCGAGCAGCTGCGCGCCGATGATCATGCCGATCGACATGCCCAGCGCAGCGATCGGGCCGCGCCGCCAGTCGAATTCGCGGCCGGCGAGCAACGTCATCACAACGTTGGCGGTCAACCCGATCACGGCCACGATCGGCACGACTTCCCGAAACGGATAGACCAGCACGAGCACACTGATGGTCAGCGTGCCGCTGCCGAAGCCGGTCAGCCCCTGAGAGGTCGCACCGAGCAGGGCGGCCAGGTTGTAGATGAGAATCTGCACGAAAAGCGGGGAGCCGGCGGGAATGGCCGCGTATTCTAGGGCCTGTTGATGTTTCGTACGAGTCCGCTGTCCGCGGCTCGATGGCGGCAGGCGAGCGCGTTGGCCGGCCGATGAGGCAGCGCTTGCCTGAGGAGGCGCCACCCGCGCTGTCGCGGACCGGGCCGACCGACCCGCCGGGGTTCGTTACACTGGCATTCTCACGCTCGGGGCCGTGCTCTTGTTCTTCGCTCGTCAGATCCAGCGTTTCACCGCTTTCGATCGCTTCGCGGATGCCGTACGCGTGCTCGTCGCGCTGTCCGGCGTCATGGCTTATACCGCCATCGCCGACGCCGAGCATCAGCTTATCCCGCTGATGCTCGGCGTGATCGCGTCAGGCATCGCCGAAACCGATGACTCCTGGCGCCGCCGGGCCCGGGCGCTGTTGCTCACCCTGGTCTGTTTCTCGGTCGCGGCTCTGGCGGTCGAGGGGCTGTTGGCGCATCCGACGGCTTTTGCCGCGGTCCTGACCGCCGGTACTTTCGTGCTGGTCATGCTGGGGGCGGCCAGCGCACGATTCGCCACCATCGGCAATGCCACGCTGCTGCTGGCCGTCTATACGATGATCGGCGTGACCCAGCACAATGGCCCTCCGCAGCCGTTCTGGGTCAGTCCGACACTGCTCGTGGCCGGGGCGGCCTGGTACGGCGGCCTGGCGCTCGCCTGGCAGGCGCTGTTCGTCCACCGGCCGGTGCGCCAGTCCTTGTCTCGGCTGTATGTCGCCCTGGCCGATTATCTGGTCTGCAAATCGTGGCTGTTCGAGCCGGTACGTGATCTGGATGTCGCCGCCCGGCGCACCGATCTTGCACATGCCAATGCGCGTGTCGTCGCCGCGCTCAATGACACGCGCCTGGCCCTGATCGACCGGCTGTCCGGGCGCCGCTCGCGCTCGGCCATGCAAGAGAATCTGGCGCTGTATCTGACGGCACAGGACATTCACGAACGGGCCAGTTCGGCGCATCATCCCTACAAGGCGCTGACCGAATCGTTCTTTCACAGCGATCTGATGTTTCGCTGCCAGCGGCTGCTGCGTGTCACCGGCCAGGGCTGTCGTGCCCGTGCACACGCGCTGCGCTACGACGCGCCCTTGGACGATGCCGGTCACATGACGGCGGCGCGCGCGGATCTGAATGCCGCGATCGCGCATCGACGAAGCCAGCCCGATGCCGCGGGCAACGAGCTGCTGCATGCCCTCGACGGCGTGGCCGACAACCTCGGGGTGCTGGTTGATCGGGTGCGTGAAGCCGGGCCGACGGGGCAGGCGATCGCCGAGACCGAGCTCGCCGACCCGCAACCGACATCGCCGCTGGAGACCTGGCAACGCATTCGGGCAGCACTGACGCCGGCCTCGGCGCGGTTCCGTCATGCCCTGCGGCTGTCGCTGGCCATGCTTGCCGGCTATGCGGTGCTGCTGGCCGTGCACCCGGAGCAGGGCTACTGGATCCTGTTGACCACCATGCTGGTCTGCCAGCCCGATTACGGCGCCACGCGGCGTCGTTTCGCCCAGCGTGTGGGGGGCACGATCGCTGGCCTGGTCTGTGGCTGGGCGTTGATGCAGCTGTTTCCCGACAGCCAGGCCCAGCTGCTGTTGCTCGTCGTCTCGGGTGTGATCTTCTTCGCCGCGCGATTCCGCCGCTACTTCGTCGCCGCGGCAGCGATCAGCGTGCTGGTGCTGTTGTCTTTCAACCAGATCGACAACGGCTACGACCTGATCATCCCGCGGCTGGTGGATACGATCATCGGCGGGGCGCTGGCTGCGGTCGCCATGCTGCTCGTGTTGCCGGACTGGCGCGAGCGTGATCTGCATCATCGGTTGGCCGATGCGCTGTTCGCCCATGCGACGTATCTGCGCGCCATCTTTTCGCAGTATCGCGGCAGCGGTCGGGTGGACGATCTGGCCTATCGGGTCGCACGGCGTGCGGCCCACAACGCCGATGCCGCGGTATCGGCACACGTGGCCACAGCACTCGCCGATCCGCACGGCGCCCGTGCCGACAGTCGCGAGGCATTGACCGTGCTGGCCTGCGCCCAGACGCTGATCGGCCATCTGTCGACGCTGGGGGCGCATCGTCGTGCCTTGCCGGCCGATGCCGAGGCCACAACGGTGCTCGCCGATGGTGTGGCCCATGTCGCCGAGGCCTTCGAACATGGCGGCGAGGCCCTGATCCGCCACGATACCGGGGCCGTGGATACGCGCGGCGCGGCCGAGATCTACGATCGGCTCACGGTCGTTGCCCGAGACGATGATGCCACCGTCCGTCGCGTGGCCGGCCAGCTGTTGTTGATGCTTGACGAACTGCCCACGCTGCGGCGCATCAGCGGCGTGCTGGTGGATTGAATAACCCGGCCGATCCGGCGGGGCGGCAATGGTCGCCGCCCGCCGGCCTCACGCCGACCTGTTCGATTCGTCGGCGGCGCGCTCGCGCGGTACGAAATGGCCCTTGTCCTCGATTTCGGAGCGCAGCGCGCGGATGAACATCGTGCTCAGGCGATTATCGTGACACCAGGCCTCGAGCGCGTGGCGCACGAGATTGCGGTAGTAGATCACGATGCCGCCACCGAAGAACAACAGACTGGCCGCCAGGAACTGGGCGGCGGCAAACGCGGTGATGCGCTGGCCGCTCGGGCCGGACAAATGCCATAGATAAGGCACCGAGGCCACGACGAACAGGGCCGAGCCGATCAGGAACATCGCGACCGTGACGTTGAACAGTTGCATGTAGATCAGCGACGGGGCCTCGACGACCTGCAGGATATTGACGAAGCCGCCCACGATGAACAGGCCGGAACCGACGATGAAACACCAGCTGCCCAGGGGAATCGCATCGAGCTCCGGCAGAAAACACAGGCTGCCGACGAGAAAACAGACCGTACCCAGGACATAGCTCCAGGCTGCGATCCGTTCGATCGTATCCGCGAACGTGTGCGTGCGGTGATGTGCCCAGTACTTGTGCACCTCGAGCAGATCGTGCCCGGTCACCAGCAGATAGAGGACCGAACCGATGAAGAACAGCCAATCGCCGATCGATATATAGGCCGACAGGGCCGGAAAGAAGAACAGGCTGCCGACGACGAACAGCAGGCCGCCGAGCTTGTAGCAGTAAGCATTGATCGTTTCCCAGGCCCGATGCGATGCGCCGCTGCGCCTGCCGGTGGCGATATTGGCCACGCGGGGCCGGTGCGTTATCAGATGGGGCATGCGGGATCGGCCGAGCGGCGGCACCAGTGGGGGATGACGGCGCATGATACAAGTCCCGCCGCGGGCGCTGGGCCGGCGCGGCGCACGCGGGACGTGTTAAGACGCCCTGGGTTGCCAGTCTGGATCGTGGCACGCCGCGATCGGCGACTCGCGCCTTGCCGGACACACGGCGGTCTCTCGACGAAAAGGCGCTCGAACGAAACATCAACAGGTCCTGGGCCAGTTCATCCCGCTCGGCCGGAAGCCGGCTTGGCATGCTCTGAGCCGATCGTCGGTCGGCAGGCCTGTCGCTCTGCCATCGCCGTGCTCGATGTCTGCAAGAGGCAGCCGCTGGATGATGCCGTGAGACGCGCCAGGCCGGTCTGACGTGATGACCGGTTGCTGACGCCGTGGCAGAGCGCCGCCCTGGATCCTTCATCAGGGGGCGGCGATGCTGGGCAGGCACGAGTGTGTATGTCTCGCGCGATAGGCATCGACGCATGGCGGTCACCGTGTCCGGCCCCCGCGGGCCCGCGATCGTGTCGTCGTCGATGTGCAAGGCTGACCGGCGCCAGAAACGGGGCCTTGCCGATACTGAGTCCACGGCTTTGCCTCAGCGTGGCCCGCCGGTCTGTGGACCACGGAGTATTTGCCGAACAGGGGGCGAATGGCAGATATCACGCTTGCGCGAGCGCGGCGTCATGCCGCGTATTCGGTATCAATCGGCTTCGCGCATGTGGCCGCGGTGTGTCAGTCGGGCGCTGTGTTGGCGCGGGTGATGCGTCGGCGGTCCAGGCCACGGGCCAGATCGATGAAGCCGGTGACGAACCGCCGCTCGTGATCGGTGCGTCGAATACCCAGATGGATCTGTTTGGCGATACCGGCGCCCAGCCGGGCCGTTGCAAGCGGCAGATGCGTCTGATACTCGGCCACCAACCAGCCGGGCAGGGCCGCCAGGCCCCGTCCGTTGGCCACCATCTGCAGCATGATGTCGGTCGATTCCAGCGTCTTGTGGCGTCGGGGCATCACACCGGCCGGGCGCAGCATGTCGGTGAATATATCCAGGCGATCTGCTTCGACGGGATAGGTCAGCAGGGTTTCATCGGCCAGATCGGCCGCGGTGACCGAGGCCTGATCGGCCAGGCGATGATTCACGGCCATCACCAGCACCTGCTCATAGTCGAATACCGGCGAGAACGCCACGCCGCGATGCTGAATCGGGTCGGGCGTGACCAGCACGTCGATCTCGTGCTGGAAAAGCGCGGCCATGCCGCCGAACTGAAACTGCCGGATGACGTCGAGATCCACTCGCGGCCAGGCCGCCAGAAACGGCTCGACCACCCGCAAGAGCCAGCGATAACAGGGGTGGCATTCCATGCCGATCCGCAAGGCACCCTGATCGCCGGCAGCGAGGTCGACCAGCGCATCGTCCAGTCGTTCGAGCTGGGGCAACAATCGCTCGGCTGCCGCGCGCAAGTGATCGCCGGCTGGTGTGAGCGTGACGTGCCGGCCTTCGCGTCGCCAGATCGCGCTTCCGATTTGCTCTTCCAGGCGCCGTACAGCATGGCTGAGCGCCGACTGTGACAGATGCAGGGAGCGCGCTGCTGCCGTAAGCGAGCCGTCGCGCGATAACTGCCGAATGATGGCCAAATGAGTCCTCTCGATCATCGTCGAACCATGACGAGAATGAAACGATCGATGCAAAAATATCGATTTTATTCATGTATGGCCAGGGGCAGACTCAGTCCTGTTCACACCACTACGAGACAGCGTGTCATGGCCAAAGCCACCAATCTGGGTTTTCCGCGCATCGGGGAACGCCGCGAACTCAAGAAAGCGACCGAGGCGTACTGGGCCGGCGAATCAAGTCTGGATGCGCTTCGAGCCAGCGGCGCGGCGCTGCGCCGTACCAACTGGGCCAAACAGAAAGCCGCCGGCCTGGACGTGATCCCGTCCAACGATTTTTCCTTCTACGACGGCATGCTCGACATGGCTTGCCTGCTCGGCAATGTGCCCAGCCGGTTCGACTGGAACGGTGGCCACGCCGGGCTGGACTTGGCCTTCGCCATGGCCCGCGGCACCGACACGGCCATCGCCTGCGAGATGACCAAGTGGTTCGATACCAACTACCACTATCTGGTGCCTGAGTTCAGGGCCGATACCACTTTTACCCTGGCCGGCAGCAAGGTTTTCGACGAGTTCGCCGAGGCCGAGCGCTTGGGTATTCATACTCGCCCGGTGCTGATTGGTCCGGCCACTTATCTGGCACTCGGGAAAGTGGCCGATGGCTCGGGGATGGACAAGCTATCGCTGGCCGATCGATTGATCCCGGTTTATGTCGAGATTCTGGAAAGACTGGCTGCCCAGGGCGCGGACTGGGTTCAGCTCGACGAGCCGGTTTTTGCGCTCGATCTGTCCGAGGCCCAGTGCGAGATGATCGACGCCGCGTATGCGGCGCTGGCGCAGGTCAAGGACATCCGCCTGATGGTGGCGAGCTATTTCGGCGAGCTGCGCGACAATCAGGTGCTGTTCACCGGGCTGCCGGTGGCCGGCCTGCATATCGATGCCGTGCGCGGGGCCAAAGAGGCAGCGGCGATCGCGGCGACGATCGGGCCCGAAACCGTGCTGTCGCTTGGTCTGGTCGACGGTCGGAACATCTGGAAGACCGATCTTGCCGCGGCGCGTGAGACGCTGGCGGCCTGTCAGGCACGCGTCGAGACAGACCGGCTGGAGCTCGCTCCGGCCTGCAGCCTGTTGCATTGTCCGGTCACGCTTCGTAACGAGACCAGGCTCTCGCATGCCATTCTCGACTGGTTGGCCTTTGCCGAGGAAAAACTCGGCGAGATCGTGTTTCTCGCCAAGGCGGCCGATGGTCAGGTCGATGAGATGCACGCGGCTGACAACAAGCGCGTCATGCATCGGCGTCGCCACTCCGAGCTCATTCACAGTGACCTGGTCAAGCGCCGCGTCGGCGGTTTGACACCCGCCGATTATCGACGCCGATCGGGCTACGCCGCGCGGGCCAGTCAACAAAGCGCCAAGCTGAATTTGCCCCTGCTGCCTACCACCAGCATCGGCTCCTTCCCGCAGACGATAGATGTCCGCCGCGCTCGGGCCGATCATAAGAAAGGCCGGCTCTCGGACAGTGACTACGATGTCTTTCTCAAGCGCCAGATCGATGACGCCGTCACCCTGCAGGAAAACATGGGATTCGACATGCTCGTGCACGGCGAATTCGAGCGCAACGACATGGTCGAGTACTTCGGCGAAAAGCTTGAGGGCTATGCCTTCACGCGTTTGGGCTGGGTACAGTCGTACGGTTCGCGCTACGTCAAACCGCCGATTATCTACGGTGATGTGCAGCGACCGGAGGCCATGACCGTGAAATGGTCGAAATACGCCCAGTCACGTACCGACAAACCCATGAAAGGCATGCTCACAGGCCCGGTCACGATGGTGCAGTGGGCCTTCGTGCGTGATGACCAACCCTGTTCGGCCACCGTGCGGCAGGTGGCGCTGGCCATACGCGACGAAATCTGCGATCTTGAGCGCGCCGGCCTGGCCGCCATCCAGTGCGACGAGGCCGCCTTCCGCGAAGGCCTGCCGCTGCGCCGGGCGGACTGGGATGACTATCTGGACTGGGCCACGGCCGCCTTCCGACTGGCCGCCGGCGGCGTAGCCGATGCCACCCAGATCCATACCCATATGTGTTATTCCGAGTTCAACGACATCATCGAGGCCATCGCCACGATGGATGCTGACTGTATCTCGATCGAGACCTCGCGCTCGCATATGGAACTGCTGGATGCATTCGTCGCCTTCGATTATCCCAACGAGATTGGGCCGGGCGTCTACGACATCCACAGTCCACGCGTGCCGACGGTTGATGAAATGACCACGTTGCTCGACAAGGCCGCCCAGGTCCTGCCCATCGACCGGCTCTGGGTGAACCCCGACTGCGGCCTCAAGACCCGCGGCTGGGCTGAGGTCAAGCCGGCCCTGGCCAACATGGTCGAGGCGGCCAGGCGGCTGCGGGGACGGTACAGCCAGACCGGCTGACCGACGGCTGAAACCGACGGCCCAACCCCAAGCGACGAGCGCTGTTCTGCGGCAGTACAGCGTTCTAGCACGCTGGCGCAGCGTGACTGTGCGGCGCGTGCTACGCCTCGTCTTGCCGCAGAACAGCGCTTGGCGCGGACTCGCACGAAACATCAACAGGCCCTAAATATTCGCCTCGACGCGCAAGGTGGCAACGCGGGCATCGTCGAGACCCATGCCGCCCGGATTGATGATGTATTGGAAGTCCGGCTTGATCGTCAGCCAGTTCGTGGCGCGAACCGCATGAAAGACCTCGATCGCTGTCTCCTGGTCGGCCGTGAAATCCGCACCCGGGGCGTTCGACAGGCCGACGCGGCTGGCCATGAAGCCCGTGACATCCGCGTCTCGGCCCTGGAACAACCCGGTGATCTGTACGCCGGCTCCCACGTGCGATGTCATCTCGCTCACGGTATCGTCGGCTTGGCCGTACTGGGCAAACCCGTCAATGGCGAATGTCGAGGTCGGGTCGGCATAGAGGGATTGATCCCAGACGATATATAGCCCGTCGCTGCCGTTATCGGTACCCCCGTCGAATCGCTCGAGTGTGCTGGCGTGTCGCCAATAGCCCACGCCGAGCCGTCCGGTGCGATCACCCAGCCTGTAGTCGAGGCCGGCTTCGCCGATCGTGAATCGGTCGTCGTTGGTCAGAAAATCGCGCGGGCCGCGGGTCCCGGTGCGACGCCCGTTCAGGCTCGATCCGTCGTAGATACCGGCGCGGGCATACCAGCCGCTTGGCAGGCTGGCGAAGACAGCGACACCGGTGGCCGGGTCGGGGTAAGAAGGAAAACCCAGGACTGTCGGCGAAAAGCCGGGCGATGAGTGGATGAACCCCTGCCCGTTGTCGACGTAGGCGAAGTCGTCGTTGATATCCATCTTGCCGATCTTCAGCGCCAGGTGGTCGTTGAACAACGATTGTCGATACCAGAGAGCATAGAACGCATCGAACGGCGTCTCGTCGATATTGGAATAGACCTGAAGATCGCCGGTATCGAGATTGCCGTTGTCGCCGTGAAAGCCGACGTAGGCCGCACGAAGCTTCCCTCCCGGCAGACCGAAGGCACGCGCCGTGTCGAGTGTGACGCCTGCCTCGATCAGATAACGGGCAGCGCTTGCACGAGGCGATGCGCCGCCGTCCAGAACGAGCGAGTAATCGCCGACGCCAGTGACATCGAAGCTCAGACCATGCGCGGCGGCTGCGTCCCGCAGACCGGCCGGGGCTGAGTCGGCCAGTACGGCCGGTGTTTCGCCGTTGATGCCGATATCGTCTGCATCCACTGATGGACTGGCGGTCAGGGCGGCGCCGATCACGCCGGCCAAAGCCGCGTGGTGACGCGCGCTTCGGTGACGAACCCAGGAGGTATCGGTTCGCGGCCCGGGTGTGTCGATGTACGGGCGCTGTCCCGGCATAAGACGTCCTGTTCTTTCGGTGTAAACGACAGCGGAAATCACGATATTCCAGTTTGACTTCCTTTGAGATATAAATTTAGCCTAGTCTAAACTTTATGGCGTGGGCAAATCATAGCCGGCGCTCGCAGGTCGACCGTTTCCACGGCGTGGCCGGGAGATACCGATGCAGGTTCGAAGATTGATGGTTGCTGTCGTGTTCGCCTTGGGGCTCGTGACAACGAGTCAGGCCGGTGTGCGTGATGACGGCCAGTTCAAGGTCGCCACTACGTTCACGATCCTGGCGGACATGGCCCGCAACGTGGCCGGGGATCATGCCCGTGTGGTCTCGATCACCAAGCCGGGGGCCGAGATTCATGGGTATTCACCCACGCCGCAGGACATCGTCCAGGCCAGCGATGCGGATCTCATTCTTTATAACGGCTTCAATCTCGAGCGTTGGTTTCAGCAGTTTCTCGCCCACATCGGTGACGTGCCATCAGCCACGCTCAGTGACGGCGTCGATCCGATTCCAATCGCCTCAGGCGAATACGAGGGCAGGGCCAATCCGCATGCGTGGATGGGATTGCAGGGGGCAACGATTTACGTGGACAACATCCGCGATGCGCTAATCAGGCAGGACCCGGACAACGCTGCCGACTATCGGACGAACGCCGAGGCTTACAAGAAAAAGATCCGTGACACGATCCGTCCGCTGCAGGATCGAATTGCCCGAATTCCGGAGTCGCGCCGCTGGTTGGTGAGTTGCGAGGGCGCGTTCAGCTATCTGGCGCGGGATTTCAAGATGAAAGAGCTCTACCTGTGGCCGATCAACGCCGATCAGACCGGCACGCCGCAGCAGGTGCGCCAAGTCGTCGATGGGGTGCGCAAGCACGGCATCCCGGCAGTGTTCTGTGAGAGTACGGTCAATACCTCCCCGGCCAGACAGGTTGCCCGTGAGACGGGCGCCCATTATGGCGGCGTGCTCTATGTCGATTCGCTCTCACGGCGCAACGGGCCGGTGCCGACCTATCTGGAACTGTTGCGGATGGATGCCCAGACCATTGCCGACGGTTTACACCAGGGGCGCCAATGATCATGGGAAACACCCCCTCGGGTGCACACGGCACGGCCGACAATGAATCGGCGCCGGTTGCGCCACCGGGGGGGACGACCGGGTCGAGCCCGGCTGGTCCGGATCTGGCCGAGGGCATCGTGGCACGTCACGTTACGGTGACGTATCGCAATGGCCATACCGCGCTCTTTGATGCCAGCTTTGCGACTCCGCGTGGCTCGATCGCTGCCCTGGTGGGGGTCAACGGCGCGGGCAAGTCCACATTGTTCAAGGCCATCATGGGTTTCGTGCCGCTCGCCGAAGGCGATATCCGGCTGCTGGGCCGGACCGTCAGGCAGGCGCTGCGCGAGAACATGGTCGCTTATGTGCCACAGGCCGAAGACGTGGACTGGGATTTTCCGATCCTGGTCGAGGATGTCGTGATGATGGGCCGCTATGGCCATATGGGGTTTCTTCGTCGGCCCAGGCGTAGTGATCACGAGGCCGTCGATCAGGCTCTGGCCCGGGTCGGCATGACCGAGTTCCGCCATCGCCAGATCGGTGAGCTGTCCGGTGGGCAGCGAAAGCGGGTGTTCCTGGCGCGTGCATTGGCCCAGAACAGCCGTGTCATCCTGCTCGATGAGCCTTTCACCGGTGTCGATGTCGGTACCGAGGATCGTATCGTCGCCCTGCTACGCGAGCTGCGCGACGAGGGACGGGTGATGCTGGTTTCCACGCATAACCTGGGCAGCGTGCCGGCGTTCTGTGACCACACCGTATTGGTGAAAAAGACGGTGCTGACCTTCGGTCCAACCGAAACCACGTTCACTCGGGAGAATCTGGAGCAGGCCTTCGACGGCGTGCTGCATCATCTCAATCTGGACGGCGATGGGCGCGATGACCCGCGGCAGGGGGCCATCGTCACCGACGATGAACGATCCTGGGTTCACGAGGACGCCCCGGCCGCGAGCGACAGCCGCCGGCCGGCGCCGCTGACCTCGGCATCGCATGCGAGCGCGCCATGATCGATGTCCTGGTCGAGCCGTTCACCTATAGCTACATGCGCAATGCGATGTGGGTGTCGGCGTTGGTGGGTGGCGTCTGTGCGTTCCTGTCGTCTTATCTGATGCTCAAGGGCTGGTCGCTGATCGGCGATGCCCTGAGCCATTCGGTGGTGCCTGGCGTGGCCGGGGCATTCATGCTGGGCCTGCCGTTTTCCGTCGGTGCCTTCATTGCCGGGGGATTGGCGGCCGGGGCCATGCTGTTTCTGAGCGAGCGTTCCGGGCTCAAGATCGATGTGATCATCGGCATCATCTTCACTTCCTTCTTCGGCCTGGGGCTGTTCATGGTGTCGCTCAGCCCGATGGCGGTGAGCATCCAGACCATCATCATGGGCAATATTCTGGCGATCACGCCGAGCGATACCCTGCAACTGGCTCTCATCGGCGTTGTGTGTCTGGCGGTGCTGCTGACGAAGTGGAAAGACCTGATGGTCACCTTCTTCGACGAAAATCATGCCCGTTCGATCGGGCTGCATCCGGAACGCTTGAAGCTGGTGTTCTTTGCGCTGCTGTCGGCCGCGATCGTGGCGGCCATGATCACGGTCGGCGCGTTTCTGGTCATTGCGATGGTCGTCACGCCGGGCGCGACGGCCTATCTGTTGTCGGATCGGTTCCCGCGGCTGATCGGGCTGTCGGTGGTCATCGGTACGCTGACCAGCTTCGTTGGCGCCTATGTCAGTTACTTTCTGGACGGGGCGACCGGCGGCATCATTGTCAGCCTGCAGACGCTGATCTTTCTTGGTGTGTTCGTCTTCGCGCCCAAGCACGGACTGCTGGCCAGCCAGCGCAGGGCCCGGCACGCGCATCGCCAGGCGGTTGATGTGTCGTCGACGGGCGGCCCGATAGGCGACAACGTAAACCGATCGGCGGGGCCCGGACCATGAGTATCGACACTCTGCTACTGCCGTTCCAGTTCTCGTTCATGCGCAACGCGTTCTGGATCGCACTTTGCGTGGGCCCGCCCACCGCGCTGCTGTCCTGTTTCCTGGTGCTCAAGGGCTGGGCGCTCATGGGCGACGGCACCAGCCATGCCACGCTGCCTGGCGTGGTGCTGGCCTGGATCATCGGGGCCCCGTTGATCGTTGGCGCTTTCGTGGCCGGTATGACTTGTGTGCTGGCTACCGGCTATCTATCGCAGAACAGCCGGGTGAAACAGGACACGGTGCTGGGCGTGGTGTTCTCCGGCATGTTCGCGGTCGGCATCGTGATGTATACGTGGGTGCATACCAACGAGCATCTCGACCATGTCCTGTTCGGCAACATGCTGGGCATCGGCACCCGGGATCTGATCACCGCCGGAGTGATCGGCGCGGTGGTCTCGGCCGTGCTGTTGCTCAAATGGAAGGATTTCGTCCTGCAGTCTTTTGACCCGGCCCAGGCTCGCGCATCGGGGCTGAAAACCGGGGTGTTGCACTATGCGCTGCTGGTCTGTCTGTCGTTGACCATCGTGGCCACGCTGACCTCGGTAGGCCTGATTCTGGCGGTGGCCCTCGTCATCACCCCCGGGGCGATCGCCTATCTCACGGTGCGCCGCTTCGGGCCGATGCTCGCGGTGGCCGTGGCGGTCTGCATCTTCTCTATGCTGGCCGGGGCATACCTGAGTTTCTTCATCGACAGCGCCACGGCGCCGACGGTGGTATTGATCCTGTCGGCCCTGTTCATCGTGGCCTTCGTCTATCGGCTCCAGACCAGCCGCCGGAACGCGCGTCGCAAGAGCGAACGAGCGGCAGGCGTGGCTGGCGGCGTTTCCGGCGGGGCACGACGTCATTGCGGCCCGTAGAGGTCCGGCGGCCGTCGTCGATTCGTGGCCGATAGGCGATGGGCCGGATCAGGCGCAGGTGCGCATGGTCTTCGACGGTGCCGGGCTCGACGTCGTTTTACCGGCAACACACCGGCCGTAAAAGCGCGCCGCGCCGGGGTTTTCAGGCAACACCTGCGTCTCGGCTCGGTATCGAAAGCGGCGTCGATGCCCGAGCGCCTCGGCAGATCAGCGTGACCATGTCAGGTCAATGTCAGGCCTATCCCGGCCAATGCGATGAACAGCGCTGGGCCAGAGCATGGATCGCGACACTGGACCGATCCCGGGGATCGGCAGCGTGTCGACACGGTTCCGGCCACCGGGCTTGCCGGTTCGATCAGAAACGCCGTCGCCAGTCGGCGTGCGCTACGACGACTTCATGTTGCGCACGGAAAACGAGATCACGAATGTCGACAGCGAGCGTCGCAAGGGCCGGGTCAGCCCACAGGCCGTCATTGTCTACGAACTGAGCGATCCGGCGACGATTTACACTGCCTACGGCGTTGGCTTTCGAGCCAATACCGTTACCGACGTCGCGGGCAGGATCTTTGATCCGGAGGAGACGCGATCAGTCGAGGCCGGGACGACGCTCTCATTTCTCGGCGGCGCGATCACCGGCACAGTCGCTGTATTTCAGTTGAACAAGAAGAACGTTCTTGCCAGCGATATCAACAACCCCGGTTTTTCCGTGGCCATCGGCAAGGCGCGTAGCCGCGGTGTGGCGCTCGATCTATCGGGCGAGTTGCCGGCACGTGTGGCGTTCCGGCTGAGCTATGCCTATGTGGACGCCGAGTCACGCTCAAGCGTGCAAGACCCGAATTTCACATTCGATATCAATCCGGGCGATCCGCTGATCAACATCCCCGATCATCCGCTCAATGCCCAGGCCCAGAAACGTTTACTCGTTCTTGGCAGGGGCGTCATGGCGGGTGCCGGGATGCAATATGTCGGTGAGCGCTTGGGGGCCACCGGTACCGATTTCACCTTGCCGGATCATGTCCTGTTTCGTGTTTTCGGCGAAGTCGGCCTCACCGACAATCTGACCGCTTTTGCCAGGCTCCCCAATCCGTTCGATACGCATTGGTACGCCAATAGTTACTCTAGGCTGTGGGTTCAGCCCGGCGCGCCGCGCACCGCAACGCTTGGGCTGCGGGCTTCGTTCTGAGTTCACGCCGACGGAGCCATACTTATCCACGCGTACCCGCGGTTTCCGGTCGTGACACCCCGGATTCGTGGGATTCAGCGTGTCAAGAATTTCCCGCGCTTGCCTCCGGGCACGGGACAGCTCCCGTCGGGGCCTGAGCGAACAGGGGCTTGGAGTCCCACTGATGGACGCGGCCAGCCAGCACGAGCGCGTGCCTGTGGGGCCGCCGATAGATCGCGGGGATGCCGGCGCACGGCATCGCCTTTGCCTCGAATGGCCGGTGAGTGCCGCCTAGCCGCTGCATGCAGACATCGATTGCTGCGACGACCGCTGATGAGCGGCAAAAAAAATCAAGGCCGGATCACGGCTTTGATGGCGCTCCCTAGGGGACTCGAACCCCTGTTTTCGCCGTGAGAGGGCGACGTCCTGGACCGCTAGACGAAGGGAGCGTTGCAGCGGCTGCGTATGGTAATCGGCTTGCGCCTGCCGCTCAAGAGAAAAGCCCGTTCGGGCCCATGGTCAGCAGGCGATAGCCGATCAGCAGGCCGTAGACGACGCCGATCGCGATCAGCACCAACGTCACGGTGCGCGGGCCCTGTTGTTGTGGTTCCGGTTCGCCGCGCAGTCGACGTCGCACGCGTCGGTAGCGCTCGCGTACCACGAGCCCGATCACGACGAGCAGACCGGCCCAGAAGAAAAACCGCAGCACGATTACATGCCGGGCGACATCAGTCGCTGAAGGAAGAACGCGCCAAGACGCGGCTCCATGGCCAGCGTGAAGGCCACGCCAAAGGCGGCGCCCCACAGATGCGCGCTGTGGTTGATGTGATCCTGGCCGAGTCGGCCGGCATAGAGGCCGTAGGCGGTGAACAGGACACCGTAGAGGATGGCGGGCACTGGAATCACGAAGACATAGATCGTCGACCAGGGGGCCAGCAGAATGAAGGCGAACAACACGGCCGATACGGCACCCGAAGCCCCCAGGGAGCGATAACGCGAGTCGTTGCGGTGCGACAGATAGCTTGGCAGAACCGATACGACGGCGGCCGCGAGATAGAAGATCACGAAGCCGGCGATGCCGATATAGCGCTCGAAGAACGGCTCCATCACGCGGCCGAAGAAGAACAGCGTGATCATGTTGAATGCCAGATGCGCGCCGTCGGCGTGCACGAAGGCGTTGGTCACCAGGCGTTGGTACTCGCCGCGGTTGACTGCGGGCGGCCAGAGCAGCAGCCGATCGAGCAGCGTCGGGTTGGAGAAACAGGTGATCGACACCGCACAGGTGATGGCGATCAGAAGAACGGTTACCAGCATCTTGGAGTCGTCCGGCCGAGGGGCAGGGCAGTATACAAACCGGGGGCACCGCCTGCCCGCACGCCTCGCGGGCCGGGGCGGCCGGTCAGTCGCATTCGCAGAGAATGGTCAACGCCTCGTGATCGAAGGCGACGTGGCCGGCAATCGACTCGACGTCGACGATCGGCTTGGCATAGGACCAGGCCGCATCGTCGAGACGGTCGCCGTCGACATGGACGTGGTAATAGGTTGCCTGCCCCTTGTACGGGCATTTCGTGACGGTATCGGAGACGCACAGGGCATCGGTGGCGACATCGTCCATGGGTACGTACAGACGGTCGGGATATCCACGTTCAGCAAGCCGGATGGCCGATGTACTGTCGGCGATGAGCGTGTCGTCCCAGTGCACGCGAACCCGGGCGGCCAGTGGCTCGGTGGTGATGCGATCGGTCTCGGGCATGTCGGGTCTGCCGTGGGGGCAAGGCTCAAGCCTACAGGCCCGCGGCGCGATAGTGATAGCACAGATGTTCCTGCTTGGCCGGGCCGTCGATCGACCAGATCAGATCGAAGCCGTCGGCGACCAGCACGAGCCGGGCGGTGTAATGGTCGGCGCCGCAGACATGTGCAGCCCGGGCGATGAGGCTGTCCGGGCCATCGGCGACGAGTTCGACGAGTTCGACCGGCGTTTCGGCGCCGAAGCGTTCGTGGGCCAGGCGCAGCATCGTCTCGTCGAAGGCCCAGCGATAGGTGTTGTGGAACGCGAAGGCGCGCGTGGCGCCGCTCGGCAGAAAACGGCCGCGTTCGATAAGACGCTGAACGTCGCCGTCGGTCCGACAGCACACCCGGGCCGTGCCGTGACCGCGCCAGCCGGTGGGCGAGCGCGGGCCGGGCGTGGCTTCGAAGGACATCGATGTGATGGCGGACAAGCGTTGCCAGGTCCGTATAATCGGCGCGCTTTGACCCGTGGTACCGGCCGATGATGCAGGTGACGACATGATATGGCTCGTGGCGGTGACGCTGCTCTGGGCGTTTTCCTTCAGCCTGATCGGCGTCTATCTGGCCGGCCAGGTGGATGTCTATTGTGCCGTGCTCATCCGGATCACGCTGGCGCTGGCCTTGTTCGTCCCGATGCTGCGGCCGCGGACGACGGGCGCGCGTGCGGCACTCGGTCTGGCGGCGGTCGGGGCCGTGCAGATCGGTGTGATGTATCTGTTCTTCTATCAGTCGTTCCTGTGGCTGAGCGTGCCAGAGGTGTTGCTGTTCTCGATTCTCACGCCGGTCTACATCACGCTCATCGACGATCTCGTGGCCCGTCGTTTCTCGCCGCGTTATCTGGTCTGTGCCGTACTTGCGGTCGCCGGCGCTGCACTGATCCGTTACACAGCGGTCAGCCCGCATTTCTGGGCCGGGTTCTTCATGGTTCAGGGGGCCAACCTGTGTTTTGCTATCGGCCAGGTGGGGTATCGCCACCTCGCAGCGCATCTGCCGGCGGACGCATCGCTGGGGACGCACTTCGGCTGGTTCTTCGTCGGCGCCTGGCCGGTGGCCGCTCTCGGTTTTCTCGGATTCGGCAATGATGCCGGCTGGCCGGCCGATGGCCTGCAGTGGGGCGTGCTCGTCTGGCTTGGCCTGGCGGCCTCGGGAATGGGCTATTTTCTCTGGAATCGCGGCGCCGCCCAGGTCGACACTGGCACGCTGGCAGTGATGAACAATGCCCTGATCCCGGCGGGCCTGGTGGTCAATCTCGTTATCTGGAACCACGACGCGGACGTGCTTCGGCTGGCGCTCGGCGGGCTGGTGATTGCGGCCGCACTGCTGGCCAATCTCGGCTGGGCACGCCGGACGTCGGCTGCTAACTTGGCCTGACGGGTTTCACCGATCGAGGCAGTCGCTTGGATTTCTTCTTCAACGCAGCCGATGACGTCGTCGACGACGGTCTCTCCGGTCTGGCACGCATCGCGCCGGTTCGCATCAGCGACCGGGATTCCGGCATGCGCCTGGTCGTCGATCGCGAGTTCGACGGCCAGCGTGTGGCCGTCATCTCCGGCGGCGGCGCCGGCCATGAACCATCCCACGCCGGACTGGTCGGCCATGGCATGCTCGCGGCCGCAATCGCCGGCGATCTGTTCACCTCGCCGAGTGTCGAGGCGGTGCTGGCCGCGATTCGCGAAGTCACCGGTCCGGCCGGCTGTCTGCTGGTCATCAAGAACTACACCGGCGATCGGCTGAATTTCGGTCTCGCGGCCGAGCGCGCGAGCCGCGAGGGGTATCGTGTACGCAGTGTGATCATCGCCGACGATGTGTCGCTACCGGACGATGTCGCCGCACGTGGCCTGGCCGGTACGGTGCTGGTCCACAAGATCGCCGGCCATGCCGCGGCCGCCGGTGCGGATCTCGACACCGTGGCCGAGCAGGCCGAGAGCGTCAGCCAGGCCCTGGTCTCGATCGGTCTGTCGTTGTCCAGTGCCACACTACCCGGCGCGGCGCGCGAGCCGCGCGCCGCGGAGCTCGGGCTGGGGATTCACAACGAACCCGGTGTGTCCGAGGTCGACCCGAGCGATGCCCGCGAGGCCGTTCGGCTGGCACTCGAGCCGCTGCTTGCCGAAGCCCGGCAACGACATGGCGGCGACGCACAATGGGCGGTGCTCATCAACAATCTGGGCGGCTGCTCGACCCAGGAGATGGGCGTGCTCACCAACGAGGTGCTGACACAGTTGCCGGCCGATCAGGCCCGTATCGCGATCCGGCCGTCGCCGTTGATGACGTCGATGAACATGCACGGTTTCTCGATCACGCTCCTGCCGAGCGACGAAACCGTGGCGGCCGCGCTGTTCAGCGAGACCGCCGCGATCGGCTGGCCCGGTGCAGCACATATTGCAACGCCCGAGACATTCGCACCGATCGAAAGCCGTGATCGTCAATCCGGCACGGGCCCGCGTGATGCGCAGGTCGCCGACCGGCTGCGTGCGGCCACGTGCGCGCTATCGGCGGCCCGACACGATCTCGACGATCTGGATGCGGCGGCCGGCGACGGCGATACCGGCACCGCGTTCGATCGTGGCGCACAGGCAGTGTGTCGCGCGCTTGACGCGGATCGCCTGTCGACCGGCGATAGCGCGCTTCTGGCGGAGGAAATCGGGGATCTGCTGGCCTATGACATGGGCGGCTCGTCCGGCGTGTTGTTGTCGATCCTGTTCACCGCGACAGCGGCCGGCCTTGCCGACGGCGCCACGCTCGGCGAAGCCCTGACGCGCGGCATTGCGCGCATGCAGGCATACGGCGGAGCGGCCCCCGGTGATCGCACCATGCTCGATGCCCTGATGCCGGCGGCCGAGGCGTTGTCGGCCGGCTCTATAGCCGATGCCGCGGCAGCGGCGCGTCGCGGGGCCGATGCCACGGCCGATATGGGCCACGCCGGCGCCGGTCGAGCCGCCTATGTTCGTGACGAGGCGCTTGCCGGCGTCAAGGACCCGGGCGCCGAGGCCGTGGCACGCGTGTTCGAGGCTCTGGGGCCTGTCGTCACGAGATAGACCGGGCCCGGCGGCGACAAGACAGGGCATCGTGAGCCTGGCGTGGCCGAGCCAGATGAGCGCGCGATAACGCCGGACTGTCGTTGCGTGGCCGCTGGCCCTTCGGATTGCTCCTACCGATCTCGTGACGACAGGCCCTAGCGACGAGATCGGCCGGCTGCGCCGCCCCGGGCTTCAGGCCTCGTGTGCCGGGCAGATCGGTCGGAAACGCTGGCTGGCCGCCTGGATGGCGGCCAGCCAGACCAGCGGTACCGCTTCCAGGAAGATACGATGTTCCGGGACCCGGCCGATAAGCAGGCCGACCAGCACGAGCAACGGCACGAAACCGAGGACCGCGGCGCGCAGTCGTGCATCCACGAACCGCCACCACAGGATCATGGGCAGCCACAGCCCGCCGAGAAACCGCACCAGCTCGGTGATCAGATAGATCGGCTGTGACAGGTAATGCCAGTTCTCGCCAAGGTGCCACTCGTACTGTGTCGCCCCGAGATGGCCGTGGGGATTGGGCTGATCGGAAAACCACCAGTGCAGCGGCCACTGCACGGCCACGAACAGCACCGCCAGGCCGGCGACCACTCCGAACAGCGCACGGCGGTGTTGATGCCGCATGAACAGACAGGCTGCCATGGGGAGTATGAAGAGCGTCGTCTCGCGATTGAGGGTGGCCACTGCGAACAACAACGCCAACCCGATCAGACGCGGCCCGGTGATGCGGTCGGCGATGCGTGTCAGCGTTAGCAGCAGCGCGAGCGTGAAGGCCGCGGCCGGTAGATCGTAGGGATAGTAATACAGCGTACGGACGCCCCAGTCGCCGAGATCCCAGAGCCCATCGGCGCGGGCCAATATCGGCCAGACATGCAGGTCCGGAATCAGCGTGACCATGGCCATCGGCGGCAGCAGCGTCAGGGCCAGTACGCCGCGCAGCGCGGCGTGGTGCGTCACTCCGAATATGGCCAGTGCACGCTCGGCTAGCACGCCCAGCGCGACCCAGGTCACGACCTCGGTCAGCGCGAAGGCCAGCCGATGATCCAGCGGTGCCAGCCGCTCGATCGCAGCAACGCAGATGGGAATCAGCGCCCGATGCTGGAACGGCTCGACTGCTTGAAAGTTCGCCAGCAGCTTGAGCGAGGTCAAGCCGTAGGGTGCGGTGATGGTGATCTGCAAGGCGGTCAAAAATACGGCCACGAAGATCAAGGCGAGCCACCAGCACAGGCGTTCGGCCCGGCTTGGCCGGCGATGATCGATGGCGGGCGATATCGTGGCTGACATGGCAGGTAAGGCGTATGCGTCGAAAAAGAACGGGCAACGCCCGACATGGCGGCCAAGTATTACACGTTTGTCTGGCCGCGCCGGCACACGCGCGCCGACCGAGCCGCGCCTGCGCCACACCCTGACACGACACCGCGCTCTGTTCGCGTCGTCGATCGACAGGGGGCGTAGGAAACAGCACTTGTCCGGAAAGCTCGGGCCGTCATCAATCGACGATGGCCGCCCTGGGGCGACTCGCGCTTTGCGGCCCAACCCAAAGGGACAAGCGCCCCAAGATCAAAAACACGACGGCAATCCGGCGTTCTAGCACGCTGGCGCATAATGACACGCGATGCGTGCTACGCCTCGTCTTGCCGCACAACAGCACTTGGCGCGGACTCGCACGAAACCTCAACACGCCCTAGAATCCGGACTCGTTTGTTCGATCGAGAGTGGCCGTGGCCGAGATATCGCAGTCGAATGCCCTGTTTCGCCTGACACTGCTGGCGACCGGCGGCACCATCGAAAAGACCTACGATGCGCACGCCGGGGCATTGACCCTCGACGTGCCGGTCATCGAAGACCTGCTCGATACGTTATGGCATCCGGATATCGCGATTCAGGTCTCGCGGGTCATGGCCTGTGATTCGCTCGACATGGACGATGACGACCGCCGGCAGATCCTCGAGGCGGCCCGCGAGATCATCGACGCCGACGCTGCCGATGCCGTCATCGTCACGCACGGCACCGATACGCTGCCCGATACGGCCCGGGTGCTGGCCCGGGGGCTCTCGCCGCACCGCGTGCCCGTGGTGCTGACCGGGGCGATGCGTCCCTATCGTGTGGCTGAAAGTGATGCCCGCCAGAATGTGGCCCAGGCGATCATGGCCGCCCGGATCGCAGCGCCCGGTGTCTATGGCGTCTGCCACGGCCGCATGATCGCGGCCGAGCATATCGCCAAGGACGCCGCACGCCTGACCTTCGTCGACACGCGCAGGTAGTCCGCCGGGCCCGCCACAGGCCTTGAACGGGGCGATACGTGGCGCGGGCGCTGTTCAATCCGTCGACGGTCCGTCGATTACGGCCGTGCCCAGAACCCTCTCGCGCTCGCGTGGCACATAGAGGCTGGCCAGCGGTACCGGGTTGCCATCGGCATCCAGTGTCCAGAAACCGACCAGCCAGCCGTTGCCGCTACGCCAGCCCCAGTGTCCGTGCCCGATCCGCCCGAGTAGCCAGTTGCCGCGGGCGGCAAGCGGGAAATACACCGCGGTTTCGCCGAAAGCGTTGTAGGGCGCGAGCGGCCCGTCCGTGTCCTGATCGGTCAACGGGGCCGGCGGATACGACGCGCCCTTGGCAGCGGCCTCGACCTTCGTCCGGAGGTCGCTGATGCGATCGGCATCGGCCGGCGACAGGGCCGGTGCGGTAAAGCCGGGCGCGGGATGCCGGTCGAAAGCCTGGACCATCGGCAGGGCCAGCTTGCGCCAGAAGGCAGCGCCGCTGTCCTGGCGATGCACGACGCGCGGCTCGCCCAGGCGATGGTCGTAGCGCACGATGATCCGGTGCGGCGTTTGCCAGGCGTCGTCGTTCAGCGTCTGGAGCGTGATCGTGTCCTGGTCGATATCCGGCGAGTCGATACGCAATGCGGCCGGTTTGCCGGCGATGCGTGCGATCGCGACATGTATGCCGCAGCTGTCCGGTCCATCGAGTGATAGTCCTGGCGGTGCGGCCAGCGTCTGGGCCCGGCCACTCTCATCGACGCGAAACCACTGGCCGCTGAAGCAATGGGCTGTGCCCTGTTGTTGAAACAGCACGCCGATCCGGGCGCCGGGCAACCACTGCAGCGCGAGCGATCCATCGGCAAAACGCGCTGTGCTGGCCTGGCGCAGTGCGGGGCTCGGCTTGGCGTCGAGCGCGGCGAATGCCGCCGCCGGGCTGTCATATCGGTTCGTCTTGCCCTGTGGCGCGAGCTTGATGTCATCGGCTCGGGCCAGGCCGTCGAGCGCGCGGATACTCCGCCCATCGCCCGAGGCCAGGGCCGTTGCCAGACGATGGGCCGGCGTATCGGTGCCCCCGTCACGCATGCGCGATGACAGATAGGCGATGCGCTCGCGAAACCGTGCTGCAAGCGTGGGGGCCAGGGGCTGATCGGTGGCGATCGCCTGCCAGCCGGCCGCGAGCGTCTCGGCCTGCCAGTTGGCCTGGTCGCGGGTACGGCTGGCATTCGGTGTTTCGGTATGTCGGGCGTATTGCCGCGCAAGATGCCCGACGCGGTTATCGAGATCACGCAGCGTCTTGTCGGCACAAATCTTCTGAATGACCGGCTGGCGCGCGGTATCGCCGCAATCCACGGCCCAGGCTGGCGTCGTCGACAGGAACAGGGCCAGCAAGACGAAGGCAGCAGGGAGGCGAGGACGACGGCAAACGGACATGACAGGACACGGCAATACGACTGTCCGGGGAGTCTGGCCTTGCCGCGCGAGGTTGTCCACGCGCGGCCGGGGCGGTGTGCGTCTTTGACGAAAGTCGGCTTGTCGCTCGTTATCGAAAAGAAATATTTTCCAAACGACGATCGTCTCGACGCTTGACGGGCCCATGGCCGTCGGATGCGGCGACTGATCGCGCGATCCATCCGAGGAGGAGCCTATGAAGTTCAGGACTGCCATGTTCGGCGTGGCGCTGGCCGGCGCGGCCGGGCTGTTCGGCGGCGTGATACCGCCGGCCGCGGCCCAGACCGAAACTCGTTCTTTCTGTGTCTACGACCCGATCGGTGCCAACGGGTTCATCTACCAGGCACTCCAGGATTATGTCGTCCAGGCTCGCGCCTGGGGCCTCAAGCTCGAGCCTCGAGCCTATACCGATGAAGGAGTGGCGGCGTCGGATTTCAAGGCCGGCAAGTGCGACATGGCAGCCATGACCGGCGTCCGGGCCATCCATTTCGTCAAGTTCGCCGGCAGCCTCGACATGGCGGGCGGCCTGCAGAACTACGACCAGGAACGTACTGCCATCCGGGTGATGTCCTCGCCCAAGGCATCGCCGTACATGCAGGACGGCGATTATGAAGTCGCCGGCGTGGTGCCGCTCGGCAAGGCATTCCTGTTCTCGCGTGACAGAAAACTGTTGCGCAGTATCGACAATATCGCGGGCAAGAAGGTCGCCGTGCTGTCGTACGACAAGCAGGCCTCGACGCTGGCCCGGATCGCCGGTGCGTCACCGGTAGGCGCCACGATCGCCTCCTTCGGCCCCATGTTCAATAACGGCAGCGTCGACCTCGCCTATGCGCCGGCATTTGCCTATAACGCGCTCGAACTCTACAAGGGGCTCGGTCAGGATGGCGGCATCGCCGATTTCGTGCTCGGCATGCTCTCGGGCCAGATGCTGATCCACAAGGACCGGTTCCCCGAAGGCTACGGCGAAAAATCCCGACAGTGGGTCTTCGACAACATGTTCGATGCCACGCTCTCGCGCGTGACCGGCGCCGAGAAACAGATTCCGGACCAATACTGGGTTCGGATCAACGACGAGCGCAGTACGAAGTATCGCGAGCTGTTTCGCAACGTACGCGTCAAACTGGGGCAGGCGGACTGGTACAGCCATCGCATGCAGCATCTGTTGAAAAAGATCCGCTGCGACAGCGATGCCGGACTGGCTGAATGCAGCCTGGATTCCGAAGGTGGGCCGGTGAACTGAGCGGGTGCGGTTTTGAGCTGGATCCCGGTCGGGCCGGTGACGCACGCCGATGGTTCGCGCCGACCCGGCCCAAGCCCTGGACGCCCCGGGGTCGGGCGATTGACGGCCGACAGCGCCCCGCACGGACGCGCCGCCGCCAAGGCCGGCCGATGACGCGCTGTCGTCTGGCCGGCGCGCGCTATACAGCGCACTGTCTTGCGCGCGAAATGCGGCGATATCGGCGTGTGCTCGTGCCGAATCGCGACTGCGCTGCCGCATGCCTTGGTCTTAGACGATGGTCGTAAGGCATGTATTGTCAGCATTCTGAGCGATCACGAGCGCTGCGTGCGCGATTCGGCGTTGCGCGATTGAATCGAGTGCGCCTTGTCACGCGGGGATCGCCGATGGGATTTTCGATCATGACTGACCGTGATCCGCCCAGCGGCCGCGGTCGGCTTGTCGTGCTCGGGCTGTGTTCTATCGACAGCTGGGTGATCGTCAATCGCTAGGAGATCACTGACATGCGAGAACGCTGTCCGGTTTGTCAAAGCTACGGCGTCGCCCCGCTCAAGCGCGGTTGGCTCAGGCGCCTGTTCCGGCGACCGAATCGTCTGGTATGCATTGATTGTCATCATCGCTTCGAGCCCGGCGGCGCCGAGCAGACATGATGAATCGGCGATGCCTCACGGGCTGGTTCGCCGTGCGAAACTGTCGGTATGACCAAATACGAGACCATGCGGCATGTCGAGCCCAATCGTCACGGTCGCGATTATGTCGTCGGCGATGTGCATGGCCACGCCCGGCGTCTGCGCCAGCTACTGCGCTGGATCGACTTCGATACCGAATGTGACCGGCTGTTCGCGCTCGGCGATTTCATCGACCGCGGGCCGGACAGCGAAGACGCACTGCGTCTGTCGGCCGAGTCCTGGGTCTACGGCATTCGTGGCAACCACGAACAGATGATGCTGGACGCCCTGACGGCCGACGGCCGGCGTCGGCGCGGGCAGGCCGTGTCCCTGTGGCAGACCAACGGCGGGGCCTGGGCACGACGGCTATCGAGAGAGACCGCCGCCGCGCTGCGGGCGCTGGCCGCGGCGCTGCCGATCGCGTTGACGCTCAAGACCGCGACGGGGTCTGTCGTCGGGCTCGTTCATGCCGGCGTGCCCGGCGGCGACTGGACGCGGCTGTCCGCGCGACTGGCAGCCGATGAGGCGGAGACCGTTGCCGAGGCGCTGTGGTCGCGAGATGCGGCCTATACGGTGATGCGGGCCCTGCGTGGCCCGAGCCCGGATGTCGAGGTGCCGTGGGTGAGCGGTATCGACCGGGTCTATCATGGCCACACACCGATGCCGTATCCGCTTGCCGCGGCCAATACGCGTTGGCTGGATACTGGCGTATTCATGGCCGACGGTGGATTGTCGGTGGCCGCGCTCGACGACGACACGGTCTGGACCTGGCGCGCCGATGCCGCCGCACCCGAGACCGGTTGGCGTGACGTGCCGACCGTGCGTCGTGACGCGTGGTGAATGTGTCAACAACCGGGCGTAGCGGCCACAGCGTCGCAGGATGACGTGACCGCGGCGACGCGGGCTCAGCGTCGATTCGGGCCGGCGTGTGTTCCCGTCGTCGGCGACCAACGCGACAGGATAGCCGCACAGCCGTCGTCGACCGGCCGATCCGCGAATCGTGCGGCGAGAAAGGCCAGTGCTTTGTCGGCGTGCGATATCGCCGGCAACAGATGACCGCCGAGGGCCCAGTCGAACCGAACGGCGGTCCCGTGAGCGCAGTAGCGTCGTGCCAGGGCACGTGCCTGATCGCGCGGCGTGAGCGGGTCGAACCAGCCCTGGTAGTAATACAGCGGTACGGCCAGCGGCTGCTCGCCGAGCCGGTTGGCGCTCGCCACGCGCCGGACGGCCGGTACCGTCAGCAGATCGTCGACCGTCGTGTAATCGTGCATGTGCTTGAAGCTGTAGCCGGATAGCAGCGGATCGCGTACGCCGGCCAGCTCCTGGCCGAGACAGCTCTGCGACAGACGGGCGCGCATGGTCCGGCCGCGGTCGTTGAGTAGCGTATCCAGGTCGATCTCCGGATGGGCCCTTGCCAGGCCCAGAACCGCTTGAAAGTACACGCCGGCGAACCCACTGCCGTCGATGTGTCGGGCCGAGGCCAGCAGATCCGCTGGCGGCCCGCCGGCCGCCACGCCGGCGATCAGCAGGTCGTCATCCTGGCGGGCGGCCTGCTGGGCCGCCCAGAGGCTGGCGAATGCGCCGCCGGAATAGCCCCAGAGACCGATACGCGTATCGACGGCATCGAGCAGCCCGGGCATGAAGGTCCGCGCGGCGCGGATACCATCAAGCACCGCATGGGCGGCGTTGTGCCCGGCCAGATAAGCCAGATCCGGTCCTTCGTGATCGGTGAGCAGCACCGGCCATCCCCGGGCGAGCGCCTTGCTGACGAACCATTGCTCGATCATCGTGCCGTTGAGGATCTCTCGGGACGGCGCACAGCGCCGGTTCAGGGCGTCGTAGGCGACCTGATAGGCGACCAGCCGATGCGCGGGCGCGGGCGGGATCAATAGCGTGGCCGTATCGGCCACCGGGGTACCGTGGGCATCCGTGCTCCGGTACACGAACTGCCAGGCGCCGGCCTGGACATGGCTGAGACGATAAGCCCGTGCGGCGATCGGCCGATACCGGATCAGTGCACCGGGCGGCAGCGATTCGAGCCGCGCCCGGGTCGGCTGACGACGAAAGGCCGTCTCGGCCGCCTCGATCAGCGGTGTGCGCCCGGCCGGATACGCGATCGCAAGGCCCGGCGTGATGGTTGGCGACGGCACGGCCGCGTCCGGTAACGCGCCGTGTACGCAGCCGCCCAGTGCGACGAGTGCCGCCAGCGCGGCTAGTACACCGCCCGGCGGGCGCCAGCGGGCCGGCAGGCGCGGAGTCAACGACCGGCCGGCCGATCGCCGAGCTGGCGATCACGACCGGCACCTAGACCGGCCAGCATCGCGCCTGCGCCGATCAGTGCCAGAAGGATGCCGACCGGCCCCCAGCCACCGGCGAGATCATGGATGAGGCCGACCGCGAACGGGCCGAGTGCTGCCATGACATAACCCACGCCCTGGGCCATGCCTGACAGCTCGGCCGCCGACGCGGCATCCGGGGCACGCAGGGCCAGCAGCGTCAGCGCCATGGCGAAACTGCCGCCCTGACCGAGTCCCAGCACCACGACCGAGACCCATACCCAGCCCAGCGGGGCATAGAAACAGCCGGCCAGCCCACACAGCGTGACCAATACCACGCCGACCAGTACGGCGCGCTGGCGGGGGAGGCGCGTGGCCAGCCAGGGCACGGCCAGGGCCGTGCTCACCTGTAGCAGGATCGATACCGACAGGGCCACGCCGGCCGCAACCGGTGCCATGCCGCGGTCGGCGAGCATCGTCGGCAGCCAGCCGAAAACGATGTAGGCCAGCGACGACTGAAGCCCCATGAATACCGTGACCTGCCAGGCCAGCGCGCTGCGATAGACGCCGTGTCCGCGATGCACGGTCCGGGCCGGTCGGGCCGTGCCGCGCAGCTGTGCGATCCACGCCACGATCGCGATCACCGCCGGCACCAGCCAGAATGCCAGGGCCGGTTGCCATGCCTGGTCGAAGGCCAGCCGCAGCGGCTCGGTGACGCCCGCGGCCCCGGCCGCGCCAAGGTTGAGCATCATCGTGTACAGCCCGGTCATCAGCCCGATCTGGGTAGGGAAGTCGCGTTTGACGAGTCCGGGCAGCAGCACACCCATGATGCCGATGCAGCCGCCGGCCAGGGCGGTGCCCACGAACAGCCCCGAGGTCCCGAGGAACGGACGCAGCCCGAGCGCGGCCGTCAGCCCGATGAGTACCCCGAGCACGGCGCGTTCCGGGCCGAACCGGGCGGCCAGACGTGGTGCGAGCGGGGCAGCCAGGCCCAGACAGAGTACCGGCAGCGTCGTGAGCACGCTCTGCCCGGCAGCCCCCAGCGACAGGCCGCGGCCGATCGGATCCAGGATCGGCGCGACGCTGGTCAGGGCCGGGCGCAGATTGATCGCCACCAGGAGGAGACCGGCGAGAGTGAGCAGGCGACGTGCCAACGTCGCATCCGGGGCCTTGTCAGACATGAAGCACGAACACTTGCGAGCAGGCGCACTATTCTGGGGCAGTGGCGAGGATGGCACCAGCCGGCATTGGGTCGCCCGAGGGCTTCGGCTATATTCATGGCGTGAATATTCGAGACGTCGATCTCAATCTGCTCGTCATGCTCGATGCTCTGTTGCGGGAAAAGAGCGTGACCCGGGCTGCCCGGGCCATGGATATCACGCAGCCGGCGATGAGCAATGCCCTCAAGCGTCTGCGCAAGCTGCTGGGTGACCCGATCCTCGTGCGCACGGCCCAGGGGATGCAGCCGACGGCACGCGCCGAACAGTTGCATCGCCCGGTGCGCAACGCCCTGTCCCAGATGGAAGCGGCACTCGCTCCCAACCGGGCCTTCGAGCCGGCGACCGCCGAGCGGCTGTTCACCGTGCTGATCACCGACTATGCCGCTTCGGTGTTGATGCCGCATATCGTCGGCGTGCTCGAGCGCGAGGCGCCGCATATCGCGCTCAACATCCTGTCGGCCGGCACCGATGCCATCGATCAGGTCGAGCGCGGCGAGGCCGATTTTTTGATCAACGAGTTCGGACGCCTGCCGGCCAATTTCCATCAGCAGCGTCTGTGGACCGATCGGCTGGCCTGTTTGATCCGGGCCGATCATCCTGCGCTGTTGGCCGACGGCGGCCGTCTGACCCTGGAAACATTCGTTGCCCAGCGCCATGTGCTGATCACCCAGACCGGGGTCGGGCTGTCGCACATCGATGAGGTACTGGCCGATCTGGGACTGTCGCGGCAGATCAGCGTGCTGACGCGGCACTACCAACTGCCCCGCGAACTCGTCGCCCAGTCCGACATGATCGTGGCGCTGCCGGCCCGGATCGCACGCTATCAGGCCCGGCATCTGGGCCTGGCCGTACATGAGCCGCCGCTGACATTGCCCGCCTTCGAGATCGGCATCGCCTGGGGGGCGCTCGACCATCACGACATCGCCCATCGCTGGCTGCGCGAGCGCATCATCCGGATCGCCCGCGAAACGATCACCTGAGACGCCGATTGAAGCTGCACCAAAAAAGCGCGCAGGCGATCGTCGGAATCTGCTACGCTTGCATAATACAACTTTAGTCGTATGTGATAATCACGCAAGGCAGCGTCGATGCTGCTGCGTCGCGCCACAGGTCAGGGTCATGCCGAACTCAATAAATCGATCACCTTCCAGACTGTTTCCGGCGATCGTCGGAATCCTCATTCTCGTCATCGGACTGGCGCTGGCGATTGGCGGCTTCAAGCTCGTCGGCGTCGGTGGCTCCTGGTATTACCTGATCGCCGGTATCGTCCTGGTGATCGACGGCGTTCTGCTCATTGCCGCCCGTTCGGCCGGGCTCTGGCTTTATGGGCTGTTTCTACTGGCTTCGATCGTGTGGTCGATCTATGAAGTCGGCCTGTCATGGTGGGATCTCGTGCCGCGTCTGGCGTTGTTCGCCGTGATCGGGCTCGTCATGCTGCTGCCCTGGCTGCGTCGGCCTCTGGCGGCCCGCGGTTCGGGTCACGGTAACGGCATGGGTACGCCCGTGCTTTTGGTTGGCGTGATCGCCGCGTTCGGCCTGGCGCTCGTCAGCCAGTTCGTGCCGGCGCCGACAACGATCACCGGCAGCATTCCCGAACGTGATCATCCCGTCGATCCGGCCTATGCGGCCGATGCCGACTGGCCGTCCTACGGCGGCACGGATGCCGGCACGCATTACTCGAGCCTCGACGACATCACGACCGGTAACGTCGATCAGCTCAAGGTCGCCTGGAAGATCCGTACCGGCGACCTGCCGGGCCCGAATCATCCGGCCGAGATCACCGACGAGGACACGCCGCTCAAGGTCAACGACACGCTTTACGTGTGTACGCCGCACAGCCAGGTGCTGGCGCTCGACCCGGCCACCGGCAAGACGAAGTGGCACTACAACACGAATCTGTCGCAGGAAGGCGCGAAGAATTTCTCCGGCTGGCCGCACATGACCTGTCGTGGCGTGGCTTATGCCGAGGTCGGCAACGCCGGCCAGTCGGCCGACGCCGACACGCAGGCCACGGCCACCCCGGTTGCCGATCCGCAGAACACCCAGGACGCGCCGGCCACGAATCAATGCCCACGTCGGATCTTTCTGCCGACCGCGGATGCGCGTCTGATCGCACTGAACGCCGACACCGGCCAGCGCTGTGCCGATTTCGGCAACGACGGTTCGGTCGATCTGGCTGCCAACCAGCGCCCGTTCAAGCCGGGGGGGTACTACTCGACCTCGCCGCCCATCGTGGCCGACGGTCTCGTGATCATCGGCGGCCATGTGACCGACAACAGCTCGACCAACGAGCCGTCCGGTGTGGTACGGGCCTATGACGTGCACACCGGCAAGCTGGTCTGGAACTGGGACTCGGGCAACCCCGAGGAAACCAAGCCCATCGCCCCGGATGCGCACTATGTGCGCAACTCGCCCAACGTCTGGGCGCCGATGAGCGTTGACCACAAGAACAAGCTGATCTATCTACCGCTCGGCAATGCGCCGCCGGACCAGTTCGGCGGCAATCGCAGCGCCGCCACGGAAAAGCTCAGCTCCTCGCTGGTCGCGCTGCACGTGGATACCGGCCAGATGGCCTGGCATCAGCAGCTCACCCATCACGACCTGTGGGACATGGATCCGCCGGCCCAGCCGCAGCTGACCGACCTGACCACCGAGTCGGGCATGCAGCCGGTCGTCATTCAGCCGACCAAGCAGGGCCAGCTGTATGTCTTCAACCGTGTCACGGGTAAGCCGGTCGTCCCGATTCACGAGCAGGCGGCGCCGCAGGGCACGGTCGACGGCGATCACGCCGCACCGACGCAGCCGCACTCCGAGCTCAATCTGGTGCCGCCGCAGCTGACCGGTGCCGACATGTGGGGCGCGAGCCCGATCGACCAGATGATGTGTCGTATCCGTTTCAACAGCCTGCGATACGAGGGTCAGTACACGCCACCGTCCCTGCAGGGCTCGATCTCGTACCCGGGCAACGTCGGCGTCATGAACTGGGGTGGTGTGGCCATCAATCCGGCCGACCAGAGCCTGTTCGCCGTGCCGAAGTACCTGGCCTTCGTGCTCCAGCTCGTGCCTGCCGAGAAAGCGCGTTCGATGGAAAAGGCCGATTCGGAGAACGGCGGCCTGCAGCCGAACACCGGCGCCCCGTACGCGGTCAAGATCGGGCCGCTGCTCTCGCCGCTCGCGCTCCCATGCCAGGCCCCGTCCTGGGGTGATGTGGCCGGTATCGATCTGCAGACACGCAAGATCGCCTGGCGTCACCCGAACGGCACCGCCCGTGACCAGACGCCGATCGTGCCGGTACCGCTGCCGGTCGGCGTGCCGGCGCTGGGCGGGCCGATCACCACGGCTGGCGGCGTGGCCTTCGAGTCCGGCACGCTGGATTATTATCTGCGGGCCTATAACGTCCACAACGGCGACAAACTCTGGCAGGCCCGTCTGCCGGCCGGTGGTAACGCCACGCCCATGACCTACAGCGTCAACGGCCAGCAATATGTGGTCGTGGTTGCCGGCGGGCACGGCACGTTCGGCACCAAGTTCGGCGATTACGTCATCGCCTACAAACTGCCCGACGACAGCAAGCCCTGATCGATCGGCTGCGGCCGTGGCGGCCCGACCGCCACGGCCGTTTTTCGTCGGGTTG
This sequence comes from Salinisphaera sp. Q1T1-3, assembly GCF_003602005.1. Classification (GTDB taxonomy): domain Bacteria; phylum Pseudomonadota; class Gammaproteobacteria; order Nevskiales; family Salinisphaeraceae; genus Salinisphaera. Next base: position 157,643 of record NZ_QZWD01000004.1, on the reverse strand, counting down.
GCGAGGGTGGGCTGTACGGTCTGTATCACCGACGCGGTTGACCGAGACCGGCTCGTGAGCGGGCCATTTTCGGCCGGCGCTTCCGGCCCGTGTCCGGGGGCTGCCAAGCCTGTCCGGCGGCGTTGCGAGCCTTGCCGCACACACGGCGGAGGCTCGACAACAGCGCGCGGGCGACATCAGCCGCCTTATTGAGGGCCTGTTATTAATCCGGCACCAAAACAGCTGACGACGTCAGCTGTTTTCAACGCCATCGAAAGAAAAGCCGGCACCTGCCCAACTTTTATTTTCAATGGTTTCACGGCCGTTTGCCGTGGCGCGCGTGCTTTCGCACACGCGCGTTATCAACGCGGAAAATCATCTATTTTCATACCGGGTTCACAAGACTCGATTCCGGATCGGCGCTGCAATATCGGCCCCGGCCGGCCGGGCATGCCAAAGCCGGAGACCGACGAGCCTTCAGTTCCGCGTTCCGGTCGACCGTCGGCGACCCTCCGGCCGGGAGGCGATGAACACCGCGACCATGGCCATCATGATGCCGACCGCGATGATCACGCCGGTACGGTTGATCGTGAACCACAACAGGGCCCAGCTCAGCGTCATGAGACTGATCGCCGCGATCTTGGCGCGGCGCGAAATCGCGCCGTGGTCTTGCCAGCGGCGCAGGGCCGGCCCGTAGCGCGGATGCTGGCGCAGCCGTTCGCGCAGCGCCGGCGACGATTTTCCGGCCGCCCAGGCCGCCACGATCAGAAACGGGGTAGTCGGCAAGACGGGCAGCACGACGCCCGCCGCGGCCAGGCCGATGAACAGGCCGGCGAGGCCTCGATAGAGCCAGCGCACCAGGCGACTGCGGGCGGGGGCGATATCGGTCATGCGGTCACGCTCGCGGATCGGGGGTATTTCCACGTATTGTCTGATTTCGGAACACAGCATGGGCCAGGCGTGGATCCATCGCCATCGCTTTTGCGTAGTGTCCGAAGCGAGCGACATGCCGATCGTTGACCGCCACGCCCGGCAAGCCGCGGCGAGGGCCCGTGTGGTCGTCGTTCAGGGCGTTACAACAAACCACAAGATCCATCGCGATGGCCGGACAGGGCATATGTCAGGGGCACATGCCGGTATCGCAGGCGAGACAGAGGAGTCATCATGGCCAAACCCATCGAAACCCGTTTCTGCGAGCATTGCAACGAACCCGTCACGCGCGGCCTGTCCCGCTGCGACAGTTGTGGCCGGCGACTGGCCAGCGACACCAAACGCACCCGGATCGCCATCGGCCTGGTGGTCGTGATCGTGGTGATACTGGCCGTGGTCTCGGCGAGCAAATACATATCGGGCGACCGCTACGAAGCGCCGCAGGATACGGGCAGCAAGGCGGCAGCCGACAGCGGCAACAGCCAGAACCCGTAGACGCGGTCGCGCGGTGGCCCGGGGGTGACGCCGCTGCGGCCAGGCACCGATGAGCATGCCGCTGGGCCTGGCGTATGCGCGGGTCGTCCATCGCGAGGACGGCATGCATGCGCCCGACTACGATGACGTCTACTGCGCGCGCGAAGGCGGCCTCGACGAGAGCCGGCACGTTTTTCTGGACGGAAACGACCTGTCGGCACGGCTGGCCGGTCTCGCCGCATCACAGGTCTTCGTGGTCGGGGAAACCGGTTTCGGCGCGGGGCGCAACATGCTGGCGACCTGGGCGCTGTTCGAGACGCAGGCGCCACCGCGTGCCCGTCTGCATCTGTTCTCGGTCGAGCGCCATCCGTTGCGTGCTGCCGATCTGCGTCGTCTGGTAGCCCGCTGGCCGACGTTGACCGTGCAGATCGAACGACTGGCAAGCCTCTGGCCGGCGCCGGTGCAGGGTATGCACCGGCTGGCACTGGCGCCGCGCGTGACGCTTGATCTGTACCTCGGCGAGGCCGAGGCAGGGCTGGCCGCCTTCGAGGGACAGGTCGATGCCTGGTTTCTGGACGGGTTCGCCCCGGCGCGCAATCCGGCCATGTGGTCGCCCGCGTTGTGTCAGGCCCTGGCCGCGCGCAGCCGCCCCGGTACGACGATGGCAACCTACAGTGCGGCCCGGGGGCTGCGTGATGCGCTCACGGCGGCCGGGTTCGTCTGGACGCGGCGACCGGGCTTCGCGCGCAAGCGCCACATGCTGACCGGCCGCTTCGAGGGCCAGGCGACCGGGCGCGCTGGCGATGCGCGGCCGTGGTACAGCCAGCCGTCGGCAGTACCGCCGCACGGTCGTATCGCCGTGATTGGCGCCGGGATTGCCGGCACGACCGTGGCCGATGCCCTGGCCCGTCGTGGGCGCGAGGTGACGATCTACGACGCCGCCGGGCCGGGCGGCGGGGCATCGGGTAATCGCGACGCAGCCTTGAGCCCGCGGCTCGCGGTCGAGCCCACCGTGCGTACGCGCTTTGATCTGGCCGCGCTCGCCTATGCGACACGCTGGCTTGCCGATCATGATCCCGAGCGCACGCTCTGGCAGGACTGCGGTCTGCTGCAGCTGGCCCGCAGCCGCGACGAGGTGGATCGCCAGGCCCGGATGCTCGCGGGCCTGGGCCTGCCCAGGTCCGTGGTACATGGTGTGGACGCCGCGACGGCCGCCAAGCTTGCGGGCACCCGGCTCGCATCGGATGTCCGGGGTGGTCTGTATTTCCCCGGTGGCGCCAGTGTCCGGCCGGCGGCCCTGTGCGCCTGGCTTGTGCAACGGTCCGGCGTGACATGGCGCGACCATCACGTCACGGCGCTGTCCCGTCACGAGGCGGGCTGGGCTGTCGTCGACGACGCCGGCGGCTGGGCCGTGTTCGATCATGTCGTGCTGGCCAATGCCGGAGCGGCGGCGATGCTGTGTCCCGATCTGCCGCCGCTCGGCCGGGTACGGGGGCAGGCCTCGCACTTCGCGCTGGCCGGGGCCGGCAACGATGCGTCGCCGGCGTGTGTGGTCTGCGACAGGGGCTATGTGCTGCCGGCACGGGGCGGGCGCCAGAGCGTTGGCGCCACCTATGAGCCACGTGCGGCCGATCTCGTCGTTCATGACGCCGAGCATGAAGCCAATCGCGGTCTGATCGGTGCATTGCTTCCGGACCTGGCCGCGGCGATTGCCGTCGCGGATGTGCGTGGCCGGGCAAGCTGGCGCTGCACGAGCCATGACCGCCTGCCGCTGGTCGGCGGTGTGCCCGATCGCGCGCGATGGTGTTCGGACTATGCCGCGCTCGGTCACGATGCCACACAGCCGGTCACCACGGCCGGTGCGCTGTGGCCGGGGCTTTCGGTATCCCTCGCGCACGGTTCGCACGGCATGCTGCGGGCACCGCTGGCGGCCGAGATGCTGGCCTCGGCGCTCACCGGTGCCCCGCAGCCGGTGGCCGGCGATCTCGTCGAGGCGTTGCACCCGGGGCGCTGGCTGATCCGCCAGATCATCCGCGGCCGTGTTGCGCCGGATCAGGACATGGCGTAGCGTAACGTCCATGCTGATCGAACACACGCCATCACCGGCCATCGCAGCGTGCCTCACGGCTCGCGATGCGTCGTCGTGCGTGGTCAAGTTTTACGGGTATTGGTTTAGCCCTCCAGGCGCCTGAACCGATACCCGGCAGGCGTCCCTCGGGAAGCCTGCCGATCGTGTTGTCTGATCCAACCCCGGCCGGTCTTCCCGGCCGGGGTTTTCTTTTTGGATCCGAAACAGACGACACAGGAATTGAATCGATGTCCATCCTTGCGACAACGGCGCCGCCCGGCGCAGGTGATCGGCTCGGCCGTCCGAGCCCGAACTGCTGGCCCACCCATAGCCTCGCCGTCCGTGCGACGGCCGCAACCGGAGCGCGCCATGACTGCCCGTGTAGCCACACTGAATAGTGCCGAAACCGCTGGCCGGACGGGCGCGACGCCGTTGCCAAGCCCGGCGGCGCTGGCCGAGCGTCTGCCGATCGGGGCGATGACGCGTGCCCGTATCGCGGCCCAGCGCGAGGCGATCCGGGCCGTGCTGCGTGGCGACGACCCGCGTCTGATGGTCGTTGTCGGCCCGTGCTCGGTGCACGATCCGCAGGCCGCACTGGACTATGGTCGCCGCCTCGCGCGCCTGGCCGATGAACTGTCCGACGAACTGCTCATCGTGATGCGGGTCTATGTGGAAAAGCCGCGCACGACCATCGGCTGGAAGGGGCTGCTGCACGACCCGGACCTCGACGGGGTCAATGATCTGGCCCGTGGCCTGGCGGTCTCGCGCGAGCTGTTGATCGAGCTGGCCGATCTCGGTCTGCCGATCGCCACCGAGCTGCTCACCCCGATCGCGGCCGATTATCTCGAGGACACGCTGGCCTGGGCGGCCATCGGCGCCCGGACCACGGAATCCCAGACCCATCGCGAGCGCATGTCCGGGCTCGATCTGGCCGTCGGGTTCAAGAACGGGACCGAGGGCGAGATCGGCTCGGCCTGCGATGCCATGGCCGCGGCCGCAAGCCCGCAGTGCTATTTCGGCATCGACGCCACGACGGGCGCGCCGGCGGCGGTGGCCACGCCCGGCAACCCGGATACGCATCTCATTCTGCGCGGTGGCCGGTCCGGCCCGAACTATGATGCCGGCGCGGTGGCCGCGGCGGTCGAGCGGCTGACCATCGCCGGCCAGAACCCACGCGTCGTCGTTGATTGCAGCCACGGCAACAGTGGCAAGCAGGCCGCACGCCAGCCGGCGGTCCTGGCCGATCTCGTGGCACGTCGGCAGAGCGGCGAGTCCGGCGTGGTCGGTGTGATGCTCGAGTCCAATCTGGCCGCCGGCAAGCAATCACTCGGCGGAGAGCTCGCCTACGGGCAGTCGGTCACCGACGACTGCCTTGGCTGGGACGACACCGAGGCAACACTGCGCGAGACGGCAGCGGCGCTCGGCGGCAACCGCGACGGCGGCTAACGCGCCGCGCGTGTGAGCGGGCAGGCCTTCAGAAAAGCGGCGACGCGGTCATTTTCGGTGGAGATCGGCAGACGCACGGTCTCGTGGCCGATCAGGCCGCCGATCGTGATCGACTGGCCGGCCCGGGCCGCTGTTGCCAGGCGCTGGGCGGCCGGTTTGCCGGCCAGCGGCGTATCGGCACCGAAGGCCACGGAAATGACGTTGGGATAACCGTCGCGACGAAACGGCTGGGTGACCGGCGACATCCGGCCGAATGCCAGCCGGGCCTTGTACGGTGTATCGGCATCGCCGCCGTAGGCGGCATGCGATTCGTCGCCGTTGAAGCTCGACACGGCCAGTTCCAGCACCGGCCCCGCCATGCGCGCGCTGTCGTCGTTGCCGTTGTACTGATCGGTGCCGCAGATCAGATGCAGTTCGTAGATGTGATCGTCGTTGCGCACGGCGGCGGCCAGCACGGGCGCAGCGAGCTGGCCCTGGGGATCGGCGTGCGGTTCCTCGTGCCAGTCCGTCGTGATCTGGAGCGCGGCCGCGGTCGAGGGCAACCCGGCGGCCAGAAGCACGAGGGCGAGCGCGAGGCCGGGGAGAAAGCGCGAAGGGTCGGACGGCATCGTCAGCGTGGGTCGGTCGATCGTGGGTCTATCATGGCACGCATCCGCGGTCGGCGTGAGACGGCCCCGCTCAGTCGGGCGCCGACGGGTCGTTGCACAGCAGCCCGCGGGCCTCGTCGTAGGATAGTCCGCTGATGCCGGACGCACTCATCGAGCGCGACAACGAATGCGCGACGCCGAAGGCCGAGGCGCGACGATAGAACGAAAATCGCGATTCGTAGACCGGCAGCACATCGTCGACGGTCTCGGCTTCGCCGAGCCGTTTTTCGAAAGCGGCGCGCTTGTCCGACAGCCACTGCATGAAGGCCGGGTCATCCGCGACCGCATCGGCCAGCGTGAGCGTCCACGTCAGATCGGCCTGCAGCACCGCGGTGCCGATAAAGCGCCCGCCGACTGCCTCGCTCATCATCGCCGGGGACGTGATGCCCATCCAGAAGCGCTCGCCGTCGCGATAGATATAATAGGGCTTGCCGGGCACCGGCTTGAAGTTGAACTCCGACTCCAGCACGAAGAGTGAGGTGAACAGCTCGGTCGTGACCTGGTCGATCTGTTTGGCCGGTACCGGGACGGGCGTGGCGCGGGCGTCGTTGAGCACGGACAGGACCGGCGTCTGGCCCTTGCCGTCGGGGTTCGGATTATCCGCCATGGCGTGATTCGTGCTGATTGGATTGCCGTGGCCACAGGGTAGGGCTTGTCGCGATCGCATACGAGCCCGCCCGGTCGGCGCGTGCTGCACGTGGCCGTCGCAACCGGCCCGGCCGACGGCGCGTATGCCGGATACGTGACGGACACGCCCGACGTGACAGAATGCGATCACGAACTTTGTTGGGAAATGCTTCATGACCGAGATGCGATACGATCTGGTCGTCATCGGCACCGGGCCGTCGGGCGAGAGCGCGGCGCTCAATGCCGCCAAGCACGGCCGCCGCGTGGCCGTGGTCGAGCGTCAGGCCGATGTGGGCGGCAACTGCACCCATCGCGGCACCATCCCGTCCAAGGCGCTGCGTCAGGCCGTCAAGCAACTGCTGGCGGTGCAATCCTCGCGCGTGCTCCACGACCTGGGCACGCCCGACGCGCCGTTGACCTGGCTGCTCGAGCGCCTGCATCGGGTCGTGGGCCAGCAGGTTCACATGCGGACCAGTTTCTATGCCCGCAACGGCATCGATGTGTTGACCGGCCACGCCCGCTTCATCGACGAGCATCGGCTGAGTGTCACGCACGACAATGGCACCACGGACACCATCAGCTTCGAGCAGGCGGTGATCGCGACCGGATCGCGGCCGTACGAGCCGCCGGACGTGGATTTCTCGCATCCGCGGGTGTTCAACTCCGATACCATCCTCGAACCCGGCTTCACGCCGCGTTCGATGATCATTTACGGGGCCGGGGTGATCGGCAGCGAGTACGCCTCGATCTTTTCCGGCATCGGCGTGCGTGTTCAGCTCATCAACAGCCGCGAGCGACTGCTCGAGTTTCTGGACGACGAGATCAGCGATGCGCTGTCCTATCACCTGCGCCTGACCTACGGCGTGCTGATCCGTCACAACGAGGAATACGAGCGTATCGCGCCGGACGACGACGGGGTGACGCTGTATCTGAAATCCGGGAAGAAAGTGCGCGCGGACGCGCTGCTCTGGGCCAACGGACGTACCGGCAACACCGACGACATGGGCCTGGACGTGCTCGGCCTGGAGCCCAACGGCCGTGGCCAGCTGGCCGTCGACGACCGGTATCGCACCGCCAAACCGCATATTCACGCCGTGGGCGATGCCATCGGCATTCCGAGTCTGGCGAGTGCGGCCTATGGCCAGGGGCGCTCGGCCAGTGCCGATGCACTGTCCGTCAACGGCTTCCGCTGGGTCGACGATGTGCCCACGGGCATCTACACCATTCCCGAGATCAGCTCGCTGGGCCCGACCGAGCGCGAGCTCACTGAGGCCAAGCGGCCTTACGAAGTCGGCCAGGCCCTGTTCAAGGAAACCGCCCGGGCCCAGATCACCGGCGACACGGTGGGCATGCTCAAGCTGCTGTTCGACCCGGTCACCCACGAGCTGCTGGGTATCCACTGTTTCGGCGATCAGGCCTCGGAGATCGTGCATATCGGCCAGGCGATCATGAGCCAGACAGGCACAGCCAATACCATCGATTATTTCGTGAGTACCACGTTCAACTATCCGACGATGGCCGAGGCTTATCGCACGGCCGCTCTGGACGGACTCAATCGCATCGATGGGGTGTTCGACGGCGATATCCGAACCGAGGATGCGGCCAGTCCCGCGCTCGAGACGCCGCATCATCCCGACGACAACGAAGCGGGTGAGGCCACCGGCACCGACGGATGAGGCGGTCGTGAGTGTCTCGTCGTCCCGCGCTCGGTCCGATGGCGCTGATCGCGACCCGGCGGGCCGGCGGCTGGGGCGCCGAGCCGGCCCGCGACTGAACGCCGAGAGAATCGGCATTGATCACGGCACGGCTGGACGCGATATGCTGATCCGTCCCATTTGCGGTCATCAAAGGCGTCTTTCGTCATGACACAGCCCACGCCCGGCCTGCATCACGTCACCGTCATCAGCGGCGAGCCGCGGATCAATCGTCGTTTCTATACCGAGACACTGGGTCTGCGCCTGGTCAAGAAGACCGTGAACTTCGACGATCCCGGCACCTATCATCTGTATTACGGGGATCGCCACGGACAGCCGGGAACGGCGCTGACGTTCTTCCCGTTCCCGCAGGCGGCTGCCGGTCGCGATGGGGTCGGCCAGGCTCGGCGACTCGCCTGGCGCGTCTCGGCCGAAGCCCTGGGTTTCTGGCATCAGCGACTGCGCGAGGCCGGACTCGACGTCACGAAGACGAGCCGTTTCGGCGAGCCGCGTCTGCATGCGGTCGACCCGGACGGTTTCGCCTTTGCGCTGGCTGGCGTGGCCGGCGGTTTCGATCCGGCGCCCGCCACGGCCACCGATGTGCCCGCGCATGCGCTTCTCGGCGCATTCGACGGCATCGATGTGGCCAGCGCCGATCCGGTTGCCACGGCGCGTGTGCTCACCGATGTGCTGGGGTATCGCAGCCGTCGCAGCGATGACGGGATCGCCCGCTTCGAGGCGTTGCGCAGCCACGGGCCGCGCTCGCGCGTGGACTTGCACGAGAACGCGGACGGGCCGGCCGCCGACAGCGGCCGGGGCTCGGTCCATCACATCGCCTTCCGGGCCGCCGATACCGAGCACCAGAACGCCCTGGCTGATGCCGCAGCTCAGGCCGGCCTGGCGCCCACGCCGGTCATCGATCGGCAGTACTTCGAATCGGTCTATTTCCGTGAGCCGGGCGGCGTGCTGTTCGAGATCGCCACCGACGCGCCGGGCTTTGCCGTCGATGAGCCGGTCGAGTCGCTGGGCGAGGCACTGTGCCTGCCGCCGCAGTACGAGCCGCGACGCGCGGCGATCGAGGCTGAGCTGCCCGCGCTCTGAGACCTGCTCAGCGCGGCGCCAATTGCTGCAGACCCGGCGCCAGCAGGCCGGTTGCACAGTATCGGTACAGCGTCGTCGACGCGCCGACCGGCGTAACGGCGACATGTGTCGAATCCGGCGTGCTGACGGTGACATTGAAGCCGTTGGCCGTTCCGGAGGCCGGCATGCAGCTGTCGGCCAGGCCGAATACCATGCCCTGCTGCGATACCACGCGGCTCTGGCAGGTCGGCTGTGCCGGATCGGACAAATGCCGGCCGTCGAAGAACAGCACATCGGCCGGCGCCGCCTCGCCACATTCCTGGCGGACGTTGACGAACGCGCCGTGCTGCAGGGCCAGCGCATCGGCCGTGTCGGCACGACGACAATAGCCGGTGTGGCCGGGCACGGTGATCAGACACTGCGACAGCGATTGCAGTGCCGGCATGGCCGTCTCCGCGCCCGTGCCGGGCCGCAGGGACATTTTCTGCCCGCCGCCTTCGTAGAACAGACGGCCGCCGCTGGCCGTGGCGTTGTGGGTGACGCGCACGCCCTGATCATTGCGAAAGACCAGCTGATACCCGCTGCCGTCGCCCGGCAGGGAATGTATATCCAGCCGGCGCGCGCCGGTGCCCTGCCAGCGACCGATCCAGGCGCCCGGATCGGCCGCCGTGGTCGTGGCGCCGGCCGCCGAGCGCGCCGGTGTACCGGCCGGGCCGGGGGCGCTGGCACAGCCGGCGAGGAGCGCGCTGATCCCGAGCGCGCTCCATGCGAGACGTCTCGACAGGCAGGTCAAAGTCTGGACGGGCAAGGGCATGGCGCGATCGAAGCGACGGAAGCAGACGCCCAATCTACCAGTGCGCTACGCAGCGCGGTGCCCGTGGCGAATGGACGGTGCCGCTCAGACCTGAATCGCCCGGACGCGCGGGCCGCGTGTGACCGCGCGCAGTCGCCAGGCCAGAAGCACCGCGGCGGCCGACAGGCCGGCGATCAGGCCGATCCAGTAGCCGTACACGCCAAGGCCGGGCCCGCTGGTGCCCAGGCCTCGGCCGAGCACATGGCCGGTGCCCAGTCCGACGACCCAATAGGCAAAGACCGTCACCCACATGACGGTGCGGGTGTCCTTGTAGCCGCGTAGCGCGCCCGACAGGGTGACCTGGGCCGCATCGGAGAACTGGAACACGGTGGCCACAAGCAACAGATTGATTGCCAGGCGCTGGACCGCGAGATTGTCCGAATACCAGCCCACGGCATACGGCCCGCCGAAGACCAGGATCGCATCGATCACGAGGGCCAGCGCCAGACCCACGGCGAGGCCGTTATAAGCCACGAAGCGGGCATGGCGATACTTGCCGCGCCCGCGGGCCTGCCCGACGCGGACCGTCAGCGCCAATCCCAGCGACAACGGGATCATGAACAGCACCGACGAGAAATTCAGGGCCACGGTATGGGCCGAGACCACGACCTCGCCGTAGCGGGCGAGCAGTAGGGTGATCGCCGTGAAAAGCGAGACCTCGGCGAAGATCGACACGCCGATCGGCAGGCCGATGCGCAACTGCTCGCCGATCATCCGTGCCGAGGGGGCCGAGAAAGGCCGGCCGATACGCGCCAGGCCGTAGGCGCGCGCGCGGCGGGAATAGAGGAACAGGCCGACGAGCATGCTCCACATCGAGATCGCCGTGGCCAGACCGCAGCCGGTGGCGCCGAGCGCGGGCAGCCGCGCGAGCGCGGCCGGCAGATGCGGGCCGAAGATCACCGCCAGTCCATCGCCGCCGAAGATGAGCACGGTGTTGGCCACGGCGTTGACGGCCAGTCCGAGCAGCGCGAACAGCAGCGAGGCACGCGTATGGCCGAGGCCGTCGGAATAGAAGCGCAGGGTCTCGTAGCCGGCAATGGCCGGCAGGCCGAAGGCCACGGCCTGGAGATAGCGCGCGGCCAGCGCGGCGACATCAGCGGGCACGTCCAGATGGCCGAGCAGCGCATCGGCCAGCCGGTACAGGCCGACGGCCAGGATCAAACCGAGTCCGAAAGCAACCCACAGCGCCTGATGCAGGGCCGGACGGATGGCCCGGTAGTCGCGTGCGCCGACGGCCTGCGCCACGATCGGAGTCAGCCCCATCAACGTCCCGATGATGAAGATCAGGGCCGGCAGCCAGATACTGGAGCCCACGGAAACCGCCGCCAATGTCGCGGCATTCACGTGCCCGGACATGGCGATGTCCAGTGTCCCCATGCCGATCTGGGCCAGCTGTGCCCCGAGGATGGGGGCCGCCAGATGGGCCAGGCGTCGTGCCTCGATACGGGATAACCGAAGACGGCGGGCGACAGACATGACAACAGGACCACGATATCGGCGCCGTAGTCTGGCCCAGCGCGACCGCTTCGTCGAGACGCGGGCGCCGCACGCGGTGATCGGGTAAAGTCGCGGTACCGGGCAGAACGGCTCACGGGAAGACGGTTTGGCGTCATCGTCGACAATGCGGATCGCAGCACTCGCGCTGCTATGGGCAGCGACGGGCGGTCTCGCGCACGCGGCGCCGTCGGATGGTTGCGCCCCGGCGCTCGTGGTTGATCAATGGCAGCCTTTCGTCGAACTGGCCGGCGGCCCTCCGGCCGATGCCGCACTGCGCCGCCTGGATTCGCTGGTGGCCCTCGAACGCCTGATCGCCGCGCACAGCGCGCCCGATGCGAAGGCGGCGGCGCTGCGATCCCGGCTCTGGCAGGGACTGCGCGACTACGATCTGTCGGCCTTCTACAAGGCGCTGCCGGAAACCGACGGGCCCTGGCGTGCCGCGACCTTCGCCAGCCACGCCACCGACAACGCCTACGTGATCTCGGTGGCCGACGCGCGCACCACATCGCTTGCCGACACCGGCGATTCCCGGACCCGCATCGCCGCGCGCCCGGCCGGCGATGCCGATGCAGGTGACGGGTTCACGCTGTCCGGCGCACTGGATGCCAACATCGGCCCGATCGGCTGGCCGGGTGTCGCCCAGGCGTTTGCCAAAGGGCTGTTGCGCACGGCCGCACCGGCGACCGTCAGCGCACCGGGCGACACCCAGCAGGCCGCACATGCTGCCTTCAGCACGCTCGACAAGGCCGACCGGCCATTGATGGCCCAGCTCTGGTACGGGCTGCCGGCCACCTGGCAATGGTTTGCCGGCATCGGACGGATCGAGTCGCTGACCGACGGCGACACAAGCCCGCCCGGTCTGCATCATCTGCACTACGACGCGGCGTTTTCCAAGGCCGGGCTGCGCGCGCATTATCCGGCGGTTGCGGATTATCTCGACCGGATCGGCGATCTGATGACCGCGCAGCTGACCGTGCGGAGCGCGGCCGGCCAGTGGCTGCGTTACACGGTGGACAGCGGGGCCCGGCGCATCACGCTGGATGCCTGGATCGATGCCGACGGTCATCTCGTGCCGAGTGTGAACGGCCAGCCGGTGGCTGCCGCCGCCCTCGGCGCCGATCCGCGCAGCGGTCGGTTCGAGACACGGCTCGATACCGCGATGCATGCCTACGGGCTGACCGTGCACATGAACGATCTCGTCACCCACTGGCGATTTTCGCGCGATGCCAATGGCGCCCGGTTCGTCGGTCGGATCACTGATGTACCCCAGACCCGGGTCAGCGGCCGTGCATTCGGCATCATCCCGGCGGGCATGCTCGATGCGATCATGCCCGCCGACATGGCCAGCTTCGCCAATCGGTTCATGGCGCGGCTCGTGGCCAGCGACGGCGGCCAGGGGGCCCGTGTGGCACTCTCGGTCACCGATCGCGACGATGGCAATCGGCTGCAGGCCAGCGGACAGGGCGATTTTCTGGACAATCTCTTTGTGCGATTCGGCGTGCGCATGATGAACGGGCGCGTTCTGCCCGATGCCGACCAGCTGGCCGGCCTGCGTCGTCTGCTCGGTGATGGTCTGGCCGCGTTCGCGGCCGATCGGGATCGGCGGGCCGGCATCGGGGCCGCCGATGCGACCTGTCGCGTGCGCTGATGTGTCGGCGGATAACGATAGTGGCCGACGACCGCTGGCGCCCTGGCCGGGCGTGACCGTCACGGTGTGTCGGCGACGGTTCGAATCGATGTGAGACCATCGCCAACGCCGGCCGTGACATGGTCGGCTTGGCCGCTCGGCACGGCACTCGATTTCTTGCGACGCCGGTCGCCGCTCCGATCTGTAAAGAAGACACGATGCAACGTATCGACGACAACGATCTGCTGGTCATCGGCAGCGGCGCGGCCGGCCTGTTCGCGGCCTGGCGTGCGGCGCGCGCCGGATTGCGTGTGGTCCTGGTCACCGAGGGCGTACTGCGTTCCGGTTCGAGTTACTGGGCCCAGGGCGGGATCGCAGCCGTCACGACGCCGGATGACGACATCGACTCCCATATCGCCGACACGCTGGCCGCCGGCCGTGGTCGGTGCGATGCCGAACGCGTCGCGATTCTGGCACGTGAGGGGGCGACCCACGTCGCCGAACTGATCGAAGCCGGCATGCCCTTTGATCGCGATGCAGACGGACAGCCGCGGCGCGGACTGGAGGGCGGGCACTCGCGACATCGCGTGTTACACGCCGACGGCGCGGCGACCGGGCGGGCGCTGAGCGAGTTTCTGGTCGCCCGGCTGGCCGGGTATCCCCGGCTTCGGGTCATCGAGCACGGCTTCGTGCACCGGTTGATCCACAGTGTCGACGACAGCCGTGTCGTCGGCGCACAGGTTCATTGTCACGATGCTGGCGATATGACCGTCGCGGCCTCGGCCACGCTCATCGCCACGGGTGGCTATGCCGGATTGTTCTCGCGCAGCACCAACCCGCCCGGAGCGACAGGCGCGGGGCTGACGCTCGCGGCGGCGGCCGGTGCGCGGCTAACCGGGCTGGAATTCGTCCAGTTTCATCCAACCGCGTTCTACAGTCCGGACGGGACGACGTTCCTTTTGACCGAAGCCCTGCGCGGTGCCGGTGCCACGCTGGTCGATGCGCAGGGAACGCGGTTTCTGGCGGACGCGCCGGGGGCAGAGCTGGCGCCGCGCGATGCCGTGGCGGCGGCCATCCATCAACGCTGTGCGATCGATGGTCGGCCGTGGGTCGGCCTGGATCTGCGGCATCTGGATCGTGCCATGCTGGCGGCCGGATTCGGCGGCCTGCTGGCACGCGTGGCCGCGGCCGGTATCGACATCGCGCGCGAACCGATCCCGGTCGCCCCGGCCGCGCACTATTGCATCGGCGGCATCGCCACGGACGAAGACGGCGCGACCGGCATCCGCGGTCTCTATGCGGCCGGCGAAGCCGCCTGTACAGGCGTTCACGGTGCCAATCGACTGGCCAGCAATTCATTGCTGGAGTGTCTGGTCTTTGCGGCTCGGGCGGTTTCTCACGCGGCCGAGCGGCTGGGCGGCGCGATCGCGCCGCCCGAAGTCGGCGCCGGAATGCGTCGGTGCGTGTCGCGCGAGTCGACGGCCCGCGCACGTCGGGCGGCGCGCGGCGCGCTTTTGATGCGCGACGTCGGCTTGGAACGTGACGCCGACGGGCTGCAGCGCGCACAGGCCGAGCTGGCAGCCGGCGCGGTCGGCTGGGCCGATGACGGCGCGGCCGAGGCCGAATATTTCGACTGGCATGATCGGGGCAGCGCGGCGCTGGCCGGGTGCATCGTCCGGGCGGCCCTGGCCCGTACTGAAAGTATTGGCGTGCATGTCCGGCGCGATGCGCTGGCAGCGACCTTCTGACCGGTGCATAGTATCCGGCCGTTTCGTCGCTTTCCGGATTCTTCTTGAAGCAGGTCGCCGTGATCGATCAACGCAAGACAACGCTCGATGATGCCCGTATCGCGGCCTGGTTGGCCGAGGACGTCGGTCCCGGTGATATCACGACCGATGCCGTCATCGGGGCGGATCGGGGCGTGGCGGCGCGCTGGATCGCGAAGGCCGAGGGCGTGGTTGCGGGCCTGGCCGAAGCCCGGGCGGTCCTGGCGTATCTCGATCCCGATCTGGACTGGCAGCCGTGCGTGGCCGACGGCCAGCATGTCGCGGCCGGCGACGAACTCGTGGCGTTTTCGGGCGCCGCCCGAGCCGTGCTCACCGGTGAACGCCTGGCCTTGAACATCGCCCAGCGGATGTCGGGCATCGCGACCGCCACGCGCGGCTATGTCGATGCCATTGCCGATTTTCCTGCACGCATTCTGGATACGCGCAAGACCGTCCCGGGCCTGCGTGATCTCGACAAGGCCGCGGTCGCCATCGGTGGGGGCACCAATCATCGCTTCGGGCTCCACGATCTGGCGATGATCAAGGACAACCACATCGCCGCGGCCGGCGGTATCGCGCCGGCGGTGGCGGCCGTGCGAAATCAGTCGCCCGAGATCGGCGTCGAGGTCGAGGTCACTTCGATGGCCGAACTCGAGTCGGCCCTGGCGGCTGACTGCGACTTCATCATGCTGGATAACATGACACCCGAGGCGATGCAGGAGGCCGTGCGTCACACCGCCGGTCGGGCCCGGCTCGAGGCTTCCGGCAATGTCTCGATGGCCACGATCACCGAAATCGCGGCCACGGGGGTGGATTTCATTTCGATCGGGGCGCTGACCCATTCGGTCATCGCCTTCGACATCAGCCAGCGCGTCGATCGTCTCTAGGGACATCGGGCGACGATGCGCTCAGCGAGGGCAGAGACGATGCAGGCACAAGACGCGCTCGTCGACGAGATTCGTCGGCTCAAGGCGACCAAGAACGCGGTCATCCTGGCGCACAACTACGAGCGCCCGGAAATTCAGGACATCGCCGATTATCTCGGCGACTCGCTCGGCCTGTCGCGCCAGGCCGCAACGACCGAGGCCGACGTGATCGTGTTCTGTGGCGTGCATTTCATGGCCGAGACGGCCTCGATCATCGCCCAGGACAAGACCGTGCTGATCCCTGATCTGGAGGCTGGCTGTTCGCTGGCCGAGTCCATCACCCACGCCCAGCTCGTGGCCTGGAAGGCCGAGCATCCGGGGGCCACGGTCGTTTCCTACGTGAACACCTCGGCCGCCATCAAGGCCGAGTCGGACTATTGCGTGACATCCTCCAACGCGGTGGATGTCGTCAACGCGATCCCGGCCGACGAGAAGATCCTGTTCCTGCCCGACCGGTTCCTGGGGACCTATGTGGAAATGAAGACCGGGCGCAAGCTGGAGATCTGGCCGGGCGCCTGTCACGTGCACGAGAAGATCGGCGACATGAACCTCGCGGCCAAGCAGCGCGAGTATCCGGATGCCGAAGTCCTCATTCATCCGGAATGTGGTTGCTCGACCGCCTGCATGATGAATTCGGCGATGAGCTTCGACTGCAAGGATGCCCGGATCCACTCGACCAGCGGCATGCTGACACGGGCACAGGCCTCCGAGGCCCAGGAGTTCGTGGTGGCCACCGAGACCGGCATCCTGCATCGCATGCGCAAGGAGAATCCGGGCAAGACCTTCCACCCGGCCAGCGAAGCCTCGGTCTGTGAATACATGAAGATGACCACGCTGACCAAGCTGCGCGACGCGCTGGCGCACGACCAGTACGAAGTCCGCGTCGATCCGGCCATGGCCGAGGCGGCCCGGCGGCCGATCGATCGCATGCTCGCCATCGGCTGAGCCGAGACGGGCGCGGGCACAAAAAAACGCCGGCATCGTCTTGAGGCCGGCGTCTCGGGTCAATCGAGCTTCAACCCACGGGGGTCAGTCCCACAGGCCGGCATCGTCGAAATCGTGCCATTCGCCGTTTTCCCAGTAGCCGTCATCGTTGGCATCGTAGGTCGCATACAGGCCGTCGTAGACTTCGTAGGAGTCCAGATAGCCGTCGTTGTTGTAGTCCCAGTAGGTATAGCTGCCCTCGAACGGCCCGGCGTCGAATTCGCTGGCCTCGATCAGGCCGTCGCCGTTGGTATCCCAATCCTTGTATGTGCCCCAGTCGGCAACCGTCCCGAAGTATTCGTCCTTGGTGACCTTGCCGTCATTGTTGCTGTCCATGTCGGCGAACGCGGCACTGAAGGCGGTGGTCGCCGTGAAAGCCAGGGCCCCGGCGATGGCGAGTTTCTTGATCATGGTCGTTGCTCCGAGTCGTGTATTCGAAAGCGGACGAGAACCTCGCCCGACACGAACGACCGTGGGCATCTTTTCTTAACCGAATCTTAGGACCTGTTGAGGTTTCGTGCGAGTCTTGATCGTGGCACGCCGCGATCAAGACTCGCGCACTGCAGGACACACTGCGGTCTCTCGACGAAAGGCGCTCGAACGAAACATCAACAGGCCGTAGGGCGTGTCGTCACAAGATAGATAACCCGAAGGGCCAGCGGCCGAGACCGGTCGTCTCGACACTTGCGCGCTCGGCATCGGGTGTGCACCTTGATTCGCTCGTTGGCGGGCATGGCTCGCCTGCCGGATCATCGGTCGGGCAGACGGGGCGCGGTTTGGCGGCGTGCACGGTCCGCGGCGATGTTGACGCCGGCCGACAGGCACATGCTCGATTGAGGTTGGGGCGGCCCGGGAACGCAATGCGGATATTGCTGATCGAGGATGACGACACACTCGGTGAAGGGTTGACCGAGACGCTCGGTCTGGATGGTCACCGCGTGGACTGGCTCGACCACGGCACGAGCGCGGCGCACGCCTTCGATGCCGATGTCTTCGATGCTGCGATCCTCGATCTGGCGCTGCCGGGGCTGGACGGCGAACAGGTGCTCTCGCACTGGCGCCGCGCCGGCGTGACGACGCCGGTGCTGGTACTTACGGCCCACGAAACCAGCCGCGACTGCGTAGCCCTGCTCGATGCCGGGGCCGATGATTACGTGGTCAAACCGGCACGTGTGACCGAGATCGAGGCCCGGCTTCGTGCCCTGGTCCGACGCGGCGTCGGGCGGATCGACGAGACGCTGTCCTGCGGCGCGCTGACGCTGTCGGTGGCCCGCCGCGCGGCCTGGCAGGGCACCCAGCGCCTGACGCTTTCGGCCTACGAGTTCGTGGTCCTGCAGGCGCTGGTCGAGCATGCCGGCGATCCGGTCACGCGTGAACGTCTTGAGGCACTGCTTTACGGCTGGTCCGACGGGCCCGAAAGCAACAGTCTCGAAGTATTGATCCATCGATTGCGCCAGAAACTCGGCGCCGCCAGCATCACGACCGTGCGCAACGTCGGTTACCGGATCGCGACATGATACGCGGCGCGCCCAGCCTGCACGGCCGCGTGGCGCTCGTGTTGAGCGCGATGCTGCTCGTGGTCTGGGCCAGTCTCTGGTTCGGCGCCCGGCATGAAGCCGGGGATGCGGCCAAGGCCGATATCGATGCCCGACTGCAGCGGGTTGCCATGACCGTCGCCCGTGCCAGTCACGGTCTGCTGGATCGCGTCGATCGGCAGGCAAGCCCGGTCATCGCCCCCATCGAGCCGCCTGCGACGGCCCTGGCCTCGGCTGATCGGGCACCGGCATTCGCGCTGCGCGATAGCCAGGGCCATGTCTTGGTCCAGAGTGCGGATTTCCCGGACGGGCTGCCCGCGGCCGGGTCGGGCTATGGCGATCGCCGTTTCGACGGACAGCACTGGCGCGTGCTTTCGCGACCGGCGATGCCGGATCGGGACATCATCGTTCAGGTGGCGCTGCGTGCGACGGTCACGGCCGCGCGAGCCGAACAGATCGGCGGGCGTCTCGAGCGCGGGCTGCTCTGGCTGTTGCCGGTGATCGCGCTGCTCGGGCTGGTGTCGCTCTGGCACGGTCTGGCACCGCTGCGGCGATTACGCCGCGCGTTGGCCGATATCGATCCCGAGCAGCCATCGCCGACCGGCTGGGCCGATGTGCGACTGCCCCGCGAGCTGGCCGGGCTGGCGACGGTCGTGGATCGTCTGATGGCACGCCTGGCCCGGGTGCAGGCGCGACAGCGTCTTTTCGCGGCCAGTGCCGGGCATGAATTGCGTACGCCGCTGGCCGGGTGTCGTGCCCAGGTCGAAGCCGCGCGTCGCACGCGCGATGGACAGCGGCGGGGCCGGGCGCTGGATCGTATCGATGAACGCATCGACCACATGGATCATCTGGCCGCGCAGCTGCAGAATCTGGCCCGTGCCGCCGAGCAGGGCGTGACGACATCGCGGCTGACGCTGGCGCCGCTCATCCGTGAAACGGTCGCCGCTCGGTATGCGGCCGCAGATTCAGCGCAACAAAATCTGTTCGTCGAGTCGCTCGACGAGCATGCCGTGATCCGCGGCGACTCGAGTCTGACGCAGAGCCTGATCGACAATCTATTGCGCAACGCGCTGGCCGCGACACCCGCCGGCGGCGAGGTTCGGCTCTGTGCCTATCAAAGCGACGGCGTCGTGGTTCTGGAGATCACCGACGGGGGCCCGGGTATCGCCGGTGACCCGGCGCGTTTGTTTTCGCCATTCGCGCGCGGTGATGCAGGCCGGATCTCGTCGACGACCGCGGGGGCCGGACTCGGCCTGGCGATCGTGGGCGCGGTCGCCGAAGCCCAGGCGGCCGAGGTCCGTTTCGACCAGACGCATGCACAGGGGCACACGGTGATCGTGCGCTGGCCTGCGGGCTGAATCGGTTTGTTCATCGTCGCCGAGCCAACCGGGCGGACGGCGGCTCGATCAGGCCGGGGTCGCGGTGCGGCGAACGCCGGCCCGCGACCCGTCGGCGATCGGTCGATGGTCAATCGTTGGCGCGCGTGAATTTCTCGAGCGTGTCGACGTAGGCCTGCATGGACTGCGGGGCGTTGCTGCGCTCCAGCAGGATCTGGCGCGGATCCGGATCGGCGGTGTCGTAGATGGCCGTGTTGGCGGCCTTGTCGAAGCTCACCTTGCCGCCGCCCAGATTCAGTCCGGCGAACAGGCCGCGCCGCGACATGCCATAGGCCACGATCGGCGCCGCGCTGTTGATCGGCTGGTCATAGCCGCTGGGCCCGGCCGAGACCGAGACCTGCGAGCCGAGCTTGACGAGCGAGTCATAGACGGCGCGCGTGCTCTGCTGGGTCGTGAACAGCAGTACCACGGCGCGTTCAGCGGCACCGGCCTGCAGACCGAAACTCGCGGCAGAAAGCGTGTAGACCGCCGGTGCCGCATCGTTGAAGGTGCCGCTGCGCTGACGACAGCTGATCAGCCCGCGACCGCGCGAGGCGCTGAAGATCAGCCCCGCCTGCTTGACGCTCGGGAAGACCGCGATGCAACGGGCCTTGTCCACAAGCGCGCTCGGGATACGGCGCTGGCTCGGTTGCAGCATCTGCTGTTGCAGCACCGTTGTCGCCGAGGCCGCAAGCTGTGCCTGTTGCTGCAAACGGGCCGTATCGCTGTCCGCGGCATTATTCTGGGTTGTCGCACAGCCGGCCAGCAGCGTGGCCGCCCCCAAAAACACGCTGACAATCAGCGATCGTGAATGAAAAGACATCCGGTAATTCTCCCTTTCAGCGAATGACGTGGATCAACGTGATTCGAACGGCTTGTGATGTCGACGTTATGGCGTGTTTGGGCGGTGCAATGCAAGCGGCGTCACGGCATGGATTCGGTGTCGTGGCTGATCGGGTGTCGGGTGCGTCTCGAAAGCGGCGACGACGCCGCGGCGCGACCGGGCCGGCGCCTGGCCCGTCTTTCATGTTCGACAGGGCCGCAGCCGCGGGCGGCGGCGCGCAAGCAGTGCAGTCGGCGCGCTGTCAGCCCGTGGACACCGGCGTCTGGTGCAGGCGCTTGATTCATTGACGTGCTGCGCGCAGACGCTGTCGACAATGCGAGCTATCGGCGGGGCTAAAAACCGCGTACGGGGTAAAGGCTGGAAGTACCGATATCAGACGATGCTGGGCCGCGACCGCATCGGCCATGGCGTCGCAGACCGGCGTGATCTTCTGGTCGAGAAAGGCCGAGACGTCGTCCTTGATGTGGTGCTTTGCCGATGTTGCTCCGTCGTTGCCGTAGATGGCCGCGCTGACATCGTGGAAGATGTCACCGACCAGATGGAAGCTGGCCTTACCGGTATCCATGCCGCGCGTGTGGATCTGTTGAACGGCGCGGTAATAGGCGGCAAGTCGGCGACGCTGCATGCCATCGAGTGCGACGAGTTGGCCGTCGATCCGCAGCGTCGGTTCGGCGCTCACCCGGGCTGGCGGCGCGCCGTCGGGCACGATCTTGATGCGATCCGGGCCTTCGATGACGATCTTGCCGTGATCGTTGAAGATGAGGTCGTCTCCGGAGGCGGCTTGATTGCACCCGACAAGTCCGATGAGTCCGGCGATGATCATCGAAAGGATGCCGACGACACGGGCGATGCGATGAAAGGCGCCGATGACGGCCATGCCGTGTGCACCGACCAGGGCAGTCGCGTGTCGCCCGGCATGACGAGCTGTCATCAGAGCGGCGGCGTTGGGCAACGATTCGGTATTCACGAGAGCTCCGCGTAGCGTTGCCGATAAAGCGAGCTCGCCAGAAGGCACAGGATCGCAATCAATACGCCGATCCAGAGCTGTGGTGTGATCAGGGGGTGCCAGATCGTTTCGAGCGCGCCGAGCAGATTGTGATGGTCGGTCAGCCGGCTGAGCGCACGCACGAAGCCGATCGGAAAAAGCCGTGCAATCAGCAGGTGCCACATGGGATTGGCGACCGAGACGGCATTGACCAGCGCAAAGAAGGCCGGGATCAGAAACGCCATGAGTGCCCGATGACGGCCCCCGACTGTCGAACACAGCATCAGCCAGGCAACCGCGGGCGCGAGACTCAGCAGGTAGATCGGCAGGGCGGCGAGCACGAGCACGCTGATGGCGAGAAGATGGGTGTCGGCCAGCAGCGCGCCGACGGGGCCGCCGAGAAACGGCGTGGTCGCGGCATATACGCCAATCGAGAGCCAGATCGCCAGCAACGTCGCCAGCGTCCATGCCGGCAACAGTACGACGAGGCCGAATATGAACTTGGCGCCGATCGTCTGGGTATCGCTGACCGGTAGGGATTTCCAGAACAACACGCTGCGATCGCGGCGCTCGTCGTACAGACAGGACAACCCGTAGGAGACGATGACCGCGCCGAAAGCGATCGCGAACAATAGCCCGATCGCATAGCCGAGGATGGCGAGTGCCTGGCTGACGTCGGCGAGGTCGGCCGCGCCGAGTTTCTGCAGGGACAGCGATAGATGGTCCAGGACACTGCGATCGCCGGTCTCGATCTGAACCTGATAGGCATTGCCGCTCAGCGGCAAGTCGGCGCTCCCGCCCAACACACTGACCAGAACGAACACGAGATTCAGAGCAGCCATCAGGACGGCGAGCCAGAATCCGCTGGTCACCAGCCGCCGGTGTTCCAGGAATTCGCGCCACAAAAGCCAGACAACGTTGTGTAGAGCGGTCTTCATGGGCTACTCATGACGGCAGTGAACAGATCGGCCAGCGTGGGCGTGTGCAATGCGCCGATGTCGGCCAGTGCATCGCGATCCACCCCGGCCTGGAGGTCGAAGATCAACGCGTGGGCACCGAGCATGCGCCGCTCGGCCCGCGGGCCGAGCGCGCGGGCGGCTGCCAGCGTGTCCGGATTGCAGCGCAGCTCGACGAACCGTGAGTCCAGGGCCGCCATCGACATGTCGAGCACGATGCGGCCGTCGCGGATGAACACGACATCGGTAAGGATGTGTTCGATCTCCTCGACTTGATGGGTCGTGACGACGATCGTGCGTTCCGCGTCGAAATAATCGCCGATCAGATTTTCGTAGAACTGGCGACGGAACAGCAGGTCGAGTCCGAGCGTCGGCTCGTCGAGCACCAGCAGACGCGAGTCGATTGCCATCACGAGCGCCAGATGCAGCTGCGCGACCATGCCCTTCGAAAGCTGGCGTATCCGTTTGGTCGGCGGCAGATCGGAGCGGGCGAGAAAGGCCTCGCAGCGCGCGCGATCGAAGCGCGGATGCAGTTTCTCGACCAGCGTGAGGGCATCGGCCACGCGTAGCCAGCCGGGCAGGGTGGCCACGTCGGCGATGAAGGAGACCTCGCGCATCAGGGCATCACGCGCGCGCCGTGGATCATGTCCGAGCACGGATAGCGTGCCCGAAAAACCGGTCAGGCCGAGCAGCGCGTTGAGCAGCGTCGTCTTGCCGGCGCCGTTGGGGCCGATCAGGCCCACGATACGGCCGGCGGAGACGGTCAGGTTCACGTCGTCGAGGGCCTGCTTGTCGGCGTAGCGTCGCGACAGGTTGCGGGCCTGGATGATCGGGCTGGGTGCGGCGGCCGTCGTTTCGTCAAATTCAGTCGTCATCGGAGGCCTGCATGAGCGTGGCGAGATCGAGATCGAGCCGGTCCAGTCGGGCACGCAGCGCCGGCCATTCCTCGGCCAGGAATCGTTCGCGTTCGAGCCGGCGCAGCCGCTCGCGCGCCCCCGGCCGCACGAAAGAACCGAGTCCGCGTCGTTTTTCCACGAGCTCGTCGTCCATCAGTGATTGATACCCGCGCGTCACCGTCAACGGGTTGATCTGATAGTCCGCGGCGACCTGGCGCACCGAGGGCAAGGCCTCGCCCTCGTCCAGGCGCCCATCGAGGATCATGGCCACGATGCGATCCCGTAGCTGTCGATAGATCGGGGCTTTGTCGGTCCAGGTTTCGGCCATGGTGCCCTGTATTGATTGACGGCTTGGCCCGACTCATCGCTCGACCACGCGCATGGCGTGATAGTCGCTCGTCGGGTCGTCTCCTGTGGCATCGAGCCTGCGCGACAGGGAGCGATCGTGTGATGTGTCGGTCCCGGCCACCCGGGGCGTCTTCGGCGTTTCGGGCAGGGTCTCGGGCGTTACCGTCACGCTCGGCAGCACGAAGACCGGGATGCCGTGCTCGAAGCCTACAAGCCCGTGTCTGTCCGGTTGCGGGCTGGCTGCGACCGCCAGGACCGGTGCGCCCAGTGCCAGAACGATGAATGCAACATCGCGTTTTAATCTAGGGCCTGTTGATGTTTCGTGCGAGCGCCTTTTCGTCGAGAGATCGCCGTGTGTCCGGCAAGGCGCGAGTCGCCGATCGTGGCGTGCCACGATCCAGACTCGCAACGCCGCCGGGCGCCCATCGTCGATTTTTCATGGGCGGCCCAACCCAAAGGGACAGGCGCCCCGAAATCAAAAACACGACGGCAATCCAGCGTTGTAGCCCGCTGGCGCAGCATGACACGCTATGCCTGCGACGCCTCGTCTTGCCGCCCATCGTCAATTTCAGGGCGCACTGGGCGCGGACTCGCACGAAACATAAACAGACCCTAGCGCGTCGTGTCGTCATTGTCATGCCTGATTGGTCATGTGGTGTTGTAGTTAAGTAATACACCATATCGGTTACATTGCAAGCATCGCCTGTTGGCGCCTGCGGTTTGCAGGCACTCACGCAAGAATTTGTCTTTCCGGCTCAGTCGTCTGTGTCGACGAGCCTGTTGTCGCCCGTGCCCCGGTATCGCAGGTCGCCGTCGTTCGGTGCGCCAAACGCGCATGAACGGTGTGATTCATGCAGGCTATGGGGGGATCGCGAGAAGGGCGATGACACGCTGCGTAAGCCCGACAGACTGCGGGCCTACCGTATCCAGGGAGAGATGATGAAACGTTGGGGGTTGGGATTGGCAGGCCTTCTATGCTGCCTGAGTGCCTCGGTCATGGCGGCATCGCCGTCTCGGCTGGTCGTGATCGATCAGGACGGCTCCGGGCCGGGCGGTTCGAACGAGCGCGCGATCATGGCGCTGGTGCAATCACCGAAGGTGAAGGTGCTCGGTATTGCCATGGTCACCGGAAATGCGTGGATGAAGGCCGAGACCGCACACACGCTGCGCCTGCTCGAGTATCTGGGGCGGCGTGATATCCCGGTCCACGAGGGTGCGGTGCACCCGTTGGTACGCAGCCGCGATGAAACGCTGGCCAATCAGGCGTTCTATGGCCAGCTGGCCTGGCTTGGCGCCTGGGGCGGCGACGGCAAGCACCCGGACGACTATCCGGCCGATCCCAACGCGCAGCAGGAGATGCCGGAAGGCCGGCCGACGATCACGCCGGCCAAAGTCGATGCCGCGCATTTCCTGATCGATGCCGTCCATGCGCATCCCGGGCAGGTGACGGTTTTCGCCGCGGGCCCCTTGACCAATCTGGCGCTGGCGCAACGGATCGACCCGACGTTCGCCGAGACGGCCAGGCAGCTCGTATTCATGGGCGGTTCGATCTCGCCGGTCACCGACGATCCGGAGTTCTCCACGTCGCCGACCCATGAGTTCAATATCTGGTTCGACCCCGAGGCCGCACACGTCGTTCTGACCGCGCCCTGGAAGAAGATCACGGTCACGCCGGTCGATATTTCACTGCAAAGCCGTTACACGGACGACATGCAGGCTGCGATCGCCCGATCGGACGAACCGGCTGCGCGTTATCTGGCTGCGTTCGATACCGAGCGCTATTACATGTGGGACGAGATCGCGGCCCTGGCGTGGCTGCATCCGGATCTGGTCACCCAGACCCGCAGGCTGTATCTCGATGCCGACATGAGCCACGGCCCGAACTACGGCAACACGCTGGCCTGGACGGACGAGACGGTGCCGAGGCATCACGGGCCGGCGGCCACTGTACAGATGACCCTCGACCGACCGGCTTTCGACCGAACGTTTATCGACCTGATGAAAGCGCCGACGCCGAACGCACGCAAGCCGGCGCCGATAGCGGACACGCACGATAGCGGCTCGTGATCAATAGGGGGCCCGACCGGCGTGTGTCGGGCCTCGAAAGGCTCTATGCTCGACGGATTGACGACCGGCGCGCCGCGCCGGCGCCGTTCTGATCCGAGCTGAGGTCTGGCGTGTCCGATTCTTCTTCCCGTGATCCGGGGCCGTCGCCGACACTCGCGCGTGTCGCGACGTGGTCCGTGATCGGATTGTTTCTGTTCGCGGCGGTCGCGGTACTGAGTCTGGCCAAGGAATTTCTGGTGCCGGTACTCATGGCATTTCTGCTGTCGATGGTCTTCGCACCCATCCGCCGGGTCTTCGATCGACGCGGCGTGCCCTCGGCCCTGTCGGCCGTGGTGATCGTCACGCTGCTGATCATGCTCGTGGTCGGCCTGATGTCGGCGCTCATCGTCCCGGCCAGCGAATGGGTCGATGCCGCACCGAAGATCGAGCGCCAGATCCAGCAGAAGGTCACGCGCGTGTCGCAGTCCTTCAACGGCCTGATCGAGATCGATCGCCACATCTCGCGCATGACCGGGCAGTCCGACGAGACGCCGCCCGCGGCGCCGACCGGTGAGGGCAATGGTCGCTCCATGGCAGCGAGCGCGATGATGCTGGCGCCGAGCATCGTCGCGCAGCTGGTGTTCACGTTCGTGTTGTTGCTGTTCCTGCTCGCCTCCGGCGACATGTTCTACGAAAAGCTCGTCCACGTGTTCTCGCGGTTTTCGGACAAGCGACGTGCCATACGTATCGCCTTCGCGATCGAGCGCAAGCTCTCGCGTTATCTGATGACGATCACCCTGATCAATGCCGGGGTCGGTGTGGCGGTGGGGCTGGCCATGAGCCTGCTGGGACTGCCGGACCCGGCCCTGATCGGTCTGGTCACGTTCATTCTGAATTTCGTGCCCTATCTCGGCCCATTCGCGGGCATCGTGCTGGTTGCGGCCATCGCGGCGGTGGATTTCGACTGGCTGGGTTGGGCCGGCATCGCGGCCGCGGTCTACCTGGTGATCACCGTGATCGAGGGCCAGTTCGCGACCCCGTATTTCGTCGGTCGCAATCTACGGCTCAATACCGTCGTGGTCTTCGTGGCGGTGTCGTTCTGGGCCTGGCTCTGGTCGGTGATCGGGATGATCGTCGCGGTACCGGTGCTGGTGGCGGTACGCACCTTCTGCGAGCACATCGACGGGCTGAACCCGCTCGGCGATTTTCTGTCCGAGCGACACGCCGAGAGCCCGCAGGCCGAGGCTGAAATCGAAGCGGAAGCCGAGTCGCAAGCCAGGGCCGACAATCAGTCCTGACCGCTGGCACGATCCGCTGGCGCCAATGAACGCCACCACGCCGCGTAACGGGTATTGGCCGGTGCGCAGCCGGTTTCATCGGGCGCATCGTCGTCCCACCAGACCGGGCCGCGTTCGCCGAGTGCCGTCTTGGCAGTCTGCACGCGCGCCCGGGCAGCATGTGTCTGTGCTTCGTCCCCGGCATCGCGCACAGCACGGCGCGCCGACATGAGCTCGCTGACCCAGTCGCGACGCGTGGTCTCGTCCAGCCGCGGGTCGGTGCACCGCCAGAGCCGATTCTTGGCGACGAAGTAGCGTCCGTCCGGCGTGGTGGGATAGGACTTGCGCATGGCCGACGCCTTGGGTTAGAGCGGTGACTTCCATTATGCAATCGAGATCGGCATGACCGACAACGACCGTTTCGCCTTTCATGATGTGGCCGATATCGCGACGCGTTTTCCCGATCAGTCCGACACGATTCTCGTCGATACGTATCTCACCGATTCGCCCGAGGCCAGCGCCCGCGTGTTTCGCATCTATCATCCGTTGCCGGCGCACTATCACATCAACTGTGACGAGCATCTCTATCTGTATTCCGGTGAAGTCGTCTTCCGGATCGGTGACGCGGCGCCGCGTACCATCACGCCGGGGCAGATGGTCACGTTCAAGCGCGAAACCGTGCACGCCATTGAACAGATCACGGCCCATCCGGCGGTCTTCGTCACGTTGGACACACCGCGCCGGGCGCCCGACGATGTGGTCTTCGTGAACCCGGCGGATGCCCGACAACGGGCGTTTGTGACGAATCTCGACGAGATCGCGGGCACAGACTGACGCGACGACGATACGATGCGCCCCGGCTGTTGGGGCATCGGAGCCAGGGCTGGGCGGCCGCTGGCGGCGGATCAGCGCGGTATCAGGCGGTCCCGGAGCGCGTATCGACCCGGGTTTCCGTGCTGCCGGCCTCCGATAACAGAGTGGCGCGATGCGGCAGCCCCTCGAAATCGCCCGGGTGGCCGCACACCCGGGCACCAAGGCGGTTGCCGCGCGCACAGGCCGCGGCAACGGATAGCCCTTCCAGACGCGCGCTCAGGTATCCGACGGCGAAACCGTCGCCGGCGCCCACGGTATCCACGACCCGGCCCAGCCGGATCGGGGCAGCCCGGCCGCATGCGCTGCGGGTGGCCCAGTAAGCCCCGGTCGCCCCGGTCTTGATCGCCACTTCCCGAATGCCGGCCCGCAGATAATGATCGGCGATCGCCTCGGGCTCGGACAGCCCGGTGAGTGTCTCGGCTTCGGCCAGGCCGGGCATGAACCAGTCGGCCTCGGCCGCCAGCGCATTGATCTGCGCGATCATATCGGTCCGACTCGACCAGAGTGTCGGTCGCAGATTGGGGTCGAAGGAAATCGTGCCGCCGGCCTCTCGTACGACCGCCATGGCATGGCGACACAGATCGCGTGCGGCCGCGCCGAGTGCCGGCGGGATGCCGGTGACGTGTAGATGACGCGTCCGGGGCAGATGTTCGGACGACAGATCGGCGCGCGACAGTTGGCTGGCCGCCGAGCCCGCGCGGAAATAGGCGACTTCCGGGTCTCCGCCGTCGTCACGACGGCCCTTGATCTGAAAACCGGTGGGCCGTTCGGCATCGATTGCGATACCGCTGCAGTCGATGCCCTCGGCCTCGAGCGCGCCGAGGATCTGGCGTCCGAACAGATCGTCGCCCACGCGACTGTACCAGCCCACCCGGAGCCCGAGCCGCGCCAGGCCGATCGCGACGTTGCTCTCGGCGCCGGCGATGCTGCGCGTGAATCGGTCGGCCGAGGCGAGGGCGCCGGGCGATTCGGCCCGGAACAGCACCATGCATTCGCCGAACGTGACGACATCGATGCCGCGGGAAGCGGCCGTCATCCGGCCATGGTCGAGCCGCGTTGCACGAGGGCGCCGGCCAGCCGCTTCTCGCCGGTGGTCGGTGCGAGCTGGCCGCTGATGCGGCCGAGCAGGATACGCACCGCCTGTCGGCCGATCGCATCGACCGGCTGGGCCAGCGTCGAGATACCCGGGCCGACGAGCGCGCACCAGTCGAGTTCGTCGATGCCGAGCAGGCCGAGTCGGTCGAAGACATCGCCGCCGGCCCGGCTCAACGCACGACAGACCGACAGCGTGATCACGCCGTTGGCACAGATCACGGCCGGCCGGGCGCCGGCGTCGGCGGCACGCAACCGGTCGGCGATCACTGCATCGAAGGCGGGTGCGTCGTCGGCATCGAGCTGATGGACGCGCGCGGTCACGCCGCGGGCCTCGCATTCGGCGCTGAAGGCGGCCACACGCGAGACACGCGGACTGATTGCGCCGGTGGGCTCACTGATCAGTGTCAGATCGTCGTAACCCTGTTCCACGAGATGTCCGATGGCATCGGCGACCGCCTGCTGGTCGTCCAGGCCGACGACGTCGCAGTCGAGCCCCTCGATGAGACGGTCGACGAGTACGATCGGCAGGCCGTCACGCCCCATATCGGCCAGGGCGCTGGCATCGCCCGAGGCCGTGTTCACGATCAGGCCCTCGACGCTGTAGCCGGACAGCGCATCGAGCTGGCGTCGCTCGATTGCCGGGTCGTTGTCGGTGTTGCAGATCAGCAGCGAATAGCCGGCATCGGCACAGGCCAGCTCCGCGGCACGGATGAGCGCCACGCTGTAGGGATTGCGCAGATCGGCCACGAGGGCGGCGATCAGGCGCGTGCGACCGCCCCGCAGACTGGCCGCGATCCGGTCCGGGGAAAAGCCGAGCCGTTCCACCGAGGCAGTGATGCGCGCCTTGAGCTCCGGCGAGAGGCGCTCGCGCTCGACGCCGAAATAACGCGATACGCTGGTCTTGGACACCCCGGCATCGGCGGCGACGTCGCGAATCGTCGGACGTCGACCGGCACTGCTCGGCCGTTTCGATTGGGAGGATATTTCCGACAAGGCGCGCCCCGAGCTGGGAACGGTTTCAGCAAATCGCTCTGCAAGGGTCGCCGTTCTGGCGACGATTGACCATACGACAAACGGTGTACCGTGGCGAACGTTGCGCCCGACGAATGGCCGGGCCGGCCCCTGGAATCGTTTTCCAGGGCCTCTGCCACGCTCCGAAACAAAGTGCTAGCATCTCGTTCATGCAAAGAAAAACCAAGATCCTCGCCACGCTCGGGCCGGCCAGTGATAGCCCGGATGTCCTCAAACGCTTGATCCAGGCCGGGGTCAATGTGGTGCGCATCAATTTCTCCCACGGAGATGCCGATGCCCATCGCAAGCGTGTTGCCACGGTACGGGAAACGGCCGCGGCGCTCGGCAAGTCGGTGGGCGTGCTCGCCGATCTGCAGGGGCCGAAGATCCGGATCGAATCGTTCGCGGACGGCAAGGTCGAGCTGCAGAACGGCCAGGCCTTCACGCTGGATACCGAGATGGCCGCCGATGCCGGTACGGCCGATGCGGTCGCCATCTACTACAAGCCACTGCTGGCCGATGTGAAGCCCGGCAGCCAGCTGATGGTCAACGACGGGGCGATCGCCCTCAAGGTCACCGAAGTCACCGACACGAAGATCGTCACGGAAGTCGAAGTCGGCGGCACATTGTCCGGTCGCAAGGGCGTGAATCTGCGCGGTGGCGGTCTGTCGGCCGGCGGCCTGACCGAACAGGACTTCGGCCACATCAAGCTGGCCGCGGAAATGGAAGTCGACTTCCTGGCCGTGTCGTTCGTGCGCGGTGCCTCGGACATGCACCAGGCTCGCCGAATGCTGACCGAGGCGGGCGGCAACGCGCGGCTGTGCGCGAAGATCGAGCGCGCCGAGGCGATCGATGCGCTGGACGAGATCATCGCCGCCTCGGATGTGGTGATGGTCGCGCGTGGCGACCTCGGCGTCGAGATCGGCGATCCGGAGCTGCCGGGCGTTCAGAAGCGCATCATCGCCCAGGCCCGCGAGATGAACCGTCTGGTCATCACCGCGACGCAGATGATGGAATCGATGATCGAGAATCCGGTGCCCACGCGTGCCGAAGTGCTGGACGTGGCCAACGCCACGCTCGACGGCACCGACGCCGTGATGCTCTCGGCCGAATCCGCGGTCGGCAAGTATCCGGTTGCCACCGTGGAAGCCATGAGCCGGATCTGTCTCGGGGCCGAGCGGGAGGCCACCCGCGAACGCCAGACCGCCGGTCTGTCCTCGCACTTCCGTCGTACCGACGAAGCCATCGCCATGGCCACGTCGTATACCGCGCGCAACATGCATGCCGATGCCATCGTCGCGCTGACCGAGTCCGGCACCACGGCCATGCTGATGTCGCGACAGGATGCCAACATCCCGATCTTCGCGCTGACCCAGTATCCGCGCACCGAGAATTATCTGGCGATGTGCCGCAACGTCTATCCGGTCGCCTTCAAGCCGAGTGAGCTCGACGGTTCGCGGCCGATCAACGAAGCGATCATGCGGCTCAAGGAAACCGGCGATATCGCCGCCGGGCATCGTGTGCTCGTGACCAAGGGCGATTTCACCGGCGCCGGCGGCACGAATGCAATGAAGATCGTCACGGTCGAATAACGCATCCGGGTGGGGCGACTGGCAGGCACGACGTGGCCGATAACGCCGGCTGGCTGACGCTCAAGGCCGGGCCGGCGGCCGCTGCGGCGCTGGCCGAAGGGCCGTTGACACCGGCGCGTGTCGGGGCCGTGGCGGCTGCGGCCGGCGGCCCACGCTGGCTGGCGATCACGGCATTTCACCAGACGCTGTTCGGCGAATGGCTGGCCGGCCGATCCGGGCTGCCGATCGTGGGCTCCTCGATCGGCGCCTGGGCGGGGGCCGCGGCCTGTCATCCGCATGATCCGGCCAGTGCCCTGGCCGCATTGGCCGAGGCTTACATCGGCCAGTCGTATCCTGAAAAGCCCGATGCGGCCTGCATCACCGACACGCTGGCCGATATTCTCTCGGCTGCGCTGACGCCCGAAGTGCG
Source organism: Salinisphaera sp. Q1T1-3 (assembly GCF_003602005.1). GTDB lineage: Bacteria > Pseudomonadota > Gammaproteobacteria > Nevskiales > Salinisphaeraceae > Salinisphaera. Next base: position 125,802 of record NZ_QZWD01000004.1, on the reverse strand, counting down.
ATGCGGCGTGCTCGAAACCTCGCCGTTCGACCTGCACGTGCTCACCGTACGTTCGCGCGGGCCGACCGGGGCGGAGAACCGGGCCGCACTCGCGGCGGCCACCGCCGCCACGATCGCCGGCAACACCGTCTCCCGACGGCTGCTCGGCGCGTTCTACGAACGGGTGATCTTCGCGCGAGACGCCGGCCGGATCGCGCTGGCGGACGACGGCGTGCCGTCGCGCACCGTGGCCTTGTCCGAGGCGAACCTGTTCGATGCCCTGTTCGCCAGTGGCAACGTGCCCTTCATCATGCGGCCCGTCCGTGATCCGCAGGGCGCACCCCGCGGGGCCTATCGCGACGGCGGTTTGGTTGATTATCACATCGATCAGCCGCTGGTCCCGCGGGATGCAGCCGCGCCGATCGTGCTCATGCCGCATTTCAACACCACGCTGGTGCCGGGCTGGTTCGACAAGCAGCTGCCCTGGCGCCAGCGGCCACGCTTTGCCGACCATACGTTGATGATCGGCCCGGGGCCGGCGATGCGACAGGCGATGGTCGCCGGTCGCGTGCCGGAGCGGGGCGATTTCTATCGTTATGCCGGCGACGATGCGGCCCGCCATCGGGTTTGGCATCAGGCCATGACCGCTGGCGCCCGAATGCGGGATGCGTTTTTTAATCTCGTCGCCCGCGATGCCCTGGTCGACCATCTGGAACCGCTATGATCGCACCGGAACTCATTCTGGCCTCGGCCTCGCCCCAGCGCGCCCGCCTGCTCGAACAGCTCGGGCTGGCGTTCACTGCGGTGCCGGCGGATATCGATGAAACCCCGCGTGTCGACGAGACGCCCGATGCGCTGGCCGAGCGGCTGGCCCGCACGAAGGCCGAGGCGGTCTCGGCGGCCTATCCCCGGGCTCGTATCATCGGCTCGGATACCGTGGTGGCCCACGGCGCCGCGGCGTTTGGCAAGCCACGCGATCTGGCTGACGCCCAGCGCATGCTGGGTGCCCTGTCGGGCACCACGCACCGTGTGCTGACCGGCATCGCCGTCGTCGCACCGGGGGGCGGGCTCGATGTCCGCGTGGTGGTCAGTCAGGTGACGCTCGACCGGCTGTCCGAGGCGGCGATCGTGGCTTACTGGACCAGCGGCGAGCCGGCCGGTGCGGCCGGTGCCTATGCCATCCAGGGGCTCGGCGGTCAGTTCGTGGTTCATCTGTCGGGAAGTTATTCCGCGGTCATGGGGCTGCCGATCTACGAAACGGCGGCGATGCTGCGTGCGACCGGTCTCGATGCGCTGGGCATGGCCGGCATCGACGGGATCGCTCGATGAGGCCGCCTGGTACGGCACGCATCGCCCTCGCATTCCCGTTGTGGGCTCTGGCCCTGGCGGTGCTCGGTTATCTGCGGCCCGACGTGTTCGCGCCGGGCAAGCCCCTGATCGTGCCGTTTCTCGTGCTCATCATGTTCGGCATGGGTTTGACACTACGGCTGTATGACTTTTCGCGCGCGGTAGCGCGCTGGCCGGTCGTGGGACTCGGGTTGGCGCTCCAGTATCTGTTGATGCCGCTGGCTGCGTTCCTGATCGCGCACGGGCTCGGCCTGTCGCGTGAACTGATGCTCGGGCTGGTGCTGGTCGGCAGCGTGGCCGGCGGCACGGCCTCGAACGTCATCACGTTTCTCGCCGGCGGTGATGTCGCCCTGTCGATCACGATCACCAGTCTGTCGACACTGGTCTCGATCATCGCGACGCCGCTTCTGACCTGGTTCTATGTCGGCGCGCAGGTGCCGGTCCCCGTGCTATCGATGCTGTCAACGATCGCCGAGATCGTGCTACTGCCGGTCGCCGCCGGCATGGTCGTCAACCAGCTGATCGGCGATCGATGGCCCGAGCGGGACGGCTGGTGCGCTCTGGCCAGCGCCGTGGCCGTCGGGCTCGTCATCAGCATCATCGTCGCGCTCAATGCGACATCGATTGCGACGCTTGGGGCGATCGTGCTGCTGGCTGTCGTACTGCACAATCTCATCGGTATGAGTGCCGGTTTCATCCTGGCCTGGTTCGTCACGCGTAACAGTGTCGTGGCCCGCACGCTGGCGATCGAGGTCGGCATGCAGAATTCAGGTCTGGCCGTGGCTCTCGCGCAGCAGTATTTCGGTGCCATTGCCGCCCTGCCGGGGGCGATCTTCTCGGTCTGGCACAACCTGGCCGGTGCGGCATTCGCCGGCCTGTGTGCCCACTACGATCGTCGCCGGCTGTCGGCGGCCGGTGTGCCCCGCGCCCGCTAGGGCGTGTTATTAATCCGGCACCAAAACAGCTGACGACGTCAGCTGTTTTCAACGCCATCGAAAAATAAATGCCGGCACCTGTCCGTCTCTTTATTTTCAATGGCTTCACGGCCGTTGGCCGGGGCGCGCGTGCTGTCGCACACGCACGTTATCAACCCGAAGAATCATCTATTTTTATGCCGGGTCAATAACACTTCGCGCGTGCGCCGCGCTGGCGATCATTTTTTGCAAGAGCAAGGCATCGGGCGCGTATGGCCGTCATTCTGCCGTAGCGAACGACAACCCCGGATTGCGCGTCCCGTCGGGTTGCGCTCAAAAACCGGCCAGGCAAGGCGCATGGCGCCGATCTTGGTCATGCCAAGGTCAAGCCGTGCAACGCCGCATGGCCGGTTTTGGGGCGGCAACGCGGTCACGGGCGAAGTGTTAACAGGCCCTAAGCGCCCCGGCGGGACAATTCAGCTCGCCGGTTTGCGCGCCTGATCACCCCAGAGCTTGTCCAATGTGCGATCCCGCCCGCAGGCGTTGCGATAGAACTTGTAGCGCAACGGGTTCTTTTCGTAGTAATTCTGGTGATAGCTCTCGGCCGGATAGAACGTGGTCGCGGGCACGATCTGGGTAGTGATGGGGTGCGGCGCATCGGCGTCGGCAACGAGCGTTTCCTTGGTGTGTTCTGCCGTCTTCATCTGGGCAGGGTTGACGGCGAAGATCCGGGCGCGATACGAACTGCCCCGGTCGCAGAACTGGCCCTTGTCGTCGGTCGGATCGATGTTGTGCCAGAACACTTGAAGCAGGTGGGCATAGCCGACCTCGGCCGGATCGTAGATCACCTTGACGGCCTCGAAGTGGCCGCTGGTCTCCGATGTGACGTCCTCGTAGCTCGGGTTGGCGACGTGGCCGCCGGTGTAGCCGTTGATCGTCTGCGTCACCCCCTTGATGTGGTCGAAGGCTTCCTCGACACACCAGAAACACCCCCCGGCAAAGATGGCCACCGACCGATGTGGGCCGGTATCGGCGGGTTTGAAGGGGGCTTCGGGCCCCGGCGCGGCGGTGACGGCCGGTGCGATGACAAGCCATGCGAGCGTCGCGCACAGCAGGTGCTGAAACCGTCGGGCCATGATCCACTCCTGTTCTCGTCGGTCCAGACCAGCATACGTCGCCGCGTATGTTTGCGACGCACACGAGCGGTCGGGGCCGATGAGCGGGCCCTAACGCACGATGAGGCCATCTGCCGGCCTGTGGTACTGCACTCGCTGACGTTTCACGGGCGCGCGTGTCCATCGGCGAGCGGCTCTGGAGTGTGTCTTCACGAGATAGGCAGCCGCATTGTCCCTGCCGGGCGTGTCGAGCAAGGCGCGGACCGCCGAGCGTGGCCCGCCCCCCGGTCACGGCGCGCAACGCCGCATGGCCGGTTTTTGGGCGCACGCGGGACGTGTTATTGATCCGGCACCAAAACAGCTGACGACGTCAGCTGTTTTCAACGCCATCGAAAGATAAACGCCGGCACTTGTCCGTCTTTTTATTCTCAATGGCTTCACGGCCGTTGGCCGTGGCGCGCGTGCTTTCGCACACGCGCGTCATCAACCCGAAAAATCATCTATTTTTATGTCGGGTTAATAACAGGCCCTAGTCGCGCTGCTCCAGTTCCGGCAGACCGTAGGCAAGCCCGGCCGCGGCCAGGGCGGGGAGGGCAAGTACCGCCACCGCGATAGCCGCGCCCCACATGCCGATTGCCGCGATGACGGCACCGCCGGCCAGCAGCACAATTCCGATCGTGGTGTTGGCAACCGCGGTCAGCCGGGCGCGGTCGTCGGCGGTGCCCAGGTCGGTGAGATAGGTCTTGCGCCCGAGACGCACGCCGGCGTGAATGCCGGCGAGCAGGAAATAGGCGATCGCGAACGGCCACACGCCGGCAGCCGATCCGAAATCGAACCAGACCATGAGTGCGACGAGCGCATTGAGCAAGGCGGCCGCCACGCCGGTGATGATCAGCACCTGGCGCGACGAATAGTCGGACAATCGTCCCCAGAAGGGGGCGGCCACCAGGGACGCCAGGCCGGAGACACCGAGCAGGATTGCCAGGTGCGCGATGCTGACCCCGCCGGCCGTGCGGGCGAGCTGGGCATAATAGGGCGCGGCGAGCGCGGTGGCCACCAGCAGACCGCGAACCGCGATGAAGCGACCAAAGGCCGGTTTGTCCCGGATCAGCGACAGGCTCGCCACGGCGGTCTTGACCGCGTTGCCGCCGCCTTCGGTCGCGCCCGGGAATTCGCGCAGGCCAGCGAAGATGAAGGCAGCAGCGACCCACAACACCCCGGCCACCGCGAGCAGCAACAAAATCGGGGTCAGATGATCGGCGACCGGCACTGCCCACAGAAACAAGCCGAGTGCCACGGCGAGCCCGCCGGCGGCGCTGGCGGCATAGCCGGAGACCGTGCCGCGACGTGTCTTGGCGATCGTCTTGCCCTGCACGTCCTTGTAGGAGGCCGAGCAGACACCCCGACCCAGGGCAAACAGTGTCAGCAGCAACAGGACGGCAGCGCCGGCCGCAGCCGGTGACAGGGACACGGCCGCAGCGATCATGGCCAGCACGGAGCTGCCCTGAATGGCGGCACCGGCGACCCAGAACCATTTGCGCACCGGCCGGGCGCGCATCCAGCCGGCGATCACGAGCTGGGGCAGCAGCGCCAGCGCTTCACGAATCGGCACGAGCATGCCGGCCATCCAGGCCGGGGCGCCGAGTGTGGCGAGCAGCCAGGGCAGGATCAGCTTCGGGCTGGCCAGCAGATCGCCGGCCTTGTTGGCAAACAGCGAAACGAGATGGATAAAGAAATTGGTCGGCTGTTCGCGACAGGCATCGTCGGAGATATCCGTGCATACCCGCGCGTTCTCATCGCCGGTGATCTTGTCGTAGATATCGCGAATCGGGCTGTCGGTGGCGCCGGTCGGCGTCTTGCTCATCGTCGCTTGTCCTGATCGGTCTGCCAAAGGCGTCTTGCATGCGCGATCCAGTCACCGTCGGTGATCGTGGTCCAGTCGGCACGTCGTCTCATGACCCAGAGATAGATCCAGGCCGCACCCCAGGACGTCGGAATGACGCGTCGCGTGTAGTGCACGGGATATCCTTCGAGCGTATCCAGGGCCTGCAGGATCGCGTCATCGATCCGATAGACTTCACCGATCAAGGCGGTCTCGCCGTAGGGCAGCGCGGCCGGGTACGGGCCGGTATCGACCATCGTGTAGCCAGCCTCGGTCGCGGTCAGGCCCAGGCGCGAGGCGCCACCCAGCCAGTGGGCGTTGGCCTGGCCGCTGCGTAACGTGCCGTAGACGAAGACACGGTCGGTGCGTTCGGAATCCGGAACGGCCGGGGACATGTGCGTCATGCGTGGCGATTGATGGCGGTATCCTAGGGTCTGTTGAGGTTTCGTGCGAGTCCGCGCCAAGCGTGCCCTGAAACTGACGATGGGCGGCAAGACGAGGCGTAGTACGCGCCGTGCAGCCATTCTGCACCAGCGTGATGGAACGCTGGATTGCCGTCGTGTTCTTGATTTTGGGGCGCTTGTCCCTTCGGGGTGGGCCGCCCATGAAAAATCGACGATGGGCGCCCGGCGGCGTTGCGAGCCTTGATCGTGGCACGCCACGATCAAGGCTCGCGTCTTGCCGGACACACGGCGGCCTCTCGACGAAAAGGCGCTCGAACGAAACATCAACAGGCCCTAGCGAATAATGAATGCTTCCTCCCAGGCATCGAAACAGGGCGTCGTGCGTCCGGCGGCAACGGTCGTTGTTCTACGCGATCGCGGGGCGATCGGTTGCGGTCTGGAGGTGTTGTTGTTGCGACGTGCCACAAGCCACGTCTTCGGCCCCGGGGCAGATGTCTTTCCCGGCGGCGCGGTCGATGCCGCCGATCACGCCCTGGCGGCCCGGTTGCCGGCGGCCGAGACGCAGACGACGGCGTATCGCATTGCCGCGATTCGTGAATGCTTCGAGGAATCCGGATTGCTCGTCGGCACCACGGGCAGCGCCGTGGACGACGTCCGGCGTGGCAAGATCCGCACGGCCCTGTGTCACGGCGCGATCGACTGGCTGTCGGCCATTGCCGCCCTAGGCGTCGGGCTCGATCCGGCATCGCTGACGGCGTTCGCACACTGGACGACGCCGGCCGGTGCGCCGCGCCGCTATGGCACGTATTTCTTCGCCGTCCGGGCACCGGCCGATGCGGCGACCGCGACGCCCGACGGCCACGAACTGGTCGCGTCGAGCTGGGTGGTGCCGGCCGCGGCTCTGGCTGAAGCGCAGGCCGGTCGACGCCGGCTCATGACGCCGACCGCGGCGACCCTGCGCCGGCTGGCGGCGTTCGATTCGGTCGACGCCGCCCTTGACGGGTTGGCCGAGCGCTAGGGCCTGTTGAGGTTTCGTGCGAGTCCGCGCCAAGCGCGCCCTGAAACTGACGATGGGTGGCAAGACGAGGCGTAGTGCGCGCCGTGCCGTTATTCTGCACCCGCGGGCTACAACGCTGTATTGCCGTCGTGTTTTTGATTTTGGGGCGCTTGTTCCTTCGGGGTGGGCCGCCCATGAAAAATCGACGATGGGCGCCCGGCGGCGTTGCGAGTCTGGGTCGTGGCACGCCACGATCGGCGATTCGCGCCTTGCCGGAGGCACGGCGGTCTCTCAACGAAAAGGCGCTCGAGCGAAATCTCAACACGCCCTGGAATGGCACGCATGCATGACACGAGCGTAATGACACGAGGCCCGGTTCGGATTGCACCAGGCGTGACCCGGCTGGTTGCGCCCAATCCGTCGCCGATGACGGGGCCGGGGACCAACACTTACATCCTGGGCCATGGGCCCTATCTGGTGGTCGATCCGGCCGTCGATGACGAGGCACATCTGCAGGCCATCGGTGCGGTAACACAAATGCAGATCGAGGCCATCGTGCTCACGCATCGACATCCCGATCATGCCGGCGGTGCCGAGGCGCTGGCGGCGGCCAGCGGCGCGTCGATCCTGGCCTGGCCGAAGCCCCGTCCGGGGGCGCACGATCAGCACGTGATCGTGGACCGTTCGCTTCGTGCCGACGAGCGCCTGGTCTGCGGGGGGCTGACGATCCGGATTCATCACGCGCCGGGCCACGCGGCGGACTGTATCGCGCTCGAGGTGCCGGACGCCGGGCTGCTGTTGGCCGGCGATACGCTGATGACGGACGTGACCGTCGTGATTCTGCCACCGGATGGCGACATGACGGCTTATTTCGAGACACTGGCGCGGCTGCGCGATTGCGATATCCAACGGATCGCGCCGGGACACGGGGATCTGATCGAGACGCCGCGCGCGGAAATCGCGCGCGTCATCGCCCATCGCGAGGCCCGCGAATCACAGGTTGCCGCTGCGCTGGCGGAAACGACCGTCTGCGCGCCGGAGGATATCGTCGATGGGCTCTACCCGGCGCTCGATTCGCGCCTGCGGCCGATGGCAGCGCAGCAGATCGAGGCTCATCTGCGTCGTCTGGGGGAACTGGGCCGGGCCCGCCGTCTCGCGCACGGCTGGCAGGCGATTCAAGATGCGTCGTCGCCCAGGGCGCGGGGCTGATCTACCGGAGTGCGTGCCAGGGCCTGTTGATGTTTCGTGCGAGTCCGCGCCAAGTGCGCCCTGCAATTGACGATGGGTGGCAAGACGAGGCGTAGTGCGCGCCGCGCAGTCATTCTGCGCCAGCCTGCTAGGGCGTGGCATCACGAGATAGGCAACCCGAAGGGCCAGCGGCCAGGCCACGACCAGCCGGCGTTATCGCGCGCTCACGTGGCTGGGCCAGGCCATGCGCACGATGCCTTGCTTTGCCGTCGTTTGGTGGCGGGGGCGACGGTCTATCTCGTGACGACCCGCCCCAGGAGCCCGGCCGCGGCCTCAATCCTCGTGCTTGCCCGAGGACATCAGTAACGACAATGGCACGAGACAGGCGATCACCACGCCCAGAATCCAGTAGTCGTCGAGAAACGACATCAGCTGGCTCTGCTCGGCGACCATATTGGCCAGCGTGGCCTGGGCCTGCTGGCGGGCCGCGTCCATGGAGGCCCCGGCGGCCATGAAGTGCTGGGTCAGCTGATCGAGCAGCGACTGGGTCTGGTGATCGTAGGGCGTGATGTTCTCGACCAGTACGTTCTGATGATATTGCCCGCGCCGGGCCAGCCAGGTCGTGACCAGCGAGATGCCCACGCTGCCGCCGACATTGCGCACCAGGTTGACCAGTGCGCTGACCTGATCGGTCTTGTCGGCCGGTACGCCCACATAGGCGATGCTGGTTACCGGGATGAAGATGAAAGCCAGACCCAGCGTCTGCAGACAGCGGGCCGCAACGAGCTGGCCGAACGAGGTGTCGAGATTGAAGCCGGTCATGTGGAACATCGAGATCGAGACCAGCGACAGGCCGATACCGACCATCCAGCGCGTATCCAGCCGGCCCGACAAGGCGCCGACGATCGGCATCATCGCCACGATCACCAGCCCACCGGGCGATATCACGAGCCCGGCAAGGGTGGCGGTATAGCCCAGTACGCGCTGCACGAATTCCGGAATCAACAGCGTCGAGCCGAACAGCACGAAGCCGAGCATGAACATCAGGACGTTGGCGATCGAGAAATTGCGATAGCGAAACAGCGTCAGATCCATGATCGGATGCTTCTGGAACGGCTCCCAGAGCACGAGCGCGATCAGTGACAGGCTCGAGAGTACTGCCATCGTGGTGATGAACGGCGAGGCCAGCCAGTCGTCCTGCTGGCCCTTGTCCAGCAGGACCTGCAGACAGCCAAGCCCGACGATCAACAGCGCGAAACCGATATAGTCGATCGAGAACCCATTGGCCATCTTGGCCCGACGGGCCTTTTCATAAGCCTCGGTGTCGTGGACGAGCAGGCTGGCCAGGACGATCAGCACGGCGCCCACCGGCACGTTGAGCAGAAAGATCCAGTGCCAGGAGACATTGTCGGTGATCCAGCCGCCGAGCGTCGGTCCGATGGCCGGGGCGAAGACCACGGCCACGCCGTAGATCGAGAACGCCATGCCACGCTGTCGCGGCGGGAACGAATCCGCCAGGATGGCCTGAGCCACCGGCTGCAGTCCGCCACCGGCCGCCCCCTGGATGATCCGGAACACCACCAGCCAGGCCAGCGATGGCGCCATGCCACAGGCCAGCGAGGCGATCGCGAAGCAGACGATCGAACCGATGAAGTAGCGCTTGCGGCCCAGTACCTGCGAAAACCAGCCCGAGGCAGGCAACACGATGGCGTTGGCCACCAGATAAGCGGTAAGGATCCACGTCGCCTCGTCCTGGCTGGCCGACAGCGAGCCGGCGATGTGGCTGAGCGAGACGTTGGCGATGGAGATGTCGAGCACCTCCATGAACGCGGCCATGCCCACGACCGCGGCGATCAGCCAGCGTCCGGACGGATACGTCGCGCCGGCCGCGATGCGTGCCGGGTCCGACGCCGAAGCCTCGGTCTGGCTCATCGCTTCGGCGCGGGCCCGTCGGCGACGTCGGTCGCGGCGTTATCCTGTCGTTTGACCGCCACAATATCGCCCGCGGTGTCGATCGTGGGCACGACCGAAAGCCCCGGACTGACATCACGCCCGGCCAGCTGGTCCGGTTTCGTGAACACGATCTTGACCGGTACGCGCTGCACGATCTTCACGAAGTTGCCGGTGGCGTTCTGTGGCGGCAGCAGCGAAAAGGTCACGCCAGTGCCGGCCTGGATGGATTCCACGCGGCCATCGAAATGCTGGCCGGGGTAGGCATCGATCTCGATGGCGACCGGCTGGCCGGGCCGGACGTGGTCCAGCTGGGTTTCCTTGTAATTGGCCACGACCCACGGATCGTCCTCGACCACGGCCATGGCGGCCTGGCCGGCGTTGACATGGCTCCCGGCCACGATCGACTTCTGGGCAATCTTGCCGCTATGCGGGGCCCGAACTTCCGTATATGACAGGTTCAACCGGGCCTGGCGCACCTCGGCCTTGGCTCGGGCGATATCGGCATCGGCCTTCGACGCCTGTGATTGCTTGAGCTTGATCCGGTCCGGCGAGGCCTTGGCCTGGGCGAGCTGGGCACGGGCCTGACGGACTTCGGCCTCGGCCTGTTCAGCCTGCGTGGTCTGTTGATCGAGCTGTTGCTGGGAGACCTCGTGCTTGGCGTAGAGGGCCTTGTAGCGCTTGGCATCGGCCGCGGCGCGACGGGCCTCGGCCTGGGCGGATTGCAGCGCGGCCGTGGCATTGTCGATGTCGGCGCCGCTGGTCTGGCGGGTCACCGACAGATCCTGCTGGCTGGCGTTGTAGGAGGCCTGCGCCGACTCCAGGCTGGCCTCGGCCTTGGCGAGATCGGTCTGGAAGTCCGCCGGGTCGAGCGTGAACAGGACATCGCCTTTCTGCACGTGCTCGTTATCGCGCACGAAAACGCGCGCGACCGTGCCAGTCACCCGTGGGGCCATCTGGGCGATGTCGGATTGGACATAGGCATCGTCGGTCGATACCAGATGTCGGTGCAGGAACCACCAGGCCAGCCATATCAGGCCGCAGATCGCGACCAGCAGCACCGCGATCATCGCCACGCGTCGGCCCTTGTTCTTCTTCGGCGCCGGCGTCGCCGTGCTCGCTGTGTCCGTATCGGAGGTCGCACTCATGGCGTCATCGGGTGAGTCAGTGAAAATTGCTGGGCGCGCCCGAGGGCGGCGGCCAGGTTGATGCGGGCCCGGGTGTACTCGGCCAGGGCGTCGATCCGCTGGGTGCGGGCATCGGCGAGCGACGACTGGGCGTCGACGACTTCGACGTTGTCCGTCACGCCGTGGGCGAACCGGTCCTGCGAACGATCGAGTTCCTGCTTGGCCAGCGTCAGGTTGGCCCGTGCGGCGCGCACACGGGCGGCCAGCTCGGTGAGCGTCTCGCGCGACGTGCGCACGTCCTGCTCGACCTGATCCTGCGTGTCGCGAAAGCGGATCTGTTGCTGATTCAGACGGCTGGCGGCGGCATCGACCTGCCCGGAAATACGCCCGCCGTCAAAGATCGGCACCGAGAGCGTGGCGCCCACGGCATAGGTCGGCCGGCTGTTCTCGCTCGGCGTGTTGCCGGATTCACCGTAGTCCGCCTCCAGACCGAGGGTCGGCAGGCGCTGGCCGCGGGCCGAGGCCAGGTCGTGCTGACGCCGGGCGATCTGCAACCGTGCCATGGTGATCTCCGGCCGATCGGCGAGGGCCGAATCGATATCCGTGGTGGCGCTACCCAGCGGCATCGGGCGAAAGACCAGCGGGTCGGTCAGGTGGATCGGCTGGCCCAGTGGCAGGCCGACGGTACGGGCCAGACGGATGCGCGCACGCACCGCCGCGGCCCGGCGCTGGGCCAGGGTGGCCTGATCGCGTGCCAGCCGGGCCTGGGCCCGTGTGACATCCACGCCCGTGGCTACGCCGACGTGTTCCTGATCACGCGCGAGCTTGCGCAGAGTCTTGGCCTGGCGCACATCGGCCTCGGCCGCCTGCACGGCGGCCTGTGCCGAGCCGTAGGCCACGTAGTCCAGCTCGGCTTGCGAGGCGACCTGTTCGCGGGCCACGGCCAGTTGCGCATCGGCGGCGCGTTCGCCGATCTTTGCGCTCTGATAGTCCTTCCAGGCGCTGTAGTCGAACAGGGTCTGGCGCAGTTTGGCCCGGGCATCGAACGTGTTGTAGGTCACCGTCGTGGGGAAATTCAGATCGAGGCCGGGGCCGCCGGCCAGGTCGGGGCCGATATCGGAGCCGAAATCGAAGCCCTGGGCCGCCAGATTGGTCTGACGACGCGATTCGCTCACCTGGCCGGAGATGTGCGGCAAAAAGGCCGCGCGGGCCTGAACGCGCTCGCCGGCCGCTTCCTTCTGGCCGGCGCGCGCCAGCAGCGCATTCGTATTCGTTGCCAGCGCGCCGTTGATGGCCTGTTCCATCGACAGCGGCCGGCCGGCCGGGGCCTCGGCCAGAGCCGGCAGACTGGCCACGATCAGGCTCAGCGCCAGGGCGGCGACGGACAATGCCTGTATCGATCGCATCACTCGGTCCCCGCGTTCAGGCGGACGAGCAGGGCGCGGAGCTGTTCCTGCTCTGTGTCGTTCAGTGGCGCGAGCATCTCGGCCTTGGCCCGCTGAACGGCGGGGCCGATATCGACGAGCGTCTGCTGACCGGCCGCGGTGAGCGAGATGACATAGGCGCGGCGATCGTTCGGATCACGCTCGCGAGCCGCCCAGCCGTGCGTCTCGAGTCCGTCGACAAGATAGGTCACCGTCGTGCGGTCGAGCCCCAGCGCCTCGGCGATCTGGCTCTGCCAGAGTTTCTCGTGTGCCTCGAGCAGAAGCATGACGGCATATTCGCGCCCGGAGATCCCGAACGCGGCCGTATGCCGGGCGAACAGATCGAGCTGACGCAGGTAGGCCCGTGACAGCAGATAGGGCAGACGATCGCGAATGGTGTCGGGCAGACGGACGGACACGACGATTCCGGACTGATTGAATCCGGCGATATTCTTGTATCTAGATAGTCAGCAGTCAAGATTGTTTTGTCATACAGTTTTCTGGCCGATACAAAACGCTCGGTTTCGTGAAAAACTCTAATGAGAGGTCACACCTATGGCGTGTCGTCACGAGACAGGCAGCTGTATTGCCCCTGCCGGGCGCGTCAAGCAAGGCGTGGGCCGCCGAGCACGGTGCTACGGTCAAGGCACGCAACGCGGCGTGGCGCGGCCGGCAGGGGCAACCCGAGGGGCCAGCGGGCAAGCGAGGACAATCCGGCGTTATCGCCCGCTCACGCGGCTGGGCCACGCCATGCTCACGATGCCTTGTCTTGTCGCCGCTTGGCCGCGGGGGCGACGGTCCATCTCGTGACGACGCGCCCTGGGGCGTGTTGAGGTTTCGTGCGAGTCCGCGCCAAGTGCGCCCTGAAATTGACGATGGGCGGCAAGACGAGGTGTCGCAGGCATAGCGTGTCATGCTGCGCCAGCGGGCTACAACGCTGGATTGCCGTCGTGTTTTTGATTTCGGGGCGCCTGTCCCTTTGGGTTGGGCCGCCCATGAAAAATCGACGATGGGCGCCCGGCGGCGTTGCGAGTCTGGATCGTGGCACGCCACGATCGGCGACTCGCGCCTTGCCGGACACACGGCGATCTCTCGACGAAAAGGCGCTCGCACGAAACATCAACAGACCCTAGAACGCGCGGGCGATGAGGTCGGCGGCACGATCGCCGCAGTCGGCGACCCCATAAGCACGCGAGCCCGGTCCGGCGAGGCGCGTATCGCAGAACAGGGCACCGACCCAATCGGCATCGGCCCGCAGGAGGATGGCGGCCTGCAGGGCCTTGGCGGCATCCTCGGCCATGGCCCGGGCAGCGGCCGGTAGCGCGGCCGCGTCGTCAAACGATCGGGCAAGCCGGTCGCAGTGGGTGTCGAAATGCCGGTTCAGGCCACGCGCGGCGTCGAGCTCGGCCAGCAGGGCATCGCGACTGGCCGGACTGCGCGCCAGGGCGCGCAGCATGTCCAGACACTGGACGTTGCCGGCGCCTTCCCAGATGGAATTCAGCGGCGATTGCCGGAATAGTCGTGGCATCAGGCCGGTCTCGACATAGCCGGCGCCACCGAGGCATTCCTGGGCTTCGTTGACGAACGCCGGCGCACTGCGACAGATCCAGTACTTGCCGATCGGAGTGGCCAGGCGTGCCAGCTGCTGCTCATGTTCGTCACCGCCCTCGAAGGCCCGCGCCATGCGCATGGCCAGCGCGATCGCGGCCTCGGATTCGAGCGCGAGATCGGCAAGCACGCGTTGCTGGAGCGGCTGGTCGACGAGTGCGGCGCCGAAGACATGGCGCGCCCGTGAATGATGAATCGCCTGGACGAGGGCGGCGCGCATCAGGCCGGCCGAGCCGAGCATGCAGTCGAGCCGCGTCTGGCCGACCATTTCGATGATCGTGGCCACACCGCGGCCGGGCACGCCGATGCGATGGGCTTCGGCGTCGACGAATTCGACTTCCGAGGAGGCATTGGCGCGATCGCCGAGCTTGTCCTTGAGCTGCATGACGTTGATCGCGTTGCGTTGGCCGTCCGATCGCCAGCGCGGCAGCAGAAAACACGACAGGCCTTCATCGTCCTCCTGGGCGAGGACGATGAAGGCATCGCTCATCGGTGCGGAGAAGAACCACTTGTGACCGGTCAGATGATGCCGATCGTCGCCGGTGGCCACCGCACGCGTGGTGTTGGCCCGGACATCCGAGCCGCCCTGTTTCTCGGTCATGCCCATACCGATCGACAGGCCGCGTTTCTCGCCGGGCGGGCGACAGTCGGGATCGTACTCCGACGAGAGCACACCGGGCAGCCAGGCCGGTGCCAGTGCCGGGGCATGACGCAATACCGGCACGGCCGCATGGGTCATCGTGGTCGGACAGGCTGTGCCTGCCTCGTACTGGTTGTGCAGATAGCACAGGGCGCTGCGTACGACCTGGGCCCCGGGCCGTTCCTGCGTCCAGGTCAGGCTGTGCAGCTCGTGTTCGCGGGCCAGCGCCATGCAGCGGTGATAGGCCGGATGAAAATCGACCTCGTCGATACGCCCGCCGAATCGATCGAACGAGACCAGGCGCGGCGGATGCTCGTTGGCGGCGAAACCGAGCCGCAGCAACTCGCCACCGGCGATCCGGCCATAGGCATCGCACCGGCCTGCCCCCCAGTCACCGCCTTCACGAGCCAACGCTTCGACGAGCGGCGCGTCGGTGGCGAACGCGTTGAAGTCGAACAGCTCCGTCGGCTGGTTGCTGACCTCGTGCGTGACAAGGCGATGGCGCGGGCGCAGCGGCGTATGGTGATCCATGACAGGCCTCGATCCGTGGTTCATGCCGCAAGGCTTTAACACGCCCGAAGGTGGCGGTGATATGCGCGCTTCGGCGCAGGGCGGCGGTCGCCACCGGTCGCAGGCGTCGTGACAACGCGGCTGGCCGTCATGGCGGATCGGGTCGGGCGTCGGTCCCGAAAAAGAAAAAACCGGCCCGGAAGTGCTCCGGCACCGGTTGCGACACGGGGCATACCCCCGAAATCACCCAAGCTGTGGTCATACGGCTTGTTTTTCGCGTCGAGGCGAGCCCGACGACATTCATGCTGCCGAGCGTCGATGACAGCCGTATGACAACGACCCGGCGATTTTCAGACAGCCTGGCTCGTTGCCGGCACACGCTTGACCGGCGCAAAGCCCCCCACGAAGGAGATCTCCGGCTCCAGCCAGTATCCGGTGGTTGCCGAGACCGTGCGCTGGACATGCATGATCAGTGCACAGACCTCGGCTGCGGTCGCCCGGCCGCGGTTGACGATGATATTGGCGTGTCGCGGCGAGATTTCGGCATCCCCCACGCGAAAGCCCTTGAGGCCGGCTTCGTCGATCAGCCGGCCGGCGCCGATGCCGTCGATCTTCTTGAAGATCGAGCCAGCCGAGGGCTCGGTGTCCAGCGGCGGATGACGGTCGGCACGCCAGCGCAGATTCTCTTCCATGATGCGGGTCAGCGCATCACCGTTGGCCGGCTCCAGTTCGAAGGTCGCCGACAGCACGACATCGTCGCGGTTGTGGAGCACGGACTGGTCGTAGCCGAATTCGAAATAATCGACGTCCACCGTGCGGCGGACGTTGTCGGCGTCCAGGATGTCGGCGGATTCGAGCACTTCGCCAATGAACATCGTGCGCTCGCGGGCCGGCGCCGGTGAAAGGAAATGCAGGTTCTGCCAGAGCGCGCCGCCCACCGATGACGGGATGCCGACATAGTGCTCCAGCCCGGACAGCCCACGCGCAACCGCGGCATCGATGACGTCCGGGTAGATCAGCGCACCGCTGGCCGCGGTCAGACGCGTGCCACGCGTGGCGATCGCATCCGCGCGATTGGCGATCACTAGGCCGGCGAAGCCGCGGTCGCCGACCAGGATGTTGGCGCCGGTGCCCAACAGGAACCAGTCGATGTCCAACGCCCGGGCGACACGCACGGCCGTGGCCAGCGCTTCCGGCGTGCGAGCCTCGAAGTACAGCTCGGCGGGGCCGCCGATACCGAAACTGGTGCGCTCGGCCAGGCAGACGTTGCGAGTGAGCCCCGGCCCGAGCCGGCGCGCGAGGGCGCGCCGCTGGGCGGGCGTGGGGCGACGAGGATTGCGCATGAGGCCTCCGGACGGCTGACGCGGAAAATGGTCGGGGCCCGGGCCGTGCTTTGCAAGCCGGTCCGCAACGCGTGCTCGCGCGAATCGTCGACAGGGCCTAAGCTGGCACGAATCTCATCCGCGACCCGGGGCTGGATTGGCTTTTCATCCACGCATCGTCGTCTTCGATCTCGATGTCACGCTCACCGAGTACGATACGTTCCTGCCGTTTCTGTTCGGCTATCTGCGGCATTACCGTCGGCGCCGCAGTCTCAAGCTGTATCGCCTGCCAATCAATCTGCTCAAGTTCTGGCGCTGGGGCGATCGCACATGGCTCAAGACCGAGATGCTGCGCGCGTTTCTCGGCGGCGAGCCGCGCCATCGCATCGACGGCTGGGTGGCCGAGTTCGTCGAGGAGCTCATGGACGAAGCGATGCGCGAGCAGGGGCTGGCCCAGCTGCGCGCCTATCAGCGCGACGGCGTGCGGGTGATTCTCGCCTCCGCCAGTTTCGATATCTATGTCCGGGCGATCGCCGATGCCCTGAACATCGACGAGGTGCTGGCTACGCGAGCGGCCTGGGACCATCGCGATCGTCTGGTCGGCATGGACGGCGAGAACTGCCGCGACGACGAGAAGCTGCGTCGCGTCAAGGGGTTGGCCGACATGCCGGCGGATGGCAGCAGGGTGGCCGCCTATTCGGATTCCCATGCCGATCTGCCGTTGCTGCGCTGGGCCGAGCACGGCGTGGCCGTGTGTCCGTCCAAGCGGTTGTTTCATCAGGTCGGTGGGCTCGGGCTCGAAGTGGCGCGCTGGTGAACGATTTCGCGATGCGTGTGGGTGATCGCGCGTACACTCGGCGTATCGCACCGACCATGGGCAGTGGCCGTTCGCAGGCGTAGACTGCGCGCCGCGCGACGGTCCGGGGGCTGCAACAGGGGGCATATGTCGTTACTGGAATACACGATCACGCCGGCCGACCCGGCTGCGCATCGCGTGACCGTCGAACTGGCCTTCGCGGCCGAACCCGGGGCCACCGTCGGCCTGAATCTGGCCACCTGGATTCCCGGCAGCTACGTGATCCGCGATTTTGCACGTCATCTGCTGTCGATCGAGGCCGAGGCGGGCGGGACGCCGATTCCGGTCACGGCCGTCGAGCGCAGCCGCTGGACGATCGCGCCGCCGACCGGCGATGTCGTCGTGCGCTGCACGTTCTACGCCCGCGACCCGTCGGTGCGGGCGGCGTTTCTCGACGACACGCGGGCCCTGTTCAATTTCACCTCGCTGGCGCTCTGGCCGGACGGCGGACGTGGCCGCCCGGTGCGCGTGCATCTGGGCGAACCGCCGGCGCGCTACGACTGGCAGGTGGCCACCACGCTGGCCCCGGTGGACGATGACTGCGTCTCGGCGGCCGGCTACGGCGTGTATGAAGCACGCGATTACGACGATCTGATCGATCATCCCGTGGCGATGGGCGAGGCGATCGAGCGCGTGCCCTTCAGCGTGCGCGACGTACCGCACGCCTTCGTGCTGCTCGGCAGCCACGACGCCGACACCCGCCAGCTGGCCATCGACCTGGCTGCGATCTGCGAGGCTCAGGCAGCGGTCTTCGGTGAGCTGCCGGCCCGGCAGTATCTGTTTCTGGCCAATATCATGGCTCGCGGGTTCGGCGGGCTGGAGCATCGCGAATCCAGCGTGCTGGACGTGGCCCGCAACGCGCTGCCCAGCGCGGCACGCGTGGCCGCGACCGGCCGTCGCGACCCGGCCTACGAGACGCTGCTGGGGCTGGCCAGCCACGAATATTTCCATCTGTGGAACGTCAAGCGGATCCGTCCGGCCGCGGTGGCGGCCTCGGATCTCGCTGGCGAAGCGTATTTCCGGGATCTCTGGGCCTACGAGGGCGTGACCTCGTACTACGACGACCTGGGTCTCGTGCGGGCCGGGGTGATCACCGAGCAGAGCTATCTCGACCGGCTGGCCAAGCTTGCCACCCGCATCGAGCGCACGCCGGGGCGACATCGCCAGAGCCTGGCCGAGTCCTCCTTCGATGCCTGGCTCAAGTTCTATCGCCCGGACGAGAACACCCCGAACGCCGTCGTCAGCTACTACGGCAAGGGCGCCCAGCTCGCGCTCGGTCTGGATCTCAAGCTGCGTCTCGAGACCGAGGGGCGGGTTTCGCTGGATACCGTCATGCGCGCGGTCTGGCAGCGTTACGGCCGGGACGATGCGCCAGTGCCCGAGAACGCCCTGGCCCGGCTGGCAGCCGATGTCTCCGGCCTGGAGCTCGCGGATTTCTTCGATCTGCATCTGAATACCACCGCCGATGCGCCCTGGGCGGATTTCCTGGGGGATTTCGGCATCCGGGCGCTGGCTCGGCCGGCCGCCGACGACGCCGCGGTCGTGCGCGGCCGGATGGGGTTGTCGCGCGAGTCGCCCAGCTCGGCCCGTATCACGCACGTCGTGGATGACGGACCGGCCCAGCGGGCCGGCCTGTCGCCGGGAGACCGGTTACTGGCACTCGACGGCATCGAGATGGCCGAGGAGCTGGCCAGCCAGCTCGCACGCTATCCCGCCGGCGCCTGTCTGCGCGTGCATGTCTTTCGAGACGATCGGCTGCTGACGCGCGATGTCACGCTGGCCGGCGACGCCGCGCCGGAATGGCATCTATCGATCGACGAGACGGCCGATGCGACAGCCCATGCGCGTCGTGCGGCCTGGTTGCATCGTGAGTCGCGCGCCGACTGAGGGGCGACCGGCCGCCTGGCTGGACCGCGACAGCGCCGACACGCTCTGTGGGCTGTTCGATGCGCGGGTCGCGGCCACCCCTGATGCGCCGGCCTATCGGTTCTACTCGCCGCGGCGCGGGGCATGGCTGGATCGGACCTGGGCCGAGACCGATCGCCGTGTGGCCGCCTGGACCCGTGTGCTCAAGGCCCAGGGCGTGGGCGCCGGCGATCGGGTGGCGATCATGCTGCGCAACTCGCCGGAATGGCTTTGCGTGGAACAGGCCGCGATGCGACTCGGCGCGATGAGTGTGGGCCTGTTCTGTGCCGATACGCCGGCCAGCAATGCCCATCTCGTGGCGCACAGCCAGTCCTGTGTACTGGTGGCGGTCAAGGCGCGCTGGGTGATGCGCCTGCTGGCCGCCGATCCCTGCGAGCATCTGCGCGCCGCGCTGGTTTTCACCGGCGGGCTCGATGAGGACGCGCGGCTGACCAGCGCGGATGCTGCCCTTGAAGCGGCCACGGACGATACGGATCCCTTCGAGACCCGACCGCGTGCCGATGACGTCGCCAGCCTGGTCTATACATCCGGGTCCTCGGGACGCGCCCGCGGGGCGATGCTCACGCACGCCAATCTGTTGTCCAACGCGCAGGATGTGGCCGATGCGCTGCCGGCAGTGGCCGATGAATATGCGTTGTCCTATGTGCCGCTGGCCCACAGCTACGAGCGCGTGGTCGATGCCTATCGGGCGATGATCACCGGTGCCCGGATCGTGTTCTGTCGACACCCGCGCTTTCTGGGGCTGACGCTGGCGCGCGAACCGGTGACCACGCTCATCGGTGTGCCGCGGATCTACGAACGTTTCTATATCGAGCTGCATCGCTGGCTGTCGCGCCACCCGCGCTGGATCAAGCGTCTGGTCGCCACGACCATCAACGTCGGCGAGTCGGTCTTCGAGCGCCAACAGGGCCGCGGCCGGTTCGCGCTGTCGCATCTGGCCTGGCCATTGTTGCGCTATTTCGTCGCGCGGCGCTGCCTGCGTCTGTTCGGCGCCCACATGCAGCTCGCCGTCTCGGGGGCCGCCGCGTTGCCGCATCCGGTGGCCCGCACGCTGGTCGGGCTGGGTCTGCCGGTGTTGCAGGGCTATGGTCTCACCGAGGCGGGGCCGGTGGTCAGCGTGAACCGTGTCGACAACAACGAGATCGACAGTGTGGGCGTGGCCATCAACGGCGTGGCCACCAAGATCGGGCCGGACAACGAACTGCTCGTCCGCTCGCCCGGCGTGATGCACGGCTACTGGCGGGACGCCGAAGCCACGGCTCGAGTGCTCTCGCCGGGCGGTTGGCTCCATACCGGCGACAAGGTCAGCCGGTTGGACAAGAAACGGCTGTACCTGACCGGGCGCATGAAGGAAGTGATCGTGATGACCTCCGGCGAGAAGGCTTCACCGGAGCCGATCGAAGAGACCCTGCGTCTCGACCCGCTGGTCACCCGGGCCATCGTCGTCGGCGAAGCCCGTCCCGTTCTGGCAGCCGTGATCAGCTGTCCGGCACATCGCCTGACGCCGATCATGCGTCGTCTTGGGCTCGATCCGGATACACCGCAGGCGCTGGCCGCGGCGCGCCTGGAAAACTATTTTCTCGAGCGCTTCGCCCGTCTGATGACTCAGTTTCCTGCCCATGCCCAGATCCGGCGCGTGGCCGTGACCACGGACGGGTGGCGCCAGGACAATAGCCTGGTCACCGCGACCGACAAGACGCGCCGACGTCGGGTGGCGCGGCGTTATGCGACCGATATCGATCGTCTCTACGGCCGGCGCGCAGCCGGACAGAAAACCGATGTGTCCCAGAATACCAATCTCGGCTAGCCGAACACGGCCCGCTATGGCGCGTTGCCGTGGCCGAATGGCACCGACCGGCGCGGCGCGCCGGCGGCGGTCCGACAGCATGAACGGCCGGACGCATGCTTGAGGGCATGGCCATCGCGCTGGCGCTCGTATCCGCGTACCTGATCGGTTCGTTTTCCGGCGCGCTGGTGCTAGCACCGGTGTTCGGGGTTTCCGACGTGCGCGATCGCGGCAGCGGCAACGCCGGCGCCACCAATGCCTGGCGTGTGGGCGGGCGCGCCTACGGCGGGGCGGTGCTGGCCTTCGATGCCGTCAAGGGGGCGGTGGCGGCCGGGTTCGTGTCGGGCCTGATCGCCCCGGACCTGCCGTGGCCTTACGCCTGCGGCTGGCTGGCGATCGCCGGCCATGTCTGGCCGGTCTTTCATCGTTTCCGTGGTGGCAAGGGCGCGGCCACGGCCGTCGGCGTGTTCGCCATTCTGCTCCCGCTGGCGCTCGTGGTCGGTTGCCTTGTCTTTGCGGTGTTGCTCGCCTGGCGCCGGATCGTATCGGTAGCCACCCTCGGCGGGGGCGCGGCCTGCGTGCTGAGCGCCTGTCTGGTGCCGGGCTTGCCGGCGGCGGCCTCGGGGCTGGCCGTCTGTGCGTTCGCGCTGATCGTCTATACTCATCGGCCCAACCTGCAACGCCTGGCGGCCGGGACCGAGCCGCGCCTTGCCCGGCGCGACGGGCACAAGGTCTCGCAACGATGCCCCTGACCGATCGAATCGAGATGCCGGACCGGCTTCTGGCGGAACTGGCTGACGGCGAATGGCACAGCGGCCCGGCGTTGGCGCGGGCACTGGGCGTCACGCGGTCGGCGATCTCGGCACGAATCGGGCGTCTGCGTGCAACGGGGCTCGATGTGTTCAGCGTTTCCGGGCGCGGCTATCGGCTGGCCGCACCGCTCGATCTGCTCGACGGTGAACAAGTGCGCCACGAACTCGGTCCGCGAGCGGTCGGGCTGCTCGATCAGCTGCTCATCATGCAGCACACGGACTCGACCAACACCCGGCTGGCCGCTTACGACGACGGTGCCACGCGGGCCTGTCTGGCCGAGCAGCAAAGCGCTGGCCGAGGGCGGGCCGGCCGGGCCTGGGTTTCGCCCATGGCGAGCAATCTGTATCTGTCGGTCGGGCACGATCTGATGGCCGCCGGCGCGCCGCTCGGCGCCTTGAGCCTGGCGATCGGCGTGTCGGTTGCCGAGACACTGACGGACCTCGGCGTACGTGGCATGGCCCTGAAATGGCCGAACGACCTCTGGGTCGGACAGGCCAAGGTCGGCGGGATTCTGATCGAGGCCCGCAGCGAGGCCTCCGGCATTGCGCGTGTGGTCGCCGGTCTAGGGCTCAATCTGTCCATGCCGGCGACTGCCTCGTCACCCATCGATCAGCCCTGGACGCGCCTGGCCGATCACGTGACGCGCATGCCGGCCCGGAGCACGATTGCCGGTCGCTGTCTCGACGCTGTGTTGCGCGCGCTGGACACGTTCGCGGCGGCGGGTTTTGCGCCGTTCGCCCGACAGTGGCCATGTTTCGATCTTACCGTCGACCAGCCCGTACGGATCATCGACGGGCGCCACGAGCGATTCGGCATCGCACGCGGGCTCAACGACGATGCCAGCCTCATCGTCGAGATCGATGGGCGCCGAGAGGCCGTGTATTCCGGGGATGTGAGCCTGCGCCTGGCGTAAGGTCGGCCAGGCGAGACGGGTTTCGGGCCGGCGAGTCAGCGGGTACGGACGGGGCGCATGGCCGCCGGCGCTCGTGTTGCCTATGGCCAATCCGGGCCAGAGCATTCAGAATACCGCTCGACGACGCCCGCGTAGCTCAGCTGGTAGAGCAGCTGTCTTGTAAACAGCAGGTCATCGGTTCGACTCCGGTCGCGGGCTCCACTCGTCCCTCGTTGCGTTGTTGGTGACTGTGCATCCGGGCGCACCAGCGTGGCCGGATCGTTGGCCATAGCACTAAAGTAGCGCGCGGTTATCCTCGTTATCGTGCATCCAGGCCGCTAGGCTCGTGTTTCCGGGCCGTATGCATGGCGTGATTTTCGCTTGTCAGCAGGATCGCCGCTGCGCCGTGCGCGTGTCGGCTCGCATCATCTGCAGTGACTTTCGAGGAAAAGGCTTATGGCCACATCATCCGCCGCAGGCGGCAAGCTGAGACAGAGTGCCGGCCCGATCGGTCTTCTGTTTGCCAGCACCACGAGCATGATCGGCTCGGGTTGGCTGTTCGGTGCATACCACGCGGCCAAGCTCGCCGGTCCGTGGAGCATCCTGAGCTGGATCATCGGGGCCGTCATCATTCTCATGCTGGCGTTCTGCTTCGCCGAGCTGGCCACCATGTTTCCACGCAGTGGCGCGCTCGTGCACATCAGCCACGCCAGCCACGGCAGCGGCCTGGGCCGCATCTGGGGCTGGATGCTGTTTCTGGCCTATGTGCCGATTCCACCGGTCGAGGCCGAGGCGATCGTCACTTACGCGAACAACTATCTGCCGTTTCTGGTCAGTCCGGACAACGGCGTTCTGACCGTCACCGGTTTCATCGTTTCCGCGCTCCTGATCGGTTTGCTCGCCTGGCTGAACCTGCTGGCCGTGCGTACGCTGCTCAAGTTCAACTCGGCCGTGACGTGGTGGAAGATCTTCGTGCCGGTTGCCACGATCATCGGGTTGATCGTCGTTGCCTGGCATCCAGAGAACATGCACGCCGCGCCGGGCAGCTATCAGATTTCGGGCATTTTCACGGCGCTGCCGGCTGCCGGCATCGTATTCAGTTTCCTCGGCTTCCGGACGGCCATCGATCTGGCCGGGGAGAGCAGCAATCCGAATCGTTATATGCCGTTCGCGGTCATCGGCTCCGTGATACTGGCCAGCATCGTCTATGTGGGGTTGCAGGTCGCCTTCATCATGTCGATCAATCCGAGCGAGTTGGGCGGCGGCTGGGCCGCGTTGTCCTTCGCTGGCGATCTCGGGCCATTCGCCGGTCTGGCGGCCGGCCTCGGGATGACCTGGCTCGCCGCGATCCTCTATATCGATGCCTACGTCTCGCCGGGCGGGACCGGGCTGATGTTTTTGACCGGCGGCTCGCGCATCCTCATGGCCAACGGCCGACTCAAGGCCGGGCCCAGCGGTTTGGCGCGCTTGAACAGTCAGGGCGTGCCGTGGGTAGGCGTGCTCGTGATGTGGGTGGTCGGCTGTCTGTTCCTGCTGCCGTTCCCGGCC
This sequence comes from Salinisphaera sp. Q1T1-3, assembly GCF_003602005.1. Classification (GTDB taxonomy): domain Bacteria; phylum Pseudomonadota; class Gammaproteobacteria; order Nevskiales; family Salinisphaeraceae; genus Salinisphaera. The sequence continues at coordinate 101,574 of NZ_QZWD01000004.1, read as the reverse complement.
TGGCAGAAGATGGTCGGCTATATCACGTCGATCACGGTGTTGACCTACGGCATCGGTCCGGTCGTGCTGCTGTGTCTGAGGCGCAATGCGCCGGACGTGGCGCGGCCGTTCAAACTCGCAGGGGCCAACATCCTGGCGCCGATCGCTTTCATCTTGAGTAACTGGATCATCTACTGGGCCGGGTTCTACACGAACTCTGTCCTGTTCATCCTGATCGGCATCGGTTTCGTCATCTATGCCCTGTACTACCATTTCGTCGCGCGCATGCCGGGAGATGAATTCGGCTGGCGCCACATCGCCTGGCTTGCGCCCTGGTTCGGCGGCATCTGGTTGCTCTCCGCGCTGGGTGACATCGGCAACGGCCTGGGCGTGCTCGGCTTCGTGACCGAACTGATCCTGCTGGCGATCTGGAGCCTCGTGGTCATGTGGATCGCGTACAGGACCGCGCTCACGCCGTCCGAAACGCAGCACGCGATCGACCAGATTCTGGCCGATGAGGGCAGCGAGTCGGCGCATTCGCTGACGTAGCGCTATCGATAGGTCCAGGACGGATCAGCCGCTCGGCGGTCCGCTGAATCCGCGTGTATCGGGCCGGGCGGCGCCTTGGTCCGGCTCACGCGGCGCACGATGTCGCTGCCGGCCGCGCAACGCGCGGCGGAAGCGGATCGTGGCATGTCCGCTGCGTGCCGGATGGCGCGTGTGAGATCGATTCTGCTTGTGCGTTTCCAGAGGCTGTGGCAAAAGCGGCCCGCGCGGCGGCGCCGGCGGAAGGCAATCCCGGGTGCGGAGCGGCTGCGTCCGGGCCGCGGCGCGGCTGCTCATCGACGACCAAAGAGAATCATGAAAGATCTATCGCTGAAGCGGGTGGTGCTCGGCGCCGCCGCGACGCTGATCACGGCAGGCCAGGTCACGAGTGCGAGCGCGGCGCCGGTTCCGCGTACCGGCACGACTCGTCAGCCGATGTCGGATGCGTTGTTCACGGGCCCGCTGGTCGCGCCCAACGCGACCGCTCTGCCGGCGGGCCACTGGAACATCGAGCCGTATGTGGTGGATTCCATCCAGTACGGTCAGTTCGACAACGACTGGGACTCGCACAACACGAGCAACAGCCATGCGTATCGATCCGTCACACTGCTTGAATACGGATTCACTGACCGGCTAACCATCGCGTTGTTGCCGAGTTTCGGTTACAACGTGGCCGACGAGGGGCCGGACAGTCAGGGTGTCCAGCTCGGCGACACCACGCTGCGCATGCAGTACATGGTCCATGCCTTTTCCGAAGGCAGTCTGTTGCCGACCGTCGCGCTGTCGTATGCGCAAAACTTTCCGACCGGCAAATACGACGGGCTCCAGGGACACGTAGCCGATGGTCTAGGGAGCGGCGTGCTGTCCAGCACCGTCGGCCTCTTCACTCAGGATTATTTCTGGCTGCCGAACGGCCGGATCCTGCGCGCACGCCTGAATTTCACTTATACGTTCGCCGATGCCGACGCCTCGGTCGATGGTGTCAGCGTCTACGGTACGCCGGCCGGCTTCAACGGACACGTGGAGACCGGTGACAGCTATTCGGCGGATCTGGCCTTCGAATACAGCCTCACACGTCACTGGGCGCCGGCCATCGATATTGTCTACAACCACAGCCAGGGTGGCGTCATCCAGGGCAGTCGAGCGGCCGACGGCCTGATCACGCCGGTCCGGAGCAGCAGCGATTCCAGTGAGTCGATCTCGATAGCGCCGGCGTTGGAATACAACTGGAACAAGCACTACGGCGTCATCGTCGGGGCTGAGGTTGTCGCGGCCGGTCGTAACGCCGCCGCCACGGTCACGCCGCAGGCAGCGCTCAACATCTACTACTGAGATGCGCGCGGCAACGCGTGCCATGGACGACGGATGTCCGGCATGCGCGGCGATGTGGCCGTCGCGGCCCCGTGGGCCGGGCGCCGCGCCGGGCTCGCGAGACGTCGGCATCGCCTGGCAGCTGGCCGAGCGAGATGCCGTGGCCAGCCGATTGCGACATCATGGTTGACAAGCGCTGCGAATTTGCCAAAATGCGCCGCTCGATTGGGGAGGGATACCCAAGCGGTCAAAGGGAACAGACTGTAAATCTGTCGGCTCAGCCTTCGGAGGTTCGAATCCTCCTCCCTCCACCACATAAACATGAGTAATGGTCTGGCGATTGCGGGAGCCTGTCACGCGCAGGTCGCGGAATCGAGCGCCGGGTAAGCCGCTTTCAGGGCGGTGCTATTCGCAGGCCAAACCAAGGCAGTGCCGCATTCAAGTGGCGTCATGCCATGGTTTTGCCGGTTAATGGCTCGGCGATCTTTGGAATCGAAGCGGCTTGACCGGCCGCTCGGCGATTCCCGTTCCCTGGCAGGTGCCGCAGCGCGGGGCTTGCATCGAACGCAACGATTGGCCAGAGTCTGTCAGCGTTGAGCGTGCGGGCGTAGTTCAACGGTAGAACCTCAGCCTTCCAAGCTGATGATGCCGGTTCGATTCCGGTCGCCCGCTCCAGTTCGACTCGTCGAGCTGGTATCGACAACTTGTTGGCCCATGTAGCTCAGAGGTAGAGCACTCCCTTGGTAAGGGAGAGGTCACCGGTTCAACTCCGGTCATGGGCTCCATTGAACGCGTGCGGTGCGGTCGTAAAGAGCGCGCCGCTTGTATGGGTTGCCGGGTGCGTGTTGCGCCCCGGTCGGTACTTGAAGCCCAACGGCGAAAGGCGAGGCAATGTCCAAAGCAAAATTCGAGCGTAGCAAGCCGCACGTAAACGTCGGCACGATTGGTCACGTGGACCATGGCAAGACGACGCTGACGGCGGCGTTGACGGTGGTTTCGAACCGTTTGTTCGGTTCGGAGCTGTCGGCCTTTGACGCGATCGACAAGGCGCCGGAAGAGAAGGCGCGTGGTATCACGATCTCGACCTCGCACGTGGAGTACGAGTCGGAGACGCGTCACTACGCGCACGTCGACTGCCCGGGTCACGCGGACTACGTGAAGAACATGATCACGGGTGCCGCGCAGATGGACGGCGCGATTCTGGTGGTATCGGCGGCTGACGGCCCGATGCCGCAGACGCGCGAGCACATTCTGCTGGCGCGCCAGGTTGGCGTGCCGTTCATCGTCGTGTACCTGAACAAGGCCGACATGGTCGACGACGAAGAGTTGCTCGAACTCGTCGAAATGGAAGTGCGCGAACTGCTGGACGCCTACGACTTCCCGGGCGACGACACGCCGGTGATCGTGGGTTCCGCGCTGAAGGCGCTGGAAGGCGACGAAGGCGAGCACGGCTCGGAATCGATCGCCAAGCTGGTTCGTGCGATGGACGCCTTCATTCCGGATCCGGAGCGTGCCGTGGACGGTGCCTTCCTGATGCCGGTTGAAGACGTCTTCTCGATCTCGGGTCGTGGCACCGTGGCGACCGGTCGCGTCGAGCGCGGCATCGTCAACGTGGGCGACGACATCGAAATCGTCGGCATCAACCCGACGACCAAGACCACCGTCACCGGCGTGGAGATGTTCCGCAAGCTGCTGGACCAGGGTCAGGCAGGCGACAACATCGGCGCGCTGCTGCGCGGCACCAAGCGCGAAGACATCGAGCGTGGTCAGGTGCTGGCCAAGCCGGGATCGATCACGCCGCACACGCAGTTCGAATGCGAAGTGTATGTGCTGAAGAAGGAAGAGGGCGGTCGTCACACGCCGTTCTTCAAGGGCTATCGTCCGCAGTTCTACTTCCGCACGACCGACGTGACGGGCGCATGTGAACTGCCGGCGGACACCGAGATGGTGATGCCGGGCGACAACGTGACGATGAACGTCGAACTCATCCACCCGATCGCGATGGAAGAAGGCCTGCGCTTTGCCATTCGCGAAGGCGGCCGCACCGTGGGTGCGGGCGTCGTGACCAAGATTACGGTCTGAATCCGACCCTGAGGCCGGATGGTGGCCCGCAGCGATGACTCGCTGCGGGCCTTTTCGGCTCTGTGCTGCGACGCATCCGATCGGGGTGTGTTGTGGTGCCGAAGTTCTGGTACACTTCGTGGCAGTTGCCAAATGCGCGATTTGTGGTACCATCCGCGATCTTTATCGCGGCGACAAGTTTGTATTGCGTCTAGGTCAGTAGCTCAATTGGCAGAGCAGCGGTCTCCAAAACCGCAGGTTGGGGGTTCGAGTCCCTCCTGGCCTGCCATTCAAGACGCACGGTTTCCTTCAGGTCGAATAGTCGATGGCAACTTCCGAACAACGCTCTGCGAGCGCGCTCGACACGGCGCTGCTCTGGCTCGCCATCCTGGTTCTCGTGGCCAGCATCGCTGGTTACTACTGGTTCACGGCCTATTCCGATCTCATTCGCGTGCTGGGCATGCTCGGCGGCGTGGTTGTGGCGGCGCTGATCGCATTTCAGTCGGCGATCGGCAAGACGGCGTGGTCCTACGTGCAGGGCTCCCGAACCGAGTTGCGGCGCATGGTCTGGCCGACGCGTCGCGAAACCGTGCAGACCACGCTGCTCGTGGTCGTATTCGTGATCATACTGGCAGCCTTCATCTGGGCGCTGGATGTGGTCCTCGCCTATGCGGTGACAATGCTCACGGGGCGCGCGTAAGCGCGAAGGACAGTTATGGCCAAGCACTGGTATGTGGTTCAGGCCTTCTCGCAGTACGAGAAGAAAGTCCGTGACTCGCTCAAGGACTACGTGGCCCGCCACGAGATGGAAGACTATTTCGGCGATATCCTCGTGCCGACCGAGGAAGTGGTCGAAGTGCGCGACGGTCAGCGCCGCACCACCGAGCGCAAGTTCTTTCCGGGCTATGTGCTGGTCAACATGGAGCTGAATGACGACACCTGGCACCTCGTCAAGAGCGTGCCTCGTGTGCTCGGTTTCATTGGTGGCACCGCCGACCGGCCGGCGCCGATCACCGACGCCGAGGCCGATCAGATTCTCAATCGGGTCGAGGAGTCCGTCGACAAGCCGCGCCCGAAGACGGTCTTCGAGCCGGGTCAGGAAGTGCGCGTCATCGACGGGCCGTTCTCCGACTTCAACGGCGTGGTCGAGGAAGTCAACTACGACAAGAACCGGCTGCGTGTCGCGGTGACCATTTTCGGTCGCTCGACGCCGGTCGATCTCGAATTCGATCAGGTCGAAAAGACCTGATCATCGGGCGTCGCCGGTCGCGACGTCTTTCATCCAGGGAGCTCGGCAGCCCCGAGCGCGATCACCTGACAGGAGTGCAACATGGCTAAGAAAGTAGCCGGCTATATCAAGCTGCAGATTGCAGCGGGCAAGGCCAACCCGAGCCCGCCCGTGGGCCCCGCGCTGGGTCAGCATGGCGTGAACATCATGGAATTCTGCAAGGCGTTCAACGCCGCGACGCAGGACATCGAGCCGGGTCTGCCGACGCCGGTCGTGATCACGGTGTTCTCGGACCGCAGTTTTTCCTTCGTCACCAAGACGCCGCCGGCCTCCATTCTGCTCAAGAAGGCGGCCAATATCAGCTCCGGCGCCAAGGATCCGCTGCGCGAAAAGGTTGGCAGCGTGACTCGCGAGCAGGTCGAGCAGATCGCCGAACAGAAATGGCCGGACCTCAACGCGGCTGACATGGAAGCCGCAGTGCGCATCATTTCCGGCAGTGCCCGTTCGATGGGCATCAAGGTGGAGGGCTAAGCCATGGCGAAGATTTCCAAGCGCAAGGCGGCCATTCGCGATCAGATCGATCCGGTCAAGGCCTACACTGTCGACGAGGCGCTGGACCTGCTCAAGAAGCTGTCCAGTGCCAAGTTCACCGAAACCGTTGAAGTCTCGGTGAACCTCGGCGTCAACGCCCGCAAGTCGGATCAGAACGTGCGCGGTTCCACCGTGATGCCGAACGGCACGGGCAAAAGTGTTCGTGTGGCGGTGTTCACGCAGGGCGCCAATGCCGACGCGGCGACGGAAGCCGGTGCCGATATCGTGGGTCTCAATGATCTGGCCGAGCAGGTCCAGAATGGCGAGATCAATTTCGATATGGTCGTGGCCACGCCGGATGCGATGCCGGTCGTGGGGCGCCTCGGTCAGATCCTGGGCCCGAAAGGACTGATGCCGAACCCGAAGACGGGCACGGTCACCACGGATGTCGCGACGGCGGTCAAGAATGCGAAGGCCGGTCAGGTGCAGTACCGTACCGACAAGGCTGGCATCATCCATGCGCCGATCGGTAAGCTGGATTTCGACAACCAGGCGCTGCTCGAGAACCTGACCGCGCTGATTCAGGATCTCAAGAAGGCCAAGCCGGCCAACGCCAAGGGTGTGTATTTCCGCAAGGTCTCGCTGTCGACGACGATGGGCCCGGGGCTCACCGTCGATCACTCGGGTGTTGCGGCGTAAAAATGGCAATGCCGCGAGCCCGGCGCTCGCGACGTTGGCAGTAGAAGTTCTTTGTAGCGCAGCCCGCTCCGTCGATGGCTGCGTCGTCAAAGACCGCGAGGCGGGCCGTGTATCAGGCGGCTCTTAAAGACGAATCAGTCGTCAGCCTGCGCAGATGACGTGTGTCGCATGACCGAGTGTCATGTGGCAGTCGTCGACAAGGGTCCGCTCGTTAGCGGGCGGATTCGGGAATCATCGATGTTTTATGCATCGATATTTGAAGGAGTGATGACTATGGCCATGAGTTTCCAAGCCAAACAGGCCATGGTGGCAGAAGTCAGCGATGTGGCGAACCGCGCGCAATCCGCCGTTCTGGCGGAGTACCGTGGTCTCACCGCAGGGCAGATGGATCACCTTCGTACCGAGGCCCGCAATGGCGGTGCCTATCTGAAGGTGATCAAGAACAATCTGGCCAAGCTGGCACTCAAGGGCACCGAATACGAGTGCATGACAGATGCGTTCAAGGGGCCGGTGATCCTGGGTTTCTCGATCGAGGATCCGGGTTCGGCCGCACGCGTCATGTCTGCATTCGCCAAGGACCACGATGCCCTGAAGGTCACGGCGCTCTCGGTCAACGGGCAATTGCTGCCCGGTGAACAGCTCGATCGCCTGGCCAAGCTGCCGACACGTGACGAGGCGCTGAGTCAGTTGATGCGTGCCATGAAGGCGCCCATCGACAAGCTGGCCCGCACCACGCGCGAACCGGTGGCCAAGACTGCCCGTGCCATGGCAGCAGTCCGCGACCAGAAGCAGGCTGCTTGAATCCCGAGTTGAATACTCGTCATTGAATCGGATCAGTTGATCCCAACGTATTGAACAGGAGCTAGACAATGGCTGCTACGAAGGAAGAAGTACTCGAAGCGATCTCCGAAATGTCCGTGATGGACGTCGTCGAGCTCGTCGAGATGATGGAAGAGAAGTTCGGCGTCTCCGCTGCGGCCCCGGTCGCGATGGCTGCCGGCGGTGCTGCCGGTGGCGAAGCCGAAGCGGCGGAAGAGCAGACCGAGTTCGATGTCGTGCTGACCAGCTTCGGCGACAACAAGGTTGGCGCCATTAAGGCCGTGCGTCAGATCACCGGCCTTGGTCTGAAGGAAGCCAAGGAAATGGTTGAAGGCGTGCCGGCCACGCTGAAGGAAGGCGTCGAGAAGGAAGAAGCCGAGAAGATGAAGAAGGATCTTGAGGAAGCCGGTGCTTCCGTCGACCTCAAGTAATTCGCGCTTCGCGGCAGGATACGTATAACGAGTTGATCAAAAAGATAACTTGAAGTGTCCTCGGAATTGGCTGGTGGCGTGCTTCGCTGCCGGCCTTTTCCCGTTGTCGCTGCTTATGGAAATCTGGTGTGTGCTCCGCTGGCGTGGCGGATCAGACACAAGCTTTTCGAAGCTCGCGCGAATCCACCGTGGGAACGCCCCACCCGCGGTCCGTCCAACCAAGAGGGTTGAGTGACATGGCCTACTCGTTTACCGAGAAAAAACGAATCCGAAAGGATTTCGCCAAACAGCCTTCGGTGCTGGAGATGCCGTTTCTCCTCGCCACGCAGATCGACTCCTATCGGCAATTTCTGCAGCAGGGTCTGGATGCAGACAAGCGCGGCGACGTCGGTCTGCACGCGGCTTTCAACTCTGTCTTTCCGATGGCCAGCCATTCGGGGAGCGCGGCGCTCGAATACGTCGGCTACCGTCTGGGCATGCCGGTGTTCGACGAGAAGGAATGTCGTGTCCGCGGCATGATCTACTCGGCCCCGCTCCGGGTCACCGTGCGTCTGATCATCTACGACAAGGACAGCAAGGCCAACCCGAAGCCGGTCAAGGATATCAAGGAGCAGGAAGTCTACATGGGCGAAATGCCGCTCATGACGGATACCGGCACCTTCATCATCAACGGCACTGAACGGGTCATCGTCAATCAGCTGCACCGCAGCCCGGGCGTGTTCTTCGATCACGACCGCGGCAAGACCCACAGCTCCGGCAAGTATCTCTATTCCGCACGTGTGATTCCCTATCGCGGGTCCTGGCTCGATTTCGAGTTCGACCCGAAGGACAACGTGTATGTCCGCATCGATCGTCGCCGCAAGCTGCCGGCGACCATTCTGCTGCGGGCGCTCGGTTACGACACCGAGCAGATGCTGGACATGTTCCACGAGACCAATCTGTTCCACCTGACCTCGAACGGCGTGGAGATGGAGCTCGTGCCGGAGCGCCTGCGCGGCGAGACGGCCACGTTCGACATCAAGGCCGGCGGTGATGTGATCGTCGAGGAAGGGCGCCGGATCACCGTGCGTCACATCAAGAAGCTCGAGGAAGCCGGCGTCGACAAGCTCGAGGTCCCGTCCGACTATCTCATCGGCAAGATTCTGTCGAAGGCGATCGTGGACACGGACACCGGAGAAGAGCTCGCGGCCGCGAATACCGAGATCACCGAAGAGCTGGTCGATGCATTCCGCACGGCCGGTATCGTCGACGTGCCCACGTTGTACGTCAACGATCTCGATCACGGTCCGTACATCTCGACCACGCTGGGTCAGGACCCGTCGACGACGCAGCTCGAAGCGCTCGTCGAGATCTATCGCATGATGCGCCCGGGTGAGCCGCCGACCAAGGACGCGGCCGAGAACCTGTTCGACAACCTGTTCTTCTCCGAGGATCGATACGACCTGTCCGCGGTCGGTCGGATGAAGTTCAACCGTCGGTTGGGTCGCGAGTCGCCGGAAGGCGCCTCGACGCTGTCGAGCGAAGATATCGTGGACGTGCTCAAGGAGCTGGTCTCGATCCGCAACGGCGTCGGCACGACGGACGATATCGACCATTTGGGCAACCGGCGCGTGCGCAGTGTCGGCGAAATGGCGGAGAACGCCTTCCGTACCGGCCTGGTCCGCGTTGAGCGCGCCGTGCGTGAGCGGCTGTCGATCGCCGAGTCCGAGGGGCTGATGCCCCAGGATCTGATCAACGCCAAGCCCGTGGCCGCGGCGATCAAGGAATTCTTCGGCTCCTCGCAGCTGTCGCAGTTCATGGATCAGAACAACCCGCTGTCCGAGGTCACGCACAAGCGTCGTGTCTCCGCGCTCGGGCCGGGTGGCCTGACGCGCGAGCGGGCCGGCTTCGAGGTGCGCGACGTGCACCCGACGCACTATGGCCGTATCTGTCCGATCGAAACACCGGAAGGCCCGAACATCGGTCTGATCAACTCGCTGTCGGTCTATTCGCGAACCAACAAGTACGGGTTCCTCGAAACGCCTTACCGTCGTGTCGAAAACGGCGTGGCGACACAGGACATCGAATACCTGTCGGCGATCGAGGAAGGCCGTTACGTCATCGCCCAGGCCAACGCCAAGGTCGACGACGACGGGCAGTTCACCGACGAACTCGTCTCCTGTCGCTATCAGGGCGAGTTCACGCCGTCTTCGCCGGATCGTGTCCAGTACATGGACATTTCGCCGAAGCAGATTCTGTCGGTGGCCGCCTCGCTCGTGCCCTTCATTGAGCACGACGACGCCAACCGGGCTCTGATGGGCGCGAACATGCAGCGCCAGGCCGTACCGTGCCTGCGAGCTGACAAGCCGCTGGTCGGCACCGGCATCGAGCGCAAGGTGGCCGTGGACTCCGGCAATGCCGTCACGGCCCGCCGCGGCGGCGTCGTCGAGAAGGTCGATGCCTCGCGCGTCGTCGTGCGGGTGCACGATAGCGAGACCGGGGCCGACGAATCGGGCGTGGATATCTACAACATGGTCAAGTACACGCGTTCGAACCAGAACACGTGTCTGAACCAGCGCCCGCTGGTCTCGCCCGGTGACGTCATCGAGCGCGGTGACGTGCTGGCGGACGGGCCGTCGACGGACATGGGCGAGCTCGCGCTCGGCCAGAATCTGCTCGTGGCCTTCATGCCCTGGCACGGTTACAACTTCGAGGACTCGATCCTCATCTCCGAGCGCGTTGTCGAGGAGGACCGGTTCACCTCGGTGCACATCGAGGAAATGACCTGTGTCGCCCGCGAGACGAAGCTCGGGCCGGAAGAGATCACCTCGGACATCCCGAACGTCAACGAGTCCGCGCTTTCCAAGCTGGACGAGTCGGGCATCGCCTACATCGGTGCCGAGGTCAAGGCCGGGGACATCCTCGTCGGCAAGGTCACGCCCAAGGGCGAGACCCAGCTGACACCCGAGGAGAAACTCCTGCGGGCGATCTTCGGCGAGAAGGCCTCCGACGTGAAGGACTCCTCGCAGCGCGTGCCGCCGGGCATGGACGGCACCGTGATCGACGTGCGCGTGTTCACGCGTGACGGCGTCGAGAAGGATGCGCGGGCGTTGTCCATCGAAGAAGACGAGATGGACGAGGTCCGTCGCGATCTGGCCGATCAGCAGCGCATCTTCGAGGATGATCTGTTCGACCGGCTGCGCACGGTGCTGCTCGGCAAGACCGCCGATGGCGGGCCGAACAAGCTCAAGGCCGGCAGCGAGATCTCGGCGTCGTATCTCGACGATCTGGACCGCAACAAGTGGTTCGATATCCGTCTGCAGAACGAGGAGGCCCAGTCGCAGCTCGAAACCGCGGCCAAGCGTCTCAAGGAGCAGAAGGCCGACTTCGAGCGTCAACTGGCTTCGAAGAAGGAAAAGATCACCCAGGGCGACGAACTCGCGCCGGGCGTGCTCAAGATGGTCAAGGTCTACCTGGCCGTGAAGCGTCGTGTGCAGCCGGGTGACAAGATGGCCGGCCGCCACGGGAACAAGGGCGTGATCTCGCAGATCGTGCCGGTCGAGGACATGCCGTATCTGGAAGACGGTACCCCGGCCGACATCGTTCTCAACCCGCTGGGTGTGCCGTCCCGGATGAACATCGGGCAGGTGCTCGAGACCCATCTGGGCTGGGCGGCGCGCGGCATCGGCCTGCGCGTCGGCGAGATGCTCGAGCAGCAGAAGGCAGTCGGTGAGATTCGCGAGTTTCTGAAGAAGGCGTATTTCGTCCAGGACGGCACGCAGGAAGACGTCGATCAGCTGACCGATAACGAGATGCTGACCATGGCGCAGAACCTCGTGAAAGGCATGCCGACGGCGACGCCGGTCTTCGACGGGGCGCAGGAGCACGAGATCCGTGAACTGCTCAAGCTCGCCGGTCTGCCGGAGTCCGGCCAGGCGGAGCTGATCGATGGCCGCACCGGCGAGACCTTCGACCGGCCGGTCACGGTGGGCTATATGTACATGCTCAAGCTCAACCATCTGGTCGACGACAAGATGCATGCGCGTTCGACCGGACCGTACTCCCTGGTTACCCAGCAGCCGCTGGGCGGCAAGGCACAGTTCGGTGGTCAGCGCTTCGGCGAAATGGAGGTCTGGGCTCTGCAGGCATACGGCGCGGCCTATACGCTTCAGGAAATGCTCACCGTCAAGTCGGACGATGTGGCCGGTCGCACGCGGATGTACAAGAACATCGTGGATGGCGATCACAAGATGCACGCTGGGATGCCGGAGTCGTTCAACGTGCTGACCAAGGAAATCCGCGCGCTGGGTCTCAACATCGAACTCGAGGAAGACGATTAGTGAGATGTGCGGTGGCGGCCGGCCAAGCCGGTCGCCTGCACGGTCTAACCCGCCGTGCGCGTTGCAATCGACATCTCACGATCCGGAGTAGGACATGAAAGATCTGCTGAATCTGTTCAAAAGCGCTGACGACGTCGAAGAGTTCGACGCCATTCGGATCGGCCTGGCCTCGCCGGAGACGATCCGTTCGTGGTCGTATGGCGAAGTCAAGAAGCCTGAAACCATCAACTACCGCACGTTCAAGCCCGAGCGTGACGGCTTGTTCTGCGCGCGCATCTTTGGTCCGGTCAAGGACTACGAGTGCCTGTGCGGCAAATACAAGCGGATGAAGCATCGCGGCGTCATCTGCGAAAAGTGCGGCGTCGAGGTCACCCAGACCAAGGTGCGTCGCGAGCGCATGGGCCACATCGAGCTGGCTGCGCCGGTCGCCCATATCTGGTTCCTGAAGAGCCTGCCGTCCCGTATCGGCCTGCTGCTCGACATGCCGCTGCGTGCGATCGAGCGCGTGCTGTATTTCGAAGCCTATGTGGTGACCGATCCCGGCATGACGCCGCTCGAGCCGTATCAGCTGCTCTCGGAAGAAGAGTATCTGGACACGGTCGAGCAGTATGGTGACGAGTTCACCGCCAAGATGGGCGCCGAAGCGGTTCTGGACATCCTCAAGAACATGGATATGGGCGCCGAAGCGGCGCGCATGCGTGAGGAACTCAACGCCACCGGCTCGGCGACGAAGATCAAGCGGCTCGGCAAGCGCCTGAAGCTGCTGGAGTATTTCCAGCAGTCGGGTAACAAGGCCGAGTGGATGGTGCTGCGCGTGCTGCCGGTGCTGCCACCGGATCTGCGTCCGCTGGTGCCGTTGGACGGTGGTCGTTTCGCGACGTCGGATCTCAACGATCTGTATCGGCGCGTGATCAACCGCAACAATCGTTTGAGCCGCCTGCTGGACCTGAACGCCCCGGACATCATTGTGCGCAACGAAAAGCGCATGCTGCAGGAGTCGGTGGACGCGTTGATCGACAACGGCCGTCGTGGCCGGGCGATCACGGGTTCCAATCGTCGCCCGCTGAAGTCCCTGGCCGACATGATCAAGGGCAAGCAGGGCCGGTTCCGCCAGAACCTGCTCGGCAAGCGCGTCGACTACTCCGGCCGATCGGTCATCGTGGTCGGCCCGACGCTCAAGCTGCACCAGTGCGGCCTGCCGAAGAAGATGGCGCTGGAACTGTTCAAGCCGTTCATCTATTCCCGTCTGCAGCGTCTGGAGTATGCCTCCACGATCAAGGCGGCCAAGAAGATGGTCGAGCGCGAGGAGCCGGAAGTCTGGGACATGCTCGAGGATGTGATCCGCGAGCACCCGGTCATGCTCAACCGGGCGCCGACGCTTCATCGCCTGGGCATCCAGGCTTTCGAGCCGGTGCTCATCGAGGGCAAGGCCATCCAGCTGCATCCGCTGGTCTGCACGGCGTTCAACGCCGACTTCGACGGCGACCAGATGGCCGTCCACGTGCCGCTTTCCATCGAGGCACAGATGGAAGCCCGCGTGCTGATGATGTCGACCAACAACGTGTTGTCGCCGGCCTCGGGGGCGCCGATCATCGTGCCGACGCAGGACGTCGTGCTCGGCCTGTACTGGATGACGCGCTCGCGCGTGAACCAGCAGGGCGAAGGCATGATCTTCTCGAACCCGTCGGAGGTGCATCGCGCCTATGACGCCGGCCAGGTGCATCTCCAGGCGCTGATCAAGGTGCGCATGGACGATGTCCACATGGACGGCGATGGCAACACGACGCCGGTCACGCATATCGTCGATACGACCGTCGGCCGTGCGATGCTCTATGACATCCTGCCGCCCGGCATGCCGTTCGCGCTGATCAACCAGGAGCTCGGCAAGAAGAACGTCAGCGAGGTCATCAACCAGGCGTATCGCAACGTCGGGCTGAAGGAGACTGTGGTCTTCGCCGACCAGCTGATGTACACCGGTTTCCGGATGTCCACCAAGGCCGGTGTGTCGATCGCCGTGGGCGACATGGTCATCCCGGAAGAAAAGACCGAGCAGCTCGAGCGCGCCGAAGCCGAGGTCAAGGAGATCGAGGAGCAGTACACCTCCGGTCTCGTGACCCAGGGTGAGCGTTACAACAAGGTCATCGATATCTGGTCGCGTGCCAACGAGCACATTGCCGGGGCGATGATGGACAAGCTCGGTCTGGACGAAGTCGTCGACGGCGACGGCAATCCGGTCGATCAGACGTCGTTCAATTCCATCTTCATGATGGCGGACTCCGGGGCCCGTGGTAGTGCGGCCCAGATTCGTCAGCTGGCCGGCATGCGTGGCCTGATGGCCAAGCCGGACGGCTCGATCATCGAGACGCCCATCACCGCGAACTTCCGTGAAGGTCTGAACGTACTCCAGTACTTCATTTCCACCCACGGTGCGCGTAAGGGGCTGGCCGATACCGCGCTCAAGACCGCCAACTCCGGTTACCTGACTCGGCGTCTGGTCGATGTGTCGCAGGACGTGGTCATCACCGATCACGACTGCGGCACGGAAGTCGGCATCCCGATGTATCCGATCGTGGAAGGCGGCGACGTGGTCGAACCGCTGCGCGAGCGGGTGCTCGGTCGGGTGCTGGCCGCCGACGTCGTCGATCCGGCCACGAACGAGACGCTGATCGATGCCGGTACACTGCTCACCGAGCGGCTGGTCGACAAGCTCGAGACCAACTCGATCGACATGGTCCATGTCCGCAGCCCGATCACCTGCGAGGCCGCCTTCGGCGTCTGTGCGCAGTGCTACGGCCGTGATCTGGCCCGTGGTGAACAGGTCGCGATCGGGGAGTCGGTCGGTGTTATCGCTGCCCAGTCCATCGGCGAGCCCGGTACGCAGCTGACCATGCGCACCTTCCACGTCGGTGGTGCGGCCTCGCGTGCGGCTTCGGCGGATGGCGTCGAAACCAAGACCGACGGCACGGTCAAGCTGCACAACATCAAGACCGTGAAGCACGCCGAGGGCGGGCATCTGGTCGCGGTCTCGCGTTCCGGCGAGATCGGGGTGATCGACGAGAACTTCCGCGAGAAGGAACGTTACAAGATCCCCTACGGCGCCCGGTTGCACGTCGGCGAAGGCGATGAAGTCGCTGCCGGCACGCGTCTGGCCGACTGGGATCCGCACACCCATCCGGTGATCTCGGAAGTGGCCGGCAAGGTCAAGTTCGAGGACTTCATCGAGGGCGTGACAGTCCAGCGCGAGATCGACGAGATCACCGGCGTATCGACGCTGGTCGTGACCGAGCCGAAATCGCGTGGCCAAGGCAACCGTGACCTGCGTCCGGTGATCAAGCTGCTCGACGAGTCCGGCAACGAGCTGAACTTCCCGGGCACCGAGATCCCGGCCGCCTACAGCCTGCCGCCCAAGGCGATCGTGGTCGTCGAGGACGGCCAGGACGTGGTTGTCGGTGACGTGACCGCCCGTATTCCGCAGGAATCGTCCAAGACCCGCGACATCACCGGTGGTCTGCCGCGTGTTGCCGATCTGTTCGAGGCCCGCAAGCCCAAGGTCCCGGCGATTCTCGCCGAGGCCGCGGGTACGGTGCGCTTCGGTGAGGCGACCAAGGGCAAGCAGCGTCTCAAGATCGTCGACGGCGACGGTTACGAGACCGAGCTGCTGATTCCCAAGTGGCGTCAGATCAACGTGTTCGAAGGCGAGCACGTCGAGACCGGCGAGATGATCTCGGACGGTGAGCCGATGCCCCACGATATCCTGCGTCTGCAGGGGATCCCGAAGCTGTCGGACTACCTGGTCAAGGAGATTCAGGACGTCTATCGGCTGCAGGGTGTGCGGATCAACGACAAGCACATCGAGGTGATCGTTCGCCAGATGCTGCGTCGGGTCGAGATTCTGGACGCCGGGGACACCAAGTTCCTGCAGGGTGAGCAGCTCGAGTACCAGACCGTGCTCGACGAGAATCGTCGGGTCGAGGCCAAGGGCGAGCAGCCTGCGACCTTCGAGCGTCTGTTGCTCGGCATCACCAAGGCAAGCCTGTCGACGGAGTCGTTCATCTCGGCCGCCTCGTTCCAGGAGACCACGCGTGTCCTGACCGAGGCTGCGGTCCGCGGTGCGCGCGACGATCTGCGCGGTCTCAAGGAGAACGTCATCGTCGGGCGGCTGATCCCGGCCGGTACCGGTCTGGCCTACCACGAGCAGCGGCGTCGAGAGCGTCTCGGCCCGCTGGATCTGGCCGGCGCCTTGCCGGCCACGCAGGGCGAGGCCGGCGAGCAGGGGGTTGAGGCCGAGGCGGAGATCGCCGCCGATGCCGAAGATGCCCTCGATCGGGCCGATGCTGGCGATCACAACGCCGACGACACGACGATCTAGCGCGGAATCGTCGTGGCAGAGCGGCTCGCTTCGTTGACATGCGGGCTGCTCTGTTTTAGTATCCGCCGTCCTTTATCGGCAGCCCGGGTTCTCCGGGCTGCCTTAGTTTTTAGAAACGAAGCAGGGTGACGACGTGTCTACGGTCAACCAACTGGTCCGCAAGGGCCGCAAGGACAAGCGGCAGAAAAACGATGTGCCGGCGCTCCAGGGCTGCCCGCAGCGTCGTGGCGTCTGCACGCGTGTCTACACCACAACGCCGAAGAAGCCGAACTCCGCGCTGCGTAAGGTCGCGCGTGTTCGTCTGACCAACGGCTATGAAGTCGCCAGCTACATCGGCGGCGAAGGTCACAATCTCCAGGAACACTCCGTCGTGCTGATTCGCGGTGGGCGAGTCAAGGACTTGCCGGGTGTGCGTTATCACACGGTGCGCGGTGCGCTTGACGCCTCGGGTGTCGAGGCGCGTCGTCAGGGCCGTTCGAAGTACGGCGCCAAGAAGCCGAAGTCCTAAGGCTTTCGTCCTCGTCTTCATCGAATAGGTATATCAGGCTATGTCCCGTCGTGCTTCCGCCCCGCGTCGCGAGATCCTTCCGGATCCGCGCTACAACAGCGAACTGCTTGCCAAGTTCATGAACATGATCATGGAGGATGGCAAGAAATCGAAGGCCGAGATGATCGTCTACGGCGCGCTGTCCCAGATCTCCACCAAAAAGGGCACCGACGAGCCGATCGAGGTGCTGGAAGAGGCGCTCGACAACGTTCGTCCCGCGGTCGAGGTCAAGTCCCGTCGCGTGGGTGGTGCCACCTATCAGGTGCCGGTCGAAGTGCGCGCCGTGCGCCGTACCACGCTCGCCATGCGTTGGGTGATCGATGCATCCCGTAAGCGCGGTGAGAACACGATGGCCCGTCGTCTGGCGGGCGAGCTGATCGATGCCTCGGAGCATCGTGGTGCCGCGGTCAAGAAGCGTGAGGACACGCACCGCATGGCGGATGCGAACAAGGCCTTCTCGCACTTCCGCTGGTAATTGGCTAGCCACGCGGGTGCTTCCCGCGTGCTCCATTTCGACAAGATTCAAGAGATCCTCATGGCCCGCAAGCACCCTCTCGAGCGCTATCGCAATATCGGCATCATGGCGCACATCGATGCCGGCAAGACCACGACCACCGAGCGCGTGCTCTACTACACCGGCATTTCGCACAAGATGGGCGAAGTGCACGACGGCGCTGCCGTGATGGACTGGATGTCCCAGGAACAAGAGCGCGGCATCACCATCACGTCTGCTGCGACGACCTGTTTCTGGCAGGGCATGGAGCAGCAGTACCCGGAGCAGTATCGGATCAACATCATCGATACCCCCGGTCACGTTGACTTCACCATCGAAGTGGAGCGCAGCCTGCGCGTGCTTGACGGCGCCGTGTGCGTGCTGGACGCCAACGCGGGTGTCGAGCCGCAGACCGAGACGGTCTGGCGTCAGGCTGACAAGTACCACGTGCCGCGCATCACGTTCGTCAATAAGATGGACAAGCTCGGCGCGGATTACTGGCGCTGCATCGACATGATGAAGCAGCGTCTGGCGACCTATCCGGTCACTATCCAGCTGCCGATCGGCGCCGAGGACGAGTTCGAAGGCATCGTGGATCTGATCCGCATGCAGGCGATCTACTGGAACCAGGAAGACGCGGGTCGAACCTTCGAGGCACGCGAGATCCCGGACCATCTCAAGGCCGATGCCCAGAAGTATCGCGACGAGATGATCGAGGCCGCTGCCGAAGCCGACGAAGAGATCATGGAGATGTATCTCGACGCCGGCGAGCTGACCGATGACCAGATCAAGGCCGGTCTGCGCAAGCGGGTGATCAACAACGAGATCACACTCTGCCTCTGTGGCACCGCGTTCAAGAACAAGGGCGTCCAGGCGATGCTCGACGCCGTGATCGACTACCTGCCGTCGCCGACGGAAGTGCCGCCGATCAAAGGCCAGGACGCCAACGACGAAGAAATCCAGATCGAGCGTCATGCTTCGGACGAACAGCCGTTTGCAGCGCTCGTGTTCAAGATCGCGACCGATCCGTTCGTGGGTTCGCTGTCATTCATCCGGGTCTACTCGGGTGTGCTGCAGTCCGGCGACTCGGTCTACAACCCGATCGAGAACAAGAAAGAACGCGTCGGGCGTATCCTTCAGATGCACTCGAACACGCGTGAAGAGATCAAGGAAGTCCGCGCCGGCGATATCGCTGCCGTGGTCGGCCTCAAGAACGTGACCACGGGTTATACGCTGTGTGCCCCGGATTCCCAGGTCATTCTGGAGCGGATGGAGTTTCCGGAGCCGGTCATCGCGGTGGCCGTCGAGCCGAAGTCCAAGTCCGACCAGGAAAAGATGGGTGTCGCGCTGTCGAAGCTCGCGCAGGAAGACCCCTCCTTCCGTGTGCGGACTGACGAGGAAACCGCCCAGACCATTATTTCGGGCATGGGCGAGCTCCACCTCGAGATCATCGTCGATCGCATGAAGCGTGAGTTCGGTGTCGAGGCCAACGTCGGTGCGCCGCAGGTGGCCTACCGTGAAACCATTCGCACGCAGGTCGAACAGGAAGGCAAGTTCGTTCGCCAGTCGGGCGGTCGCGGCCAGTACGGTCATGTTTTCCTGCGGATCGAGCCGCAGGAAGAGGCAGGCGCCGGTTACGAGTTCGTCAACGCCATCGTTGGTGGCGTGGTGCCGAAGGAATACATCGGCGCCGTCGACAAGGGCATTCAGGAAGCGATGACCAATGGCGTCGTCGCCGGTTATCCGATGGTCGATGTCAAGGTCACGCTGTACGACGGCTCCTACCATGACGTCGACTCGAACGAGTCGGCGTTCAAGGTCGCCGCATCGATGGCGCTCAAGGACGGTGCCCGGAAAGCCAAGCCCGTGCTTCTCGAGCCGATGATGGACGTCGAGGTTGTCACGCCCGAGGAATACATGGGCGATGTCATGGGCGATCTGAACCGTCGTCGCGGCAACCTGCGCGGCATGGAAGACATCCCGACCGGCAAGCATTTGTCGGCATCGGTGCCGCTTTCCGAAATGTTCGGTTACGCGACCGACCTGCGCTCCATGAGTCAGGGTCGTGCAACCTACACCATGCAATTCGATAACTACGCAGAAGCGCCGAAGAACATCGTCGAGGCGCTGACCCGAAATCAACCGGAAAAGGCATAAGAGGTAGTCGCCGTGTCCAAAGCAAAATTCGAGCGTAGCAAGCCGCACGTAAACGTCGGCACGATTGGTCACGTGGACCATGGCAAGACGACGCTGACGGCGGCGTTGACGGTGGTTTCGAACCGTTTGTTCGGTTCGGAGCTGTCGGCCTTTGACGCGATCGACAAGGCGCCGGAAGAGAAGGCGCGTGGTATCACGATCTCGACCTCGCACGTGGAGTACGAGTCGGAGACGCGTCACTACGCGCACGTCGACTGCCCGGGTCACGCGGACTACGTGAAGAACATGATCACGGGTGCCGCGCAGATGGACGGCGCGATTCTGGTGGTATCGGCGGCTGACGGCCCGATGCCGCAGACGCGCGAGCACATTCTGCTGGCGCGCCAGGTTGGCGTGCCGTTCATCGTCGTGTACCTGAACAAGGCCGACATGGTCGACGACGAAGAGTTGCTCGAACTCGTCGAAATGGAAGTGCGCGAACTGCTGGACGCCTACGACTTCCCGGGCGACGACACGCCGGTGATCGTGGGTTCCGCGCTGAAGGCGCTGGAAGGCGACGAAGGCGAGCACGGCTCGGAATCGATCGCCAAGCTGGTTCGTGCGATGGACGCCTTCATTCCGGATCCGGAGCGTGCCGTGGACGGTGCCTTCCTGATGCCGGTTGAAGACGTCTTCTCGATCTCGGGTCGTGGCACCGTGGCGACCGGTCGCGTCGAGCGCGGCATCGTCAACGTGGGCGACGACATCGAAATCGTCGGCATCAACCCGACGACCAAGACCACCGTCACCGGCGTGGAGATGTTCCGCAAGCTGCTGGACCAGGGTCAGGCAGGCGACAACATCGGCGCGCTGCTGCGCGGCACCAAGCGCGAAGACATCGAGCGTGGTCAGGTGCTGGCCAAGCCGGGATCGATCACGCCGCACACGCAGTTCGAATGCGAAGTGTATGTGCTGAAGAAGGAAGAGGGCGGTCGTCACACGCCGTTCTTCAAGGGCTATCGTCCGCAGTTCTACTTCCGCACGACCGACGTGACGGGCGCATGTGAACTGCCGGCGGACACCGAGATGGTGATGCCGGGCGACAACGTGACGATGAACGTCGAACTCATCCACCCGATCGCGATGGAAGAAGGCCTGCGCTTTGCCATTCGCGAAGGCGGCCGCACCGTGGGTGCGGGCGTCGTGACCAAGATTACGGTCTGAATCATGGCAGCAAGTCAAAACATTCGTATTCGTCTCAAGGCGTTCGATCATCGTCTGATCGACAAGTCGGCCCGCGAGATCGTCGAGACCGCCAAGCGCACCGGTGCGCAGGTCCACGGCCCGATCCCGCTGCCGACTCGCAAGGAGCGCTACACGATCCTCATCTCGCCGCACGTCAACAAGGACGCGCGAGACCAGTACGAGATCCGTACGCACAAGCGGATGATGGATATCGTGGACCCCACCGAAAAGACGGTGGATGCGCTGATGAAGCTCGATCTGGCTGCGGGCGTCGACGTCCAAATTAAATTGCAGTAAGAACGAGACAACGACGGCGCGATCTGTTATAGTTCGCGCCCTTGTTCGCTGGGGCCCGCATCACGCGGGCCCTTTGCACTGGACACACCATACTTGAACTGTCGCCCCCTCTAGCGAGTGGCGATAAGCGAGAAGGTACTTATAAATGGCTATTGGATTGGTAGGTCGCAAGCGCGGCATGACGCGCGTGTTCGACGAAAATGGCGCGTCCGTGTCCGTCACGGTCGTGGAAGTCGAACCCAATCGAGTCGTTCAGAAAAAAGACGTTGAAGCCGACGGCTATCGCGCGTTGCAGGTCACCACGGGGACGCGTCGTCCCAGTCGTGTGACCAAGGCGGCGGCTGGCCACTTCAAGGCGGCCGGGGTCGAAGCCGGGCGCGGTCTCTGGGAGTTCCGCGTTGACGGTGACTGGCCCAAGGTCGCGGCGCCGACTTCCCAGGCAGCGGAAGGCGAAGAAGCAGGCGACGCCGAGCAGGTCGAAATCGAAGTGGGCGGCGAGCTCACGGTTTCGCTTTTCGAGGCCGGTCAGCAGGTGGACGTCATCGGGCGGTCGATCGGTAAAGGCTACGGCGGTGTGATCAAGCGTCACAACTTCCGTTCGCAGCGCACGACGCACGGTAACTCGAAGGCGCATCGCGCGCCGGGTTCGATCGGTCAGAACCAGTCGCCCGGCCACGTCTTCAAGGGCAAGAAGATGGCGGGGCAGCTGGGCAATGTCCGCAAGACGGTCCAGAACCTGGAAGTCGTCCGCGTCGACGCCGAGCGTGGCCTGATTCTGGTGCGCGGCGGTGTGCCGGGTGCCAAGAACGGTGACGTCATCATCCAGCCGGCCGTCAAGAAGGCCGGCTGAAGAGTCCGCGACTAGGTAGGTTCGACAATGGAATTGAATCTGGCAAACGGTGGCAAGGCAGTGTCGGTATCCGACGCGGTCTTTGCGCGGCCGTTCAATGAAACGCTGGTGCACCAGATCGTGACGGCCTATCTGGCAGGCGCGCGCGCGGGCACCAAAGCACAGAAGAACCGCGCGGCGGTCAGTGGCGGCGGCAAGAAGCCGTGGCGGCAGAAGGGCACGGGTCGTGCCCGTGCCGGCACCATCCGCAGCCCGATCTGGTCCGGCGGTGGCGTGACGTTCGCGGCCGTGCCGCGTGATCACGCTCAGAAGGTCAATCGGAAGATGTATCGCGCCGGCATGAGCGCGATCGTTTCGGAGCTGGTGCGCCAGGATCGCTTCTCGGTGATCGGCGAGCTCTCGCTCGACGGTCGTAGCACGAAGGGATTGGTCAAGGCGCTTTCCGAGGCCGGTTGCGAGGCCAAGGGCCTGCTGGTGGTCGATGAGGTCGACGACAGGCTGGGTTATTCGGCCAACAACATCGTCGGCTTCGACGTGGTTGCCGTGACGGATCTGGATCCGGTCACGCTCGTCGGTGCCGACAAGGTGATCATGACGGAAAACGCGCTTGCCGCGCTCGAAGGATGGCTGGCATGAACCAGGAACGAATGCTTCAGGTTCTCCGCGCGCCGCATCTCTCGGAGAAGACCACGACACAGGCCGATGAGGCCAATCAGGTTGTTTTCGAGGTCGCGCGCGACGCGAACAAGAAAGAAATCGCAACGGCCGTCGCCAAGCTTTTCGACGTTTCCGTCGTGGGTGTCACCACGAGCAACGTCAAGCCGAAGCAGAAGCGTTTTCGCGGTCGTCCGGGCGTACGTGGAGGTTGGAAAAAAGCCTACGTGACGCTCGCCGAAGGCGACGAGATCGATTTTCTCGACGGCGCCTCGAGCTAAGCGGATTAGGAGCACGCAATGGCATTGAAGAAAGCCAAACCGACATCTGCGGGCCGCCGCTTCGTCATCAGCGTCACCAACAAGGCGCTGTACGACGGTAAGCCGCACGCGCCGCTGTTGGTCAAAAAGACCCGTCAGGGCGGTCGCAATACCAATGGCCGCATCACGGTCCGTCATCGGGGCGGTGGTCATCAGAAGCATTACCGCCTGATCGACTTCAAGCGCAACAAGGACGGCGTGCCGGGCCGTGTCGAGCGACTCGAATACGATCCGAACCGGAGCGCGAACATCGCGCTGGTTCTTTATGCAGACGGCGAGCGCCGTTACATCATCGCCCCGCGTGGCGTGGATGTGGACACGCCGATCGTCTCCGGTCCGCAGTCGCCGATCCGTCCGGGCAACGCCTTGCCCCTGGCCAGCATTCCGGTCGGCACGACCGTGCACTGCGTCGAAATGCGTCCGGGCAAGGGCGCGCAGCTGGCCCGCAGCGCCGGAACGGCGATTCAGGTCGCAGCGCGTGCCGGTGAGTACTGCGTACTGCGCCTGAAGTCGGGAGAGACCCGTCGTGTGCATGTGAATTGCCGCGCGACGGTCGGCGAAGTCGGTAACAACGAGCACAGCCTGTCGCAGCTCGGCAAGGCCGGCGCCAAGCGCTGGCGCGGCAAGCGCCCGACGGTCCGTGGTGTGGCCATGAACCCGATCGATCACCCGCACGGTGGTGGTGAAGGGCGCACCAGTGGCGGTCGTCATCCGACGAGCCCGTGGGGTTGGAAGACGAAGGGCTTCAAGACCCGTTCGAACAAGCGGACGGACGGCATGATCGTGCGCCGCAGCTCCAAGCGCAAGAAGCGCTAGGTCGCGACAAGAGGTATTTAGCACTATGCCACGCTCTATCAAGAAAGGTCCGTTCATCGATCTGCACCTGGCCAAGAAGGTCGAGAAGGCGCAGGGTGCGAGCACCAAGCGTCCGATCAAGACCTGGTCGCGCCGCTCGATGGTCACGCCGGACATGATCGGTCTGACGATCGCGGTGCACAACGGCCGCCAGCACGTGCCGGTCTTCGTGTCCGAGAACATGGTCGGCCACAAGCTGGGCGAATTCTCCCCGACGCGGACGTTCAAGGGTCACCTTGGCGATCGCAAGGGCTAGCGCAGGAAGATCGTGATGGAATCAACAGCCAAACTGCGTTTCGCGCGCATCTCCCCGCAGAAAGCTCGGCTTGTCGCCGATGAAGTGCGCGGGATGCCGGTGGAGCGTGCATTGGAAACGCTCCAGTTTTCGACCAAGAAGGCCGCGCATGTCGTGCGCAAGGTGCTCGAGTCGGCCGTGGCAAACGCGGAGCACAACGAAGGCGCGGACATCGACGAGCTGACGGTTGCCACGATCATGGTCGACGAAGGTCCGGTCATGAAGCGGATGAAGCCGCGGGCTCGGGGCAGTGCGGACCGCATCATCAAGCGGACCAGTCACGTCACGATTCGTGTCGCCGACCGCTAGTCGGTACAGCTCAAGCGGATAGCAATATGGGTCATAAAGTACATCCTGTCGGTTTTCGGCTCGGCATCACGAGCGAATGGTCCTCGCGCTGGTACGCCGAGGGGCAGGGCTATGCGGATGCGCTGAACACGGATCTCGAGGTTCGTGATTTCATTCGCAACAAGCTCTCGCACGCCTCGGTCAGCCGAATCCAGATCGATCGTCCGGCGCGTTCGGCACGCATCACGATTCACACGGCACGTCCGGGTATCGTGATCGGCAAGAAGGGCGAGGATATCGACAAGCTGCGCGCCGAGGTATCTCAGCGCATGGGCGTGCCGGTGCATCTGTCGGTCGAGGAGATTCGTCGGCCGGAACTGGATGCCTATCTGGTGGCCCAGAATATCGCGCAGCAGCTCGAGCGCCGCATCATGTTCCGCCGCGCGATGAAACGCGCCGTCGGTAATGCGATGCGCCTTGGCGCCGGTGGTATCCGTGTCAATGTCGCGGGTCGCCTCAACGGTGCCGAAATCGCGCGGACCGAGTGGTACCGCGACGGTCGCGTACCGCTGCATACCCTGCGTGCCGATATCGACTACGGCCTGGCAGAAGCCAAGACCACTTACGGCGTGATCGGCGTGAAGGTCTGGATCTTCAAGGGCGAAGTGTTCGACACCGAGCCGCGAATCGAAGAAAGCGCCGAAGCCGGCGCTCAGGGGTAACGCGTCATGTTGCAACCGAAACGAGTCAAGTTCCGCAAGGTCCAGAAAGGACGCAACCGCGGCCTGGCCCAGCGTGGCAACGAGGTCAGCTTCGGCGAATACGGGCTCAAGGCGGTCGAGCGTGGCCGTCTGACGGCGCGTCAGATCGAGGCCGCACGTCGTGCGATGACCCGTCACATCAAACGTGGCGGCAAGACCTGGATCCGCGTGTTCCCGGACAAGCCGGTGACCAAGAAGCCCATCGAAGTGCGTATGGGCAAGGGCAAGGGCAACGTCGAATTCTGGGTCGCCAGAGTGCAGCCGGGTTCGATGCTTTACGAGATGGAAGGTGTCTCGCGCGAAGTCGCGCAGGAGGCATTTCGTCTCGCAGCGTCCAAGCTGCCGGTCAAGACCGTGTTCGTCGAGCGCAAGATTCTCTAAGAGGCGATCATGAAAGCAGCAGATCTTCGAGAAAAGACGGCAGCCGAGCTCAATGACGAGCTGATCGCGTTGCGCCGGGAGCAGTTCAATCTGCGTATGCAGAAAGCCTCCGGTCAGCTCGCGCAGACGCACCAGTTCGGTCAGATTCGCCGCGATATCGCCCGCATCAAGACGGTGCTGGCCGAGTCGCGCAACCAGGGTTAACGGCGATGAGCGATAACAGTAACGCTAATCAGGATGCCAACAGCCGCACGCTCGTCGGCCGTGTTGTCAGCAACAGCATGGACAAGACCGCCGTAGTGCGTATCGAGCGTCGCATGCAGCACCCGCTGTATGGCAAGTACGTCAAGCGCAGCACCCGGCTCAAGGTTCATGATGCCGAGAACGAGTGCAACGTGGGCGACTGGGTTGAGATCTTCGAAGGTCGACCCATTTCCCGCGGCAAGTCCTGGTCTCTCGCTCGCGTGGTCGACAAGGCCGGCGAATTCGACACGGCAGGGTAATAGCATGATTCAAACAGAATCGGAGCTTTCTGCGGCCGACAACAGCGGCGCGCGTCGTGTGCAGTGCATCAAGGTGCTCGGCGGCTCGCATCGTCGTTACGCACGCGTGGGCGACATCATCAAGATCACGGTCAAGGACGCCATCCCGCGCGGTCGTGTGAAGAAGGGCGACGTGATGAACGCCGTCGTTGTTCGCACCAAGCGCGGCGTGCGTCGTGCCGACGGTTCGGTGATCCGCTTCGACAGCAACGCGGCGGTCCTGCTCAATAGCAACAACGAGCCGGTCGGTACGCGTATTTTCGGGCCGGTGACGCGCGAACTTCGTGCGAAGTTCATGCGCATCATTTCTCTGGCGCCGGAGGTCCTATGAGCTCCCACAAGATTCGTACCGGCGACGACGTCATTGTCGTGACCGGCAAGGATCGCGGTCGTCGCGGTAACGTGACGCGCATTCTTGCCAACGACAAGATCGTGGTCGAAGGCATCAACATGGCCAAGAAACACGTGCGTCCGGATCCGAACGCCGGTGTCCAGGGCGGTATCGAGGAAAAGGAGATGCCGCTCCACGTGTCCAACGTCATGATCTACAACCCGCAGACCGACAAGGGTGAGCGGGTCGGTTTCAAGATGCTCGACGAGAACGGCAGACAGCGCAAGGTGCGCGTGTTCAAGTCCTCGGGCGAGCAGGTCGACGCGTAGGCGAGTCATGGAAAACGCAAAGCAGCAAAAGCCGGCCCGTCTGAAGACGGTCTACGACGAGCGCATCGTCAGCGAGCTGATCGAGAAGTTCGGTTATTCGTCGCGCATGGCCGTCCCGCGTCTCGTCAAGGTCACGCTGAACATGGGCGTCGGTGAAGCGGTCTCCGATCGCAAGGTCATCGATTCGGCCATGGGCGACATGGAAAAGATCGCAGGCCAGAAGCCGGTCATGACCCGGGCACGCAAGTCGGTCGCCGGCTTCAAGATCCGTGAAGGATGGCCGATCGGCTGCAAGGTGACGCTCCGCCGGGCCCGCATGTACGAATTCGTCGATCGCCTCGTGAACGTGGCACTGCCGCGTATCCGCGACTTCCGCGGTATCAATCCGCGGGCGTTCGACGGCCAGGGTAATTACAGCATGGGTCTGCGCGAGCAGATCGTGTTTCCCGAAATCGACTACGACCGCGTGGATGCCCTGCGCGGCATGGATGTGGTGGTGACCACGTCCGCCAAGACCGACGAAGAGGGGCGGGCCTTGCTCGAGGCCTTCAACTTCCCCTTCCGGAGATAAGGTATGGCCAAGAAAAGCATGATCGCGCGCGATGAAAAGCGCAAAAAGCTGGTTGCCAAATATGCGGCCAAGCGTGATGCACTTAAAGCGCGCATCAACGACCCGGAGGCAACGCCGGAAGAGCGTTTCGCTGCGGCCCAGGAACTCCAGGCGCTGCCGCGGGACGCCAGTCCCACGCGTGTGACGCGTCGTTGTCGTGCGACCGGCCGCCCGCAGGCGGTCTATCGCAAGTTCGGGCTGTCGCGCAACAAACTGCGTGAAGCTGCGATGCGCGGTGAGGTCCCCGGCCTCACGCTGTCGTCCTGGTAGTTCACAATCTATAGGTATCGGTACGCATGAGTATGACTGACCCTATTGCCGACATGCTGACCCGGATTCGCAACGGGCAGTCGGCAGACAAGGAATCCGTCGAAATGCCGTCGTCGAAGCTGAAGCTGGCGATCGCGAAGGTTCTCGAAGGCGAAGGCTACATCGCCGGCTTCGAGACCCGTGACGTCGACGGCAAGCCGCGACTGCGCGTCGCCCTGAAGTATTTCCAGGGCCACGGTGTCATCGAGTACATCGAGCGGGCCTCGAAGCCGGGGCTGCGCCTGTATTGCAACAAGAGCGATATTCCGCAGGTCGTCGGCGGCCTGGGTATCTCCATCATTTCGACTTCGCAGGGCGTCATGTCCGACCGGGCCGCGCGGGAAGCGGGCCACGGCGGCGAGGTTCTCTGCTACGTGTCGTAAGCTCGGATAAAGGTAAGAGATATGTCCCGAGTCGCGAAAGCACCGGTGAATCTGCCGAGCGGCGTGGAGTGCGTCGTCAACGGTTCCGACCTGACGGTCAAGGGCAAGAACGGCGAACTGTCGTTCCGTCTGCCGGCCGGCGTCGAAGTCGAAGTGAACGACGGCGTCGCCCAGGCCAAGGCCACAGGTCGTAACCCGAATCTGGCGATGGCTGGCACGGTTCGTGCCACCGTGGCGAACATGGTGCACGGCGTCTCCGAAGGCTTCGAGCGCAAGCTTGAACTCGTCGGCGTCGGCTACCGTGCCCAGGTCCAGGGCAACAAGGTCAACCTGTCGCTCGGTCTGTCGCATCCCGTGGTTCACGAGATGCCGGCCGGCGTGACGGTGGCCGCCCCCAGCGCAACGGAAATCGTGCTCAACGGTGCGGACAAGCAGGTTGTCGGCCAGACGGCCGCCGAGATCCGCGCTTATCGGCCGCCCGAGCCCTACAAGGGCAAGGGTATCCGGTATTCGGATGAGCGGATTGTCACCAAGGACGCGAAGAAGAAGTAGCGTTCGCGCCTACTGCAACGGATACAGGATCGTTATGCACAAGAAGACGGTTTCTCGTTTGCGACGTGCGCGGCGCGCCCGCATGCACATGCGCAAGCTGGACGCACATCGGCTGTCGGTGCACCGCACCCCGCAGCATATCTACGCCCAGATCGTCGCACCCGACGGCTCGCGCACGCTGGTTTCTGCGTCCACGGTCGAAAAGAGCCTGCGCTCCGAGGCCGGCACCACCGGCAACCAGGACGCCGCACGCCTGATCGGGCGCACGATCGCCGAACGGGCCAAGGCTGCCGGTATCGAGGAGGTCGCATTCGACCGCTCGGGTTTTGCCTATCACGGCCGCGTCAAGGCGCTGGCCGACGCCGCGCGTGAAGGCGGCCTCAAGTTCTAACGGATAGCACAGATGGCACAACGTAACGAACAACGCACGGAAGGCGACCTGCTCGAGAAGCTGGTGACCGTCAATCGCGTGGCCAAGGTGGTCAAGGGCGGCCGCCAGTTCGGTTTCACCGCGCTGACCGTCGTCGGCGATGGCGAAGGTCGCGTCGGCTACGGCTATGGCAAGGCGCGTGAAGTGCCGCTGGCCATCGCCAAGGCAATGGAAGCCGCGCGCAAGAGCATGGTCCGCGTCCAGCTCAAGGACGGCGGTACGCTGCAGCACGAGATGGTCGGCCGGCATGGTTCGAGCAAGGTCATCATGCGGCCGGCCTCCGACGGTACCGGTGTAATCGCCGGCGGTGGCGTCCGCGCCGTGTTCGAGGTCGCAGGCGTGTCGAACGTGCTGTGCAAGAGCTACGGTTCGCGAAATCCGATCAACCTGGTGCGTGCGACCATCAACGGTCTGCGTGACATGCACGATCCGGAGTACATCGCGGCCAAGCGCGGCAAGTCCGTCGAAGACATCACGGCGTAAACGAGGTCGTCATGGCAGATAAGCGTATCAAGGTAACGCTGGTCAAGAGCCCGATCGGTCGTGTGGCGCGTCACCGCGCCTGCGTCCGCGGCCTCGGCCTGCGTCGGCTTCATCATTCGGTCGAAGTGACCGACACCCCCGAGAACCGCGGCATGATCAACAAGGTCGCGGATATGCTCGTGGTCCAGGAGGTTTGAAATGAAGCTCAACGATCTTCATTACACCGACGGTTCCCGCCAGACTGCCAAGCGCGTCGGGCGCGGTGCCGGCTCCGATCTGGGCAAGACGGCCGGCCGCGGCCACAAGGGGCAGCACTCGCGTAGCGGTGGTTACAAGAAGACCGGTTTCGAAGGCGGTCAGATGCCGCTGCAGCGCCGTATTCCCAAGCGTGGCTTTCATTCGGCTGAGGCCGCCAAGGTCGCCGAAGTGCGTCTCGACAGCCTGAGCAAGCTCTCCGGCGACGTTGATCTCGCAGCACTCAAGCAGGCCGGGCTGGTATCGCGTCTGGCGCGACGTGCGAAGGTCGTCAAGACCGGTGAGATCACGAGCGCGGTCAACCTGAGCGGCGTCGCGGCGACAGCCGGTGCGCGTCAGGCGATTGAAGCGGCAGGCGGCTCGGTCGCAGAGTAAGTCATGGCCAAACGAGGCAACAACGCGAGCCAGGGCGGCATGGCAGGTGGCGCAGGCGGTAATCTGACGGAAATCCGTCAGCGCCTGATGTTCCTGCTCGGTGCGCTCGTGGTGTTCCGCATCGGCAGTTTCATTCCGGTGCCGGGTATCGATCCGGCGCAGCTGGCACAGTTGTTCCAGCAGCAGTCGGGCACGATTCTGGACGTCGGCGTGATGTTCACCGGCGGTGCGCTCAAGCGCCTGTCGATCTTTGCGCTCGGCGTCATGCCTTATATTTCGGCCTCGATCATCATGCAGTTGCTGACGGCGACGATTCCGTCGCTGAAGGAACTGAAGAAAGAGGGTGAGGCCGGGCGTCGCAAGATCACGCAGTACACGCGTTATGGAACCGTCTTTCTGGCGGGTTTCCAATCGATCGGGACCGGCATCGCACTATGGAACCAGGGCATTGCCCAGAATGGTGTGACCGAATTCCAGTTCATCTTCACGACGGCGATCACGCTCACGACGGGCGCGCTGTTCTTGATGTGGCTGGGCGAGCAGGTGACCGAGCGCGGTATCGGTAACGGTATTTCGATGCTGATCTTCTCGGCGATCGTGGCCGGTCTGCCCTCGGCGATCGGCGGGACGCTGGATCTGGTACGTACCGGTGAGTTGAGCTTCTTCTTCGTGGTGGCGTTGTTCGTGGGTGCCCTGGCGGTGCTGGCGTTCGTGGTATTCGTCGAGCGTGCACAGCGTCGTATTCCCGTTCATCACGCACAGCGGCAACGTGGTCGGCGGATGTACGCTGCACAGACGCAGCATCTGCCGTTGAAGCTCAACATGGCCGGTGTGATTCCGCCGATCTTCGCCTCGAGCATCATCCTCTTCCCGGCAACTGTGATCCGGTTTTTGGGTGAGGGCGGCTCGGTCGCGAACTGGGTGTCCAACGCAATCGCGCCGGGACAGCCGTTATACGTGCTGTTCTATTCCGGAATGATCATGTTCTTCTGTTTCTTCTATACCGCGCTGGTCTTCGACTCGCGCGAGACGGCGGAAAACCTGAAGAAGTCCGGTGCGTTCATTCCGGGGGTCAGGCCCGGTATCCAGACCGCGAAATACATCGACACGGTGTTGACGCGTCTGACGGTTGCCGGCGCGGTGTACGTGACCCTGGTCTGTCTGCTGCCCGAACTGTTGATCCTGAAGTACAACGTACCGTTCTATTTCGGCGGGACGTCACTGCTGATCATCGTGGTGGTCGTCATGGATTTCATGGCGCAGCTGCAGGCGCATATGATGTCGCATCAATACGAAGGCTTGATGCGCAAGAACAACCTCAAGGCCGGTGGCAATGCCGGGATGCTGCGCTAACGCGCTGCATCCCGTCGTGAACCCGCGACCGCATCCGAGACGAGCTCGGTCAGAGCAGAGGATTTGAGATGAAAGTCAGAGCTTCGGTTAAAAAGATCTGCCGTAATTGCAAGATCATTCGCCGCAACGGTGCGGTGATGGTGATCTGCTCCACGGATCCCCGGCACAAGCAGCGCCAGGGCTGATCCGCTCGGCATTGTCAAACACATCCATTTCAGTTATATTGGCGGGCTTTTCCGGCCAAGTGCGTGTTCATCAAGCCGCACCTGAGCCTTCCGCGAGCTGGGAGTACAATTAAATGGCGCGTATCGCTGGAGTCAATCTCCCGATCAACAAGCACGCATCGATCGCTCTGACGTCGCTTTATGGCGTCGGGCATACTCGCGCGAAGCAGATTTGCGCGGAAGCCGGCGTCGCGGTGGACACGAAGATCCGCGATCTGACCGAGGGCGAAGTCGAGTCGCTGCGTGCTCAGGTGCAGCAGTACACCATTGAAGGTGATCTGCGTCGCGAAGTTTCCATGAACATCAAGCGTCTGATGGACCTCGGCTGCTACCGCGGCGTGCGTCATCGTCGCGGTCTGCCGGTGCGTGGTCAGCGTACCAAGACCAATTCGCGCACCCGCAAGGGTCCGCGTCGTCCGATTCGCCGCTAGTCGCGGCTTCGCGTCGATTTACAGAGTAGGCAAGATTTATGGCGACAGGTACCTCCACGTCGAGCAGCCGCAGCCGCAAGGCGCGGGCTCGTCGCAACGTCACTGATGGCATTGCGTTCGTCTATGCGACGTTCAACAACACCATCATCACCATTTCGGACCGGCAGGGCAATGTCCTGTCCTGGTGCACCTCCGGCACCTGTGGTTTCAAGGGCTCGCGCAAGAGCACGCCCTTTGCCGCGCAGGTCGCTGCCGAGCGTGCCGGTGAAGGGGCGTCGCAGTATGGCGTGAAGAATCTCGAGGTGCGGGTCAAGGGTCCCGGCCCGGGCCGTGAGGCAGCGGTTCGTTCGCTCAACGGCGCCGGCTTCAAGGTCACGAGCA
Organism: Salinisphaera sp. Q1T1-3; assembly: GCF_003602005.1. GTDB lineage: Bacteria > Pseudomonadota > Gammaproteobacteria > Nevskiales > Salinisphaeraceae > Salinisphaera. Next base: position 69,171 of record NZ_QZWD01000004.1, on the reverse strand, counting down.
TCATCGATGTGACGCCGATCCCGCATAACGGCTGTCGCCCGCCCAAAAAGCGTCGCGTTTAACGCTCGCACCAAAGGTTTTAGATCATGGCGAAGTACACTGGTCCCAAGTGCAAGCTTTCCCGTCGTGCCGGCACCGATCTGTTCCTGAAGGGACGCGGTCGTTCGCTCGAGGGCAAGTGCAAGATCGACACGCCGCCGGGTGCACAGGGCGCCCAGCGTCGTCAGCGTCTGTCCGATTATGCGTTGCAGCTGCGCGAAAAGCAGAAGCTGCGGCACATGTACGGCGTGCTCGAACGGCAGTTCAGCAACTATTACAAGAAGGCTGCGGGCCAGAAGGGCGCCACGGGCGCGCTGCTTCTCCAGCTGCTCGAGTCGCGTCTGGACAACGTCGTCTATCGCATGGGCTTTGCCGCGACGCGCGCCGAGGCGCGCCAGCTGGTCAATCACAAGGCTGTTGCGGTCAACGATTACCCGGTCAACATCCCGTCGTATCAGGTCAAGGCCGGCGACGTGGTGTCGATTCGCAATCGCGCCAAGAATCAGTCCCGTATTGTCGAGTCGCTCGCAGTCGCCTCGCAGCTCGGACTGGCGGACTGGGTTGAAGTGGATGAGAAGGGCCTGAAGGGCACTTACAAGTCCATTCCCGATCGCGACCAGGTCTTGCCCGACATCAACGAAAACCTCGTTGTCGAGCTCTATTCCAAGTAATCAGGCCTGTGCTGCGCTGGCAGCGAGAGGTATTTGCATATGCAGTCCAATGAATTGCTGAAGCCGCGCCTCGTCGAGGTTGAGCGCATCAGCGATCGGCGTGCCAAGATCTCCCTGGAGCCGCTGGAACGCGGCTACGGGCATACGCTTGGCAATGCGATTCGTCGCATCCTCCTGTCGTCGATCCCGGGCGCGGCCATCACCGAAGTGTCGATCGATGGCGTGCTGCACGAGTACACCACGGTCGACGGCATGCAGGAAGATGTCATCGACGTCCTGCTGAATCTCAAGAACGTCGCCGTGCGCATGAACGACCGCGATGAAGCCGAGCTTCATCTGCACAAGTCGGGTGCCGGCGCCGTCACGGCCGCCGATATCACCACCGGCGACGACGTCGAAATCGTCAATCCGGATCTGGTGATCGCGCATCTGACCACGGGCGAACTGCGCATGAGCATGAAAGTGCGCAAGGGTCGTGGCTATCAGGCGGCGCAGAGCAAGTCCGAGCCTGGCGAAGAGGATACCGGCGGTTCCGAGATTGGCGCGCTGCGTCTGGATGCGTCCTTCAGCCCCATTCGTCGCGTGAGTTATTCGGTCGACCGAGCGCGTGTCGAACAGCGTACGGACCTCGACAAGCTGATTCTCGATATCGAGACCAACGGCAGTGTCGAGCCGCAGGACGCCGTGCGAACGGCTGCTGCCACGCTGTATGACCAACTTTCGGTCTTCGTCGATCTGGAAGCCCGGGAAGAGGCCTCGCGCAAGAAGGAAGCCGGCAAGGTTGACCCGACCCTGCTCAAGCCGATCGAGGATCTCGAGCTGACGGTGCGGTCGACGAACTGCCTGAAGGCCGAGGACATCCATTACGTCGGCGATCTTGTCCAGCGCACTGAAACCGAGCTGATGCGTACGCCGAACCTCGGCAAGAAGTCGCTGACCGAGATCAGTGAAGTGCTCGCCGAACACAACCTCAAGCTCGGCATGACGCTTGAGAACTGGCCGCCGGCCGAACTGGAGAAGGCCTGAGACCGCGTCTCGCGTCTGAGCTCTCGACCGCCAAGGAATTTACGTTATGCGTCATCGCAAGAGCGGCAGCAATCTGGGGCGTGAGTCCTCGCATCGCGCTGCCATGCTGAAAAACCTGTCGGCTTCCCTGTTCAAGGAAGAGCTGATCCGTACCACGCTGCCGCGCGCCAAGGAACTGCGTCGGCATGCCGAGCCGCTGATCACGCTGTCCAAGGAAGACAGCGTGGCCAACCGGCGTCTGGCTTTCTCGCGCCTGCGCGACAAGGAAGCGGTCGGCAAGCTGTTCGGCGAGCTGGGACAGCGTTATGCCACGCGTCCGGGCGGCTATCTGCGCATTCTCAAGTGCGGCTATCGTCCCGGTGACAATGCGCCGATGGCTTTCGTCGAGCTCGTGGATCGCCCGCAGCCCGAGATGGAAGACGACGACTGATCATCGCCCAGCCGTGCGATGTTCTGAAAAAGCCGGCCTTTGGGCCGGCTTTTTTTATGCCTGGATTCCGGCCGCGGGCAGTATCGCGGGTCGGGGTCAGGCGCTATCGACCTGAATGAGTCGATCGGCCTCGGGGGGCGCATCGAGCTGCAGGGCCGTGAGTTGGCCGCCCCAGGCGGCGCCGGTATCGATGCCGTAGACCTGTTCGGTCGGCCACGCGACGTCTTCGAGTGCGGACCAGTGACCGAAGACCAGCGGGGTGCCGGCGCTGCGTCGTGTTGGTATCTGAAACCAGGGCAGTAGCCCGTCGGGTGCCCCGGCGATCGTCTTCTTGTACTTCATGTCGAGTCGGCCTTCGGCATCGACGAACCGTATCCGGGTCAGGGCATTGGCGATGAAGCGCAGACGCGCGTCGCCGGTGAGATCATCGGACCACTGCGCTGGTGTATCGCCGAACAGGGACTGCAGAAATCGCGCGTGATCGCGACTGCGCAGGACGGTTTCGAGCTCACGTGCGCCGGCATGCGCGGCCGCGAGATCCCATTCGGGGGCAAACCCGGCATGGACCATTGTCCACCCGAGCGTCGCATCGTGATGCGTGAGTGGGCGATGCCGGAGCCAGTCGAGCAGATCATCACGATCCGGTGCATCGAGAAGATCGTGCAGGCTCCGGTTGGCCTTTTGCTTGGGGTCAGGGCGCTGGGCGAGTGCCAACAGAGCGAGGTCATGGTTGCCGAGGACGGTGATCGCCCGGTCGCCGAGCGCTCGGATACGTCGGATGACGCCGGCCGAATCCGGGCCGCGATTGACCAGATCGCCGACGAACCAGAGTGCATCGATCGGGCCGCGCGCGGCCAGTTTGTCGAGCAGCGCCTCGAGTGTGGCGCGTGCGCCGTGAATATCGCCGATGGCGTAAGTGGCCAATTCGTGATCCCGAAGCCGTGGTTGTCGAAGCCCAACAGTGTGCCGGTGGGCGACGCGCACGACCAGGGCGCGGCGTGCATCATGTGCGTCCCGATCGGTTTCGCTCGGTGCCGCGTATCTCGGCCCGTGAGCTGTCGGGCGGCGCCGGGGGATGGTCGCGCGATGCGTGCGATGGGCAAGTAAGGCTTATGCGAGGGCGCGATGCGGGCGCCAGACCGGGAGATATGGCCACGATCGCCTTGCGCGCGCGTGCCAGGCTCGGGCGTGCCTCAGTGCTGCCTTTCGAACAGCAACATGTGGTTGCCGACCGCGCGGCGACGGTAATGCACATCATCGGTCAGTACCGGCGTGAGTGGCGCGTTGTCGGCGAGCAGCGCGGCCTCGATGTCCCAGCGCTCGAACAGGGCCTGCCAGCCGTCCCGGTATTGATAGGCGCGGAACCAGGCCAGTACGAAGGTTTCGGGATACATGTCGAAACGCGTATCGATGAAGACACGCCGCTTCGGGGCGACGAGATGCGTGCAGCTGCCCACCTTCTCGCTGGAGAACCAGTGCGCATCGGGCGGCAGATGGTGATCGAGATATCGGATGCCGTCTGTCATCGCGCGACAACCAGCCATCTGGACCGGGCCGGCTGTCGCGCCGCTGCCCGGGCTGGTGATCAGCAGCGCGCCGACGAGGCCCGGCAGCCAGACGTATCGCCACGGGCGGGTGGTCGGTCCCGTAGCGGCGATACGGCCGCCACTCATGCGAGCCAGTGCAGCGGCGATCACCGGCGGGGCCGCCAGAGCATAGAACAGGCCAGCCCAGATCACGAATCGAAGCGCGTCGATCGTCATGATCGTGAACAGGGCGACATGGAGAACGCCGGCCCAGGCGATACGCCGCCGCTGGATGATCAGGCAGACGAGATACAGCGCGATCAGGAGGAGCCCGACAATCATGTAGCCGTTGTCCAGCCGGGGTGGCATCAGCTCATGGATATGGGCGTTCATCTCGGTCTTGAGCGACAGGTCGACGATATAGCGATACAGCGACCAGCCGTAGGGGTTGCAGCCCGTGGCGAGTACGGCCGCACTGGCCAGACCGAGATAACGCGTGCAGAGGCGGCGCCGCGACGTGCAGGTGGCTGGGCGGCTCGTTCGTCCGTGTTCGATCAGATCGGCGGCGAAAAACAGAGCCAGAGAGGTCAGGCCGAGGGTGAAGCCGAGATGGCTGTTGGCCCAGATCGCGTAGATGAGGGCCAGCGCGCCGGCCGCCGGCCAGGCCCCGAGTCGGCCGGCACGCAGCCGCTCGATGACGACCCATTGCGCCAGCAGGGCCAGATTGCTGGCCAACATCGGCCGTAGCCCCAGATTGACGCTGACGGGGATCAGCGTCGCGCCGCCGATGGCCAGTGTAAGCCAGTACGGCACGCCGCGTCGGGCCAAGTACCAGGCGGGCCCGACGGCATACATGCCGAGCCCGACAAGACAGAGCGCATAGACGCTCAGGGTCGCGCCGAGCAGCCCATAGACCGGCGCGGCAACGGCTTCGAACAGCCATTGATAGACAACCCAGGGCCGGGCGGGAAACGTCCAGGACATCGTGTCGTGATGTGGCAGGCCGTGCTGCCAGAGCGACTGGCCGGCGCGATACAGCCAGGGCCAGTCGGCGGTGATCGCCCCCTGGCGCATGTGATTGCAGAACAGCCAGAAACCGAGCGCCGCGAGGCCGGCACAGCACAGACCGACGGTGTACGCGAGGCCGCGTCGCGGGTCGGCCGCGCGCTCAGTCCCCGGCGGCGAGTGCATTCGACAGTCGGGCGAATGCGGCAGGCGAGACCTGTTCGGGACGTTCGGTCGGGGCCACGTCGCAGGCTTCGATCTCTTCCGGCGTGAGCAGGCCTTTCAAGCCGTTGCGCAACACCTTGCGGCGTTGGTTGAAGGCGGCCGAAATCACGCGGTCGAAAGCCGACAGATCAACGATCTCGAACGTCGGGGTCTGTGGCACGACGCGCACCACGGACGACATGACGCGCGGCGGCGGGCGAAAAGCGCCCGGGCCGACGTCGAACAACGCGGTCGCCTTGGCCCGGGCGGCCAGTGCGACGGACAGCCGGCCGTAATCACGGCTGCCCGGGCTGGCGGTCATGCGATCGACCACTTCCTTCTGCAACATGAAATGCATGTCGCGGATCGGCGCCGCGCTTTCGAGCAGGGCAAACAGTAGCGGCGACGAAATATTGTAGGGCAGGTTGCCGACCAGCCGGATCGGCCGGCCAGCCGCCTCGGCCAGTGCCGCGTAGTCGACGGTCAGCGCATCGCCGGCGATCACTGATAACCCCGGATCCTGCGCGGCGCGTTGTTCCAGCTCGGCAATCAGGTCGCGATCGATCTCGATGACCTCAAGCCTGTCCAGACATGCGCGAAGCGGTGTCGTCAGCGCGCCCTGGCCGGGCCCGATCTCGACGACGTGGTCATCGGGCGCCGGGGCGATCGCCGAAAGGATACGATCGATGACGCCGCGCTCATGCAGAAAGTGCTGGCCGAAGCGTTTACGCGCCATGCGTGATCATCCGGCAAGCCACGCGAATCGCGGCTTCGAGGCTGCCGGTGTCCACCGCGTCAGTGCCGGCCAGCGCCAGCGCCGTGCCGTGGTCGACCGACGTCCGCACGATCGGCAGACCGAGGCTGATGTTTACTGTGCGCGAAAAGGCCGCGTGCTTGATCACGGGCAGGCCCTGGTCGTGATACATCGTGAGTACGGCGTCCGCTTCGGCGAGGTTGTCGGGCGTGAACAGTGTATCGGCCGGCAACGGACCCCGAGCCGTTATGCCGCGCTGACGGGCCTGGTCGATCGCGGGCGCGATGATGTCGATATCCTCGCGGCCCAGATAGCCGTCTTCACCGGCATGGGGATTGAGCCCGGCGACGAGAATACGCGGCTGCGCGATACCGAAGCGGTCGCGCAGGCCGGCGTGCATGACGTCGAGAATCGTGCCGAGCCCGGCGATATCCAGCGCTCGTGGCACATCGGCCAACGGGATATGGACGCTCGCCAGCGCCACGCGCAGATCCCCGGTGTCGGTGGCCAGCATCATGACGGGCGGCGGGGCATCGCAGCGGGCCGCGAGATAACCGGTATGGCCGGTGAAGACATGGCCGGCATCGTTGATCACGGCCTTGTGCACCGGACCGGTGACCAGCCCGGCCGCTGCGCCGGCTCGGCACCGTTCCACCGCCCGATCGAGCGTGGCCAGCACATAATCGGCGTTGGCCGGCTCGAGCACGCCCGGCGTGGCCGGGGCCGCGAGCGCCACCGGATCGCAGCGCAGCGTCCCGGCCGCCTGTGCCTGTGGGGCGGCGGCATAGTCGACGGTGTCGATCACCAGTGGCAGACCGATCGCCCGGGCACGCTCGGCCAGCAGCTCGGGATCGGCGACGGCCACGAGTTCGACATCATGCGCGTTCTGGGCGATGCGCACGGCCAGATCGGGGCCGATGCCGGCCGGCTCGCCCGGCGTCAGTAATAAACGCGGCACGGCCGGGATCAGCTGTCGGAACCGGGCGTCGGCTGATAGTCCGGCATGCGAATATCCACGTAGGCCTCGTCGCGCAGCTTGCGTAGCCAGAGGTTGCCCTGCTCGGCGGCACGCTGCTTGCCGAGCGTCTGACGAATCTTGTCGCGCTTGGCCTCTTGTGTCTCGTCGCGCTGGCGCTTGCCGTTGACCTTGACGATCTCGTAGCTGTTACCGGACTGGAACACCCGGCTGACGTCACCGGCCGACAGATCCTGGATCTGGCGACGCGTGCTCGGGGCCAGACGGTTCAGCGGGATCCAGCCGACGTCGCCGCCCTGGTTCGCGGTGCCGGAATCATCGGAATACTGTCGCGCCAGGGCCGAGAAATCGTCGCCTGCGGACAGGCGTTGACGGATCGTCTGGGCGAGCTGGCGAGTCCGGGCCTCGTCGCGAATCGTGTTCGGCTTGAGCACGATGTGCTGCAGATCGGCCTCGGTGACCATGACCTTGTTGTCGGTGCTGCTGTCGTCGCTGTCATCGGCCTGGCCGCCACGCTCGTCCTCGAGCTGGAGCAGGTACAACCCGTCGTCGCCGCGGAACACGTCGCTGATCTGGCCATCGGACAGGTCGGACAGGGCGGCGTCGAAGCTGTCGGGGACGTCGGTACCGGCAACCCAACCCAGATCGCCACCGTTGTCGGCCGAGGCGGCATCCGAGACCTGGCGCGCGGCCTGGGCGAAGGTGAGATCGCCGGCCGTGATACGGGCGCGCAGGCGCTGGAGTCGGTCGCGGGCTACGCCCGCGGTCGTGCTGTCGGCATCCGCCGGCAGATCGAGCCGGATTTCGGCCAGATGGTACTGGTGATCGCGCGAGAATCGCAGCGCCTGATTCTGCAGATAGCGATCGACGTCGGCATCCGAGATGCCGACTTTCTGCATGACATCTTTCTGACGGACCTTGGAGATCAGGATCTCGTCATGCACGCGATCACGCACCGATTGCAGATCCATGCCCGACTGGGTCACAGCCTGCTGGAACTGTGCCAGGTCCATGTTATTGCGCTGAGCGATGCGCGACAGTCCCTGCTGCAGTTCGGCCGGTGTGACCTTGATGCCTTCCTTCTGGGCCTGCTGGATCTGCAGCTGACGCATGATCAGCTGATCGAGAACCTGCGAGCGCAGCACGTTCGGCGGCACGTTGTCGGTCTGACCACCGCTTTGCTGCTTGAACTGCGCCACGGCGGCGTCCAGTTCGCTCTGCAGAATCACGTCCTGGTCGACGACCGCGACGATCTTGTCGATCGTCTGGGGCTGGGCGTTCTGAGCCGGCGCGCCGAGCGAAAAGCTGCCGAGACCACCGCCCAACTGGGCATGCGCGGTCGGTATCTGCAGCGCGAAAGGGATGAGGCCCACTGCCAGGGCCGATGCAAGTCGATATCTCATGGCGACGCGATCGTATCAAAGCTGTCGTAGGAATCGTCTTTCAAAGTCGGACTGAAGACGTCGTTGTCGACAAATGTCGAGATGCTGTTGCCGAAACGGCCAAGGCCGCGCAACACGAATTGAACCAGAATTGCATTGTCCTGGTCGCCGTTGTCGCCGGAGACATAGTGGCGAAAGCCGGCACGAACCGCGTAACAACACGACGGGCGATATTCGACGCCGGCCAGCGTCTCGACGTTCTGGCTCTTCTTGAGCGAGTAGTTCCACCGCCCGATCAGTTCCAGCTTGTCGCCGATCGGTGCGCGCAGGCCGATGGCGATCTGCGACAGCGTCTCGTACTCGCCGGCGATCAGGTTCGTCGTGGTGTCGTCGTCGCTGCCGTAGACATCGCGCGCCGGACGGAAATCACGATAGTAGCGATAACCCAGATCCAGCTGATAGCTGTTGCGCTGGCCGAACGTGGCCATCGCCTGAGCCCGGTCCAGACGGTTGTGGTCGGGGTTGTACTGGGCCAGGGCACGGGTGGTCAGCGATTCGCTCGGCGAGAACATGCCGCTGGCCAGATAATCCGAGCCTTTCTCGCTGTAGCCGGTAACGCCGCTGTTGGGCAGGCCGACGCGCAGATCACGGAAGCTGGTCATGCGGCCGAGCTCGACTTCGCCAACGGTGCGTCCGGTATGCGGCGAGATGAAACGAGACGACACGCCGAGCGTGACCTGGTTGGCGTCGGCGATGCGATCGATGCCGGTGTAACGGTTGTTCGAGAACAGCTGGTCGTAGTTGAGCGTGGCCGTCCCCGAATCGAAGATCGGGATATTCGATTGGTCCTGATAGCCGACCAGCAGGTACTGGGCCCGGGGTTCGAGGGTCTGGATCCAGCCGTTTTCCAGCGTACGGGAAAAGCGCAGCCCGGCATCGGCCTTGAAACTCGGAATCTCGCGGTTGATGACGTCCTGATCCGGCGTGACGAAGCCGTCGGCGCGATTCAAATCGCGCAGATCGTAGTGGGTCACGCGATAGGCCGCTTCGCTGCTGGCGAACCAGCCCCCGTCGTCGATGCCCCAGACCACGCGCGGTCGGACATCGGTACGAAAGGCGTTCACGCTGTCGTCGCGACGAAAGTTGGTGAACTCGCCGTCGAACCCGAGCTGGAACGGCGCCGTCGGCGTGAGCATGTGCAGGCGGGCTTCGGGCATCCGTCGATAGGGATTGTCCTCGAAACGGCCGCCGAGTCCGTTGAAGTCGTCGTCGAGCGTCTGGAAATCCTGGGCCAGCAGCGTGAAGCGCACGCCCGGCTGGACGGCGGTCAGCGTCACGCTGCGCTCGAGATTGGTTGTCGACGTATGGGCCAGATCATTGGACAGATCGTCGAAGTAATCGTCGTCGCTGACCCGGGTATAGGTCGCCGCGATGCCGACGTTCTCGGAAAGCTGGCCCTGATGGCGGAAATGCACGAGATCGCGTTCAGCGTTCTCGTGATAGTCGTACGGCAGGATCTGGCCGTCGAACTCGCCGCGCTGGTGTTCGGTCAGGTACCGGAACTGGCCGCCGAGCTGGAGTCCGCGCTTGGCCATGACACGCGGCACGATCGTCGCGTCGTAATTGGGCGCAAGGTTGATGTAATAGGGCGCGGCCAGCTGGAAGCCGGTATCGCTGGAAGCGCCGATCGTCGGTGCGAGAAAGCCCGTGTGTCGCTGATTGTCGATCGGAAAGTTCAGGTATGGCGTATAGAGCACCGGCACCCCGTAGATGCGCATCGTGGCGTCGTGGGCCACGCCGCGCCCGCTCTCCCGGTCCAGTTCGATGCGCTTGGCCGAGAGCAGCCAGGCCTTGGTCGTGCCGTCACAGGTGCTGTAGTCCGCACTGGTCAGCCGATAGCGATTGTCGCCGAGCGAATTCACCGTGGCGGCCTGGCCGCGCGCGCCGTTGGCCAGCACCGAATAATGAGCCTTACTGAACTGCCCGGCCCGATCCCGGGTGTTCACACTGCCCTGGTCGGCGGTCAGATAGAGCCCGTCGCGCAGATACTTCAGCCCGCCGCGCGCCTCGGCCTCGGTCGTGTCGCGGTTGTAGCGGACGAAGGGGGCTTCCAGAGTCTGGCCGTTGCGTTCAAGATGCACATCGCCCGTGGCCGTGGCGATGTCATCGGCCAGTTGGGCCTGATCGGCGATCAGCGACGAACTCGTCGCGTCGTCGGGCAGCGACAGCGGGGGCGGCGTCACCGCACATCCCTGATTGGTCGCGGGGTGGGTGTCGGCGGCATTGGCCGGTGCGGCAGCGGCCGTCACGGGCACGCCCGACAGGGCCGCCCAGCCGGCAACACAGATCAAGTGGCAACGATAGGTCTTGTTATGGATCACGGCGGGAGTACATCCCCTTGGAGCAGTGTCTTCGCGCGCAAAGCCGCGGGGCGGGCGAGCGCCGGTTCGTCTGATTCTGCTGGTAATGCCCCTTATGGCGGGGATTATGCGCACGCCGCGGGCTGCCCGCAACGAACGCGTTGCCAGGCAAGCGCATGAATATCGCCGACGATTCACGCGCCGACGCGCTCTCGGCGTGGGCCGAGGCCCGGTTGGGCCAGCCGCTTCGCTGGACGGTCGTCTCGGCCGATGCCAGCCGGCGCCGCTATTTTCGTGCGCGCCCGATCGATGCCGAGACACCGACCTGGATCGCGGTGGATGCGCCGCCGGCTCATGAAAACATGCCGGCGTTCGTGGCTGCGGCCGAGCTGCTGGCCGCGGCCGGACTCAACGTGCCGCATATTCATGCCCGCGATGAAACCGCAGGATTTCTGCTGCTGTCGGATTTCGGCGATCGGCGTTATATCGATGTCCTGGATACGCACAACGCCGATGCGCTTTTCGGTGCCGCCATCGGCGCACTGCTCGACTGGCAGGCCGCCAGCCGGCCCGGCTTGCTGCCCGATTACGACCGGGCGACCTTTCAGCGCGAGATGGCGTTGTTCCACGAATGGTTCTTGCCATCGGTGCTCGGCATCACGCCCGACGCCGAGGCCCAGGCGGCGTTGCAGGGGGCCTACGATTTCATTCTCGAGCGCGTGCTCGCCCAGTCGCCGGTCTTCGTGCATCGCGACTTCATGCCGCGCAATCTGATGATTGCCGATCCGCTGCCCGGCGTGCTCGACTTTCAGGATGCCCGCTACGGACCGGCGACCTACGACGTGGCCAGCCTGTTCCGCGATGCCTTCATCAGCTGGCCGGCCGATCGCGTGCAGGAATGGATCCGGCACTACTGGGACGGCGCGATCGGCCGCGGCCTGCCGGTGGCCTCCGACTGGACACATTTCCTCACCGATCTGGCACTCACCGGCGCCCAGCGGCATCTCAAGGTGCTCGGCCTGTTCGTGCGGATCGCCGAGCGCGATGGCAAGCCGGATTATGCGCGCGACCTGCCGCGTTTCGTCGACTACCTGATGCCGGTGACCGCCGCGCACGATCAGCTTGCGCCGGTGCATCGGTATCTGGTCGCGGCCCGGCCGGCGCTCGGGATGGCCCCATGAAGGCGATGATCCTGGCCGCCGGGCGCGGCGAGCGGCTGCGGCCCTGGACGGATCGTCAGCCCAAGCCACTGGTCGAGATCGCCGGTCAACCGCTGATCGCGCATCATCTGCGCGCCCTGGCCGCGGCCGGCTTCTGCGAGGTCGTGATCAATGTCGCTTATCGCGGTGACCAGATCGTGGCGGCGCTTGGCACGGGGCAGCGCTATGGCGTGACCATCACCTACAGCCATGAGACGCCGGGCGCGCTGGACACCGGCGGTGGGGTGGCCCGGGCGCTGCCGCTGCTCGGCGAGGGGCCGTTCGCGCTGATCAGTTCCGACGTGGTCACGGATTTCGACTACCGGTGTCTGCCACGGCAGCTGGGTGCAGATCTCGGGCATTTCGTGCTCGTGGCCAACCCGGCCCATCATCGCGACGGCGATTTCGGGCTGCGCGACGGTCGCATCGTGGAGACGGGCCCGCGTTCGACCTATGCAGGCATTGCAGTCTTCTCGGCCGAGGCGTTTGCCACGCAGGCGGATAGCCGTTTCCCGCTGTCCGCGGTGATGCATGCGGCACGAGCCGCCGGGCGGGCCAGCGGACAACACCATGCCGGCCGCTGGCTGGATGTCGGCCGCCCGGCGTCGCTGGCACGCGCGCGTCAGGCGGGGGCGCCCCGAGGCGATGTTTGCGAATCGGGCGGCTCGCGCTGCTAGACTCGCGCGCCACAGGCGCAGGCTGCACTCGGCAGTCCGCCGTTCGACCACGTTCGAGGGAGAGGCCGCATGCCGGTTGGTCCGAAACGATTGTCGCGCCAAGTGTGGCGCATGGCGATACTGCTGCTGGTCGCGGTGGCGTCCGCCAGCCTTGTCGGATGCGCAAGCGAGCGCGCCGCCCACGGCGACGCCAGTGTCTCCGTGCCCGACCAGAGCGTGCTCGATCCGGCCACACAGGCCCTCGACAAGGCGGTTCAGGCCAATGCCGATCAGTTCGCGCCAGAGACGGTTGCCGCGGCGCGGCGCCGCATCACGCTGGCACGCGATGTGTTGTTCAGCGCTGCGCGTGCGCACCGGCCGCTCAACGACAGTGAACGCCAGCGCGTCGATGACCTTGTAGCGGCCGCCAAGCTCGATGCCCGCGAGGCCCTGGTCGAAACCCAGGCCAAGGCGGTCCGGCATCAGCTCGATCAACTGCAGGGCACAGGCGATACGGCCGATCAGTCGGCCGCCGGTGATGCGTCGGCGCTAGACGGCGACGCGGACAACAGCAACAGCGGACTGGGCATGGGGCTTTCGGGCGCCGATAGCGATGACGGACTGGGGTACTGACATGGCGCGTTATCTGGTTCTTATGACCTGTCTCGTGCTGCCGTTTCTCGGCGGGTGTGCGGCCTTCGAGCAGGGCGACGTACCGCCGGCGCCGCATATCTCCGGTGCGAATACCCAGGCCCAGGCCTGGCGTGACGAGATCCAGCGCGATCCGCAGGGCGATACGCCGACCTTCGGCCCGCTTGAGGATGCACGCGATGCGGTCTCGGCCGCCAAGGCACAGCCGGGCGTCAACGATCACGACGGTCAGTCGCTGGCCCAGGCCGAGCAGGCTCTTTCCGAGGCCGAACAGAAATGGCACGCGATCGCCGACCAGAATGAGCGGAGCAATCAGGCGCTTGCCGGTGTCGCTGGCGATGCGCACCGCGCCCAGCGTCTGGCCCAGATCTCACAGTACACGGCCATGCGCGAATCCGGACTGGATCAGCTCAACCAGCTGCAGTCCCAGCAATCGCAGATGGTGCAATCGACGGGCGGCGCTAGCGTGTCGGGCAGCGATCAGCAGCTGGTCAACCAGCGCGTCGTGCCGACCATGCTGGGCAGTCTGCAGTTCCAGGAAGGCACGGCGCGTCTGACATCGGCATCGCGTCCGGTGATCGGCAAGCTCGCCAACCTGATGAAGCAGCATCCGAAACTCGGCGTGGCCATCTTTGGCTTCACCGACAACGCGACGCCGCCGCCCGAACAGCTCGATGCGTTCATCAACGCCAATCCGCAGCTGTCGAAGCAGAACCCGAGTCAGTCGCAGAAGGCCATGGCCTATCGTCAGGGACTGTCGGATGCCCGCGCCCGGGATATCGCGCAGCTGTTGGTCCAGGCCGGGGTGGACCCGGATCGAATCGGGGCACGCGGCCTGCGTGACCAGCATCCGATCGCTTCCAATGATACAGCCGACGGGCGTGCGAAGAACGAGCGGGCCGAGGCGATCATGGTCCCGATGAGCGCACTCAGCGGCGGTAGCGGCGGTAACTGAGCCGGGCTGCTTCTTTTCCCGGACCTCGCCGGCCGCATGGCGGCCGGCGGCGAGCGCGCCGGGTCGTGTCGTCCGCCGCCACAACGCCGGGCCCATTGACGGGGCGTGCCGACGCCATGTTGGTCCCCACAGCGTGTTCTGCAAGGCGCGGATCGCGGCGCGCCACGAGCCAGGCTCGCCACGCCGCAGAGCGCCCATCGTCGATGTTTTACGGGGCCCGATCCATCGGGCCAGACACGCCCATTAAAAACAGGACGGCCAGCTCGCTGGCATGGAAGGCCGGTGCCATGCGTGCGATAGACACCACCTCCGGCCGCTCACGGCCCATGCCGAGAGCGCCCGACGCGGACTTGCACGATGCATCAACAGGCCCGGGCGCGGCCCGAACGCGCGATCGGCGATCGCAAGGCGCGTCGATGGGGCGATGGGCAGGGCGGTCGGTGTGTCCGCGATAGACGGACGGGCGTCAAAGCCTGGCCAAGCGCGAGACTTGCCGATCGTTGACTGGCGGCAGGCTTGCGTTCTCATGGCTCAACAGCGAGGCCGAGGCGCGGCAATCACCAAGCCGCGGCGCCAACATGCGATATCCCATGGCCGCGCACTGATGCACGGTCTGGCCTAGCGTCAATCGCCGGTAATGGTTGGCGTACGACGTTTACGCGTCTTGAGTCCTGGCCCGTGTACGGGGCTGACGCGCGGGGCTATCACAACCAGCCCATGGCCGGCCTCTGGATGCCGGAGCGCCGTTGTATCCAGATCGGCAGCGTATCCTTGGCGCTCAGCGACCAGACAGCGCCCGATCTGCAACGTGGACGACCCGAGGGGCGGTTTCAGGAGATCGCGCGGAGCACCCCGACGGCCAGGCCTTCCAGGGCCAGCTCGTCGGCTTCGGCATCGACCGTGATATCCGGATAGTCGGGATTTTCGGCAAGCAGGCGAATACCGTCCCGATCGCGATGAAAACGTTTGACAGTGACATCGTCGCCCAAGCGAAAGACTGCGATCTGCCCTTCGCGGACATCGGTCGTCCGGCGTACGCCAAGCAGGTCGCCGTCGAGGATGCCGGCGCCTGTCATGCTGTCGCCCTGGACCGTCAGTAAATAGTCTGCCGGGGCCGAGAAGATGGCCTGCGACACCTGCACCCGCCGCTCGATGTGTTCGACCGCCAGCACCGGCATGCCGGCAGCGACGCGGCCAATCACGGCCAGGCCTTCATCGGTATGGTCGTCGTCGTTGGCAACAGGGCCGTCGAGGCCGATTGGCGCCCCGCCGAGCAGACGGATGCCGCGGCTGCGCCGGGAGCCGAGCTCGATCGCGCCCTTGCGTGCCAGCGTCCGCAGGTGCGCTTGCGCGGCATTGGCCGAGGCGAAACCCAGCGCTTCGGCGATTTCTGCGCGTGTCGGCGGGGCGCCGGTCGCGGCCAGCGTGTCGCGGATGTAGTCGTAGACGCGCTGCTGTTTCGGCGTGAGCTTTTCCATGCTGTAAATATATCCAGTCGGCAACGCGGCGTAAAGACCGGATCGTTGCACGACGGGAGCAGGTCGAAGAGGAGCGAATGGCATCCGGCCTTGCAGCCGGCCTCATGGAGCCGATGCGGCGCCGGTCGTTGGCGCGACCGGGCCGCCTTGTCGAGCCGGTGCATCCGCCTCGCGGGCCGGCGGGTCAGGCCTGCGGTGCGTCCTTGTCGTGCTCGATCATCGCATAGGCCGAGTGATTGTGTATCGACTCATAGTTCTCGGACGCCACGCGATAGCTTCGGAACCGATCGTCTTCGTTGAGGCGCGTGGCGATATCGCGAACCACGTCCTCGACGAACTTGGGATTTTCGTAGGCCCGTTCGGTCACGGCTTTCTCGTCGATGCGCTTGAGCACGCCGTACAGCTCGCAGGAGCCTTCCGATTCGGCGATATCGATCAGCTCCTCGGCCCAGAAGAATGCGTCCGCGCGTACACGAATGCTGACCAGCGAGCGCTGGTTGTGGGCGCCGTAATCCGAAATATCCTTGGAGCAGGGACACAGGGTGGTGACCGGTACCTTGACCTCGACATGAAGCGTGCTGACATCGCCGACACGATCGCCGATGAAACCGACTTCGTAGTCCATGACGCCTTTTTCACCGGTGACCGGGGCGTACTTGTCGACGAAGTAGGGAAACGTCATCTCGATATGACCGTTGCGAGATTCCAGCCGGTCGGTCATTTCAGTCAGCATCAGCTTGAACGAGTCGAGCGTGATCTGGTGTTCGTGGGCGTTGAGAATCTCCACGAAGCGCGACATGTGCGTGCCCTTGAACTCGTGCGGGAGATTCACATACATGCCGAAGGTGGCCACCGTGGACTGATGGCCGCCGACGCGCTGGGCGATGGAGACGGGATGCCGGATATCGCAGATACCGACCTTGTCGATGGCCAGCCGACGCGGATCCGCGCGGCCTTGTACATCTTCGATGTCGCGGGGCGTGTTGGCTTCGCCGGCGCCCGAAAGGGCAGCGCTGGCCTGACCGGTTTTTGCTGTAGTGCTCATGGTCGGAACAAGAACTGTGGGGTGATGCAGAAAAGGCGCCGGCGCGCGGCACGCGGCCGGCGCGCAATCACGCGGGTGCCGGTGATCATTGGCGGTTATCCCGCTGACAATAGCGACTGGTCGTGAAATTACAAGCCGATGTCATGCAACGCGAATACGAGGCCCATCCGATCGCCCGCGGCGGCCGGGTGCCTCAGCCGGGCGGCCAGTCGAACTCGCGCCCGCCGAGCACGTGCAGATGGATGTGAAACACGGACTGGCCGACGGCGGCGCCGTTGTTCATCACCAGCCGGAAGGCATCACCATAGCCTTCATCGCGCGCGATGCGGCGTGCCACGAGCATCAGATGGCCGAGCAGCGCTTCGTCGTCGTCGGTGGCGTTGACGAGCATGTCGATGGGTTTCTTGGGGATGACGAGCACGTGCAGCGGGGCCTGCGGTGCGATGTCGCGAAAGGCCAGACAGCGATCGTCCTCGTGGACGATGTCGGCTTCGATCTCGCGATTGATGATCTTGGAGAATATCGTGTCGCTCATATAAGACGCGTTCAGCCGATGAAAACCGTATTCTGTCAGACCATACACCGGCGCGCCGCGCCCGGTTCGTCTCGGAGGGCAACAACGACATGAACTATCTCGTGACCGGTGCGACCGGATTTCTCGGCCGCCGCCTGGTGGCCCGCCTGCTGGACCGGCGCGCGGCGACGGTCTATGTCCTGATGCGCCGTGCCAGCGCGGACAAGATGGACGATCTGCGTGCGCGCCTGGCGGCCTCCGAGTCGCGCCTGATTCCGGTCTGGGGCGATATCACGCGCGACGGCGTGATCGATGGCGAGGCGCGCCAGGCCCTGGCCGGGCGGATCGATCACGTGTTTCATCTGGCCGCGGTCTACGACATGAACATGTCGGATGCGACCGCTGACCGGGTCAATGTGGAAGGCACGGCCAATGTGGTAGCGTTGGCCGGGGCGCTAGCCAATGAAAAAGGCAACAAGCCGCTGTTTCATCACATGTCGTCCGTGGCCGTTGCCGGGGCGGATCACGAGGGCGTGTTTTCCGATGAGATGTTCGATGTCGGTCAGCGGCTGACGCATCCCTACTACCGGACCAAGTTCCAGGCCGAGGCGGTGGTACGCGAGCGCGCCGGTGTCCCGTGGCGAATCTACCGGCCGGGTATGGTCGTCGGCGACTCCGAGACCGGCGAGATGGACAAGGTCGACGGGCCGTATTATTTCTTTCCGGCCATCAAGGCGCTGCGCGACAACCTGCCGAAATGGCTGCCGCTGCTGGGCATCGAGGGCGGCCAGATGCCGGTCGCGCCGGTGGATTACGTCGTCGATGCGACCGTGCATATCGCGCACAAGCGCACCGGCAACGGCCAGGCCTACCTGCTCATCCAGCCCAATCCGCCGCGGGCCGGCGAGATGCTCAAGACCTTCGTGCGTGCCGCGCATGGTCCCGATGTCATCCACAACCTGCCGAGCCAGCAATGGTCCGGCGCGCTGGAAAGCCAGATCAAGGCATGGCGCAAGCGCGTGCCGGGCGCCGAATGGTTCGAAAAACGGCTGTCATCGGCTCTGGGGATTCCGCTGTCGATTCTCGGCTACGTGAACAATCGCGCGATCTTCGACGACGTGAACACACGCCAGGCCCTGTCCGGCAGCGGCATTTCCTGCCCGGAGCTGGCCGATTACGCCGAGACGCTCTGGCGCTACTGGGAGATGCACATGGACTGCGATGTCGATGTCCCGGCATCGCTGGTGCGTCGCGTCTCCGGCAAGGTGGTGCTGATCACCGGTGCCTCCAGCGGCATCGGGTTCGCCACCGCCAAGAAAATGGCGGCGGCCGGGGCCATCGTGTGCATGGTCGCGCGCAATCCCGCCAAGCTCGAGGAGACTCGGCGCATCGTCGAAAAGGCCGGCGACGGCGCGGCCCATGCCTATACCTGCGATCTATCCAAGATCGAGGCCATCGACGACTGCATCGCCCGGATCCTGGCCGACCATCATCATGTCGATATCCTGATCAACAACGCCGGGCACTCGATCCGGCGTTCGGCGTTCGAGTCGCTGGACCGGTTCCACGACTACGAGCGCACGATGCAGCTCAATTACTTCGGTGCGCTGCGTCTGATCTTCAATCTGTTGCCGACCATGGCCAAGCGCCGCTCGGGACACATCGTCAACGTGTCCTCGATTGGCGTGCTGACCAATGCGCCGCGGTTCTCGGCCTATGTCGCTTCCAAGGCCGCACTCGATGCCTTCTCGCGCTGTCTTTCGCCCGAGGTCGCCTCGCGCAACATCGATCTGACGGCGGTCTACATGCCGCTCGTGCGTACGCCGATGATCGCCCCGACCAAACTCTACGATTACGTGCCCGCGCTGACCCCTGATCAAGCTGCGGACATGATCGCCAACGCGGTGATCGACCGGCCCAAGAGCGTCGCCTCGCCGCTCGGCACGTTTGCCCAGGTCAGCTATGCGATGTGGCCGAAGGTCAACGACTTCGTGCTGCACAAGGCCTTTCACATGTTTCCGTCGTCGAAGGCCTCGCGCGGCTACGCCGGTCGCGCGGACGACAACCAGAAGCTCAACGTGCCGGCGCGCCTGCTGGCCGCCGTGTTGCCCGGGCCGTACTGGTAGTTCGCAACGGCCCGGTGCGACGTGTGCACCGGGCCGTTCGGTCGGCCGTGTCAGTCGTCGCTGTCGCCGGCGATCTCGCGGCGTTCGCGCACGGATTCGGCCAGCGAAGCGAGCAGTTTCTCCGTGTCGTCCCAGCCGAGGCAGGCATCGGTGATCGACACGCCGTACTCCGGCGCCACGCCGGGAAGCAGTTTCTGGTTGCCCTCGCGCAGGTGGGATTCGATCATCACACCGAAGATCGCGCGGCTGCCGGCGGCGATCTGGCCGCCCACGTCGTCGCCGACCTCCAGCTGTTTCTTGTGCTGCTTGCGGCTGTTGGCGTGCGAGAAGTCGATCATGACCCGGCCGGCCAGATGGGCCTGGCCGAGCTGGGCGACCGCGCCGGCCACGGCGTCGGCATCGTAGTTCGGCCCGTTGGCGCCGCCACGCAGAATCACGTGGCTGTCCGGGTTGCCGGCGGTGGTGAAGATCGCGGACTGGCCTTCCTTGGTCAGCGACAGGAAATGATGCGAGTGCTGTGTGGCTCCAACCGCGTCGACCGCGATCTTGATCGAGCCGCCGGTGCCGTTCTTGAAACCGACCGGGCAGGACAGTCCGGAGGCCAGCTCGCGATGGCCCTGCGACTCGGTGGTGCGTGCCCCGATAGCGCCCCAGGAGACGAGATCGGCCAGATACTGCGGCGTGATCAGATCGAGGAACTCGACGCCGGCCGGCATGCCGCGCTCGGCCAGCTCGCAGAGCAGATGACGGGCCAGGCGCACGCCCTTGTTGATCTTGAACGAATCGTCGAGATCCGGATCGTTGATCAGGCCCTTCCAGCCCACCGTGGTCCTGGGTTTTTCAAAATACACGCGCATGACGATCAGCAATTCGTCGGCGTAACGCTTGCGCAGGGCGGTCAGCCGGTCGGCGTATTCCAGGGCGGCATCCACGTCGTGAATCGAGCACGGGCCCACCACCACGACGAGCCGATCGTCTTCGCCGGCCAGGGCCTGCTGGATGGCCTGTCGGGCGTCGTGAACGGTGGTCGAGGCACGCGCGCTGACCGGGAATTCAGCCAGCAATGTGTCCGGTGAGACGAGCTCCTGGATGCCCTTGATGCGAAGGTTGTCGGTTTCGTGTTTCATGGGGGTCCGATTCGAACTGATGGCGGGCGATTGCGACGGCCAGAGTCTAGAGCCTGTCGATGTTTCGTGCGAGCGTCGCGTTGGCGCTACAAATCGTGTCCTGCAAGGCGCGAGCCGCCGATCGTGGCGTGCCACGATCCGGATTGGCAACACCGCAGGGCAGCCATTGTCGATGGTTCATGGGCGGTCCGACCCTTCGGCACAGGCGCCCAGAATCAAAAACACGGCCAGCAATCCCGCGTTCCAGCACGCCGGCGCCGAATGACAGGCTATGCGTACTACGCCTCGTCTGGCCGCTCATCGTCAATTTCAGGGGCATTGGGCGTGGCCGGCCGGGGCACCCCGAAGGGTCAGCGGCCAAGCGACGACCATCCGGGGTTATCGCACCCTCGCGTGGCTGCGCCACGACAGGCTCACGATGCCTTGTCTTGCCGCCGCTTGGCGGCGGGTGCGACGGTCTGTCTCGTGACGACGCGCCCTGGCAGACGACCGGGCGTTTGGGCCGCGCGGCTTTAGGGAACCTCTGATCTATTCATCTACGGTCGCGCCGGTGTCTTTTGCGCGCGTCTGACAAGACGCCGCGAGCGCCGTTTGCTGAATGCAAATGAGCGAGCGGCAACGCCGCTCAGGCGCGCGCAAAAGCCCGGCCGCCAAGCGGTTTGGCCCAAAAGGCCGCGCTACGGCGTTGCATGGCTGGATCATAGAGTAGCTATGACGCGGCGCCATGCGCCTTGTATCGTGGCCTTTTGGGACTCAAACGCGACCGTGGATGAATAGATCAGAGGTTCCTCAGGTGGTGTTCATGAGGATTTCGCGCTTCGTTCTGGCCGGATTGCTGGTTGTGCTGGCGGCCGGCTATGTGCTGGCGGCGCCGGGACAGTGGCTCGGCGGTCCCTGTGCCGAACACGGGTTGTTGAGTCTGGCCTGCTTCGAGGTCCAGCGGGGGGCGCTGGCCGACTGGGTGGCCATGCATCCGCTTGCGGCGGCGGCCGGCTATTTCGTGATCTATGTCGTGCTGACGGCCGTCTCGATTCCCGGCGCGGCCGTCATGACGCTGGTCGGCGGCGCGCTGTTCGGCCTGGCCGGAGGCGTGGTGCTTGTCTCCTTCGCCTCGGCGATCGGCGCCACGCTGGCGTTTCTGAGTGCTCGCTTCATCCTGCGTGACTGGGTCGAAGCCCGATTCGGCCAGCGCCTGGCCGCCGTGAATCGCGGTATTCAGCGCGAGGGGGCGTCGTATCTGTTCGCGTTGCGTCTGGTACCCGTCTTCCCGTTCTTCGTGATCAATCTCGTGATGGGCATCACGGCGATCCGAACCACCACGTTCTATATCGCCAGTCAGCTCGGCATGCTGCCGGGCACGCTCGTTTACGTGAATGCCGGCACACAGCTCGGTCAGGTGCATTCGATTGGCGGTATTGTCTCGCCCGGGCTGATCGCCTCGTTCGTGCTGCTCGGCGTGTTTCCGCTCATCGCACGACGGGCGCTTGCCCTGTATCGCCGCCGCCGGGCGTTGGCCGGCTATACGCGGCCGAAGCGCTTCGATCGCAATCTGATCGTCATCGGCGGTGGCTCGGGTGGACTCGTGTGTGCGCTGATCGCCGCCACGGTCAAGGCCCGCGTGACGCTTGTCGAGGCCGGCGAGATGGGCGGCGACTGTCTGAATACCGGCTGTATACCGTCCAAGGCCCTGTTGGCCAGCGCGCGTGCGGCGCAGGTCATGCGTCGCGCGGATCGTTACGGGCTGACGCCCATGGTGCCGCAGGTCGATTTCAAGGCGGTCATGGCCCGCGTGAAAAAGGTCGTGGCGACCATTGCACCGCACGACTCCCGCGCACGGTTCGAATCCCTCGGCGTCGACGTGCGTCAGGGCCACGCGCGTCTGCTCGACCCCTGGACCGTGGCATTCGAAGACGGCAGCCGCCTGACCGCTCGCGCGATCGTTCTGGCCACCGGTGCCGAGCCGATCGTGCCGGAGATCCCGGGGCTGGCCGCGGCGGATCCGTTGACCTCGAACACGCTCTGGTCGCTCACCCAGCTGCCGGCGCGCCTGGCCGTGATCGGCGGCGGCCCGATCGGTTGCGAGATGGGGCAGGCCTTCACCCGGCTCGGCGCCGATGTAGTGCTCATCGAGCAGGATGACCAGATCCTGCCGCGCGAGGACGCCGATGTTGCCGCGGCACTGTCCGATACGCTACGTGCCGAAGGGCTCCGGCTGGCCACAGACAGCCGGGTCACGCAGGTCTCGCCGGCGGCCGACGGAGGCTGGGCGTTGTCCTGTCGGAGCGGTGCGGGCGCGGTCTCGACGCTCGTGGTGGATCGGATCCTGGTGGCGGTCGGACGGCGGGCGCGCACGACCGACATGGGGCTGGAGGCGCTCGGTATCGCCCATGACGGGGTCATTGCCGTGGACACGTGTCTGGCCACGCATGTGCCGACCGTCTACGCCTGCGGTGATGCGATCGGTGGCTATCAGCTCACGCACGCCGGCTCTCACGAGGCCTGGCATGCCACGGTCAATGCCTTGTTCGGCATGTTCAAGTCGTTTGCAGTGCGCTACGACAGTCTGCCCTGGGCGGTCTATACCGAGCCCAACGTGGCGCACGTCGGGCACAACGAACGCTCGGCCACTGCGGCCGGCCTGGCCTATGAAGTCACGCATTATTCGCTGGCCGCCCATGATCGCGCCGTCGCGGAGTCGGCGACGACCGGTTTCGTCAAGATATTGACCGTGCCGGGCAAGGACCGTGTTCTGGGCGCTGCGATCGTTGGCGAGCATGCGGCGGAATGGATCGGCGAATATGTCGTGGCCATGCGCCACGGTCTGGGTCTGAACAAGCTACTGTCGACCATTCACAGCTACCCGACCTTCGCCGAGGCCAACCGGTTCGCGGCGGGTGAATGGAAGAAACGTCACGCACCGGCCTGGGTCTTTCCCTGGCTGGCGCGTTTTCATGCCTGGCGGCGTCGTTGAGCCGGGCGCCCGGCCTGTTGATGCAGCGCCAACCGCGCCCGACTTCGGCCGGCGATGTTTCGGGGGGATTGGCCATGAAAAAAGCCGGCATGACGCACATGCCGGCTTTTTTCGTTCCGGGGGTTCTATCGGTTCAGCGTCGAGCCACTGCGCGATAGACGGCCAGCAGGATGATGGCCCCGAGAATGGCGATGATGAAGCTGCCGATGTTGAAGCCGCTCACGCCGCCGAACCCGAGGATGCCGCCGATGAAACCGCCGACCACGGCACCGACGATGCCGATGATGATGGTGACGATGATGCCGCCCGGGTCGTCACCCGGCATGATCAGTTTGGCGATGGCCCCGGCGATCAGACCGAAGATGATCCAAGCGATGATACCCATGAGTCTTTTCTCCGCATTGCGTTGTTTTGCGTTGTCCGCTCACTGTGCGCTGCGTTTTTAACAATCGCAAGACAATCCGGGGCCGGGTTCGCCCGGATGTACAGGGTGCCGCTCAATCGGAACGATATCGTCGTTTCGCGCGTCGGCCCTTGGCGGCCAGTGCCGGGCGCAGCAGCCGTGGGAGTGTCGGGAACAGACTGCCGAGCGTGGTCATCACGCGCGCGCTCGTTGGCCAGGTGCGTTCCGGTCGACCGTCGAGGATGCACTGACATGCCAGTGCTGCGATATCGGCCGGCGTGCTCATGGTCTGCGAGAACGTCAGGTCGGTCACGGCATCCACATCGGCGAGAATGAAATCCGTGGCGATCGGGCCGGGGCAGACCACCGAGACCCCGACCGTGGTCCCGCGCAGCTCTTCGGCCAGCGCCAGACTCAGCGTGCGCAGACCGGCTTTGGTAGCCGAATAAGTGGCGCTGCCCGGAACCGGCATCCGGCCGGCCACCGAGCCCACGTTGATGATCGCCCCGCGCGGCGCGGCCTGCAGGTGCGGCAACGCCGCGCCGGCCAGTACAGTCGGCGCGCGCAGATTCACATCGACCATGGCCGCGAGCTGCATCGGCGTCGGCGTGTTGAAAGCACCGCGATGATGCAGCCCGGCGTTGTTGACCAGGATGTCGAGGCCGCCAAGCGCGGCCACCGCACGTGCCACCAGATCGATACAGGCCGCGGTTGATGACAGATCGACGATCAGCGGGTGCGCATCGATTTCCGCGGCCAGCTGCGCCAGCCGGTCCTCGCGCCGTGCCGCGATCGCCACCGTGGCGCCGGCGGCGGCGAGTTGTCGTGCCACGTGTTCGCCGACTCCGGAAGAGGCACCGGTAACCAGGGCGCGACGACCACGCAGATCCAGGGGCGCGCTCACAGGGTGTCGTCCGGGCCGGCATTCGGATCGGTTGACGGCCGGCCGTGTCGTGCCTGTGGGCCGAACCAGGCAGCCAATCGCGCGCTGGCCTGGCGCTTCACCTGTTCATCGACGTATTGCGAAATCGTGGCCACCGCAAGCGTGAGCGCGCCGAGATCGTCAGTCAGCCCGATGCCGAACAACCAGTCCGGCACCGCATCGAAAGGCATGATGAAATAAGCCAGCGCCCCGTAGGCCGTCGCACGGGCCCACTGCGGTGTATCGGGACGCTGCGCGGCATAGTGCAGCCAGAGGGCTTTCTCGACGAGCTCGTAGCCGGCCCGCTTGAACACATGCGACAGCTTGGTCCAGAACCGGGTTTCCGAGTACTGGTCGGCATAATCGCGTAGTTGTGCCGGTGTCTCGGGCGTGCCCGCGATCTCTGCCGCCTGACGTTGTCGACGGCGTCGGAAGAATGGCGACATGGCCTGAATCCTCGCAGAATCTCTCGATTGAATCGTACCGCGGCACGTGCGCACGCCAAACTGCAGGCACCCGCACGAAACATCAACAGGCCCTAGGCGGCGTGGCTTCGCGGCAGAAAGCTCTCCGCCTGTGCCCGGGCCCAGGCTGTTTCGTAACGGCCGGGACCGTTGGAGACCAGCAGTTCGCCCGGCTTGAGGAAACGATACACCTGATCGGCGGTATGGATCTCCGAATCGTGGGTGCGGCGGCACAGATGCTCCGGGGCGAGCTGGCTGGGGTGATCGAGTCCGACCGTGGCCACGACCTCCTGCATTGCGTTGACCGTCGCCCGATGGAAGTTGTAGACGCGCTCGGCCTTGTCCGGCACCACCAACGCGCGCTGGCGCCAGGCGTTCTGTGTGGCCACGCCCACCGGGCAGCGATCGGTATGACAGGATTCGGATTGCACGCAGCCGACCGCGAACATGAACCCGCGGGCCGTGTTGCACCAGTCTGCGCCCAGGGCCATGTTCGAGGCCATGCGAAAGCCGGACGTGATCTTGCCCGAGGCACCGAGCTTGATGCGCTCGCGCAGGCCGGCACCGACCAGGACGTTCTGGGCCCAGACCAGGCCTTCGCGCAACGGGGTGCCGACGTTGTCGGCGAGCTCGAGCGGGGCGGCCCCGGTTCCGCCCTCGGCACCGTCGATGACGATGAAGTCCGGGGTGATGCCGGTCTTGAGCATGGCCTTGGCCAGACTCATGAACTGCCATCCGTGGCCGATGCACAGCTTGAAGCCGACCGGCTTGCCGTTGGCGCCCGCGCGCAGATCGGCGATGAATTCCATCATCTCGATCGGCGTGGAGAATGCCGTGTGTGACGGGGGCGAGACACAGGTCTGGCCGACTTCAACGCCGCGTGCCTCGGCGATCTCCGGGGTCACCTTGGCGCCCGGTAGCACGCCGCCGTGGCCCGGCTTGGCGCCCTGGGAGAGCTTGATCTCGATCATCTTGACCTGATCGTCGGCGGCGTTGTCGACGAACTGGGCGCGATCGAAAGTGCCGTCCTTGGCACGACAGCCGAAATAGCCGCTGCCCAGCTCCCAGACCAGATCGCCGCCGTACAGGCGATGATGGCGTGAGATCGAGCCTTCCCCGGTGTCGTGAAAAAAACCACCTTTCGCCGCGCCCTTGTTCAGGGCCTGAATCGCGTTGGCGGACAAGGAGCCGAAACTCATCGCCGAGATGTTGAGCGTCGAGGCGGAATAGGGCTGGGTACAGTCCGGGCCACCGATCAGGATGCGTGCCGGCGTTTCCGATGGCTTGCGGGCCGCGATCGAATGCGCCATCCATTCATGGCCTTCGGCATACACGTTGAGTTCGGTGCCGAACGGGTCGGCGTCGTTGTCGCCCTTGGCGCGTGCATAGACCTGACTGCGCGATTCGCGGGAGAACGGCGCGGCTTCCGTATCGGACTCGATCAAATATTGCCGGATTTCCGGGCGGATGGCCTCGAAGAACCAGCGGAAGTGCGCCATCAGCGGATAGTTGCGCAACAGCGCGTGCTGCGACTGGAACAGATCGCGGATGCCGAGTAGCAGGAACAGCGCCGCGATGATGAAGAACAGCCCGAAATAGCGCGGCATGGCCAGGGTGGCCAGTCCGAGCAGCAGCGTGGCGAGTGCCGCGCCGATCAGAGCGATGTAACGCATGAGAGCGCCTGGACAGAGATGGATCGTGACGCAGGTTAGCGACCGGGGCGCTTGCCTGTCATCTAAGGAACCTCTGATCTATTCATCCACGGTCGCGTTTGAGTCCCCAAAGGCCACGATACAAGGCGCATGGCGCCGCGTCATAGCCACGCCATGATCCAGCCATGCAACGCCGTAGCGCGGCCTTTTGGGCCAAACCGCTTGGCGGCCGGGCTTTTGCGCGCGCCTGAGCGGCGTTGCCGCTCGCTCATTTGCATTCAGCAAACGGCGCTCGCGGCGTCTTGTCAGACGCGCGCAAAAGACACCGGCGCGACCGTAGATGAATAGATCAGAGGTTCCCTAAAGTCGGTTCGTGCCACGCTCAACGCTGACAGACGGGGCAGAAGAAAGTCGCGCGCTGGCCGATCACTTCGCGGCGAATCGGCCCGCAGCCGCGTGGGCAGGGGGCGCCGTCGCGTCCGTAGGCGGCCAGGCTGAGCTGGAAATAACCGGTATCGCCGTCCACGCCGATGTAATCGCGCAGGGTCGTACCGCCAACCGTGATCGCCTCGGCCAGGACGCGTTTGATGGCTTCGGCCAGATATATATAGCGCTGGAGGCCGATGCGCTGGGCCGCGCGTCTCGGGTGGATACCCGCGGCGTGCAGGGCTTCCGAGGCATAGATGTTGCCCACGCCGACAACCACCGCGCCGTCCATGATGAAGGTCTTGACCGGCATGCGGCGACCGGCGGCGCGTGTCTTGAGCCAGGCGCCGTCGAAATCCGGGGACAGCGGCTCGGGGCCGAGCCGGGCGAGTAGCGAGAATGTATGCGGATCACCGGTCAGCCAGAATACGGAACCGAAGCGACGGGCGTCGTTGAAGCGCACGAGCCAGCCGTTGTCGAGTTCGATATCCAGGTGATCGTGGGCCACGACGGGCGTATCCGCCGGCACCACGCGCAGCCGGCCGGACATGCCCAGATGCAGGCAGACGTGGCCGGTATCGGCGGCGAACAACAGATACTTGGCCCGGCGTTGGACGGCGTGCAACGTCTGACCGGGCAGGTCATGGGTGAGCGCTTCGGAGACCGGCCAGCGCAGGCGGGGTTCCCGCACCACGACACGACGCACGCGCTGACCCTGTACATGCGGCTCGATTCCGGCGCGCGTGGTCTCGACTTCGGGTAACTCGGGCATTGCGACATTATCGCACGTGCGTTGCAACGACGACCGCGCCGGCTCCGGTTTCACATGCCGGGATGCACGAGCCGCAGCAGCGGCGCGACGCGGTTGCCGGCGAAGTGATAATCCACGCCGAGCCTCGGATTGCGCAGGATCAGATTCGGGTGGTCCTCGATGATGTCGTAGACCTGTTTGTCGCCGTCATCGAAATAGAGCGTCACACGCGCGATGCGCGCGCGAGTGCGATCCGCGGGCACGACCGACAGTGCGCGTGCCTGTCGCCAGGCCGAGACGGTGGCCGCGGCGGCCGCCGGCGGTCGGTCGGTATCGGCCGGTGCCGCCTGCCACTGTCCGGCCGTGTCGCGGCTTAGCGTGTAGCGGGGCAACACGAGTCGCTTCAACCGGCGGTCGGGCGCCACGAGGCCTCGGTCCAGCCAGTCCGTCCATTGCCAGTCGAGCGGTGCCAGATGGGCAATCGGCACCAGAAACAGGCCGCGATCCGTCTGGACATAGTAGGTGCCGCGCTGCGGGCCGGCATGGCCGATGCGCACGGGCGCCGCATCGTCGTAGCGGACCACGATCGCGGCGTCCCCGGTGCCTGTCACGCGATCCGGAATGCTGCCCACATCGCCCAGCCGGCGGGCCGGCTGGGCGGCGGCCAGCGGCAGCAGCACCTGCAGATGGGCGGTATCGGCCGGGGCGGTGACCGGGGCCTGCAGGTGCCATCCGGTCTGGCCCCGTGCCAGCTCGACCAGATCGCTGCGATGGCGCACGGCCAGATGATGGATGCGATCGGGGGCGAGCCGCGTCAGCGTCGTTGGGCCGGGGGGCTGCGGCGGTGTCGTCGAGCGACTGGTCCACCAGAGCACGATGGCGAGGCTTGCCACGAGCGCGATCAGCAGCAGATTGATGCGCCGTTGGCGGGCCATTTCAGCGACGTCGCCGGATCAGCCAGCGCAGCAGGCCGATCGCGAGAAGCAGCGCCGGCAGGCCAGCGATGAACAGCCAGCGCAGCGTGGCCAGACGCGCCGGTGCCATCTCCAGCCGCGCGTCCACGGCGCGGGGCATGTCGATCGCGATCTGGTCGTCACGGGTGGCCAGCCATTGAAAGATCGACAGCGCCAGCGTGCGGTTGCCGAGCGTGTTCAGATGACCGTTGTCCATGAAATCGCTGTCCGCGACCACGGCGATTCGCTGATCGGGCGTCTTGTCCTGGTCAGCTGTGGCGGACGAGTCGCCGCGACTGTTCGGGCGGGCCCGTGTGCTCATCAGGCCGATCGTCTGCGGGCCGCGTTGATCGCCCTGGTCGGGCTGGAAAGTGATTTGCTGGCCGTCCAGCGGTCCGGTTTCCAGCCAGCTCCGCGCCGGTGAGCGGATGAATGCGCGCGTATGCCAGGGACTGTCAGCGACGGGCGAGACGCCGCCGGCAAAGGGAAACAGCGTGATCTCGTCGAGACGACGGGTGACGGGCGTGTCGGGATAATTGGCGACCACGGCAATCGCCGGGCTCTTGGTGCCGAGACGTTGATAGTCGGGATAGACAAGCGTGCCGTGCGCGAAGTGGACGCCAAGTGCTTCGGCGAGCGGCGTCAGGCCGTAGCGGGCGCCGGGATCGTCGACCCAGAGCAGATTGCCGCCGTGCGCGACGTAACGCTTGATCATGTCGACTTCGCCGGGCAGGTAGGCCTGCTGTGGTGAGGCGATGACCAGCAGCCCGGTGTTCGAGGGTACGGCCTGTGCCGAGGCGAGATTGACGGTGCGCACGCGCAGGCCCTGGGCATCGAGGGCGTCGGTGAGTGCCTGATACCCACCGGTATCGTCGGCATTCGGGGCCCGCTCGCCGTGACCGGTGACAAACACCACCCAGGGATTGCCGTCCGGACTCAACTGCATCAGCGCCCGCGTGACGCTGGGCTCGTCG
Organism: Salinisphaera sp. Q1T1-3; assembly: GCF_003602005.1. Taxonomy (GTDB): domain Bacteria; phylum Pseudomonadota; class Gammaproteobacteria; order Nevskiales; family Salinisphaeraceae; genus Salinisphaera. The sequence continues at coordinate 39,531 of NZ_QZWD01000004.1, read as the reverse complement.
TAGTCGGAGATCACCGTCCGGCGTCCCTGATAGGCCGCGACGACTGCCCCGTCACGCCCGATGCCGAGTTTGCGCACGGTCTGCGGATGACGGGCCGGATCGCGAAAGACCAGGTGAATGCGTGGATCGGCGCGGGTATAGCGCGCCAGACGCGTGCGCAGGTCCTGGCGCGCGGTGCCGGGATACATGTAGGCCGTGAACGTGATCGGCCCGTCCGACAGACTGTTCAGGACCCGTTGGCTGGCCGGGGTGAGCGAGTTGCGATTGTTGGCGGTCCAGTCGAAAGTCACGGACAGACGTGCGGCGACCAGCGCGGCCAGCAGGCCCGCCACGATGATCAGTGCGGCCGTGGCCCAGGAGCCGAGGCGACGTCGGGCGAAAAACGCCATCGTCAGCATCGCTCCGCGGTGAGCCGTGTGACGGTCAGCGCCAGGCATACGCTTGTTAGGATCACGAAATAAGCGACGTCAGCGCTCGAGAACAGGCCTCGCAGCAGCGCATCGTCATGGCCGATGGGCGAGGCGCCGCGAATGAGATGGCCGAGATCGAGCGTTTGACCGAAAAGTCGAGGCTGCCAGTCGACTGCCGAGACCGCGTAGGCCAGCCAGGCGAGCAGGAGCACGGCGAGCGTGTAGACCGCAGCCAGCGGCGGTTCGCGTGTCAGCGACGAGGCGAGCAGGCCGATGGCGGCAAAGGCGGCCATGACCAGCCATAGGCCGATCAGGCCGGCCGCGAGCATGCCCGGATCGAGCGGCGTGAACAGGCCGAGCGTGAGCGGCATCGCCGCCACCAGGGCCCAGATCAGCGTCAGATGCGTCATCACGCCGATGAACTTGCCCAGCACGAGGGCCGTCGTCGAGATCGGCGCCGCCGACAGCAGTTCGAGCGTGCCGGTCTTTCGTTCCTCGGCGAAGCCGCGCATGGTCAGCACGGGCACGATCAACAACAGCAGCAGGGTGACGAATCGAAACAGGCCGGCCGCCGTGAGGGCGGTCACGCCGTCGTCGGCGGCCAGACGCTGCGGGTTATTCACGATATCGGCCAGTGCCATCGTGAACAGCAGGCCGGATAACAGGGTGGCGGCCGCGGCGATCGTCCAGGCGAGCGGCGAGACGAACAGCCGCGTGATCTCGTGACGGGCGATGGCGAGCAGGCCGCTCAACGGGGCGCCTCGGCTTGGGTCTTCGCCTGGGTGAGCGCCATAAAGCGTTGCTCCAGCGTGGTCTGGCGGCGAGTCAGCGTATGGAGCTGCCAGCCCTGCTGTGCCGCGGTCTCGGCCAGCGCGATCCGGATGTCCCGGCCCGGGGTGCTGCGCAGCTGCCAGTGGCCGGGCCCGATGGCGGATACGGCCGCGATGTCGGGCAGGGCGCGCAGGGCCGTTTCGCCGGGATCGTTGGCAAAGCCGGCCTCGAACCAGTCGTCATCATCGGCCATGCGGGCGAGCGGCCGGTCGAGTACGAGGCGTCCGCCGGCCACGATCATCACGCGTGTGGCCACGGCCTGGATTTCCGAAAGCATGTGACTGGACAGGATCACCACGTGCCGTTCGGCCAGTTGCTGGATCAGCAGCCGCACGCCGGCCAGCTGATGCGGGTCGAGACCGGCGGTGGGTTCGTCGAGAATCAGCACATCCGGCCGATGCACGATCGCCTGGGCGATGCCGGCCCGCTGGGCATAGCCCTTGGACAGATGTCCGATCAAGCGTCGCCGCACCGGTGCAAGCCCGGTCTCGGCCACGGCACGCGCGATGGCGTCGCGGCGCTCGGCCCGCGGGATGCCGTGCAGCCGCGCGGCAAACGCCAGATATTCATCGACGGTGAGTTCCGGATAGACCGGCACCCGCTCCGGCAGGTAGCCCAGATGTTGCTTGGCCCGGCGGGCGGCGCGGTCCAGATCGTGGCCGGCGATCGACACATGCCCGGCCGAGGGCGCGAGGGTGCCGGCCAGCATGCGCAGTATCGTGGTCTTGCCGGCCCCGTTGGCGCCGAGCAGGCCGAGGACTTCGCCGGCCGCGACCGACATATCGATATCGGCCACGGCGCGATGCGGGCCATAGTCGCGAGTCAGGCCCTGCGCGCAGAGCAGCGGCTCCTCAGTCATCCGTCGTCTCGCCCTCGAGGACAAAACATCAGCTTAGCCAATCGGGCGGCGGTATCGGCGAACGGTCTCGCCCGAGACCCGGATATGGGGCGTCGCACACAAAAAAGCCGGCACGAGGCCGGCTTTCCCACGATCGGCGCGTACGCGATCGTTACTTGATCTTGGCTTCCTTGAAGACCACGTGCTTGCGAGCCTTCGGATCGTACTTCTTCATCTCGAGCTTGTCGGGCGTATTCCGCTTGTTCTTGAACGTGGTGTAGAACACGCCGGTGTCTGCCGTCGAGACCATGCGAATCTTTTCGCGCATTAGACTTTCTCCCCACGCTTGCGAAGGTCGGCAAGGACGCTTTCGATGCCTTGACGATCGATGATACGCATACCCTTGGCAGAAACCCGAAGACGCACGTAGCGCTGCTCCGAATCGACCCAGAAGCGATGCCGGTGCAGATTCGGCACGAAGCGACGCTTCGTCTTGTTGTGGGCGTGCGAAACGTTGTAACCGGTAACCGGCTTCTTGCCGGTGACCTGACAAATCTGGGACATTGATGAACTCCTGGTCGCGCGCTGATCGGCGTCGGCGAAGCCGCGTATTTAAGCATTTCTGCCAAGCGTGCACAACCGCCGTTTGAGATATCCGACGCCGTAAAGACAACACCCCGCCGGAGCGGGGTGTTGCAGCGGGCCGCGGACGGTTCCCGTATCGGGCGGCAACGCGGGACGTGTTACTAGAACGTATAACGCGCGCCGACGTTGACGACGTTGTGCACGTCTTCATCGGTCGGGCCGACGCCGATGTCGCTGCGATCGTAGCCGGCGGTCAGTGCATAGTGCTGATCCGGGTCGAGATAGCCGACCAGCTGCAGGCCGTATTCGAAGCCGTCCGGGCTACCGTAGTCGGTGCCGTCACCGGACACGCTGCCGTAATCGACGTAGGTGGCATGCGGATTGACTTCCACCTGAGCGACCGGCATCCAGCGCAGGCCGGCGGTCACGCCCCAGCCATCGGCCGTGGCGTCAGCGCCGTCGCTGTAGCCGCCCGGTACGTTACGCAATTCCAGGCGCTGATAGTTGACGGTGCCATAGACGCCGACACCGCTGCCTTGCGGACCGCCGTAGTCGAAGAAGCTCTCGGCACCCAGGCCGACATGGGCTTCGTTGATCGCCGAACCGGAATTGTCGATGTTCAGGCGATGAAACCCGCCCTGCAGGATCGGGTGGACGGGCAGGGCGCTGTCGGTGGCAAAACCCATCGACACATCGCCGCCGTAACCCCAGAGATCATTACCGGCGGAATCGAGGTTGCCTTCCGGCATGTACTCACCCTGAGCGTACGTGTAACCCGGGCCATCGGTTTGTTCCGTGGACGCGACGATGCTCGGGGCGGCCATGGCCGCAGCGGCCGGCAGCATCGATGCGCACAGGATAAACGCGGCTTTTTTCATAATATTCTCCAATTCGATCATCCAGATAGGGGGAAATCTGGCAAAGGTCAAGATAGAAAGCCGCGACCGAATTGTCAATTAAAAGTTAACTAATCGTTACGATAGCTTTAACGTGCATATTACATTAAACCACGCTCGGCGAGACTTGTCGTCCCTTGTTTTGCAATGACCAGATGGTCGAGTACGCGGATGTCGACGAGCTTGAGTGCATCGACCAGGCGATGCGTGATGTCACGATCTGCCTGACTGGGCTCGGCGAGGCCGGAGGGGTGGTTGTGCGCCAGAATCAGCGCCGCGGCGTTGTGGCGCAGTGCGGCCTTGACCACTTCTCGCGGATAGACCGCTGCCGCATCGATCGTGCCGCGGAACATCGGTTCGAAGGCGATGACCCGGTTTCGGTTATCCAGAAACAGACAGGCAAAGACTTCGTGCTCGCTGTCGGCCATGTGCAGCGCGAGATAATCGCGCGTGGCCTGGGGATCGCTCAATACATCGCGCTCTCGAAATCGTTCGCCTGCGTGACGACGTGCCATCTCCAGCACGGCCTGGAGTTGCGCGAATTTCGCCGTGCCCAGCCCGTGCGTGGCCACGAAGCGTCGTCGATCGGCCGACAGCAGGGCGGCCAGCGAGCCGTAGTCGCTCAACAGCTGTCGCGACAGATCCACCGCGCTCTGGCCGGCCACGCCGGTACGCAGGAATATCGCCAGCAGTTCGGCATCGGACAGCGCGGCCGCCCCGCGGTCCAGCAGTTTCTCACGGGGCCGTTCGCTCGCCGGCCAGTCCGAGATCGCCATGTCATCTCCCCCAACGTGAATCACTTGGCGCGATCATCATGGCCGGTCCGGATGTGGCAGGTACAATGACGACCATGAAAGCACTCGCCGGACAACGCGTGCTGCTGGGCGTGACCGGCAGCATTGCGGCTTACAAGACGCCTCATCTCGTACGTTGCCTGGTCGCCGCCGGGGCCGAGGTGCAGGTTGTGCTGAGTGCGGCCGGGTCGCGATTCGTCGCCCCCATGGCGCTGGCGGCCGTGTCGGGCCATCCGGTGCGCGACGACCTCTGGGATGCCTCGGCCGAACTGAACATGGGCCACATCGAGCTGGCACGCTGGGCGGATGTGATTCTCATCGCCCCGGCCAGCGCCGACGTGCTGGCCCGTCTGGCCAACGGGCTCGCCGACGATCTGTTGACCACGCTGTGCCTTGCCAGCACGGCCGAACTCTGGCTGGCCCCGGCGATGAACCACGTGATGTGGGCGCATCCGGCGACATGCGAGAACATGGCGCGGTTGTTGGCCCGCGGGGCGAGGTGTATCGGCCCGGAAACCGGCGAGCTGGCCGAGCGCGAGGTCGGTGCCGGGCGCATGAGCGCGCCCGAGACCATCTGTGAGGCACTGACGGCCGGGCGCGGGACATCGACCGGGTCACTGGCCGGTCGGCGCGTCGTGGTCACGGCAGGGCCAACGCGCGAGGCGATCGATCCGGTGCGCTACATCACCAATCATTCCTCGGGACGGATGGGCTATGCGCTGGCCGCCGCAGCCGCCGCGGCCGGGGCCGAAGTCACGCTTGTCTCCGGGCCGACGACGCTCGCCGCGCCCTGCGGCGTCCAGCGTATCGATGTCGCCTCGGCGGCCGAGATGCATGCCAGTGTCATGGACGCCGTGCCCGAAGCCGATGTGTTCATCGGTGCGGCGGCAGTGGCCGATTATCGGCCGGCGGAGATCGCCGAACACAAGATCAAGAAGGCCGAGGGCGACGCTGCGATCGCGCTCACGCGAACGCGCGACATCATTGCTGATGTGGCGGCGCGTTTTCCGCGGGTGTTCACGCTCGGCTTTGCGGCCGAAACACGCGATGTCGCGGCTGCCGCACGAGACAAGCGACGTCGCAAGGGACTGGGCATGATCGCCGGCAACCTCGTTGGTCCGGACGACGCTTTCGGCCGAGACGACAACGCGCTGGTCGTGGTCTGGACCGGGGGCGAGCGCACTCTGGCGCGTGCATCCAAACGCGATCTGGCCGATCAGCTCGTGGCGATGGTGGCCGATGCGCTGACCGGACCGCGGGGCGGCTGAGAGACCGCCCGCGGGCGATGCGGCCGGGCCGGTGGCGCCCTGCAGACAGCTCATGCGCCGGCCGCTGGGGCCGGCACCACAAGGAAGATTCGATGACGCAACTCAAGGTCAAGGTGCTGGATGCACGTCTCGGCACGGAATTTCCGATGCCCGAGCGGGCGACGGCGGGTTCGGCGGGCATGGATCTGCGCGCAATGATCGAAGCGCCGATGCAGCTCGCTGCCGGTGCCTCGGCCATGTTGCCCTCGGGGCTGGCCGTCTACATCGAGAACCCGGATCTGGCCGGTATCGTGCTGCCGCGCTCGGGGCTCGGGGCCAAGCACGGCATCGTGCTCGGCAATCTGGTCGGCCTGATCGACTCGGACTATCAGGGGCCGTTGATGATCTCGGTCTGGAATCGCAGCGCGCAGGCGTTCACCATCGAACCCGGAGAGCGCATCGCACAGTTCGTGTTGATGCCCGTGGTGCGGCCGGAGCTCGCTCTGGTCGATGATTTTACGACCAGCGACCGCGGTGCCGGCGGCTTCGGTTCCACCGGCACGGTCTGACGGTCATGCAACAAAACAAGCGCATGTCACTGGATCCGCAGAACGCGGCACGCATCGCCCGCGTATTGGGCGAGGCGTTGCCCTACATCCGGCGTTTCGCCGGCAAGACCGTGGTCATCAAATACGGCGGCAACGCCATGACCGATCCGGAACTGAAGTCCGGCTTTGCACGGGACATCGCGCTGATGAAGCTGGTCGGCTTCAATCCGGTCGTCGTGCACGGCGGTGGCCCGCAGATCGGCCGTGTACTGGAGCGCGTCGGCAAGCAGACCGACTTCATCAAGGGCATGCGGGTGACCGACGAGGAGACGATGGACGTCGTCGAGATGGTCCTCGGCGGCCTCGTCAACAAGGAGATCGTCAACCTGATCAACCAGCACGGCGGGCGCGCCGTTGGGCTGACCGGCAAGGACGGCAATCTGATCGCCGCGCGCAAGCTGGCGCTGGTCGATGATGACACCGACCTGGGCTTCGTCGGTGAGGTTGCGGACATCGATGCGCGGATCGTCAAACGGCTCGAGGCCGACGACTTCATTCCGGTCATCGCGCCGATCGGTGTGGGCGCGGACGGGCGCAGCTACAACATCAACGCCGATCTGGTGGCCGGTCGCATCGCGTCCGTGCTCGGGGCCGAGAAGCTCATGCTGCTGACCAACACGCCGGGCGTGCTCGATGCCGACGGCCATCTGCTGACCGGGCTGACCATCGCTCAGGTCGAGCAGTTGATCGAGACCGGCGTCATCCACGGCGGCATGCTGCCCAAGATCCAGTGCGCCCTCGATGCCGTGGCCGATGGTGTCACGGCCGCGCATATCGTCGACGGCCGCGTCGACAACGCCGTGCTGCTCGAGCTGTTCACCGACGCGGGCGTCGGCACGCTGATTCATCGCGAGGATCGGGATGCGCCGGTCGACGACACGCCGGGGCCGCGTTCGGCCTAGGGCCTGTTGAGGTTTCGTTCGAGTCCGCGCCAAACAGCACTTGTCCCGAAGGGTTGGGCCACAAATCCCGCCCGGCGGCGTTGCGGGCCTTGATCGTGGCACGCCACGATCGGCAACTCGCACCTTGCCGGACAGGGTTTGTGGCGCCAACGCGGCGCTCGCACGAAACCTCAACAGACCCTAGGCCACGCTGTGCGCGGCGCGATAGGCATGGATGCGCGCCAGCGTATCGGCATCCAGGCCGCGTTGCTCGGCATAGGCGATGACGTCGGTCAGGGTGGCCACCGCGGCGGTCGGAATGCCTTCGTCTGCGGCCAGGGCGACCAGTGGCGAGCGATCATCGGCACCGCGTTCCTGGCGGTCGAGCGCGATGAGCACGCCGGCGACTTCGACCCCGGCTTCGCGAATCATGGCAATCGCCTCGCGAACGGCCGTGCCGGCGGTGATCACGTCATCGACGATGACCACGCGCCGGCCGAGCGGAGCGCCGACAAGGCGTCCGCCTTCGCCATGGGCCTTGGCTTCCTTGCGGTTGTAGGTGAACGGCACGTCCCGGCCGTGATCGGCGAGCGCGCAGGCCACGGTCGCCACCAGTGGAATGCCCTTGTAGGCAGGACCGAACAGGCTGTCGTAGGAAATGCCGGAATCGTTGAGCGCGGCGGCGTAACCGGCTGCCAGCCGTTTCATGCCGTCACCGCTGGCGATCTCGCCCATGTTGAAGAAATAGGGCGAAACCCGGCCGGACTTGAGCGTGAATGCGCCGAACTTGAGAGCGTCGTAGCGTTCGGCCAGCGCGAGAAAGTCCTGGGCGTAATCGGTCGTCGCAGGGGACATGGGCGAGCAATCCTGTGTGTCGGTCCGGTCGATTCAGTCCGTATGATAAGTCACCGACGACGGTGACGGGCCGACAGGCGGTCTTGTGCCATTCAATGCAGGGAACGATTCTTCATGCGGGTGATGTCCTTCAACGCCAACGGTATCCGTGCGGCTCAGCGCAAGGGGTTCTTCGAGTGGATGTCCACACAGGCGCCCGACGTGGTGGCCATCCAGGAGCTCAAGGCGCAGCAGCATCAGCTGGACGGCATCGAGGCGTTCTGGCCGGCCGGCTATCATTGTTTCTACGAAGAGGCGACGCGCCGCAAGGGGTACTCCGGGGTGGCGCTCTACAGCCGGCGCGAGCCCGATGAAATCATCCGCGGCATGGGACACGACGAGTTCGATGCGGAAGGCCGCTATATCGAGGCTCGCTTCGCGCGGCCCGAGGGCGATCTGCGTATCGCCAGCCTCTATGCGCCCTCGGGCTCGTCCGGCGATCATCGACAGGATTCCAAGGAGCGCTATCTCGCGTATTTCCTGGACTTCCTGCGAGCCCGTGCCGCCGAGCCCGGCGATTATCTGATCTGTGGCGACTGGAACATCGCGCACAAGGAGATCGATCTGAAGAACTGGAAGAACAATCGCAAGAACTCGGGTTTTCTGCCGCACGAGCGCGAATGGATGAGCGCGGTGTTCGGCGATGTCGGTCTGGTCGATGTCTTTCGCGAGATCAATCCCGACGAGGATCAGTTCACCTGGTGGTCCCAGCGCGGCGCGGCCTGGGACAAGAACGTGGGCTGGCGTATCGATTATCACGTCGCCACCCCTGGGCTGGCCGCGGCGGCCCGGTCCGAGTATGTGTATCGCGAGTCGCGCCTGTCCGATCATGCGCCGCTGACCATCGATTATGACGTCACATTCTGATTTCCGTGTTGCCGGCCGGGCAGGACCCGGCCCGGAGCCGAATCGTCGCGACTGGCGCGGTGCGCTGGTCAATTACACGCGGCCGCGTGTAATCGGCATGGCCTTGCTCGGGTTTTCTTCCGGGCTGCCGTATCTGCTGGTCTTCTCGACGCTGTCGGCGTGGCTGGCCACGGTCGGCGTGTCGAAGACCGCGATCGGTTTCTTCTCCTGGATCGGCATCACCTATTCGATCAAGTTCTTCTGGGCGCCGGTCATCGACCGGGCGCGGGTGCCGGGACTGACACGCTGGCTGGGGCGACGCCGCAGCTGGATGCTTGTCGCCCAGGTCGGGTTGATGGTCGGGCTGTTCTGCATGGCCCGGACGGACCCGGCGACGAATCTGGAAGCGATGGCCTGGTTCGGGCTGCTGGTGGCGTTCTCGGCGGCGACCCAGGACGTCACGGTGGATGCCTGGCGCATCGAGGCAGTGGCCCGCGATCAGCAGGGGGCGATGGCGGCGATGTATCTGGCCGGCTACCGCATTGCGATGCTGGTCGCCGGGGCCGGGGCGTTCTATATCGCCGCGGCCGCGTCGTGGTCGACGGCCTATCTCGTGATGGCGGGGCTGGTCGCGATCGGCATGCTCACGGTGTTGGCACTCGGCGAGCCGGCGGTCGAGGCCGGCCGCGACACCGAGCTGCGCGAGCAGTGGGCGATCGACTGGCTGGCCGCGCGATCCGCGCACCCGGTCTGGCTGCAGCGCGTCGAGCGTCTGGTCATCGGCACGATCGTCTGTCCGTTCTGGGATTTCTTCTCGCGTTATCGCCGCCAGGCGATCGCGATTCTCTGTCTGGTGGGGGTGTACCGGCTATCCGATATCACGTTGGCGGTGATGTCGAACCCGTTCTATCTCGACATCGGCTATACCCCGGACGAGATCGCCAGTGTCTCCAAGATCTTCGGGTTGGCCATGACATTGGCCGGGGCGGCCCTCGGCGGCCTGCTCGTGGCCCGGATCGGCCTCTTGAAGACCGTGTTCGCCGGGGCCGTGCTCACCTCCAGCGCCAATCTCGTGTTTGCTTGGCTGGCCACCGTCAACGGCCCCGGTCTGGTCGATCTGGCCATCACGATCTCGGCCGAGAATCTGGCCGGCGGCATTGCGATGACCTCGTTCATCGCTTATTTATCGAGCCTGACCAATACTGACTACACCGCAACGCAATATGCGCTGTTCTCGTCGTTGATGACGCTGCCGGGCAAGTTCATCGGCGGCTTTTCCGGCTGGGTGGTCGACGACTACGGCGGTTATGCCTGGTTTTTCTTGTACACGGCCGTCGCCGGGCTGCCGGCGATCGCGTTGCTGGTTTTGCTGATGCGCCAGAGCCAGCGCCGGCGCGAAGGAGTTCCGAGATGAAACGAATCGTTCCTGCCCTGACCGTCGCCGGTCTGTCGGTGATCGCCGCCTCGAACACCGCGTTGGCCGCCGATGGCGGGCCGTCGCGGGATAGCGTCGATGCGATTGCGCTCTACAGTCGGGGCATGGCGGTGGTCGCCGATGATCGAACGGTCGATCTTGACGCCGGCGCTCAGGATATTGACTGGCCGGTGGCGGTGCCGCCGGCGGCCGACAGTCTCTCCCTGCAGGGCAAGGGCATTCGTCTGGCCGGTTTCGATGTCGGCGCGCCGGCGCGCACCGATCTGTCATCGCGTATCGGTCAGCCAGTGCGCCTGCAGGATGTCGGCGGCGGGCAGGCACGACAGGGCACGCTCGTCGGCATGGACGGCGATGCGGCGCTGGTTCGCGTGAATGATCGCATCGAGCGGGTGCCGGCGAATGCGCCGGTGCTGCTGAGCTGGCCGGCCGGCCAGGGCGGTACGCTCGGTGCCACGCCGCTCACGTTGCATGTGGTCGCCGATCAGGCCGGCCAGGCCGACCTCGAGCTGCTGTATCAGCGGCCCGCGCCGGGTTGGCAGGCCAGCTATACCGGGCGTTATGACGCGCGCACCGGCAAGCTTGCACTGCAGGCCAGCGCGGTAATCGACAACAGCGGCGATACGCCGCTCGACGCGGACAAGGCCTGGCTGGTGGCCGGCGAGGTGAATCGGGCACACGGTGGCGGTCCACAGCCGATGGTGATGATGGCCCAGGCGCGGACCAAGACCGAGCGCATGGGTGCGCCGGAATCGGCGGGCGGGCTGTATCGTTATCCGTTGTCCGGCGGTCTGCACGTCCCGGCAGGTGCCACGCGCGGTGTCTCGCTTCTGGGGCCGTTGACGCTGGATGCGAAACGCGAGACGCGTTTCGAACATCATGCGATGAGCGATTCCGGTGACACGCGGGACCATGCCGATCTCGTGCTGCACGCGGTCAACCAGAGCGACAAACCGTTGCCATCCGGGGCGATCCGGATCTATGACGCGTCACGCCAGGCTCAGTTGATGGGCGGTGATCAGCTCGACGACACGCCGGCCGGGGCGCCGATCGATCTGGCGCTGGGCCAGGCCTTCGACATCACCGGCACGCACCGCGTCGCCGCCGGTGACAATGCCACCCATAAGGTCACGATCACACTGCACAACGCCACCGATGCACCGCGCACGGTGACGATCGCCGAGCGTCTGCCGTCCAACGGCCAACTCGGTCCCGATGCGCCCAAGCGCAGCGGCGGCCAGCCCGGAGCACCGGAGTGGCAGGTCAAGGTGCCGGCCAGCGGCCAGCAAACCTTCGCCTACACTTTCCGCACGCCGTCGCGCGACAACGGCTGAGGCGCGCTCGCCCGCCGCGAGCGGGCGGCGCCGTTGTATTCAGCGATCGCGTTTGACGATTTCGGCGGCCAGCGCGCGGAGATCGTCGGCGCGATCGCCCAGGATATCGAGCGCGGCCGTGGCCTCGGTATAGAGCCGGTCGGCCAGCGCCTTGGCCTCGTCTAGACCCAGCAGGGCCGGATAGGTCGCCTTGTCGTGGGCGATGTCGGCGCCTTGTTGCTTGCCGAGCTGCTCGGTGGTGGACTCGATGTCCAGCACGTCGTCGCGAACCTGAAAGGCCAGCCCGATACGGGCAGCGAAGATTTCCAGGCATTCGGCGACATCGGATGACAGATCGTCGGCGGCGGCCGCGGCCATCATCACCGCGGCCGAAAGCAGGGCGCCGGTCTTGAGGTTGTGGACCGTCTCCAGGTCCTCGACGGTCACGCCAGTCTGCCCTTCGAAGGCTATGTCCAGCGCCTGGCCGCCGACCATGCCCCGCGAGCCCACGGCCCGGCCGAGGCGGCGGATGACCGCCACGCGTGCGGCCGGCGCGTCGTCGAGTCCGGCATGCGTGGCCACGATCTCGAAGGCCAGGGCCTGCAAGGCGTCGCCGGCCAGAATCGCGGTCGCATCGTCGAAGGCCTTGTGCGTCGTGGGCCGGCCGCGTCGCAGATCGTCGTCATCCATGGCCGGCAGATCGTCGTGGACCAGCGAGTAGGCATGGATCAGCTCGATGGCGGCCGCGGCCCCGTCCACGCGCGACAGCGGCACGCCGAGTGCCGTGGCGGCGGCATAGACCAGGCGCGGCCGCATGCGTTTGCCCGGTGAAAGCGCGGCATAGCGCATCGCTTCGTGCAGCCGTGCCGGTGCCCGATCCTCGGTCGGCAGACAGGCCTCAAGCACGTGTTCGATGCGTTGGCTATAATGCGTCGCTTGATACGGTTCCATCGGCGGTTCGCCTTGAGGCCGGCCGGCACTTTTTGAATGCCGCCAGCGAGACAGTGGCGGGCTAGCTAGCCATTGTTGTCGGGCAGCGTCAAGCGCGTCGAATGCGCGGTGCTGCCGCCGGTCGGTCGCCCAGAGCGCGGCCCTCCCGCCGGCCCAAACCTGGGAAGTCGCTCGTTCATGTCACAAGCACCTCTTCAGACGCCGTCAGGCCGGCTCGCGCTGGCCTTTCAGGACGAGATCCTGCCGCATGTCTCGCGTACGTTTGCGCTGACCATTCCGGAGTTGCCGGAGCCACTGCGGATCGCCATCGGCAATGCGTATCTGCTGTGCCGGATCGCGGACACGATCGAAGACGATGCCGAGATGGCGCGCGCCGACAAGGCCGCCTGGCACGCCGAATTCGTCAACGTCGTGGAAAGCGGTGCCGGGGCGGCGGCGTTCGGCACGCGGCTGGCGCCGCAGCTGTCGGCGGCCACGCTCGACGAAGAGCGCCGACTCGTGGCGCATACGGCCGATGTGCTGACCGTCACGCTCGGCCTGGGGGCGAACCGTCAGGCCGCGATCGCGCGCTGCGTGCGCATCATGTGTGCCGGCATGCCGGAATACGAGGGAGCGGTGACCAGCGAGGGGCTGCCCACGCTGGCTCATCTGGATCGCTACTGTTATTTCGTGGCCGGCGTGGTCGGCGAGATGCTGACCAGCGTGTTCACCGATTACGAGCCTGAAATCGGCGAGCACGACGCCGAGCTCAATCGGCTCGCGGTATCGTTCGGCCAGGGTCTGCAGATGACCAATATCCTCAAGGATATCTGGGCCGATCGTGAACGCGGCGTCTGCTGGCTGCCGCGGGATCTCTTTGCCCGCCACGGCTACGATCTGTCCGCCATGGCCGATATCGGTCATGACCCGGCCTTCGCGGCCGGCCTGTCGGAGCTGATCGGGCTGGCCCACGGCCATCTGCGCAACGCGCTGGAATACACGCTGCGTATTCCCGGCGAACAGAAGGGCATGCGGCGTTTCTGTCTGTGGGCGATCGGCCTGGCGCTGCTGACCCTGCGCAAGATCCAGGCGAATCCGCATTTCACGCATGCCTCGCAGGTCAAGGTTTCGCGTCGCACCGTCCAGGCCACGGTATTGACGACCAATCTCGCGGTTTCCGACGACGACCGGCTGCGTTATCTGTTCCACATGACGGCCGGCGAGTTGCCCGCGCTGACGCCGAAGCTCGCCGATGATCCGGCGGCCCCGATCAACGATATTGCCAGCATGCCCAAGGCACAGGCCCCACGGGTCGCGCCACCGGCCGGTCTCGAGGCCGCGATCGAGGCGGCGGCATCCAGACTGCATGCCGAGCAGAAAAGCGACGGCCACTGGTGCTACGAGTGCGAGGCCGACTGCACGATCCCGGCCGAATACATCATGATGATGCACTTCGTCGGCGATATCGATCGCGACGTGCAGGCCCGCGTGGCACGTTTCATTCGTCACAAGCAGGCAGCCCACGGCGGCTGGCCGCTGTACTACGGCGGCGACATGGATCTGTCGTGTTCGGTCAAGTGCTACTACGCGCTGAAGCTGGCCGGTGATGATGTCGATGCGCCGCACATGGTTCACGCGCGCGAGGCAATCCGGGCGCGCGGCGGGGCCGGCCAGGTCAACGTGTTCACCCTGATCGCGCTCGCCCAGTTCGGTCAGGTGCCCTGGCGGGCGGTGCCCTTCATTCCGGTGGAGGTCATGCTCATGCCGGAGATCTCGCCGTTCCACCTGTCGAAGGTCTCGTACTGGTCGCGCACGGTGATGGTGCCGTTGTTCATCCTGACCAGTCTGCGGGCCATGGCCAAGAACCCGGCCGGCGTGAACGTGCGCGAACTGTTCACGGTTCCGCCGGAGCAGCAACGCGATTTCGTGCCGGTCTCCAGCCCGTTGCAGCACCTGTTCAAGGGGCTGGATGCCGTGGGCCGGCGCGTCGAGCCGCTGATTCCGCAGATGGTGCGCAAGCGCGCGATCCGCAAGGCCGAGGCCTGGATCATCGAGCGGCTCAACGGCGAGGACGGCATCGGCGCCATCTTCCCGGCGATGGTCAACGTCTACGAGGCGCTGGGCGAGCTCGGCTATGCGGCCGATCATCCCTATCGGGCCAGCCAGCGCAAGGCGCTGGATGACCTGGTCTTCGAGCACGGCGAGATGGCCAACGTGCAGCCCTGTGTCTCGCCGGTCTGGGATACCGGGCTGGGTATCCTGGCGCTGCAGGAAGCGGCCGGCCAAGGCGATACGCCGCCGGTGCGCGCCGGGCTCGACTGGCTGGCTGCCCGGCAGGTGCTGGACGGCGCCGGCGACTGGCGCCGCGGTCATCCGGAGCTGGCCGGCGGTGGCTGGCCGTTCCAGTACGCCAACGATCACTATCCGGATCTGGACGACACGGCGGTCATCGCCTGGGCGATGTACAACACCGGCGACCATGCCACCTATGGCCGCGCGATCACGCGGGCCACCGACTGGCTGGTCGGTATGCAGTCGGCCAACGGTGGCGTCGCGGCCTTCGATTCGGATAACAATCACGAATATCTCAACGCGATTCCGTTTGCCGATCACGGCGCGTTGCTCGACCCGCCCACGGCCGATGTGACCGCGCGTGTCCTGACGCTGGCCGGTCTGCTCAAGCGTCCGCAGGACCGGCCGTTCATCCGCCGTGCGCTGGCGTATCTCAAACGCACGCAGGAAGCGGACGGCTCCTGGTTCGGTCGCTGGGGGACCAATTACGTATACGGCACGTGGTCGGTCCTGACGGCACTCGAAGTGCTGGGTGAGGACATGAACCAGGACTGGATCCAGCGGGCCGTGGCCTATCTCAAGGGGATGCAGCGTACCGACGGCAGCTGGGGCGAGGACAACGGCACCTACTGGGACCCGCCGCGCGGCCGGGCCGATGTCTCGACCAGTTTTCAGACCGCCTGGGCGATGCTCGGCCTGATGGCAGCCGGTGAGCGCGATACACCGGCGCTGGCGCGTGGCGCGGCGTGGCTGATCGCCCGTCAGGCCAGTGATGGCATCTGGCACGATCCCGAGCACACCGCGCCGGGTTTCCCGCGTGTGTTCTATCTCAAGTATCACGGTTACACACGCTACTTCCCGATGTGGGCGCTGGCGCGTTATCGCAATCTGCACGGGGCCACGTCGCCGATGACGGTGGACACGATCGAGACAGCGGACGAGGTCTGACGTGCGCATGATTCATTCATCGCGGATCTGCCACGCGATCGACGCCCTGCGGCGAGCGACATGAGTCAGCCGGCCCCCGATCGCATCGCCTTTATCGCGGCACTGCCTGGAGAGGCGCGGGCACTCGCGCGCCTGCCGGCGCTCGGCAGCGCGTATCGGCTCGACGGCAGCCGCGTGATCCTCGGTGGCATGGGGCCGACCCGGGCCGAGGCGGCAGCCCGCCGGGCGATCGATGAGGGTGCGACCGGACTGGTCAGCTGGGGCGTCGCCGCGGCCCTGTCGCCGGCCGCCGCTCCGGGGGATCTCCTGCTGGCCGGCAGTATCATCGATGCCGACGGCCAACGTCATTGCGTGGATCCGGCCTGGCGGGCCGCGATCGCCTCGCGGGTGCCGCCGGGCCTGAACGCTGCATCGGTCGATATCGCCGAAACGCCGGTCGTGCTGGCCGATGCCAGGGCCAAGGCAGCCCTGTACAGCGCGACCGGTGCCATCGGCTGCGACATGGAAAGCGGTGCGATCGCCCGGGTGGCCGCAGAACGCGGCGTCCCTTTTCTCGCGGTTCGCGCCGTGCTCGATGATGCCAATATGGTGCTGCCGTCAGCCGCTCGCGCAGCCATGGACGAGTCCGGGCATCTCCAGCCGCTGGCCTTGACCCGCGCCATGATCGGCCGGCCGCGACGTCTGCATGCCGAATTGCGGGGCTTGAAACATCTGGCCGTGGCGTTCCGCGCGGCGCGGACGACGCTGGCCGCGCTTGCCCCGGCCTTCGACCGCGAGGCGGCCGCATGAGCAAGCGAATCAGCGCAGCACTCGCGGCCTGGATCGGTTTGATGACACGGCATGCGGCCTTGGTGGTCGCGGCGGGCGTGCTGCTCACGCTGCTGGTCGGTGCCTTCGCCGCGACGCATCTGTCCATGGATACGGACGATGCGAATCTGATCAGCGCCGACGTGGGCTGGCGCCAGGATTACATCAATTACCAGCACGCGTTTCCGGTCTATACCGATAATCTCGTGGTGGTGATCGACGGCAGCGATGCCGATGTGGCCGGTGCGGCGACCGACAGGCTCGCGGATGCAATGCGCCAGCGCAATGATCTGTTCGCCTCCGTCTATGAGCCGGGCGGCGGCGATTTCTTTGCGCGTAACGGGTTTCTCTATCTCAAGCCGGACAAGCTCGATGCGCTGGCCGCGCGCCTGAACCGGCTGCAGCCCTTTCTGGGCCGGCTGACGGCTGATCCGACGCTGCCGACCTTTTTCGATCTGCTCGATCGGGCGATGGCGCCGGATGCGCCGGTCGATCTCGATCTGAGTCCGGTGTTCTCCGAGCTGACCGGCGTACTGTCGTCTCAGCGGGCCGGGCAGTTCGGCAATCTGTCCTGGCAACAGCTGATCGGCGGCGACCAGCCGGGGGTCTCGGATCGGCGCTTCATCATCGCCAAGCCCAAACTGGACTACGCACGGTTGCTGCCGGCCGAGCCGGCGATGAACGCCGTGCGCGAGATGGCCCAGCGCAACGGGCTCGACGGCGCGCATGGCGTACGGGTCCGTCAGACCGGCGAGGTGGCCCTGTCCGACGAAGAACTGGCCAGCGTCACGCAAGGCGCGGCCTGGGGCGGCATCGCAGCGCTGATCGTGGTGGCGATCCTGTTGTATGTCGGCCTGCGCTCGTGGGCGTTGATGGGGGTCTCGCTTGTCTCGTTGCTGGCCGGTCTGGTCGGCACAGCGGCCTTCGCGGCGTTGGCGGTCGGCCGCCTGAATCTGATCTCGATCGCCTTTGCCGTGCTCTATATCGGTCTCGGTATCGATTATGCGATCCACGTGTGTCTGCGTTATCGCGAGGCGCTGGCCGAGCGCGCGGCCGAGACGACCGACCGGGCCGCGAGCGTGCGCCAGGCGCTGTGTGTGGCGATCGGCGATGTCGGGGCCTCGCTCGGGCTGTGCGCAATCACGACCGCGGCCGGTTTCTTTGCGTTCATTCCCACGTCTTATTCCGGAGTCGCCGAGCTCGGTCTGATCTCGGGCGCGGGCATGTTCATCAGTCTGCTGGTGAGTCTGACGTTCCTGCCGGCGGCGATTGCGCTCGTGCGACCCTGGGTGCCGGCAGCCACCGCCACGCGTTCGCGGGCGCCGTTCATCGGCCGCAAGAGCCAACGCGTGATCTGGGTGGTGGCCGGGCTGGCCACGATCGCGACCGCGGCGGCCTTGCCGAGCCTGCGCTTCGACCCGAGCACGCTGGACCTGAAGAACCCGAACTCGGAGTCGGTCAAGACCTATCGCGATCTGCTTTCGCATAGCGATCATTCGCCGTTGACGCTCGTCACCACCCGCGACTCGCTCCCGGCCGCCGAGCAGCTCGCGGCGCGCATCAGCAAGCAGCCGCACGTCTCGTCGGCGATCACGCTGGCCGATTATGTGCCGAAACATCAGGACGCCAAGCTGGCGACGATCGGCGATCTCGCGTTGACGATGGCCGTCATGGCGCCCGACATGAGCCAGACCGCCGATTTCTCGGCTCGCCGCGATGCGATCGCCTCTTTTGCCGACAAGCTCGGTGCCTATCGGGCGCGCCAGACGCGCGCCACGCCGGCCGCGGATGATCTGGCACGTGCGCTCGATGCATGGCGTACGTGGCTGGCCGATCAGCCGGCCGCGAAACAGAAACAGGCGCTCGCCGGGCTCCACGACCGGATTCTCGGCGGCCTGCCACGGCAGGTCGAGCGGCTGTCGCAGTCCCTGTCGGCAACGCGTGTCACGCTCGATAATCTGCCTGCGGCATTGCAGAAACGCTGGATCGGCGAGAACGGCGGTTACCGGGTCGAAGTCACCCCCGAGGGCGATCTGTCCGATGAATCCGTGATGGCGGACTTCGTGGCCAGCGTGCAGCGCGTGGATCCGCACATCACCGGGGCACCGGTGATGGAGATCTCGGCCGGGCGCACGGTCTCGCATGCCTTTGTCATGGCATTCATTTATGCCGGGGTGTTCATCACGTTGTTCCTGCTCGTGCTGTTGCGCAGCGTGGTGGATACGCTGCGTGTGCTCGCGCCGTTGGCGCTGTCGGGCTTGATCCTGTCCGCATCGACCGTATGGTTCGGCATACCGTTCAACTTCGCGAACGTGATTGCGTTGCCTTTGCTGCTCGGCGTCGGTGTCGACAGCGGGATTCATGTGGTCCACCGCCTGCGACAGGGGCGTCAGACCCGTGCCTTCCTGGCGACGAGCACGGCTCGCGCCGTATTATTGTCATCGATGACGACCATGGCCGGTTTCGGCAGTCTCGCGTTCTCGCACCACGCTGGCACCGCCAGCATGGGGCAACTGCTGACGATCGGGATGCTGGCGATCCTCGCCACGACGCTGATTCTCGTGCCCGCGCTGTTTCCTGTCGGACGCGTCGACAATGGTTTGAAGGAGTAGCATGGCTGATCCCCTCGATTCGGCGAACCGCGCGACCGGCGCGCCGGCCCGTCCGCTGGATGCACGTCTGGCGCGGGCGCTGGTGCGCCCGCTCGACGGCACGGCGGCCCGACCCAATCATCTGACCACGCTGCGTCTGGCCATCGGGATCGCCTCGACGATCTGCCTGACGCACGAGAACCTGGCGATTGCCAACGTCGGCGCTTTTCTATTTGCTCTGTCTAATTTCGTGGACCATGCAGATGGTGAGCTCGCCCGCCTGTCCGGCGCCTTCAGTCGTCTTGGCCATGCCTACGATCTGGCCTGTGACGCGATCATCCACACGCTGTTGTTCGCTGCGGTCGGTTGGAGCCTGATGAACACCGGCCTCGGCGTCGCGGCCCCGATCATGGGGTTGATCGCCGGCGGCTCGGTGGCCTTCATCTTCTGGCTGCACATGGTCATGGAAACCGAACTGGGCAAGGCCGGGGCGAAGCTGCCTTCGGCAGGCCTGTTCGAGATCGAGGACGTGCTTTATTTATTCCCGCTGGTCACGCTGTGCAACGTGCGGGAGCCGTTTCTCATCATCTCGTTCATCGGGGCGCCGGCGTTCGCGCTATGGCTGACCTGGTATTTCCGCCAACTGCGCGCGGCGCGCGCCTCGGTGCGCTGAGATGCGTTGTCTGATCACGGGAGCAACCGGTTTCGTCGGCAGTGCCGTCGTGCGTGCGGCGTTACGTGACGGCTGGCAGGTCGTGGCCGCGCGCCGGCCGGCCAGCGACATGAGCGCGCTCGAAGGCCTGTCGGTCGAGACCGTGCAGGTCGACCTGGGTGATGCGGATGCGCTGGCCGCGGCGATGGCCGGTTGCGACGCGGTATTCCACGTCGCGGCCGACTATCGTCTCTGGGCCGCGAATCCCGAAGAGCTGTACGAGAACAACGTCGAGGGCACCCGTCGGGTGTGCCAGGCGGTCCAGGCAGCCGGTGTCTCGCGTCTTGTCTATACCTCGAGCGTGGCCACGCTGGGCCTTCCCAAGGACGGCACACCGGGCGACGAGGACACGCCGGTCTGCCTCGACGACATGATCGGCGACTACAAACGCTCGAAATATCTGGCCGAGGCGGTCGTGCGCGAGTTTGTCGACGACGGTCTGGATGCGGTGATCGTCAATCCGTCGGCGCCGATCGGCCCGCGCGATCACAAGCCCACGCCGACCGGCCAGATGGTGCTGGAAGCCGCGGCCGGTCGCATGCCG
Organism: Salinisphaera sp. Q1T1-3; assembly: GCF_003602005.1. Classification (GTDB taxonomy): domain Bacteria; phylum Pseudomonadota; class Gammaproteobacteria; order Nevskiales; family Salinisphaeraceae; genus Salinisphaera. Next base: position 19,132 of record NZ_QZWD01000004.1, on the reverse strand, counting down.
GCCTTCGTGGATACCGGGCTCAACGTGGTGCACGTCGATGATGTGGCCCGTGGCCATCTGCAGGCCCACGCCCGCGGCGTGTCCGGTCGACGCTATGTGCTGGGCGGTGTGGACATGACGCTGGCCGAAATTCTCGCCCTGGTGGCAGAAATCGTGGATCGGCCGCCGCCGCGCGTGAGATTGCCGCACAATCTCGTGCTGCCGGTCGCCCACGTGGCCGAGCGTATCGCCCGCGTGACCGGCCGACCGCCGCGGGTGACCGTCGATGGCGTCAAGCTCGCCAAGAAGCACATGTTCTTCTCGCACGCGCGGGCCACGCGCGAACTGGGTTATCGGGCACGACCGGCGCGTGACGCGCTGGCGGATGCCGTGGCCTGGTACTACGCGCATCGTTACCTGCCGGCGGGCAAGCGTCCGTGATGCGTCCGGTCGCTGCACTCGCGCTCCTTTGGCTCGTCGTCGTGCCGGTAACGGCACTGGGCAAGGCGTTGCCCGCAGCGGCGATCGCCGGATTCTGGCGTACCGAGGGCGGGGAAGCGATCATCCGAATCGATGCGCACGCGGGTCATTTTCCCGGTCGACTGGCCTGGCTCGCCGAGGATCACTATCCGGCCGATGACGATCAGGGCATGGGCGGCCAGCCTGTGGTCGATCGCCATAACCCGGATCCGGCGAAGCGCAATCGGCGACTGCTCGGCCTGAAGATCATCAAGAATCTCGATTACCATGTCGGGGACGATCAGCAGGCGCACTGGGTCAACGGCCGGATCTACGATACCGAGCGCGGCAAGTGGTTCGACTGTCGTATCCAGCTTGCCGACCGCGATCATCTCAAGCTGCGCGGCTATATCGGGCTCCCGGTGCTCGGCCGAACCACGACATGGACCCGCGTACCCGATCCGAATCAACATCCGCCGCCAAGGCGCTCGTCGTCGGCGGGTGCTTCATGACGGCGCGTCGGCGCGGCCGCGAAAAATGCCGACTCGCGCCGGGGCTTTGTGGCGGCCCGCCGATTTCGGGCACCACGCCATTCTTTCATTGAATGCCTGACATGCCGGCCCGGCCGGCGGCCAGCGCTACACCGGCCAGAAGCCGGATTTCTGGCCCGTTCCGTTCCGGAGAACGTTATGAGTACGACTGTCAACGAGGCCATCGCCGATGCGGATGCCCGCGACGATGCCGAATTCGTCGCCGCGCTGGATACGCCGGCGCTCAAGTCGCGTTTCGAGCGCGATAACGAATTCCTGTTCCTCGACGAGTTCCTGCCGAGTCAGACGACCGCGCGTTTTCAGGCCCGGATTCCCGAACTGATCGATCATGTGCATCGCAACTATATTCCGCGGCACAAGAAGGGCGGGTCGGTCTCGCGCTACACGCTGGACGAGCTCGCGCCCGAGATCCCGGCGCTGTATCGCAATCCGAAATTCATTGCGTGGCTGGAATCGATGACCGGCGAGAAACTCGAGGTCTGCCCCGAGTCCGATCCGCATGCCTATGCATTGTATTTCTACACCGAGCCGGGTGATCACATCGGCTGGCATTTCGACACGTCCTACTATGCCGGCAAGCGTTACACGCTGCTGCTCGGCGTCGTCGACGAGTCTTCTTCGAAACTCGAGTTCGAGTTGTTCAAGAACGACGACAATCGCGAGACGGTGGCCGATGCGCGGAACCTGCGCCCCGGGGCGATGTGTTTTTTCAACGGCGACGAGGTCTGGCACCGCATCACCCCGCTCGGCGACGGTGAACGGCGCATTTCGTTGACTTTCGAGTACGTCACCGATGCCCATATGAGCGGCTGGCAGCGGTTCGTGTCCAACATGAAGGATTCGATCGCCTATTTCGGCTTCAAGCAGGTCTTCAAGCGCAACAAGCGCTGATCGCACCGGCATCTGGTCCGCGTTTTAAACGAGTCGTCGCATGAAGCGTATGGCAGCGTTGATGCTGCTGGTCGGGCTGGCTTTGTTCACGGCCATGCTCGCCTGGCAGGGCGCCGGCGCGCTTGCCCGTGCGGTGGCCGCGGTCGGCTGGGGTCTGGTCGCGGTCACGGCCTGGCATCTGGTGCCACTGGTCATCGACAGCCACGCCTGGCGCCTGCTGTTCGATCGGCCGCGCCCGCCGATATTGCATATCGTCTGGGCCCGCTGGATCGGCGAATCGATCAACGGTCTGTTGCCGGTTGCCCAGATCGGCGGCGACATCGCCAAGGCCCGCCTGCTCATCAAGCGGGGGCTGGCCGGCGCTGAAACCGGGGCGAGCGTGGTGGTCGACACGACGCTGGCGGCCATCGGCCAGATGCTGTTCGCGATCGCCGGGCTGCTCATGCTTCTGGCCCTGATGAGCCGGCCGGACCTGGCCTGGGCACTGGGCATCGGCATTGCCGCGATGCTGGCGATTCTGGCCACGTTCTACCGGCTGCAGCGCGGCGGCATGTTCGGCGTCCTGGCCGGTTTCGTGCACCGCGTCGGCGGCGGCCGCGCGGGGCTGGATTTCGTTGGTGGTGCCAAGGCGCTGGATGTCGCGATTGCGGCGATCTATGCCCGGCCGGGTGTCGTGCTGCGCGGACTGGCCTGGCGTCTGGTGGGCTGGTTCGTGGGCACCGGCGAGGTCTGGCTCGCGCTGTATTTCCTCGGCCATCCGGTCGGTGTCGACGATGCGCTCATGATCGAGGCCCTTGGCCAGGCCATTCGCGGCGCCGCGTTCGTGATCCCCGGGGCGCTCGGCGTACAGGAAGGCGGATTCGCCCTGCTTGCCACACTGGTCGGGCTCGATGCCGAGACCGGTGTGGCGCTGTCGCTGGTCAAGCGGGTGCGCGAGCTGTCACTCGGTCTGCCGGGTCTGGTGGCCTGGCAGATCGCCGAGGGCCGCATCGTATCCGGCCGAGCGCGCCGTATCCGCGGTGAGAAACCGCGGTCGTCCATCCGACAAACCTGAAGGATTTTCTATGCACGCAGTGCTTCTGGCAGCCGGTCTCGGCCGTCGTCTGGATCGCATCACCGGTGGCGGGCCGAAATGCCTTCTGCCGTTCGAGGGCAAGAGTCTGCTCGAGCGCCACTTGCGGCATCTGGCCGCGGCCGGTGTGCACCGACTCAGCGTGGTCGTCGGCAGTGAGGCCATGCAGATCGAACAGGCGCTGTCGGCCGTCGTGCCCGACGCTGCGCCCGAAATGACCGTCGATACCGTGCATAACGCGGCTTTTCGCGAAGGCAGCGCGGGCTCCGTCATGGCCGCGCGGGACATCATGTCCGGCGATGACGATGTCCTGCTCATGGACGCCGACGTGCTCTACGACGATCGCCTGCTCGCCCGGTTCGTGGGCGCCGGTGCCCCGGACCGGCTGGCCATCGACTGCAGTGTGGCCGCCGATGACGCCGAGGCGGTCAAGGTGGCCCTGGCCGATGGCCGGGTGGTGGCGTTCGACAAGAACCTGCCCGCCGATCTGGACTACGACACGGTCGGCGAGTCGGTCGGGTTCTTCCGGTTGTCGCCGGCCAGCGCGCGGCGCGTGCTCGAGGCCTGCGTGGCGGTTCATGCCGCCGACGCGGATGCCCCGCACGAAGCCGCGCTCCAGCAGGTCATGTGTGCGGCTGACAGCGCGTTCGAGGCCGCCGATATCACGGGCCTGCCCTGGATCGAGATCGATTACCCCGATGACGTGACGCACGCCGAGGCCGATGTGCTGCCCCGGCTCGAAGATCACGCCCGCTAGACAGACGACCTGTTTCCCCCGCTCCCCGACGCTCTATTCTTATGGCCAAGCAACGAACCAAGGCGCGCGCCCTGCGCGATCTGCTCGAATCCGACCGGCTCGAGTTCATCATGGAAGCGCACAACGGCCTGTCCGCGCGCATCGTCGAAGAGGCCGGTTTTGCCGGAATCTGGGCTTCGGGCCTGGCGCTGTCGGCGGCGTTCGGCGTGCGCGATTCCAACGAGGCGAGCTGGACGCAGGTGCTCGAAGCGGTCGAATTCATGGCCGATGCCTCCGAGGTGCCGATCCTGCTGGACGGCGATACCGGCTACGGCAACTTCAACAATCTGCGCCGGCTGGTCACCAAGCTCGAGTCACGTGGTGTGGCCGGTGTGTGCATCGAGGACAAGCTGTTTCCCAAGACCAACAGCTTCATCGACGGCGAACGTCAGCCGCTGGCCGACATCGATGAATTCTGCGGCAAGATCCGGGCCGGCAAGGATGCCCAGCGGGATCCGGATTTCTGCATCGTGGCTCGCGTCGAGGCCCTGATCGCCGGCTGGTCCGTCGAAGAGGCGCTGGAGCGCGCGCGGGCCTACGAGGCCGCCGGGGCCGATGCCATCCTCATTCACGACAAGGCCCGGACGTTCGACAACATCAAGCGTTTCGCGGCCGGCTGGGACGGGGCCTGCCCGCTGGTGATCGTGCCCACCAAGTACTATTCCACGCCGACCGATGTATTCCGGGCGGCGGGTATCAGTCTGGTGATCTGGGCCAATCACACCGTGCGCGCGGCGGTGACCGCCATGCAGAAGACGGTCGCTGAAATTCACGAGACCCAGACACTGGCCGGCGTCGAGGATCGTATCGCCCCGGTATCGGAAGTGTTCCGTCTGCAGGGCGACCCGGAGCTGCGCGAGGCCGAACGCCGCTACGCCGGTGATGCGGGCGCGGCCACGCGCGCGATCGTGCTGGCCGCAGCACGCGGCGAAGGGCTGGAACCGGTGACAAAGGCACGTCCCAAGGCCATGCTCGAAGTCGCCGGCAAACCGCTATTGCGGCATCTGGTCGACGTCTTCAAGCAGAACGGGCTGCACGACATCACCGCCGTGGGCGGCTATCACCCGGAAACGATCGATGTGGCCGGGGTGAAAGTCGTCGAGAACCCCGACTATGAGACGACCGGCGAGCTGGCCTCGCTGAACTGTGCGCGCGAGCATTTCGGCGATGACAACCTGATCATCTATGGCGACCTGCTGTTCCGTCGCCACGTGCTGGCTGACCTGCTCGACATCGATCATGAAATCACCGTGGTCGTCGATTCGCACGGCCGGCGCAGCGAGGCCCCGCCGCGCGATCCGGCCTGGTGCAGCGCACCGGATGATCGCTCGATGTTCGCGCAAGATGTCACGCTGGCCCACGTGGGCGGGGCGGATGCCCCGGAGCGTGCCCCCGACGGGCGCTGGATCGGCATCATGCGCACGCGCGGCGAGGGCCGGGTCTGGATTCGCGAAGCGCTGGACACACTGCGTGCCGAAGGGCGTTTCGAGACCGCGGGCGTCCCCGATCTGCTCAATACGCTGATCGCCGCCGGTCGTACTGTCCACGTCATTTACATCACCGGGCACTGGCTCGACATCAACGATCTGGACGATCTGCGGGCGGCCTCTGCCTTTGCTTACGGAGAGACGCGATGATCGAAGCCGACGATTTCATCGATCGGGCCGCCGCCTACGGCTACGACTATTACGCCGGGGTGCCGTGTTCGTTTCTCACCCCGTTCATCAACACCGTGATCGATGCCGAGCGGCTGACTTATGTCTCGGCCGCCAACGAGGGCGATGCGGTGGCCCTGGCCGCCGGTCGGGCGTTGGCCGGCGGCCGGGCCGTGGCCATGATGCAGAACTCCGGTCTCGGTAACGCGGTCTCGCCGCTGACCTCGTTGAACTGGGTGTTCGAGCTGCCGATCCTGCTGATCGTGACCTGGCGCGGCGCGCCGGACGTCTCGGACGAGCCGCAGCATGCGTTGATGGGCCGGATCACCACGGACATGCTCGAAACGATGGACGTGCCGTGGGAATTCTTCCCCGACGAGGCCGAGGCGATCGATGCTGCGCTCGCTCGGGCCGAAGCCCACATGAACGAGACCGGGCGGCCATACTGCCTGCTGATGAAGAAAAACACGGTCGCCCCGGCCGAGCTGCGCGAGAGCGCCTCGCCGAGCCAGAGCCGCGGCGCCATCACCTATCGGCCGGCACCGCGCCGTCCGGTCGATGCGCCGGGCATTTCGCGCCGCGACGCGCTGCGTGATCTGGTGGCCTCGACCGATCCGGACAACAGTGTGATCATCGCCTCGACCGGGTACGCCGGACGTGAACTGTTCGCCGTGGCCGATCGGCCCAACCATCTTTACATGGTCGGCTCGATGGGGTGTGCGCCGCTGCTGGGCCTGGGACTGGCCTCTGCCCGACCCGACCTCAAGGTCATCGTCGTCGACGGCGACGGGGCCGCCCTGATGCGCCTCGGCGGAATGGCCACGCTGGCCGCCTACGGGCCGACCAATCTGGCGCATCTGTTGCTGGACAATGGCATGCACGAATCAACCGGGGGCCAGGCCACCGTATCCGCCGGTCTGTCGTTCGGGGCGATCGCCGCCGCCTGCGGTTATCGCACGGTCCATGAAGGCCACGAACGGAGCCTGATCGATCAGCTGCTGACCGGCAGCACGCAGGGCCCGGCCTTCGCCCACCTGCATATCGAGCCGGGCGTGGACAAGGCCAATCTGCCGCGGCCGAACGTCTCGCCGATCGACGTGCGGACGCGTCTGATGGCACATATCGGTGCGGGGGGATCATGAGCGGTGAACTGTTGCTCAATCCCGGTCCGGTGACGCTGACCCCGCGTGTACGCAACGCGCTCGCCGGGCCGGATCTGTGTCATCGCGAGGCCGAATTCTTCGACCTGCAGGACGATATCCGCGCGCGGCTGCTCGCCGTGCATGATCTGGCGCCCGACGACTGGGCGGCGGTGGTGATCAGCGGTTCGGGGACCGCCGCGGTCGAGTCGATGATGGCCTCGCTGCCGGGCGAGGGCGCGCGCGTGCTGGTGATCGAGAACGGCGTCTACGGCGAGCGCATGACACGCATGGCCGAAGTCCACGACATCGATCACGATACGCTGCGTCTGGACTGGGGCGAGGCGATCGACATGGCGGCGCTGTCCGCGCGAATCGATGCCGTCGTGCCCACGCATGTCGCCGTCGTACATCACGAGACCACCACCGGGCGGTTGAACGACCTGGCCGACATCGCGCATTGCTGCGAGCGCCACGGGGTGGCGTTGCTCGTCGATGCCGTGTCCAGTTTCGGTGCCGAGGCGATCGAGTTCGCCCCGGCGGTGACAGCCGTGGCCGCGACCGCCAACAAGTGTCTGCACGGCGCGCCCGGTGCCGCGTTCGTGATCGTGCGTCGTCGCGCGCTGGCTAGGGCTGTGCCACGGGCGCTGTATCTGGATCTGGCGGGTTACTGTGCCAAGCAGGATGCGCGCGGCACCCCGTTCACGCCGGGCATACCGGCTTTTTACGCGCTGGCCGAAGCCCTGCAGGAGCATGCCGAGGCCGGTGGCTGGTCGGCGCGTCGTGACCGGTATCGTCAGCTCGCCGATCAGGTCGAGGCCGGACTGGTCGAGCGGGGGATCGAACGGTTGCTGCCGCCGGGGGTCTCGTCGGCGGTCCTGCGTGCCTATCGGCTGCCGCCGGGCGTGTCCTACGATAGGCTGCACGATGGGCTCAAGACAGCCGGCTACGTGATCTACGCCGGTCAGGGCACGCTGGCCGACGAGATCTTTCGCATCTCGACGATGGGGGCGCTCGAGCCGAGCGACATGACCCGACTGATCGAAACGATCGACGAGATCATTGCGCGCTGATGTGCAACAATGGTCGATGTATCACATTGAATGTATAATGCAGTCGGAGAAACGGGCCGGCCGGTCATTATGCTGCCGCCCGACACACCCCGCATGACGTCGGGCGCCAAGAAGAGGTTCAAATGTCCGTACCGCTGATTCAACAGTATCGCGTCGCCAGCTACATCATGAAGCAGAAACTGGCGCGCGTGGAACGCTATCCGCTGGTGCTGATGCTGGAACCGCTGTTCCAGTGCAATCTGGCCTGTGCCGGTTGCGGCAAGATCGACCATCCCAAGGATATTCTCAAACAGCGCATGAGCGTCGAGGATGCCCTGAACGCGGTCGACGAGTGCGGCGCGCCCATGGTCTCGATCCCCGGCGGTGAGCCGCTGATTCACAAGGACATGCCCGAGATCATCAAGGGCATCGTGGCGCGCAAGAAGTTCGTGTATCTGTGCACGAACGCGCTTCTCATGAAGAAGAAGATGGACGATTACGATCCGTCGCCTTACTTCACCTGGTCGGTCCATCTGGACGGCCTGAAGGAGCGTCACGACGAATCCGTCTGTCAGGAAGGCGTGTTCGAGAAAGCGGTCCAGGCCATCGAGATGGCGCGTGATCGTGGCTTCCGGGTGACCATTAACTGCACGTTGTTCGACGGCGAAGTGCCGGAAGAGGTCGCCGACTTCTTCGATTACGTCACCGATCTGGGTGTCGAGGGCATCACCGTCTCGCCGGGCTACTCCTACGAGCACGCACCGCGCCAGGACGTCTTCCTGGGCCGTTCCAAGGCCAAGAACCTGTTCCGTGAGATCTTCCGTCACGGTCGCGAGCGCGGGTCGGACTGGAAACTCAACCACTCGTCGCTGTATCTGGACTTCCTGGCCGGTAACGAGTCCTACGAGTGCACGCCCTGGTCCAACGTCACCTACAACATCTTCGGTTGGCAGAAGCCCTGCTATCTCCTGGTCGACGAAGGTTACGAAAAGACCTTCAAGGGCCTGATGGAAAACACCGAATGGGACAAGTACGGCGTGGGCCGCAATCCGAAGTGCGACAACTGCATGGCGCACTGCGGCTACGAAGGCACGGCGGTCGACGATACCTTCCGGCACCCGCTCAAGGCGTTCCGCGTGATGATGCAGGGCCCGCGTCTGACCGGCGATTTCGCCGAGGAACAGCCGATTCTCTACGGGGATCGCAGCGAAGCGACGGCCACGCGTATTCCGATTTCGTCGATCGGGCGTCGCGACAGCGAGAAGAGCGGCGAGCGCGAAAAAGTCAGCTGAACCGCTGTCGGCGGCCGCCTCAGGGGCGTGCCGCCGGCCGGCTTGCGATTACGGCCGGGCGCGGTGAGGCGGCGGCAAATCGTCGTCGATCGTGCCGGCCGACTCGAATCGCCACCGGCTGATGCCATGTGACCGTCGAAAATCTCGGCGGTCTTTTTGATTGTTGCGCCGAAAGATATGCTCGAATCTTCACTCGAGATCCTGTCCTGGGCCGCCGTGCTGATCTGGCTGGGCGTGCTTGTCCAGCCCTGGCTGCCCTGGCTGTTGCGTGAGCGCTTCGAAGCGCATCCGCAACGCGCTGCCGATTGCGATCTGTCGGATACCACGGTTCTGATCCCGGCGCGTGACGAGGCGGACTCGATCGGCGATACGCTGGCCGCACTCGCGCGTCAGGGCCACGGCCTCTCCGTGATCTTGGTGGATGACAACTCCACGGACGGTACTGCCGCCGCCGCCCGGGCCAGTGGTCTATCGAATCTCATGATCCTGAGCGGCGATGCCTTGCCGGAAGGCTGGACAGGCAAGCTCTGGGCGCTGGAGCAGGCACGTCGGCACGTGGTCACGTCGCGCGTCGTACTGCTCGATGCGGATATCCATATCGCGCCCGGTACCATCGCCGGCCTGCGCGACAAGGCCATCGCCGAGGATCGGCAGCTTGTTTCGCTGATGGCGCGTCTGCGCATGCAGAGTCTGGCCGAGAAACTGCTGATCCCGGCTTTCATCTATTTCTTCAAGCTGCTGTATCCGTTTGCCCTGTCCAATGCCGGTTCGCGGTTCGTCGCAGCGTCGGCCGGCGGCTGTGTCCTGCTCGAAACCCGCATGTTGGACGCGATCGGTGGGTTCGGATCGCTGGCCGATGCAGTAATCGACGACTGCACGCTGGCGCGGCGCGTACGCGATCACGGCGGACGGACCTGGGTCGGTGTCACCCATGCCGCGACCAGTCTGCGCGGCTATGACGACGTCGCGGGCATTCATGCCATGGTCGCGCGCTCGGCCTACAGCCAGCTGCGCTATTCCCCGTGGCTGCTGGGCGGCTGCACGTTGGCGATGGGGCTGATGTTCTGGGTGCCACCGCTGGCGCTGGTGGCTGGAACGGGGCTGGCCGACAGTCTGGGTGCCATCGCATGGGTACTGATGGCGGTCAGTTATCTGCCGACGCTGCTCTACTATCGTCGGACCGGTGCATGGGCGTTGGCGATGCCGTTGATCGGCACGTGTTATCTGCTGATGACCTGGTCGTCGGCACTGCGCTACCGGCGTGGCCTGCGCACCGCTTGGCGTGGTCGGGATTATCGTCGTGTTCCCTGATGGATCAATAACTTGGCGGTGGGCCGCCGACGTCCGATCGGTCGGGTTATTCAGCAGACAGACATTCTCGAAAGCGTCTAATTCGGGTTGTTGATCAAGACAGTGGCCGCATATTCATCGACCCGCCGTGCGGCGCCTGTGAAACAAGGAAGTTTGGTATGAAGTCAGTGACTCGACTGTTGAGAGGCCTGAGCGCGGCTGTGGTGATCTGCGCCAGCGTCGGCGTCTGGACCGCAGCAGCGGCCGCGCCGGCCAGGAACGTGGTCGATACGCTCGACAACACGCTCATCGCGACCATGAAGCAGGGCCAGGATCTCGGATTCGAGGGCCGATACAAGAAACTGGCCCCCGTGATCGACGAGTCCTTCGATCTGAATCGTATCGCCAAGCTGGCGCTGGGCAGTTCGTGGTCCAAGCTCAGCGCGGCCCAGCAGAAGCAGTATCAGGCGATGTTCCGCAAGGATACGATCGCGACCTATGCAACGCGCTTCGATAGCTACAGCGATCAGTCGTTCAAGATCAAGAGTACCGGCGATGCGCCGGGTGGCCGTTCCCAGGTCAACACCGTGATCGTTTCCAACGGCAAGGAAATCCCGATCAACTACGTGCTCGATAACGATGGCGGGCAGTGGAAGATCGTCAATGTCGTCGCCAAGGGCGTGTCTGATCTGGCGCTCAAGCGCGGTCAGTACACCAGCTCGATCCGCGACAATGGGCCGGACGGCTTCATCAAGCAGTACGAGAAGCAGCTGGCCAAATATCCGGATATTCCGAACGTGCCGGTCGCCAAGAACAACGAGACCAGTACCAAGCCGTCGGCGAGCCCGAACACGGACACCTCGACCAAGCAGGCCGCCGGCGATGACGAGGGCGATGCCCCAAACAGCGATTCGGCGCTGAGCCAAAACGCCGGGAGCTGATTGTTCGTCCGCCGCTAGACTCGACACAAAGAAAGACAGCGCCCCCGGGCGCTGTCTTTCTTTGCAGAATGGTCAGGCCTGTTATGAACCCGGCATAAGAATAGATGATTTTTCAGGTTGATAATGCGCGTGTGCGACAGCACGCGCGCCACGGCCAACGGCCGTGAAGCCATTGAAAATAAAAAGACGGACAAGGGCCGGCGTTTCTTTCGATGGCGTTGAAAACAGCTGACGTCGTCAGCTGTTTGGGTGCCGGATTAAGGAACCTCTGATCTATTCATCTACGGTCGCGCCGGTGTCTTTTGCGCGCGTCTGACAAGACGCCGCGAGCGCCGTTTGCTGAATGCAAATGAGCGAGCGGCAACGCCGCTCAGGCGCGCGCAAAAGCCCGGCCGCCAAGCGGTTTGGCCCAAAAGGCCGCGCTACGGCGTTGCATGGCTGGATCATAGAGTGGCTATGACGCGGCGCCATGCGCCTTGTATCGTGGCCTTTTGGGACTCAAACGCGACCGTGGATGAATAGATCAGAGGTTCCCTAATAACACGTCCCGCGTGCGCCGCGCCGGCGCTCATTTTTTGCAAGACAAGGCATCATGAGCGCTCGATAACGCCGGATTGTCGTCGCCTGGCCGCTGGCCCTTCGGGTTGCCCGTGCCGATCTCGCGGCGACACGCCCTGGGCTGCTTCGGACGTGGGATCGCCCGGTGATGATGCGGCCGTCGCGGATCAGGCGGCGATGGTCGCTGCGATGCGGTCCCAGTGGTCGGCGCGGATGCGCGGCCATTCCATCTTCAGCCACGGTGTGTAACGGGCGGGTTCGTCGATCAACGCGGCGTCCAGGGCGTCGGGGGGCATGAACGCGAAATCGGCAATCTCGGTCGGGTTGCCGGCGACCGGCGCATTCGAGCGCGCAAAGAACACCGAGCACATCTCGTGCTCGGCGCCGATCTCCCCGAACTGGGCGTGGTATTCGAACTTGTAGAGGAAGTGCACGTCGGCGTCGACGTCGATTTCCTCGGACAGCCGCCGGCGTGCGGCGTCGGCCACCGCCTCGCCGCGGCGCGGGTGGCTGCAGACACTGTTGGACCAGAAACCGCCCCAGAGCATCTTTTCGTCGGCGCGTTGTTGCATGAGCACATCGCCAGCGTCGTTGAACAGGAAGATCGAAAACGCGCGATGAAGCACGCCTTCGCCGACGTGGGCCTCGGCCTTGGGCATATGGCCGGTGACGTTGTCGTCGGAGTCGACCAGGATGAGAGGTTCGTCATCGAAGGATACGATCCGGGCGTTGGCAGCGTTCATGGCGTGACTCACGAGCGGATTTCGGTAATGAAACTATTGTAGCCGGCTGCGCGCATGGCCGCCGCGACGCCTTCCACGCGATCGGTTTCGGCGACCGCGATCATCGCGCCGCCGCCGCCGCCGCCGGTCAGCTTGGCGCCCAGCGCGCCGTTGGTGCGCGCGATCTCGACGAGTTCTTCGATCTCCCAGGAGGAGACCTGCAGGGCATTGAGCAGACCGTGATCGATGTTCATCAGGTCGCCCAGTTCAGCGATATCGCCGCGCGCCAGGGCGTCGACGCCGGCCAGCGCGAGACCGTCGATCTGGTCGAAGATGGCTTCGTAGCGGGCCGGATTCTTCTGCCAGGCCGCGCGCACGTTGCCTACGGTCTGGGCCGTCAGCGTCGCGACGCCGGACAAGCCGATGACCACCGGGATCGGCCGCGGGGTTGCCAGATCGCGGATCTCTGCTCGGGCCTGCGGGTCGTCCTTGCGGAACAGGATCGGTCGGCCGAAGGTTGCCAGTGTGTTGTCGATACCGCTTGGCGTGCCGTGGGCGATCTTCTCGACGTCGTAGGCCAGATTGGAGATCTCGCGGTCTGTCATCGAAATCTCGAAGGCTCGGGCCATGGCGCGGATGACCGAGACGGCCAGCGCCGCCGAGGCGCCCAGGCCGTTGGCCCGTGGTACCCGTGGGAACACATCGATGCGCATGCCGCGATCGGCCACACCCAGACGCTCGGCGATCAGGGAGATGGATTCGTGCAGCGAGCTGATCGAGCCTTCCGGCTCGGAGAACCGCATCTCCACGCCCCAGCGTGGAATCAGCAGGTCGATATCCTGGGCCTGGGGGCGTACCTCGGCGCGTACGTTGAGCGGGATCGGGGCCGCGATGGCGTGTCGGCCGTAAACCACGGAATGCTCCCCGAGCACGATGATCTTGCCGTAGCCGAAGTCGCCCGTGGCATCACCGTGACCCACGGTTTCGGTGGATGTGCCCGGGCTGGCCGCACCGGCGTTGTCGGGGGCAGGGTCGTCGAGCGTGGCGATGATCTCGCGCGCCTTCCAGACCTTGATGTCACCGCCGGCCACCAGTCGATCGACGACTTCGTCGAAATTCGCTTCGGTCGCACCGGCCGCCATGGCCACGCTGCGGGCGTGCAGGGTCATGTGGCCGCGCTGAATGCCGTCGGTGGACAGGGCCTTGATAGCGGCGAAGTTCTGCGCCAGCCCGACCGCGCACATCACCTGGGCCAGTTCGGCCGCCGACTCGATCCCGAGCACCCGATGCGCGATCTTGACCGCCTGGTTCGATTCGACCTGACCGCCGACCGTGCCCACCTTGAGGGGAATCTCGAGCTCGCCGACCAGGTGTCCGGCCTCGTCGGCATACCAGCGCGTCAGGGATCGATAGCGTCCGGTCCGTGCCGCGTAGGCGTGGGCAGCGGCCTCGATGGCACGCCAGTCGTTGCCGGTGGCGATCGCCACGGCATCGATGCCGTTCATGATCCCCTTGTTATGCGTGGTCGCCCGGTACGGGTCCATCTCCGCGAATTCGTTGGCCAGGATGATCGAGTCACGGACCTCGGTGCCGGCGCGATCGCCGGAGGCGAGAAGCTCCGGCGGAATCGCACAGCGCGCCCGCACCAGGGCCCGGTCGGTCAGATTCGACAGGATGCGCAGAAACACTTCACCGCCGGTGATCTTCTCGATCAGCGGCGCGGCGCCTTCGCACATCGTGTTGACGAGGTTGGCGCCCATTGCATCGCGTGTGTCCACCACCAGATGCACGACCAGCATTTCGCCGTGATCGGCGGTCGGGCCATGGGTGATGACTTCGACGTCCCGGGCCCCGCCGCCGCGCGCGACCATGTTCGGATGCAGGCTGTTGGCCAGATTGAGGATCTCTTCCTTGGCCTGTAGAACCGCCTGCTTGGCATGGGCGGCATGCGGCACGTTGACGACCTGAATCTGGCCGATGAGCATCGGTCGTTCGGCGTGCGAGGAAAAGCCGCCGGCTCGACGCACGAGCTTGGCGGCCGAGGAGACCGCGGCGATGATCGAGGGTTCCTCGACGACCATCGGGATCAGATAGTCCTGTCCGTTGACCGAGAAATTCAGCCCCAGGCCCATCGGCAGCCCGAAGGCGCCGATCACGTTTTCGATCAGCCGGTCGGCGGTGTCGGCGTCCAGCAGATGCGTGCCGTCGATCAGCGCATCGTATTCCGTTTCGCTAATGACTTCGCGCTCGAGCAGGGCGCGCAGCCGATCGGCCACGGAAAACTTGTAGAACTGGGGAATTCGGGAATGACTCATGCAGGCGGATCCTCGGCGGAAACGATCGACACGGCGTCCGGTGTCGTTGCCTAATGCAATAGTTTAACGCAGATCTAACACGGGGCTCGATTCCGCCCGTCAGTCGTCGACCGGCGAGGGCGTGTCGAAACATACGCCGGGCGCACCGAAAACCAGATCGAGAACGGCGGCCCCGGCGGTCTCGAATGCGACGATAAGCGCATTCGTCAGATCCTCGGCGTGGGCGAACAGCAGGCCGACATCGCCGCCGCCGGCGCCCGAGCTCTTGAACACCGTGTGGTATCGGGCTGCCAGTGCCGCCAGTTCGTGGTGACGCGCGCTGACGATGCCGGCCTCGGCGTGCGTATCGAGCGCGATCAGGGCATCGAAGTAATCGCGGGCGGTATCGAGAAACCGCGCCGCTTCACCGACGTGTGAGCCGACGCGTTCGGCCAACGCGGCCAGACGGGTCATGTCGGTGTGGAACCTGTCCGGATCGCGTGCCCGGTAGGCATAGACCCGGGCGACCAGCTCCGGCGTGCTCGCGCCCTGGCCTGTGACCACCGCTCGCCCGGTCAGCGTTTCGGGCCAGTCCAGCGGTGTGGGCGCCTGGTCGCGCACATAGCCGATGAAGCCGCCGTAGACGGATACGGCCACATCGCCGCCGCTGCCCGTGCCGTTCTGGGCCCGACGATGCGCAGCGACGGCCAGACGTGTGAGCGTGGCCCGGTCGGGCGATTGGCCGGCCGCGGCAGCGAGCGCCTGCGTGAGGGCCACGGCCACTGCAGCACTGGAGCCGAGTCCGAGCTTGTGGCCGTCACGCGCGAAATCCGTGGTGTCGATATGAACGGCCAGTGCCGGCAGCGGTTGTGTGACGTGGGCCGAAACAGTGGTGCGCACGGCATCGAATACCGCGAGATGACGAGACAGATCGGCATCGGCGTCGGCCGGCAGCCGCCCGTCGGGCCCGAGAGGCTGATCGTGCACGCCGAGATTCGGCGCCGAGATTCGCCAGTCTGGCCCGTCGATGGGCCTCAGTTGCACCCGGGCACGACGATCCACCGCGGTCAAAAGCGCCGGTGCCCCTTCGAGCACGGCGTATTCGCCCATCAGGAAGAGCTTGCCCGGCGCGCTGGTGTGAATCATGGTGGCTGTCATGGTCACAGCACGGCGGCGTCGGGGCCGAGAGCGGTTAGGCGCGTTTCCAGAACACCGGGGACCTGGGCCAGTTCGGCGGCCACCGCCTGGCCCTGGCCCGGCGCACAGAGCGCCTTGACCTGCGGGCCGGCATCGATCGTGAAATAGACGTCCAGGCCACTGGCGCGCATCTCGCGTACCGCGTGCATCGCCGAGACCGTGGCGGCATTCCAGTAGATCAGGCCGGGGCGCGTGGAGAGCATCAGCCCGTGCAGTTTGAGACAGCTCATCTCGGACAGGGCGCCGACGGTGGCGAAATCCCGGGCCTTGATGGCCTCGCGCATCGAAGACAGATCGTCCTCGGCGTGGGCGAGCCAACCGTCGTAGAAGTCCGATCGGGCATCGAGATCGCTCATGCCGATCGTCGAGTTGACCTTCTTGCTCGCGTTATCGGTGATCGCGACCACGACCTCGAGCGGCCAGGCGTTCTGGGCGAGAATCGGTTCGGCGAAGGCATCCAGACCGTCCTCATCCTGGCCTCGATGCATTTCCACGAGCCCGCCGAACAACGAGCGCGCCGCCGAGCCGGAGCCGCGACGGGCGAGAATCGACAGCGCGCGCGGGGACATCTCGAGCCCGGCGGCGCGGGTGGCGGCCAGCGCCAGTGCGGCGAAGCCGGAAGCCGACGATGCCAGGCCGGCGCCGGTGGGAAAGTTGTTTTCGGAGACGATGCGGGCCGGGACATTGGTGCCCGCGGTTTCTCGAACAATGTCGAGAAAGCCGGACAGGCGCCCGGGATCCACCTCGGCGCCGCCGATCCGAGCCTGGTCGGCGGCGAGGGTATCGTCGAAGGACACGGTCGTATCCGTGTACAGATCGGCCAGCGTGATCGAGATCGAGCCGACGGCCGGCAGGTTGAGGCGCGCATCGCGCTTGCCCCAGTACTTGATCAGCGCGATGTTACTGTGCGCGCGTGCGCTGGCTTGTTTCATGCGGGATTCGCCGATGGCCGCGATTGGTCGCGCGCAAGGATACTGCATCAAACCGCCCGTGCCGAATGGGGCGCGCCCGCTGTCGTGGCATTGTCTTCGCTGCACTACGAGCGTGCAGGGCACAGCTTTTGCTAGCATAGCGGCCCTGAAAACCCATCGCCGCGCGTCGCGCGACGTCAAAAGACGAGGCTTGCCATGCCGGGAATCAGTGGATTGGCGCTCTATCTGCCGCCATATCGCGTCAAGCTCGAAGACTGGTGTCAATGGAACGATCAGCCCTGGGACAAGATCCGCAAGGTGGTCGGCCACAGTTTTCGCATGCGAGGGCCGGAGCAGAGTGTCTATACGCTGGCGGCCAACGCGGTCTGGCGTCTGATTCAGTCCTACGACATCGATCCGCGCGAGATCGGCTATCTGGCGCTCGGTACCGAATCCTCGTCGGACAACTCGGCGGGTGCGGTGATCGTCAAGGGCATGCTCGACGATGCGCTGGCCACCCACGGCAAGCCGGCCATGTCGCGCGAGTGCGAGGTGCCGGAATTCAAGCACGCCTGCCTCGGCGGTGTGTATGCCATGAAGGGGGCGCTGCGCTATCTGGCCACGGACGGCGAGGCCCGCAAGGCGATCGTGGTGTGTTCGGACATCGCCGAGTACGAGCGCGGCTCCACCGGCGAGCCGACCCAGGGCGCGGGGGCGGTGGCGATCCTGCTCGAGGCCGAGCCCAAGCTGCTGCATATCGATCTGTCCCGCTCCGGCAGCGCGTCCGATTACCGCATGGTCGACTTCCGCAAGCCGTTCGCTCGTTTCCGTGGCCAGGCCCAGCGGGCCGACGGTCAGATGCAGGATCTGCCGGTCTTCAACGGTCGCTATTCGACGAGTTGCTACGTCGATGCCACGCGCGCGGCGATGAACGCCATGCTGGCGCGCCAGGGCGGCGGTCGCCGTGCCGACTACTTCCACGCGGTGGATGCGGTGTTCATGCATCGGCCGTATCACCGGATGCCCTCGGCCGGCTGGGCGATGGCCTATCTGTTCGCCCTGGCCGACGGTGATGCCGATAACCATGCCGAGCTGGCGGAATATGCGGCCGCGGCCGGTGTCGATTTCGACGCGCTGGTCGCCGAGATCGCCGGTGTCTCGCCCAACATGCGCGAGCGGGTCGCCGCCGGCGCCTCGGGCGACGATGCCTTCCCGCTGGCGGGCGATCTGATGCGCTACCTGCGCAAGACCGAGCTCTGGGCCAATCTGGTCGCCGGCAAGCTGTCGCTGGGCAGCGACACGATGCGCGATCTCGGCAATCTGTATACCGCCGCGCTCCCGGCGTGGCTGGCTGCCGGTTTCTCCGAGGCCTACGAGAACACGCTGAGCCTCGGTGGCCAGCAATGGCTGGCGCTCGGCTACGGCAGTGGCGATGCGGCCGAGGCATTGCCCATGCGAGTGGCCGAGGGCTGGGAGAAGGCCGCGGCGCGCATCAACTTCAAGAGCGCGCTCGGCCAGCCGCTCAATCTCGATGCCGACCAGTATGCCGCACTACACGACGGCCATCCGGCCGATGTCGAGCCGGCCCCGGCCAGCGATGAATTCGTGGTCGACTCGATCGGCAACACCGATCGCAGTGATTTCCGCGATGTGGGCATCGAATACTATCGTTACGTGCCGGCTGCCGAGGCCAACAGCGCGGTTTCGACGCACGACAGCGCACGGACGGCGATTGGCTAGCGCCTGTTGAGGTTTCGTTCGAGCGCCTTTTCGTCGAGAGACCGCCGTGTGTCCGGCAAGGCGCGAGTCGCCGATCGGGGCGTGCCACGATCGGCGACTGGCAACGCCGTAGGGCGCCCATCGTCGATTTTTCATGGGCGGCCCAACCCGAAGGGACAAGTGCCCCAAAATCAAAAACACGACGGCAATCCAGCGTTCTAGCACGCTGGCGCAGAATGACACGCTATGCGTGCTATGCCTCGTCTTGCCGCCCATCGTCAATTTCAGGGCGCACTTGGCGCGGACTCGCACGAAACATCAACAGGCCCTAGCACGCTGGCGCAGAATGGCTGCACGGCGCGCACGACGCCTCGTCTGGCCGCCCATCGTCAATTTCAGGACGCACTGGGCGCGGACTCGTACGAAACATCGACAGGCCCCAATGCCGTTCACTTAGCGATATACTATTGAATATTGATCGCTTCCGGTAATCGGCATGGCAGGCAAGGCGTCGACGTTGGGTGGTCCCATCCGCATGGCGGACTATCTCAGCATTGGATTGCTGTCACGCCTGGTCTCGCCAGCGCTTGTCGATGAAGCGCTTCGTCTTCATG
>NZ_QZWD01000048.1 GCF_003602005.1 Salinisphaera sp. Q1T1-3 | reverse complement strand
GAACATCATCCTTGGTCAATACACGCGGTACTTCAGCGAGCGGGATGTGGATCGTGACCGGAACCGCACGCAATTCCGGGCCAGCAAGCATCATGACCGGAATGACTGTGCGCCCGAGATGCTGGCTTGCGAGTTCTGCGAGAAACTCGGTATGGCCGGGATGCTTGAAGCCAGCATCATAGAGCGGCTTCTTTGCAATAGGGCAGGTGACGACAGCTGATGTCTCACCACGTAATGTCAGGGCCACGGCTCGTTCAATAGCTTCTATAACCCCGGCTGCATTTTCTGGAAGAGGCTTGCCGGGGCTTTCCTTATGCGCATTGACGAGTGGCAATACAGGAAGTTTCTCGCTGAAAATATCAACAGCCTCTGCCGGTGACTCTATTGCGGCAATCGGCACGTCCAAACCAAGAT
>NZ_QZWD01000047.1 GCF_003602005.1 Salinisphaera sp. Q1T1-3 | reverse complement strand
TCATAATCAACTCTTTCGCCTGTTCCATGCGCACGCCAGCGGCCTGCGCGGTAGGAGGGGTGGGCGAAAACAAGCCAGGCCCCTCGCGGAGCCTGGCCTGCTTTGCCGCTGCAAGTCACCGGACCTCAGATCCCGAAGGTCCAGGTGCCCTTCCAGCTGTCCACGTCCGCACCGATGGTGCTGTTCTGCTCGAAGAAGCCGTCAGCCGGGAGCGTGCCCGCCGGGGGCAGGCTGGCGCCCTCGCTGACGTTGCTGCTGTCGAGGAAGTCCTGTACCGCCTGGACGTTGTCGCCCTCGTTGTTCGTCGTGCAGTCGAGCTGCACGCCGTCGAAGACAATGCCGGTGCCGAGCAGGTTTTCGGACTCGCCCTGCACCCGCAGGCAGGTATCGCCGTTCAGCAGCTGCGAGTTGAAGAGCATG
>NZ_QZWD01000046.1 GCF_003602005.1 Salinisphaera sp. Q1T1-3 | reverse complement strand
CATGCAGCGACTTCCTTACTTGGATTTTCATAATGTTCAATAATGAATGTCATCGCTTCCGTTTCTTCAGATAAATAGAGCTGATGCTGTCCGGCAGTATCACGAATATCAAAGATCCCCGGAATGTAATTAACAAGCCTTTCAAGTTTTGCGACAAGATCACTTTCCGTTAATCTGAAAACTGAGCCGATAGCGGGGTAATTATCCTTGCTATACATAAAGTCCTCTATCGGAATCGCACGGGTGTTTTTCATTTCAAACATTTCACACACGGCAAAACCTAACATCCCTAGTGGCAAATCTGGACGTGCCATAGGACGGGATTGATAGCTTCTCCCTCCGGCACTTTGCGAAACAAGCTTCAACAAAGAAAATGGAGAATCTAACGCATCCTCTAACGGGGTGCGGGTGTTGCCGGTGGATAAGGTATACATG
>NZ_QZWD01000045.1 GCF_003602005.1 Salinisphaera sp. Q1T1-3 | reverse complement strand
GGACGGACGCTAGTAATCATGGAGATTTTAATGGTATTGAAAAATCTTTAACAGTAAATCCAAATTCTGAATTAATCTTTGAATTTAATACAATGACTACTAAAAACGGTCAAGGCGCAACAAATGTTATTATCAAAAATGCTGATACTAATGATACGATTGCTGAAAAGACTGTCGAAGGCGGTCCAACTTTGCGTTTATTTAAAGTACCTGATAATGTGAGAAATCTCAAAATTCAATTTGTACCTAAAAATGACGCAATAACAGATGCGCGTGGCATTTATCAACTAAAAGATGGTTACAAATACTATAGCTTTGTTGACTCTATCGGACTTCATTCTGGGTCACATGTTTATGTTGAAAGACGAACAATGGATCCAACAGCAACAAATAATAAAGAGTTTACTGTAACAACATCATTAAAGAATAATGGTAATTCTGGTGC
>NZ_QZWD01000044.1 GCF_003602005.1 Salinisphaera sp. Q1T1-3 | reverse complement strand
CTCCTATGGCCACAACGGCAGCATCCATTTCCTGAATATTTTGCGCTGCCAATGCTTTTGCATCTGTTGTATCCAACGTTACTGCAAATGCCACATCGTCTTTGATGTTTTCGATCTTTTCTTCCTGATTATCGAAAGCAAAAACCTGTGCTCCTTTTTCAGCAAGACGCAAAGCAATGGTTGAACCATATTGCCCTACTCCGATCCCTGCCAATTTACTAAATCCCATTCTTTCTAATTATGCTAGTGCTTGTTTCAAGTCGTTTATTAAATCCTCAGCGTCTTCAACACCGACGCTCAAACGAATAAGTGAATCTACAATTCCTGCAGCTTCTCGTTCCTCTTCTGGAAGTGCTGCGTGTGTCATTGTAGCTGGATGACACGTTAAAGACTCTACACCCCCTAACGATTCTGCCAGCGTAAAGACTTGCAGGCTTTCCACTATCT
>NZ_QZWD01000043.1 GCF_003602005.1 Salinisphaera sp. Q1T1-3 | reverse complement strand
ATGTAAAAGGTCTACGAGAGATAATGCACAATTAAATTATGCGATATATTTAAATATAATTTCAATTAATAACAGTTTATTTATTGCTTATATTTCTACAAGTATTAGTTCATAATACTATACTTAATAACCTGAACAATGACCATTGTAATACTTGTATATATATCTCTTGCTAACTGTTTCTTATTCTAACTTTGCATTTGCAAACATGCGAGCAATAAATGGCTATTAATTAAAACTATATTTAATATATCACATAATTATAATTGCACATTATCTTTTGTATACCTTTTGTATTATGCCTTCCCTGCTTTCTCTTATCCTAAACTGGCGTTTAAAAGCTCTTTATCACCAGCTGCTAGATGTCTTAGTAACAGTTTTGACTGTATATTTTTATTTTTCTGTTGACCTTCGTCTTCAATAGGCATAGAATTCCCCTACTATTTTTGTTGAAAAAATGG
>NZ_QZWD01000042.1 GCF_003602005.1 Salinisphaera sp. Q1T1-3 | reverse complement strand
ACTCTGACTCTTGTAAGGCTATAGCAGCTAGAGTGATACCCCAACCTTTACCCATGTTATTCTCACCATACTGGTAAGCTTTTAACATGTTTACTTTTTGGCTAATTGATAGCTCTGGGCAGTCAACTGCATAAGATAAGTGTGCTGTAAACATTAAGCACAAACCTAGAATCAATTTCTTCATTGGTTCTCCTGTTTAGTTTATCGTGACAACAATTATACAGCACTCTGCACAAAATACAAATAAAAAAGGCCGCCGAAGCAGCCTTTTAAGAAATTACTTATTAGATTTCACGTTTACGTTGGGAGATTAGTTCTCCAGCAGTGCCAACGATGACATGCAAAGCTTCAGTCTTGCCATCCCATTCTTTCAGCACTTTACGTTGATTATCAACGATTGCCGCAACTTCATAACGAGACGAACGCATCTTCATATCGTTGTAATCAGTTGGAACCGATACAACA
>NZ_QZWD01000041.1 GCF_003602005.1 Salinisphaera sp. Q1T1-3 | reverse complement strand
GGCAGATAGTTCGCACGCTCATCGGCGTTTTGATAGACCCGGGCATAGGCCCATTCGTGCAGTGCCGTCTGTATCCAGCGCTCGGCTTTGCCGTTGGTCCGCGGCCGGTACGGCCGGGTGCGCTTGTGTTGAAGCCCGAGTCGACGACAGGCGGTGGCAAAGCGCCGGGATTGATAGCACGCGCCATTGTCGGTGAGTACGGCTTTGAACTGGACGCCCAAGCGGCGGTAGTAACGTAACGCGGCGATCAGCGCCCGAACCGCGCTGGCCCCGGTTTCGTCCGGCCAGATCGTGGCATGCGCCACCCGGCTATGATCGTCGATGGCCATATGGAGGTAGTCCCAGCCGGCACCCCGCGACTTGCCGCGCCGGTCGCCGGTCACGCGATGGCCGGGGCGCGCAAAACGATTCACTTTCTTGATGTCCAGATGCAACAAGTCGCCTGCGGCATCGTGTTCGTAGCGTCGGACGGGCGGCGAGGGGTCCAGCGCCGACAATCGATTCAGGCCGGCCCGCTGGAGCACGCGCGCGACCGTCGCGCGCGGCACGCCGGTCTGACGCACGATCGCCGAATAAATACGCCGCTGGCGACGCAGGCGACGGATGCGCGCCTGCTGCGTGGCTGAGGTCCGATGCGGGCCTCGGTGCGGCCGGCAGCTTCGATCCCACAACCCGGCCCAGCCTTCGCTGCGATAGCGCGCCAGCCATTTGTAGGCGGTGCGAGTACTCACCGCCATGGCCTGGGCGACGTCGACCGGTCTCAGGCCCTGTTCGATCACTCGACGCACCAGCACCTGTCGACTGTGAACGGTGAGTCGCGCATTCTTATGCGTGTTCATCCGGGTCGCTCCTTAGGTCTGACGGATTTCTGCACCCA
>NZ_QZWD01000040.1 GCF_003602005.1 Salinisphaera sp. Q1T1-3 | reverse complement strand
CCTAGGTGTGTAAACCCACCACATTGTTCACGGAGAGCGACAATCGGCTGACGGGTGGTTGGTGGTTGAGGCTGGCATGGGGTCGATGCCAGTTATAGTGGTGGAGCCAGTAAGGCAAGTGATCGGCTCGCACGTCGGCGTTTGGGTAAACATGGGCGTAGGCCCATTCATGTAGCGCGGTCTGAATCCAGCGCTCGGCTTTGCCGTTGGTCTGCGGCCGGTAGGGTCGTGTGCGCTTGTGGCGCAGTCCAAGTCGGCGACAGGCCCTGGCAAATCGACGGGATCGGTAACAGGCCCCGTTGTCTGTCAGGACTGCCTTGAACCGCACGCCCAGAGTCCGGTAATAACGCAGCGCTGCCATCAGAGCGCGTACCGCGCTGGCACCGGTCTCGTCCGGCCAGATCGTGGCGTGGGCCACGCGGCTGTGGTCATCGATGGCCATGTGGACGTAATCCCAGCCGGCTCCTCGCGACTTGCTGCGCCGATCGCCCGTCACGCGATGCCCGGGCTGCGCGAAGCGATTCACTTTCTTGACGTCCAGATGCAGCATATCGCCCGGTGCCGCGTGTTCGTAGCGTTGCGCCGGGGGTGTGGGCTCAAGCGCAGACAATCGATTCAGGCCGGCCCGCTGGAGAATGCGCGCGACCGTCGCGCGCGCCACGCCGGTCTGGCGCGCGATGGCCGAATAAATCAGACGTTGGCGACGCAGTCGAACGATGTGCGCTTGCTGGGCGACCGATACCTGGTGCGGACATCGGTGCGCTCGACAGCTGCGATTGGATAACCCGTCCCAGCCCTCACGACGATAGCGCGCCAACCATTTGTAGACAGTGCGTGGACTCACGGCCATGGCTTGTGCCACGTCAACCGGCCTGAGCCCCTGTTCGATCACACGTCGTACCAGCACCTGTCGACTGTGAACGCTGAGTCGCGCATTCTTGTGCGTGTTCATCCGGGTGGCTCCTTTGGCTTCTGGATTTCAGCACCCATCAGCTTCAAGGGTCGCGGCTCGGATGAACAATCTACTGAGAGGTCACACCTAGGGC